>NZ_CP026167.1:3624390-4832521 GCF_002902985.1 Leclercia sp. LSNIH1 | reverse complement strand
GAGCATCGGCGGCTCGGGTCTGACCATCGGTCTGCTCATCGCCGTGATGATCGGCACCAAACGCAAAGAGATGAAGGAGATCGCCAAGCTCTCCATCGGCCCGGGGATCTTTAATATCAACGAGCCGGTGATCTTCGGTATGCCAATCATGCTCAACCCGATTCTGGCGATCCCGTTCATCATCACCCCGCTGGTAACCGGCACCATCGGCTACTTCGCCACCGTCACTGGTTTTGCCGGCAAAGCGGTCGTGATGGTGCCCTGGACTACGCCGCCGCTGATCAACGCCTGGCTCTCTACCGCCGGGTCGATGGGCGCGGTCGTAACCCAACTGGTCTGTATTATCACCGCCGTGCTGATCTATCTGCCGTTTGTGAAGATCGCCTCACGCCGGGCAGAGCAGGCCGCGCAACAGGCCGCGAACCAGGAGGCGACGAATAACGCATGAGCATTAAACAGATGACTATCCCCGAGGGGTTTATCCTTGGGGCCGCGGCCTCCGCCTGGCAAACCGAGGGCTGGAGCGGCAAAAAAGCCGGGCAGGATTCCTGGATCGATCTCTGGTACAAAAACGATCGTCAGGTGTGGCACAACGGCTACGGCCCGGCGGTGGCGACCGACTTTATTAACCGCTTCCGGGAAGATGTGGCGCTCATGAAGCAGGCCGGACTGACCCACTACCGCACCTCCATCAACTGGTCGCGTTTTCTCACCGACTATGAAAACGCCACGGTGGACGAGGAGTACGCCGCCTGGTACGACGCCCTGTTCGCCGAGATGCATCGTCAGGGCATTGAGCCGATGATCTGCCTCGAACACTACGAGCTGCCGGGTACGTTGCTGGAAACCTACGGCGGCTGGGCGTCGAAGCATGTGGTCGAGCTGTTCACCCGCTATGCTGAAAAGGTCTTTGCCCGCTATCACCACGTGGTGAAGCGCTGGTTTACCTTCAACGAGCCGATAGTGGTGCAGACCCGGGTATACCTCGACGCCCTGCGCTGGCCCTATGAGCAGAACACCCATACCTGGATGCAGTGGAACCACCACAAAGTGCTGGCGACGGCGAAGGTGGTGAAGCTGTTCCGCGAAAAAGGCTACAGCGGCAGCGTAGGCTGTATCCTCAACCCGGAAGTGACTTATCCCCGCTCCCGGGCCGCCCACGACATCAAGGCCGCGGAGATCTACGATCTGTTTTACAACCGGGTATTCCTCGATCCGCTGGTGCATGGGCGTTATCCCCAGGAACTCTTCACCCTGCTGGAAAAACACCAGGTGCGGTGGGAGTACAGCGACGACGAACTGGCTCTTATTGCGGAGAACACCGTCGATGAGCTGGGGATCAATCTCTATTACCCGCACCGGGTGAAGGCGCCGTCCCGGGCCTGGCATCCCGAGACGCCGTTCCATCCGGCATACTACTACGAGCCGTTTGACCTGCCGGGGCGAAGGATGAACCCCTCCCGCGGCTGGGAGATCGCCCCGCGCATCATCTACGACATGGCGATGCGCATCAAAAACGACTACCGCAATATCGACTGGTTCGTGGCCGAAAGCGGGATGGGGGTGGAAAACGAAGGCCAGTACCGTAACCGCGATGGCATCATCGAGGACAGCTACCGCATCAACTTCATCAGCGAGCACCTTTATTACACGCTGCTGGCGCGGGAGGAGGGAGCCAACTGCCACGGCTACATGCTGTGGGCCTTCACCGATAACGTCTCGCCGATGAACGCCTTTAAGAACCGCTACGGCCTGATTGAGATCGATCTGGCGGACAACCGCGCCCGACGCCCAAAAAAATCGGCCAGCTGGTTCCGGCAACTGCGCGATAAGCGCGTGCTGACCCTGACCATTGATGATGAATGGAAGTAGGCGAAGAGTGCGACGCTTCTGGTAACATAGGGCACAAACTGGCCGGGAAGCTGCCCGGCCCGCGCATTAACTCTCAGTACAGGTGATAACGTGGATAAGGCTGTCGTCCCGGCGGAAAAGAAGCAGTACCAGGAGATTGGCGAGGATTTACGCGCCCAGATCGTCCAGGGGCACTATCCCGTGGGCTCACGTCTGCCGCCGGAGCGCAACATTGCGGAAACCTACGGCGTCAGCCGTACCATCGTGCGGGAGGCGCTGCTGATGCTGGAGCTACAGGGCACCGTGGATATTCGTCAGGGTTCCGGCGTCTACGTGATGCGCATTCCTGAAGAGCATGAGAACGAGGAAGAGCGCTTCTTTCACAGCGACGTCGGCCCGTTCGAGATTTTGCAGGCGCGCCAGCTGCTTGAGAGTAACATTGCCGCCTTTGCTGCGAAGATGGCGACCCGGGCGGACATCGATAACCTGCGCCGCATCATCGAGCAAGAGCAGCGGGCGATCGCCGCCAACGATAACAGCCAGGACAACAACAAGATGTTCCATCTGGTGCTGGCGGGGGCAACGCAGAATCAGATGCTGCTGGCCACCGTCGAAAGCATCTGGCATCACATGGACAGTAGCCCGCTCTGGCAACAGTTCAACGCCCATATCGCCAGTCGGGCGTATCGCCTGAAGTGGCTGGGCGACAGACAAACCATCCTCGCCGCCCTGCGCCGTCGCGACGTCATGGGCGCCTGGCAGGCCATGTTTCAGCATCTGGAAAATGTCAAAAAGAGCCTGCTGGAACTCTCCGACGAGGATGCCCCGGACTTTGACGGCTATCTGTTTGATTCGGTTTCCCTTTTTCAGGGGAAACTGATGTGATTATTCAACCGCTGTACGCGGCTCCGCAACATGCGGAGCAGGTGATTGACTGGCTGTGGCAGGCCTTTGGCGACGGTGTGCCTCGGACGTTTTTTACAAGCGTCGTGACCCACAGCCAGACCCCCGGCGCGCTGCCGCTCACCTTTATTGCTACCGAAGGGAAACGCCTGCTCGGCACGGTGGGGTTATGGCGCTGCGACCTGATTACCCGTCAGGATCTCCATCCCTGGCTGGCGGCGCTGTATGTGGACGACGCGGCGCGCGGACAGGGACTGGCGGGGAAATTACAGCAGCATGTTCAGCGCTACGCCGCAGAGAGCGGCTTTAGCGAACTGCATCTCTGGTCTGCCTGCCGCGATTTTTATGAGCGCTACGGCTGGCACTATATCGGCGACGGACTGGAATACCCGGACAAAACCGTCCACCTCTACCGCTACTCGCTGGCGGACTCTGCCGGCGGCACAACGGAGTGACGGCGCACCAGTGTCGGGCTAAACAGGTGGGTGATCTCCGGCGGCTGGCGTTTATCCGCCAGTGACAGCGCCAGCTCCGCCGCCTGCGTCGCCATGGTGACGATAGGGTAGCGCACCGTGGTCAGGCGCGGTCGCACATAGCGGGAGATCAGAATGTCATCGAAGCCAATCAGCGAAATATCTCCCGGCACGTCAATGCCGTTATCGTTCAGCACCCCCATCGCCCCGGCGGCCATCGAGTCGTTGTAACAGGCGATCGCCGTAAAGTTACGCCCGCGTCCCAGCAGCTCGGTCATCGCCTGCTCGCCGCCGCGCTCGTCAGGTTCACCATAAGTGACCAGGCGATCGTTGCAGGGCAGGTCGTTCTCGCGCAGCGCATCGTAATAACCCTGCAGCCGATCTTCGGCATCCGAAATGGGGTGGTTGGAGCAGAGATAGCCGATACGGGTATGCCCCTGCTGGATCAGGTGGCGGGTGGCAAGCCAGGCGCCGTAGCGATCGTCCAGCGCCACGCAGCGCTGCTCATAGCCGGGAATAATGCGGTTCACAATCACCATGCCGGGGATCTGCTTCATCAGATGCACCAGCTCCTCATCCGGCAGCTTTTTGGCATGCACCACCAGCGCCGCGCAGCGATGGCGGATCAGCTGCTCAATCGCCTGACGCTCTTTCTGCTCGTTGTGGTAGCCATTGCCGATCAGCAGAAAGTTGCCGGTCTGGTAGGCGACCTGCTCGACAGCTTTGACCATCGCGCCGAAAAAGGGATCGGAGACATCGCCCACCACCAGCCCGACGGTATCGGTGGACTGCTGAGCCAGCGCGCGGGCGTTGGCGTTGGGGTGATAGTTCAGGGATTCCATGGCAGTCAGCACGGCCTGGCGGGAGGTTTCACTGGCTTTTGGGGAGTTGTTTATCACACGTGAAACCGTGGCGACGGAAACACCCGCCAGTCGGGCCACATCCTTTATTGTCGCCATTCTCTACCTTCTTGTTAGGGTAAGCGTTTACACACTCAATAGTGTTGCGGAAAAGTGAGGTGTATTCAAGCGCAGGGCGGTGAGGCAATTCACAAAGGTGAGAAACGCTGGCGGAAACGGTGTAATCGTTACACAGCGAAGCGTGACAGAAGAGGGTGAATTTGAATCTTTGGTTACACTTTGCCTCAGGCTGTTGCGATTGCCTGCTGGCAGGGGTTTGGGCCGCGTTGCTACATTTGAGATCCCAGAGGTATTGATAGGTGAAGTTGACCCCGGGTTAACTGACACGCTTTACACCAGCCTGCGTTCTTACGCAGGTTTTTTTTGCTTGTTGTTCAACATGTAACAGCTATCGATAAAATTCACACCTGGTTGCACTTCGGCTCATTCCCTTGCTTTTTTGCGCTGGTGAAGTGGATTGCCCGGAGCCACAATCAAGATCCCAGAGGTATTGATTGGTGAGAATTCTTAGTACGTACTGCGTACTCATCTCTTGCACCAACCTGCGCAGATGCGCAGGTTTTTTTTTGTCTCTATCCGGTTGTCGCTCCCACCGCACTTCTCGTGTAATCTGCCACAATTTACCGTAACCCGGCTAATTGAAAGGCAAAGGGAGTTGAAATGTTATTTGGGTTTTTCCGCACGCTGTTTCGTATCCTCTTTCGCGTCCGTCTGACTGGCGACACCCAGGCTCTGCACGCAGAACGCGTTATTATTACCCCCAATCATGTCTCTTTTATTGACGGCATTCTGCTGGCGCTGTTTTTACCTGTGCGCCCGGTCTTTGCGGTCTACACCTCCATCAGCCAGCAGTGGTATATGCGCTGGCTGTCGAGCGTGATTGAGTTCGTTCCGCTCGATCCCACCAAACCGATGATGATCAAACATCTGGTGCGACTGATCGGGCAGGGACGCCCGGTGGTGATCTTCCCGGAAGGGCGCATCTCCATCACCGGCTCGCTGATGAAAATTTATGACGGCGCGGGCTTTGTGGCAGCGAAATCGGGCGCCACTGTGGTGCCGGTGCGCATTGAAGGCGCAGAACTCACCTTTTTCAGCCGCCTGAAAGGGCTGGTGAAGCAGCGCCTGTTCCCGCGTATTACCCTGCATCTGCTCCCGCCAACCACCTTGCCGATGCCCGATGCACCCCGCGCCCGCGACCGACGTAAGATCGCCGGGGAGATGCTGCATCAGATCATGATGGAAGCCCGGATGGCGGTGCGTCCGCGTGAAACGCTGTATGAGTCGCTGCTGACGGCGCTCTACCGTTATGGCGCGAAGAAAAACTGTATCGATGACATTAATTTTGCGCCTGATACTTATCGCAAGCTGCTGACCAAGACGCTGTTTGTCGGCCGAATTCTTGAGAAATACAGCCAGCAAGGGGAGAAGATTGGCCTGATGCTGCCGAACGCCGGGATCAGCGCGGCGGTGATCTTTGGCGCCGTCTCCCGTGGCCGTGTCCCGGCCATGCTCAACTACACCGCAGGGGTGAAAGGGCTCAGCAGCGCTTTCACCGCCGCGCAGATCAACACCGTCTTCACCTCACGCACGTTTCTTGATAAAGGCAAACTCTGGCATCTGCCGGAGCAGCTTACTCAGGTACGCTGGGTCTTTCTGGAAGATCTTAAGGCGGAAGTCACCCTCGGCGATAAGCTGTGGATCTTTGCTCACCTGCTGATGCCGCACCTGGCGCAGGTAAAACAGCAGCCGGAAGATGCCGCCGTGATCCTCTTTACCTCCGGCTCGGAGGGGAACCCGAAAGGGGTGGTTCATAGCCATAAAAGCCTGCTGGCTAACGTCGAGCAGATAAAGACCATCGCCGACTTTACCGCCCGGGATCGCTTTATGTCGGCGCTGCCGCTGTTTCACTCCTTTGGCCTGACGGTGGGACTGTTTACGCCGCTGCTGACCGGTGCCGAAGTGTTCCTCTACCCGAGCCCGCTGCACTATCGCATCGTACCGGAACTGACCTATGACCGTAACTGTACGGTGATCTTCGGCACCTCGACCTTCCTCGGCAACTACGCCCGCTTTGCCAATCCGTATGATTTCCATCGCGTGCGCTACGTGGTAGCCGGGGCGGAAAAATTGCAGGAGAGCACCCGCCAGCTGTGGCAGGATAAATTTGGCCTGCGCATTCTGGAGGGCTACGGCGTCACCGAGTGCGCGCCGGTGGTCTCTATTAACGTGCCGATGGCGGCCAAACCGGGAACGGTAGGACGCATTCTGCCGGGAATGGATGCCCGTCTGCTTGCTGTGCCGGGCATTGAAGAGGGCGGACGTCTGCAGCTGAAAGGGCCCAACATCATGAACGGCTATCTGCGGGTCGAAAATCCGGGCGTGCTGGAAGCGCCAACGGCGGAAAACGCCAACGGCGAGGTGGAGACCGGCTGGTACGACACCGGCGATATCGTGCGCTTCGATGACCAGGGCTACGTGCAGATCCAGGGGCGGGCGAAGCGCTTCGCCAAAATCGCCGGTGAAATGGTCTCGCTGGAGATGGTGGAGCAGCTGGCGCTGGGGGTATCCCCTGACAAAATGCACGCCACCGCGGTGAAGGCCGACGCCAGTAAAGGTGAAGCCCTGGTGCTCTTTACCACCGACAGCGAGCTGAAACGCGAGCGACTTCTGCAACAGGCGCGCGAACATGGCATCCCTGAGCTGGCCGTGCCGCGTGATATTCGTTATCTCAAGCAACTTCCGGTGCTGGGCAGTGGTAAGCCGGATTTTGTCGCCCTGAAAGGCATGGTTGAACAGGCGGAGCCGCATGATGAGTGAGTCAGTACCCACTAACACATCCATCTGGTCGAAAGGGATGATGGCGGTTATCGCCGCCCAGTTTCTCTCTGCCTTTGGTGATAACGCACTGCTGTTTGCCACTCTGGCGCTGCTCAAATCCCAGTTTTACCCGGACTGGAGCCAGCCGATCCTGCAGATGGTGTTTGTGGGCGCTTACATCATTTTTGCCCCTTTTGTCGGCCAGGTGGCGGACAGCTTCGCCAAAGGGCGGGTGATGATGTTTGCCAACAGCCTGAAACTGCTGGGAGCGGCGAGTATCTGCTTTGGCGTCAATCCGTTTGTAGGCTATACGCTGGTGGGCGTCGGGGCGGCAGCCTACTCCCCGGCTAAATATGGCATTCTCGGTGAACTCACCACTGGCGATAAGCTGGTGAAAGCCAACGGGCTGATGGAGGCCTCCACCATTGCGGCGATCCTGCTGGGCTCGGTAGCCGGTGGCGTACTGGCCGACTGGCACGTGCTGGCGGCGCTGGGGGTTTGTGCCGTGGTGTATGGCGGGGCGGTGATTGCCAACCTGTTTATCCCGAAACTGCCGGCGGCGCGTCCGGGGCAGTCCTGGCGCTTTGCGCCGATGACCGCCAGCTTCTTTAACGCCTGTCGCGTGCTGTGGCGTAACGGCGAAACCCGTTTCTCGCTAATGGGCACCAGCATGTTCTGGGGTGCAGGGGTGACGCTGCGCTTCCTGCTGGTGCTCTGGGTGCCGACGGCGCTGGGCATCACCGATAACGCCACGCCGACCTATCTCAACGCCATGGTAGCGGTGGGGATCGTGCTGGGCGCGGGGGCCGCGGCGAAGCTGGTTACGCTGCAAACCGTTGCCCGCTGCATGCCTGCCGGGGTCCTGATCGGTCTGGTGGTGTTGATCTTCGCCCTGCAACATGCGCTGTTGCCTTCCTATGCGCTGCTCTTCCTGATGGGGATCTGCGGTGGCTTCTTTGTGGTGCCGCTGAACGCGCTGCTCCAGGAGCGCGGGAAGCATACCGTCGGCGCGGGAAATGCCATCGCGGTGCAGAATCTCGGCGAAAACGCCGCCATGCTGCTGATGCTCGGCCTTTACTCGCTGGCGGTGAAGGTGGGCGTACCTGTGGTGGGCATTGGCGTCGGGTTTGGCGGGCTGTTTGCGGTGGCGATAGCGGCGCTGTGGGTGTGGCAGCGTCGGCGGTGATGTGGTGGCGGCTACGAAATCCGCCTTTGTCCTTGTAGGCCCGGCAAGCGAAGCGCCGCCGGGCAACCATGCGACACCGGAGCGACTTGTCGAATGGCGGCTTCGCCTTACCCGACCTGTGAAACTAAAAAGGCAACTGTCGTTGCCTTTTTGCGTTTATTACGGTGCCGGATAGGTATATACCTGATGCACCGCCTCAATCTCCGCTAACACCTCTTCGCTCAACTCCAGATGGAAGCTTTCGATATTCGTTTTCAGCTGCTCCATGGTGGTCGCGCCCAGCAGGGTGCTGGCCACAAACGGCTGACGGCGCACAAAGGCCAGCGCCATCTGCGCCGGATCGAGCCCGTGACGTCTGGCGATATCGACATAGGCCGCCACCGCTTTTTGCGTCTGCTCGCCGCTGTACCGGGTAAAGCGGCTGAACAGGGTATTACGCGCTCCCGCCGGTTTTGCGCCGTTAAGATACTTACCGGTCAGCGTACCAAAGCCCAGGCAGGAGTACGCCAGCAGCTCAACGCCTTCATACTGGCTCACTTCCGCCAGACCCACTTCGTAGCTGCGGTTCAGCAGGCTGTATGGGTTCTGAATGGTCACGATACGCGGCAGGTCGTGCTTGTCTGCCAGGTGCAGATAACGCATCACGCCGAACGCCGTTTCGTTAGAGACGCCAATGTAGCGGATTTTGCCTGCGCGCTGGCACTCGGTTAACGCTTCCAGGGTTTCCAGCAGCGTGACAACGGGCGCACTGTCGCTCCAGCTATAGCCCAGTTTGCCAAAGCAGTTTGTTGCGCGCTGCGGCCAGTGAACCTGATAGAGATCGAGATAATCGGTCTGCAGACGCGTCAGGCTGGCGTCCAGCGCGGCGCGGATGTTTTTACGATCGAGGACCTGATTCGGGCGAATGCCGCTATCGTTATTGCGGGAGGGACCGCTGACCTTGGAGGCGACAATCAGCTTTTCGCGATTACCGCGCTTTGCCAGCCAGTTGCCGACGTAGGTTTCAGTTAAGCCCTGTGTTTCAGGACGCGGCGGCACGGGGTACATTTCCGCGACATCAATCAGGTTAATGCCCTGGCTGACGGCGTAATCGAGTTGTGCATGGGCATCGGCTTCGCTATTTTGTTCACCAAATGTCATCGTGCCCAACCCCAGTTGGCTTATCTCAAGAGCGCTATGGGGGATACGGTGATAATGCATAGCCGGCTTCCTTATTTGACATGTTATCTGCGTCAGGAAACTCCCGACAAAGGACTATAAACATGACAGAGGGGAAGAGAAAAATCAAAAGGCCAGCAAGCCGCTGACCTTTACTATTATCTTTCTATAATCTGTGAAACTTCGTCGCGGTTAATCTGCATATTGTTACCCTGCTGATCGCGGTAGCTGACCAGCCCGGTATCATCGTCGACTTCGGGTTTGCCGTCGGTCAGAATCATACGACCATCTTTGGTCGCCATGACGTAGTCGCTGCTACAACCAGAAACGGCAAACGCTAAACCAACTGCCGAGATTATCACTGCCCATTTCTTCATTCTTGTTACCTCCGCCTGGCTCGTGTTAGTTATCAGTGTAGTAATAACTCTGCCGTTGTTTTTCTGAAAGTGGTCAATTCTGAAAAAACAGGGAAATATGTGATAAAAAGCAACATTCTGGCTAAAAAGTCAGGTATTCAAAAGAAAGTGACGTGCCAGCAACGCGCCCGTGAAGTTTTTTTTCAGATAAAAGCCCCGGGGCAGGGTGAGGATCGGTTCGCCGCGTGCGCCGATGGCTTCGGTGAGCGCTTTACTGTTTGCGGCTTTTGGCCGTAGCTGGAGCACCTCGCCGTGGCGGGCAGTGATGCGCTCAACCTGACCCAGGACGATCATGTCCATCAACTCCTCCCAGTCCAGACGCAGCTGACGATCTTCTTCTTCGTTCGGGCTCCAGATCAGCGGGGCTCCCACGCGACGGGCGGCCAGCGGGATCGCGCGATCCCCCTCAACCGGGATCCACAGCACGCGTTTCAGCTTATGCCGCACGTGACTGCTCTCCCATGTGATCCCCGTATTGCCGGTTAGCGGCGCCACGCAGACAAACGTCGTCTCCAGGGGGCGGCCTGCGCTGTCGATGGGGATGGTCTTGAGCTCTACCCCCAGGGCGGCAAAATCCTGTTCAGGCTTACTGCCCGAGCTGGCACCCAGCCACAGCTCCAGCAGAACGCCTGTCCAGCCTTTATCGCGCTTAAGATCGGGCGGAATGGGCAGGCCTGCCAGGGCAGCGAGTTCACCCAGCGAATAGCCCGCCAGACGCTGCGCTTGTTGCAGTAACACCGCTTCTGTAGCAGGAGGCGAAGAGAGGGGAGCGAGGGGAAGCATGATAATTGCCTTTTGGTTAAAAAATGAACAGCAGTTTTCCACCGCACTGAGAGAGTTTATCTTTTTCTTTTTGCATGTGCCAGGTTAATGATTTATATGTATTTTTATGGCCACTTTCTACTGTGCTGCCGGTCGGTTATCCAGGTTGTCCAAATCTGGTCACTGACAATAAACAGGATCTTACACCCAGTTATCCACAGAAAAATGGGATAACTGGGAATAACCCCCACTACTGTTTCCATTTACAGCCTTGACGCGCGACGAAAATCGAAAATTCAGACAAAATGTGCCTAACTTATTGGCACAATCTGTGGATAAAACCGACGTTGCTCGATCTTTCATCAGCACAACGATCTTTCAGGTGACCTGCATCACACAATGCTGTGCATTTCACAGATAATCTCGTTTAAGCTAATGAAAAATAGAGAGTTGTAAAAAATGTCAATCTCTGCAATATTCAGAGTGATCTGGGTTGTCCATCGGTAATTCCATACTTCTTCACAACTCTATCCACAGAAAAAGTGTATAAAATTGCCCTTCCGGGCGGTCATCTGTTTATAACTCCGATGATAATTGTGAGTTATTCAAATGTTATTCGGCTCCAGGCCCGAAAGAGAGTGGTTTACCGCCTCACTGGAGTGTGAAACAATCATTTATATATAAGGTTTAGTTTGGGGTAGTCCGGTGATTGATGACGATGGCTACCGCCCGAATGTAGGTATCGTAATTTGTAATCGCCAGGGGCAGGTCATGTGGGCCCGGCGATATGGTCAGCACTCCTGGCAATTTCCCCAAGGGGGGATTAACCCGGGAGAGTCCGCAGAGCAAGCGATGTATCGGGAGCTGTTCGAAGAAGTTGGCTTAAGCCGCAAGGATGTTCGCATTCTGGCTTCGACCCGCAACTGGTTGCGTTACAAGTTACCGAAGCGTTTGGTGCGTTGGGACACAAAGCCGGTATGTATCGGCCAGAAACAGAAATGGTTTCTTCTGCAATTGGTGAGCAGCGATGCGGATATCAATATGCAAACCAGCAGCACGCCTGAGTTTGATGGCTGGCGCTGGGTCAGCTACTGGTATCCCGTTCGGCAGGTCGTGTCGTTTAAGCGCGATGTTTACCGCAGGGTGATGAAAGAGTTCGCAAGTGCCGTAATGATGCTTCAGGAGGTTCCTCCTAAGCCCCAAAGCGCACCTGCCTGGCGACGTAAAAGAGGTTAAGCTACGCACATTATGCTCACCCGCCTGCGCGAAATAGTCGAGAAGGTGGCCAGTGCCCCACGGCTCAACGAGGCGCTGGATATTCTGGTCACTGATATCTGCCTTGCGATGGAAACCGAGGTCTGTTCGGTCTATCTGGCCGACCATGACCGCAGGTGTTATTACCTTATGGCCACGCGCGGATTGAAAAAACCGCGTGGTCGTACCGTTGCGCTGGCATTTGATGAAGGCGTTGTGGGTCTGGTCGGGCGTCTGGCCGAACCCATCAACCTTGCCGATGCGCAAAAACACCCCAGCTTCAAATATATCCCCTCCGTAAAAGAGGAGCGTTTTCGCGCCTTCCTGGGCGTACCGATCATCCAGCGTCGCCAGCTGCTGGGCGTGCTGGTTGTGCAGCAGCGCGAACTGCGTCAGTACGACGAAAGCGAGGAGTCATTCCTCGTTACGCTGGCCACGCAAATGGCGGCTATTCTCTCCCAGTCCCAGCTCGCGGCACTGTTTGGTCAGTACCGGCAGACGCGCATTCGCGCCTTGCCGGCCTCACCCGGCGTCGCGATCGCCGAAGGCTGGATGGACGCCACGCTGCCGCTCATGGAGCAGGTTTACGAAGCCTCCACGCTGGACACCGCCCTTGAGCGCGAACGTCTGACCGGCGCGCTGGAGGAGGCTGCCAACGAGTTTCGCCGCTACAGCAAGCGCTATGCCGCAGGTGCGCAAAAAGAGACGGCGGCGATCTTCGATCTTTATTCACACCTGTTGTCTGATGCCCGGCTGCGTCGGGAGCTGTTTGATGAGGTCGACAGGGGCTCGGTGGCGGAGTGGGCCGTCAAAAAGGTCGTCGAAAAATTCGCCGAACAGTTTGCCGCCCTGACCGATGGCTATCTGAAAGAGCGTGCCGGGGATCTGCGTACCTTAGGTCAGCGTCTGCTGTTCCATCTCGATGATACCATTCAGGCTGCCAATACCTGGCCGCCGCGCTTTGTACTGGTTGCGGATGAGCTTTCCGCCACCACGCTCGCGGAGTTGCCGCAGGACAGACTGGCCGGGATCGTGGTCCGCGACGGCGCCGCCAACTCCCATGCCGCCATTATGGTGCGGGCGCTCGGGATCCCGACCGTAATGGGGGCCGATATTCAGCCCTCTGCGCTGCACCGCCGAACGCTGGTGGTGGACGGTTATCGCGGCGAGCTGCTGGTCGATCCTGAACCGGTGCTGTTGCAGGAATATCAGCGGCTTATCAGCGAAGAGAACGAGCTGAGCCGTCTGGCGGAAGATGACGTCAACCAGCCCGCGGCGCTGAAAAGCGGTGAGCGCATCAAGGTAATGCTCAATGCCGGGTTAAGCCCGGAACATGAAGAGAAGCTCGGCAGCCGTATTGATGGTATTGGTCTCTACCGCACCGAAATCCCGTTCATGCTGCAAAGCGGCTTCCCCTCTGAGGAGGAGCAGGTAGCGCAGTATCAGGGCATGCTGCAGATGTTCAACGACAAGCCGGTGACGCTACGTACGCTGGACATTGGCGCAGATAAGCAACTGCCCTATATGCCCATCAGCGAAGAGAATCCCTGCCTGGGCTGGCGCGGGATCCGCATTACTCTCGATCAGCCGGAGATCTTTTTGATCCAGGTGCGCGCCATGCTGCGTGCCAATGCGGCGACCGGCAACCTCAGTATTTTGCTGCCGATGGTCACCAGCATTGATGAGATCGACGAAGCCCGACGCCTTATTGAGCGCGCCGGACGCGAAGTCGAAGAGATGATCGGCTACGAAATACCGAAGCCGCGAATTGGCGTGATGCTGGAAGTCCCGTCGATGGTCTTTATGCTCCCGCAGCTGGCCACGCGCGTCGACTTTGTTTCGGTGGGCACCAACGACCTGACCCAGTACATGCTGGCGGTGGATCGCAATAACACCCGGGTGGCGAGCATCTACGACAGCCTGCATCCGGCGATGCTGCGCGCGCTGGCAATGATTGCCCGCGAGGCGGAAGCCAACGGTATTGATCTGCGTTTATGCGGCGAGATGGCGGGCGACTCAATGTGTGTAGCGATCCTGATTGGTCTCGGCTTCCGCCACTTGTCCATGAACGGACGTTCCGTTGCCCGCGTGAAGTATCTGCTGCGCCATATCGACTTTGAAGAGGCTCAGCAGCTGGCGAAACGCAGTCTTGAAGCCCAGCTGGCAACGGAGGTGCGTCATCAGGTGGCGGCCTTTATGGAGCGTCGCGGCATGGGCGGGCTGATCCGCGGCGGACGTTAGGCACCAGGTATCCCTCAGCGTCTGCGCCGGGGGATACAAACCCCTATACACATCTTTTACATCTCTGGCGCAACCTCCACGCTCGCTTGTGCTATGATTCGCAACTTTGGAGCGCAGGGTACTCCTCTGCGCGCTTCTCTACCGCTGTCCACTTTCAGCGGAATAACAACATCTTGTGGTGACAGATGAACAGTGGCTATCTGCATTTTCCGGAGTTTGATCCGGTCATTTTCTCAGTAGGACCCGTCGCGCTGCACTGGTACGGATTGATGTATCTGGTCGGTTTCGTCTTTGCCATGTGGCTGGCTGGCCGTCGCGCCAAACGCCCGGGCAGCGGCTGGACCAAAGACGAAGTGGAAAACCTGCTGTATGCCGGTTTCCTCGGCGTTTTCCTCGGTGGACGTATCGGCTATGTGCTCTTTTACAACTTCCCGGTCTTCCTGAACGATCCGCTCTACCTGTTCCGCGTCTGGGATGGCGGCATGTCCTTCCACGGTGGCCTGATTGGCGTCATTCTGGTGATGGTCATTTTCGCGAAGCGCACCAAACGCAGCTTCTTCCAGGTCTCTGACTTTATTGCCCCGCTGATCCCGTTCGGTCTGGGCGCAGGCCGTCTCGGTAACTTTATCAACGGCGAGTTGTGGGGCCGTGTCGACCCGAGCGTGCCGTTTACCATGCTGTTCCCGCAGTCCCGTGCCGAAGATATGGCCCTGCTGCCGTCGCATCCGGAATGGCAATCGATTTTCGATACCTACGGCGTCCTGCCGCGCCATATGTCGCAGCTGTATGAAATGGCGCTGGAAGGGGTGGTGCTGTTTATCATTCTGAACCTCTTCATCCGTAAACCGCGCCCGACGGGCTCTGTATCTGGCCTGTTCCTGATCGGTTATGGCGCGTTCCGCATTATCGTGGAATTCTTCCGCCAGCCGGATGCGCAGTTTACCGGGACATGGGTCCAGTACATCAGCATGGGGCAGATCCTCTCCATTCCGATGATCGTCGCGGGTATCGCGATGATGGTCTGGGCGTACCGTCGTCCACAGCAACAGGTCTCCTGAGGAATCATGAAACAGTATCTTGAACTGATGCAAAAAGTGCTCGATGAGGGCACGCCAAAAAACGATCGTACCGGCACCGGTACCCTCTCCATTTTTGGGCACCAGATGCGCTTCAACCTGCAGGAAGGCTTTCCGCTGGTGACAACCAAGCGCTGCCACTTACGCTCAATTATTCACGAGCTGCTCTGGTTCCTGCAGGGCGACACCAACATCGCTTACCTGCGCGAGAACAATGTCTCTATCTGGGACGAATGGGCAGACGAGAACGGCGATCTGGGCCCGGTATATGGCAAGCAGTGGCGCGCCTGGCCGACGCCGGATGGCCGCCACATTGACCAGATCACCACCGTGATGAACCAGCTGAAAAACGATCCCGATTCACGCCGTATCATTGTGTCGGCCTGGAACGTGGGCGAACTGGATAAAATGGCCCTGGCTCCGTGCCATGCCTTCTTCCAGTTCTATGTCGCGGATGGCAAGCTCTCCTGCCAGCTCTATCAGCGCTCCTGCGATGTCTTCCTCGGCCTGCCGTTCAACATCGCCAGCTATGCGCTGCTGGTGCATATGATGGCCCAGCAGTGCGACCTGGAAGTGGGTGATTTTGTCTGGACCGGGGGGGATACCCACCTCTACAGCAACCATATGGAGCAGACCCATCTGCAGCTGACCCGTGAGCCGCGCGCGCTGCCGAAGCTGATTATCAAACGTAAGCCGGACTCCATTTTCGACTATCGCTTTGAAGATTTCGAAATCGAAGGCTACGACCCGCACCCGGGGATCAAAGCGCCTGTAGCGGTCTGATGCTGCAATCCTGACACAACCGGCGCACTCTGCGCCGGTTTTTTTATGCCTGTCGTCGCCTTTTGCGAGCCTGCGTCCGCGAGGATTGCAACGAGCTGCAATCCCTCATAAAGCGCGGAAAGCGCCTCGTAATTCGCTTAACGCCGCCTCGACCTGTTTCTTCCCTCCCGGCACACTACCGCCATGAAAAAGGAAAAGGGGTTCACCCTCATGGAAATGCTGATCGCCCTCTCGCTCATCATGACGCTGAGCGCTGCGGGGCTGTACGGCTGGCGATCCTGGCAGCAGCAACAGCAGCTATGGCAGACGGCGCGCCAGGTGCGCGATTTTCTGGTGGTGCTACGCAATGATGCCTGGCGAAATAACCGCGACCATATCATCACACTCAAACAGGACGGCAAGCGGTGGTGCCTGTTAAAGACGGGGATTCCTGCGTGTGAGGCGGAGAGCGCCTTTGTGCTAATCCCGCAGTGGGCGGATATCAGCCTTACCGAGTTAACGCCGGGGTTGGGATTTTACGGTTTGCGGGATACCGCCTGGGCCGGAAGGGTGCGTCTGCAAAGCCAGGCCGGCGAGTGGCTTATTCTCATCTCTTCGTGGGGACGTATCCGGATGTGTAACGGCAAGGGAGCGTTCGCATGCCGGTAAAGCAGCGGGGATTTTCCCTCACGGAAGTGCTGATCGCGATGGCGATAAGCAGCGTGCTGCTGTTAAGCGCAGCGCGGTTTTTGCCCGCGCTCCAGCAGTCAGTCACGCGGCTCACGAAACAGCAGGAGCTTGAAGAAGAGCTTTGGCTACGCATAACCACTATCGGTAAACATCTGCAGCGGGCGGGGTATTGCGCGGGCGAGTGCACTGGCGAGGCGTTAAAAGTGGGGCAGGGTGGTGAATGTGTCATTGTGCAGTGGGACGAAAACAGCAATGGCCGCTGGGAAACCTCCCCGCCTGCTGCGGCGGAACAGACCGGGTTTCGCCTGAACGGCGGTGCGCTGGAAACAGTGCGCGGCGCGACAGAGTGTGGCGGCAAGGGGTGGGAGAGAATAACCGATCCCGACCGGATCACGGTCCTGCGTTTTCAGGTGCAGCGCATTGCCCGCGCAGACTTTGCGCCGGAGCTGAGTCTGATGCTGGCGGCCGCCGTCAACGGAGAGCATGACGGCGGCGTTGAGGTGCGCCACATCGTTACCGGGTTTAATTTATGAGCCGCGAGCGGGGAATGTCATCGCTGGCGCTGGTGCTCCTGCTGTTAATTCTGGGTAGCCTGATGCTGGCGGGACTTAACCAGCAGCTTGACGCGCTGCTGCGTATCGTCAGTGCAGAACGCCAGGCGATACAGCATCAGGCTGCCGCCCAGTCAGCGCTGGAGTGGGGAAGAACGCTCGACTGGCGAACGCAGGTGGACTATGCGTGCCAGCAGCATCCTCTGCACCCCTGGCGAGTTTGTTTGCGTCTGACCGGGGAGCGCGCACTGCTTATCGCCAGCAGCGACAGCATCACGTTGTGGCGTCTGGGCGAGGTAAAGGCAGACGGCATACATTTTCTGCCCCACGGCTGGAGCGATTTTTGTCCCCTGAAGGAGAGAGCGTTATGTCAGCCACCGTAGCCAGACAGAAAGGGTTCAGCATCGTGGAGGTTCTGCTGGCAATGGTGCTGATGGTCGTGGTCGTCACCGCGCTGGCAGGTTACCATCGTGTTTTAGCCAGTCGGTTTGTCGCGCTTGAGCAGTATCGCCAGCTCTGGCGTCATGCTCAGACGCTGTCCCAGCTGAGCGCCGGGGATGCGCCTGGCGGCTGGCAGGTAAACAGGATGCAGACAACACAGGCTGGATGTGTCAGCATCTCGGTCAAACTTATTTCTCCTCTGGGTCGGCAGGGTCAACTGACACGCCTGCACTGCCCGGTTAGCCAGTAGTTGGAGCAGCAATGTTAAGGGTCTACCACTCAAACCGTCTTGATGTGCTGGAAGCACTGATGGAATTTATTGTCGAGCAGCAGCGGCTCGACGATCCCTTTGAACCAGAGATGATCATGGTTCAGAGCACCGGTATGGCGCAGTGGTTACAGATGTCCCTTTCACAGAAGTTTGGTATCGCCGCCAATATTGATTTCCCGCTGCCGGCCAGCTTTATCTGGGATATGT
This sequence comes from Leclercia sp. LSNIH1, assembly GCF_002902985.1. Taxonomy (NCBI): domain Bacteria; kingdom Pseudomonadati; phylum Pseudomonadota; class Gammaproteobacteria; order Enterobacterales; family Enterobacteriaceae; genus Leclercia; species Leclercia sp. LSNIH1. The sequence continues at coordinate 4,814,539 of NZ_CP026167.1, read as the reverse complement.
TTGTCCGCGTACTGCCGGAGATCCCAAAACAGAGCGCATTCAGCAAACAGAGCATGAGCTGGAAGCTGATGTCGCTGCTGCCTGAGATGCTGACCCATGACGAGTTTGTCATGCTGCGCCACTACCTGAATGACGATACCGATAAACGGAAGCTGTTCCAGCTGGCGTCGCGTACGGCGGATCTCTACGACCAGTATCTGGTCTATCGGCCGGAGTGGTTAACGCGCTGGGAGGCGGGCGAGCTTGTCGACGGTCTTGACCAGGCGCAAATCTGGCAGGCCCCGCTGTGGAAAGCGTTGGTCGCCCATACTGAAGCGCTGGGTCAGCCGCAGTGGCACCGCGCAAATTTATATGAGCGTTTTATCGCGACCCTGGAGTCCGCCTCTGAGACGCCTGCCGGTTTGCCGTCCCGGGTCTTTATCTGCGGGATATCCGCACTGCCGCCGGTCTACCTGAAAGCGCTGAATGCGCTGGGCAGGCATATCGACATTCATATTCTCTTCACCAACCCCTGCCGCCATTACTGGGGAGATATTCAGGATGCCCGCTGGCTGGCCCGCATGGTGACGCGCCAGCGTCGTCGCCTGTTTGACGACGTCACGGTACCGCTGTTTAAAGACAGCGAGACGGCCTCTGAACTCTTTGACGAACAGGGGATCCAGCACTTGCCGAACCCGCTGCTCGCCTCCTGGGGCAAGCTGGGGCGCGACTATATCTATATGCTCTCGGAGCTGACCGCCTCCGGGGAAGGGGATGTCGACGCCTTTGCGGATATCACCCCGGACAACCTGCTGCATAACATACAGCGGGACATTCTGGAGCTGGATAACCGCGCGGTGACAGGCATCACCGCTACGGAGTTTGCCCGCAGTGACAGCAAACGCCGGCTCGATCCTGACGATCGCAGCGTGACCGTTCACCTGTGCCATAGCCCGCAGCGCGAAGTAGAGGTGCTACACGACAAACTGCTGGCGATGCTGGAGGAGGATCCGCAGCTGACGCCGCGCGATATCGTGGTGATGGTGGCGGATATCGACAGCTACAGCCCCTATATCCAGGCCGTTTTTGGGAGTGCGACGGGCGACCGCTACCTGCCGTTTGCCATATCAGACCGTCGTGCGCGTCAATCGCACCCGGCCCTGCAGGCGTTTGTCAGCCTGCTTTCCCTGCCGGATAGCCGCTTCGTCCCGGAAGATGTGCTGGCCCTGCTGGACGTGCCGGTCCTGGCGGCTCGTTTTGATATTGACGAGGAGGCGCTGCGCTACCTGCGTCAGTGGGTTAACGAGTCGGGCGTGCGCTGGGGCATGGACGATGACAACGTGCAGGAGTTTGAGCTGCCCGTCACCGGCCAGCACACCTGGCAGTTTGGCCTGACGCGTATGCTGCTCGGGTATGCCATGGAGAGTAGCCAGGGGGAATGGAATGCCGTGCTGCCTTATGATGAGTCCAGCGGCTTAATTGCCGAGTTGGTCGGGCATCTGGCGTCACTGCTGATGCAGCTTAACCGCTGGCGTCGGGAGCTGATGAAAGCCCGCCCGCTCGACGAGTGGATGCCGGTATGTCGCGAGATGCTCAATGATTTCTTCCTGCCGGATCAGGAAACCGAAGCGGCGATGGCGTTAATCGAGCAGCAGTGGCAGGCGATCATCGATGAAGGGATCTCCTCGCACTATGGTGAAGCGATCCCCCTGTCATTGTTGCGGGATGAGTTAACCCTGCGTCTCGACCAGGAGCGTATCAGCCAGCGTTTTCTCGCCGGGCCGGTAAACATCTGCACCCTGATGCCGATGCGATCCATCCCGTTTAAGGTCGTCTGCCTGCTGGGCATGAACGACGGCATTTACCCGCGCGCGCTGGCGCCGCTGGGCTTTGATTTAATGAGTCAGAATGCGCAGCGCGGCGACCGCAGTCGTCGCGATGATGACCGCTATCTGTTCCTTGAGGCGCTGATCTCCGCGCAACAGCAGCTCTATATCAGCTATATCGGCCGATCTATCCAGGACAACAGCGAACGGTTCCCCTCCGTGCTGGTGCAGGAACTGGTGGACTACATCGGGCAAAGCCACTACCTGCCGGGCGATGAGGCGCTCAACTGTGATGAGAGCGAAAAGCGCGTAAAAGCGCATATCACCTGTTGTCACAGCCGTATGCCGTTTGATGCGGAGAACTACAAGGCTAACGAGCAGCAGAGCTATGCCCGGGAATGGCTGCCCGCCGCGAAACGGGAGGGCGTAGCCCATGGCGACTTTATCCAGACGCTGAAGCCGTTAGCGCTTGATACCGTTCCCTTTGAACAGCTTCAGCGTTTCTGGGCGCACCCGGTGCGGGCGTTTTTCCAGATGCGGTTGCAGGTTAACTTCCGCTCCGAAGAGAGCGAGATCCCGGATGCCGAGCCGTTTACGCTGGATGGCTTAAGCCGCTACCAGCTCAATCAGCAATTGCTGAATGCGCTGGTGGAGCAGGAAGATGCCCAGAAGCTGTTCCGTCACTATCGCGCGGCAGGTCAACTGCCCTATGGCGCCTTCGGTGAGATCGTCTGGGAGGCTCAGTGTCAGGAGATGCAGGCCCTGGCTGGCCGGGTGATTGAGTGCCGTCAGCCGGGTACGAGCATGGAGATCGATCTCAACTGCAACGGTGTGAACCTGACGGGGTGGCTACAGCACGTGCAGCCCGACGGGCTGCTGCGCTGGCGACCGTCGATGCTTAGCGTTTCGCAAGGTCTGCAACTTTGGCTGGAACACCTTGTCTACTGTGCGAGCGGTGGCGAAGGTGAGAGCCGGTTATTTGTCCGCAAAGAGGGTGAATGGCGCTTCCCGGCGCTCTCTGCTGAACAGGCCATGAACTATCTGTCGCAGCTGGTTGAGGGTTACCAGCAGGGGATGAACACGCCGCTGCTGCTGCTGCCAGAAAGTGGGGGGGCATGGATTAAAACCTGTTATGACGCCTCAAATGATGCCATGTTAACGGATGAGGCGACCCTGCAAAAAGCGCGCAGCAAATTTTTGCAGGCCTACGAAGGCAACATGATCGTCCGCGGGGAAGGTGACGACGTCTGGTATCAACGCCTGTGGCGAACCCTTGAACCGGAGTACTTCGAGGCCATCACCAACGAGGCCCGACGCTACCTGTTACCGCTCTATAAATTTAATCAGTCCTGACGGCTGTATAAAAATTGCACGGATTTGGGCATTCATTTATGATGCGCAACTTGTCATGGACTGATGTACCAAAACAAAGAGATGCTGGCGTGTCCGGCACGAAGCTTGTTAATGATGATGTCCGTGATGAAGAGGTAGTGAATGCCAGGCAGCACCTTATTGAAAACGTTAGTTTTGTTCGTCGCTCTTTGGGCCCCCCTCAGTCAGTCAAATACCGGTTGGCAACCCGTTCAGGAAACGATCCGCAAAAGTGATAAAGATACCCGTGAATATCAGGCGATCCGCCTTGATAACGGGATGGTCGTGCTGCTGGTTTCCGATCCGCAGGCCGTAAAGTCACTGTCGGCGCTGGTGGTGCCGGTGGGCTCGCTGGAAGATCCTGAATCGCATCCCGGTCTGGCCCACTATCTTGAACATATGACCCTGATGGGCTCAAAGAACTATCCGCAGCCTGACAGTCTGGCCGAATTTTTAAAGATGCACGGTGGCAGCCATAACGCCAGCACCGCGCCGTACCGCACGGCTTTTTATCTTGAAGTGGAAAACGATGCGCTGGAAGGTGCCGTCGATCGTCTGGCGGATGCCATTGCTGCCCCGCTGCTGGATAAAAAATATGCCGATCGTGAGCGCAATGCCGTTAATGCGGAGCTGACGCTGGCGCGTACCCGGGACGGGATGCGGATGGCGCAGGTCAGCGCCGAAACCATCAACCCCGCGCACCCTGGATCGCGTTTCTCCGGCGGAAATCTTGAGACGCTGAGCGACAAGCCGGGCAGCCCGGTGCTTGATGCGCTGCACGCGTTTCGCGACAAATACTACTCCGCTAACCTGATGAAGGCCGTGGTCTACAGCAATAAGCCGCTGCCGGAACTGGCGCAGCTGGCTGCCCAGACCTATGGCCGGGTGCCGAATAAAAATATCACCCGCCCGGAAATCACCGTGCCGGTGGTCACCGACGCGCAGAAAGGCCTGATCATTCACTACGTTCCCGCGATGCCCCGCAAGGTGCTGCGCGTGGAGTTCCGTATTGATAACAATACGCCGCAGTTTCGCAGTAAAACCGACGAGCTGGTTAACTACCTGATTGGCAACCGTAGCCCGGACACCCTCTCCGACTGGCTGCAAAAGCAGGGGCTGGTGGAAGGTATTCGCGCCGACTCCGATCCCGTCGTTAACGGCAACAGCGGCGTACTGGCGATCTCCGCCACCTTAACCGATAAAGGTCTGGCCCATCGCGATGACGTCGTCGCCGCGATTTTCAGCTACCTTTCCCTGCTGCGTGAAAAAGGGGTGGATAAACGCTACTTTGACGAGCTGGCGCACGTGCTGGATCTCGACTTCCGTTATCCTTCCATTACCCGCGATATGGACTATGTCGAGTGGCTGGCTGACACCATGATCCGCGTGCCGGTTGAGCACACGCTGGATGCGGTCAATATCGCCGATCAATATGATGCCGACGCCGTCAAAGCCCGACTGGCGATGATGACGCCGCAGAACGCCCGTATCTGGTATATCAGCCCGAACGAGCCGCATAACAAGACCGCTTACTTTGTGAACGCCGAATACCAGGTGGACAAAATCAGCGAGCAAACTTTTGCCGACTGGCAGAAGCGAGCCGCCGGGATCGCCCTTAAGCTGCCGGAGGTGAACCCTTACATCCCGGACGACTTTACCCTTTTCAAACCGACTAAAGATTATCCACAGCCGCAGCTGATTGTGGATGAGCCTGACCTGCGCGTGGTCTATACCCCGAGCCGCTACTTCGCCAGCGAGCCAAAAGCCAACGTCAGCATGGTGCTGCGTAACCCTGCGGCGATGAATACCGCTAAAAACCAGGTGATGTTTGCGCTGAATGACTATCTGGCCGGTATCGCGCTGGATCAGCTCAGCAACCAGGCCGCGGTAGGCGGGATCGGTTTCTCCACCAACGCCAATAATGGCCTGATGCTCAACGCCAACGGTTACACCCAGCGTCTGCCGCAGCTCTTTAAGGCGCTGCTGGAAGGCTATTTCAGCTACACCGCCACCGAGGAGCAGCTGGAGCAGGCTAAGTCCTGGTATGCGCAGATGATGGATTCCGCAGAAAAGGGCAAAGCCTTCGATCAGGCTATTATGCCGGTGCAGATGCTCTCGCAGGTTCCCTATTTCCAGCGCGAGGAGCGCCGGGAGCTGCTGCCGTCCATCACGCTGGACGACGTAATGGCCTACCGTGCCGCGCTGAAGACCAATGCCCGTCCGGAGTTTCTGGTGGTGGGCAACATGAGTGAAGATCAGGCGAAAACCCTGGCGCAGGATGTGCGTACTCAGCTGGGTGCGAAGGGGACCGAATGGTGTCGTAACCAGGACGTGCTGGTCGAAAAACAGCAGAACGTGATTTTCGAAAAAGCGGGCAGCAGCACGGATTCCGCTCTGGCAGCGGTCTTTGTCCCGATCGGCTATGACGAATACGCCAGTTCAGCATACAGCGCCGTACTCGGACAGATCGTGCAGCCCTGGTTCTACACCCAGTTGCGTACCGAAGAGCAGCTGGGCTATGCCGTCTTTGCCTTTTCGATGAACGTTGGTCGCCAGTGGGGGATGGGCTTCCTGCTGCAAAGCAGTGATAAACAGCCAGATTATCTCTGGCAGCGTTTCCAGGCCTTCTTCCCGCAGGCCGAAGCGAAGCTGCGTGCGATGAAGCCGGAAGAGTTTGCCCAAATTCAGCAGGCGGTCATTGCCCAGATTATGCAGCCGCCGCAGACGCTGGCTGAAGAAGCATCAAAAATCAGCAAAGATTTTGATCGGGGTAATATGCGCTTCGATTCGCATGATAAAGTAGTGGCCGAGATAAAACAGCTCACGCCACAGAAAGTGGCCGACTTCTTCCACCAGGCCGTGGTCGCCCCGCAGGGGATGGCTATCCTGTCTCAGGTTTCCGGTAGCCAGAGTAAGAAAGCCGATGTCACCCCGCCTGCGGGCTGGACGGTATGGAAGAGCGTGAGCGCATTGCAGCAATCTTTGCCCAGGAGTAAGAACGAATGACCGATACCGCTGAGTCCCTTAACCCCTTACGTTTACCGTTACAGGGGGAGCGACTGATAGAGGCCTCAGCGGGAACCGGAAAAACCTTCACCATCGCTGCACTCTATCTGCGACTGCTGCTCGGTCTGGGCGGCAGCGCGGCGTTTAGCCGCCCGCTCAACGTGGAAGAGCTACTGGTGGTGACCTTCACCGAAGCCGCGACGGAAGAGCTGCGCGGACGTATCCGCGCTAACATCCATGAGCTGCGCATCGCCTGCCTGCGGCAGAGTACAGATAACCCGCTGTATGCCAGCCTGCTGGATGAGATTGACGATAAACAGCAGGCGGCACAGTGGCTGCTGCTGGCGGAACGGCAGATGGATGAGGCTGCCGTGTTTACTATCCACGGCTTCTGCCAGCGCATGCTCAGCCTGAATGCGTTTGAATCAGGCATGCTTTTTGAGCAGCAACTTATCGAAGATGAATCCCAGCTGCGCTACCAGGCGTGCGCCGACTTCTGGCGTCGCCATTGCTACCCCCTGCCACGTGATATCGCCGAAGCGGTACACAATCTCTGGAAAGGCCCGGACGAGCTACTGCGGACCATCGATCGCTATCTGCAGGGGGAAGCCCCGGTCATCAAATCTGCCCCGCCTGCGGACGAAACGCTGGCTTCACGCCATGAGAAGATTGTCGGCCTGATCGCCGCCATGAAACAGCAGTGGTCTGACAGCGTGGCGGAAATCGAGGCGGTGATTGAACGCTCCGGCATCGATCGGCGTAAATTCAACCGCGGCAACCAGGCAAAATATATCGAGCGCGTTACGGCCTGGGCGCAGGAAGAGAAGCACAGCTATCAGTTGCCTGACGCGCTGGAAAAATTCTCCCAGTCGTTCCTTGCCGAGCGCACGAAAGCGGGGGGCGAGGTACCGGAACACCCGCTCTTTTCCGCCATCGATAATCTGCTGGCAGAGCCGTTAACCCTTAACGATCTGATGATCACCCGTGCGCTGTCAGAGATCCGCGAAGCGGTGGCGCGGGAAAAGCGCCGTCGCGGTGAGCTGGGCTTCGACGATATGCTCAGCCGTCTCGATGATGCCCTCAACAGCGACAATGGCGAGGCGCTGGCTGCCGCCATCCGGACCCGTTTTCCGGTGGCGATGATCGATGAATTTCAGGATACCGATCCCCAGCAGTACCGGATTTTCCGCCGCATCTGGCGCCAGCAGCCGGATACCGCCCTGCTGCTGATTGGCGACCCGAAACAGGCGATCTACGCCTTCCGTGGGGCGGATATTTTCACCTACATGAAAGCGCGTGGCGAAGTGGCCGCGCACTATACGCTGGATACCAACTGGCGTTCGGCGCCCGGCATGGTGGAGAGCGTGAATACGCTCTTTTCACAGATGAACGATGCTTTCATGTTCCGTGAAATCCCCTTCTTACCGGTCAAATCTGCCCCGAGAAACGCCACGCTGCGTTTCGAGTATAAAGGCGATTTCCAGCCCGCGATGCGCATCTGGCTGATGGAGGGCGAGGGGTGTGGCGTCGGAGATTACCAGACCTTTATGGCCCAGCACTGCGCGGCGCAAATCCGCGACTGGCTGAGCGCTGGCGTGCGCGGCGAAGCCATTCTGCACCGGGGCGACGATGCCCAACCGGTGAAGGCGTCAGACATTACGGTGCTGGTGCGCAGCCGTCAGGAGGCGGCGTTGATCCGTGATGCGCTGACCCTGCTGAGCATTCCTTCGGTCTATCTCTCCAACCGCGACAGCGTATTTGAAACGCTGGAAGCCCAGGAGATGCTCTGGCTGTTGCAGGCGGTGCTGGCGCCGGAGCGTGAAAGCACCCTGCGCAGCGCCCTGGCAAGCGCCATGCTCGGCCTTAACGCCCAGGATATCGATACGCTGAATAACAGTGAGACACTCTGGGATGAGGCGGTGGAAGAGTTTACCCGCTACCGTGAGCGCTGGCAGAAGCGGGGCGTAATGGCGATGCTGCGCGACCTCATGACCCAGCGCAACATCGCCGAAAATATGCTGGCGACCGCCGGAGGGGAACGCCGCCTGACCGATATTCTGCATATCAGCGAACTGTTGCAGGAGGCGGGGGCCCAGCTTGAGAGTGAATATGCCCTCGTGCGCTGGCTGGCGCAGCACATTGCCGAGCCGAACAGCAACGCCTCAAGCCAGCAAATGCGTCTCGAAAGTGACAAGCATCTGGTTAAAATCGTCACCATTCACAAATCGAAAGGGCTGGAGTATCCCCTGGTCTGGTTGCCTTTCATTGCCAACTACCGGGTTCAGGATCAGGCCTTTTATCACGATCGTAAGACCTTCGAAGCGGTGCTCGACCTCAGCAAGGCCGATGACAGCGTGGAGCTGGCCGAAGCTGAACGGCTGGCGGAAGATTTACGCCTGCTCTATGTGGCACTGACCCGTTCGGTGTGGCACTGCAGCTTAGGCGTGGCGCCGCTGTTCCGTCGGCGTGGCGAAAAATCGGGTGACAGCGACGTCCACCTGAGCGCGCTTGGACGCCTGATCCAGCGCGGCGAGCCGAAAGATGCCGCCGGTCTGCGCCAGTGTCTGGAGGCGTTATGCAATGACCACATTGCATTGCAGGTTGCCGATGTGGCAGACGCCGCCCGCTGGCATATGCCGGATCCGGTGATGCCGGATCTGCAGGCGCGGCAGGTGGCTCGCATGCTGTATGACGACTGGCGGGTCACCAGCTATTCCGGACTTCAGCAGCACGGGCACAGTATCGCCCAGGATCTGATGCCGCGCCTCGATGTTGATGCCGCAGGCACCGGCGAAGTGCCGCAGGAGCCAGAGCTGACGCCGCATCAGTTTCCGCGCGGCGCCTCGCCGGGCACCTTTTTACACAGCCTGTTTGAAGCACTCGATTTTACGCAGCCCGTCTCCCCGGAGTGGGTGCTGGAGATGCTGCAAAAAGGGGGGTACGATGCCCGCTGGGAGCCGGTGTTAACCCGCTGGATCGCGCAGGTGCTGGAAACTCCGCTCAATGAGGAGGGGATCTCACTGAGCCAGCTGACAGCCGCTGATAAGCAGGTTGAGATGGAGTTTTATCTGCCCATCGCCGGGCCGCTCACCGCCGGGGCGCTGGATGCGTTGATCCGCGAGTACGATCCACTCTCCCGGGGCTGCCCGCCGCTCGATTTTCGTCAGGTGCGCGGCATGCTGAAAGGCTTTATCGACCTGGTCTTCCGCCATAATGGCCGCTATTACCTGCTGGACTATAAATCCAACTGGCTGGGTGAAAACAGCGAGGCCTATACCCCGCAGGCTATGGCCCGGGCGATGCAGTCGCACCGCTACGATCTGCAGTACCAGCTCTATACCCTGGCGCTGCACCGATATTTACGTCACCGTATTGCCGACTATGACTATCAACAACATTTCGGTGGGGTGATCTACCTGTTTTTACGTGGCGTCGATGGCAGCTCGCCGGGCGCCGGTTGCTTTGCCACCCGTCCGGATGAAGCGTTAATCGAACAAATGGATAGCCTGTTTTCCGCCAGCAACGAGGAGCTAACACAATGACGATGCAGGAACACTTGCTGGAAGCCGTAGAGCAGCGCGTGCTGCGTCGTCTGGATGTACAGTTTGCGATGATGGTAGCAGGGAACGACGAACCGGCGGTGATGCTGGCGGCGGCAATCTTAAGCCGTGATGCGGGAGAAGGGCACGTTTGCCTGCCGTTGTCCCGGCTGCGTGCCGAGGCGAAAAGCGCCGCGATGCAGGCCTGTTTTGCGCTGTTTGACCAGGAGCCGGACTGGACCGCTACGCTGCTGCGCTCCCGCGCGGTGAGTGCAGGGGATGAACCGACGCCGCTGGTGCTCACCGGCGAACGGCTCTACCTCAACCGGATGTGGCGCTATGAGCGGGCGGTGGCCCGCTTCTTTAGCGAAGCCAACCAGCCTTTGCCCCATGACAGCGCCGACGTTCAGCGCACGCTGAATGCGCTGTTCACCTCTGATGAATCCGTCAACTGGCAAAAGGTGGCTGCGGCAGTCGCGTTAACGCGGCGTATTTCCGTGATCTCCGGCGGGCCGGGGACCGGCAAAACGACCACCGTTGCCCGCCTGCTGGCGGCGCTGATCCAGATGGCGGGAGAGGAGAAATGCCGGATCCGGCTGGCGGCCCCCACCGGTAAAGCGGCCGCTCGTCTGACCGAATCCCTGGGCGGCGCGCTGCAAAAACTGCCCCTGACCGAGGCCCAGCGCGCGCGATTCCCGACGGAAGCGAGTACGCTGCACCGTTTGCTTGGCGCGCAGCCGGGCAGCCAGCGCCTGCGTTACCATGCAGGTAATCCGCTGCACCTGGATGTGCTGGTGGTGGATGAGGCGTCGATGATTGATCTGACGATGATGTCGCGTCTGATCGATGCCCTGCCGCCTCATGCCCGGGTTATTTTCCTCGGCGATCGCGACCAGCTGGCCTCCGTCGAAGCGGGCGCGGTGCTGGGTGACATCTGTACCTGGGCCAGCGCCGGCTTTACGGTCCGGCGCGCGCAGGAGCTTGCCAGCATGACGGGATGCGAGATGGAGGGCAACGTCAGCCCGGTCGCGGGTGCGCTACGCGACAGCCTGTGCCTGCTGCAAAAAAGCTACCGTTTTGGCAGCGATTCTGGCATCGGGCAACTGGCGGCCGCGGTCAACCGGGGCGATCGCCACGCTATCCGCTCGGTATTTGATGGCAAATTCAGTGATATTGAGAAAAAGCAGCTCCAGAGCGGGGAAGAGTATCTGGCGATGCTGGAAGATGCCCTGCAGGGGTATCAACATTTTCTCGACAGCGTGCAGCAGCAAGCCTCCGAAGCGGAGATCCTGGCGGCATTTGGCCGCTACCAGCTGCTTTGCGCCTTACGGGATGGCCCCTTCGGCGTTGCCGGGCTCAATGAAAAGCTCGAGCAGGTCCTGGCGCAAAAACGCCGTATTGGCCGTCAGCCGCATTCACGCTGGTATGAAGGCAGGCCGGTGATGATTTCACGTAACGACAGCGCGCTGGGCCTGTTTAACGGCGATATCGGGATTGCGCTGGACCGGGGTCAGGGGCTGCGCGTCTGGTTCCAGATGCCGGATGGCAGCGTGAAGTCCGTGCAGCCCAGCCGCCTGCCGGAACATGAAACCGCCTGGGCCATGACGGTGCATAAATCCCAGGGCTCTGAGTTCGATCACGCGGCGCTGATTTTACCTAACCAGATGTCGCCCGTCGTGACCCGCGAGCTGGTCTATACCGCCATTACCCGCGCCCGTCGGCGGTTGTCGTTGTATGCGGATGAAGGGGTGCTGACCCAGGCTGTCACTACCCGTACAGAGCGACGCAGCGGGCTGAGCGCGATTTTTGAAGCCTTATAAGCGTGTGAAAAGCCGGGCGGCGCTTGCCCGGCCTGTGGGTGATGACCGTTATCCCAGGTCCGCCATCAGCACTTTTGAACGGCGCTGGTAGTTGTACATCTCTTTCTTGGTTTCCGGCAGCGAATCAATATCCACCGGCGTGAAACCCCGCTCCTGGAACCAGTGAATGCTGCGGGTCGTCAGCACAAACAGCTTGCTCAGCCCCATCTGCCGCGCCTGGAGGGCGATCCGCTCCAGCAACACTTCGCCGCGCGATGAGCTGCGGTAATCCGGATGTACCGCCACGCAGGCCATTTCACCGATCTTCTCTTCCGGGAAGGGGTAGAGCGCCGCACAGGCGATGGTGAGGTTATCGCGCTGAATAATGGTGAACTTGTCGATCTCCATCTCCAGCTGTTCGCGGGAGCGGCGCACCAGGATCCCCTGCTGCTCCAGCGGGCGGATGAGTTCCAGAATGCCGCCGATGTCGTTGATGGTGGCGCGACGGATCTGCTCGGCGCTCTCCATCACAATCTGCGTCCCGATACCGTCGCGGGAGAAGAGCTCCTGCAGCAGGGCGCCATCTTCCTGATAGCTGATCAGATGGCTGCGACGCACGCCGCTGCGGCAGGCTTTGATTGCGCCCCGCAGAAAACGCACGGTACCGGAGTAGTAGTCCCCCTGCGCCTCAAGGGCATCGACGCGCGCCTGAGCCTCGTTAGGGAACAGCTCAGAGACAATATTCCCGAGCTCGTTCATCACCCCCTGCGAGGAGCAGAAGCCGATCATTTTTTCTGCTTTCAGCTTGATCGCCAGCTGGGTGGCAATCTCTTCAGAGGTGAGGTTGAAACTTTCGCCCGTGACAGAGACGGCCACCGGGCCGGTCAGCACAATCGCGCCGCCATCGAGCTGACGGTGGATCGCCTCTTCATCAATACGACGAATACGTCCGCTGTGGCAGTAGTCCACGCCATCATCCACGCCGAGCGGCTGGGCGATAATAAAATTACCGCTGACCACATTAATATGCGCCCCCTGCAGCGGGGTGTTGTTAAGGCTCATCGACAGGCGCGCGGTGATGTCCAGCTGCAGCAGACCGGCGGCCTGCTTAACCAGCTCCAGCGTTTTAGCGTCGGTGACGCGGGTATGTTTGTGGTAGATCGGCTCGTGATGATGCGCGGCCAGATTCGCCTCGATCTGCGGGCGAGCGCCATACACGACAACCAGACGAATACCCAGGCTATGCAGCAGGCCGATATCATTGACAATACTGGAGAAATTCTCATGCTCAATGGCTTCGCCACCCAGCATGACGACAAACGTCTTTCCCCGGTGGGCGTTGATATAGGGAACAGAATGGCGGAATCCCTGGACCAGTTCGATTCTACGTTCCTTCACCACGGCACAACCCCTTAATGAATGTTTATTCGTAATTTTTGTATTTTTATTCGATTATCGCTCTGTGCGCAAGCCAAACTTTTCTGCGAAGCAAAGAAAAGATTCAGCTAAGTTATCGTTAACGCATGATTGTTTACCCTTTTAGGGATGACAGGTTATGCATCATTCGTTAAAGTTTTCGGTCAATTTGGACGTTATGAAAAGTTATTCGATATCTTTGCTCGGGAGAAGCATGTCGGGATCCAGTAAAGCATTAAGTCGTCGTCGCCTGTTACAAGGGGCCGGAGCAATGTGGTTGCTTAGCGTCAGTCAGGTCGGGTTTGCCGCTGTCAGCCAGGTTGTTGCGGTGCGCGTCTGGCCGTCTTCGACCTATACGCGCGTGACGGTCGAGTCAAACCGGGTGCTGAACTATAAGCAATTCGCGTTGAGCAACCCGGAGCGGGTGGTGGTGGATATCGAAGGCGTAAATCTTAACTCGGTGCTGAAAGGAATGAGCGCCCAGATCCGCGGCGACGATCCCTTTATCAAATCCGCGCGGGTAGGGCAGTTTGATCCGAAAACCGTGCGCATGGTGTTTGAGCTCAAGCAGAACGTCAAACCGCAGCTGTTTGCCCTCGCACCGGTGGCCGGTTTTAAAGAACGTCTGGTTATGGATCTCTATCCTGCCAACGCGACCGATATTCAGGATCCGCTGCTGGCCCTGCTGGAAGATTACAACAAAGGCGATCTGGAAAAACAGGTACCGCCTGCGCAAAGCGGCCCGCAGCCCGGCAAAGCGGGACGCGATCGTCCGATTGTGATCATGCTCGATCCGGGGCACGGCGGTGAGGACTCCGGCGCGGTAGGCAAATACCGGACCCGGGAAAAAGATGTGGTGCTGCAAATCGCCCGTCGCCTGAAGGCGATGATCGACAGAGAAGGCAACATGCGCGCCTACATGACGCGCAACGAAGATGTCTTTATTCCGTTAAAAGTGCGTGTGGCGAAAGCGCAAAAGCAGCGTGCGGATCTCTTCATCTCTATCCATGCGGACGCCTTTACCAGTCGCCAGCCCAGCGGGTCATCAGTGTTTGCCCTCTCCACCAAAGGGGCGACCAGTACCGCAGCACGCTATCTTGCCGATACCCAGAACGCCTCCGACCTTATCGGTGGGGTAGGGCGGAGCGGCGATCGCTACGTCGACCACACCATGTTCGATATGGTCCAGTCGCTGACCATTACCGACAGCCTGAAGTTTGGTAAAGCGGTGCTGGGCAGGCTCGGGCATGTGAACAAGCTGCATAAGAACAGCGTCGAGCAGGCCGGATTTGCGGTGTTGAAAGCGCCGGACATCCCGTCGATTCTGGTGGAAACCGCCTTTATCAGTAACGTGGAAGAGGAGCGCAAACTTAAAACGGCTAAGTTCCAGCAGGAAGTGGCGGAGTCAATACTGGCGGGGATTAAAGCCTATTTCTCTGACGGGGCGACGCTGGCGAGACGCGGATAAGATCAACACTGCCCGGCGGCGCTGCGCCTGCGCGGGCCTACGGGTGGGCTGACGACAAAAACAAAAAAACACCCGGAAGGGTGTTTATTGTTTTAAGAAGTGTTGGTTGCGGGGGCCGGATTTGAACCGACGACCTTCGGGTTATGAGCCCGACGAGCTACCAGGCTGCTCCACCCCGCGGCACCGTACTGCTTCTACTTCTTCAAATTTGATTGGTTGCGGGGGCCGGATTTGAACCGACGACCTTCGGGTTATGAGCCCGACGAGCTACCAGGCTGCTCCACCCCGCGTCACCGTACTGCTTGTACTTCATCAAATTTTAATTGGTTGCGGGGGCCGGATTTGAACCGACGACCTTCGGGTTATGAGCCCGACGAGCTACCAGGCTGCTCCACCCCGCGTCCGTGGATGCGCACTATACTCTGCTGACTTTTTGTTGCAACCCTTTTTCGTAAAAATCACCAAATTAGACGTTGAATTGCCTGCTCTGCCGTCGATTTGGCTGTTTTTTACGCAAAATTTGCCTAAGGGGAGGCAATCGCATTTCAATACCTTTGCCGGTTTGTTATCTTCGTTGCGCAGAATGGGGCAACTTGAAGATGGGATATATGAAAGGACGTTGGGCGAAGTATCTGATGACAGGCGCAATGGTAGCAATCCTCGCCGCCTGTTCCTCCAAACCGACCGATCGCGGTCAGCAATATAAAGACGGGAAACTGACCCAGCCTTTCTCTTTAGTAAACCAGCCGGATGCCGTGGGTGCACCCATCAATGGCGGTGACTTCGCGGAGCAGGTAAGCCAGATCCGCACCGCATCGCCGCGGCTGTATGGCTCGCAGAACGCCGTCTATAACGCAGTACAGGACTGGCTACGCGCCGGGGGCGATACCCGCACCATGCGCCAGTTCGGCATTGATGCCTGGCAGATGGAGGGCACCGATAACTACGGTAACGTCCAGTTTACCGGCTACTACACCCCGGTGGTACAAGCCCGCCATACCGCTCAGGGTGAGTTCAAATACCCTATCTACCGCATGCCGCCAAAACGTGGCCGCCTGCCGTCCCGGGCCGAAATCTACTCGGGCGCGCTGAGCGACAACTATGTCCTCGCTTACAGCAACTCGCTGATGGATAACTTCATCATGGATGTGCAGGGCAGCGGCTATATCGATTTTGGCGACGGCAGCCCGCTTAACTTCTTCAGCTATGCGGGTAAAAACGGCCATGCCTACCGCAGTATCGGTAAAGTGCTGATCGATCGCGGAGAAGTGAAACGCGAAGATATGTCGATGCAGGCGATCCGCGAGTGGGGGGAGAAGCACAGCGAATATGAAGTGCGTGAGCTGCTTGAGCAGAACCCGTCGTTTGTCTTCTTCAAACCGCAAAACTTTGCCCCGGTGAAAGGCGCCAGCGCGGTGCCGCTGATTGGCCGCGCGTCGGTCGCCTCTGACAAGACAGTGATCCCGCCGGGTACCACGCTGCTGGCCGAAGTCCCGCTGTTGAATAACGAAGGCAAATTCAGCGGCCAGTACGAGCTGCGCCTGATGGTGGCGCTGGATGTGGGTGGCGCGATTAAAGGCCAGCACTTTGATATCTATCAGGGCATTGGCGCCGATGCCGGCCACCGCGCGGGCTGGTATAACCATTACGGCCGCGTGTGGGTGCTGAAAACTGCCGCAAGTACGGGCAACGTCTTTAGCGGCTGAGTGTGGTAATATTGACGCTATGTTTTCCGGGGTGAGGGGTAACTCTCACCCTTTTTACATCTGAGGTCTTATGTCTGTGGTAATGAGCGAAGCCTGGCGCCAGCGTTTTGGTGGCACCGCACGTTTATATGGTGAAAAAGCCCTGCAACTGTTTGCCGATGCGCACATCTGCGTGGTCGGCATTGGCGGCGTCGGCTCATGGGCAGCGGAAGCGCTGGCACGAACCGGGATCGGCGCCATTACGCTTATCGACATGGACGACGTCTGCGTCACCAACACTAACCGGCAGATCCACGCCCTGCGCGACAGCGTCGGGCTGGCGAAGTCAGAGGTGATGGCGGATCGCATTCGCCAGATCAACCCGGAGTGTCGCGTCACCGTCATTGATGATTTTGTGACCGCCGATAACGTGGCGCAGTATATGGGAGCTGG
This sequence comes from Leclercia sp. LSNIH1, assembly GCF_002902985.1. NCBI lineage: Bacteria > Pseudomonadati > Pseudomonadota > Gammaproteobacteria > Enterobacterales > Enterobacteriaceae > Leclercia > Leclercia sp. LSNIH1. Next base: position 4,797,997 of record NZ_CP026167.1, on the reverse strand, counting down.
CTACAGCTACGTGATTGACGCCATCGACAGCGTGCGCCCGAAAGCGGCGCTGATCGCCTGGTGTCGCCGCAATAAAGTGCCGCTGGTGACCACCGGCGGCGCGGGCGGGCAGATCGACCCGACGCAGATCCAGGTGACGGACCTGGCGAAAACCATTCAGGATCCGCTCGCGGCCAAGCTGCGCGAGCGTCTGAAAAGCGATTTTGGCGTGGTGAAAAACAGCAAAGGCAAGCTCGGCATCGACTGCGTCTTTTCAACGGAAGCGCTGGTCTATCCGCAAGCGGACGGTTCAGTCTGCGCCATGAAAAGCAGTGCGGAAGGGCCAAAACGGATGGATTGTGCCTCCGGGTTTGGCGCGGCCACGATGGTGACCGCGAGCTTTGGTTTTATCGCCGTCTCTCATGCGCTGAAAAAGATGATGGCGAAGGCGGAACGTCAGGCCTGACGCGCCGCTTCCAGTACCGCGTCACTGAGCGCAGCCAGCCCCTGGCTGCGCGAGGCGCTAAGCTGGCCGCGTAGCCCCAGCGCATCGAACAGCGCCAGCGGGTTCTCCTCCAGGATCTGCGCGGCGCTTTTCCCCTCAATGGCCGTCAGCAGCACGGCCAGCAAGCCGCGAACAATCCGTCCTTCGCTGTCGCCATAAAAATGCAGCTTATCCCCAATTTTTGTAACGCCAAGCCAGACGCGGTTCTCGCAGCCGGGGATCTCTTTCGCCTGCGTTTTGAGTTCATCGGACAGCGCAGGGAGCTGCTTGCCCAGCAGGATCAGCTGGCGATATTTGTCTTCCCACTGGGTCAGCGGGGCAAAGGTCTGTTTTAACGTCTCTTCAGTGATGACGGTGCCGAACGGATGTCCGGCCAGGGTTGGGCTTGTCATTAATCCACCAGTAAAGCTAGAGCGCGATCGACGGCGGCAACTAGCGCGTCGACATCGCTTTGGGTGTTATAGGGAGCAAACGAGGCGCGCAACGTGCCGTTGACGCCCAGCGCCGCCAGCAGCGGCTGGGCGCAATGCTGGCCGGCGCGCAGGGCAATGCCATACTCCGCCAGCAGCGTCACCATGTCGCTGTGATGAACCCCGGCAAAATCGAATGCCAGCAGGCTCGAATCCTGTACCCGGAAGGAGCGAAAACCGGGGCGTTGTTTCAGCGCCTCTTCCGCCAGCGTTGCCAGCCCGCGGCTCCAGCTCTCTGCCTGTTGCAGATCGAGATCCGCCAGCCACTCCAGCGCCGCGCTCAGGCCAATGACGCCTGCGACATTTGGCGTCCCGGCTTCCAGACGATAAGGCACCTGCTGAGTTTTAAAGCCCTCGAAAGTCACCTCGGTGATCATCTTGCCGCCGCCGAGCCACGGGGTCATCTCCTCCAGCAGCGCCGCTTTGCCGTACAGTGCGCCAATACCGGTAGGACCGTACAGCTTATGTGCGGAGAAGGCATAGAAATCGATATCCAGCTGCTGTACGTCCGCCGGGAAGTGGACCACACCCTGGGCGCCATCCACCATCACCACCATCCCGCTCTCATGGGCGAGGCGGATGGCGCGGGCCAGATCCGGGCAGCCGCCGGTGACGTTGGACATCTGCCCGAGCGCGAGAATGCGGCTACGCGGGGTGATCAGCTCAGGCAGGCGAGCCACATCCGCCAGGCAGTCTGTGCCAATCGGGAGCTTAACCACCTTTGCGCCGGTCTGTTCGGCCACCATCAGCCACGGCACGAGATTAGCGTGGTGCTCCGCCTCGCTGACGATAATCTCATCGCCCGGCTGCAGGCGTTGGCGGGCATAACATTGCGCCACCATGTTGATGGCTTCGGTGGTGCCCCGCGTCCAGACAATATTTTTGCCGCTTTCAGCGTTAAGCAGACGGGCAACCTGATCGCGCGCCGCTTCATAGCGTGCGGTTAAGCGCTGCGCCTCGGTAAACTGGCTGCGATGCACATTGCCAGCGCTCAGGCTGTAAAACTGGTTGGTGGCCTCAATCACTGCCTGAGGCTTAAGGGCTGTCGCAGCGCTATCAAGATAGACACCGGCATCGGCCAGGGCCGGAAACTGGGCGCGAAAATGGGCAGGGCTGAATGCGTTCATGGAATTCCTCTTCGTGATGATGAGATCGTCGCGCAAATTCCGCAGCAGGGCAAGAAGGTTGATCTCTATCGGAATTGTCTGTTTATCCTGGCGCAACAGACGAAGCAGGTTATGCTGAAATAGAGTCAGGAGAATGTCTTAGCCTGTTAATAAACACGCTTGAAATAGCATTAATTGCTGAAGGAGAAGAAAATGAAAAAGACTATCGCAATCGCCTCTGCCTGTATGCTTACCTTTGCCCTGAGCGCCTGTTCTGGCAACAACTATGTCATGCACACTAACGATGGCCGCTCTATCGTATCAGAAGGTAAGCCGCAAACTGATAATGATACCGGCATGATCTCGTATAAGGATGCTAACGGGAATAAACAGCAGATTAACCGTAGTGATGTGAAAGAGATGGTTGAGCTGAATAAGTAAGGATACAGCAGACAAAAAAAAGCACCGCAATTGGGCGGTGCTACATTAATCACTATGGACAGACAGGGTAAATGTACAGGAAGTGAAAAGGTGGTAGTTTTCCTACCGTGGTCTGAATCGCAGACCAATTGCAAACACAACAACACAACATCACAACCGTAAGCCAAAAGCCCATCAGAACACGCATTCCAAAAAAAAGCTTTTCGTTCCGGCTCAGGAAGTGCCGCCACTATAGGTATTTGCTGGTAGTTCCTCAACGGACAATTTATAATGGCTCAGATAAAAAAAACTAATAGGTTAAACGTTGTTTCCTGTTTGTTAAAAGCTGTTAACATCTAAGCCAGATAACCATGTCCAAGCGATTACCACCACTTAATGCATTACGTGTATTTGATGCTGCTGCGCGCCATCTGAGCTTCACGCGCGCGGCCGATGAGCTTTTTGTGACGCAGGCCGCAGTCAGTCATCAAATCAAGTCCCTTGAGGATTTTCTGGGCCTCAAGCTGTTCCGCCGCCGCAACCGTTCCCTGCTTCTGACGGAAGAGGGGCAGAGCTATTTTCAGGATATCAAAGAGATATTTTCCCAGCTTACCGAGGCTACCCGTAAGCTGCAGGCGCGCAGTGCCAAAGGGGCACTGACGGTCAGTTTATTGCCAAGTTTTGCCATTCAATGGCTGGTGCCGAGACTCTCAAGCTTTAACTCAGCTTATCCGGGAATCGACGTTCGCATCCAGGCGGTCGACCGTCAGGAAGAGAAGCTGGCAGACGATGTCGACGTAGCGATTTTTTATGGCCGGGGCAACTGGCCAGGGCTACGTGTTGAAAAATTGTACGCAGAATATTTGCTGCCGGTCTGCTCGCCACTACTCTTAACAGGCGAAAAAGCGTTAAAAACGCCGGACAATCTGGCGCAACACACGCTTTTGCATGATGCTTCTCGCCGCGACTGGCAAACGTATACCCGGCAGCTCGGTCTTAACCATATCAATGTGCAGCAGGGGCCCATCTTCAGCCACAGTGCGATGGTGTTACAGGCTGCCATCCACGGACAGGGCGTGGCGTTGGCAAACAACGTGATGGCGCAGTCCGAAATTGAGGCTGGCCGCCTGGTCTGCCCTTTTAATGATGTTTTGGTCAGCAAGAACGCATTTTATCTGGTTTGTCATGACAGTCAGGCAGAACTGGGTAAAATAGCCGCGTTTCGCCAGTGGATCCTGGCAAAGGCGGCCAACGAGCAAGAAAAATTCCGCTTTCGGTACGAGTAATACTTTCTTTTGCGTGCAGGGCGCGCATAACTTCAGGACAGAAACATGACCAGCCGTTTTATGCTGATTTTCGCCGCGGTGAGTGGCTTTATTTTTGTTGCGCTGGGCGCCTTTGGCGCACATGTATTACGCAAATCCCTGGGTGTGGTGGAGATGGGCTGGATCCATACCGGTCTGGAATATCAGGCGTTTCATACCCTGGCAATCTTCGGACTGGCTGTGGCGATGCAGCGTCGCATCAGCATCTGGTTTTACTGGAGCAGCGTATTTATGGCGCTGGGCACCGTGTTGTTCAGCGGTAGCCTCTATTGCCTTGCGCTGTCGCATTTACGCCTGTGGGCGTTTGTTACCCCGGTGGGCGGCGTCAGCTTCCTGGTCGGGTGGGTATTAATGTTAATCGGTTCGTTCCGTCTGAAACGCAAGGGCGTTGTTCATGAATAAAGTTGTCTTATATTGTCGCCCGGGCTTTGAAAAAGAGTGTGCCGCGGAAATTACTGATAAAGCCGCGAAGCGTGAAGTCTTTGGTTTCGCTCGCGTGAAAGAGAATGCGGGCTACGTTGTTTTCGAATGCTATCAGCCCGAAGATGCCGATAAACTGGTTCGCGAACTGCCGTTCAGCTCGCTGATTTTTGCCCGTCAGATGTTTGTGGCTGGTGAGCTGCTGCAGGATCTGCCGCCAGAGGATCGTATTACCCCTATTGCCGGTATGCTGCAGGGCGTTGTGGAGAAGGGCGGTGAGCTGCGCGTTGAGGTGGCCGATACTAACGAAAGCAAAGAGCTGATGAAGTTCTGCCGCAAATTCACCGTGCCGCTGCGCGCCGCACTGCGTGACAGCGGCGTGCTGACCAACTACGAGACGCCAAAGCGTCCGGTGGTGCATGTCTTCTTTATCGCCCCGGGCTGTTGCTACGCCGGGTATTCCTATACCACCAACAATTCGCCGTTTTACATGGGGATCCCGCGTCTTAAGTTCCCGTCCGACGCGCCGAGCCGTTCCACCCTCAAGCTGGAAGAGGCGTTCCATATCTTTATTCCGGCCGACGAGTGGGATGAGCGTCTGGCAAACGGGATGTATGCGGTGGATCTGGGGGCCTGTCCGGGGGGCTGGACCTATCAGCTGGTGAAACGCAACATGTGGGTCTACTCCATTGATAATGGCCCGATTGCGCAAAGCCTGATGGACACAGGCCAGGTGACCTGGCTGCGCGAGGATGGTTTCCGCTATCGTCCGAACCGCAATAACATCTCGTGGCTGGTGTGCGATATGGTAGAAAAGCCGGCCAAGGTGGCCGCGCTGATGGCTACCTGGCTGGTCAACGGCTGGTGCCGCGAGGCGATTTTCAACCTCAAGCTCCCGATGAAAAAGCGCTACGAAGAGGTTTCCCAGAACCTGGCATACATCCAGACCCAGCTTGCAGAGCATGGCATCAATGCGGAGATCCAGGCGCGTCAACTGTACCACGACCGCGAAGAGGTTACCGTGCATGTACGCCGCTGGTGGGCTGCCGTAGGTGGCCGTCGCGACGAGCGGTAATCTGTACAACGCCCGGAGGCGCTACGCTTACCGGGCCTACAACACCCCTCGTCCCGCAGGCCCGGTAAGCGCAGCGCCTCCGGGCATGACGTCACACTCGCTCTAACCTGAGCTGCTGCAAATTCCCGTCTAGCTGTAAATCCGTCTGCAATCGCGCCACGTCCCGGCAGATAAAGGCCATCTCTTTGTGCGCCTCCAGCTTTTTGCGCCACTTCTCCGGCACCTCATCCAGACGGGCGTAAATCCCTTCCAGATCCTGAAAATCAGCCAGCAGTTGGGCGGCACTTTTCGGGCCAATGCCCGCCACGCCCGGCACCCTTGAGCTGCTGATCCCCGCCAGTCCCCAGTAATCCGGCAGCTGCTGGGGTGATACGCCAAACTCACTGGCGATAAAGGGCGCGTCGAGCCAGCGTTTCTGAAAATAGTCGCGAATGCGAATGGTAGGGGAAAGCAGCTGACAATAGCCTTTGTCTGTCGAAACAATGGTAGCCTGATGGCCTGCACTGGCCACTTTGACCGCCAGAGTCGCCGCGAGATCGTCGGCTTCGTTGCCCTCAGCACCCCAGCAGGGAACCCCTCGCTGCTCAAAGGCGGCGCGTATCACAGGCATTTCGGCGTGCAGATCGTCCGGCATCGGCGCGCGGCCAGCTTTGTAATCCGGCAGACGCTGGTGACGCCAGCCGCTGTTGCGGGCTTCATCGTCAAAAACGGCAACCGCATGGCTGGGCTGGCTGTGACGAATAAGCTGCTCCAGAGCATGCAGGCAGGTATCCTTGCAGGGGGTGCCCTGTACCGCATGAATGCGGCGGATAAGATTCAGCGCGTCGACAATAAGCAAATGAACAGCCACAGATAATCCCTCTTATATCCAGTGGATTAAGGGTAACACCGTCGGCAGAATGAAACTACGAGAGGCGGGAAGAACGGGAAGGAGCCTCGCAAAACAAGGCTCCTTTTGAGGCTTAGTCGCAGGTCACGATCTTCATCGCCAGACCACCGCGAGAGGTTTCACGGTATTTGGCGTTCATATCTTTACCGGTTTCATACATGGTCTCGATCACTTTATCGAGGCAGACGCGCGGCTCGCTGGTGCGGCGCAGCGCCATACGTGCGGCGTTCACCGCCTTCACGGAGGCAATGGCATTACGCTCGATACAGGGCACCTGCACCTGGCCGGCAACCGGATCGCAGGTCAGACCGAGGTTATGTTCCATGCCAATTTCTGCCGCAATGCAGACCTGCGCCGGACTGCCGCCCAGCAGCTCTGCCAGACCCGCTGCCGCCATGGAGCAAGCCACGCCCACTTCGCCCTGACAGCCCACTTCGGCGCCAGAGATCGAGGCGTTCATCTTATACAGCGAGCCAATGGCGCTGGTTACCAGCAGATAGCGGGCCAGTGAGTTGGCGTTTACTTCGCGGATAAACTTGTCGTAATAAGCCAGCACCGCAGGAACGATACCGCAGGCACCGTTCGTTGGGGCCGTTACTACGCGGCCACCCGCGGCGTTCTCTTCGTTCACCGCCAGCGCGAACATATTGATCCAGTCCACGACCGCCATCGGATCGCTGGTGGTTTTATCGCTGCTCACCAGCATACGACGCAGGGCCGCAGCACGGCGTGGAACACGCAGTTTACCGGGCAGCACGCCCTCGGTGGTGATACCGCGCTCAATACCGCCGCGCATCACTTCCCAGACGTTAGCAAAGTGCTGCTCCAGTTCCTCTTTGCTGTGTAGCGCCAGCTCGTTTTTCATCATCAGGCCGGAGAGGGAGAGGCCGCTCTCCTGGCAATGACGCTGAAGGTCGGCAGCCGTTTTATACGGGTACGGCACCGCGACAGGCGCGCTCTCTGGCTGCCCAAAATGGTCTTCGTCGACGATAAAACCGCCGCCGATAGAGTAATAGGTTTGGCTGTAAATCGCCTTGTCGCCTGCCAGCGCGGTGATGCGCATACCATTTTCGTGCAGCGACAGGTTGTCGGCGTGGAAATTCATGCAGCGATCAACCGGGAATTCAACTTCATGCTCACCGTTGGCCAGCAGCAGTCGGCCATGGGTGTTAACGTCCTGGATAAAGCCCGGGATGGCGTCAATATCAACACTATCCGGCATGTTGCCCGCCAGGCCCATAATGATGGCGATATCGGTATGGTGACCTTTGCCGGTCAGCGACAGGGAGCCATAGACATCTACAACCACGCGGGTGGTGTCGTGCAGTATTCCGCGCGCAATAAGATCGTCCGTGAACTGTTTACCTGCTTTCATTGGCCCGACGGTGTGCGAGCTGGAAGGACCAATACCAATTTTAAAAATATCGAAAACGCTAATCATGATGCGTCCGTTGCTTTACGTCAGAGGAGTAGATTGCGCCATCCGAAGATGGCGCGGGAGGCATTACGCGAACAGCGAATAGAAGATAGCGGAGATAGCAATCAGACCCATAACCACAACGAAGACGTTGCTGATCTGGCCGCTGTATTTACGCATCGCTGGCACTTTCTGAATGGCGTACATCGGCATCAGGAACAGGATCATCGCGATGACCGGGCCGCCCAGGGTTTCGATCATGCCGAGGATGCTCGGGTTCAGGGTCGCAACCGCCCAGGTGGTCAGCAGCATGAACAGCGCAGTGATTTTGTTCAGCTTGTTGATTTCAATGCTCTTACCTTTGCCACGCAGAGATTTAATTACCATACCGTTAAAACCTTCACGTGCGCCCAGATAGTGGCCGAGGAAGGATTTAGTGATAGCGATAATGGCAATGATTGGCGCCATCCAGGCAATCACCGGGGCATTAAAGTGGTTCGCCAGGTAAGAGAGAATCGAGATGTTCTGCTCTTTCGCTGCCGCCAGATCCGCCGGGGAGAGGCTCAGTACGCAGCTGAAGACGAAGAACATAACGGTCAGCACCATCATCACGTGAGCGCGAGCCAGGATGCTGGAGCACTTCTTCTCGGCGCCCTGGCCGTACTCTTCACGCTTCGCCACGGCGAAGGAGGAGATGATCGGCGAGTGGTTAAAGGAGAAGACCATTACCGGGATTGCCAGCCAAAGGGTCATCCACAGGCCATTACCGGTGGCGGACGCGCTGCTCAGGGAGAGGGTTTCCAGCGCTGCGCCGTTCCACTGAGGGATCAGGTAGCAGGCCAGCACCATCAGGGCGATAACGAACGGGAACACCAGCACGCTCATCGCTTTTACAATCATCTGCTCACCGAAGCGCACGATAGTCATCATGCCGACAATCAGGATCAGCGACAGAATGGCGCGCGGTGGCGGCGTCATGCCCAGCTGGTGGGTCATAAAGCTGTCAACGGTGTTGGTGATAGCCACGCTATACACCAGCAGGATTGGGTAGATGGCAAAGAAGTAGAGCAGGGTAATCAGCTTACCTGCGCCAATCCCGAAGTGCTCTTCAACCACTTCAGTGATGTCTTCGCCCGGATTTTTGCCGGATAGCACAAAACGGGTCAGGCCGCGGTGTGCGAAGTAGGTCATCGGGAACGCAATGATTGCCATGATGATCAGCGGAATTAAGCCGCCAACACCCGCGTTAATAGGCAGGAAGAGAACACCAGCGCCGATTGCTGTGCCGTACAGGCCAAGCATCCACATTGTATCGGTTTTACGCCATCCGCTTCGGGTTTCAATCGAAGCAACGGTGCTGGTTTGAGTGGTTTCCATCTGTGTCTCCAGGAAGTAGCTAATGTCAGGTTTCTGGTCAAATTCGATGCAAAAAGGGCTAATCGTAATATGAAATTCGCTCAGTGACGGTTTTTATATAATTTTTCTCCGTAACTATCGGCGGGCGGAAAGATACATTTTCGTAATGGATCTATCAGTGATCCCGATCTCAAATGCAATAATCTACTTTTGAGGTGGATATCTTTAGACCATTTATCTGCTAATAAAACATCACAGCGAATTTCTGGGCGCGAAGGCTAACATTAACGATATGTAGCGTGATAGAGAGCCCGGGAATATAGGTGTCATACGCTGTAAAAGTGAGTTTTTAGAGGATTTTTTCGTGATTTAAGACGTTTGTAGCTAATAAATAACGCTTAGAAATTGTACGTAATCGTTTGCGTTTGGTTATCTAAACGCAAAAAGATAAGTTACGGTGATATCTCAAGCCACGCCATGTGGCTGAAGGGAATAAAAAAGCCGGGCGGCTGAAGGCGATTCCCGGCGGGGGAGAGTGAGAAGGTGCCCGACACGCAGCCGGGCACGGGTGTTATGCGCAAATCTCGTAGCAGGGGATGTAGGCGCTGCCCGGAAGTTTCATACGATGCTGAGCGACAAAGCCCTGGAGCAGATCGTCCATGCGGCGCATCATTTCGCGGTCGCCATGAATTTTATAGGGACCAAACTCCTCGATGGCCTGGATACCCACCTCTTTAACGTTACCGGCCACGATGCCTGAGAAGGCGCGACGCAGATCGGCGGCCAGCGTTTCAACCGGCTGATCGGGGTAGAGCTTCAGGTTAGCCATATTTTCATGGGATGGCTCAAACGGGATCTGCAGATCGGGCGAAATACGGATCGACCAGTTAAAGCTGTAGGCATCCCCGGTATCCCGGCGGTTCTCTTTCACCAGCGGCATGGCCTTTTTCATCTGGCGTGCCACTTCTGCGGCATCGTCAATAATAATGCGATAGTGACGACGGGCCGTTTCTCCCAGCGTATGCACAATGAACTCATCCAGGACGCGGAAGTAGTCGGCGCTCTCTTTCGGGCCGGTGAGGATCAGCGGCAGCACCTGATCGTGGTTTGCCGGATGCATCAGAATGCCCAGCAGATAGAGCAACTCTTCTGCTGTCCCTACGCCGCCCGGGAAGATGATAATCCCGTGGGCGATACGGACAAACGCCTCCAGACGTTTCTCAATGTCCGGCATGATGATCAGTTCGTTAACCAGCGGATTGGGTGGTTCAGCGGCGATAATAGACGGCTCGGTCATACCGATGAAGCGGCCCTCTTTGTAGCGCTGCTGCGCATGGCCCACTGCCGCTCCCTTCATTGGCGCCTCCATCGCACCCGGGCCACAGCCTGTGCAGATGTTCAGCTCGCGCAGACCCAACTGGGTGCCCACGCGACGGGCGTAGAGATATTCGGTTTCGTTAATGGAGTGACCACCCCAGCACACCACCATGCTTGGCGCTTCGCCCACGTGCAGAGCACGGGCGTTACGCAGAATAGAGAAGACCAGGTTGGTAATATGAACGGAGCTTTCCAGGTTCAGATGCTGAAAACGACCGGCGTTATTGATCTGGCCGTTCACAAACAGGATATCGCGCAGGACCGCAAACAGGTTGGCCTGCAGCGCACGAATGATGCGCCCGTCAACAAAGGCCTCTTCTGGCGGGTTAATCAGTTCCAGCTTTACGCCACGTTCGCGGCGCAGGACATTGATATCAAAGCTTTCAAAGCGCGACAGCAACTCTTTGCTGTTGTCGGTGAGGCTACCGGAGTTCAGAACGGCAAGTGAACAGTTGCGAAACAATTGATAAAGATCGCTGCTGGCCGTGCTCTTGAGCATGTCCACTTCCAGCTGCGACAACATATCCATTGAGCCAAGCGGGCTAATATGTGTAATCAAGTGAGCTCCTTACGGGACGTTTATCGTCTTTCCCCGTTGATTACAATAGCCCTGGCTTATGACCTTTCACAACCTAAAGCGCGGAACATACCGCGCATATTATAAATTTATTTATTTTACTGACGTACTAACCGACCGATGGCAGGAACAAAATCGGTATTGCTGCGCCACGGGTTGATATCCAGTCCGCCGCGTCGGGTATAGCGGGCATAGACGCTGAGCGCCTCCGGCTGGCAGAAATGAAGAATATCGTTGAAGATGCGCTCCACGCACTGCTCGTGGAACTCATTGTGGTTACGGAAGGAGACCAGGTAGCGCAGCAGCTTCTCACGATCGATTTTTGCCCCGCGATACTGGATCTGCACCGAACCCCAGTCAGGCTGATGGGTAATCAGGCAGTTGGATTTGAGCAGGTGGCTGACCAGCGTCTCTTCCACCACTTTGCCGCTGGCACTCTTTTCCAGCCACGCGGTGTCAAACTGATAGTTGTCAATCTCAATATCTTGATCGTCGATGCAGGTGCCGTGGAAGTGGGCGATGGGCTGGCCTTCAAGCTCATCAATCCGGTAGAGCGCCACCGTGACCTTGCCCTGGGCACAGGCGCTTAAATCCCTCTCCAGAGTGCGCTGTACCGCTTCCCAGCTCTCAAAGCGGGTCTGGTTAAAGCTGTTGAGGTAGAGCTTAAAGCTTTTGGACTCCACCAGATTGACGCTGGTGTAATCCAGCTCAACATGACCCACTGCCACCTGCGGTAAACCGCGGGCGTTAAGCCAGGAGAGCTCGTAGAGCGTCCAGATATCTCCGCCGTGGAAAGGCAGGGCATCGGCCTTCAGGCCCAGCGGATCGCGGTTGAGGCTGCGCGGCACACCCTGCAACAGGCTGGCATCGTAGATGTCGCGGTAGGCTGTGCTTTTGCCCAGCGTCAGGCCCGATAAGGCATCATGGTTTTCGTAAGACATGTTTCATTGTCACTTTAAAGGTAAACTATGGGCTGAGTGTATCCTGGCTTATATGAAGAGAGAAACCGGTGGATAAAGAGACTGCTGCTGCGTTAACCGCATTTACCACGCGTTACTGTGACGCCTGGCATGAACAGAAAGCGTCATGGCCGCAAAGCGAAGAGCTGTACGGCGTGCCTTCACCCTGCATTATCACCTCTTCCGGCGAGACCGTGACCTGGCAGCCGCAGCCGTTTACCGCTGAGCAGAGTGTAAAAGCCATTGAACGTGCCATGGACATTGTGGTACAACCTCCGGTTCACGCGTTCTATACCACACAGTTCGCCGGGGATATGTGCGCTCGCTTTGATAATGAAGCGATGACGCTGCTGCAAACCTGGAGCGAAGAAGACCTGCTGCGCGTGCAGGAGAACCTGATTGGGCACCTTGTTACTCAGAAGCGCCTGAAGCTATCGCCAACGTTGTTTATCGCCACGCTCGACAGTGAAATGGACGTTATCTCTGTCTGCAACCTTACAGGTAACGTGATAAAAGAGACGCTGGGTACGCAGAAGCGTCAGATCCTCTCCGCTTCCCTTGCGGATTTTCTTAATCATCTTCATCCCGTCGTGTAATCCTGCATACTACTGCGCGTGTGAGAGATCTCTTACAGAGTTTGTGAGAGATCGCCCTTATTAGTTGAATGCTTTAACCATCCCGCTATTTAATAATCACTAATTTATCAGTAACTTGTCTTTTTAAAACGCTTAGCACAGATACGCAAACTTTTTAATTTGGCTTACGTAGTACCTTGTAAGACGAAGCGGAATCATGGATTCTATCTCCGTCGACAGGAAGCCGACACAAGAAACGAACATCAGGATGATGACGTTTCTTAATAAGGACACGTCAGGAAGACGCTACAAGGAAGGCTTCAGGATGAAGCAAGAGGATCACGCAGGACGCGTTGAAGGACACCTCCAGGAAGGAGAATGAGAGCCGGTACAGATGTCCGGTGGGTCAGGAAGACCAGGACGCTTCAGGAAGAAGCAGTCACATCAGGACGATGTGCGCAGGATGCAGCGGTCAAGGGAAGACCAGGCCTTAGGGTCAGAGGAAAAGTTGTCACGGATGAGCAGGGAGCACTAAAAGTAGCTGGATTGCTACGAAACGAACCGGGAGCACTGTTTTTACAGTGCTCCCTTTTTTTATTTCTGCGTGGTCTTTGCTATGCTGCGCGCCGTTCACATTTTCAGTTGAGGTTTGTATGACCCATCACGACAACGTGCGCGCGCAACTGCACGCCATTGAAGCTTTACTGCGCGACCATCAGCTGTGGCAGGAGACGGCGCCGCAGCCAGAGGCTTTTGAGAGCACGCAACCTTTCTGTATGGATACCCTGGAGCCGTTTGAGTGGCTGCAATGGGTCCTCATTCCCCGCATGCATGCACTGCTCGACAGCGGCCATCCGCTACCCCAGAGCTTTGCCGTGGCGCCCTATTATGAAATGGCGCTGGACGCTGCTCATCCGTCACGCGACGCGGTGCTGGCCGTGCTGCTGGCCCTCGATACGCTCTTCGGCGACGAAGCATGATCGAGATCCTCTATCAGGATGAGTGGCTGGTCGCTGTTAATAAGCCCTCCGGCTGGCTGGTGCACCGTAGCTGGCTGGACCGGGATGAAAAAGTGGTGGTGATGCAGACGGTGCGCGACCAGATCGGTCAGCATGTCTTCACTGCCCACCGTCTGGACAGACCCACTTCCGGCGTTCTGCTGATGGGGCTCTCCAGCGAGGCCGGTCGACGTCTGGCGCAGCAGTTTGAGCAGCATCAGATCCAGAAACGCTACCATGCGATTGTCCGGGGCTGGCTGACAGAGTGCGCCACGCTCGATTACCCCCTGACGGAAGAGCTGGATAAAATTGCCGATAAGTATGCCCGCGACGACAAAGGCCCGCAGCCCGCGGTAACCGACTATCGCGGCATGGCGACCACTGAAATGCCCGTTCCCACCAGTAAGTTTCCCACCACGCGCTATAGTCTGATTGAACTGGAGCCGAAAACCGGGCGTAAGCACCAGCTGCGACGCCACCTTGCCCATCTTCGCCATCCGATCATCGGCGACAGCAAGCATGGCGACTTGCGGCAAAACCGCAGCGCCGCGGAGCATTTCGGCTGCCATCGTCTGATGCTACACGCCAGCCAGCTGCAACTTATCCATCCGTTTACCGGCAAGCCACTGACGATCCGGGCCGGGCTGGACGAGGTGTGGATGCAGGCGTTGTCACAGTTTGGATGGCGCGGACAACTCCCCGAAAATGAAAGGGTTGAGTTTGACGTAACCAACGTTCAGGATGATCGGAACGAGCGTTTAATCAGGGAGTAAAACATGGCGGTAATCGGAATTTTTGTCGGCACGATGTACGGTAACTCGCTGCTGGTGGCAGAAGAGGCCGAAGCGATTCTGGCAGGCATGGGTCATAAAGCCACGGTCTATGAAGATCCCGATCTGGCCGACTGGGAAAAATATCAGGGCCAGTATGTGCTGGTGGTCACCTCGACAACCGGGCAGGGCGATCTCCCGGACAGCATTGTTCCGCTATTCCAGGGAATTAAAGATAAGCTGGGTTATCAGCCGGAAATGCGTTACGGCATTATTGCGCTCGGTGACAGCACTTACGCGAATTTCTGCGGTGGCGGTAAGCTGTTCGACGCTCTGTTACAGGAGCAAAGCGCGCAGCGCGTGGGTGATATGCTGATGATTGACGCCTCTGAACACCCTGAGCCGGAAGGCGAATCCAATCCCTGGGTTGAACAGTGGGGCACATTGCTAAAATAAGTTCCTGCCCTCCCTGAGCGGAGGGCCAGAACTCTTTGCCAGTTAACAAAGCGACCATGCAGCCAGTATAAGTTAACTGAATCGAGTAAGCTTTGGGCAATCGCCCGTAAATCCTCATCTGAAGCGCGGTTATTAGCAGGCATTTTCACTGCGTCAAGCGACCTGTTTCACACTCCCGTTATTCCCTGGCACTGGCCTCCCCCTTACGGGCAGGCAGTTTTCATTTCCGTGAAGTCTCTTCCATTGTCCTGGGCTTTTGCCACAAACAACCGCACAGAGCCGTGCCAATGTTGTGTTGATGCACGGTGAGAGGGGCCAGGTTCCTTTCTTATACTTTTTCCGCCAGTTAATAAAAATGCAGTCAGTAAGGCGAAACGACCTACATGTTCGAACTGCAAAAACACATACACGTCATTCTGATTACCCTACGGTTGAGCTGTTCAGAATGAACGTAGCGAAAACGCTATGATTCAGGAGTGCAAGAATGAGTTCATTAAGCCAAGCGGCGAGCAGCGCTGAAAAGCGTACTAACGCCCGCTACTGGATAGTGGTGATGCTGTTTATCGTCACATCCTTCAACTATGGCGACCGCGCCACCCTGTCGATTGCCGGTTCAGAAATGGCAAAAGATATCGGTCTGGATCCGGTCGGTATGGGGTATGTTTTCTCGGCATTTTCATGGGCCTATGTTATCGGCCAAATTCCTGGCGGTTGGCTGCTGGATCGCTTCGGTTCAAAACGCGTCTATTTCTGGTCCATTTTCATCTGGTCCATGTTTACCCTGCTGCAGGGCTTTGTCGATATCTTTAACGGCTTTGGCATCATTGTCGCGCTCTTTACCCTGCGCTTCCTCGTCGGGCTGGCAGAAGCCCCATCCTTCCCCGGCAACAGCCGAATCGTGGCTGCCTGGTTCCCGGCTCAGGAGAGGGGAACGGCGGTCTCCATTTTTAACTCTGCACAATACTTTGCCACCGTCATCTTTGCGCCCATCATGGGCTGGCTGACGCACGAGGTGGGCTGGTCGCATGTGTTCTTCTTTATGGGCGGTCTGGGCATTGTGATCAGCTTTATCTGGCTGAAAGTGATCCACGAACCGAACCAGCATCCCGGCGTAAACCAGAAAGAGCTGGACTACATTGCCGCAGGCGGCGCGCTGATCAACATGGATCAGGCGAGCAGCAAAGCGAAAGTCCCCTTCAGCCAGAAATGGGGCCAAATCAAACAGCTGGTGGGTTCCCGCATGATGCTCGGGATCTATCTCGGCCAGTACTGCATCAACGCCTTAACCTACTTCTTTATTACCTGGTTCCCGGTCTATCTGGTGCAGGCGCGCGGCATGTCAATTCTGAAAGCCGGGTTTGTCGCCTCCGTTCCGGCAATCTGCGGCTTTGTCGGCGGCGTACTGGGCGGGGTAATTTCCGACTGGCTGATGCGTCGTACTGGCTCGTTGAATATCGCCCGTAAAACGCCAATCGTGCTGGGTATGCTGCTCTCCATGACGATGGTGATGTGTAACTACGTGAACGCCGAGTGGATGATTATCGGCTTTATGGCGATGGCCTTCTTCGGTAAAGGTATCGGGGCGCTGGGCTGGGCGGTGATGGCAGATACCGCGCCGAAAGAGATCAGCGGTCTGAGCGGCGGTCTGTTCAACATGTTCGGCAACATCTCCGGGATCGTCACCCCGATCGCCATTGGCTACATTGTCGGTACCACCGGTTCGTTCAACGGGGCGCTGATCTACGTCGGTATCCATGCCCTGGTAGCGGTACTGAGCTACCTGGTCCTGGTGGGTGATATCAAACGTATCGAGCTGAAACCTGTTACGGAGCGTTGATGATGAGTATGCAATCCAGCCCTGTCGTCACTGAAATGAAGGTTATCCCGGTTGCCGGCCAGGACAGTATGCTGCTGAACATTGGCGGCGCGCATAACGCCTGGTTTACCCGTAATATCGTGGTACTGACCGATAACGCCGGGAATACCGGCGTAGGTGAAGCGCCTGGCGGCGAGGTGATCTACCAGACCCTGGTGGATGCCATTCCGCAGGTGGTGGGTCAGGAGGTGGCGCGCCTGAACAAAGTGGTGCAGCGCGTACACAAAGGCAACCAGTCTGCCGATTTCGATACGTTCGGCAAAGGTGCCTGGACCTTTGAGCTGCGGGTGAATGCGGTGGCGGCGCTGGAAGCGGCGCTGCTGGACCTGCTCGGCAAAGCGCTGAACGTGCCGGTGTGTGAACTGCTCGGCCCTGGAAAACAGCGCGATGCGGTCACCGTGCTGGGCTATCTCTTCTACCTGGGCGATCGCACCAAAACCGATCTCCCTTACCTGGAACGTTCGCCGGGCAGCCACGAGTGGTATCACCTGCGCCATCAGGAGGCGCTCTCCAGTGAGGCGGTGGTGCGTCTGGCGGAAGCGGCGCAGGATCGCTACGGCTTTAAGGATTTCAAACTGAAAGGCGGCGTTCTGCCGGGCGAGCAGGAAATTGAGAGCGCCCGCGCCCTGAAAAAACGCTTCCCGGATGCCCGCATTACCGTGGATCCCAACGGCGCCTGGCTGCTGGATGAAGCTATCGCCCTGTGCAAAGGGCTGGGCGATGTCCTGACCTACGCCGAAGATCCGTGCGGCGCCGAGCAGGGTTTCTCTGGCCGTGAGGTGATGGCGGAGTTCCGCCGCGCCACGGGCCTGCCGGTAGCGACCAACATGATCGCCACCAACTGGCGCGAGATGGGACATGCGGTCATGCTCAACGCGGTCGATATTCCGCTGGCGGACCCGCACTTCTGGACCCTTTCCGGCGCGGTACGGGTGGCGCAGCTGTGCGATGACTGGGGCCTGACCTGGGGTTGTCACTCCAACAACCACTTTGATATTTCGCTGGCGATGTTTACCCATGTCGGTGCCGCCGCACCGGGCACGCCGACCGCTATAGACACCCACTGGATCTGGCAGGAAGGCGAAGCGCGCCTGACTAAAAATCCACTCGAAATTAAACACGGCAAGATTGCCGTACCTGACGCTCCGGGGCTTGGCGTGGAACTTGACTGGGATCAGATCCACAAAGCGCATGAGGCGTATAAGAAACTGCCAGGCGGCGCGCGTAATGACGCAGGCCCGATGCAGTACCTTATCCCCGGCTGGACCTTTGACCGTAAACGCCCGGCGTTCGGTCGCCACTGATTAAAGGATGGAATTATGAGCACGTCTACTACTCCTGTTGTGACCTCCATGCAGATTATCCCGGTCGCGGGTCATGACAGCATGCTGATGAACCTGAGCGGCGCCCATGCCCCGTTCTTCACCCGTAATATTGTGATTATCAAAGATAACGCCGGTCACACCGGGGTAGGTGAAATCCCGGGTGGCGAGAAGATCCGTAAAACGCTGGAAGATGCGATCCCGTTAGTGGTGGGTCAAACCCTGGGCGCCTATAAAAACGTTCTTAACGCCGTCCGTAACGAATTTGCCGACCGTGACGCAAGTGGCCGCGGGTTGCAGACCTTCGACCTGCGCACCACTATCCACGTGGTGACCGGTATTGAAGCGGCGATGCTCGACCTGCTGGGCCAGCATCTGGGCGTTAACGTCGCCTCCCTGCTGGGTGACGGGCAGCAGCGCACCGAAGTTGAGATGCTGGGCTACCTGTTCTTTGTGGGCAACCGCAAGCTGACCCCGCTGCCGTACCAGAGCCAGCCGGATGAGCAGTGCGACTGGTATCGCCTGCGCCATGAAGAGGCGATGACCCCTGATGCGGTGGTCCGTCTGGCGGAAGCCGCCTACGAGAAGTACGGCTTTAACGATTTCAAACTCAAGGGCGGCGTGCTGGCGGGTGAAGAAGAAGCCGAATCGATCATTGCGCTGGCGAAACGCTTCCCACAGGCGCGCGTCACCCTCGATCCAAACGGCGCATGGTCGCTGGACGAGGCGATCCGCATCGGTAAACGTCTGAAGGGCGTGCTGGCCTATGCGGAAGATCCGTGCGGTGCCGAGCAGGGCTTCTCCGGGCGTGAAGTGATGGCCGAGTTCCGCCGCGCCACCGGTCTGCCAACCGCCACCAACATGATCGCCACCGACTGGCGTCAGATGGGGCATACCCTGTCGCTGCAGTCGGTGGATATCCCGCTGGCGGATCCGCACTTCTGGACCATGCAGGGCTCGGTGCGCGTGGCGCAGATGTGCCACGAGTTCGGCCTGACCTGGGGCTCACACTCCAACAACCACTTTGATATCTCGCTGGCGATGTTCACCCACGTGGCCGCTGCCGCGCCGGGCAACATCACCGCCATCGACACCCACTGGATCTGGCAGGAGGGCAACCAGCGCCTGACCAAACAGCCGTTCGAAATCAAGGGCGGTATGGTGCAGGTACCAACCACACCGGGTCTGGGCGTGGAGCTGGATATGGATCAGGTGATGAAGGCGCACGAGCTCTACCTGCAGCACGGTCTGGGCGCACGCGACGACGCGATGGCGATGCAGTACCTGATTCCGGAGTGGACCTTCAACAACAAACGCCCTTGCATGGTGCGTTAAGTCCGGTGCCGGTTCCTGCGGGAGTCGGCATTATCTCTTGCGTGACGGGTGTATGCTTATGGTAGTCAACATGCGTAAGGACGGCTTATGAAAATAGTGATCGCACCGGACTCTTACAAAGAGAGCCTGAGTGCCCTGGCAGTGGCAACGGCGATAGAGCAAGGATTTTGCGAGATTTTCCCCACGGCGGAGTACGTGAAACTGCCGGTTGCCGATGGCGGGGAGGGCACCGTGGAAGCGATGGTCGCCGCCACCCAGGGTGAAATTATTCAGGTACGCGTAACGGGGCCGCTCGGCGAGCATGTTGACGGTTTTTATGGCCGCTCCGGCGATGGAAAAAGCGCATTCATCGAGATGGCGGCGGCCAGCGGTCTGGAGCTGGTTCCCCCGGCCCAGCGCAATCCGCTGAAAACCACCTCCTGGGGAACCGGGGAGCTGATCCGCCATGCCCTGGATGCAGGCGTAAAACATATCATCATTGGGATTGGCGGCAGCGCCACTAACGATGGCGGCGCAGGGATGGTGCAGGCGCTTGGTGCGAAACTGCTGGACGAACAGGGTCACGCCATCGGTCCCGGCGGCGGTGAACTGGAAAGGCTGGCACGTATCGATATCAGCGGTCTGGATAAACGACTGACGGCGTGCCGCATTGAGGTGGCATGCGATGTCACTAACCCGCTGACCGGCGACAATGGCGCGTCCGCCGTGTTTGGTCCGCAAAAGGGGGCGACCTCAGAGATGATCGTGCGCCTCGATCGCGCGCTGACGCAGTATGCCCGGATCATCGCCCGCGACCTGGACGTTGACGTGCTCGGGCTGGCGGGTGGCGGCGCGGCGGGCGGTATGGGCGCGGCGTTGTATGCGTTTTGCGGCGCGCAGCTGCGCCAGGGTATTGAAATCGTCACCGATGCGCTCAATCTCGACGGCCTGGTGGCCGATGCCGATCTGGTGATCACCGGCGAAGGGCGGATCGACAGCCAGACCGTTCATGGCAAAGTGCCGGTAGGGGTGGCGAAGATTGCCAAACGCTACAATAAACCGGTCATTGGCCTCGCGGGCAGCCTGACGGCGGACGTCGGCGTGGTGCATGACCATGGCATCGACGCGGTGTTCAGCGTGATTTATACCGTCTGTACGCTGGAAGAGGCGCTGGAAGAGGCCGAAGAAAACGTGCGGATGGCGGCCCGCAATATCGCCGCCGTATTAAAAGTGGGAAGGGGGCTGTAATCCCTTCTGTTCCCCCTCTTCCTGTCGGGAGAGGGGCCTTACGACCCCAGCACCTTCATCGCTTCCCGCGTGACGTTATCCATCTCATCCAGCAACTCCAGGAACTCCGGCTCCAGCTCGCTTTCCGGCGTACCGGAACGTAACTGCTGCTCCAGCAGCTGACAGAGATTCTTAAGACGCGGCACCCCGCTGTACCCGCAGCTGCCGTGCAGCTTATGGATCGCCCCGACCAGGTCTTCCGGGTTTTCTCCCACCAGTTGTTCTTCCACTTTATTGCGGATCTCTGGCAGGAACGCGACCAGCATCTGCAGCATCTCCCGCGCGAGGTCATTTTTGCCCGCCGCCTGACGCAGCGCCAGCTGCCAGTCGAGGGTGGCACTGACGTTAGTCACAATCTCCGGGGCCGCCGGCGGAATCTCCGGTGCGGGGATCCAGTTGCCTGTGGTAGGGCCGGGTTTGTAGCGCAGCAGCAGGCTGTGCAGTTTCTCTTCTTCAATCGGCTTCGCCAGATAGTCGTTCATCCCGGCGCTCAGCAGCTTCTCCTTTTGCCCCGCCATCGCATGCGCCGTCACGGCAATCACCGGGGTTTGCTGCTGATGAGGAAGCTGGCGAATCAGTTCACAGGCGCGGATGCCGTCCATACCGGGCATCTGAATATCCATCATGATCAGGTCAAACTGCTTCTCCTTCGCTCGCTCCACCGCCTGCAGACCGCTCTCGCACAGTTCGACATGCTGAACCTGATCCTCCAGCAACGCCCCGATCAGCTTCAGGTTGGCGGGGTTGTCATCCACCGCCATCACGGTCATCGGCAGTTTGCTCTCATCGCTGGTAATCGGTGCAATGTGATGGTTCAGACGGCAATATTCCGTCAGCGTTGGCAACAGGCGCGTGGCCGTCAGCGGTTTCAGCAGGCAGGCGGCCGCCCCGTCATGTTTTAGCTCCTCGGCGTTGATCTGGGCATGGCAGGGCAGGGCCAGCAGCAGGTAATCGGTCATCGAGGCCGCTTTCGCCAGCCGCTCCTCCTGCATGGTCAGATCGCCGGTAAAGGTCACCGGGATCCCCAGCAGCAGGATGTCGTAATGGTCAACCGGCAGCGTGGAGAAGTTCGGGCTGTAGACCACCTCCAGCGGCGTCGTGCTTAACACATCGAGGGTGCTTTGCGCGGCGGCGGTATTGGGCTCCACGTACGCCAGCCGTTTACCCTGCAGGCAATCCATGGCCGGACGATCGGTCAGCACGTTCGGGTTCAGGTCGAGGTTGATATGGAACCAGAAGGTCGAACCCCGGTTAGGCTGGCTGTGGAAGGAGATATCGCCCCCCATCTCATTAACCAGTTTTTGCGTGATGACCAGCCCCAGCCCGGTACCGCCGTGGCGGCGGGAGATACTGGCGTCGGCCTGGCGGAAGGCCTGGAACAGCCGGGACTGATCGCGCTCAGGAATACCGATCCCCGTGTCGCGGATCTGCACCTCAATCTGCACTTTGGTATTGCTGATGGAGCGTTTTTCGACCAGCACGTCGATGTTCCCGCTCTCGGTGAACTTAATGGCGTTACCCACCAGGTTGGTGATCACCTGTTGCAGGCGCAGCGGATCGCCAATGACGTTGTCCGGCACATCATTTTTAATGTTCAGCGTAAGCTCCAGCCCCTTGTCGTGGGAGGAGTGCGCCAGTAGGGTGACCACCTCATCCAGGGTGTTGCGCAGCGGGAACGGAATACTCTCGAGGATCAATTTGCCCGCTTCGAGCTTGGAGAAGTCCAGTACGTCATTGATGATCGCCAGCAGGTTGTTGGCGGAGCGTTCAATGGTATGCAGGTGGTCACGCTGGGTCGGGTTGAGCTCGGTTTTCAGGGTCAGGCGAGTAAAGCCAATCACCCCGTTGAGCGGGGTGCGCAGCTCGTGGGACATATTCGCCAGGAACTCCGACTTGATGCGTGCCGCCTCCTGGGCGCGTTTTTTAGCCAGATCCAGCTCAACGTTCTGGATCTCCATCTGCTCCAGCGTTTCGCGCAGGTCGGAAGTGGCCTGATCGACGTTATGCTGCATCTCCTCATGGTATGCCGCCAGCGACATGGCCATTGAGTTGATGCCGTTTTTCAGCATATCCAGCTCGCCGAGCATAAAGCCTTCGACGCGGCTGTCGAGCTGGCCCCGGCGGATCCGGTCGACGGTATTCACCATGTTGCGGATGGGGCTGGTTACATCCCGCATCAGACGCCAGCCGAAGATCAGCGCAATGCCGATACAGAACAGCATCATCACCGTGGAGATAAAGATCTCCCGGTACTGTTGCAGCCGCACGGACTTGAGATCCAGCTCCAGCGCCACATATCCCAACAGATTGTTATTGGGCTTAGCGTCCGACGCGGGAGATTCATCCGGTGAATAGCTTTCCGAAATAATAGGGGTGCGCAGGATCATTTTTTCATCCTGGCGGATCACGCTCAGCCGTTTTGGAAACGCCGTACCATCCGGCAGCTTCAGGGTGTCGGGATCAAGCTGAATATTGGAGGTCACAAACAGATGATTGTTTTGGTCATACACTGAAATCGCCCGCACAATGTCCGAATGACGACGGTGCAGAATGCTGATGAGCTGGCCGATGGGCTCGCGATTTTGCAGGTTCATGCCGTACTCGCTGGAGACCGCGAGCGGCTCAATAATGCTGGCACCGGCGTCCTCGAGCTGACGTTGCAGGTCGTTATAACGGTGCACCACGAAGAAGGTACTCAGCAGTAAACCAATGAGTACGGTAGGGGCGAGGATCAAAATCATCATGCGCGCACGCAGGCTGTAGTTGGTCATGGAGTTCCGTTATGGGACAATTAGAGTCAATATGTTCATTTGAGAAAATTCCCGGCGATGGCGCAATTCTACTCTGCAAAGCGACGCGTGACGACGCGTCAGATCATAACTGTTGAAGTGACAGACCTCGATCCGTTCGGACAGGGGGTGGCGCGCCATGAGGGCAAGACCGTATTTATTCCCGGCCTGCTGCCCCAGGAGCGTGCGGAAATCACCCTGACGGAAGAGAAACGTCAGTACGCACGCGGGCAGGTAAAGCGCCGTCTTAATGATAGCCCGGAACGTGAAACGCCTCGCTGCCCGCACTTTGGCGTCTGCGGCGGCTGCCAACAACAGCACGCCAGCGTCGCGCTGCAGGAGCGCAGCAAAAGCAACGCCCTGGCGCGCCTGCTGAAGCACGACGTTGATGAAGTGATCGCAGATAAACCCTGGGGCTACCGCCGCCGGGCGCGTCTGAGCCTCAATTATCAGCCGAAAACCGCGCGTCTGGAGATGGGCTTTCGCAAGGCCAACTCCAGCGACATCGTTGATGTCAGAGCGTGCCCCATTCTGGTGCCCCGTCTTGAGGCATTGCTGCCAGAGGTGCGCAAATGCCTCTCTGACCTGCAGGGCGTCCGCCATCTTGGGCACGTTGAGCTGGTGCTGGCGAACAGTGGCCCGCTGATGGTGCTGCGCCATACGGCGCCGCTGTCGGCCCGGGATCGTGAAAAACTGGAACGCTTTTCGCATTCTCATGACCTTGCGCTTTATCTCGCCCCGCAAAGCGAGATACTTGAGCAACTGAGCGGCGAAACGCCCTGGTATGATTCAGACGGGCTACGCTTAACGTTCAGCCCGCGCGACTTCATTCAGGTTAACGACGGCGTTAACCAGCAGATGGTCGCGACCGCGCTGGCGTGGCTGGATATTCAGCCGGAGGACCGGGTACTCGACCTGTTTTGCGGGATGGGCAACTTTACCCTGCCGCTGGCAAAACGGGCACGAAGCGTGGTCGGCGTTGAAGGCGTGGCGGCGCTGGTGGAAAAGGGGCGCGATAACGCTGTTCACAATGCGCTGCAAAACGTGACATTTTTTCACGAAAATCTTGAAGAGGATGTTACCCAGCAGCCATGGGCGGCGCACGGTTTCGATAAAATCCTGCTTGATCCGGCACGCGCGGGCGCGCCAGGCGTGATGCAGCATATTATTAAACTGGCGCCCAAACGCGTGGTCTATGTTTCCTGTAATCCGGCAACGCTTGCCCGCGATAGCGAGGCGTTATTAGCGGCGGGTTACCAGATTCAGCGTCTGGCAATGCTTGATATGTTCCCGCACACTGGGCATCTGGAATCAATGGCGTTGTTTGAACACAATTGATGAGTTTCGGCTTGTCGAATTCGACAGGCAGGGGTCCCTAAAGGAGAGGACAATGGTTGCGGTAAGAAGTGCACATCTCAATAAAGCTGGTGAGTTTGACCCACAAAAATGGATCGCAAGTCTGGGGATTGCCAGCCAGCAGTCGTGTGAACGCTTAACCGAAACATGGGCCTACTGTCTGCGCACCACGCAGGGGCATCCCGATGCCGAGCTGCTGCTGTGGCGCGGCGTAGAGATGGTTGAGATCCTCTCCATGCTGAGTATGGATATCGACACCCTTCGTGCGGCTATGCTCTTCCCGCTGGCCGACGCCGAGGTGGTCACAGAAGAGGTGCTGCGCGAAAGCGTCGGGAAATCGATCGTGGCGCTGATCCACGGCGTGCGCGATATGGCGGCCATCCGTCAGCTCAAAGCCACCCACACCGATTCGGTCTCGTCTGAACAGGTGGATAACGTGCGTCGTATGCTGCTGGCGATGGTGGATGATTTCCGCTGTGTGGTCATTAAGCTTGCCGAACGCGTCGCCCACCTGCGGGAAGTCAAAGACGCGCCGGAAGACGAACGCGTGCTGGCGGCGAAAGAGTGCACCAACATCTATGCCCCGCTGGCGAACCGTCTGGGCATCGGCCAGCTGAAATGGGAGCTGGAGGATTACTGCTTCCGCTACCTGCACCCGGCGGAATACAAACGCATTGCTAAGCTGCTGCACGAACGCCGTATCGATCGGGAACACTACATCGATGAGTTTGTCGGCGGCTTACGTAAGTCGATGAAAGAAGAGGGGGTGAAGGCTGAAGTCTATGGCCGTCCGAAGCATATCTACAGCATCTGGCGCAAAATGCAGAAAAAGCATCTCGCCTTTGACGAGCTGTTTGATGTGCGCGCCGTGCGTATCGTTGCCGAGCGGTTGCAGGACTGCTACGCCGCGCTGGGGATTGTCCACACCCATTACCGTCACCTGCCGGATGAGTTTGACGACTATGTCGCCAATCCGAAACCGAACGGCTACCAGTCGATCCATACCGTGGTGCTGGGGCCGGGCGGCAAAACCGTCGAAATCCAGATCCGTACTAAGCAGATGCATGAGGAGTCCGAGCTCGGCATCGCCGCGCACTGGAAGTATAAAGAGGGGCCCACAAGCGGGGCGCGCTCCGGTCACGAGGATCGTATCGCCTGGCTGCGTAAGCTGATTGCGTGGCAGGAGGAGATGGCCGACTCCGGTGAAATGCTCGACGAATTGCGCAGCCAGGTCTTTGACGACCGGGTCTACGTCTTTACGCCGAAAGGCGACGTGGTTGACCTGCCGGCAGGCTCAACGCCGCTGGACTTCGCCTACCACATCCATAGCGATGTGGGGCATCGCTGCATCGGCGCCAAAATCGGCGGGCGTATCGTGCCGTTCACCTACCAGCTGCAGATGGGCGACCAGATTGAGATCATCACCCAGAAACAGCCGAACCCGAGCCGCGACTGGCTGAACCCGAACCTCGGCTATGTCACCACCAGCCGCGGGCGCTCAAAAATTCATGCCTGGTTCCGCAAGCAGGATCGCGACAAGAATATTCTTGCCGGACGCCAGATCCTCGATGACGAGCTGGAGCATTTAGGCATCCACCTGAAAGAGGCAGAAAAATTCCTTCTGCCGCGCTACAACTTTAACGAGCTGGATGAGCTGCTGGCCGCCATTGGCGGTGGGGATATTCGTCTTAACCAGATGGTGAATTTCCTGCAGGCGCAGTTCAACAAACCGAGCGCGGAAGAGCAGGATGCGGCGGCGCTGAAGCAGCTTCAGCAGAAGAGCTACGCCCCCTCGCACCGTGGCAAAGAAAAAGACAAAGGCAGAGTGGTGGTGGAGGGCGTCGGCAACCTGATGCACCATATTGCCCGCTGCTGCCAGCCAATCCCGGGGGATGAGATTGTCGGCTTTATCACCCAGGGGCGCGGGATCTCCATTCACCGTGCGGACTGCGATCAGCTGGACGATTTACAGTCTCACGCGCCGGAACGCATCGTGGATGCGGTGTGGGGCGAGAGCTATTCCGCCGGTTATTCACTGGTAGTGCGGGTCTCAGCCAACGATCGCAGCGGCCTGCTGCGCGATATCACCACCATTCTGGCGAACGAGAAGGTGAACGTGCTGGGCGTCGCCAGCCGCAGCGATACGCGCCAGCAGCTCGCCACCATTGATATGACCATCGAAATCTATAACCTGCAGGTGCTGGGCCGTGTGCTCGGCAAGCTGAACCAGGTGCCGGATGTGATCGACGCCCGTCGTCTGCACGGCGGATAATCGCACCTTCTTTTGTAGGCCGGGTAAGGCGCAAGCCGCCACCCGGCATTTTTTTATCAGGACAAAACTATGACCCAAATCGACCGCCTGCTCGGCATTATGCAACGTCTGCGCGACCCGGAAAACGGCTGTCCGTGGGATAAAGAGCAGACTTTCGCCACCATCGCCCCCTACACGCTTGAAGAGACCTACGAGGTATTGGACGCTATCTCCCGGGAAGATTTTGACGATCTGCGCGGCGAGCTGGGAGACCTGCTATTCCAGGTGGTGTTCTATGCGCAGATGGCCCAGGAGGAGGGACGCTTCGATTTCAACGATATCTGTGCCGCCATCAGCGACAAGCTGGAGCGCCGTCACCCGCACATCTTTGGTGATGCCACCGCCGAAAACAGTACCGAGGTTCTGGCCCGCTGGGAACAGATTAAAAGCGCGGAACGGGCTGAAAAGTCGCAACATTCGGCGCTGGACGATATTCCGTTAAGCCTGCCGGCGCTGATGCGCGCGCACAAGATTCAGAAACGCTGCTCGACGGTGGGGTTTGACTGGACATCCTTAGGCCCGGTGCTCGACAAAGTGCATGAAGAGATTGACGAGGTGATGCACGAAGCGCAGCAGGCGGTAGTGGACCAGGAGAAGCTTGAAGAGGAGATGGGCGATCTGCTGTTTGCCACCGTCAATCTTTCTCGTCATCTGGGCGTCAAAGCCGAAATGGCGCTGCAGAAAGCGAACCTCAAATTCGAGCGCCGCTTCCGGGAAGTGGAGCGCATTATCGCGGCGCGCGGCCTGGAAATGACCGGCGTGGACCTCGACGCGATGGAAGAAGTCTGGCAGGAAGTAAAACGCCAGGAATCTGATCTCTAACGGGTTTTTGCGATCAAGCGCAATTTGTGTGATTTTTTAAATGACAAGCGCTTGATTTGCGTCAAAAACATTTACCCAAAAGGGGCTATTTTCTCACTCCCAATATGAGTCAAAGCCTGAGACAGGAGACGGAGAATGAAAGTTTGTGGCGCTCGCCGTGTTCGGGTATACTACTTTCCCGTCCTGGTTATTCCATCGTTTCACCCTAACTTCTCAGGTTCAGCATGACAACGAACTATATTTTTGTGACCGGCGGGGTTGTATCCTCTCTGGGTAAAGGCATTGCCGCAGCCTCCCTCGCAGCCATTCTTGAAGCCCGTGGCCTCAATGTGACCATGATGAAGCTGGATCCGTACATCAACGTCGATCCAGGTACCATGAGCCCGATCCAACACGGGGAAGTGTTCGTTACTGAAGACGGCGCTGAAACCGACCTGGACCTGGGTCACTACGAGCGCTTCATTCGCACCAAAATGACCCGCCGTAACAACTTCACGACTGGCCGTATCTACTCCGACGTTCTGCGTAAAGAGCGTCGCGGTGACTACCTGGGCGCAACCGTTCAGGTTATCCCACACATCACCAACGCCATTAAAGAGCGCATCATTGCTGGTGGTGAAGGCCACGACGTCGTGCTGGTAGAAATCGGCGGTACCGTAGGCGATATCGAATCCCTGCCGTTCCTCGAAGCGATCCGTCAGCTGGCGGTTGATATTGGTCGCGAACACGCGCTGTTCATGCACCTGACCCTGGTGCCTTACATGGCTGCCGCAGGTGAAGTGAAAACCAAACCGACTCAGCACTCCGTTAAAGAGCTGCTCTCCATCGGTATTCAGCCAGATATTCTGGTCTGCCGCTCCGATCGTGCGGTTCCGGCCAACGAACGTGCAAAAATTGCATTGTTCTGTAACGTGCCAGAAAAAGCCGTTATTTCAATGAAAGATGTCGATTCCATTTATAAAATCCCGGGCCTGTTGAAATCACAGGGCCTGGACGATTATATTTGTAAACGATTCAGCTTGAACTGTCCGGAAGCTAACCTGTCTGAATGGGAACAGGTTATTTACGAAGAAGCGAACCCGGCAGGCGAAGTGACTATCGGTATGGTCGGCAAGTACATCGAACTGCCGGACGCCTATAAGTCCGTTATCGAAGCGCTGAAACACGGTGGCCTGAAAAACCGCGTAACCGTCAACATCAAGCTGATCGATTCGCAGGATGTTGAAACCCGCGGTGTAGAAATTCTGAAAGATCTGGATGCTATTTTGATCCCTGGCGGCTTCGGCTACCGTGGCGTTGAAGGCAAGATCGCCACCGCACGCTATGCGCGTGAAAACAATATTCCTTACCTCGGCATTTGCCTGGGTATGCAGGTTGCACTGATTGAATTTGCCCGTAATGTGGTGGGCATGGAAAACGCGAACTCTACGGAATTTGTGCCAGACTGTAAGTACCCTGTTGTGGCGCTGATTACCGAATGGCGCGACGAAGAAGGTAACGTCGAAGTCCGTACCGAGAAAAGCGATCTGGGTGGCACGATGCGTCTGGGTTCTCAGGCTTGTCAGCTCTCTGATGACAGCCTGGTACGCCAGATGTACGGTGCGCCAGTCATCACTGAACGCCATCGTCACCGTTATGAAGTGAACAACCTGCTGTTGAAACAAATTGAAGCTGCGGGTCTGCGTATTGCGGGCCGCTCCGGGGATGATCAGTTGGTCGAGATCATCGAAGTGCCGAACCACCCGTGGTTCGTTGCCTGCCAGTTCCACCCGGAATTTACTTCTACGCCGCGTGATGGACATCCGCTGTTTGCTGGCTTTGTGAAAGCCGCGACGGAGTTCCAGAAGCGTCAGGCGAAGTAAGAAAAGTTAGAACGGCAACGCGTACCAGAGGTACGCGTTGTTTGTCTGGAGTTTTAGTTTAACTTGTACTGAGGAAAATCTAATGTCCAAAATCGTTAAAGTCATCGGTCGTGAAATCATCGACTCCCGTGGTAACCCGACTGTTGAAGCCGAAGTACACCTGGAAGGTGGTTTCGTAGGTATGGCTGCTGCGCCGTCAGGTGCTTCTACTGGTTCCCGCGAAGCGCTGGAACTGCGCGATGGCGACAAATCCCGCTTCCTGGGCAAAGGCGTAACCAAAGCGGTTGGCGCAGTAAACGGTCCTATTGCTCAGGCAATCCTTGGCAAAGATGCCAAAGATCAGGCTGGCATTGACAAGATCATGATCGATCTGGACGGTACTGAAAACAAATCTAACTTCGGTGCGAACGCAATCCTGGCTGTTTCCCTGGCTAACGCCAAAGCAGCAGCTGCTTCTAAAGGTCAGCCACTGTTCGAACACATTGCTGAACTGAACGGCACTCCAGGCAAATACTCTATGCCAGTTCCGATGATGAACATCATCAACGGCGGTGAGCACGCTGACAACAACGTCGACATCCAGGAATTCATGATTCAGCCGGTTGGCGCGAAAACTGTTAAAGAAGCCATCCGTATGGGTTCTGAAGTTTTCCATCACCTGGCAAAAGTTCTGAAAGCCAAAGGCATGAACACCGCTGTTGGTGACGAAGGTGGTTATGCACCTAACCTGGGTTCTAACGCCGAAGCACTGGCCGTAATCGCTGAAGCAGTTAAAGCAGCAGGCTACGAGCTGGGCACCGACATCACCCTGGCGATGGACTGTGCAGCATCTGAATTCTACAAAGACGGTAAATACGTTCTGGCTGGCGAAGGCAACAAAGCCTTCTCTTCCGAAGAGTTCACTCACTTCCTGGAAGAGCTGACCAAACAGTACCCAATCGTCTCCATCGAAGATGGTCTGGACGAGTCTGACTGGGATGGTTTCGCATACCAGACTAAAGTCCTGGGCGACAAAATCCAGCTGGTTGGTGATGACCTGTTCGTAACCAACACCAAAATCCTGAAAGAAGGTATCGAGAAAGGCATCGCTAACTCCATCCTGATCAAATTCAACCAGATCGGTTCTCTGACCGAAACTCTGGCTGCGATCAAAATGGCGAAAGACGCTGGCTACACTGCCGTTATCTCTCACCGTTCAGGCGAAACTGAAGACGCGACCATCGCTGACCTGGCTGTTGGTACCGCTGCTGGCCAGATCAAAACCGGTTCTATGAGCCGTTCTGACCGTGTTGCTAAATACAACCAGCTGATTCGTATCGAAGAAGCGCTGGGCGAGAAAGCACCTTACAACGGTCGTAAAGAGATCAAAGGTCAGTAATTCACGCTGAACTTTCATCTTTAGAAAAACCCGCTTCGGCGGGTTTTTTTTTTATCATTACACCGTCGGTACGCGATGACGTGTGCATACCGCCTGTTCAATAATTTCGGCAGCCCGTGCTGCCCCTCCGGCATTTATCAGCTGAGTCTGGAGGGCGGTGATGCGCTGCGTGTATTGCTTATTTTCCAGCAGGTCGAGAAGATGCTGGCTGAGCGTGCGGCTCGGCGAAAAACGGCAGGCCTTCAGGCCAATGCCGCTGAAGACCACTCGGGCGGCGACGCCTGGCTGATCAAACGCCAGAGGTACGGCGAGGATCGGCGTGGCGGTGGCGATGGCATCCATAACCGTATTCAGCCCTGCGTGGGTGATGACGGCGCTGGCATCGCGCAAGACCGCCAGCTGATCGGTAAATCCTACGGTTTGCGCCCCCGCACGCGCCAGCCGGGCGGTTTGACTTGCATTGAGTCTGTCACAGTGGGCAATAAGCAAGGGCACACCAGCCTGTCGGCAGGCGCGGGCAATCGTGCGGAACAGCCCGTAGCGGTAGCCCTGGAGCGTGCCCAGTGAGGCAAAAACAAACGGCTTCTTATTGCCGGTAGAGACCGTTGGCGGATCGTAGCGTAGCGGGCCTACCGCATGGAAGCAGGCGGGCAAGGTGCGTGGAAAATCAAAGCCCGGGATGGTCTGGCTGATTTGCGCCAACGGCGACAGGCATTGATCCAGCCTGGTGCGCGAGGGTAGACCAAACGCCCGGGCATGACAGGCAATGACCCGCCCCTGTTTCGACATCAGCCAGTCATAAACATCCGCGCTGGAGGCGTATAATTTCCGGCTGCGATTGCTGGTGCCATAGCGAAAAGGCATCACCGGCAAGGGAATGGTGTTATCCCGGTTTACCGGCAGGGCGCAGCAGATAGAGATAAAGGGCAGGTTGAGCGCTTGTGCAACCAGCCCTCCTGCCGGCTCCATCTGATCAACAATCACGGCGTCAATATTGTGCTGTCTGAAGGCAAGAGGCAGTTCACGGCACAGCATATCGGTAACGCTTGCCATGTCTGATATCAGGCGGAAAAAACCCGGCTCGTGCATCGCAGACGGCGTCGGGTGACCCACGGCGATGAAGTGCGCCTGCGGTTCCCTGAGCAGCGTGCGGGCCTCTTCCTGCTGAAAAAAAGTGACCCGATGGCCGCGCACGATAAGGTGTTTTGCCAGTGCTTCCATAGCGCGCATATGGCTGTATAACGGTAGCGTTATTACCGCAAAATGGCTCATTCTGCTTGTCCAGTATTCTGATGGCTACTCAGTCAAAGGGGTTAACGTCGACAGCCGGGTGGGCGATATCTTAAAAGCGTAGCGTAAGTTTTAATGTTTTTAACATTGCCTTCTGACCACGGCTTTCCACCCTAAGGCTGTTAACCTGGCTATCCTTAAACTGACAGGAATAAAATCGTGACCGGGGTTGTTTTGCCTGATTATGTGCGATCTGCAATAATGCCCCCCCGTAAATCTGACCAGAGATAACTATGCAGTACCCGATTAACGAGATGTTCCAGACCCTGCAAGGCGAGGGTTACTTCACCGGCGTTCCCGCTATTTTTATTCGTCTGCAGGGATGCCCGGTTGGCTGTGCCTGGTGTGATACCAAACATACCTGGGAAACGCTTAGCGATCGGGAAGTGTCACTGTTCAGCATTCTGGCGAAAACCAAAGAGAGCGACAAATGGGGCGCAGCAAATCCGGAAGATCTGCTGGCGATCATTGGTCGTCAGGGCTGGACGGCGCGCCATGTGGTGATCACCGGCGGTGAACCTTGCATTCACGATCTTATGCCGCTCACCATGCTGCTGGAGAAGAACGGCTTTAGCTGTCAGATTGAGACCAGCGGCACCCATGAAGTGCGCTGCTCCCACACCACCTGGGTGACGGTATCGCCAAAAGTCAATATGCGTGGCGGTTACGACATCCTCTCCCAGGCGCTGGAGCGTGCCGATGAGATCAAACACCCGGTCGGGCGCACGCGCGATATCGAAGCGCTGGACGAGCTGCTGGCAACGCTGACGGACGAAAAACAGCGCGTTATTGCGCTGCAGCCCATCAGCCAGAAAGAGGATGCCACCCGTCTGTGTATTGAGACTTGTATTGCGCGTAACTGGCGTCTGTCGATGCAGACGCACAAATACCTGAACATCGCCTGATAGCCCTGCGGCCTCTGTTACTAAGGGGCCCGCAATTTGGGTAATAACGCCCAGGCCACCACCGCCGAACCGAGACAAATCGCACTGTTAAACAGCAGCGCGTACTGTGCGGCGCTGGCCATGCCCAGCGGCAGCAGCAGGGCATACAGTGAAGCCGTTACGGCGATCCCCATTGCTCCGCCCAGCGAACTGCCCATCTTATAGATCCCTGATGCCACCCCAACTTTGCTCTCTGGGGCGTTCATCACCGCCGTGTCTGTCGATGGCGTGGCATAACAGCCCAGCCCGAGGCCAAACAGGACGTTGCTGAAAAAGACGGTCACGATATAGATCTCTTTGCTCAGGAAAGTGCAGGAGATAAAGGTGATGCCGATTGCGGTCAACACCGGGCCGGTCATCATCGGCAGGCGGGCGCCATAGCGTTGAAGCAGCTTTTCTCCAACGCGAATCATGGCGAGCACCGTCACCAGATACCCCAGCGTCATCATTCCGGTTTGTAAAGGCGTCAGATGATGGCCCTGCTGTAACCAGATGCTGGTGATCATCATGGTGCCAATACAGCCGTTGAGCATGAAGTTTGAGAGCACCGCCGCGCTGTAGGCCCGGTTTTTAAACAGCGCAAAATCAATCAGCGCCGCATCGCCTTTGCGCAGGCCGGTATAGATAAAACCGAGTGCCGCGAGGATCGTTGCCCCCAGCACCGTCAGTGACAGGCCGCTGCCCCAGCCCCAGCTATGCCCTTTGCTGATAAACAGGTTGAGCAGCACCAGCATACAGACAAAACTCACCAACCCGCCAATATCCAGCTTGTGCTGACCAGCACTGGCGCTTCGGCTTTCCGGCGTACCGCGGATCAACAGCAGTGCAGCCAGGGCCATCGCGATGGAAAAAACAAAAATCCAGCGCCAGCCCAGGCTGGTGGCAATCGCGCCGCCAACAAACGAGCTCAGGCCACTGCCGCCCCAGGAGCCAATGACCCAGAAGCTGATCGCCCGCTGGCGCGCTTTACCGTCGTACCAGGTTTTAATCAGCGCCAGTGTCGCGGGCATAATGCAGGCTGCCGACAGCCCCTGGATCGCCCGTCCCAGCAGGAAAAGCACCGGTTCCCGGGTCAGAAACAGCAGGCCGCTGCCGATGATACTCAGCACCAGGCCGATAACCGTCAGGCGCACGCGGCCAAACTTATCGGCAAAGCCACCGCTGGCAACCACAAAGCAGCCGCTGAATAACGCGCTGAGACTGACTGCCAGCGTGAGCGTCTCCAGGGATATGTCGAGGCTATTTTTCATGGCCGGCACGACGTTAATCACCGACTGGGCAAATAACCAGAATGTCAGAACGCTCAGAACAATACCCGCCAGCAGTCGATCGTTACCTGCGAAAGCCGGGGTGCCTGTCAGGGGAACGGTACTCATTGTGCAGCCCTCCTGGGGATATGGGATCAACGCAGATAGTGTTCGGTCAGGGCGCTCCAGAGTGCGGCACCGGTGATCAGGATCTTGTCGTTAAAGTCATAGCCCGGGTTATGCACCATGCAGCGATCCGCTTCATCGCCAGCGCCGATGGTGAAGTAACAGCCGTCAGGGTTCTTTTCAAGCATAAAGGCGAAGTCTTCACTGCCCATGAATGAACCGATAGCGGCCACAGCATCCTGTCCGAACAGATCCTGGGCGACGGTACGCACCATCTCGTTGGCCGCAGGATTATTGATGAGCACCGGGCTGCCGTTGATATGACGGATGGTGGCCGTGGCGTTGAAGCTCTCTGCCTGCGCAACGGCGATATCGTGGATGCGCTGCAGAACGGTTTGACGCACCTTTTCGTTCAGGGTGCGCACGGTCAGTTTCATCAGAACTTTGTCGTTGATGATGTTGGGCGCATGACCGGCCTGAATACTGCCGACCGTCACCACGGCGGGTTCAAATGGAGTGATATTGCGCGACACAATCGACTGCAGGGCGAGGGTAATATGGCAGGCCACCAGCGTCGCATCGACGGTATGTTCCGGCAGGGCACCGTGCCCACCCACGCCATTAACTTCAATGTGTATAGTGTCCGAGGAAGCCATCATGGCGCCATCGCGCAGGCCAATTTTGCCCAGTTTCTGCCCCGGCATATTATGCAGGCCAAAAATATGGTCGCAGGGGAAGGTCTCAAACAGGCCATCTTCGACCATCACCCGTCCGCCATACAGGAGCTCTTCCGCTGGCTGGAAAATCAGGTGCAGCGTGCCGTTAAAGTTGCGGGTGCGCGCCAGGTACTCGGCGGCATAGAGCAGGGTGGTGGTGTGGCCGTCGTGACCGCAGCCGTGGAATTTGCCTTCAACGGTGCTGCTCCACGCTTTGCCGCTCTCCTCCTGCATCGGCAACGCATCCATATCGGCGCGAAGACCAAGACGTTTGCTGCCGTTGCCCACTTTCAGGGTGCCGACCACCCCGGTTTTTGCCATCCCGTGATGTACCTCATATCCCCATTGCTGAAGCAGTTCCGCAACGCGCTGGCTGGTTTGCTGCTCCTCAAAACCGATCTCAGGATGCTGATGAAAATGTCGCCGCAGCTCAATAAACTGCGCTTCGTTGCCCTGCAGTGCTTCAACAATCGGATGTGTCATTTTTGTTATCCTTTTTTTATCAAACAATGCTAATTTCGAGTTTATGCCGATCGCAGCGACGGAAAATGCACTTTTTTGTTGTGAAGCGACGCATTATTTCTGATTGTTTTTCATACAATTCCGTTATGACAAAAAACAGCGCGTCATAATTTGTCTTCCCTGGAGGAACACATGGAGCAACGGGGTAGCGAGTTTTGGGTGAAGGTGCAGGATATTCGTCAGTTTCATCAGGAGGAGGACGACGCGCTGACGCTGCTGTGGCTGCTGGAAGGGAGCGCCGACCTGCACACCGACCAGCGGCAGATGACCCTGACAGCGGATAGCCTGACGATCGTTAATCGCAATCAACGCTGGCAGCTCACCAGCGAGAGCGGCAATACGACGATGTGTGTCATGCTTTCCGGGCGCTGGATCCAGCAGCTCTGTAGCGACTTTTTTACCCATGATTACGCCATCCCGCCCGAAGCCGGGAGCGGCTGGCCTCCTGGTGATGAGCTACGCCATCTTCTGCGCCAACTGCTGGTCTGCACCCTGATCAACGATCAGCATCGCTACCGGCTGGAGGCGACCCGCTGGCTGAGCGAGATCCTGCTCCTGCTGACCAGCCGGTTTCAGCAACCCGCCCGCCTGCTTCTGCGGGAACATCATCCGGGCGTAAGCAAACGCATCGCCCGAGTGGTGGAACGCATCAACGCCAGCTACACCCGACGCATTACGCTTGCTGAAATCGCCGGAAGCGAATTTGTTTCAGAAGCCTGGCTCTCCCGTCTTTTTCGCAAAGAGATGGGCGTCAGTTTTATGCAGTACATTACCACCCTGCGCCTTGAGAAGGCGGCCGACGCGCTTCGCCTGACCAACCGTCCGCTGCATCAGATTGCGCTGGAGCAGGGGTTCGCCAGTACGCGGATGATGAGCGATCTGTTCCGGCGTCATCACCAGATGGCCCCGGGAGCGTATCGCAAACAACGTCGTCATCACGCCGGGATGCCCCGTCTACGTCCAGGCAATGGGGAGCAGCGTTATCCGGTGGCAGTGGACAAGCTCTTCAGCCTGCTAAATGAAGCCGAAACGCGCGGTCGGGAGCCGTTGCCATTAACCCCGCATCCGGTGCAGGAGAGGGTGCTCGATCTGCATCTTCTCAAGCCCGCCGCGCCGCTGCGTCATACCCGAATGGTAGTGACGGTGCGTGAGCTGGACGATCTGCTGCGGGAGGATGTGCGCCGGGAGCTGGAAAAGCTGGGGGAGGCGATGCCTCTTTTCGGGATTGATATCGCTGAGCCATTTCTCAGTAGCCGCCTGTTTGCCAGCGGCTGGGACGATCCGCTGATGGCAGGTTATGCCTGCTGGTACAACCTTCATCAGGTCTTCAGCTGGCTTGCTCAAAAACAGTGGACGGTGCTGCTGCATACCGGCCTGACAACCCGCACCGACCTGCTGGCGCGTTTCTTACAGCAGTCGGTCAATCACTTTTCGCCTGAGATTACCGATCGCTGGCAATTTGTGATGCACTGGTCAACGCAGGCGAGCGAGGAGACAAGAGCGCAGGTCTGGCAGGCTCAGCGGGCGACGCTGCGGGAATATCTGCCGCAGGCGACGTTCGGCGTGTGGCACCGTTTTGCGCCCGGGCACACGGGGCATAACGATGAGGCTCTGCTGGACTCGACTCTCCTCACCCAGGCCGATTTTTTGGCCTGTCCGGCCGATGCCAATGAGCTTCTCGATCTGGCGCAGCTGGATCCGGCTCATCTCTCTTCCTCTGAAAACTATCCGGTGCAGAAGGTCCGGCAGATCCTGACCTCGCTTCGTCAGCGAAAGCTCTCGCTTCCGGTATGGCTGCTGTCGTGGAATACCCTCACCGGCAACACGCGCGCCACCAACGGCTGGTTTTTTCGTGGGGCACTGCTGATGCAAAACCTGCTCGGACTG
Organism: Leclercia sp. LSNIH1; assembly: GCF_002902985.1. Classification (NCBI taxonomy): domain Bacteria; kingdom Pseudomonadati; phylum Pseudomonadota; class Gammaproteobacteria; order Enterobacterales; family Enterobacteriaceae; genus Leclercia; species Leclercia sp. LSNIH1. The sequence goes on along the minus strand of NZ_CP026167.1, from coordinate 4,760,274 downwards.
TCGGAACAGGTGTGGCTGGCCGGGTTCTGGCTCAACTCGGGCTTACAGGGGGAAGCGCGGGCCAACAATACCATCGATACCTCGAGCCTGGCGCTGCAGTATAACCACGGCCTGCCGCGCCCGATCTATTGGGTAGTCTGGCTGTGGCGACGCCTGCGCGGTGAGGTGTTAGTCAACGAAAAGAATCTTCTGCTATTGCGCCACCACAACGGATACCAACTGCTGCTGCGCAATACGGTGGTGTTTAACCCGTTACTCTCCAGCGAAGAGGCTTTCATTCAGCGTTTTCGCCAGCAGTACTACGTTCAGCTGAAGGGGCTAAGCGGCAGGTGGCGGATTAAGTGTCATCTGTTTGATCAGCACAACGGCGCGCTGTACCCCTTGATTGAAGGCGTGCGCAGTGAAAGGGGACCTGACGAAGAGATGTGGCGCTGGATGGAGCATAAAGCGCGTCCAACGTTGTCAATGCGTGATGAACGGCTTCATGATGGCTGGCAGATTACGGCGTCGCTGGAAAGCAACGCGCTGATGCTCTTTGAGCTCGCGCCGTTGCTCTCTCATGAGACGTAATTATTCGCCGCGGTAGACGCAGCCCGCGGTGCAGGTCTCTTTGATCATTACCGCACTCAGCAGCGGCACCAGCGGTTTGATCTCGTTCCAGATCCATTTTGCCAGCACTTCGCTGGTCGGATTTTCAAGACCCGGAATATCGTTCAGATAGTAATGATCGAGGCGATCGTAGGTCGGCTTGAAGGCGGCCTTCAGCTCGGCAAAATCCATGATCCAACCGGTATACGGATCGACTTCACCCGTGATCTCCAGACGCACCATAAAGGAGTGTCCGTGCAGACGACCACATTTATGCCCTTCCGGGACGTGAGGCAGATGGTGGGCGGCTTCGAAGATGAAATCTTTAAACAGTGTGGTGGACATCGTGGACTCTCAAAAATGCGGAAAAAACCGCCGTAGAGTACCGGAAAGTACATTTTTTATCATTAACTAAAACGGGCATTATGGTCAGGAGCACCTGACAGCGTAATAATGGCTGTTTTTTGTTTTATTTTTCAAAGAGATGGTTAATCACTTTTATTGTTAAGAACAATAGCTAAAAGAGGTTAGTCCATTTGGTTATTTATTATTTCCATCCTGTCTTTAATTGTTATGATCCGCGCCGTTAACCTTACACTCTGTTCTGTCTTTCAGATAAAAATTCAGCTTTGCTACTGGAACATAACGACGCATGACAACACAGGCCCCACCTTCAAATTTGCTTCCCCTGAACCCGGAGCAACTGGCACGCCTGCAGGCGGCCACCACTGACTTTTCACCCACCCAGCTGGCCTGGGTATCCGGTTATTTCTGGGGAATGCTCAATCAACAGCCGGGTGCTGTGGCGAGTGCGCCGGCTACGGCTGTAGAGATCCCGGCAATCACGCTTATCTCCGCCTCGCAAACCGGCAACGCCCGTCGCGTGGCGGAAGCCCTGCGCGACGATCTGCTCGCAGCCAAACTGAACGTGAACCTGGTGAACGCCGGGGACTATAAATTTAAGCAAATCGCGTCAGAGAAGCTGGTTATCGTTGTGACCTCAACCCAGGGCGAAGGTGAGCCGCCTGAAGAAGCGGTTGCGCTGCATAAGTTCCTGTTCTCGAAAAAAGCGCCAAAACTGGCGGGCACCGCCTTTGCGGTCTTCGGCCTTGGCGACTCTTCCTATGAATTCTTCTGCCAGTCGGGCAAAGATTTCGACAGCAAACTGGCCGAGTTGGGGGCAGAACGCCTGCTGGACCGCGTCGATACCGACGTTGAATACCAGTCTGCGGCGGCCGAATGGCGCGCGCGCATTGTCGAGGTGCTGAAAGCCCGCGTACCGACCGGGACGCCAGCCCAGGCGGCAGCCACCGCCGCTGGCGCAGTCAACGACATTCACACCAGCCCTTACACCAAAGAGGCCCCGCTGACGGCGAGCCTCTCGGTGAACCAGAAAATCACCGGTCGCGATTCAGAGAAAGATGTGCGCCATATCGAAATCGATCTCGGCGACTCGGGTCTGCGCTACCAGCCGGGTGATGCCCTTGGCGTCTGGTACCAGAACGATCCGGCGCTGGTGAAAGAGCTGGTTGAGCTGCTGTGGCTGAAGGGTGACGAGTCGGTCAGCGTGGAAGGCAAAACGCTGCCGCTCTCTGAAGCGCTGCAGTGGCATTTCGAGCTGACCGTTAATACCGCGAACATCGTGGAGAACTACGCCACGCTGACCCGCAGCGAATCCTTGCTGCCGCTGGTGGGCGATAAAGCCAGGCTGCAACACTACGCCGCCGCCACGCCCATCGTGGATATGGTGCGTTTCGCGCCAGCCCAGCTGGATGCCCAGGCGTTAATCGACCTGCTGCGTCCGCTGACGCCGCGCCTCTACTCTATCGCTTCTGCGCAGGCCGAGGTGGAGAACGAAGTCCACGTCACCGTGGGCGTCGTGCGTTACGACATCGAAGGGCGCGCCCGCGCCGGCGGCGCGTCGAGCTTCCTTGCGGATCGCGTGGAAGAAGAGGGCGAGGTGCGGGTCTTTATCGAGCACAACGACAACTTCCGCCTGCCCGCTAACCCGGAAACCCCGGTGATCATGATTGGTCCGGGCACCGGTATTGCGCCGTTCCGCGCCTTTATGCAGCAGCGCGCCGCTGACGAAGCGCCAGGTAAAAACTGGTTGTTCTTCGGCAACCCGCACTTCACCGAAGATTTCCTCTATCAGGTGGAGTGGCAGCGCTACGTTAAAGAGGGCGTACTGAGCCGCATCGATCTGGCCTGGTCTCGCGATCAGAAAGAAAAAATCTACGTACAAGACAAACTGCGCGAACAGGGCGCAGAGCTGTGGCGCTGGATCAATGACGGTGCCCACATTTATGTCTGCGGCGACGCCAATCGCATGGCGAAAGACGTTGAGCAGGCTTTACTGGAAGTGATTGCCCAATTCGGCGGTATGGATGCCGAAGCGGCGGATGAATATTTAAGTGAGCTGCGCGTCGAGCGCCGTTATCAGCGAGATGTCTACTAATGAGCGAAAAACATCCTGGCCCACTGGTGGTCGAAGGCAAACTGTCTGATGCCGAGCGCATGAAGGTTGAGAGTAACTACCTGCGCGGCACCATTGCCGAAGATTTAAATGACGGTCTGACCGGCGGTTTCAAAGGCGACAACTTCCTGCTGATCCGTTTCCATGGCATGTACCAGCAGGACGACCGCGATATCCGCGCCGAGCGTGCTGAACAGAAGCTGGAGCCGCGTCATGCGATGCTGCTGCGCTGCCGCCTGCCGGGTGGCATCATCACCACCAAACAGTGGCAGGCGATCGACAAGTTTGCCGGTGAAAATACAATTTACGGCAGCATCCGTCTGACCAACCGTCAGACCTTCCAGTTCCACGGCATTCTGAAGAAGAACGTGAAGCCGGTACACCAGATGCTGCACTCCGTCGGGCTGGACGCGCTGGCGACCGCCAACGACATGAACCGTAACGTGCTCTGCACCTCTAACCCGTACGAGTCCGAGCTGCATGCCGAAGCGTACGAGTGGGCGAAGAAGATCTCCGAGCATCTGCTGCCGCGTACCCGCGCTTATGCCGAGATCTGGCTCGATCAGGAGAAAGTGGCGACCACCGACGAAGAGCCAATTCTGGGCCAGACCTACCTGCCGCGTAAGTTCAAAACCACGGTGGTGATCCCGCCGCAGAACGATATCGATCTGCACGCCAACGACATGAACTTCGTGGCCATTGCCGAGAACGGCAAGCTGGTGGGCTTTAACCTGCTGGTGGGCGGCGGTCTCTCTATTGAACACGGTAACAAAAAGACTTACGCCCGTACCGCGAGCGAGTTTGGCTATCTGCCGCTGGAGCACACCCTGGCGGTGGCGGAAGCGGTAGTGACCACCCAGCGCGACTGGGGTAACCGTACCGATCGTAAAAACGCCAAGACCAAATACACCCTTGAGCGCGTGGGCGTTGAGACGTTCAAAGCCGAAGTGGAACGCCGTGCGGGTATCAAGTTTGAGCCGATCCGCCCGTACGAATTCACCGGGCGTGGGGATCGTATTGGCTGGGTAAAAGGTATCGACGATAAATGGCACCTGACGCTGTTTATTGAAAATGGCCGTATCCTGGACTATCCGGGTCGCCCGCTGAAAACCGGCCTGCTGGAGATCGCGAAGATCCACCAGGGCGAGTTCCGTATCACCGCCAACCAGAACCTGATCATTGCCGGCGTGCCGGAAAGCCAGAAGGCGAAGATCGAGAAGCTGGCGCGGGATCATGCTCTGATGGAGGCGGTTAAACCGCAGCGCGAAAACTCCATGGCCTGCGTCTCGTTCCCGACCTGTCCGCTGGCGATGGCTGAAGCTGAGCGTTTCCTGCCGTCGTTCACCGACAAGGTTGAAGCGATTCTGGAAAAACATGGCATTCCGAACGAACATATCGTGATGCGCGTGACCGGCTGCCCGAACGGCTGCGGCCGCGCGATGCTGGCCGAGCTGGGGCTGGTGGGCAAAGCGCCAGGGCGCTATAACCTGCACCTGGGCGGCAACCGTATCGGCACCCGTATTCCGCGCATGTTCCGGGAAAACATCACCGAGCCGGAAATCCTTGATTCCATCGACCTGCTTATCGGGCGCTGGGCGAAAGAGCGCGAAGCGGGTGAAGGCTTCGGCGACTTTACGGTGCGTGCGGGCATCATTCGCCCGGTGCTCGATCCCGCACGGGATTTCTGGGAGTAACCCACCCTTTGCCCGGTGGCGCTTCGCTTACCGGGCCTACGGGTTTTGTAGGCCGGGCAAACGCAGTGCCGTCCGGCAAAACAGGCAAACGAGGTTCTTATGTCCGTACTCGATCTAAACGCCCTTAACGATCTGCCAAAAGTCGAACGCATTCTGGCGCTGGCCGAAACCAACGCCCAGCTGGAGAAGCTGGACGCCGAAGGGCGTGTCGCCTGGGCGCTGGAGAATCTGCCGGGCGAATATGTGCTGTCGTCGAGCTTCGGTATTCAGGCGGCGGTCAGCCTGCATCTGGTGAATAAAATTCGCCCGGATATCCCGGTGATCCTCACCGATACCGGCTACCTCTTCCCGGAAACCTATCAGTTTATCGATGAGCTGACGGATAAGCTTAAGCTGAACCTGAAGGTCTACCGCGCAGAGCAGAGCGCGGCCTGGCAGGAAGCACGCTACGGCAAGATGTGGGAGCAGGGCGTCGAGGGCATTGAGAAATATAATGCCATCAACAAAGTTGAGCCGATGAACCGGGCGCTGTCCGAGCTCAACGCCAAAACCTGGTTTGCCGGCCTGCGCCGGGATCAGTCCGGTAGCCGGGCCTCTTTACCGGTTCTGGCGATCCAGCGCGGGGTGTTCAAAGTGCTGCCGATTATCGACTGGGACAACCGGACCGTATACCAGTACCTGCAACAGCATGGCCTGAAGTATCACCCGCTGTGGGATCAGGGCTATCTGTCGGTAGGGGATACCCACACTACCCGTAAATGGGAGCCGGGTATGGCAGAAGAAGAGACCCGTTTCTTTGGCCTCAAGCGCGAGTGCGGGCTGCACGAAGGGTAATGTTTTGCCCGGTGGCGACTACCCCTTACCTGGTCTACACTTGCGCACCCTGTCGCCCCGGTAAGCCCAGGGCCTCAGGCTTTCCCCGCTTTCGCCAGCTCTTTCACCAGCGGCAGCATCACCCGTACCACATCCCGGCTGCGGTGTTCAATCCGCTGCGGCAATGCCTTGTCGATGTGCTGCAGATTATCCAGCCTGACGTCGTGCCAGCTTGTTCCCGCTGGAAACGCTTTTGATTTTGCCTGCTGCTGATAACCATCCTTTTTGCCCAGGGACCAGTTGGTCGCTTCGACATACAGCACCGGGATCCCGGCTTTATCGAACACCTCGCCATCATTGCAGCAGCCGGTGCCTTTCGGATACGCGGCGTTGCCGCCCGGGTTGGTGGCAGCATAGATGCCGTGGGCGCGGGCAATCGCCAGCGCGCGGTCGCGGGTTAACTTGCGTACCGGTCCTGGGGTGGTTTTGCCGCTGTTGAAATAGAGCTTATCCCCCACAATCAAATTATCGAGGTTGATCACCAGCAGGGTGTTTTTCTTCTCGGCCGCGCTCATGCGTTTAAGGACATTCTCGGCACCCAGCCGTCCCTCTTCCTCGCCGCTGGTGGCGATAAAGCGGATGCTGTACTGGGTGGGAATATTTTTTAGCTGATCGGCCAGCTCCAGCATCACGCCGACCCCAGCGGCATTATCATCAATGCCCTGTAACGTGAGGCCGCCAAGATTGTTGTCGGCATCGCTGTCGCTCATCGGAGCATAGGTGTCGAGGTGCGCCAGAATAATAATCTGCTGCGCGGCTTTGCCTTCATGGGCCGCAATCACGGTACTGCCGGTGACGTTGTGCCAGTTTTTATTCAGATTACGTGAGGTATAGATGTAGCGGCTCTGAAATGTGCGGATATCGCTCTGGTAGCCCATCCCGGCGAACTGCTGGCGCACGTAGTCAGCGGAGAGCATTTCGGCGGGGGTGCCGGTCATCCGACCCGGGAAAAAGGTGGCAATATGACGTGCCTGCGTCGCGGCCATCTCACCCAGGGGCGAGGTCTTAGCCTGAACCGTTCCGATTAAGCAAACGCCGAGCGCCAGGGCAGCGTATCGGTGGCGCATTGCGGAAAACATAGTGAGTCCTTAAAAAAATAACGCAAAATTTTAACGCGCTTAGTATGAAACTGTGACCGCGCTTACACAATTTGATTTGCGCTTAAATGCCCGGAATGTCGCGCGTTAAGCACTTTTTGATATGAGCTTTTTCAGGGCGTTATTCCATTGAGTAACTACTCATTCCAATTCGTAATTTCATTCGCTCGTAGCCGCCCCCTATAGTCCCCCTATTCCTGGTTGTTAGCGAGTTGTAGCATTGTGGATTACCTTCCTTTATTCGCTGCTGTAAAAGACCGCCCGGTGCTGGTTGTCGGCAGCGGCGAAATCGCTGAGCGCAAAATTGCCTTTTTACATCGGGCAGGCGCTCGCGTGCAGGTTGTTGCCGAAGCGGACTTTGCTGAATCGCAAATCGACAATGTGGTGCTGGTGATTGCCGCCACCGAAAACCGGGCGCTCAACCAGCGCGTCTCCGATGCCGCCCACGCCCGTCACCGCCTGGTGAACGTGGTGGACGACCAGCCGCTCTGCTCCTTTATCTTTCCGTCAATTGTCGATCGCTCGCCGCTGCTGGTGGCGATCTCTTCTGGCGGGACTGCCCCGGTGCTGGCCCGCGTCTTGCGGGAAAAAATCGAAGCGCTGCTGCCGACAAGCCTGGGCCGCATGGCCGAGAAGGCCAGCTACTGGCGCAACCATCTGAAAACCCGCCTGACCAGCGTGGCGGAACGCCGTCGCTTCTGGGAGCGCGTATTTCGTGGCCGTTTTGCCAGCCTGATGCAGGCCGGTAATGAGACGGCAGCGCAACAGCTTCTTGAAGACGAACTCGATAACCCCGGCAGCACTGGCGGGGAGATCATTCTGGTGGGCGCCGGGCCAGGCGATGCTGGCCTGCTGACCCTGCGGGGGTTGCAGGTTCTGCAGGACGCCGATGTGGTTTTCTATGACCACCTGGTGAGCGACGGCGTGCGCGAGCTGATTCGTCGCGACGCCGAGCAAATCTGTGTGGGCAAACGCGCGGGCGGGCACGCTGTTCCCCAGCACGATACCAACCAGATGCTGATTGCGGCGGCCAAAGCGGGCAAAACCGTGGTACGCCTGAAAGGCGGCGATCCGTTCATCTTTGGTCGCGGTGGCGAAGAGTTGCAGGCGGCAGCCGAAGCGGGCGTACCTTTCCAGGTGGTGCCGGGGATCACCGCGGCCTCGGCGGTCACGGCTTATGCCGGCATTCCCCTGACGCACCGTGATTACGCCCAGAGCGTTACTTTTGTCACCGGCCACTACAAGGCCGACAGCACCCCGTTTGACTGGACGCATCTGGCGCAGAGCCGTCAGACGCTGGCGATCTATATGGGCACCATGAAGGCAGCGGAAATCAGTGAACAACTTATTGGTCACGGGCGCGATGCAGATACGCCTGTGGCAGTGATATCCCGCGGCACGCGCGTCGATCAGCACGTGGTGACCGGCACATTACAACACCTTGCAACCCTGGCGAAAGACGCCCCGATGCCCGCCCTGATTGTGGTGGGGGAAGTGGTGCAGCTCCACAGCACCCTCGCCTGGTTCCAACATACAACCGACACAGAAGGCTTTAGTTCTTCTGTTGTCAATTTGGCTTAGTCCTGGAGCAACAGGCTATTTTATTTGCCATTTTTGCCCCGGGCTGTGCTCGCAATCCTCACGTACTTGAGTACGCTCCGGTTGCTGTGCGCAGGCCGTGACAAAACTGGCTGCAACAATAACGCCTGTTGCACCAGGCCTTATAAGGAACAGTTATGGATCAAAAACGACTGACGCACCTGCGGCAACTGGAAGCGGAGAGTATTCATATTATCCGCGAAGTGGCCGCTGAGTTTGCAAATCCGGTAATGATGTACTCCATCGGCAAAGACTCCAGCGTAATGCTGCACCTGGCGCGTAAAGCGTTTTATCCGGGCACGCTGCCGTTCCCGCTGCTGCACGTGGATACCGGCTGGAAATTCCGCGAAATGTATGAGTTCCGTGACCGTACCGCCAAAGCCTACGGCTGTGAACTGCTGGTGCATAAAAACCCGGAAGGGGTGGCGATGGGCATTAACCCGTTTGTCCACGGCAGCGCCAAGCACACCGACATCATGAAGACCGAAGGGCTGAAGCAGGCGCTGAACAAATACGGCTTTGATGCCGCTTTCGGCGGCGCCCGCCGCGATGAAGAGAAATCCCGCGCCAAGGAGCGTATCTACTCCTTCCGTGACCGCTTCCACCGCTGGGACCCTAAAAATCAGCGTCCTGAGCTGTGGCACAACTACAACGGCCAGATCAACAAGGGCGAAAGCATCCGCGTCTTCCCGCTCTCCAACTGGACCGAGCTGGATATCTGGCAGTACATCTATCTGGAAAATATCGAGATTGTTCCGCTTTACCTGGCGGCTGAACGCCCGGTTCTGGAGCGCGACGGCATGCTGATGATGATCGACGACGATCGCATCGACCTGCAGCCTGGCGAAGTGATCAAAAAGCGGATGGTACGCTTCCGTACCCTCGGCTGTTGGCCGCTGACCGGCGCGGTGGAATCCGACGCGCAAACGCTGCCGGAGATCATCGAAGAGATGCTGGTGTCCACCACCAGCGAGCGACAGGGGCGCGTGATTGACCGCGACCAGGCAGGCTCGATGGAGCTGAAGAAACGTCAGGGTTATTTCTAAGGAGCCGCCATGAATACCACTATTGCTCAACAGATCGCCAATGAAGGCGGCGTCGAAGCCTACCTGCACGCCCAGCAGCATAAAAGTTTGCTGCGTTTTCTGACCTGCGGCAGCGTGGACGACGGAAAAAGCACCCTGATTGGCCGTCTGCTGCACGATACCCGTCAGATCTATGAAGATCAGCTCTCCTCCCTGCATAACGACAGCAAGCGTCACGGTACCCAGGGCGAAAAACTCGATCTGGCCCTGCTGGTGGATGGCCTGCAGGCGGAGCGCGAGCAGGGCATCACCATCGACGTGGCCTATCGCTATTTCTCCACCGAGAAGCGCAAATTTATCATCGCCGATACCCCGGGGCATGAGCAGTACACCCGCAATATGGCGACCGGCGCCTCCACCTGTGACCTGGCGATCCTGCTGATCGATGCCCGTAAAGGGGTGCTGGATCAGACCCGTCGTCACAGCTTTATCTCCACGCTGCTGGGGATCAAGCACCTGGTGGTGGCGGTTAACAAGATGGATCTGGTGAACTTCAGCGAAGAGAAGTTTAACGAGATCCGCGAAAGCTACCTGACCTTTGCCGAGCAGCTGCCGGGCAATCTCGATATCCGCTTTGTGCCGCTCTCGGCGCTGGAAGGGGATAATGTCGCTTCCCAGAGCGTGAGCATGCCGTGGTACAGCGGCCCAACGCTGCTGGAAGTGCTGGAGACCGTTGAGATCCAGCGCGACGTGGATACGCAGCCGATGCGCTTCCCGGTGCAGTACGTTAACCGCCCGAACCTCGATTTCCGCGGCTTCTCCGGCACGATTGCCTCCGGCAGCGTGCGCGTAGACCAGCGCGTGAAGGTACTGCCGTCCGGCGTGGAATCGGCCATTGCCCGTATCGTGACCTTCGATGGCGATCTGCAGGAAGCGGGGGCCGGCGAAGCGGTCACCCTGGTGCTGAAAGATGAGATCGATATCAGCCGCGGCGATCTGCTGGTGGATGCGCAGGAGTCGCTGCCTGCGGTACAGAGCGCCGCGGTGGATGTGGTGTGGATGGCCGAGCAGCCGCTGAGCCCGGGCCAGAGCTACGACATCAAGATTGCCGGAAAGAAAACCCGCGCCCGCGTCGACGGCATTCAGTATCAGGTCGACATTAACAATCTGGCGCAGCACAGCGTGACTGAACTGCCGCTGAACGGCATCGGTCTGGTGGATTTCACCTTCGACGAGCCGCTGGTGCTGGACGAGTATCAGCAGAACCCGGTGACCGGCGGGCTGATTATTATCGATCGTCTGTCCAACGTCACCGTTGGCGCAGGGATGGTGCGCGAACCTAAAGCGCAGGCGAGCGCGGTGCCGTCTGAATTCAGCGCCTTTGAACTGGAGCTCAACGCGCTGGTGCGCAAACACTTCCAGCACTGGGGCGCGCGCGATCTGCTGGGAGGCAAGTAATGGCGCAGCATGATGAGAACGTCGTCTGGCATCCTCATCCGGTCACGGTGGCCGAACGCGAACAGCTCCACGGTCACCGTGGGGTTGTGCTGTGGTTTACCGGGCTCTCGGGGTCCGGTAAGTCCACCGTCGCGGGGGCGCTGGAAGAGGCGCTGCACAAAGCGGGCGTCAGCACCTATCTGCTGGATGGCGACAACGTGCGCCACGGGCTGTGCAGCGATCTGGGCTTTAGCGATGCGGATCGCAAAGAGAACATCCGTCGGGTGGGCGAAGTGGCCAGCCTGATGGCCGATGCCGGGCTGGTGGTGTTAACCGCCTTTATCTCACCGCACCGCGCCGAGCGGCAGATGGTGCGTGAGCGGGTGGGGAACAGCCGCTTCATTGAAGTGTTTGTTGATACCCCGCTGGAAATATGCGAGCAGCGCGATCCGAAGGGACTGTACAAAAAGGCCCGCGCTGGCGAGCTGAAGAACTTCACCGGCATTGATGCGGTTTACGAAGCGCCGGAAAACCCCGATATTCACCTGCAAGGCCAACAATTGGTAACAAATTTGGTGGGTCAATTATTAGACCTGCTCCGGCAGGGCGATATTATCAGATCCTGAGATGGTATTGATGGGGATGCTTAATCTCCATCAATATGTCACGGTCACAGGATCAGCTATGCGGAACAGTGAAAACTACATCATCACCGGGTCGGACACAGTATCGGCACATGACGAGACGACCTGGTCTTTTCCTGGGGCGATTGTCGGCTTTGCGTCATGGCTGATGGCACTGGGGATCCCTTTCCTGTTTTATGGCAGCAATACGCTGTTTTTCTTCCTTTATACCTGGCCTTTCTTTCTGGCGCTGATGCCCGTTGCCGTTGTGGTAGGGATCGCGCTCCACTCTCTGCTTCACGGCAAGCTGCTCTACAGTTCGTTTATCACCGTGTTAACGGTGGTCGCTATGGTGGGACTGTTATTTTTGTGGCTCATGGGATAAGTTCATCCATAATTCAAACCGTAACCAACTATGTGACATTGTTGGCTTGCGCGAATCTGCAAAAAAAATGTGGTACATTTGCCCGCAATGTTGCGGCATCTCTGTAGCCCCGATGTAGAGTCATGGGGAAAGTTATGGGATGATGATGCCGTTTTTCAGGGGGCAGGATGGGTAAACTTACGCTGCTGTTGCTGGCTCTGCTGGTCTGGCTTCAGTATTCGCTGTGGTTCGGTAAGAACGGCCTTCACGATTACAGTCGCGTCAGCGATGACGTGACGGCGCAGCAGGCAACAAACAGCAAATTAAAAGCGCGAAACGATCAGCTGTTTGCGGAAATTGACGATCTCAATGGCGGGCAGGAAGCCATTGAAGAGCGTGCGCGCAACGAACTCAGCATGACTAAGCCGGGCGAAACCTTCTATCGTCTGGTGCCGGATGCGTCTAAACGCAACCAGGGCTCAGTACAAAACACTCGATAATCAGGCCCAGGATTACGCCATGGCAGTAACATTTTCCAACGTATGCGCCGTTGTGCCAGCCGCCGGGTTTGGCCGGCGCATGCAGACTGAATGTCCTAAGCAGTACCTTTCAATTGGTGATAAAACGATCCTTGAGCACACCGTGGCGGCGCTGCTGGCGAACCCACGTGTGACGCGGGTCGTTATCGCTATCAGCCCGGGCGACGTCCGCTTCGCCGCGCTGCCGCTTGCCCGCCACCCGCAGGTGACCGTGGTGGACGGTGGCGCAGAGCGTGCCGATTCGGTGCTGGCGGGACTGAAAGCCGCCGGTGACGCACAGTGGGTACTGGTGCACGATGCGGCGCGGCCCTGTTTGCATCAGGATGACCTGGCGCGGCTGCTGGCCATCAGCGAAACCAGCCGCGTTGGTGGCATTCTGGCCACGCCGGTCCGCGATACCATGAAACGCGGCGAGCCCGGCCTGCCGGCCATCGCCCATACGGTGGAGCGCGTTGACCTCTGGCATGCACTCACGCCGCAATTTTTCCCTCGCGAGCTGTTGCACCACTGCTTAACCCGTGCGCTGAACGAAGGCGCAACCATCACCGACGAAGCCTCGGCGCTGGAGTACTGCGGTTTTCACCCGGAACTGATTGAAGGGCGCGCAGATAATATAAAGGTGACGCGCCCCGAAGATTTACAGCTGGCAGAATTTTATCTTACCCGTTCGACCCATCAGGAGAAGGCATAATGCGAATTGGACATGGTTTTGACGTACACGCCTTTGGCGGCGAGGGCCCAATTATCATTGGCGGCGTACGCATCCCTTATGAAAAAGGACTGCTCGCGCATTCTGATGGCGATGTTGCACTGCACGCGTTAACCGATGCGCTACTTGGTGCGGCGGCGCTTGGCGATATCGGCAAGCTGTTCCCGGATACCGATCCGGCCTTCAAAGGGGCCGACAGCCGCGAGCTGCTGCGCGAAGCCTGGCGCCGTATTCAGGCCAAAGGCTATACCCTTGGCAACGTGGATGTGACCATTATTGCCCAGGCGCCGAAAATGCTGCCGCATATTCCTCAGATGCGCGTCTTTATTGCCGAAGATCTTGGCTGCCATATGGACGACGTCAACGTCAAAGCGACCACCACCGAGAAACTCGGCTTTACCGGCCGTGGTGAAGGCATTGCCTGCGAAGCCGTGGCGCTGCTGGTGAAGGCGGTGAAATGACGGACTTCGACAACCTGACCTACCTGCACGGTAAACCGCAGGGTACGGGGCTGCTGAAAGCCAACCCGGAAGATTTTGTGGTCGTCGAGGATTTGGGGTTCGAGCCGGATGGCGAGGGCGAGCACATTCTGGTGCGGATCCTGAAGAATGGCTGTAACACCCGTTTTGTGGCCGATGCGCTGGCAAAGTTCCTGAAAATTCACGCTCGTGAAGTAAGCTTCGCCGGGCAGAAAGACAAACACGCCGTGACGGAACAGTGGCTCTGCGCGCGGGTGCCGGGTAACGGGATGCCCGATTTAAGCCAGTTCCAGCTCGAAGGCTGCCAGGTGCTGGAATATGCCCGCCATAAGCGCAAGTTGCGCCTCGGCGCGTTAAAGGGCAACGCCTTTACCCTGGTGCTGCGCGAGGTAAGCAACCGCGACGAGGTAGAACAGCGTCTTAACGCCATCCAGGCGCAGGGTGTGCCGAACTACTTTGGCGCGCAGCGTTTTGGCATCGGCGGCAGTAACCTGCAGGGGGCGCTACGCTGGGCGCAGAGCAATGCCCCGGTGCGCGATCGCAATAAACGCAGTTTTTGGTTGTCGGCAGCCCGCAGCGCGTTGTTTAATCAAATCGTCAGCGAGCGACTGAAAAAAACAGACGCGAATCAAGTTGTTGTCGGCGATGCGCTACAATTAGCGGGACGCGGCAGCTGGTTTGTCGCCACTGACGAAGAGCTGCGCGATGTGCAGGCGCGCGTCGAGGCAAAAACGCTGATGATCACTGCGGCCCTGCCGGGTACCGGCGACTGGGGTCCGCAGGGTGATGCGCTGCGCTTTGAACAGTCTGCCATCGCCGATGAAACAGAGTTATGCTCACTGCTGGGGCGGGAAAAAGTCGAAGCGGCACGCCGGGCGATGCTGCTCTATCCGCAACAGTTGAGCTGGAACTGGTGGGATGACGTAACCGTCGAGCTACGTTTCTGGCTGCCGGCAGGCAGCTTTGCCACCAGTGTTGTCAGGGAACTTATCAACACTTCGGGTGACTATGCGAATATTGCTGAGTAACGATGACGGGATCCATGCGCCAGGCATTCAGACGCTGGCGAAAGCGCTACGTGAGTTCGCCGAGGTGCAGGTGGTGGCTCCCGATCGTAACCGCAGCGGTGCCTCTAACTCGTTAACCCTCGAGTCGTCTCTTCGCACCTTTACCTTTGATAACGGTGATATCGCCGTGCAGATGGGCACCCCGACCGACTGTGTCTTTCTGGGGGTTAATGCGCTGATGCGTCCCCGCCCGGACGTGGTGGTCTCCGGCATTAATGCCGGACCCAACCTGGGCGATGACGTGATCTACTCCGGTACGGTGGCGGCAGCCATGGAAGGGCGCCATCTCGGCTTTCCTGCCCTGGCGGTCTCGCTTAACGGCCATCAGCATTATGACACCGCCGCCGCGGTCACCTGCGCCATTCTGCGCGCGCTGAGCCGTGAACCGCTGCGCACCGGTCGCATCCTTAATATCAACGTGCCGGATCTGCCGCTGGATCAAATCAAAGGTATCCGCGTGACGCGCTGCGGCAGCCGCCACCCGGCGGATAAAGTGATCCCGCAGGAAGATCCGCGCGGCAACACGCTGTACTGGATTGGTCCGCCGGGCGAAAAACATGATGCCGGGCCGGATACCGATTTTGCCGCCGTAGATGAAGGCTACGTCTCCGTCACCCCGCTGCACGTCGATTTGACCGCGCATAACGCGCAGGATGTGGTTTCAGGCTGGCTGGATCGCGCCGGGGTGAGCTCGCAATGGTAAGCAATCGTGTACAAACTCTTCTGAATCAATTACGCAGTCAGGGCATTGCTGACGAGCGGGTGCTGGACGCCATCTCGCGGGTACCGCGGGAAAAATTCGTGGATGAGGCGTTTGAGCACAAAGCGTGGGACAACGTCGCGTTGCCGATAGGGCAGGGGCAAACCATCTCCCAGCCCTATATGGTGGCGCGCATGACCGAGCTGCTGGAGCTGACCCCGGACTTGCG
Organism: Leclercia sp. LSNIH1; assembly: GCF_002902985.1. Classification (NCBI taxonomy): domain Bacteria; kingdom Pseudomonadati; phylum Pseudomonadota; class Gammaproteobacteria; order Enterobacterales; family Enterobacteriaceae; genus Leclercia; species Leclercia sp. LSNIH1. The sequence goes on along the minus strand of NZ_CP026167.1, from coordinate 4,744,775 downwards.
GGTGCTGGAGATTGGCACCGGTTCTGGATACCAGACCGCCATTCTGGCGCACCTGGTGCATCATGTCTGCTCGGTTGAGCGCATTAAAGGGTTGCAGTGGCAGGCGCGCCGCCGCCTGAAGCAGCTCGATTTACATAATGTTTCTACCCGTCACGGGGATGGCTGGCAGGGCTGGAAGGCACGCGGCCCGTTTGATGCCATTATCGTGACGGCTGCACCGCCTGAGATCCCGGCTGCGCTGATGGCGCAACTGGACGACGGCGGGATCCTCGTTTTACCGGTGGGCGATGAACACCAACTGTTGAAGCGTGTTCGTCGACGGGGCAACGAGTTTATTATCGATACCGTAGAAGCCGTACGTTTCGTGCCTCTGGTAAAAGGAGAGCTGGCCTGAGACTCGGATTTTTCCAGGGTTATTCAGGCAAATTCAGCGTATGGTGTGGCGCAAAACGTCGTGACATTACGGTAATTTTAAGTCACTGGTAATTAAAAATAATCCTGGGGGATAAATGAGCGCGGGAAGCCCAAAATTCACCATCAGCCGAGTTGCGGCATTGTCACTGGTTTCAATCTGGCTGGCAGGTTGTTCAACATCGAATAATGCCCCTGCGCCTGTCAGTTCGGTCGGCGGTAATAGCGGCTCTGGTAATTCATCCGGTGGCATGCTGATCACCCCTCCGCCCAAAATGGGCACCTCAACGGCGCAACAAACTCCGCAAATCCAGCCTGTTCAGCGTCCGGTTACCCAGCCAGTACAGATTCAGCCAGTGGAACAACCTGTCCAGACGGAAAATGGCCGCATTGTGTATAACCGCAAGTATGGGAACATTCCGAAAGGCAGCTATACTGGCGGCAGCACCTACACCGTGAAACGCGGTGATACCCTCTTCTATATTGCCTGGATCACCGGGAACGATTTCCGCGATCTGGCAGAGCGAAACAACGTTCCGGCCCCGTATGGCCTGAATGTCGGCCAGACGCTACAGGTGGGCAATGCGACCGGCGCACCGTTAACGCCAGGCAATACTGTTTCTGCGGCTGACGTCACAGCGCAAAATAACAGTGTGACGCCTGCGCAAAAATCAAGCACAGTGGTTGCGTCGCAACCGACAATTACGTATTCTGAAGATTCAGGTGAACAGAGTGCTAACAAGATGTTGCCGAACAATAAGGGGACTGCGACTGTAGTTACAGCACCCGTTACGGCTCCTGTGGTTAGCTCTACCGCACCCGTTGCCAGTAGTCAGACGTCCAGCTCGCCAATCTCTTCCTGGCGCTGGCCGACTGAAGGCAAGGTTATCGAGAACTTTTCTTCCTCCGAGGGGGGAAATAAAGGGGTCGATATCGCAGGGAGTAAGGGACAGGCTATTATCGCGACCGCTGATGGACGCGTGGTATACGCCGGTAACGCTCTGCGCGGTTACGGTAATCTTATTATCATCAAACACAACGATGATTACCTGAGTGCCTACGCCCATAACGATACGATGCTGGTCCGGGAACAACAAGAAGTTAAGGCGGGGCAAAAAATAGCTACTATGGGTAGCACCGGAACCAGTTCTACACGCTTGCATTTTGAAATTCGTTACAAGGGGAAATCCGTAAACCCGCTGCAGTATTTACCGCAGCGATAAATTGGCGGGACATATCTTTTGGTATGTTGCGCCCAGGGATCACGGGTAGGAGCCACCTTTATGAGTCAGAATACGCTGAAAGTTCATGATTTAAATGAAGACGCGGAATTTGATGAGAACGGAGTAGAGGCTTTTGACGAAAAAGCCTTAGTAGAAGAGGAACCCAGTGATAACGATTTAGCTGAAGAAGAGCTGTTATCGCAGGGTGCCACACAACGTGTGCTGGATGCGACTCAGCTTTACCTTGGGGAGATTGGTTACTCCCCACTGTTAACAGCAGAAGAAGAAGTTTACTTCGCGCGCCGGGCATTACGTGGTGATGTGGCTTCACGTCGTCGCATGATTGAAAGTAACCTGCGTCTGGTGGTTAAGATTGCCCGTCGTTACAGCAATCGTGGTCTGGCTCTGCTGGATCTGATTGAAGAGGGCAACCTGGGCCTGATCCGCGCAGTAGAGAAATTTGACCCTGAACGTGGGTTCCGTTTCTCAACCTATGCGACATGGTGGATCCGACAGACCATCGAACGGGCAATCATGAACCAGACCCGTACGATTCGACTGCCTATTCACATTGTGAAAGAGTTGAACGTTTATCTGCGTACCGCGCGCGAGTTGTCCCATAAGCTGGACCACGAGCCAAGCGCGGAAGAGATTGCCGAACAGCTTGATAAACCTGTTGATGATGTTAGCCGTATGCTGCGTCTCAACGAGCGTATTACCTCTGTCGACACCCCGCTGGGTGGCGATTCCGAGAAAGCGCTGCTGGACATCCTGGCCGATGAAAAAGACAACGGCCCGGAGGACACCACGCAGGACGATGATATGAAACAGAGCATCGTCAAATGGTTGTTCGAACTGAACGCCAAACAGCGTGAAGTGCTGGCACGTCGTTTCGGTCTGCTGGGGTATGAAGCTGCGACACTGGAAGATGTCGGTCGTGAAATCGGCCTGACCCGTGAACGTGTTCGTCAGATTCAGGTAGAAGGTCTGCGTCGCCTGCGTGAAATCCTGCAGGGGCAAGGGCTGAATATCGAAGCGCTGTTCCGCGAGTAAGCACCTTTTCGTCAAAAAAGGCCAGTCTTTCGACTGGCCTTTTTCTTTTGCTTAAGGCGCTGCGGTTTCATGTAGCAGACGCCAGGTGAGGTTGTCTCCCTCCTGGTTCAGGATGGCGCTGGACCAGCGCACGTTCACCGGCTGATCCGGGCGGGTTTGTGTTTCACGGTAGTGAAGCACTGCGCCGTTATCCCAGGTCTGCAACGTCGTTAATTCATCAATCACGATCTTCAGTCCAGGGCGGCTGCCGCGCTGCGCCTCGAGGAAACGTGCGAGCGCGGGGTGATCCAGGTGTGCGCCGGTTGGGGCAATCATCAAAAAGTCCTGATGAAAACGGGCGAGCAGGGGGGCAAAATCGCCTTCACCCTGGCCTAACCACTTTTCTAATGCGATGTGAGCATCAATAATTTCTGTTTCATAGCGGGTCATTCTCTCTCCTTTACCATCATTTTGCGAACCAACTCCGTAAACTGGCGACGCTCCTCAGCCGTTAAACGCCCCAGAAAAGCCTCATCGACATGATTCCCTACCGGTTTACAGTTGCCGAGCAACGCTTCGCCTTCCGGTGTTAAGAATACAAACCGGCGGCGCTTATCTGCAGCATCGGCTTCGCGCTTCACCAGCCCACGTAATTCCATACGGCTCAGCATCTCCGCGAGGGTAGCTTTGGTGCTTACCGCCGCTTCGGTGAGCGCCACCTGCTCAATGCCAGGATGTTCCGCGATAGAACGCAGCACCGCGTATTGCGGCTTAGTCAGCTCGGGTAAGGCCTGCTGCCAGCGCGCAGTATGTTGCTGAAAAAGCTGACGTAACAGGTGGAACGCTTCTTGTTTTAGTTCCATGAACTCTCCAGCATAAAAATGATCTCTTTATGATAGCCCCGATCAGCGGCGAATTTAACGCAGCCCGTTTTACCATTTCGTGTGATCGCATGCGAACGATCTTGTCAGCGTTCAGATCCGGGCGTACGGTAAGCAACAAGTTCGTATACGAACAAATTAAATGATGTTTTGCATGAGATTGATTGTTGGGATGACAGGGGCGACCGGTGCGCCGCTCGGCGTGGCGCTGCTGCAGGCGCTTCGCGACATGCCGGAAGTTGAATCCCATCTGGTGATGTCGAAATGGGCGAAAACAACGATTGAACTGGAAACGCCGTATACCGCTCAGGACGTTGCCGGGCTGGCGGATGTGGTTCACAGCCCGGCGGATCAGGGGGCAACCATCTCATCCGGCTCCTTTCGCACCGACGGCATGATCGTCATTCCCTGCAGCATGAAAACGCTGGCGGGCATCCGCGCAGGCTACGCCGAAGGGCTGGTGGGGCGTGCCGCTGACGTGGTGTTAAAAGAGCGACGCAAGCTGGTGCTGGTCCCGCGGGAAATGCCGCTCAGCACTATCCATCTTGAAAATATGCTGGCGCTTTCCCGCATGGGCGTGGCAATGGTGCCGCCGATGCCCGCTTATTACAACCATCCGCAAACCGCCGATGACATTACTCAACACATTGTGACCCGGGTGCTCGATCAGTTTGGTCTGGCGCATAACAAAGCCCGTCGCTGGGAGGGGTTACAGGCGGCCAGAGATTTTTCCCAGGAGAATAAACATGGCATTTGATGATTTGAGAAGCTTCCTGCAGGCGCTCGATGAGCAAGGGCAACTGCTAAAAATCACGGAACAGGTTGATGCGGAGCCGGATCTGGCCGCGGCAGCCAACGCCACCGGGCGCATTGGCGATGGCGCACCTGCGCTCTGGTTTGACAACATCCGCGGCTTTACCGACGCCCGCGTGACGATGAACACTATCGGATCCTGGCAAAACCACGCCATCTCGATGGGGCTGCCGCCAAATACGCCAGTGAAAAAGCAGATCGACGAGTTTATTCGCCGCTGGGATAACTTCCCGGTTGCGCCGGAGCGTCGCGCCAACCCGGCCTGGGCTGAGAACACGGTGGATGGCGACGCGATCAACCTGTTCGATATTTTGCCGCTGTTCCGCCTGAACGACGGTGACGGTGGTTTCTACCTGGATAAAGCCTGTGTGGTCTCCCGCGATCCCCTCGATCCGGATCACTTCGGCAAGCAGAACGTCGGCATCTACCGCATGGAGGTGAAGGGCAAACGCAAGCTGGGTCTGCAGCCGGTGCCGATGCATGACATCGCCCTGCACCTGCATAAAGCGGAAGAGCGCGGGCAGGATCTGCCGATTGCGATCACCCTGGGCAATGACCCGATCATCACCCTGATGGGGGCGACGCCGCTCAAGTACGATCAATCAGAATATGAGATGGCGGGAGCGTTGCGCGAAAGCCCGTATCCGATCGCTACCGCACCGCTGACCGGTTTTGACGTGCCCTGGGGTTCGGAAGTGATCCTCGAAGGGGTGATTGAAGGCCGCAAACGCGAAATCGAAGGGCCGTTCGGGGAGTTCACCGGGCACTACTCCGGTGGCCGTAACATGACCGTGGTACGCATCGATAAAGTCTCTTACCGCACAAAACCGATTTTTGAGTCGCTCTATCTCGGGATGCCGTGGACCGAAATCGACTACCTGATGGGCCCGGCAACCTGCGTGCCGCTCTACCAGCAGCTGAAAGCTGAGTTTCCGGAAGTACAGGCGGTGAACGCAATGTACACCCACGGCCTGCTGGCAATTATCTCCACTAAAAAACGTTACGGCGGTTTTGCCCGCGCCGTGGGGCTGCGGGCGATGACCACGCCGCATGGCCTGGGCTACGTGAAGATGGTGATCATGGTGGACGAGGATGTCGATCCATTCAACCTGCCGCAGGTGATGTGGGCCCTGTCGTCAAAGGTGAACGCCGCGGGGGATCTGGTGCAGCTGCCGAACATGTCGGTGCTGGAGCTGGATCCGGGTTCAAGTCCGGCGGGGATCACCGACAAACTGATTATCGACGCCACCACACCGGTTGCACCCGATATGCGTGGACACTACAGCCAGCCGGTACAGGATCTGCCTGAAACCAAAGCCTGGGCTGAAAAACTGACCGCGATGCTGGCCGCACGTAAATAAGGAGGGGAAAATGATTTGTCCACGTTGTGCCGATGAACATATTGAGGTGATGGCGACGTCGCCGGTTAAAGATGTCTGTACGGTGTATCAGTGCCAGCACTGTCTGTATACCTGGCGCGATACCGAGCCGCTGCGCCGCACCAGCCGCGAGCACTATCCCGAAGCGTTTCGCATGACGCAGAAAGATATCGACGATGCCCCGCAGGTGCCGACTATTCCGCCGTTGCTGGCGGAAGATAAGCGCGGATAAAAAAGCCGGGTGGCGGCTACGCCTTACCCGGCCTACTATCCAGCGTCTTTTGTAGGCCCGGTAAGCGATAACGCCACCGGGCGTAAAAACCGCATGAAATCTCCGCAGGCCCGGTAAGCGATAGCGCCACCGGGCGATACAGACCGCAGAGCTTTACACCAGATTTTTCAACCGATAAATCCACTCCAGCGCCTGACGTGGTGTCAGAGAATCCGGGTCGAGGTTCTCCAGTGCTTCCAGCGCCGGGGAGGTCTCTTCGGCAGGGACCAGCAGAGACATCTGGGTGCCATCTACCTGGGTAGCCGCCGCGTTTGGCGCCAGGCTTTCCAGTTCGCGCAGCTTCTGACGGGCCCGCTTGATCACCTCTTTCGGCACGCCCGCCAGCGCCGCCACGGCCAGACCGTAGCTTTTGCTCGCCGCGCCATCCTGTACGCTGTGCATAAAGGCGATAGTATCGCCGTGCTCCAGCGCATCCAGATGCACGTTCGCCACGCCCTCCATCTTCTCCGGCAGTTGCGTCAGCTCGAAGTAGTGGGTGGCAAACAGGGTCAGGGCTTTGATCTTATTGGCCAGGCTTTCGGCACAGGCCCACGCCAGCGAGAGCCCGTCGTAGGTGGAGGTGCCGCGACCAATCTCATCCATCAGCACCAGGCTGTACTCCGTGGCGTTGTGCAGAATATTCGCCGTTTCGGTCATCTCGACCATAAAGGTGGAGCGACCGCTCGCCAGATCGTCCGCCGCGCCCACGCGGGTAAAGATACGGTCGATAGGGCCAATCTCCACCTTTTGCGCCGGAACGTAGCTGCCGATGTAGGCCAGCAGCGCAATCAGTGCCGTCTGGCGCATATAGGTACTTTTACCGCCCATGTTTGGCCCGGTAATAATCAGCATCCGGCGCTGCGGCGACAGGTTCAGCGGGTTGGCGATAAACGGTTCGTTCAGTACCTGTTCCACCACCGGGTGGCGCCCTTCGGTAATGCGCACGCCTGGCTTATCGGTGAAGGTTGGGCAGCAGTAGTTCAGCGTCTCGGCACGTTCCGCCAGGTTGACCAGTACATCCAGCTCGGCCAGCGCCGTGGCGCTCTGCTGCAGATCCGCAAGGTGCGGCATCAGGATGTCGAACAGGGCGTCATAGAGCTGTTTTTCCAGCGCCAGCGCTTTGCCTTTTGAGGTAAGCACTTTGTCTTCGTACTCTTTCAGCTCCGGAATAATGTAGCGCTCGGCGTTTTTCAGCGTCTGGCGGCGCACGTAGTGAATAGGAGCCAGGTGGCTCTGTCCACGGCTGATCTGAATAAAGTAGCCGTGCACTGCGTTGTAACCCACTTTCAGGGTGTCCAGCCCAAGGCGCTCACGCTCGCGGATCTCCAGCTTATCCAGATAGTCCGTCGCACCATCGGCCAGCGAGCGCCACTCGTCCAGCTCTTCGTTGTACCCCGGGGCAATCACGCCGCCGTCACGCACCAGAACCGGCGGGGCATCGATAATGGCCTTTTCCAGCAGTTCACGCAGTTCGCTAAATTCGCCCATCGCCTCGCGCAGCTTTTGCACCGGGGCGCTGTCGATCTCCGCCAACTGGATGCGCAGTTCAGGCAGTTGCTGGAAGGCATGGCGCATACGGGCTAAATCGCGCGGGCGTGCGGTGCGCAGCGCCAGTCGTGCCAGAATACGTTCCAGATCGCCCACCTGACGCAATACCGGCTGAAGGTCGCTATACCGATCCTGCAGGGCGCCAATGGTCTGCTGGCGCGCGGTGAGCGTGGCAATATCGCGGACCGGCATATGCAGCCAGCGTTTCAGCATACGGCTGCCCATCGGGGTGACGGTGCTGTCGAGTACCGAGGCGAGGGTGTTCTCCACACCACCGGCTAAATTCTGGGTGATCTCCAGATTGCGGCGGGTGGCGGCATCCATAATGATGCTGTCCTGCTGGCGTTCAATCGTAATGGAGCGGATATGCGGCAGGGCGGTGCGCTGGGTATCTTTTACGTACTGCAGCAGACAGCCCGCGGCGCACAGGCCGCGCGGCGCGTTTTCTACGCCAAAGCCGGTCAGATCGCGAGTGCCAAATTGCAGATTGAGCTGTTGACGCGCGGTGTCGATTTCAAACTCCCACAGCGGACGGCGACGCAGGCCGCGACGCCCCTCAAGCAGCCCCATCTCGGCGAAATCTTCGGCATAGAGCAGCTCCGCAGGATTGGTGCGTTGCAGTTCGGCCGCCATGGTTTCGCGGTCGGCCGGTTCGCTCAGGCGAAAACGCCCGGAGCTGATATCCAGCGTGGCGTAACCGAAACTTTTGCTCTCCTGCCAGATGGCGGCAAGGAGGTTATCCTGGCGCTCCTGTAACAGCGCTTCATCGCTGATGGTGCCCGGCGTGACGATACGCACCACTTTGCGCTCGACCGGGCCCTTCGAGGTGGCCGGATCGCCAATCTGTTCGCAGATGGCGACTGATTCACCCTGGTTAACCAGCTTCGCCAGGTAGTTCTCTACCGCATGATGCGGAATACCGGCCATAGGGATGGGTTCACCGGCCGAGGCGCCGCGTTTGGTCAGGGAGATGTCGAGCAGCTGCGAGGCGCGTTTCGCATCGTCATAAAACAGCTCGTAAAAGTCGCCCATCCGGTAAAAGAGCAGGATCTCCGGATGCTGAGCTTTCAGCTTCAGGTACTGCTGCATCATGGGGGTATGGCTAGAGAAGTCCTTATCAATGTCTTCATTCATATTGATTTTACTCATTTTTTAATTCTTTCAAGTGCTCATATGGCCCCAGGTAAAACCCCTTTAAACCCACATAAACCCATAAATTTGTAGCTCACTTGTAGCCCAAAGCGTGATAGATTGGTTGTACTCCTTCTTTGGGTTACAAATGGTGGTGATACTTTGAAAACAACTCTCAATCAGGCTTTTATTATCAACAAGTTAAGTATTAATGTTAAGCCTGAGCTCAGTAGCTCTGGAAAAGTCGTTTTCGAAGCCAACCCTGACCAAAAACCTTACATAGTTTTTGACGATCATCGAGATTCACCCGTTGGCTTCGGTGTGAAGGTCAGTTTGACGAAAAAAACCTATGTAATCCAGCGAAGAGTAGCCTCTTCAGATCGTAATGTCAGTGAGGGTAAGAAGCCAAGCTCTGTCTTGAAAGTAAAGGTTGGGAATGTGTCCGATTTTCCGAGTATCGATCAAGCCCGTGAGGCAGCTCGGCAGTTGGTTCAGACAATGATTGCAACAAAGAGAAATCCCAACAAGATTAAAAGGGAACTCGATCTGGCTGAATTGACCGTGAGTGAAGCTTTTGCCCAATACAGGAGTCACTTACTTGGCAGAACCAAACCTGCTAAACCAAACACTCTCAATGTGTTAGACAAAGCTGAGAATCGGTTGAAAGAATGGCAAAACCTTCGAATCAAGGATCTTACTGGTAATGAAATCCTTCGAAAGTTTGACGAGATTGCTTCAAGAGCCAGAACAGCAGCAGAACAGACTTTTAGGTGGGCCAATGTTGCTGTAAAACACGCAATCGAGATTGAAGCTGGGAATGCTCAGACCCAGCAACGACAACCTTCGTTGTCCTATAATCCTTTTTCAATTTTAAAGGTACAGAAGAAGTTCAGAACACGATCTGAGCTGGAAGATAGCTATCGTGCCAAGGGCGTACGAAATCCATTGTCCCCCAAAGATACTTTGGGACGGTTTCTAGCTGCATTACACAATAAGAGAGGTTTTAATCGTTTGGGTTGTGATTATCTGTTGCTGACCATTTTGACAGGAGCCAGGAAAGAAGAGACAGCAACACTGTGCTGGCGAGAGGCCCTGACAGAAGAGGAAGTCAGAACGACAAGCTATGTCGATCTCGAAAACCGGGTTATTCGCTTTTACGACACGAAAAATCGTAACGACCATGAGCTTCCAATCTGTGATGCTACAAAGCGAATTCTGGAAGACCGACGAGATATCGTCAACGATACCGAAATACGGGCAGATAAACGCAAATGGGTTTTTCCGGCTCGTTCATCACGAAGCAAGGTTGGACATTATTCTGACAGTAAAAGCTTGCGCGAGTATATCTGTCAGGAAGCTGGAATAATGAAGCTGGGAATGCACGATCTGCGAAGAACTTTTGGCCGTGTTGCAGAAGAACTAACTTCGTATGCAGTGGTGAAAAGATTGCTTAACCACCGTAATACCACGGACCCTACTGAAAGATATGCTGAGCCTGATAACGAGCGAGTTTTTGAGGCACTTCAACGGATTGAGCTTCATATGCTGATGACAGTACCTGAGTTGTATAATACACTTTTGGCTTCGGCGAAATATCAACCATTGCCAACAAATTAGGGGGACAGGGAATGAGTGCAATCGATACTTTAAGGGAATATGCTGAAGTATGGCGGCTATTTGGTAGTATGCCAGATGATGCAACCCTGAGTGCTGAAGTTTCGGCCCTTTACCTTGGTGTAAGTGTCAAAACATTGGCTCGTTATCGCCAGACTGGTAATGGCCCTGCTTATATCCAATACCAGGCTGAAGATAGCAAAGCAAGAAATCAACGCGTAAATTATCTGTTGGGTGATTTAAAAACCTGGCGGGATAATCATAAAGTGAACAGCACAATGGAAGCAGCACAGGTCCGTGGGTTGGCTTTTGCTTCTTTGGCTGATTTTACCAAGCCAGAGCCTTTCTGGACTATTGATAATAAAATTTATTCTCATGCCCTTACTGTATCTGACGAAGTATTCAAGGAGCTATTAAATACCTCTCGCGCAGAAGTTATTTGGATCTCTCTTGAGAAAGTGTTGTTTGAGAACTGGCATGCTTCGAGAGAGCGCCAGAAATGGAATGACGTTTTTGTTAGTGTACTAAGTGGGATGGTTAAATCATGTGTAATTGAACAAGAACGTCATATACTTAATGATATTTTATGATTAATTTCATTCCCAATATAAAATTAAATTTATATTGGGAAATAGTCATTTGCGGAAGTATAAATTGTTCAACAGCATTATTTATTATTTTAATCAAATGGAATGCCGTCTGTAGGATATCTTCTTTTGGGATTTTTAACCGGCTTTGTTTTACTCCCTGCACGATAAAAGTTAAACGAATTGGCAAAGTCTTCTGTCTCCAGTCTGGACTTTCTAAATTTATCCATCAGATCTTCATTGAAACGACGAGGGATTCCTTTAACACACAAGTTTGAATTAAGGTATACTTGGTTATCTATGGCGTCACGAATAAGTATTTTTCTCTCAAATAACTCTTTGAATGCGCGTGAGACATTTGATTTATTCAGCCCAAGATCTTTGGCTATACGTGACTGTGAAAAATCAGGGATAATATTTCCATAATCAATTACTGAGAAGAGATAAAGCACAATTCTAAACGCTGTGGGCGTCAAATCCATCCTGGCGAGTGTGGCCATATTGCCTTTGAATATCATTGAGAAATCGTCTCTGAATGACGTTTTTTTATAGCTATTTGCTTTAATCTTTATTTCTTCCAGATCTTCGGGCATAACCTCTAATGCTTCTGCAATAATGGACTTTTGTTCTTTAGTTAATACAACGCTTGTGATTGACATGATGGCTCCTTTTTTATTGTTGTGATTACATATATGGCACATTTAATTTATTTGTCAACTTGGTTGGTAGTATTATTTAATTGTATTTACTTTGAGATTTTACGGTTGTTATTTAGTGGGAGATGGTTGGTTATCAAATTTAAAACAAGGGGTGCTAAATTTCACCATCACCTGTTATGTAATTAATGATTTTTGGTTCTGAAATTAATAACGGCAGGGTTTGTTTAATTATTTGATTTTATTGGTTAATTTTCAATTGTGTTCTGCAAGATAAAAGAGTGATAAAGAAATAAGAAACCACAGTTTTGCATTAGAATGATACTCAAGGCCTTGGTGTACCTGATGAAAACACTTTTATTATTGTTTTTCTTACATTATATCATTTCTTAAGTGAAGCCTGCGCAACTGTGTGTTGCGCCATTGGGCTTCAGAACATTACTACAGTATTTTCTGTAAGTATAAATACGCTTCGCGCACGAGTTCATAGACCTGAGGTTAACTGTCATTACAAATACGCTTCGCGCAAAAAATCAGGAGGCTGAGTTGATCGGGAAAGCGAACACAGATACATGATTTGCCCATTTGCTGAGTACGGCTCACGCCGGGACCCTTCGGAAAAACCCTTTCTGCTTCAGCGAGTGAGTGCTGTGGGCACTCAGCGGCGCTGCCAGGGAAACAAAATTATGGTTTTCACCGGTTTGGTAAAAATAATTAACATTTATCGGTAGTCGGGGCGTAAGCCAGTGCGTAGCACGCTCTCAAAAATATTCCTGTGGTTTTTTTATCTGAAATATGGAAATGACTCAGATAATTGAAATATGAAATAGTAATGCAATCTGGAGGACTCAATATCTCCACAGTGAAAGCTGTTTTAAGTGAGAATAGAATAAATATTGTTTTATAAAAATATTTTTAAATTACTATTGATTTTATTTTTGAAGATGATAGTACTTAATTATAAAAACAAAAAATGGAGAAAATTATGAGTGCTATTGATGTTTTATCTCAGGAGGAAAAGTTTATACATGTTGTTGATAAATTTATAACCCATCATCACAACAGCGTTAATAACAATGTCTTTTACAAAAAACTTTATGTTCTCTTCGCCGGGTATCATCTGAAGTATTTTTATTCACGGGCGCAGTATCGCAATTCATGTTATCACGTTGATAATATTATGCAGATGTTTACAGGAGTCGTTTCAACCCTGAACACAACTCTGCTCAGGAAGCTTGCAAACAGCAATACATTGCTGCATTGCCTGAATTCACTTGTGAATTATATTTCAGGCAATCTGGACGAAGCAGAGCATATTTATGCTGATTTGCTGGCTCAGTATGAAAAGAAACGCATTGCAGGCTCTCTGGCTTATACTCCGCCAGGCTCAGTGATCAGGAAAAGACTTTGATAGCGGCAGCAGCGTGTACAAGGAATGGGATGCTGAATGGTGGAGAGAAATGGAGCTGGCGTTTCCGGCAGGTCAAAATCGAGTATTAAAAAGGCAGGAGCCACCCAGTTGGCGTCCCGCCTGTCGTGATGGCTTTAAGGTGGGTTTACTTATCAACGACCTGCCAGCCATCATCCGTTTTGACAAGGGTTACAGCAGCAGTACGCTTTTCGTTATCGACAATAGCCGTCACATTGCATTTATAACTTTTATCAGAGACTTCTACGCAGTCATGCTTTTTGACTGATTTTAATTCGCGCAGTGCGTCTTTTGGGACATCCTTGCCTGCTATAGATTTCACGAAAGCATTCGCCTGCGCAACGACCTTATTCATGGCAGTGTAAATATCCTGTTCGGAAGGTTCGCTGTTACAGCCACTCAGCAACGATGCAGCGGTAACGAGTGTGATAACGGCATAAGTTTTCATAAATAATTCCCTGGCTGTAACGTGAGTTATTGAATCAGACCTGTATTCATTCTGCTTGTATTTTCAGAGAACGACCATTTGCTGACCGTTTCTCCTTTAAATTCGATTTCCAGCGTTTTGGCCTGCGTCTGTGAGCCCCCCGTCAGCAGCCCGACAACGGGAATAAATGTGGTGGCATCAAACTGATTGTTATCCATCGAATAAGTCCATTCTTCATTTCCACTATCAAGTGTAGTCTTGGTTTCGGGCTCGCCTAATGCGGTAATTATTTCTGATTTCGTTGTTTTATTTTTGATGATTTTTGACTGCAGACTTTGTGATGTTTCGTTTTTGAGATGCTGATTGCCTGATGTCGAACAGCCAGAAATAAGTAAAGCGGAAATAAAAAACGCAGAAGTAATGAATTTTTTCATAGGTCCCTCATGTTAATTTTTTATGTTTGCTGTGGTGTGAAATTAATATCACCGTATAAAGATAACTCTGTCTGCATAGGTCTTTTTAATTATGCAGATAAGAATAATAACGCTGGCAAAAAACGTAATGACTGAGACAGGAGTACTGCCGGTCAATGAAAATACTAACCAGGCGAGAGCTAATGCCACGAATTGAAAAAGGAATGCCACACTGAGCGGACTTTCACCATAGGCCACTTTTGCATGGCAGCCTTTGCAAATCCGCACGCCGTGCGGGCTTTGTGTAAAGCAGAAGGGGCAGCTAATCGTTTTATTATCCATCATGACTCCATGGCCTGATTTAAGGTGATGTATTTTTGAACATTTTCGATGAATGACCCGCTTTAGTAAAATTGCTTGTACCGATCGATGATTGCTTTGTGATTGGTTTTAACTATTGTAATCAAATTATCGATCTATATAAACGATCAATAATTTATTGACTATCATTGCATTATAAACTAAGGATTCTTATGGTGTGAGGTGCTGGTTATTACTAACTGATTGTTCCTGAAGGGAATGACCGGCTGTGAAAGGAATGGGTTCTAATAGGTGCAGATGAAGAATCTTGCGGAAATGATGTATTGTGGCATGCAGCAGTGACAGTCCCTTGCGCCTTAGAAGTACAACAATTTGGCTGAGTAGTAAAAGCCACGCCTTCAGGCGACGCTGGCGGGGTATCTGACGGGTTGTATTGTGCAGCTTGCTCCTGAGCTGAATGATACCCACTGTCTCCTGTTGTCTTTCCAGACGAATTTTTTCTTCAAGCTGATGGATTTTCTCCAGAATCGTTTCCCGGTTTGCAGCCTGTTCTTCAGACTCGCATGATGGCATTGGCATTGGCATTGGCATTGGCATTGGCATTGGCATTGGCATTGGCATTGGCATTGGCACTGTTAATGGCACAGGTGCAGGTACTGTTGGCTTTTGTGCTTGTTTCAGTAAAGTCAGATGTTCCGGTACGAAATCAATCAATGTTTGCAGGGAAGACCAGCCATATTTTTTACCCAATTGAGAGGCTTTAAAGGCAATACCTTGGTACTGAAATGAAAAGCCGTTCATTTTTCCCGTTGAGGCGATATTGGGTTTGCAGCTGACGTCTACCTTTTCCAGCATAGCGATAAAAGTCAGCAAATCAGGGCGGCCGGTTAACGCATTATCAATCAGGCTCTGCAGAGTGGACCTGGGGCAGGGAGTTGTCGTTCTTTCAGCCATCATCAGCTCGTTGCGGGAAGGCTTTCTTTTCTCCTGACTATGACTACTGATTGCAGATGTGGTTTGAGTGAGTTTGTGGACTTTCTCCAGCTCGCTGATAATCCGGGTACTGATAAGATTTTCATTTTTCCCAAGGTACAGCTTCCCACCGACCATGTTAATTCTGTTAGCTATTATATGGATATGCTGCCCGTCCGAATCATCGTGCATGATATAGCAGCGAAGATGGGTTTCAGTGAATCCCATCCGGGTCATATAATCGTCAGCGAATGCCGCCCATTGTCTGACTGACAGTGTTTCTCCCTTTGGCAGGCGAAGCGAATTATGCCAGACAGGTTTGGCGACACCGGGGCGCAGTAGTCTTGTGCCTTCAAATTCACTGATAAGTTCAGCAGCAGTGCTTCCCGTCATGTTGCCACCGATAATATAAGGCGTGATTTTGTGGTGAGATCCTGACTTAAGGCTATAGAGAACCACACCTGCAAACTGTTTACCCCGCTTTATTTTCTGCATGCCTTTCACTGGTCTTGCTCCAGAAAGGTTGATGGAATAAGGTGATCCCTGAGAGTTTTGATTTGTCTGCGCAGGGCGAAGAGTTCTGTACGGGTCAGTTCGCTGTCAGGGCTTTTGCTGTCGAGATGATTCAGCAGGCGGTTTAAATCCTGTGAAAGGTTGCCGAGTTTAATCCATGCTTCACGATTGATTTCAGGTAACACCGGTGGGAGTTTGTTGAGGGATGCCATTCTTAGCCATTCCCCTTTTTTATAAGGGCCTCTTTTACTATCGAGAATAGATAATTCTTCTTCGTTTAACCGAACGCTGACGCAGTGAGTTCGAACTTCATTAGGTGTATATTTTGCTGTATGGAATTTACCTCTTCTTGAGCTTCTTGATAGATCTTCTTTACTTTCATTTTTATGCATATCTAACCTTTTTTAAAATGTGTTCATGATCTACAGTTAGCGCATTGGTAAAATAAGTCAAGGCAGTGTCGAAATTTATAAATAAGATAGGTGGAGCAGATTGCTAATTAGGTAATCTGCTCTGGGTGAAAATAGGGTTCATATTAAATTCATTATGACAGTGAGGAGGGGTGGAGGTTACAATCTACGTTTTACTGGCATTAAAGAGATTGTTTGTTTCATAATTTCGCTAAGTTTCTTTCTCTCATGTTCTGCTATATATTTACAAATCTCATCATGTCGAATATGCTGTTCCAGTTGTTTTTTATCTATTTTGATGTCATTGCGGATAAACCATTTAATGGTTTCAATGTCCCCGCGTAAATCATAACCTCGCAGTACAATATGGCGAAAATGTGTGTTGCTGATATCTGTCTTCTTCTTTAGTTCACTGAAGAAAGAGCTCATTTCATTTTCATTGGCACTTAGATAAACCTGGCAGTTATCAGAGATAGTAAAGTTAAGGTTTTTCTTCTGAAGCAAATCCATTATCTGCAGACTTTCGCTGTTGAGGTAGTTGAAAATTACTGGACTGCTATCCTTCATACTAATATGACGAATGAGCATTTTGGCTTTGAAATCGCCTAATGAATAGCAAATTTCAAAAATACCGTGACCCTGGTTATCTCTGTGGTTTATATCGCAACCGGCCTGAACCATCAAATCAAAGATAGAGTGATTTTTTACGTAAAAAAGTATTGTTCTTCCGCATTTATCCACATTGTTGACATTAATTCCAGCATTGATCAGGGTTTTGCAACAGGATATATTATCAGCTAACGAGCATAAACAGGTTTGGCCGAGACCATTTTTGTGGTGTATATCTACGCCGGAATCAATCAATTTTTTCAGTATGTGAGGATTTCGCTGGTTAAACAAAACATTGTGACCATAGTTGTCAGCATGGTTAAAATCTATTCCTGCTTTAACCAGAGTGTCAATCATTCTTGGGTTTTTACAGTAAAACAGTATATTTCTTCCAAACGAATCCAGTGTATTAATATCGGAGCCTGCATTAATGCAAGCCTGAATGTCTTTTGGAGTTTTACAAGAGAGTAATGCATTTATTGCGTTGTTATTCATAATTTTTCTCCTCTGTTAAGCGACTAATCTGATATAGTTGTCATGGTTGGTTTTATATTCCTTTATTTTTTTAATGTCTTCGTAAATTCGAGCGAGTGAAAACCATGAGATCTCTTTCAACATGTTTTTGTTGCTTACATACAAAATGTTACCACCGCGAAATGAAAAAGCATTATGGAATGTACTTTCATTCGTCGTTTTGAGAAATCGAATGAAATTTTTTATTGTCTCTTTTTTATTCATGTTATAAGAGGTGAATGTATAGATAGAGAATACGGTTAAAATATTTCTCTTCGAGACCATATGTCTTGAGAAATAATCGAAATAAAATCTTTGCTCCTGAGTGTCACTTTTGCAGAAAAAAGAAAATTGTGGATTATATAATCTATAAAGATCTGCGTTCTTTTTTGTTTTTGCGAGATAGTTAGTCAGGCTTGGATAGTTTGTTTTATTCATTTTAGTTCTCCTTTATTTAATTAACAAAGGAAATATATATTATTAAATAAACAAAATGCAAATATATTTTTATATTTATTTAATTAAATAGATATATTTTTATTATATTTCATATAAGGTGTTGTTTTTCATTGTTAATTATTTTTATCAAAAAGTGCTGTGTTTTATTTGATTGATTTGGTTTGAGAGTAGTAATTGATATTGTATGAATTGGCGATGAGGGTGTTTTTAAAAATAAATTTCTCAAAGTGCTAAGGTGCAATGTGGGGCTTTGTATTAAATTAATGATGTTAGCGTCCCTTGGCTATCTAACTAAAGGTTAAAGCCAAGGGGAGAGTGTTCAGGCAGATTCAATTCATAATCTTTTTTTTGTAATTGCTTTACAGGTAACTGGTTGAATCGTTGTTGGTAAAACCTTTTGCTCTCTCTGTGATTTTTCCTGGAGGATTTCTTCATAGAAGTAGCGTTCTTTTAGTGATTCTATATCAACTTTTATATCATGACATATTAACCATTTAATTAGCAGTCTTCCTGCATAGTGAGTCAGTAGATATGTACTGTTTATGTAAAACCAAACATGACTAATGTCTGTCAGTTTCTTTAGTTGTAAAATTAATTTTTTAACGTCGGCATTTGTTGGTGTGATAATGCACTTATCACTTATCTCAAATTCATTTTTTTGCTTTATAAGTAACGACAACAGCTCAATTGATTTAAATGTAATGTTCGTGAATACAATTTTTGAACTGTCTTTAAGATGAATATTACGGATAAGAAAACGAATGTAGTTATCGTTTTTAGATTCCCAGTGAGTATATTTACCAGCTATGCTGTGGTTTTCTGACTGCCAGTAATCGAATGCTGTCTGCCCGCTTAAATTTTTATGATTAATGTCGCAACCAGCCTCAATGAGTGCATCGTATACATATCCTTCAAATGGAATGAAAAGAAAGGAGTTGCCATAGCTATCTTTGGTATGGATATCTAGTCCAGCTTTGATAAGATATTTTACTAACCCTGGTGAAACATCAATATGTTGAATCGCAAGGGTACCTGACTTATTCCGGTGGTTAACATTAATACCATTGCTGACAAGAAGTTCCACTGTTTCAACATTTTGAGCATAGAATAATGCATTATTACCGTCATTATCCAAGTGGTGAATGTCAATGTCAGCGTCAATCATTGCCTGTATAGCTTCAGGTACATTACAGGTAAAAAGAGCTGTTTGACCTTTTTCATTACAGGTATTTATATCCACGCCAGCCTTAAGGCAACGAAGGACACCATTTTTAGACTTTACACGGAATAGGTTATTTTTATTATTTTCGCTTGATATCATTGTTTATCTCCTTTTTTGTTGTTTTCAAGATATTAATGACACCAGATTTTACGGTATTCAAATTTATTTTTGTTTTATTAGGGGGGGATCTGATTTGGTTTGTTTGAGGTTATTCTTAACTTAATGGAACATAGGGACGTTAAGGTTATCCTATGTGATGTGGGTTAACCATTTTCACAAAAATATTTATCCATATTGGAACTGATCTGTATAAAGGAGATAATTAGAGGCTCAGATATTAATACTTTAGAGAGTAATGCTATAGGATATGGAAAAGATCATGTAATATAATGGTGATTATTAATGTTCTTCTTAATTTTGGAAATTAAATGAGTAGTGTTTTTTATGAGGTTTTTTGCTGTTGATAATGCTTATTAAAATTTGAAGAGCATCCTTTAAGTTATTCGGCTTGAGGATGCTCATTTAAAATTTAAGCAGCGGAGTCTTTTTCAACAGCCAGGAAGGGCGAGTTGTCGAGGGCAGCAAAAGAAGCTTCATTATTAAGTAGTCGGATAAAATATCTTTTTTGATCTTTCGTATTAAGGTTCACTAAGCCACCTGTCAGATCAATATTTCTCTGAAAAACAGGGAATTGCTGCATTACTTGTTGTATTTGAGGTATTGATACCCCCGTTTGTACTAAGCTTCCTTTCGAGACCATAGCAAGTCTACGCATAAATGCCCTGTCTTTATACATATCCTTGAAAATATCTAGCGGTGCTGGCATACCTTGTGTGTTAACAATTCCAAGACTGATTATCAATGGCGTTGAGTTGTTTGCAAGATTATCTATCACACTCTCTAACCCATACATTCTTTCAAGTAATTTAATATTTAATGCGTAATATTTATTCTGGAAGAAGAAAAAGTCAATAGTGTCATTTATATCAATACTATCATGAGTTATTTTATCTAAGGTTCTGCCATTTAAACTAAAAAAAGATTTTTTTGTTTTCTTATGTAGTGAAACAGGGTATTTGTGTTGGTAAATTACTACACTGTTCCCATTGCCATCACAAATATGGTAAATTACGGCTTTTACCGATGTAAGGCTTTGTGTAGTGAAATCAAACTGTGTTGCATTACCATTGACTCCGAAATTTAGCACATCGTTCATCTTCGTAAATTCAATAGGGAGGTGATTGATTGCTAAATGGTCATATTCGAAAACTTGTTTGTCTCGTTCCAGTAATGTTGACACAAGTGGGATTACTGCCTTACCTCTGTTAGGTTCAATGATATTATCCATTATACTTTTGGAAAATGAAGTGGTCAGATCTACTTCGGCATTAGGTTCAAGATTAACTTTAAATATATCTACAACACCTTGAGTATCAGCAACAAAAAAAGCTTCACCAGAGATTTTCTGTGATTGTAAAATATTTTCAATGTCAGTGAACATATTGTGATCTCTATATTATTTTAGCCAAATAAGTTTCATCGTCGATTTTTATATACTTTATACTATCTGTGCTTTTTAGAACACCACGGCATATAATTGTGCATTTTTTAACACCTCTATCATGAACATTAGCTTTGTATATTCTGAATCCGAGTATTGCAAGTGATGGATTTGAATAAAACCTATTTGTTTTTACGTATATCGCGCCGATGACAAATATCATCAATCCTAAATTTAATACAGTTCGTTTACTGTCGACATCAGTAAAAACTAAGGGCATTATATAAGTGGTTAAAAATTCTAAATGCTCATGATTTTCATTGCTAATGTCTGATACAGTACATGCAACAGACCAGCCCGAACCAAAACTATTTGCAAGAATTATTAAAATAATTGCACCGATAAAGATGAAAACCAAACTAACTATGAAAACGATATTTCTCACTCTCAATGACGAGATCGGAAAAGTAAAATTTTCAGTGAAAATATAGTCCCACACATTTTTTATCAAAACCTTATCGTAGGACATAATTAATAATGATAAAAATAAAAGCCACAGTGATAGTATATATAGTACTGTTTTAAGATATGGCCTGCTATCCATTAGCTTCTCCTGTATAACTTAAAATAGTTTATATGCTAAAAATTTAGGGAATCATTTTCCTAATTCTCCAGCTAAAAGTTCAGCCTGCTTCAAAATGGTCTCTGTGGCGAGCAAGGACATATCGGGTGGATAACCATATTTTTTGAGCAGACGTTTTACCACCACGCGAATTTTTGCTCTTGCTGCTTCTTTCACTGTCCAGTCAAGACTGACATTGTTGCGGATAGCCTCCGTAAGTACGACTGCCAGTTCTCGTAGTTTTTCCTTTTCCATTAACTCGCGAGCACTGTCGTTATCTGCAACAGCAGAATAGAAGGCATATTCATAAGCGCTGAGGTTTAACTGGGTGGCAAGGCTGTCAGATTCCTGGATAGTCTTGGCAAGCTTGATTAGCTCATCAATTACCTCCGCTGCGGTCAGTACCTTGTTCTGGTAGCCATTGATTGCAGAGGTCAGCATATCAATCAGTTTTTTGCCTTGGGTGATACTTTGATTCGAGCGAACCTTGATCTCGTCAGAAAGCAGTTTTTTAAGCGTTTCCAAAGCAATATTTCTGTGTTGGTAATCCTTCATTTCCTGAAGGAATTCTTCAGAAAGAACGGAAATATCAGGCTTTTGTATCCCAGCAGCGTCAAAAATATCAACAACTTTATCGGTAACCAGAGCCTGATCGATAGTCTGTTTTACCCGAACTTCGAGACTGTCATTGTGTTCTTCTTCTGATCCGTCTGAGTTTTCAGTAAATTTATTCAGTCTGGCTTTTACTGCCTGGAAGAATGCTACTTCGGGTGCCGCTTCCATTGCTTTATCGTGCGGTGTCGCCAATGCAAATGCCTGCGATAAGGCTGCAACCGCAGCCAGGAAACGCATTTTACCTTTACCGTTATCCAGCCCTAAAATATGGTTTTCTGATTCAAGAATAATTGTCAGGCGTTGTGAGGTAGTTGCGGCAAAGTAAGCTTTGTAATCGTATCCATGCATCATGCCTTCCAGGATTTCCAGCTTTTCCTGCATGAGCGTTACGGCTTCTTCCTGAACTTCGGCTGGATCACCACGTCCTCCGGCATCGGAGTAGAACGACAAGGCTTCTTTTAAATCAGAAGCAATACCCAGATAGTCAACCACTAGACCACCGATTTTGTCCTTGTACACGCGGTTGACACGGGCAATGGCCTGCATCAGGTTGTGGCCCTTCATCGGTTTGTCGATATACAGGGTATGCATACTTGGCGCATCAAAGCCGGTCAGCCACATATCACGCACTATCACCAGTTTCAGCTTGTCGTCGTCGTCTTTCATTCGGTTAGCCAGAACCTGACGTTCTTTTTTAGTGGTATGGTGTTTAGCGATTTCTGGCCCGTCAGCAGCGGAAGAGGTCATCACGACTTTAATCACGCCGTCATTTAAATCATCGCTATGCCATTCGGGTTTAAGTGCGACGATTTCCTTATACAATTCAGCGGCAATACGACGGGACATGGTAACAATCATGCCCTTGCCATGATCGGCATTGGACTTTAAGCGTTGTTCAAAGTGCTGGACCATATCCGCTGCAATGGCTTTAATGCGTTTTGAACTGCCAATCAGCCCTTCGATTCTGGCCCATTTAGAACGTTCTTTCTGGGTAAGTGTCAGCTCATCCTCGTTAAACTCATCGTCAAACTCTTCGATAAGCTGTCGACCCTCATCACTGATGGCAATTTTCGCCAGACGACTTTCATAGAAGATACGCACGGTTGCACCGTCTTCAACGGCCTGCGAAATATCGTAGATATCAACGTAGTTACCGAAAACAGCAGGGGTATTTACGTCCGTTTTTTCTATGGGGGTTCCGGTAAAGCCCAGATAGGTCGCATTGGGTAAGGCATCACGCATATATTTGGCAAAGCCATAAACGGTGCGCTTACCTGTTACGTTGCCTTCGCTGTCTTTCACGTCAACTTCTTTGGCGCTGAAACTGTACTGTGAGCGGTGGGCTTCATCAGCGATAACGACAATATTGGTTCTGTCTGACAGCAACTCAAAGATATTACTGCCATCATCAGGTTGAAATTTTTGAATAGTGGTAAACACCACACCACCAGACGCGACGCGCAAATATTCTTTGAGTTCTTCCCGGTTATCAGCCTGTTTAGGTGTCTGACGTAGTAGCTGTGTAGCAGAAGAAAACGTACCGAATAGCTGATCATCAAGGTCGTTACGGTCAGTGATCACAACCACGGTCGGATTATCCAGCGCCAGTACAATTTTCCCGGTATAAAACACCATCGAAAGCGATTTACCGGAACCTTGGGTATGCCAGACTACGCCCGCTTTGCGGTCCCCGGTTTTTTGCGCATTAACGAGATCTTTACTGTTACGCCCCTGCTGGCGTACTGCTACTTCGGCAGAGGGGGAGTCCGCATTCACCGCCGAGGCACGGATAGTGGAAAGTACCGCCGCATTGACAGCGTAGTATTGATGATAAGCCGCCATTTTTTTAACAGTACGGATACTGATAATCCCTTTGCTGTCTTCATGTTTGCTGGCCTCAAACACGATAAAGTGGCGGATCATATCCAGCAGTGTTACAGGATTAAGCAACCCCTGTAACAGGACTTCGAGCATTGGCTGGGTACTGGTGGCTTGCGTTTTGCCGTTTGATGTTTTCCATGTCATATAACGACTGAAATCGGCAGAAACCGTCCCCGCTTTGGCTTCCAGCCCGTCAGATATCACATTAAATGTATTGTAGGTAAACAGGCTGGGGATTTGGTTCTGATAGGTTTTAATCTGGTTATAAGCACCTGCAACCGTTGCATTTTCGTCAGCGGCATTTTTAAGTTCGATAACGACTAATGGCAGACCGTTGATGAACAAAATAAGATCCGGTCTACGGGTATGGTTGCCTTCTTTGATGGTGAGCTGATTAATGACCAGAAATTCATTATTCGTGGGATCGTTAAAGTCGATCAGGCAGGCCAGCTCTCCTTGTGTATTACCATCCTTACTGACTTCGATATTAATTCCTTCGGTCAACAGGCGATGAAAAGCCAGATTGTTTGCCATCAGGTCAGGTGTGCTGATCTGCATCACCTGTTTCAGGGCTTCCTCACACTTCTGTTCGCTAAGGTGCGGGTTCAGACGTTGCAGGGCAGTACGCACTTTATCTTCAAGGATAACCTGCTGATAGCTACGTAACGGATTGATGCCACTGGGTTCAATGTCCGGGCCGTAAACATACTCATAGCCCAGACCTTGCAGGTGCTCAATCGCCATTACTTCAATATCGGATTCGGTCATCTTTGCCATGCGTATTGTCCTTATTGCTTACCCAGAGAACGGGCTGTGTATCCGCTTAATTATTTTATGCTACTGACGCGATTGCTTGTTCTGCATACTGAACCCGTACTTCACCGCTCATCAGTTTCGGTAAGAGAGTATCTCGGAGGGTTTCTAGGGTCTGTATTTTTTTGTAGTTGTTATGAATCTTGTTCCAGTAAGAGCCAACAAGTTTATGAAAGTTTTTTAATTTTTCCTCACCTGGATAGAGGAATAAAACATTGCCAATGTCTTCTGGTTTTAAAGAAGGATAGGTTGACGTAGAACCTTCTGCTATTGAGTGCAGATATTCGGTCATATCCTCAGAAGTTAAAAGATAGTAAATAAAAAATGGGCTAATTGATTTGCCAGAAATGACGCAAAAACCTGTTGAAACAACGAGATTTGACGGTGGATCAATGCAAATACCATAATGACACTGATCTGGGCGTACTGTTGATATTATTATGTCAAACTCATTGACTAATCTTTTAGCTCGACTTGGTGCCTCTGATAACAGCATGGTTTGAAGTTCAGATATTTTCCCTTTGGTTAGAGAACCTGTATCCAAGTATTGAATCTCTTTGAAATCATACTTTTTACTTATTGATGATTTATTTAGCTCAACATATTGATTGAGGCTTTTTTCAGGCCATTCATCTTGTGCTTCTTCAATAAACCACTGCCTGAACAGGGTTTCAGCCATAGATTCCAGAGTTTTATTCTGGCGATGAAGCAGATCTATTTTGTCATCAAGAGAGGACAGCACAGAGGCAATAGATTTTTGTTCATTAGGATTTAATGCTGTTTTTGTTTCAATTGAATTTAACAGCTTTTGTGTTAGCAGAGGATGACTTGAACCTTCTGCAAATTGATTTAAATCTAAGTTTTTTAATAGATAATATAAATATTTTGTATTATGTTCACCAACCGCTTTGGCTGACAGAGCATTGTCAGAAATCCAAATGGGCTTATTTTCATAATAAGTAGCACCGCAATAGGCCCCTACACGACCAATTATGATTGTTTCATGATCATAGTTAAAGTGAGATACATAGCTCATAATACCGTTGCCGCCATATACTGGAATATTTCCAGAATCTAATGGCCGGGATTTGCCATTACCAAACGACAACAATGACGCTAGATTTACGTTTGACCACTCACTCATAACATCACCTTCGCCAGATTATCAGCGATAGTTTTATTCAGGCGCGCTTCTTCTTCCAGTTGTGCTTCAAACTCCGCTTTAAGAGCAGTAAACCGTTCTTTAAAGTCGAAATCGTCTTCTTCATCAGCGAGACCGACATAACGACCCGGTGTCAGCACATAATCGAGTTTAGCCACTTCATCAATGTCTACGGAAGCACAGAAACCAGCAACGTCCTCATAGTCACCACCTTTATTACGCCAGTTATGGTAGGTATCAGCAATGGTCTTGATATCGTCGTCAGAAAGCACTTTGGTACGACGATTAATCAAATGACCAAGATTACGGGCATCAATAAACAGAATTTCTTTACTGCGATCACGATACTGGCTGCTGTTTTCACGATCACGGCGCATAAACCATAATGCGGCAGGGATCTGGGTATTCAGGAACAGTTTTGCGGGTAAGTTAACGATACAGTCAATAACATTTGCATCTTTAACCAGCGCCGCACGGATATCACCTTCACCAGAACTTTTCGAAGTCAAAGCCCCTTTTGCCAGCACAACCCCAGCCTGACCTTTTGGCGACAGGTGATACAGAAAATGTTGCATCCAGGCAAAGTTAGCGTTGCCAGCAGGAGGGATACCGTATTGCCAACGGGCATCACTCCGAAGTTGTTCACCTGACCAGTCGGAAACGTTAAACGGTGGGTTAGCAATGATAAAATCAGATTTTAAATCTTTATGGGCATCGTTCAGGAATGAGCCTTCACTGTTCCAGCGGACGTGTTCTGAGTTGATACCACGAATAGCAAGGTTCATTTTTGCCAGTCGCCAGGTCGTCTGGTTGGATTCCTGACCGTAAATCGAAATATCGTCGATATTACCCTGATGAGCTTCAACGAATTTCTCTGACTGAACAAACATACCACCAGAACCGCAACAGGGGTCAAACACACGGCCTTTGTAGGGTTCCAGCATGTTGACCAGCAGGCTTACAATAGATTTAGGCGTATAGAACTGACCGCCTTGTTTGCCTTCTGCCAGTGCAAATTCACCAAGAAAGTATTCGAATACGTGGCCTAAAACGTCAGCAGAACGCGCTTTGGCATCTCCCAAAGCAATGTTGCCAATCAAATCTATCAGTTCCCCCAGCACTGTGGCATCAAGATTCTGGCGAGCATAGACTTTCGGCAAGACTCCTTTTAGCTGTGGGTTACCCGCTTCGATAAACTCCATCGCA
Source organism: Leclercia sp. LSNIH1 (assembly GCF_002902985.1). NCBI lineage: Bacteria > Pseudomonadati > Pseudomonadota > Gammaproteobacteria > Enterobacterales > Enterobacteriaceae > Leclercia > Leclercia sp. LSNIH1. The sequence goes on along the minus strand of NZ_CP026167.1, from coordinate 4,718,141 downwards.
TCATCAACCAGCTTACCGATTTCCGGTAGCTTGGCCTTAGATATCAGGTAACTCCATCGCGCCAGTTCAGGAACATAGAACACGTTATAGGCGGTATATTCGTCTTTGTCTTCCGGATCGGCTCCTGCAAATTCACCTTCTCCGGCTTTTAGCTGTTCGTAATGTGATTCAAAAGAATCTGAAATGTATTTAAGAAAAATCAAGCCCAGTACCACGTGCTTGTACTCTGCGGCATCAATGTTTTTACGTAGCTTATCAGCCGCTTTCCACAGGATGACCTCTAACGGGTCTGTTTTGATTTCTTTAGGTTTTCTAGCCATTAGCGTAACTTCATGAATAAGGAAAATCGCCCTATTTTGCCTTAAAGTTCCGGTTGTTACGAGCTTATAAAGCGATTAATTTTTTATCTGTTTTAGTGTGTTTGTTTAGCTCAGCAAGTGCAATGACTCATGGAGTAAGTGCTTTGTAGCGGGATTGTAGATGTCAGCTCATTGCCGTCAATGGAGCCACTGTCATTGGCATAATTGCTGCACAGCCGATGCCACGCGTACATTCGCCAGTTTACTGGGGTTCATCGTGTGTACTACACCAGTACACAGTCCAGAAAGTAACGGCATGGCAGAATCGTTTGTGAAGACGTTCAAGAGGGGTTACGTGTACGTAAATGATCTGCTGGCTGTATGCAGTCTCAGTGATGGAAAAAATGGCAGAATGGATAGAGGGCTATAATAATCTGCGTCCACACAAGGGGGGGGGAACATGAAATCGCCACGCGAATATTGTGATGCCATATTAGCAGTTAATTAGCCGTGTCCGTTTTAGCAGGGGTAACTCCAGTATTCAAAAAGATTTCTTAGTGCACATACATGAGGTGAATATATGCACAGGCTATGACAAACCATAACTATAATTTTCAATATTTAAAATTCTCCGTTACAGCAAGACATTCCTTGCACATTAAATTCCATCTAAGGTTGAATTTTTAATTTAATAAGGTTGTAATTAAAATGATGTGTATGGGGTTGTTTGTAAAATTATTTTTTTATTTTTGATAATGATAGTTAAGGGGGGAGGGGCTATTCAAGGATATAGATATTCAAGGTTGGTAGCGGTTTGGTTTCTTTTCTAACCGAAGGGCAGAAAAGCAAGGGGAACTCGAAGAAGCAAGCGCAGCGGCTTCGCAGAGTTAGCCCTTGCTTCATTTCGCTATAATAATAAAAAATCGCAGTGCCTGATATTTTATATAAAGATATACAGCTTAACTTGCATTTATTTTAAAGCTTCTCTTGCAGCACAGAAGATGCTATAAATTTCCGCTTCGGTTGAATAGATGACACTGTATGGTGCTTATAATTAAAAAATTATTCACTCAAGCAATTCTTTTTATAATAAATATTAGTTATTTCACAAAAATGCTTGACATTCTTTCTTAAAGTGATTAATTGTAATGTTGTATAAATTTAAAACAAGAGGTTAAATAATGACTGAATATAATACGGCCTTCAATGAAGTAGACTTGCTTATGAATGAGATGCTTGAAAAATTAAATATATCATTAAATGAAACGAATTTATATCCAACTGATGATATGTTTCGGATAATTGTGCAAGAGATTGATGTTGAAAATTTAAAAATACTATCTTTTATTTATAACGAAGGATCTCAAGAGGTTATAGACAATATGACTCCCGTAATAAAAGAATTCATGTACTGGTGGGGAGATAATTTAGATTATGGTACTATTAATATCCAATCTCTAATTGCAAAAAAAGAAGAAAAAATAATTTCTTCAATCATATTAGAAAATTCAGATAAAGCTAAAAAAATAAAAAGAATTTGATGGCTAATTGCAATCCTGACAATCATGCTCTCATGACCATTTTTTAGAGGGATGAGGGGCTGTTGCATTCACTTCATAGGAATACCTACTCATAGAGGCTGTCTGGCACGAGCGAAGCTCTTTGATCTGTTTCTTGACTGCGAAGATCTCTGTTTTAGCTAACTCACTATTGCTACTTTTTGCATCAAGATGGCTTATAAGGCGGTTCAGCTTTTGGGATATGTTAGACTGTGATTTCCAAGCTTCAACATTGATAGCAGGAACGACAGGAGGAAGCCTATCAAGAGAAGTTAAACGAAGCCATTCGCCTTTGCTTTTGTCACCTCTGTTTTTATTGAGAATAGCCAATTCTTCTTTATTAAATCGAACACTGACACAATGTATTCGCAAAGATTGAGCAGGGGGGATATGATTATTGACTGGTTTAAAATCATTTGTATAGGATAAGGTTATTGTATTACTCATAGAAACTCCTTTTCATATGTGTATTCGCTTTATGGTGAGCAATCCTTGCACACCCATAATACAGTTATAATAGAAATGCAATTTATGTCAATTAGTTAGATAAGACTTTGACTTTCTTTCTTTTTCAACCGAAGGGCGAAAAACAAGGAGACTAAACGAAGCTCCGCTTCGTTTAGTCATACCTTGCATCTATATAGATGCTATTGACATACTCATATAATGTTGTATCAATGGATTATTGTTAAAATAGATGAGGCCTGATTATGATTAATAATAAAAAAATACTATATCTGTTGGCTTTTATGTTCCTGTTATCATTCATATACACTTTTTTCGTTAATGAACTATTAGCTAACAGCAATAGTCTTGGTGAAACATTTATAATTTTACTACCTATATATTATATTATTGTATTCCCTTTTGTTTTCTTTCCTGTAAAAAAGTGTAGCAACTGAAAATATTAACTACACTTTTAAGAATTGAAATATGATTAGTTTATGAATCTACTGACGAAAGCCGAAATTATTTTTGCGAACGACAATGCTGCAATTATTACGAGAAGTGCATAGCCTAACCCGCTTTGAAGGAATATAGGAAAAAGGTCATTTTGGACACCAGGTAAAGAATCAACGCATAAACTTATCGCAGCCGAAGCTGTCGCAAATGAAAATAGCCACTCAGCTTGTACTTCGTATCTTTTATAAAATACAGAAAAACCTAATGACAAAATTGCAGGGGGAATTAAGAGTATATATTTAGATAAGCTTTCATTAGAGTGATACTTATGATTAATTATTACCCCAAGAACAACGAAGCCAGCAAAAATAAATAACAGTATTAATATGATTAACCACCGTGGATATGATTTACTTGTGCTATTCATATAATTACAACCTTTTTATTTGTTTGGTTTTTGATATGTGAATTTATATAACATCTTCCCATCTGCTGCTGATAAATAACAGTGTGAAATATTTTCTTTGTTTGGGATTATTAGCATGAGAAAAAAAGGTCTTGTATGACCTGATTTGATAAATAAGTCTTGGATACTGCGGATATCTGTTCCTGATGGGCTTGCCATTCCTTCGTTATGTGTATGCCAATCACCTAAGTAGTGGAAACCCTGCTTGAATAACGATATGATATCTTCTTTGGCTTTTTTCTCATCTAACTTGAAATAATTTCTTTTCCTCAAGTCAGTAGAGCCTGGTGTAGTTATTTTATTGATTTCAATCTCAGAATCATTGAGATTATTGGAAAATAGCATACCTCCTGATTCTTTACTAAAACAGTGGGTTTGACGATGAGAAAATAATTCATCTACTATGCTTTGGCTGATGCATATTTTGAAATCTAATTCGGCACAATGAAATTTATGCATCACTTTTTTCCCAATTAGAATTTTCAAAAATCAAAGGTATAATACAATCACCCTTTCCTGGGTTTCCGAATTGTGCAATCCATTTATCATTCCAGTTACCACCAAGTTCTAAAAGCTCTGCTTCTCTTCCTATGTAACTATATGCAAAAGATTTATTTGAAAAACGATCCATGATTAGATCTATTACAGTTCTTGCCGTTAGAGCATGTAAATTAGTCAAAGGGATAGCTCCGTATGGTTGGAACTCTCCGGCACATGCTGCTATTCTTTTACGAGTATTTTCTTTCCAGTAAGTAGCAGGATATTTTAATGCACCTATATTTTTGCCTTCTGTAATATGCCAGCTATTAAAAGCATTAGAATCCACTTGGTTGACTATTACATGCCCCGCCATTGCATGAGCTTCAACAAATGCAAAGACAATAGCACCGAGAATGTCTTCCGACTGTCTTTTAATTAACTGCTGTTCAGTATTCCAATGTGCAGTGCAGCTTACTATAATATCGGCTTCTGCAATTTTTTTGTTATACTTGGAATCTTCTGTCCAATCTTCATTAAAAGCTTCTATATAGACATTTGGAAACTCTTCCCGTAGCCTTGAGGCAAGAGCTAATGCTTTATTTTTATAAACAGAATCAAATCCTAATAGATGACGAGAGGAGTTTTCACTCTTCATTAAATCATCATCCCAAAGCATCATTTTTCTAATGCCTGATTGAAGTAACAGTCTTGATACCGAAGATCCTACTGAACCACATCCGACGATAGCTACTTTATGTTCAGAGATTTTCTTGTAAGTTTTGTTATGCTCACGACCCGTTAACCAAGAATCGTCAGAACGGTCTACTATAAGATTTTCTGTTTTAGTTTGGCCTATTCTATTTTTTAAAATCTTTCCATCAATGTAATTTCTATAACCATCTAATAAAGCTGTATTTCTGAATCGACCCCGACTAATACCTCTGGTATCAAAGCGGTCAGTGGCAAGATCACTAACTCCCTTAGGAATCTGTATTCCTATAATATTCATCCCAGAAGGCGTTGGGAATGAAACTAGAATTATGGGCTTGACATTGAACATATTAGCACAAGATCTTAAGATCAATTCAATAGTGCTTTCTGGATCTTCCTGTTGCTGATTTATGAGTTCAAAAAAATCCCTTGCAGTTTTGGGATATTGACTCGGATACCAGGCTTCATTGAAGAATATCAATGGAATTGAAACTACTTTAGAGAGTTGCTGTTGCCTTATTCGTTTATCTTTTGAATTACTTCCATCCGATTCTAATGGCAATATTTTTTGGTTTTCCAACCAGTTAATTAATTCTTTTTGTGTGTCAGAATATATTACTCCAAATTTCCGGGTCCGATAACCGAAAACCAACCTTGTGTTTTTATTTGTTAGATCACACTGGCTTATAAGTCGATCTATTTTATTACATTGATAAATCCAATAGTTCTGGAACTCATCAATAAAATCCTCATTTAAATCACCATTTATTCCTTTTCTTAGCATTAGTATAGCATCGTTTAGTAAATCGACTGCATAGGTCATATCATTATGATCGATGATATAAATGTCAGGCCAAACACATAACTTGCCATTTTTTTCCAAGTGTGGGAGTTGGCAAACATCAATTTTTGGTGAGGAAATAAACACATCTGGGATGTCAAATTGACTAAGAGTTTTGTATCTTAGTTGCAATACAATAGGTTCATTACTAAATTCTAAATCAGTTACTAATTCCCAAGCACAAACATATTTACCGTTGAATTTTGATAATTCATTCGTAGAAAGCTTCCTTGCACCATAAGGTGCAAGGATAGTGCTCAACTGATCTATCTTTTTATTAAGACAATCAGGCATAACCACCACCACCTTGTCTATTTACAGCGGCACTTGATGATTCGGCCATACCTAATGCAGATGCAGCAATTTTCTTAATACCGTTATCGGAAATTTCAATCTCTAACGGAATATTCTCTCCATTCTTTTTATGGTCTGACACACATAAAAACTGACCTTGCACATCATCTACTATTTTTTCATATTCTTCTTTGGCTCGGTATGCTGGAGGATCTTTTTCGTCATTTTCAATTGTTTTAGAGCTTGAAATTATAAATGCTTTTTCTTTTGCTCTATTAAAAACTTCCATAGCTTTCTCGGAAGTTTTAGCATCATCTCCTTTTTTGCTTAAACTATCATGAGATAGACTATGCCAAGAACAGTGATGTGGTGCTTGTAAAATGTCATAATCTAACCATGACATAGAATATTTATTGGTTAAACGATCTCTAACACCTTCCCAACAAACGACTTCTGCATCACCACCACTTAAAAAGTGTGCAGTTTTATTGTCACCTTTAATTTCAAAATTTATTATTACGCTGGAATGATTTTTACCTAATTTATCTTCCAACTCATCAAGATCTTTCTTGGGTGAAGGACCCAATAAATGAGCTTCAAAATATGAAGAATAACTTTGATTAATCCAGCGGGTTTTTTGGTCTAATTCTAATAGGATACCTGGTATGTCGTCTGTTTTCCCATCTTCGTCTTTTCCTAAGACCAGAACTTGGTTTCCAACTCCATCCAAATAATTTTTTTCTTTATAAAGATTAACTCTTCTCTTAACTTCTTTATTCAAAGCTATTGCATCATCGCATAACGGATGATTTTGTGCATGGTGTCGCCTGAATACAATTGGACTTGACCAAATCTCATTTATAAAAATTTTATCGTTCTTCTCACTCCAATCTTCTGGTTTTCCTAAATGAAAGTGGTCAGCCACCCCATCACAATGATCTGAATCAGGGTGAGTCCAAATAAAAAGATGGACAAACAAACGACCTTCGTTATTTCGAGGAAGCTTTTCTCTGAGTTGGGTGCGAACATCAGGATGTTCTTCACCATCCCTGATGCGACAATCTATTAAAATATTTTTATCATCTTCCGTTTGGATGAGGGTCATATCCCCATTCCCAACGGGAAAGAAGCATATCTTTGCAGACATATCATATCCTTTTTAATTATTTCTGATCGGAATTATCACCCGATCTTGCTGTGCGAGATTTTTCAATCCCAAAAATAGCCATACCAACATCTTCAATTTTGCCAACGAACTTATCGACATTCAACCCTGCAAAGAAGGCAAATGCCATATATCCGTAGTCACCACCACTGCCATTTTGTGATGCATCTAACACTATTAATCCAGCTTTAAGGAATAGATAAGCCACTACACCGCAGATGCCACTAACGATAGGTCTTAATACATACCAAACATGCCAACGGTCATCCCAACAATTCCTAACACATTTGTTTAGATATACTCCACGAATGCAGTAAAGAGTTCCACCAAGAACACCTATCAATCCACAACGAATCATGAGCTTCTTACTCATGATCCATTCAGGGAATACATCGCCCTTTACTAATCCTGCATACACAAGCACAACAAGTAAGAGTAATGTGAAGAGATAACCGATTATCCTTTTCATATGTAGCCTATAAGTAACTTTTGAAGAGGGTTTTTATATTTATTCATTTTAGATCATGACATTAGATTGTCTAGAGAAGTACTGCTGCATCATAGGGGTATGGGCGTCAAAATTATCGGTAGTGGTCATGGAGTGATGATGTCCATTTCTTTGAAAACAGTGCTGTTCAGGCGACGTTAGGGTCGTGTATTACCGCTATTGTCGCATGAAAAAATGGCCCGGCGCAGCAAAATGTCACCGCCTTAGTCCGGCTCTTCGCCGACCAGCTCAATCACCAGTTTTCCTTGTTCCACCAGCACCCGTACCCGGGAATGGGTTTTAAAACCGGCCTCTTCCAGCCAGTCGCCCTTTAAACTCAACGCGGCGTGTACGCTGTAGCGGGTCGGGATCTTGGTCTTGCGATCCTCATGGCGCTTTCTGAAATACCCCACAGTGAGCTGACGGCTGGGTCTGGAAATGCTGATATCTGACATAGAAACTCCTTTTTCTCAGGCAAGGATAAGGTGATAAAAAATACCTGTATAAAATGCCAGTAAAATGAACCTGAGACAAACGCAGAACTGCGAAGCGTCTTCAGAAAACGAAATGTAAAATATGAAATCGGGCTGAATATCCAGCCTGAAAAGGGTATTATAAATACAACTTATTATTAGGTATCAGACTATGGCAGGAAAACGGATCGCGCGTGAAAAAGAGACCATCCGCAAGATGATCGCGCTCTATGAAAAGCAGTGCCCGCAGGCCTCTATAGAGGCGGGGCATTACGCAGCGCTGAATGCGTATGCCGACAAGCGGCTGGATAAATGCGTGTTTGGCGAAGAGAAACCGGCCTGCAAGCAGTGCCCGGTCCACTGCTACCAGCCCGCGAAGCGTGAAGAGATGAAGCAGGTCATGCGTTGGGCGGGGCCGCGCATGCTCTGGCGTCACCCGATTCTGACGATTTGCCATCTGATTGACGATCGCCGCCCGGTGCCAGAGCTGCCGGAAAAGTACCGCCCGAAAAAGTAACCATTCAGGTGCGCGGCCTGCGCATCGGGCGACAGATTGCCACCATAGCAATTGCACTGCACAGCGGGAATACCGCCAGCACCAGCCACGGAACGATCGCCCCGGTGGATGGCGTCAGCGCCCGATCGAGCAGATCGCCGAGCAGTAAATTTCCCGCCAGCACCGCACAGCCCCCAGCGGTAGCCAGTGCGCCATAGTGCGCACCCAGGGTCGATTCGCTGGCAAACCATGGCACCACATCTTTTCCTGCCGGTACCAGCAGCATCTGCCCGGTGGTCAGCAGGGTGACAAAACAGGCCGCAGGCAGCAGCCGCAGTAACCCCGTGCCCGGCGGCGAAGAGGCAAACAGCGCGACGCTCAGAAACGCGGCGGCGATAAGCAGAAAACCCACCGGCAGGACCCGCACCGCGCCCACCCGACGGGCAAAACGCGCCAGCGGAAGCTGAAAGAGGATCACCAGCCCCGAGGCCAGCATAAACAGCGGGCCAAGATCTTTCTCGCTGCCGCCAGCACGCTGGATCTCCACCGGGAGCGCCAGATAGAGCTGGTTATAGCTCAACAGCCAGCTGCTCCAGGCGATGATAAACGCCACGAACCGCGGCTGGCGAAAGGTGATCCACCAGGGGGTGATATGCAGCGGCTGGTTTTTTGCTGAGCCTGAAGGTAAACAGAAGAACAGCACTATCAGCGCCACCACGAAGACCGCGGCCCCGGCCAGCGCCACCTGACGAAAACCCAGGCCGGTGAGCAGGGCACCCGCGACCGGGCCCAGGACGGCCCCCAACTCGCCACATACCGCAAAGAGGGCGAACCACTCGGCGCGGCTGCGTTTTCCCTGCGCCTCGCTGCGGGTTCCGGCTTTAGCCAGTAAGGCTTCGATGGAGGGGGAGAAGAGCGCGCCCCCGATCCCGGTGAGGCACGCCCCGGCAATAATGACCGGCAGGCTGTAACCAAAGGCCAGCAGCAGATAGCCCACCACCCGTACAACGCAGCCGCAAAGAATAATGATGCGCGCGCCGTAGCGGTCGGAGAGAGCGCCGCCAACGATAAACATCCCCTGCTGGGAGAAGGTCCGCAGCCCGAGCACCAGCCCGATAACGCCGCCGGAGAGCAGCATATCGTCGCGTAAAAAAATCGCCAGGAAGGGGACGACGGCATAAAAACCGATGTTGAAAACAAACTGGCTGCCCAGTAAGACGGGCGGCCAGAGTTGCGTCGCGGGGCGAATGGATAGCACCTGTTATTTTGCCTCAGACGAGGAAGTGAATATGTTTTTTGCCATGATCGGGGGAGAGCTCAATGCGGGTTTTCACCCGGAATATCTCCCACAGCAGCTCTTCGGTCAGGATCGCCTGCGGCGTACCGCTGGCGACAACGCGCCCTTTTTGCATCACGATCAGCGCATCACAGAACATAGAGGCGTGGTTAAGATCGTGAATGGCGACGATGCTGGTGACCGGCAGCTGGCTAATCAACTGCATCAATTGCATCTGATGGTGAATATCCAGGTGGTTAGTGGGTTCATCCAGCAGGATCTCGGTTGGCATTTGCGCCAGCGCCCGGGCGATGTGCACCCGCTGGCGCTCGCCGCCGGAGAGGCTCAGCCAGCCCTGCTCGCTATGATGCAGCATATCCACCGTCTTCAGCGCCTGGTTTACCGTTTCGTCATCCTGCGCCGTCCAGCCGGAGAAAGGGGAGTGGTGCGGAATACGCCCCAGCTTCACCACATCCCGCACGCGCATGTTGGCGTCGGTCATGCCATGCTGTTCCACAAAGGCTACCCGCCGGGCGAGCTGCTTTTTCGGGATGCCACTGATGCTTTTGCCATCCAGCGCGACGGTGCCGCTATGGGGGCGACGTAACCCGGCCAGGATCCGCAGCAGCGAGGATTTGCCGGAGCCGTTTGGCCCCAGCAGGCCGACGGTCTGCCCCTGGGATACTGCCAGCGAGACATTGTCGACGATGACCTTTTTACCCACCTTCCAGGTGATATTTTCAGCAGTGATGCTCATCACTTATTCCTTGAACGGTAGATAATCACAGCAAAGAACGGGACGCCCACCAGCGCGGTAACGACGCCCACCGGCAGGCTTTGCGGAGCGATCAGCAGGCGTGAGGCGATATCCGCCAGCACCATCAGGATGGCACCCGCCAGCGCGCTGGCGATAAGCAGCGTGCGGTGCAGCGGACCAAAGAAGAAGCGCATCATGTGTGGCACCACCAGGCCGACAAAGCCGATGGAACCCGCCATGCTGACGATGGTGGCGGTCATCAGTGCGGTAACGATGAACAGGATCAGCCGCACCCAAGGGACGGCGATCCCCAGCGAGGCGGCGGCATCATCGCCAAAGGTGAAGGCGTCGAGCGCCCGGGCGTACCAGAGGCAGACAGCCAGACCGACCAGCACCGCGACCAGCACCATCTGTAACTCGGGCCATCTCACGCCGCTAAAGCTGCCCAGCAGCCAGAACATCACGTCGCGCGCCTGCTGGGCGCTGGCCGAGGTGCTGACGGTCCAGGCGGTGATGGCGTTAAACAGTTGCGAGGCGGCAACCCCGGCAAGGATGGTGCGTTCACTGCCGCCGCGGGCACCGTTCGTCAGCAGGGCCACAAACGCGAAGGCGGTAAACGCCCCGGCGAAGGCCCCGGCGGAAAGCGTCACGGTACCGCTGCCAATGCCCAGCACGACCACGGAGACCGCCCCGGTTGACGCCCCGGCGGAGACCCCCAGGACGTAGGGTTCGGCGAGGGCGTTTTTCAGCAGGCTTTGCAGCACCGCGCCGCAGATAGCCAGACCCGCACCGCAGCAGGCCGCCACCAGCGCCCGGCTCAGGCGAAAGTCCCAGATCACGCTCTCATAGATGCGATTGAGCGGCACCTCGGTTAAGCCCATCTTATTGGTAATGGCGTAGAACACGCTCTGCAGGGGGATCGACAACTCCCCCACGCTGACGCCAAAAGCGATAACCAGCAGCAGCGCGACCACCGCCAGGAAACCCGAAGCTGGCAACAGCCAGCTCAGGCGGGTCTGTTGTACTACCGCGGTCATTAATTCAGTTCCATTTTTCTGAGCTGTTCACCAATCTGCTCCGCGCCGTAAAGGGTGCGGATGGTCGGGTTCATCGCCTGGCCGTCCATCACCACGATGTGGCCTTTTTTCACCGCGTCGAGCTGGCTGACGGCGGGATCGCTTTTCAGGAATTTGATTTTTTCCTCGGCGTTATCCAGCGCCCAGCGGTTGCGGTCGAGGCTGGAGACCACGATCACGTCCGGGTTGGCCGCGATAATGCTTTCCCAGCCGACGGTCGGCCATTCCGTTTCAGAGGTGATGGCGTTGTGGCCACCCAGCACGTTAGCAATAAAGCCGGAGGCGCTGTTTTTACCGCCGACGTAAGCGTCAGAAGAGGGGGAGGAGCTGGAGAACCAGAAGACAAATGAGAGATCTTTCTTGTTTTTGCTGAACTCAGCCCGCAGGTCGGCTTCACGCTTTTTGAAATCGGCAATCAACGCCTGGCCGCGATCTTCGACGTTAAAGATTTTGGCGAAATCCTCAATCTCTTTATACAGGAAGGTCATATCCCAGAGCTTCTGGCGGCTGCCGTACATATCGCCGATATCTTTTTTGGTGGCGCACATGCCCGGCGACATGTAGCTGTTGACGCCGACGGTGGCCAGATCTTCGCGTTTGGCGACTTTACTCTCTGGCCCCAGTAGCAGCGGCAGCTGGGCCGGAACGAAGTCCGGGTTTTGCGCAAGGATAGACTCCAGCGTCGGGATCTCAACGGTCAGCAATTTAACTTTTTCATTCTTTTCAGCGAGTTCAGGCAGCACTTTGGTCGGCCAGAAGGCGCTGGCGGCAACCTTATCCTGCAGGCCCAGCAGTAAGAGAATTTCTACGGTGTTCTGGCCCAGTGCCACCACGCGCTCTGGCGCTTTGGTGAAGGTCTCTTTATAGCCGCAGTTCTCGATCGTCAGAGGGTAGGTGGTTGCAAAAGCAGAACCGGCTGTCGCGATCAGCAAGCCTAATGCACTGATGATCTTTTTCATGAAACGCTATCCTTCATTAATTTATTGATGACAGCCCGGGAGCATGGCTGAGAATGAATATCATTTATTATGGCGGGGTTTTATACAATGATATATTCACGGTGTCAATGAACGATAATAACGTCATGAAATTATTGGATTTCATAGGGGATTTGTAGGCCGGGCAAGCGTAGCGCCGCCCGGCGAAGGGGGTTTAATCTAAATCTGCACCGTTGCTGGCAATCACTTTCTTGTACCACCAGAACGATTTTTTGCGTTTGCGTTCGAGGGTGCCGTTGCCGGCATCATCGCGATCGACATAGATAAAGCCGTAGCGCTTGCTCATCTCGCCGGTGGAGGCGGCAACCAGATCGATGCAGCCCCAGCTGGTGTAGCCCATCAGCGGAATGCCATCTTCAATGGCGTCGCCCATCGCGCGGATATGCTCCCGCAGGTAGCTGATGCGGTAGTCGTCGTTAATCTCACCGTTGGCGTCCATCTCATCCTTCGCGCCTAAGCCGTTCTCCACCAGGAACAGGGGCTTCTGGTAGCGGTCGTACATCATGTTCATGGTAATGCGCAGGCCCAGCGGGTCGATGCCCCAGCCCCACTCGCTGACGTCAATATGCGGGTTACGCAGGGATTTCACGATATTGGCCGCGCTGGTGTTGTTGGCATTCATATCCGCCGAGGCGCAGCGCGAGGCGTAATAGCTGAATGAGACAAAATCGACGGTGTTTGTCAGCAGTGCGTCATCACCCGGATCTTTGACAATCACCACCCCCTTTTCGCGGAACACGCGAGCAGAGTAGGCCGGGTAGCGGCCACGGGCCTGGACGTCGATAAAGAACAGGTTCTCACGATCTTTTTCTAATGCCGTCCACACATCTTCTGGTTTGCAGGAGTAGGGGTAGAAGTTACCGCCCGCCAGCATGCAGCCCACCTGGTTTTGTGGGTTCACCTCGTGGGCAATTTTGGTTGCCAGCGCGCTGGCAACCAGCTCATGGTGGGCGGCCTGATACTTCACCTGATCCTCATTTTCACCTTCCTCAAACACCAGCCCGGCACCGGAGAAGGGGCTGTGCAGCATGATGTTGATCTCGTTGAAGGTGAGCCAGTATTTCACCAGCCCGTTAAATTCTTCGAAGCAGGTGCGGGCGTAGCGGGCGAAAAAATCGACCATCTTGCGGTTGCGCCAGGAGCCATACTCGGTCACCAGATGCATCGGCACGTCAAAGTGGCAGAGGGTTACCAGCGGTTCGATATTGTACTTTTTACACTCCTCGAACACGGCCCGGTAAAAGGCAATCCCTTCTTTATTAGGCAGCGGTTCGTCGCCGTTCGGATAGAGGCGGCTCCAGGCAATGGAGGTACGGAATACCGTGAAGCCCATCTCGGCCATTAAGGCGATATCTTCTTTATAGCGATGGTAAAAATCGATCGCGTCGTGGCTGGGATAGAACTCGTCGTCACGCAGCGAAAAGCGTTTTTCCTTGCCGACCTTCACCGCCAGGCGGTTTGCGCCGTGGGGGATCATATCGACGGTGGTCAGGCCCTTGCCGCCCTCGCGGTATGCGCCTTCGCTCTGGTTAGCGGCCAGTGCGCCGCCCCATAAAAATCCTTGTGGAAAAACTGACATTCTTACCTCGCTATAAATTTATGCTTGTGCTGCTTTGGCCTGAACCGGTGCGGATTGCAGCGCACGCGCTTTTTCTGCTTCGTCTTCTACCGGGATATCTTCAAAGCCCAGAATCAGGGTCAGCACGAAAGAGAGCACCACGGCCAGGGCCATGACTCCGAATACCCAGACGATGGACATCGGGTTGGCCGGGTCGAAGAACTGGACGCTGGTAAACAGGCCCGGCGCCGCCATCGAGTGGCTGGCCAGCCCGGCGATCCCGGCCACGGCGCCGCAGATAAAGCCGCTGATCAGGCTCGCAATTAAAGGACGTTTCAGACGAACCGCCACGCCGTACAGCGCCGGTTCAGAGATCCCGGCCATGATGGCGGAAGCGGCCGCGGCTAGCGCCGTCTGGCGCAGTTCCGGGTTTTTGGTTTTCCAGGCGACCGCCAGCGACGAACCGCCGAGGGAGAGGTTGGCGCCGATTTCTGACGGCATCACCATCCCCTCTTTGCCCGTTTCGGCAATGGTCTGAATGATGGTAGGCGTAAAGACGCGGTGCATCCCGGTCATCACCAGCAGCGGCCACAGCGCGCCCATGATGGCGACGGAGAGCCAGCCCAGATAGCCGTGAATGGTGTAAACCAGCGCGGAGATGCCGCTACCGATCCAGATCCCCAGCGGCCCAATCAGGACGATGGCGAGCGGGGCGGCAATCAGCACGATCAGCATTGGCTTGAGGAAGTTTTTCGTCACCGCCGGGGTGATTTTGTCCACCCAGCGTTCGATATAGGACAGGCACCAGGTCATCACCAGCGCCGGGATCACCGTATAGGTATATTTCACCGCCGTCACCGGCACAAACGCGAACTCAACGTGCTCGCCCTGCGCCGCTTTCGCCATCAGCTCAATAAAGCTCGGGTGGACCAGCACGCCCGCAATGGCGATCGCCAGCGACATGTTGGTTTTGAATTTCACCGCCGCAGAGGCGGCCACCATCAGCGGCAGGAAGAAGAACGCGCCGTCGCCGATTACGGTCAGGATCGTCAGCGTCGGATCGCCTTTGGTCAGCACGCCGCTCATCTCAAGGATCATCGCCAGCAGCTTGACCATCGACCCGCCGATGATCGCCGGGATCAGCGGTGACATGGTGCCGATCAGGGCATCAAGAATGCCCGCCCCAATGCGTTTCAGGGTCAGCTTTTGCGGCCCCTGGGGTGCGGCAGGCTGCATGTCGGCGGGCAGCAGGTTGACCACCTCGCGGTAAGCCTGGGAAACGGTATTGCCGATGATCACCTGGCACTGGTTGTCGTTGCGCACGACGCCCAGCACGCCGCTGATGCTTTTCAGCGTCGCGCTGTCGATCAGGCTTTCGTCTTTTGCCACGAAGCGCAGACGGGTCATGCAATGGGTGACCGCGACGATATTCTCTTTGCCGCCGAGCGCGCTGACAACGGCATTCGCCAGCGCAGCATAATTTTTGGCCATCGGGTTGTATCCTGTTTTATCAGTAAGGTACGTCTTCATCGGGGTGAGCGATGAAACTTATATAGGAAACCGGTTCCACAAAATCATGAAGAGTTTCCTGGAATCTAACAAGATCACGTTTTAGCCATTTTTTAAATTCGTGATGGCGATCACCTGGCGTGTTAAAAAGCGTGTGACAGACGCTGCGACAATTTTCACGCGGTGCAGTACACTGCCGCTCACGGGATTAAGACGGAACAGATGCATGACCACGATGCTGGAAGTGGCGAAGCGGGCAGGGGTCTCGAAGGCGACGGTTTCCCGGGTGCTTTCGGGCAATGGCTACGTGAGCCAGGAGACAAAAGACAAGGTTTTTCAGGCGATTGAAGAGAGCGGGTATCGGCCTAATTTACTGGCGCGTAACCTGGCGACCAAAAGCACGCAAACCCTTGGGCTGGTGGTGACCAACACCCTCTACCACGGGGTCTATTTCAGCGAGCTGCTGTTCCATGCCGCCAGAATGACCGAAGAGAAGGGACGTCAGCTGATCCTCGCCGACGGTAAGCACAGCGCCGATGAGGAGCGCGAGGCGATTCAGTACCTGCTGGATATGCGCTGCGATGCGATCATCATCTACCCGCGTTTTCTCAGCGTTGATGAGATGGACGAGATCATCCAGAAACACGCCCAGCCGGTGATCGTGCTTAACCGCCGCCTGCGTAAAAACAGCAGCCACTGCGTCTGGTCAGATCATAAAGCCTCCAGCCAGGCGGCGGTATCGACCCTTATCGAGCAGGGCCACCGCGATATCGCGTTTATCACCGGATCGCTCGATTCCCCCACCGGGATCGAACGCCTTTCCGGCTACAAAGAGGCCCTTGCTGCGCACCGCATTCCGCTACGCGAGTCGCTGATTGTCGAGGGTAAATGGCACCCGGCCAGCGGCGCGGCAGGGGTGGCGACGCTGCTGGCGCGCGGCGAGCATTTTACCGCGCTGGTGGCGAGCAATGACGACATGGCGATCGGCGCCATCAAGCAGCTTCACGACAGTGGGGTCGCCGTGCCGGAGGCGGTGTCGGTAGTGGGTTTCGATGACATTGCGATGGCGCCCTACGTGGTACCCTCCCTCTCCAGCGTGCGCGTACCGGTGACAGAGATGGTGAAAGAGACCATCAGCCGTCTGATCTTTATGCTCGATGGTGGGGACTTCACCTTCCGGCAGACCTTCGCCGGAGAGTTGATGCTGCGTGATTCCGTCATCCCCGGCCCGCACCACTGATTTATAGGGCAGCCAGGCACAAGTAAAGCCGAGTCGGCCGCCCGCGGTCAGCGCCATATCCTGCACGTTTTCCAGGGCGTTGAGCGGTGATGGGCTGAGACAGCGCCAGCGAAAAAAGAGGTTCATGCTTCCTGACCTGTCTGAACCAGGCGGCAAGCCAGGTTATTTCCTGGGTGAAGTTTGCCATGTGTCGTCTCCGGTGAAGGAGTAGCGCAACAGTGTAGGCCGGAAAACAGGCTTAAAACCTGACGCGGTTTCATCACTGTTCCGCATTAAAAAAGCCCCGGGCACCGGGGCTGCGAAAGGCAAAGAGTGACAAGCATACAACGAGTAGAACAAGAGTTTGAGGGTTAAACGGGTAAGGCTTTCAGCAGGGCGAAGGCCTCCTTCATACGATCTTCGCTGACCACAAAGGCGCGCAGATTGCCCTCGTTGTCGGCCCCTTTCGCCACCATCCCCTGGGCTTCGATGGCGATCTGCCAGTTCAAATCCTGGCGCTGGGTTTCGCCTGCCAGGTGCAGCGGCAGTTCCGGCGTTTTGACCTTCACCAGCATCGCAGGCAGTTTCAGTGGCGTACTGGCCCCGAGCAGATTCTTCGCCAGATACATGGCGCTTAACTGGATCGGCTGCAGGAACGGCAGCACCTGACCGTTAATTTCGGCGCAGTCGCCCAGAGCATAAATATCGGGCCGGGTGGTTTGCAGATAGCTGTCGACCTTTACCCCGCGATCTGTTTCTGCACCGGCCCGCTGTGCCAGCCCGATTTCCGGGCGCAGGCCGGTGGCGGCAATCACCACATCGACTTCAAGGCAGCGATCCCGATCCAGCAGGGCGCAGATCCCGGTATCGGTTTGGGTCAGGCTTTGCAGCTGGGATTTCAGCAGCAGATGCACCCCCATATCGGTCAGCCGGTGTTGTAAGCGACTGCTCACTTCGGCGGGCATCAGCGCGGAGAGAATGCTGGCGGAATGGTCAACCAGGGTGACCTCTTTCCCGGCCCGGCAAAAATCCATCGCCAGTTCGCTGCCGATAAGACCTGCGCCAACAATCATCACCCGTCGGGCGTCACGCAACGTGCTTTCGCAGGCCCGGTACTCCGTCTGGCTGTTCAGGGTCAGCATCAGCTCGCGGCCTGCAACCGGCGGCACAAAGGCCGAGGCTCCGGTTGCCAGCACCAGTTTGTCATAGGACCACTGCTTGTCTTTCCCTTTGACCACGTGGGCTGCGGCGTCGATGTCGGTGACCCAGGTGTAGGGAAACAGGCGCAGGTTAAACTGTTCGGCAAACTCTCCCGCCGTCTGGCGGGTGAGGTCGTCGGCCTGCTGGCGCTGACTGATAACGTGGCTTAAGTCTGGCTTGTTGTACTCATCCATGCTGTCCGCTGCAATAAGCGTCAGCGGGACGTTCGCATCCTGTTTACGGATGTTTTTCACCAGCTGGCGGGCGGCGAAGCCCGAGCCGATGATGACGATACCGTGGCTCATTTTGCCTCCGATGCCAGTTCTTCAAATACATCTTTACCAAGGGAACATTCCGGGCAGAGGAAATTGTCCGGCACGTCGCTCCACGGGGTACCTGGCGCGACGTCCTGCAGCGGCTCGCCGAGGGTCGGATCGTAGATCCACTGGCAGACGCTGCACTGCATGCAGGGGCCGAGGTCGGCGGTGGTCTCTTCGACGCTGGCGCTTTCTTCCGCCTGAGCGGCAGGTTTCACGCTGGCTTCAGGCAGCGGAGCGAGCGCCCACTGACGGGCAATATCGCGACCATGCTGACGGCAGACTTCCAGCGCATCGAGATCCGGGCGCCATTTCGCCTTCAGGCTCATCGACATTTCAAAGCCCGCGTCCTGCAAACGGGTGGAGAGACGGTCTACCGCGCCGCCACTCCAGCCGTGAGAGCCGAAGGCGCTGGCACGTTTGTTACGGAAGCGCAGGCCGGTCATCTCTTCCACCAGGCCGGCAATTTTCGGCATCATCACGTTGTTCATGGTGGAGGTACCCACCAGCACGCCTTTTGAGCGGAAGACGTTCGTGAGAATGTCGTTTTTATCGCTGCGGGCGACGTTAAAGATTTTCACCGCCACGTTCGGGTCAACTTCATTAATGCCCTGGGCGATGGCGTCGGCCATCATGCGGGTATTGTTGGACATGGTGTCGTAGAAAATGGTGATGCGGTCTTCCTGATAATCCGCCGCCCATTTCAGGTACAGCTCGACGATCTGCGTAGGGTTATCACGCCATACCACACCGTGAGAGGTGGCAATCATATCCACCGGCAGGTTAAAGCCGAGGATCTCGGTGATTTTTGGCGTCACCAGACGGCTGAACGGGGTGAGGATGTTGGCGTAGTAGCGCTGGCACTGCTCAAAGAGTTCGGCCTGATCCACTTCGTCATTGAACAGACGTTCGTCGCAGTAGTGCTGGCCGAAGGCGTCGTTACTGAAGAGCACCGCGTCGCCGGTCATGTAGGTCATCATGCTGTCCGGCCAGTGCAGCATTGGGGTTTCCACGAAGATCAGCTGTTTGCCGTTGCCGATATCCAGAGAGTCGCCGGTTTTCATCACGTTGAAGTTCCACTCCGGATGGTGGTGATGGCCGGTGATGGAGTCGATGGCGTTGGCGGTGCAGTAGATCGGGGTGTCCGGGATGCAGGACATCAGCTCGGTCAGCGCCCCGGCATGGTCCTCTTCCGCATGGTTAATGATGATGTAGTCGATATCGGCCAGGTCGATTTCACTGCGCAGGTTCTGCACGAACTCGCGGCTGAATTTATGATCGACGGTATCGATCAGGACGTTTTTCTCTTCCCGGATGAGATAGCTGTTATAGCTGCTGCCGCGCAGCGTTTTGTACTCCGTTCCGTGAAAATCACGTACTTCCCAGTCACGTTGACCAACCCAATGAATATTGTTTTTAACCAGAATAGACATAGCAACCTCAACTTAATACAGCGCAATTAAATGAAAGATGTCATGCCTATTGCAGGGTGCGTGCCAACTTTTTAAATTATTAATTTTTAATGGTTTTAAAAATAACCGCACTCTTATGATAGTCAATTTGACTGTGTCTGGTATAGTCAATATGACACTGCGTATTGTCAAAATGACAACGAGGCGAGAATGAGTTTTTCTGTAGAGGTGCTGGCGAAAATCGCCATTGAATTGCAGAGCGGCATCGGCCATCAGGATCGCTTTCAGCGGCTGATCTCCACCCTGCGTCACGTGCTGGAGTGCGATGCGTCGGCGCTGCTGCGCTACGAAGGGCGGCAGTTTATCCCGCTGGCGATCGACGGGCTGGCGCAGGATGTGCTGGGGCGGCGCTTCACCCTTGAAGGCCATCCGCGGCTGGAGACCATCGCCCGCGCCGGGGATGTGGTGCGCTTCCCGGCCGACAGCGACCTGCCCGATCCCTACGACGGGTTGATCCCCGGTCAGGAGAGTCTGAAGGTGCACGCCTGTATCGGCCTGCCGCTGTTTGCCGGGCAGAACCTGATTGGCGCGCTGACCCTCGATGGCATGTCGCCGGACCAGTTCGACACCTTCAGCGACGAAGAGTTGAGGCTGATTGCCGCCCTGGCCGCCGGGGCGCTGAATAATGCCCTGCTGATTGAGCAGCTCGAGAGCCAGAACACCCTCTCCACCCGCCCTACGGGGTTTGAGCAGGTAAAAAGCACCGAGATGATTGGCCTCTCGCCGGGCATGATGAGCCTGAAAAAAGAGATTGAGATTGTCGCCGCCTCCGACCTGAACGTGCTGATCGAAGGGGAGACCGGCACCGGTAAAGAGCTGGTGGCCAAAGCCATTCACCAGGCTTCTCCCCGGGCGGTGAATCCGCTGGTCTATCTCAACTGTGCCGCGCTGCCGGAAAGCGTGGCGGAGAGCGAGCTCTTTGGTCACGTCAAAGGGGCGTTTACCGGGGCCATCAGCAACCGCAGCGGCAAGTTTGAGATGGCCGATAACGGCACGCTGTTCCTGGATGAGATTGGCGAGCTGTCGCTGGCGCTGCAGGCTAAGCTGCTGCGCGTATTGCAGTATGGCGATATCCAGCGGGTGGGCGATGACCGCAGCCTGCGGGTCGACGTGCGGGTGCTGGCCGCCACCAACCGCGATCTGCGTGAAGAGGTGCTGGCCGGGAACTTCCGCGCCGATCTGTACCACCGCCTGAGTGTGTTTCCGCTTTCGGTGCCGCCGCTGCGCGAGCGTGGCGAAGATGTGGTACTGCTGGCAGGCTATTTCTGTGAACAGTGCCGGTTGCGGATGGGGTTATCCCGGGTGGTGCTAAGCCCCGGCGCCCGGGCGCATCTGCTGAGCTACGCCTGGCCGGGCAACGTGCGCGAACTGGAACATGCCATTCACCGGGCGGTAGTACTGGCCCGGGCGGCGCGGGCAGGGGATGAAGTGGTGATCCACGCGCAGCACTTTGCTCTGCATGATGAGAGCACACCCGTGGTGACGCCGGAGACGCCGCGCGTTGAGAATCAGAACCTGCGTGAGGCGACGGAGGCGTTTCAGCGCCAGATGATTGTCCGGGCGCTGGAGCAGAACAGCCGCAACTGGGCGGCGAGCGCGAGGGCGCTGGAGACGGACGTCGCCAACCTGCACCGGCTGGCGAAACGTCTGGGTCTTAAGGGTTAGAGAATGCCTGCCTGGTAGAAATCCTGCAGGTTGATGGCACCGCACAGGCGGCCATGGCTATCCACCACCGGCGCGGCGGTGATTTTGCGCTTCATCAAGAGCTCTTTGGCTTCAATGGCGCGGCTGTCGGCATTCAGCGTCAGGCCACCGGCGGTCATGGCGTTGCTGACGGCAATCTCCAGTTTGCCGCCGCTCACCAGCCAGCGGCGCAGGTCGCCGTCGGTGAAGACCCCTTTGACCTGCTGGACATCATCACAGACCGCCACCAGCCCCAGTCCGGTACGGCTCAGCTCCAGCATCGCGTCCATCACGCTGGTATTCAGTTTCACCTGCGGGATAGCCTCGTCGGTGCGCATCAGGTGGTGCACTTTATTCAGCAGGCGTGCTCCCAGGGCGCCTGCCGGGTGCGAGCGGGCAAAATCCTCTTCATTAAACCCGCGGGCCTGCATCACCGCCATCGCCAGCGCATCGCCCATCATCAGCGTGTTGACGGTGCTGGAGGTCGGCGCAAGGTGCATCGGACAGGCTTCGCGCTCCACCGAAATATCCAGCGTGGCGTTGGCGGCCAGCGCCAGCGGCGAGCGGGACTTGCCGGTCATCGCCAGCAGCGCCACCGATTTTTCCTGCAAACGCGGGAGGATCAAATCCAGCTCTTTTGCCGAGCCGGAGTAGGAGATAAAGAGCAGCACGTCGCGACTCTCAATCATCCCCAGATCGCCGTGCAGGGCTTCAGCAGGGTGGACAAAAAAGGCGGGGGTGCCGGTGCTGGCAAGGGTCGCGGCAATCTTCTTGCCGATATGCCCGGATTTGCCGATGCCCGAGACGATCACCTTCCCGTCGCAGTGAATAATGGTATTGGCTGCGCGAACAAAATCTTCCCCCAGACGGTCCGGCAGGCGGCTGGCCTCCTGCAGTTCCAGCATCAGGGTCTGGCGACCCGCGTTTAACAGAAAATCACTCATCACGCTCTCCGGTTACAATCACGTCGATTCCTTTCTCTTCCAGCGCTTTCTTAAACGCCGGATCGATGCCCGCGTCGGTAATCAGCTTATCGACGCTCTCCAGGCTACAGACAATATTCGGGCTTTTACGGCCAAACTTTGACGAGTCCGCCATCAGGATCACCTCCCTGGCGGCATTGCACATCGCTTTACTGACGCTGAACACTTCATTGAAGGTGGTGACGCCCGCGTTGAGGTCGATGCCGTCGGTGCCCATAAACAGGCGGTCGAAGCTGAAATGGTCGAAGGCGTTCTCCGCAAGCTGGCCGTGAAACGAGGCCGACTTTTTGCGGAAGGTGCCGCCGGGCATCAGGATGGTTTGTTCATTGTCGAATTCGGAAAGGGCGTTGACGATATGCAGGCTGTTGGTCATCACCGTGATGTTATTGAAGCGGCTCAGCATTGGCACCATCTGCAGAACCGTGCTGCCCGCATCGAGGATAATGGAGTCGCCGTCATGGATAAATTTTACCGCGGCGTCAGCGATTAACGCCTTCTGATGGGTGTTGATGAGCGTCTTGTGATCGATAGGCGGGTCGGCCTCGTCTTTATTCAGCACCACGCCGCCATAGGTGCGGATCACCGCCCCGGCGTTTTCCAGGATCACCAGATCCTTGCGGATTGTGGTGCCGGTGGTATCAAAGTAGTGGGCCAGATCCTCAACCGAACATTTTCCCTGTTTTTGCAAATGGTCGAGTATGGCCGCCTGCCGCTGGCGGGGTTTCATAGGCGTTGAGTTCCTTAGGTTGCGAAATGATAATTTCGCAAGCTTATAACGTTCACAACGAAATTATCCATGTTTCAATTTAAGCGCTAATGATAGTGCATCTTGACAGAGCGAATCATTGGGAAAGATCACATCGGGCTCTAATTCCTGCAACGCGGTGCCGTTAATCGCTGCAATTTTCACCGGTCGGGCAAAGACCGTCAGCCCACGCATCATCAAGGAGTCACAGACCCGGTGGTTATCATCCAGCGCAATGGCGACAATCACCCGCGGCTTAAAGCGACCGCCGGAGCGGCCCACGCCCACGCGCCCTTTCTGGCAAAGGGCGTCAAAGGCGCGGTTAAAACGATGGATTTGCCAGCCGCCGAGTGCCAGCTGGCACAGCCAGGCGATAACAGCGACGGTGATCAGGGTGGTGACCATGTTTAGCTCCTGTGCTATGGCCGGGCGGCGATACGCTTGCCCGGCCTGGGGTTCGGGGTTTGTAGCCCCGGTAAGCGCAGCGCCCCCGGGGAATGAACTCAGAACATCACCTGCCCACCGGTGACATTGATCGACTGCCCGGTGCAGTAAGAGGCTTTCGGGCTGGCATAAAACAGCAGCATATTCAGCACGTCCTGATAGTCGCAGCCGCGCTTCAGCGGCACTTTATCGATGTAGTATTGCTCCACCTGATCCTCATTAATGCCAAGTTTGGTGGCGTACTGCGGCAGCAGGGACTGGAACATCGGCGATTTCAGCAGGTTGCCGAGCATCAGGGAATGCACGGTAATGCCATATTCCGCCAGATCCAGCGCCAGGGACTGCGTCAGCCCCACGCCGCCGAACTTGGCCGCGCTGTAGCCGGAGTTGTGCTTGCTGCCCACCTTGCCGGATTTGGAGTTGATCTGAATGATGCGCCCGGCAATGCCGTCGCGGATCATCAGGCGCGAGAACTCCCGGGCGCAGAGGAAATAGCCCACCAGGTTCACCTGCAATGAACGGTCGAAATCCCCCAGCTCCACATCGCTGATAAATGCCGCTTTGGCGATCCCGGCGCTGTAGACCAGCAGATCGGTGCGGCCAAAAATCTCGTCCACGCCGCGGGCGAGAGCCAGCACGCTCTGCTCGCTGGTGGCGTCAGCGCCAAATCCCCAGGCCATCCCGTTACCGAATTCGGTATTGATGGCGTCCGCCACGCGGGCGGCCTTTTCACTCTGGATATCGACTACCGCCACGCGGTAACCCTCTGCGGCAAGCCCACGGCAGAGGAACTCCCCTAAGGTTTGTCCTCCACCAATGACAACGGCAACCTGACTCATATTTCTCTCCTTAATTACGCAACAAATTTTAATGTGCAGCCTGGGGTAACAGCCTGTGGAACCGGGCCCGCCACGTGAACCGTGCCGGGGTACTCCGCCTGGAGCCGACCATCGAAACGCAGGGTGATGTGGCCCAGCTCGCGCAGGTTTTGTTCGGCCACGTCGCCCACGGCGGTGACGGCATAGCGCGTTTCGCCCAGCTCCAGCTCGCTTCCGACCTTCAGTTCGCCATTGAGCTCCCCGTGGCAGTGGATAAAACAGAATTCCTCAATATCTGCCGGGGCCCCTTCACGAAAGGTGATCAGCATCTGGTCGCTCAGCGCATCCGGGGCGCTCTGGCCGATGCGGGTAATGGTGGTCTGGTAAATCACGGTCATCAGGAATTCCTCTTATTGATAAATAAAGCCGGAGACGAACCAGGCGATCAGCACCGTTGGCGCACCAGTCAGGAAGCGGCTTACCAGCACCGAAGGGACGCCGACGCGTACGGTCTCCTGGCGCGCTTCAGCCAGCGACAGCCCCACCGGGATAAAGTCACAGGCGGCCTGGGCATTAATGGCGAACAGCGCGGGCAGGGCGAGGTGCGGGGGAATATTGCCCAGCCCAATCTGCACGCCAATCAGTACGCCAATGACCTGGGCGATGACCGCGCCGGGACCGAGGAACGGCGACAGCAGCGGGAAGGAGCAGATCAGCGCCAGGGTCACCAGCCCGAGCGGATGACTGGCCAGCGGAGCCAGGCCGTGGGCGATCCAGTCCCCCAGCCCGGAGGCCATGATGATGCCGATCAGCGCCGAGACGAAGGCCATGAACGGCAGGATGGTTTTCAGCACCGTATCGATGGTGTCGCGCCCGGACTGGAACAGGACCGCAACCGCAGAGCCCATTCCCATCCCGACTTTTGCCAGCAGACCGTCGCTCTGCTCGGTGATCTTCTTGCTGGTGTCATATTCGCGCGGCGCGTGCTTTTTGGCTGGTGCAGCCCCGTCTACCAGCGTGATGTTCTCTTCTTTTACGCCTGAGACGTAAATGTCCTCCACGATATGCTGCGCCAGCGGGCCGGATTTCCCCGTCGAATGAATATTGACGGTGGGAATGCGCCGTTTCGGGTAGATGCCGCAGCGCAGGGTGCCGCCGCAGTCGATCACCGCCACGCCGATCTCCGCTTCCGGCGGCTCGCCCTCTTTAAAGCCGTCCATCGCTTCCCAGCCGGTGAGTTCGCGCAGCTTGTCGACGATAGCCGGGCGGGTGCCCGCGGTGATGTAGACGATTTTTTTGCCTTCGGTGGCGTCGAACTCCAGCGGGCCGCCCCAGCCACCCGTGCCTTTTTCAATGCGGATCCGGCTCATGCTGTGGCTCCCTTAAGCTGGACGTTCTGTTCAAGCTGAATGCCCATCTTCTTTTCGAAAATGGCGGTGGTGAGATCGGTCACCCAGCCGCGGAAGAAGTTAGTCACCAGGCCGACCACCAGGTAGCTCACCGCCAGCGGGCCGAGCGGCAGGCCGAGGGTGGTCAGGCCGCTGGCGATCCCCAGATAGACAAACAGCTCGCCCGGGTTGATATGCGGGAACAGGCCGTTCATGGAGTGGCAGCTGTAGGATGCTGCCGCGTAGTAGCTCGGCTTGTAGCGTTCGGGCATAAAGCGCCCGAGGCTCAGGGTCATGGGGTTACAAAACACAAAGGTGCCAATGCAGGGCAGCAGCAGATAGCGGGAAAGGGGGTTACCTGCGCAGCGCTGGGCCAGCTTTTCAATCCGCTGCTGGCCGATAAAGTTGATCAGCGCATTCATGATCACCAGCAGGCTGATCAGCAGCGGCAGAATGCCGGTGACCATGCTGGTAAAGACTTCGCCACCTTTCTGAAACAGCCCGATAAACCACTCGGCGCCATGGGTGATGATTTCTATCATTATTTTCTCCTGTAGGGTATGTTCGCTCTGGCGGAGTAATAATAATCACTTTGAAAGGTTTTAAAGTGTTAAATAGATCCCACAATGAAAGCAAAAAGTGATTATTTTGAAAGATAATAAGAAAGGTGACGGCGGCGTGGTGAAGAAGAGACTGAATTTACCTTTAGGCAGCGTAAAGATTTTGCCGGGTGCGTGTGCGCCCCTTCCTTGAGGTGTCCCGGATGCTTTACCATACTTGCCACTTATCGAATTCGTGAATGGATGTGTCATGTTCAAGCGTCGTTACGCAGCGCTACTCCCTGCGCTTATTCTGCTCTCCGCATGCAGTAGTAAACCGAAGACCGAAGAGGTCCAGCAAACGGCAGGCGCCCCTTCCGGCGGCTTCCTGCTGGAGCCTCAGCATAATGTGATGCAGATGGGGGGCGACTTTGCCAATAACCCTGCGGCGGAGCAGTTCATCGACAAAATGGTGAGCAAGCACGGCTTTAACAAAGCCCAGCTACAGGAGATCCTCTCCCAGGCGAAACGTCTGGATTATGTATTGCGACTGATGGATCGTCAGGCGCCGACCACCCAGCCTCCGGCCGGACCGAACGGCGCATGGCTGCGCTATCGCAAGCAGTTTATTACCCCGGACAACGTGCAGAATGGCGTGGCGTTCTGGAATCAGTATCGGGATGCACTGACCCGTGCCCAGCAGGTTTACGGCGTGCCGCCGGAGATCATCGTCGGGATTATCGGCGTGGAGACCCGCTGGGGCCGGGTGATGGGAAAAACCCGCATTCTTGATGCGCTGGCGACCCTCTCCTTTAACTACCCGCGCCGGGCGGAATACTTCTCCTCTGAGCTGGAAACCTTCCTGCTGATGGCCCGTGACGAGCAGGACGACCCGCTGGATCTGAAAGGCTCCTTTGCCGGGGCGATGGGCTACGGCCAGTTTATGCCCTCCTCCTATAAGCAGTATGCGGTCGATTTCAATGGGGACGGGCACATCAACCTGTGGGATCCTGAAGATGCCATTGGCAGCGTTGCCAACTACTTTAAAGAGCATGGCTGGACGCCAGGCCAGCCGGTCGCGGTTATGGCTAACGGCCAGGCACCGGGGCTGGAGAACGGCTTTAAAACCCGCTACAGCGCGGCACAGCTGACCTCTGCCGGCCTCACGCCGCAGCAGCCGCTGAACGGCAATCAGCAGGTGAGCCTGCTACGTCTGGATATTGGCACCGGTTATCAGTACTGGTACGGCCTGCCGAACTTCTACACCATCACCCGCTACAACCACAGTACGCACTATGCGATGGCGGTCTGGCAGCTGGGGCTGGCGGTGGCCCAGGCGAGGGCGGCCTCGCCGTTCAGTTAACGCCTGAAAACGTGGGTGGCTTACGCCACTCACGTTTCACTCCTGGCCGGATGGCTACGTTTATTTTTTCTGAATCCCCCTCGTAAAAGCGCCACCTCATCCTCATATCTACCGACTAAAGTGCTATCTTGTGCTGCACGTTTTTATGGAGACAAAACGAGATGAGTGACCATGAATTAATGCAGCTCAGTGAGAGGGTAGGGCAGGCGCTGAAACAGCGCGGTGCCACGGTCACCACGGCTGAGTCCTGTACCGGTGGCTGGGTGGCGAAAGCTATCACCGATATCGCGGGCAGTTCCGCCTGGTTTGAACGCGGTTTTGTCACCTACAGTAATGAAGCGAAAGCGCAGATGATTGGGGTTCGTGAGCCCACGCTCATCGAGCACGGCGCGGTGAGTGAACCGGTGGTCATTGAAATGGCGATTGGCGCCCTGCGTGCTGCCCGGGCGGACTATGCTATCTCTATTAGCGGCATCGCCGGGCCGGACGGTGGCAGCGAGGAAAAGCCTGTTGGAACAGTGTGGTTTGGCTTTGCGACGGCCCAAGGGGAGGGGATTACCCGCCGGGAATGCTTTAGCGGCGACCGTGAAAGCGTGCGTCGTCAGGCCACCGTTTATGCGTTAAAAACGCTCTGGCAACATTTTCTACAAAACACTTGATACTGTATGAGCATACAGTATAATTGCTGCAACAGAACAGAAATCCAAGGTGAAGCGCAGTTGTTTCACCCGGCATGAGAGGAAAAAATGGCTATCGACGAAAACAAACAGAAAGCGTTGGCGGCAGCACTGGGCCAGATCGAAAAGCAATTCGGTAAAGGTTCCATCATGCGCCTGGGTGAAGATCGTTCCATGGATGTAGAAACTATCTCCACCGGTTCGCTTTCTCTGGATATTGCACTGGGTGCTGGCGGCCTGCCTATGGGTCGTATCGTAGAGATCTACGGGCCAGAATCCTCCGGTAAAACCACCCTGACCTTACAGGTTGTGGCTGCTGCACAGCGCGAGGGCAAAACCTGTGCCTTTATCGATGCTGAGCACGCGCTGGATCCGGTTTACGCACGTAAACTGGGTGTTGATATCGACAACCTGCTCTGCTCGCAGCCGGATACCGGTGAGCAGGCACTGGAAATCTGTGACGCACTGGCGCGCTCTGGCGCAGTTGACGTAATCATCGTCGACTCCGTAGCGGCGCTGACGCCAAAAGCAGAAATCGAAGGCGAAATCGGTGACTCTCACATGGGCCTCGCGGCACGTATGATGAGCCAGGCGATGCGTAAGCTGGCCGGTAACCTGAAGCAGTCCAACACGCTGCTGATCTTCATCAATCAGATCCGTATGAAGATCGGTGTGATGTTCGGTAACCCGGAAACCACCACCGGTGGTAACGCGCTGAAATTCTACGCCTCCGTGCGTCTGGATATCCGCCGTATCGGTGCCGTTAAAGACGGTGAGAACGTGGTGGGTAGCGAAACGCGTGTGAAAGTGGTTAAGAACAAAATCGCTGCACCGTTCAAACAGGCTGAATTCCAGATCCTCTACGGCGAAGGCATCAACTTCTACGGCGAACTGGTTGACCTCGGCGTGAAAGAGAAGCTGATTGAGAAAGCGGGCGCCTGGTACAGCTACAACGGCGACAAGATTGGTCAGGGTAAAGCGAATGCTATCTCCTGGCTGAAAGAGAACCCGGCAGCAGCGAAAGAGATTGAGAAGAAGGTACGCGATCTGCTTCTCAACAATCAGGATGCTAAGCCAGACTTCACTGCGGATGACGCAGACGTAGAAGAAACCAACGAAGATTTCTAATCACTTGATGTAATAAAAGGGCTGCGATTGCGGCCCTTTTTTGCATTTGTTTTTCAGCAGGTGCTTTATGAGTGAATCATCCCCCCGACGCCCCGCCTGGAACCGTCTGCTTGATCGCGCGGTACGCATACTGAGCGTGCGCGACCATAGCGAACAGGAGCTGCGCCGCAAACTCATGGCGCCGGTCATGAGCAAAAACGGCCCGGAACAAATCGACGCGACCGCGGAAGATTATGACCGCGTTATTGCCTGGTGTTACGAGCATAACTATCTGGACGATAGCCGCTTCGTCTCTCGCTTTATCGCCAGCCGCAGCCGTAAAGGTTATGGCCCGGCGCGTATCCGCCAGGAGCTTAATCAGAAAGGTATCCCACGGGAAATCACAGAACGCGCGATGCGTGAATGCGAGATTGACTGGTGCGAACTGGCGCGGGAACAGGCGGTGCGAAAATACGGCGAACCGCTGCCGCGTGAATTTTCAGAAAAAGTCAAAATCCAGCGCTTTTTGCTCTACCGCGGTTTCCTGATGGAGGATATACAGGATATCTGGCGTAATTTTACCGATTGAACGCATGCGGGATTTTACTTCCCTCCAAAGAAAACTTATCTTATTCCCACTTTTTACAGTAGCTGGTCCGTCCAACAACGGTTGCGTAGTGACCCGCTGTGACATTTCGTTAGCTTGATTTCAGGATAATTATGAGCAAGAGCACCGCTGAGATCCGACAGGCGTTTCTCGATTTTTTCCATAGTAAGGGACATCAGGTTGTTGCCAGCAGCTCCCTGGTACCGAACAACGATCCAACTTTACTTTTTACCAACGCCGGGATGAACCAGTTCAAGGATGTCTTCCTTGGTCTCGACAAGCGTAATTATTCCCGCGCGACCACCTCACAGCGTTGTGTACGTGCGGGTGGTAAACATAACGATCTGGAAAACGTCGGTTATACCGCACGTCACCACACCTTCTTCGAGATGCTGGGTAACTTCAGCTTTGGCGACTATTTCAAACATGACGCTATCCAGTACGCATGGGAACTGCTGACCGGTGAAAACTGGTTCAACCTGCCGAAAGAGCGCCTGTGGGTTACCGTCTACGAAACCGACGATGAAGCCTATGAAATCTGGGAAAAAGAGGTGGGTATCCCGCGCGAACGTATTATTCGCATCGGCGATAACAAAGGCGCCCCGTACGCGTCTGACAACTTCTGGCAGATGGGCGATACCGGTCCGTGCGGTCCTTGCACCGAAATCTTCTACGATCACGGCGACCACATCTGGGGCGGCCCTCCTGGCAGCGCAGAAGAAGACGGCGACCGTTACATCGAGATCTGGAACATCGTCTTCATGCAGTTCAACCGTCAGATCGACGGCACCATGGAGCCACTGCCGAAGCCATCCGTAGATACCGGTATGGGTCTGGAGCGTATTGCCGCAGTACTGCAGCACGTTAACTCCAACTACGACATCGATCTGTTCAGCACTCTGATTAAGTCCGTTGCCGACGTGACTGGCGCGACCGACCTGAGCAACAAATCCCTGCGCGTGATTGCCGACCACATCCGCTCCTGTGCATTCCTGATTGCTGACGGCGTGATCCCATCGAATGAAAACCGCGGCTACGTGCTGCGCCGTATCATTCGCCGCGCGATCCGCCACGGCAACATGCTGGACGCGAAAGATACCTTCTTCTATAAGCTGGTGGGGCCGCTGATTGGCGTTATGGGCGCAGCGGGCGAAGAGCTGAAACGTCAGCAGGCGCAGGTTGAGCAGGTTCTGAAAACCGAAGAAGAGCAGTTTGCCCGTACGCTGGAACGTGGCCTGACCCTGCTGGACGACGAGCTGTCGAAGCTGAAAGGCGACACTCTGGATGGTGAAACCGCCTTCCGTCTGTACGACACCTATGGTTTCCCGGTTGACCTGACGGCTGATGTTTGCCGCGAGCGCAACATTAAAGTTGACGAAGCGGGCTTCGAAGCGGCAATGGAAGAGCAGCGCCGTCGTGCGCGTGAATCCAGCGGGTTCGGCGCCGATTACAACGCCATGATCCGCGTTGATGGCAGCAGCGAATTTGAAGGTTACGAACATCTGGAAACCAACGGCACAGTAACAGCCCTGTTTGTTGACGGCAAAGCCGTGGAGAGCATCAGCGCGGGCCAGACTGCCGTTGTGGTTCTGGACAAGACGCCGTTCTACGCGGAATCAGGCGGCCAGGTGGGTGATAAAGGCGAACTGAAAGGCAATGGTTTCAGCTTTGCCGTCAGCGACACGCAGAAATATGGTCAGGCAATCGGCCACCAGGGGACGCTGGCATCCGGCGAACTGAAAGTGGGCGAGGGCGTTCAGGCTATCGTTGACGAAGCGCGCCGCGCACGTATTCGTCTGAACCACTCCGCGACGCACCTGATGCACGCCGCGCTGCGCCAGGTTCTGGGTACGCACGTTGCCCAGAAAGGCTCCCTGGTAAATGACAAAGTGCTGCGTTTCGACTTCTCCCATTTTGAAGCGATGAAACCGGCAGAAATCCGCGCGGTGGAAGATCTGGTTAACGCTCAGATCCGTCGTAACCTGCCGATCGAAACCAACATCATGGACCTCGAGGCGGCGAAGAACAAAGGCGCAATGGCCCTGTTCGGCGAGAAGTATGACGACCGTGTACGTGTGCTGAGCATGGGTGACTTCTCCACCGAGCTGTGTGGTGGTACGCACGCCAGCCGTACGGGCGACATCGGTCTGTTCCGCATCGTGTCCGAATCCGGTACCGCGGCAGGCGTTCGTCGTATCGAAGCGGTCACCGGTGAAGGCGCGATTGCCAGCCTGCATGCTGAGAGCGATCAGCTGCACGACATCGCGCAGCTGCTGAAGGGCGACAGCCAGAACCTGGGCGAGAAAGTGCGCAGCGTGATGGAACGTACCCGCCAACTGGAAAAAGAACTCCAGCAGCTGAAAGAGCAGGCTGCGGTTGCGGAGAGCGCAAACCTCTCCAGCAAAGCGGTTGAAATTAAAGGCGTTAAACTGCTGGTCAGCGAGCTGACGGGCGTTGAGCCGAAAATGCTTCGTACCATGGTCGACGATCTGAAGAACCAGCTCGGTTCAACGGTTATCGTTCTGGCAACGGTAGCGGAAGGTAAGGTTTCTCTGATTGCGGGCGTATCTAAGGACGTGATCGACCGTGTGAAAGCAGGGGAGCTGATTGGTATGGTCGCTCAGCAAGTGGGCGGTAAAGGCGGTGGTCGTCCTGACATGGCGCAAGCCGGTGGTACGGACGCTGAGGCCCTCCCGGCAGCACTGGCCAGTGTAGAAAGCTGGGTAAATTCGAAACTGTAATAATTACAAAGCGTAATCAGACGCCATAACGACACCGTTATGGCGTACTGCGCTCTACGCTATCCATAATGATAAAGTCAGGTTGAGTTTGTGTATATCGGCTAAACTTACGTTTAACAGATTGTGATGCCGTGACTACCTACACATTACGTGTTTGTCATCGCTTACTTTTTGGCGTTATATGATGGATAATGCCGGGATACAAGAGACCCGACTCTTTTAATCTTTCAAGGAGCAAAGAATGCTGATTCTGACTCGTCGAGTTGGTGAGACCCTCATGATTGGGGATGAGGTCACCGTGACAGTTTTAGGGGTAAAGGGTAACCAGGTACGTATTGGTGTAAACGCCCCTAAAGAAGTCTCTGTTCATCGTGAAGAGATCTACCAGCGTATCCAGGCTGAAAAATCCCAGCAGTCAAGTTACTGATATTATCGCGTCTCGCTCTCTGGCGAGACGCACCCCTCCTGACATTCTCCTTCCTTAAAGTTACCGTTCTGTTTCGTTCGCTCTGTTTTTGACCACTCTCATCTCTTTTACTTCGCCAAAATCTACCGTTCTCCATGCAGAAGAGTGTAGAAAGAGGGGCAAAA
Source organism: Leclercia sp. LSNIH1 (assembly GCF_002902985.1). Taxonomy (NCBI): domain Bacteria; kingdom Pseudomonadati; phylum Pseudomonadota; class Gammaproteobacteria; order Enterobacterales; family Enterobacteriaceae; genus Leclercia; species Leclercia sp. LSNIH1. The sequence goes on along the minus strand of NZ_CP026167.1, from coordinate 4,684,899 downwards.
TACGTTTATAAAACACTCTCTTTGCAGGTTTTACGTCCGAATTGCCTGTGAATTGTGCAAACGATAAAAGCTTGTGGAAAATTGTTTGACTTATAAGTCCCAGAAAGTAATATATGCGCCACGCAGCGACGAGAAGCTCTTAGCGAGTTACTCGGAGCACTCGAAAGAGGCGTTGTGTGGTGAGGTGGCCGAGAGGCTGAAGGCGCTCCCCTGCTAAGGGAGTATGCGGTCAAAAGCTGCATCCGGGGTTCGAATCCCCGCCTCACCGCCATTTTGCATCCGTAGCTCAGCTGGATAGAGTACTCGGCTACGAACCGAGCGGTCGGAGGTTCGAATCCTCCCGGATGCACCATCTATTACTTCATATTGCTTTAGAAGTGATATGAATATCGAGCAGTACAGTAGTAAATCCCGATGCATCCGTAGCTCAGCTGGATAGAGTACTCGGCTACGAACCGAGCGGTCGGAGGTTCGAATCCTCCCGGATGCACCATATTCTCCGAGATAACAGCGAAGCTGTTGTTTCAAGGTCTGCGAGTTAATCGCCAGCACCAGGGAGGATAACGTTGCTTCAGCAACGGCCCGAAGGGTGAGGCGCAGCCGAGTAATCCTCCCGGATGCACCATTTACTACATCTCAAAGCAGTATCCCGATGCATCCGTAGCTCAGCTGGATAGAGTACTCGGCTACGAACCGAGCGGTCGGAGGTTCGAATCCTCCCGGATGCACCATATTCTCCGAGATAACAGCGAAGCTGTTGTTTCAAGGTCTGCGAGTTAATCGCCAGTACCAGGGAGGATAACGTTGCTTCAGCAACGGCCCGAAGGGTGAGGCGCAGCCGAGTAATCCTCCCGGATGCACCATCTTTTATTGCATGTCGATTTCGAAATGATATGTGGTATCGAGTAGTACAGTAGTAAATCCCGATGCATCCGTAGCTCAGCTGGATAGAGTACTCGGCTACGAACCGAGCGGTCGGAGGTTCGAATCCTCCCGGATGCACCATCTTCTCAGAGATAACAGCCAGGCTGTTGTTTCATGGTCTGCGAATCAATCGTCAGCATCAGGGAGGATAACGTTGCTTCAGCAACGACCCGGAGGGCGAGGCAACGCCGAGTAATCCTCCCGGATGCACCATCTTCTCCCTCATTGTTTATTCCTTCGACGTTTCGTCAGCAATCATCTTCTCTGTCAGCGACAAAACCCCTTGTTTACGATAAAGTAACGCTTTGTAATCCTTTCGCGAGAGCACGATGTACGCACAGTATGACGGTTTGATTTTCGATATGGATGGCACCATCCTCGACACTGAGCCAACGCATCGCCAGGCATGGACTGAAGTCCTGGGTCGTTATGGTATGCGTTTCGACTTACAGGCGATGATAGCCCTCAACGGATCTCCAACCTGGCGTATTGCGCAGGCCGTGATTGAACTGAATCAGGCCGATCTCGACCCGCACCTGCTCGCGCGTGAAAAAACCGATGCAGTAAAAGCCATGCTGCTGGACACTGTGCGTCCTATGCCCTTAATCGACGTAGTGAAGGCGTGGCACGGGCGACGTCCCATGTCCGTCGGTACGGGCAGTGAAAGCGCTATCGCTGAAGCACTGCTCAACCACCTTAACCTGCGCCACTATTTCTCTGCCGTGGTCGCGGCCGATCACGTTAAAAACCACAAGCCTGCACCTGACACCTTTCTGCTTTGTGCAGAGCTGATGGGCGTACCACCCGCGAAGTGCGTGGTGTTTGAAGATGCCGATTTCGGTATTCAGGCAGCGCGTGATGCCGGTATGGCCGCGGTGGATGTTCGCTTACTGTGAGTGACACACTGTCACTCGCCTCATTATTCGCCAGCAGTTTTTTAAGCGCCACGATCCTGCCCGGAAATTCCGAGGTGGTACTGGTGGCGATGCTCTTGTCCGGTGTCAGTCAGCCGTGGTTACTCGTGTTAATAGCAACAATGGGTAATAGCCTTGGAGGGCTGACTAACGTTATTCTTGGGCGATTCTTTCCGCTACGCAAAAAATCGCGCTGGCAGGAAAAGGCAGTCGGCTGGCTAAAACGCTATGGCGCTGCCACGCTTTTACTAAGCTGGATGCCGGTAATCGGTGATTTACTGTGCCTGCTGGCGGGATGGATGCGCATCTCCTGGGGGCCTGTGCTCTTTTTTTTATGCCTTGGCAAGGCATTGCGCTACATTCTTGTAGCGGTTGCAACTTTGCAGGGCATGACGTGGTGGCACTAATTGGACTGTTTGTGACCAGAAACCATTACAATTATGCTAAATGAAATGATTTTGACAGGCGGGAGGTCGAATTGATCCCGGACGTATCACAGGCACTGGCCTGGCTGGAAAACCACCCTCAGGCACTGAAGGGTATTCAGCGCGGTCTTGAGCGCGAAACGCTGCGCGTTAACGCAGATGGCAGTCTCGCAACGACAGGCCATCCACAGGCGTTGGGTTCGGCGCTGACCCATAAATGGATCACTACTGATTTCGCCGAAGCACTGCTTGAGTTTATTACGCCGGTCGACGGCGAAATTGACCACATGCTGAAAATCATGCGTGACATTCACCGCTACAGCGCCCGTAATCTGGGTGATGAGCGGATGTGGCCGCTGAGTATGCCGTGCTATATCGCGCAGGGGCAGGATATTGAACTGGCGCAGTACGGCACGTCCAATATCGGTCGTCTGAAAACGCTCTATCGCGAAGGATTAAAAAATCGCTATGGCGCGCTGATGCAGACGATCTCTGGCGTGCACTATAACTTCTCCTTGCCGATGGCATTCTGGCAGGCGAAGTGCGGCGAAACAGATAAAGAGGCGATCTCCGCAGGCTATTTCCGCCTGATTCGTAACTACTATCGCTTCGGCTGGGTCATCCCGTATCTGTTTGGGGCTTCTCCGGCGATTTGCTCCTCTTTCCTGCAGGGCAAACCGACCACGCTGCCGTTTGAGAAAACCGACTGCGGTATGTACTACCTGCCATATGCCACCTCCCTGCGTCTCAGCGACCTGGGTTATACCAATAAGTCGCAAAGCAATCTCGGTATTACGTTTAACGATCTGCACGAGTATGTGGCAGGATTGAAGCGGGCGATCAAAACCCCGTCGGAAACCTACGAAGAGATCGGTCTTGAGAAAGACGGTAAGCGCCTGCAAATCAACAGTAACGTTTTACAGATTGAAAACGAACTGTACGCGCCTATCCGTCCGAAACGCGTCACGCGCAGCGGAGAAACACCATCGGATGCGTTACAGCGCGGTGGGATTGAGTACATCGAAGTGCGCTCCCTGGATATTAACCCGTTCTCGCCTATCGGCGTGGACGAGCAGCAGGTACGCTTCCTGGATCTGTTTATGGTCTGGTGCGTGCTGGCCGATGCGCCGGAAATGAGTGCTGACGAACTGCTCTGCACCCGCACGAACTGGAACCGGGTGATCCTTGAAGGGCGTAAACCTGGCCTGACGCTGGGCATAGGTTGCCAGACGGCACAGTTCCCGCTGCAACAGGTGGGTAAAGATCTGTTCCGCGATCTCAAACGCGTCGCCCAGACACTGGACAGCGTTTATGGTGGCGATGCGTATCAGCTGGTTTGCGATCAGCTGGTCGAAAGTTTTGATAATCCTGAGCTAACGTTCTCGGCACGCATTCTGCGTTCTATGATTGATCGGGGCATCGGCGGGACCGGTCGTGCACTTGCGGCGGAGTATCGCGATATGCTGCTGCAGGAACCGCTGGAGGTGCTTACCGAAGCTGAGTTCGCTGCTGAACGCGAAGCGTCAACGGTGCGTCAGCGTGAGATTGAGGCGGCGGATACAGAGTCGTTTGCTGAGTTTCTGGCGAAACAGACCTGACAGAAAAGAAAAAGGCCACATCGCTGTGGCCAAAATAACATCTCTGAAGAACAGGGATGATGATAACAAATGCGCGTCTTTCATATACTCAGACGCGCGTTGAAAAGAAGAGTTCATTTTTTTTAAAAAAAAATCACTATCGGAGGTGACGTATGCCGTTATTAGATAGCTTTACTGTCGACCATACCCGTATGGAAGCACCTGCTGTACGCGTTGCGAAGACCATGCATACCCCGCACGGCGATACGATCACGGTATTCGACCTGCGTTTCTGCGTACCGAATAAAGAAGTGATGCCGGAAAAAGGCATTCACACCCTGGAGCACCTGTTTGCCGGCTTCATGCGCGATCACCTGAACGGTAACGGCGTTGAGATCATCGATATCTCGCCTATGGGTTGCCGTACCGGGTTCTACATGAGCCTGATTGGGGTGCCGGAAGAGACCCGCGTCGCAGATGCGTGGAAAGCGGCGATGGAAGATGTGCTGAAAGTTAAAGAGCAGAACCAGATCCCGGAGCTCAACGTTTACCAGTGCGGTACATATCAGATGCACTCTCTGGAAGAAGCCCAGGATATTGCCCGCCACATCCTTGAGCGTGACGTTCGCGTCAACAGCAATGACGAACTGGCGCTGCCAAAAGAGAAGTTGCAGGAACTGCACATCTAGCAAATTACCCGGCTCTTCGCAAGGAGTATGCCGGGTAATATTACTCTATTAATAAATTCCTAAAAGCCTGTCACTCGTTGTGCAATCCTCTCTTTCTCTTTATTATTGCAGCTAACGCATGATAGTTATTTATATATATTATATCTATGGATGAAACCTTAACGCTCATTCACTGTAATTATTGATGCGTTAATATTTCATGGAATAGAATATAATTAAGAGGGATTTATGAAAGTTTATTTTGCTGGCTCCGCGATTCTTTTTTCCGCTATTCTGCTGTCTGCCTGCAGTTCTAAACCGGTGACTACGCCTATAGCCAAAGCCCCTGCCGAACGTAAGCAGGAGGTGCAGTGCTATCAGGAGTTTTCTGCGCTGCAAAAGCTCGACCCGGCGGCCTACGAGACCTACCGTAAGCAATTTGAGAATATTAATAAAAACTATAAAATTTACGAATCGAATAAATCTCTGGTTGATGATAACGCTTCCGAAGTTATGCTCACCGAAATTAATAAAAAACTGTCGCTGGTATGCGTAAGGATTCGTAATACGGTTTATACCAATATGATGAACCGTGCCAATGAAATGAACAAGTTATGAATAAATATTTTAGCGCAGCACTGTACTGCGGATTGTTATTATCGGGTGGAAAAGCATTTTCAGCCGGAACGGAACTATTGGAACGTTTAAATAACGAAAAAATTATCGGCAATAATTCAACCAATCCTTTTATCTCCTCAGAGACCACCACTACTCCCCTGGATACAGCGCCGCAGCAGGTAAAACCTGCCCGTCCGGCGACCCGTGCCGCGTCTGTTAAAAACGACAAGGCCGTCGCGGCCGATCAGGCCAAACTTTCCCGCCTCACCGAGGCACTTCGTCAGGCCAATACCACCATCACCCAATTAGATAAACAGCTAAGTGCGGTGGAAAGCGAAAAGGCGCTGCTGGAACAGGCGGTTGCTCATGAAAGGGATCGTGTCGCGGAAAAAGAGCAGAAGCTCTCCCGGCTGACAGCACAATCGGAAGGCAGCGCGCAAAAGCTTGCCATTGAGAGCCTGATCGCGATGCTGCCGAAGCCTGCTGGCGTCGATCAACAAAAAAATGCAGAACTGGTGGAGCAGCTCAATAAAGCCAACGCGCAACGCGCCGCTCTGACGAAAGCGCTGAACGATCTACAGGCGCAGAAGGACGCGCTTGATGCGCAGCTGAGTGCCCTTAAGACCAACAGCATCCAGACCACTGGCGTGACAAAAGAGCTCGATGCTTTAAAAGCCCAGCTCTCGTCGCTGAATCTGCAAAAAGCGACTCTGGAGACCCGGCTCGCCGAACAGGAAAAAGCGTTCAGCGGCGAAAAGACAAAGTCTGAGATTGCGCAGAATCAGCTCGAAGATGCCAAAAAGGTGATTGCCTCGCAGGAGTCGCTGCTGGCTGTGCAGAAGAGCAGCGCCGGAAGCGACAAAGAGAAGCTGCTTAAAGAGCTGAGCGACCTGGAGGCGCAGAAGAAGGCGCTGGAAACCCAGCTGGCTTCACTGAAAGCGGCCGATGAGAAGAGCGCCACGCTGGCGAAAGAGTTGACCGATCTGCAGGCGCAGAAGAAGGCGCTGGAAACGCAGCTCGCTTCACTGAAAGCGGCCGAGGAAAAGAGCGTCGCGCTGACGAAAGAGTTGACCGACCTACAGGCGCAGAAGAAGGCGCTGGATGCCCAGCTTGCCACCCTCAAAACCAGCAGCGAGAAAAGCGCCGGGGTGGCAAAAGAGCTTGAGGCTCTAAAAGCCCAGCTGTCGTCGCTGAATCTGCAAAAAGCGACTCTGGAGACCCGGCTCGCCGAACAGGAAAAAGCGTTCAGCAGCGAAAAGACAAAGTCTGAAATTGCGCAGAACCAGCTCGAAGATGCCAAAAAGGTGATTGCCTCGCAGGAGTCGCTGCTGGCTGTGCAGAAGAGCAGCGCCGGAAGCGACAAAGAGAAGCTGCTTAAATAGCTGAGCGATCTGCAGGCGCAGAAGAAGACGCTGGAAACCCAGCTGGCCTCCCTGAAAGAGGTCAGTACCAAAAATGACACTCTCAGCAAAGAGCTGTCCGATCTGCAGACGCAAAAGAAAGCGCTGGATACCCAACTTGCTTCTCTGAAAGAAGCCAGTGCGAAAAATGCGACCCTTACCAAAGAGCTGACCGATCTGCAGGCGCAGAAAAAGACGCTGGATACTCAGCTGACGGCGCTGAAAGCGGTCAATGAGAAAAGTGCCGCGCTGGCGAAAGAGCTGACCGAACTGCAAACGCAGAAAAAGGGGCTGGAGACGGAGCTGGCTGCCCTGAAAGCGATCCGCGAGAAAAACGTGGCATTGTCCAAAGAACTGGCCGATCTGCAGGCGCAGAAGAAAGCGGTGGAGGCGCAGCTTGCGACCCTTAAAACCAGCAGCGATAAGAGCACCGGCGCGGTAAAAGAGGCGGATGCCTTAAAAGCCCAGCTGTCGTCGCTGAACCAGCAAAAAGCCACTCTGGAGACCCGGCTGGCCGAGCAGGAAAAAGTGCTTAAAAGCGAGAAGTTAAAATCTGAGATTGCGCAGAACCAGCTTGAGGATGCTAAAAAAGTTATCGCTTCACAGGAGTCCCTGTTGGCTCTTCAGAAAAATAACGTTGGCAGCGAGAAAGATAAAAGCGGTGCGCTGGTCACTCAACTGGCTGCTGCCGGAAAAGAGACCGAGGAGCTGAAAAAGCAGCTGGCCCAGCTACAGACGCAAAAAGCCTCGCTTGAGGAGCAGCAGAAAACGCAAAGCGCCTCCCTGGCAACGTTGACGGCCGAAAACCAGAAGCTGAAGGAGAGTCAGGCAGCATCCGCAAAAGCGACTAAGGAGCCGCAGCGGATGAAGATCGATAAGACGGCGGCAAAAGATACGCTGACCAGCTACGCTATCGGCACCTGGTATGGCGATGCGGCAGGGCGTGAAAAGAGCAAGCTGCACGGGCTGAACAAAAAGCTCGATCTTAACGCCTTTATGCAGGGCTTTAACGACAAGGTGAACAATAAGCTCCAGATGACGCCAGCAGCGCTGTCGAAGGAGCTGGTCGCGCTGGATCAGGTACAGAAAAAGCAGTTTGTCGCAATGCAAAGTGAAAACGAAAAGCAGAGCAAAGCGATCATGACTAAGGCGGCGAATGAGAAAGGCGCTAAACGACTGCCGGAAGGAGCTATCTATCGGGTGATTCAGCAAGGTGAGGCGCCGCTGATTACGGCCCAGAACGAGATCATTGCCGAGATTGATGAGGTGCTGGGTACCGGTAAAGTGATGTCCAGTAAAGAGGTGCGCGCCAGCCGGGTTAAGGATTTACCGCCGCTGTTCCAGACGGTAGTGAAAAAACTGGGTCTGGGCGGGGAGGCAAAAATCCATATCCCGGCGAAACAGGCCTACGGTGAAGAGGGCGTACCCGGCTTTGTGCCACCAGGCACGGTCTCGATCATTACGATTAAAATTATCGGCATTAAGTAAGTTCTATCGCGCCCATAAAAAAACGGATCTGCATGCAGATCCGTTTTTCTTTTCAGATGATTAGTGCGCGCCACCGCCTCCGCCGCCCGCGCCAAACGGCGGTTTGGCGAACCAGATCAGCCCCAGCAGCACAATAAACACCCCAGCCGATAGCCAGAAGATCTCGTTGGCCGAGATGATTAGCCCCTGGGCGGTGATCTGCTGCGCTATCCATCCGGAAGCCTGCTGCTCAGACATGCCCATCCCCTGCAGCTGGCTGTAGACTTCCTGCGCCTGCGGATTGAACACGTTCACCGATTCAGTCAGCTGCGCATGGTGCAGCGACTCGCGGTTAGTCCACATGGTGGTGGTCATCGAGGTCCCGATAGAGCCCGCCAGCGTACGCATAAAGTTCGACAGGCTGGATGCCGCCGCCATCCTTTCCGGCGGCAGACCGGAGAGGGTGATGGTGGTCAGTGGCATAAAGAAGCAGGCCACTGCAAACCCCTGGATGAACTGCGGCCACGCGGAGGCGCCAAAGTCCATGCCCGGTTCAAAGGTATAGGCGCGCCAGTAGAAGCACACCGCATACATGATGAAGCTGAAGGTCACCAGGCGTCGCATATCCAGCTTATGGGCGAAGCGGCCGATGATCGGCGACAGCAGGACCGGGATCACCCCGACCGGCGCCGACGCCAGCCCTGCCCAGGTGGCGGTATACCCGTATACCTCCTGCAACAGCTGCGGCAGCAGAACAATGGCGCCGAAGTAAAGCATGTAGGCAAGGCTGATACACAAACACCCTATGGTGAAGTTGCGTGATTTAAATAGCGACAAATCGACTATCGGGTTATCGTCCGTCAGCTCCCAGACAATCAGGAAGCTGAGCGCCACCACCGCCACAACAGTCAGAACGATGATCTCCTGCGAGGCGAACCAGTCCAGCTCTTTCCCGCGGTCGAGCATGATCTGCAGGCTACCGATGCCCAGCACCAGTAGCGCCAACCCCACGCCATCAATCCGCCGCTGTTCAGTGCGGGTTTCGCGGCCACGCAGCGACTGCAGGGTCAGCAGTACCACCAGGGCGCCAATCGGCACGTTGATAAAGAAGATCCAGCCCCAGTGATAGTTATCGCTGATATAACCGCCCAGAATCGGGCCGCAGATCGGGGCGACAATCACCGTCATCGACCACAGCGCCAGCGCAATAGAGCGCTTGGCAGGCGGGTAGTTGTTCAGGAGCAGACTTTGCGACAGCGGGATCAACGGTCCGGCCACAATCCCCTGGATCACGCGGAAGAAGATGAGCATGTTCAGGCTGGTGGAGACGCCACACGCCCAGGAGGCCAGCACGAAAGCGATCGTTGACCAGAGGAACAGTTTCACTTCCCCGACGCGCTTCGCCAGCCAGCCGGTAATCGGGATGGAGATCGCATTCGCCACCCCGAACGAGGTGATCACCCATGTCCCCTGGCTCAGGGATGAGCCAAGGTTCCCGGCGATGGTCGGGATCGCCACGTTCGCGATGGTGGAGTCCAGCACCTGCATGAATGTCGCCAGCGAAAGCGCAATGGTCATGATGACCAGCTGCGCCCCTTCCAACGGTTTTTGCGGTTTTTGCTGCTGCATAACGCTCACCTTCGGATTAACCGGCGTTTGCCTTCACGATCTCATCGATCAGTTTATTCACCGGCTCAAGGCTGATCTCACGGGCATTACTTTCGTAGGCCGGGTTCGAACGTGCCTGGTTTGCCAGCATCTGGCCGTCACGGTTGGAGGTGTCCACCGTCACCAGCGTGGAGAGGCCAATACGCAGCGGATGGTCCGCCAGCTGTTTCTCATCCAGCTCGATACGCACCGGCAGACGCTGAACCACTTTGATCCAGTTCCCGGTGGCGTTCTGCGCAGGCAGCAGCGAGAAGGCGCTGCCGGTCCCCATATCCAGCCCCACCACTTTGCCGGTGTACTTTACGTCGTCGCCGTAGATGTCGCTGACGACCGTGGCGGTCTGGCCGATACGCATATGCGCCAGCTGGGTCTCTTTGAAGTTGGCGTCAATCCACAGGTTGGTTGCCGGCACCACCGCCATCAGCGGGGTGGAGGAGGTGATCTGCGCGCCAGGCTGCACGGAACGACGGGAAACGTAGCCGGTCATCGGGCTGACGATTTTAGTACGCTGCAGCGCCAGCCAGGCGTTACGGACTTCGGTCGCCGCCTGTTTTACCGCCGGTTGTTGGTCGAGCGTGGTATTCAGCACGATCGCCTGATTAGCGTTATATTGCTGAAGTGCCACATCCAGCTGGGCCTGCGCGCTGGCGACCGCGTCACGGGCGTGTTGCAGCTCTTCGCGGCCAATCAGGTTGGCCGAACCCAGCGGGACGCGACGATTGAGGTCGCTCTGGGCCTGGGCGAGGGCGGTTTTCTGCACGTCAATATTGGCCTGCAGCTGTTTGCTGTTGATCATCAGCTGGCGGGTCTGACGTACGCTCGAGGCCAGCTCAGTCTGCGCTTTTTCAAACGCCTGCTGGGCATCGGTCGGATCGAGCGTTACCAGCACATCACCTTTTTGCACAAAGTCGGTATTGTCAGCCCAGACTTTCGTCACGCTGCCCGACACCTGCGCCATAATCTGAACCTGGTTCCCTGCCACATACGCGTCATCCGTCTCTTCACTATGACGCAGTACTAAAAACCAATAGATCCCATATGCCACGGCAATGATAATAAAGAGCAAGGTCAGCAGCAGAAGGGCGCGCTTGCGTTTGCCTTTCTTGTTGACCGGTTGCTGCGGGGTTGTGTTCTCCGCATTTGCGCTCATGTTGTTCTCCACGATCTTATTATTTCACATCGGCTGAGCCGACCTGTTATCAGAAAGGCCAGCACGATGAGATGCTGGCCTGACGGTTTTCTTATTAATCTGGATTTTGGAGCGTGTCGTCGCGTTAGCGCAGCGCCTCAAGAACAGCGCCATCTTCATCCATCTGGTCCAGACGGGTGAGCAGCTTACGGGTGATATGCTCGAGCTGATCTTTCTCTGCGTTACTTAAAGACGACCAGAGTTGATGCAGGCAGTTGTGCTGAGGTGGGAGCACCTCGCGCAGGAATTCGTGACCTTTCTCGGTCAGTTGCAGGTGCAGACAACGGCGGTCGTTGTCACTTTCGCGGCGCTCAATCCAGCCACGTTTTTCAAGCTCATCGGCAATACGGGTCGCATTGGTACGGGACGAACCCAGCGCGCAACTCAGTTCGGAAGGCTGAATGCTGTGATTTTCCTGAGACTCCAGCGTAATCAACGCCATAAATAACGTCTCGTTAATCCCTTGAGCTTTCAGCATTTTATTGCGATTTTCCAGCAGCTTACCCTGCATGTGCATGCAGAGACGCGTTAACAGGATCTCCTGATATGGGAAATCTGCATAGCGACTGGCGCGAAATTTAAGCATTTGTTCAATGGGCGTAAACGAACTATCCATTTGGGCATAACCTCATTAATTACAGCCGATATAGTAACGACAGTGACAAATAATGTAAATGAATTATTTGTGCGGATAAAATCCACAAGGCGAATTTCACTGTCATCAAGAGCCGGGTTGATCCGTGACCCGGTAAGCACAGAAAAGAGGGGGTGGCGCTGGCAAAACGGGGATGAGTCATCAGGCGTAAGCTATTCATGCGGTATTCTAATATATTACCCACATAAAAATTTTCGGTATAAATGATTGCGTACCTTAACAGACTGAGGGGCTCCTTAACACCCTGAGAGCCCCAAACTTATGTAAACCTTATTGAATAGCCTCCTGACGGTGATAACCGCGCCACCAGACCAGCAGGTTAAGCAGCGCCATCACCGACCCGACCGCACACACGCCCGTCCAGCCGGCATGCTGCCACGCCGAGGCCGAAATGAGCGACCCGGCCGCACCGCCGATAAAGTAGCTGGTCATATACCCGGCCGTCAGGCGGTTACGGGCATCCGGCTTGACGCGGTAAATCACGGTCTGGTTGGTGATATGCACCCCCTGCACGGTCAGGTCGAGCACCAGGATGCCGATAATCAGCGCCAGCACCGAGACATGTCCGTACCAGATTGCTGCCCAGGAGAGCAGCAGCATCACCAGACCGGCGGTGGTGGTGAGGTGCGATTTACCCTTGTCCGCCAGGCCACCCGCAGGACGCGCCCCCAGCGCACCGGCAGCCCCGGCCAGACCAAACAGACCGATCACCCCTTCGGAATAGTTAAACGGCGGAGAGGCCAGCAGGAAGGCCATCGAGGTCCAGAGAATACTGAAGTTAGCGAAGGTGAAACAGCCGAGCAACGCCCGGGTACGCAGCAGTTTATCCTTTATGAACAGGCTAAAGACGGAGCCCAGCAGCTGCGGATAGTTGAGATGGGTTTCTGACTTCACCTTCGGCAGGCCGCGCCACAGCGCCAGCGCCATCACCACCATCAGCACCGAGGCGACCCAGTAGACGGTGCGCCAGCCGCCGATACCCGCCAGTAAGCCCGCAACGGTACGCGCCAGTAAAATCCCCAGCAGCAGGCCGCTCATAATGGTGCCGACCACCTTACCGCGCTTATCCGGCGAGGCGAGGGTGGCGGCGAGGGGCACCAGAATCTGCGCCACCACCGAGAAGAGACCGGTCAGGGCGGTGCCGAGGATCATCATGCTCAGCGACTGGCTGGAGGCGGTGATCAACATCCCGCCCGCGGCCAGCAGCGTCATGGAGACAATCATCGCCCGGCGTTCAAACATATCCCCCAACGGGACGAGGAACAGCAGACCCACAGCGTATCCCAGCTGGGCGGCGGTAACGATAAAACCGGCTGAGCTTGCCGAGAGCGAGAAGTTGCGGGCGATGGTTTCCAGCAGGGGTTGCGCATAGTAGTTGCTGGCGACCGCCAGACCGGTTGCCACTGACATCAGCAGAATAAGTGCGGGGCTAAGCCCCTGAGGTGTTTTTGTCATTTGGTTTCGAAATCATTAGTTAAGTGATTATTTTTTCGTAAACCATAATAACGGATGAAGAGAGGAGGCGGGGAGTTGTTGAGTGATGGATCGTGCGGTCTGCTCCCCTCTTCGGGAGAGAGGAGCAGAGTAGCGTTACTTCTGTGCCGCCAGGGCTTCATTTACCCATGCATCAAACTGCTGCTGGTGGGCTTTGATCCAGCCATCGATATGGCCCTGTACATCGGCCTCCGATGACTTGCCGGCATGCATCATCGCGTTCTGCGCGTTGATGTCCGCCAGCGGCAGCTTCATGACCGAGAAGAGCTTCGCCGCTGCCGGGTTTTTCTCAGCCCAGGCTTTGTTGGCCACAATGTGCATGGTATTCACCGGGAAGCCGTAGTTCATGCCGTTAGGCAGTTTGGTGTCGATATCCTTCTGCTCGCCCGGCAGAGAGGAGAACGGCACCTGCAGCCAGACCACATCTTTACCCGGCTTCAGCACGTCGCTTACCCAGTATGGCGTCCAGGTGTAATAGATGACCGGTTTACCCTCTTTAAAGCGGGCAATAGTGTCCGCCATCATCGCAGAGTAGTTGCCGTGACTCACCTCCACCGTTTTTGCCAGGTCGAAGGCTTTGTTCTGATGGTTAATCACCGCCTCACAGCCCCAGCCCGGCGAGCAGCCCATCATGTCGGCTTTGCCGTCCCCGTTGGTATCGAACAGCTTCGCAATCTTCGGATCTTTCAGCTGCTCAATATTGGTGATGTGGTACTGATCGGCGGTTTTCTTGTCGATCAGGTAACCCTGAGCCGCACCGGAGACAAAGGTCCCTTCACGGTAGAACTTTTTGTCGCCGCCCGCGGCGGTGTACATGTCGTCATGCAGCGGCTGCCAGTTGACGGCAGTAAAGGTGGCATCCCCCGAGGCAATAGAGGTATAGCCGACGTTGTAATCCACTTCGCTGGGTTTATTGACCGTATAGCCCAGCTTCTCCAGCGCGCGGCTGACCAGCCCGGTCTGGAATGACTCTTCGGAGATGGTGCTCTGGACCGGTTGCACGGTAATACCGGTGCCCGGCAGGTCGGCAGCGAATGCGCTGCTGGAGGCAAGGGTGGCAAACGCTGTGGCAAAAAGTACGCTATGTCGCATCGTTGTTCCTTATTTAGACGTTGTGAATGGGCGGGTAAGCAACCCGACAGGGCCGGTGTTATACCAGCGACGGTTGCCGCGACTGCGTGCATCACGACCGACAGCCTGGGTCAGGCGGTCAAGGATAATGGCGAGGATCACGATCCCGACGCCACCGACGGTGGCCAGCCCCATATCGAGACGACCAATCCCGCGCAGCACCATCTGGCCCAGACCGCCCACGGCGATCATCGAGGCGATCACCACCATCGACAGGGCCAGCATCAGGGTCTGGTTCACACCCGCCATAATGGTGGGCATCGCCAGCGGCAGCTGGACTTTAAACAGCATCTGACGCGGGCTGGCGCCAAACGAGCGCGAGGCTTCGATCAGATCCGCCGGCACCTGATTGATGCCCAGAATGGTCAGACGCACAATCGGCGGCAGGGCGAAGATAATGGTCACCACCACGCCCGGCACGTTGCCGATGCCGAACAGCATCACGATAGGCACCAGGTAGACAAACGCCGGGGTGGTCTGCATCGCATCCAGCAGTGGGCGAATAATTTTCGCTGCCCGCGGGCTGCGCGCCAGCCAGATCCCCATCGGCAGGCCGATCACCACGCAGAAGAGCAGGGCGGTCAGTACCAGCGCCAGGGTGATCATCGCCTGGGACCACGCGCCAATGGCGCCAATGGCGATCAGCGAGATCAACGTGGCGATCCCCATCCCCGCGCTGCCAAACTGCCAGGCGATCAGCGAGAAGAGCACGATGGCGACCGGAGCCGGCATCCCCAGCATCAGCTGCTGGAAGCCGTTGAGGATGTAGTCCACCGGGACGCGGATCCCCTGGAAGACCGGGCGGAAGTGGGTCACTACCCAGTCGATCCCCTCCGTCACCCAGCTGTCGAGCGGGATCAGGGTCTTATGGAACGGGTCCATAATATTGAAATGTTCTGGCGCAGGCGCAGGGGCGCTGGTCAGCCAGTCAGCGCCACCGCCGTCGGTGGGTGCTGGCGTAGAAGAACCCCACGCGTCAGCGGATTGCGCCGCGCTGTCCGCCGCCTCTGTAGTACCCCACGGGTTAGATTGATCAGCCATTGTTTGCCCCCTCGCGATCTAAAGCCTGCAGCAGCATGCGTTTTGAAATGATGCCGACGTACTGTTGTTCCTCTCCAACCACCGGCACCGCACAGGGCGCCTGGCCAACGTGAGAGAGCAACTCGCTGAGCGGCGTTTCGGCGTCCACAGCAAGTGGCGCGTCGATTAACGCCGCATCGATCCCCTGACCTTCGCCGAGGGCGGTTTTCAGGGAGTCGATGGAGACCACGCCGACAAATTTATTGCCGCGTTCAACCAGATAACCGTATTCCCGGTCCTCATCCTGCAGCAGCTTCAGTGCCGAGCGCGGGCCGAACCCTGGCGTTTTACGGATAATGCCGTTTGGCGTGCGGCGGGCAATATCTTTGGCGCTAAACACCTGGCTAATATCCACGCCGCGGAAGAAGGTGCGGACATAATCATTTGCCGGATTATTGAGAATTTCGTCCGGAGTACCCACCTGAACCACTTCGCCGTTTTGCATAATGGCAATACGATCGCCAATTCGCATGGCTTCATCGAGGTCATGGGAAATAAAGACAATGGTGCGCTGATGCCGGGATTGCAGTTTTACCAGTTCGTCCTGCATCTCGGTGCGAATTAATGGATCGAGGGCCGAGAAGGCTTCGTCCATTAATAATATATCGGGGTTGATCGCTAATGCGCGGGCTAATCCTACGCGCTGGCGCATCCCGCCGGAAAGTTCATCCGGATATGCGTGGGCGTAATTTTCCAGCCCCACCTGACGCAGCGCATCCAGCGCTTTTTCCTGGCGCTCATTGGCCGGTACGCCGGCTAATTCCATGCCGAAGGCAGTGTTATTTAACACCGTCATATGCGGCATCAGGGCGAATGACTGAAACACCATCGCGATCTTTTTTCTGCGCACCTCGCGAAGCTCGGCGTCTGATATTTTGGCGATATCGACGCCGTCAATCAGCACCTGCCCGCGGGTGGGTTCAATCAGGCGATTGAGAAGGCGAACCATAGTGGATTTACCCGAGCCGGATAATCCCATGATGACAAATATCTCGCCTTCTTCAATGGCCAGACTGGCGTCTTTAACGCCAAGCGATAGCCCGGTTTTTTCCAGAATTTGTTCTTTTGAGAGACCTTTTTCAATATATTTGAAAGCCCTCTGCGGGTACTCGCCAAATACTTTGTAGAGGTTTTTAACTTCTAATTTAATTGCCATGCAATAAAGAATGTCCCGTTATTTATTTAAATCGATAGCGTTACCAGTGAAATAATAAGCAGGCCATACCCTAACATACTCAGAATCTGAGACAACCCTTGCGGCGCTTGTGGCATGAATTTTGCCGTGGTTTGCACGCAGGTAATATCGCTCAATTTCCCATGAGATAAGGGCTGAGCGGGAAATGAATTTTTTTGAGATTTTTACCGTGCGGATGGGAAATTTCGCCTGAATCGATGTGATTCAGGCGAATATGACCGGAGAATTACAGCGTAGATCACGAAGAGATATTTGTCAGACATTAAGTGATATATTTCGCATTGAAAACCGATTTATTTTACTTAAAAATCCCAGTCCTGGTCTTCTGTCTCCACCGTTTTTCCCATGACATAGGACGATCCCGACCCGGAGAAAAAATCATGGTTTTCGTCACCATTCGGCGAGAGCGCGGCGAGGATCGCCGGGTTGACCTCCGCCATTTCCGGCGGGAAGAGCGCCTCGTAGCCGAGGTTCATCAGCGCTTTGTTGGCGTTGTAGCAGAGGAACGCTTTCACATCCTCCTCCCAGCCCGTTCCGGCATAGAGCTCGTCGGTATAGTTCAGCTCGTTATCATACAGATCCATCAGGAGATCCAGCGCAAAGCCCTTCAACGCCTCGCGTTCGGCCTCGCTAACTTTCTCCAGCCCTTTCTGATACTTATAGCCAATATAATACCCATGTACGGCCTCATCCCGGATGATCAGCCGAATCAGATCCGCAGTATTGGTGAGCTTACCCCGGCTCGACCAGTACATCGGCAGCCAGAAACCGGAGTAGAAGAGAAACGACTCCAGAAAGACGCTGGCGATCTTCTTCTTCAGCGGTTCGTCGGCGCGGTAATGTTCCAGTACCCGCTGGGCTTTATGCTGCAACGCAACGCTCTCTTCGCTCCAACGGTACGCGGCATCCACATCTTTGGTCTGACAAAGCGTCGAGAAGATCGAGCTGTAGGAGCGGGCATGCACCGCCTCCATAAAGCTGATATTCGACATCACCGCCTCTTCGTGCGGGGTCAGCGCATCGTCAATCAGCGACGGTGCGCCCACCGTGTTCTGTACCGTGTCGAGCAGCGTCAGGCCGGTAAAGACGTGGATAGTGACCTGCTGCTCTTCGTGGCTTAAGGTCTGCCACGTCGGAACGTCGTTCGACAGCGGCACCTTTTCCGGTAGCCAGAAGTTGCTGGTCAGGCGGTTCCATACCTCCAGATCTTTGTCATCTTCAATCTTGTTCCAGTTAATGGCGTGAACCCGGGACAGTTTCATGCTCTCTCCTTACAGCGCGCAGGACACGCAGCCTTCTGTTTCGGTGCCTTCCAGCGCAAGCTGGCGCAGGCGAATGTAGTACAGGGTCTTGATCCCTTTCTTCCACGCATAGATCTGCGCTTTGTTGATGTCGCGGGTGGTGGCGGTGTCCGGGAAGAAGAGCGTCAGCGACAGCCCCTGATCGACATGTTTTGTCGCCTCGGCGTAGGTATCGATAATTTTTTCCGGGCCGATTTCATAAGCATCCTGATAGAGGTCCAGATTCTCATTCGTCATAAACGGGGCAGGGTAGTAGACGCGCCCGGTTTTCCCCTCTTTGCGGATCTCGATTTTCGACACAATCGGGTGAATGCTTGAGGTGGCATGGTTGATGTACGAGATCGACCCGGTGGGCGGTACCGCCTGCAGATTCTGGTTGTAGATGCCGTAGCGCATCACGTCGTCGCGCAACTGTTGCCACATCGCCCGCGTCGGCAGGCGGACCCCGGCGCGGGCAAAGAGCGCCCGCACTTTTTCCGTTTTCGGCTGCCAGTCGCCGCTGAGGTACAGGTTAAAGTACTCTCCGCTGGCGTAACGCGACTGCGCAAAACCGGCGAATCGCTGCCCTTTTTCACGGGCCAGCATCATAGAGGTGTTCAGCGCGTGCCAGGTGATGGTGTAGAAGTAGAGGTTGGTGAAATCCAGCCCCTCCGGGCTGCCGTAGGCAATACCCTCCCGCGCCAGATAGCCGTGCAGATTCATCTGCCCCAGCCCAATGGCGTGCGAGGCGGCATTCCCGGCCTCCACCGACGGCACGCTGCGGATGTGGCTCATCTCCGACACTGCCGACAGGCCGCGCACCGCGGTTTCAACGGTGCGGCCAAAGTCCGGCGAGTCCATGGTATGGGCTATATTCAGCGAGCCCAGATTGCAGGAGATATCGTGCCCGATACGGGCGTAGTCCAGATTCTCGTCATAGGTTGAAGGGCTGTTAACCTGCAAAATCTCCGAGCAGAGGTTGCTCATATTGATGCGCCCGGCAATGGGGCTGGCGCGGTTGACCGTGTCCTCGTACATGATGTAGGGATAGCCGGATTCAAACTGGATCTCGGCCAGCCGCTGGAAGAACTCCCGGGCATTGAGGGTTTTTTTGCGGATCCGCGTATCCGCCACCATCTCGTCATACAGCTCGCTCACCGCCACATCGCCAAACGGCTTACCGTAGATGCGTTCCACGTCGTAGGGGGAGAAGAGCGCCATATCGGCATTCTCTTTTGCCAGCCGGAAGGTGACATCCGGGATCACCACCCCCAGGGAGAGGGTTTTGATGCGAATTTTTTCGTCGGCATTTTCGCGTTTGGTATCAAGAAAACGCATGATGTCCGGGTGATGGGCATGAAGATAGACCGCTCCGGCCCCCTGGCGCGCGCCAAGCTGGTTGGCGTAGGAGAAGGCATCCTCCAGCATCTTCATCACCGGGATCACCCCGGAGGACTGGTTCTCGATGCGCTTGATGGGCGCCCCCGCTTCCCGCAGGTTCGAAAGTAAAAAGGCCACGCCGCCGCCGCGTTTGGAAAGTTGTAGTGCCGAATTGACCGCCCGGCCAATCGACTCCATGTTGTCTTCAATGCGCAGCAGGAAACAGGAGACCAGCTCCCCGCGCTGCGCCTTGCCGCCGTTGAGGAAGGTCGGCGTGGCGGGCTGAAAACGCCCGGAAAGGATCTCGTCCGTCAGCTGGCGGGCCAGCGTTTCATCTCCCTGGGCCAGGGTAAGGGCGACCATCACCACCCGATCCTCAAAGCTCTCCAGATAACGCTTTCCGTCGAAGGTTTTCAGCGTATAGCTGGTGTAAAACTTCCAGGCGCCGAGGAAGGTCTGGAAACGAAAACCGCTGGCATGGGCATGGGCAAAGAGCGCCAGCACAACGCTGCTCTCATAGCGCGCCAGCACCCGTGGGTCGTAGTAACCCTCCCTGAGCAGGTAGTCCAGACGCGCCTGCGGGCTGGCAAAGGTCATGCTGTTGGGGCGGACATGGGCATTAAAAAAGGCGTCCACCGCCTCACGATCTTTGCTGAACTGGATCTTCCCGTCTTCATCGTACAGGTTCAGCATGGCGTTCAGGGCATGGAAATCCTGCGATCCCTGTATCACGCGTTCTGCGGTTGTCGTTGCCAAAATTCGTTTACTCCTTTACGCACGTTGTCGACGTCCTGCTGGGTCCCCATCAGCTCAAAGCGATAGAGGTACGGCACGCCGCACTTTTGTGAGATGACATCCCCGGCGCGGCAGAAGGCCTCGCCGAAATTACGGTTGCCGGCGGCGATCACCCCGCGGATAAGCCCCCGGTTATGGGGATCGTTAAGAAAGCGGATCGCCTGGCGCGGTACCGCCCCGGCGGTTCCGCCGCCGCCGTAGCTGGGCACCACCAGAATAAAAGGCTCGTCCACCTGGATGCGCTCCCGTTCGTTCAGCGGGATCCGCACGGCGGGCAGCCCGAGGCGCACGATAAAGCGGTGCGTGTTCTCCGAGCTGCTGGAGAAGTAGACGAGCAGGCTCATGCCCGGGCGGCCTGCGCAGCCTGCGGCAGCCGGTTAATCAGGTCCGGACGGAACCCCGACCAGCTCATCTCCCCGGCGACCACCACCGGCAACTGGCGGAACCCCTGGGCTTTAAGCCTCTCTGCCGCGTCGGCAACCTGATCCACATTCACCAGTTCGAAGCTCACGCCCCGGCTCTCCATGGCGCGTTTGGTGGCATGGCACTGCACACAGTTGTCGCGAGTGTAAATAATAATACGCATGATTCGTATTTCCATTTAAAATGGGAGTCCAACGCGATTGAACGCGTCACAGGAGTCTGTCTTGCTAAAAGGAATACTAGATGTAGTTATCTAAACTTTCAACCACACAAGATATGGGAAATTCAAGCGTGCTTGCTGCCGGTAACAACTGTTACGGGAAGGGGAGGTATGGCTTATAAAAATGAAAAACCCCAACACCGCAGGGCATTGGGGTAGAAGAACACAGTACGGCGTTGGGCGTTACTTACGCAGGGCGAGCAGCGCACCGATGAAGATCCCGACGGCGGCGACAGTACCTACCGCACACATGGGTCTCTCGCGAATAAAGGTGTTCGCACAGTTTATGGCATCGCAGGCAGACTGTTTGCTGGTGGAGCATCCATTAAGGCGCGCACGGGTTTCACGCAGTAGCGACCGCGCCTTCCGTCTGGCGTCGTCCGCTTCGCCCTTCGCATCTGAACCCCAGGATTTCAAAACGCTTTCCAGCGTATCCGCTAATTTCCTGACATCGTTATGGATATCCTGAGCATCGTCCTCAATGTCGTTTCGGTTTGATCGGCTAAACATACAATTCTCCCTTGAATTTGCGGTAATAAACAGTTTAGACCACCTTTTTAATATCTGAAGCCGGTCACGGCTTATCAGGCCGTTTATGGATTTTTCTGAAAGCACTGCTAATGCTGAATACGGTAAGGTTGCCCGGCAGGAAATGATAACGAGGAAAGAATATGTATTTACGACCCGATGAGGTTGCGCGCGAACTTGAAAAAGCGGGATTTACGGTGGATGTGGTAACACAAAAAGCATACGGTTATCGTCGTGGCGATAATTATGTTTATGTGAACCGGGAAGCCCGCATGGGGCGCACTGCGCTGATCATTCATCCGACGTTGAAAGAGAGAAGTCTTTCCTTCGCGGAGCCTGCTTCAGAGATGAAAACCAGCGACCATTACCAGCAGTTCCCGCTCTATTTAGGGGGCAATAATCAGGAACATTATGGTATTCCGCATGGTTTCAGTTCCCGCATGGCGCTGGAGCGCTTTCTGAAAGGCCTGTTTGGCGACTCGCAATAACGACGCGACTGGCTTTCGCCAGTCGCCGTGTTTCAGGCCTTGATCTGCTGGTACTGGCTCACTTTAAACAGACGTCGGCAGTAGTCGAGGAAATAGCCGTAGACGGCGCCCATCATCATCGACACCACAATATTCGAGCTTACAGCAGCGGCGATCTGGTGCCAGTCTGCGCCCACCGTTAATAAAATGGCGACATATACCGGCGACTGGAAGGTAACATAGGCCACCACGTCCGCCAGATTTTTCATCCAGCCAGTAGATGAATAGCGGCGGGCAAAACGCATCACCGCATCGCGGTAGAAACCGTACGGCCATGCAATAAGGATGTTCACCGGCACGGCGACCAGACGTGAAGAAAGTGACTGCTCAAAGGTCATTCCGGAGAGGAATATTTCAATCAGCATGTTCACCACCGAACAGTAGACCACCATTGCAAATGTGTCCGCTACAGCGTGGCGCAGGCGAGACTGCCGTGAGAACATGTTCTGACTCCTGAAGATGATACGATAACGAGGCTAAAGCGGGTTGGGATAGTGCTTTAGTTTGCTTTGTTTTTCGTGTATAGCGTATCTCTCTGCATTAAAACTCTCAATTAGCGATAAATTTTTATTTAATGGCGTTTTGTCCGTAAAATTCTCTAAACGAACCGGTTTTGCCAGAACGGCGTTATTTTCTCTGTCCTGGTTATTTTTATCAATGTTAAACAATGGCTTAAGTGGTTTTCTTTCTGCGCTCTGGCATGAGCTCTCTGCAGATAAGGTAAAAAGCGCACCTCTCAAGCAACTTGTGTTGCTAAGTGGTCGCTATGTAGCGTAAAGCTCTGGAAGTAAGAGTTTGGTTTTATGCGAAACCAGTGAATGGCTATTCGTTTCGGGCGAGGGCGTCACCGCCATTGATGCGGGTAATAACACAGGACAAATAAATAATGGTTAAACGGCTACGCTGAATAAATCATACATTCTAAAAATAACCTCCGTTATATATTCTTTATTCTCAGATGTTGGGCTGGATTATATTTTCGTGCGGTATCGTCTGGATGTTTATAAACAAATGAATTACCATGAGCCGGTATTGATTATTTAGCAGACTTTTGAAAAGGTTTTCATATTATATGACTTCAACATTACACACTCTTAATAATATCCGTACACTCCGCGCGATGGCGCGTGAATTCTCTCTGGACGTGCTGGAAGATATGCTCGAAAAGCTGCGCATCGTCACGGAAGAAAAACGTAACGAGCAGGCTGAGATTGAACAGCAGCGTGCTGAGCAGCAGCAGAAAATTAGCGCTCTGCTGGAGATGATGAAAGCTGACGGTATTTCGGCCGAAGACCTGCTGGGTTCGGAACTGCTGAGCACCAGCGCGCAGCCGAAAAAGCGCAAACCGCGTGCTGCAAAATATCGCTATACCGATCTCGATGGCACTGAAAAAACCTGGACCGGCCAGGGACGTACGCCGAAGCCGATCTCCCTTGCGCTGGCAGAGGGTAAATCGCTGGATGATTTCCTGATTTAATCCGCGCAGACCGGGCGGATTGACACCGCCCGGTAGCACCGGCGCTTAGCAGACGCCGAAATCGCCATCTTCTTTATACAGCGCCACATCCGCTGCTTTCAGGGTGAACTTCTCGCCCTGCTCGTTACTTGCCTGCACCGCCACAATCTGATCTTCATGCACTTCGATGACTTTAAGTTTCGGGCCGCCCATGCGCGGCTGTACGAGATCGCCAACAGAAAACATAGTTACCTCCTTCTGATAGATGAGCTCCGAGCTTAGCCCAGGCGCAGGCCGCGGTACAGCGCGGCGGGTGGAATACCCCTTAATCGCCCGCCTAAACCTGTGTAAAGAGGGTAAAAGAGGGTAAAACTTCACGCCAACGCTGGCAGCTGTGCGTAGACTCGCTACTCTTAGAGTGAAAATCTCTTTTTTTACAATGACCTGACTGCTTGTATGGAGAATCTATGGGTTTCTGGCGTATCGTAATTACCATCCTGCTTCCCCCGCTTGGCGTGCTGCTGGGCAAAGGGTTTGGCTGGGCCTTTATCCTCAACGTCATCCTGACGCTGCTGGGTTACCTCCCCGGCCTTATCCATGCGTTTTGGGTGCAAAGCCGCAGCTAATCCCGCCACAGTAAATCGCTGTAGATCCCGGTCAGCACCCCGTCGGGCGCGAACTGCTGTTTGATCCAACGGGTGACCAGACCGGTTGCCGCATGCTGCGTGGCAAGCAGCATGCGCGAGTCCTGGCGCGGATTATTGATGCGCCGCGTCACCAGTAGCCCCGCCTCCACCGCCTCTCTCGCCATATGTTCCGGTAAAAAACCGATTCCTTCACCCAGAATCTGGCACTGGCATTTAGTATTAAAATCCGGGACCAGGATCGCCTCCTGGCCGTGCAGCAGCCAGCCCACTTTCTTGTTAATGGTATGCGCCGTGTCTTCGACCATGATGTTGGGATACAGGCGCAGCTGGCTCTCGGCCAGCGGCTCCGGGGCCAGGGCCAGCGGGTGGTCCGGGGCGATGGCAAACACCCAGCGGATCGCGCCAATCTCGGTGTAATCGATCCCGCCGCCGTCCAGCAGGGTATCCGGCGCGCCAATGGCGATGTTCGCCTGATTATTGATGATCGAATCCCAGACGCCGTTATAGACCTCGGTAGTGACGGTGATCTGGCAGGTGGGGAACTGTTTCTTTAATACCTGCAACAGGCGGGCGGTATGGCGCGGCGTATAGAGCAGCTGGTTGATGCAGATCCGCACCCGCGTCTCAATGCCCTGGGAGATGGTATCTATCCCGCGCTTGATGGCATGGAAGTCATTCAGCAGGTCTACCGCCTTACGGTAAAAGTAAAAGCCCGATTCGGTGAGCTCGATGCTGCGGGTGTTACGCACAAACAGCACCACGTCGAGGCCGGTCTCCATGCGCTTGATGGTATAGCTGATGGCCGAGGTGGTGACCCCCAGTTCGGTAGCCGCTTTGCTGAAGCTGCTGAAGCGGGCCGCGGTAGTAAACGCCAGCAGGTTCTCTTCGGTAAAGATGGAATTCATATCATGGCTCCTGGCACCCATCAGTTTTGAACATATTTTAACAACGCGGTTACAACTCATTTGAAGCCGGTCACAGTTCTGCGAAATTGCTGCGAGCCCCGCCGGGCAAGGGCTCGTTAACCATAAGCAGAATGCAGCGCGGGCGGTAAAAACGCGGCCAAAGATAAGAAAAAGATTGCACGGACGCACGTTTTGACCGGACTGTTAAATTTATCTCAACAATGAATTGCCTGTCGATGAATCATTTTTAAGCGGATTCTTTTCTGACCAGGCCATTGCTATGCTCACTCCATCAGAAAGGAAAACCCGGAGTGTGGATATGTCCAGCAATGAACTCGTTACTGAATTTCTGTTAGCCGCCGAACAGGGGAATGTCGAGGCATTAAACGCCTGTCTGGAAAAAGGGGTGGATATAAACGCCACCAACCGGCAGAAAAGAACCGCCATTATTATCGCCAGCCTGAATAAACACTATTCCTGCGTGGAGCGGCTGATTGCCGCGGGCGCAAATATCGACCAGCAGGATCAGACCTGTTTCAACCCGTTCCTGATTAGCTGCCTGACCAACGATCTCACCCTGCTGCGTCTTGTGCTACCGGCCAACCCGGATCTCGACAGGCTGACCCGTTTTGGCGGGGTGGGGATCACCCCGGCCAGCGAGAAAGGGCATCTGGAGGTGGTGCAGGAGCTGCTGGCCCGCACCGACATCAACGTTAACCACACCAACTTTGTCGGCTGGACCCCGCTGCTCGAAGCCATTGTGTTAAATGACGGCGGCCCTCGCCAGCAGGCGATTGTGAAGCTGCTGCTCGACCACGGCGCCAACCCGCATATGACCGATAAATACGGCAAATCCCCCCTCGAACTGGCGCGGGAAAAAGGCTTCAGCGAAATTGCCGACCTGCTGATCGCCGCCGGCGCGTAATACTCCCGGCCAGCCGTTTCGCGCTGGCCTGAATTAAAAATAGCTCTTGCCGTCATGCCTTCGGGCGTGATGTGGCCCCCTTTTGCCCGCATTCAGGAGGACGTAATGCCCACCAAAATCGTGATAAGAAAGAATACCTATTTTGATTCTGTTTCGCTGATGTCGGTTTCCACCAAAGCCAACAAATTGCCCGGCGTGGAGCAGGCCTTTGTTGCTATGGCCACCGAAATGAATAAAGGCGTATTAAAAAATCTCGGTCTGCTGACGCCGGAATTAGAAGACGCCAAAAACGGCGATCTGATGATCGTGATTAAAGGTGAGGCCGCCAACGACGAGACGCTGGCCGCCATCGAGGCGCTGTTTACCCGCAAGGAGCGCGCAGGCTCACACGAATCGCGCTACGCCACGCTCGCCAGCGCCAAAACCCACCGCCCGGACGCCAACCTGGCGGTGATTTCGGTCAACGGCACCTTTGCCGCCCGTGAGGCGCGCCAGGCGCTGGAGAACAACCTCAACGTAATGCTCTTCTCGGATAACGTCTCCCTCGACGACGAGCTGGCGCTCAAGCAACTGGCCCACGAAAAAGGACTGTTAATGATGGGGCCGGACTGCGGCACCGCCATCATTAACGGGGCAGGGCTCTGCTTCGCCAACGCGGTCCGTCGCGGATCCATTGGCATCGTCGGCGCCTCCGGCACCGGCAGCCAGGAGCTGAGCGCGCGCATCCACGAATTCGGCGGCGGCATCTCCCAGCTGATCGGCACCGGCGGCCGCGATCTGAGTGAAAAAATCGGCGGCCTGATGATGCTGGATGCTATCGCCATGCTGGAAGCGGACGAGGCCACCCAGGTCATCGCCCTGATCTCCAAGCCGCCAGCGCCTGCGGTGGCCGAGAAAGTGCTGGCCCGCGCCCGCGCCTGCCGCAAACCGGTCGTAGTCTGTTTCCTTGGTCGCAACGAGCCGCCTGCCGATGAAGCGGGATTACAGTTTGCCCGCGGCACCAAAGAGGCGGCGCTGAAGGCGGTGCTGCTCACCGGCATCAAACAAGAGTCCCTCGATCTGCACCCGCTCAACTGGCCGCTGATTGAAGAGGTGCGCGCCCATCTCACCCCGCAGCAGAAGTACATTCGCGGCCTCTTCTGCGGCGGCACCCTGTGCGACGAAGCGATGTTCGCCGCGCTGGAGAAATATGACGAGGTCTACAGCAACATCCAGCCGGACCCGGCTAAGCGCCTGAAGGACATCAACGTCAGCCAGGCCCATACCTTCCTCGATTTCGGCGATGACGATTTCACCAACGGCAAACCGCACCCGATGATCGATCCGACCAACCGCATCAGCCGCCTGTTGCAGGAGGCACGCGATCCGGAAGTAGGCGTGATCGTGATGGATTTCGTCCTCGGCTTTGGATCGCATGACGATCCGGTAGGGGTGATGATCGAGGCGATCCAGGAGGCGCAGGCGATCGCGAAGGCCGATCACCGGCCGCTGGTCATCCTCGGCTATGTGCTTGGCACCGACCAGGATCCCCAGTCGCTGGCGCAGCAGTGCCAGCGGCTCACCGACGCGGGCGTCATCTGGGCCAGCAGCAGCACTAACACCGGATTACTGGCACGTGAATTTGTCTTCAAAGGAGAGAAAGCCTGATGACCACCTTATTTAACCAGCCGCTGAACGTCATTAACGTCGGCATCGCCCTGTTCAGCGACGATCTGAAGAAGCAGCACGTCCCGGTCACCCATCTCGACTGGACCCCGCCGGGGCAGGGCAATATGCAGGTCGTTGAGGCCCTCGATCAGCTGGCAGAAAACTCGCTGGCGGAGAAAATCGCCGCGGCTAACAAGGTTGCGCTGGAGCGCATTATCCAGTCCCATCCGGTGCTGGTGGGCTTTGATCAGGCGATCAACGTCGTGCCAGGCATGACCCGCACCACCATTCTGCACGCCGGCCCGCCGGTGGCCTGGGAGAACATGTGCGGGGCGATGAGAGGGGCGGTCACCGGTGCGCTGGTATTTGAAGGCTTAGCCAGAGATCTGGAAGAGGCGGCGCAATTGGCCGCCTCAGGCGAGATCACCTTCTCGCCGTGTCACGAGCACGACTGCGTGGGGTCGATGGCGGGCGTCACCTCGGCGTCGATGTTTATGCATATCGTCGAGAACAAAACCTACGGCAACCGCGCCTTCACCAACCTCAGCGAGCAGATGGCGAAGATCCTGCGCATGGGGGCCAACGACCAGAGCGTTATCGACCGCCTGAACTGGATGCGCGACGTGCTCGGCCCGATGCTGCGCGACGCCATGAAGATCATCGGCGAAATCGATCTGCGCCTGATGCTGGCTCAGGCGCTGCACATGGGCGACGAGTGCCACAACCGCAACAACGCCGGTACCACGCTGCTGATTCAGGCCCTGACCCCGGGGCTGATCCAGGCGGGCTATCCGGTGGAGCAGCAGCGCGAGGTGTTTGAGTTTGTCGCCAGCAGCGACTACTTCTCCGGCCCAACCTGGATGGCAATGTGTAAAGCCGCGCTGGACGCTGCCCACGGCATCGAGTACAGCACCGTAGTCACCACCATGGCGCGCAACGGCTACGAGTTCGGCCTGCGCGTCTCCGGCCTGCCGGGGCAGTGGTTCACCGGCCCGGCGCAGCAGGTGATTGGCCCGATGTTCGCGGGCTACAAACCGGAAGATTCCGGGCTGGATATCGGGGACAGCGCCATCACCGAAACCTACGGCATCGGTGGCTTTGCCATGGCGACGGCTCCGGCGATTGTCGCCCTGGTGGGCGGCACGGTGGAAGAAGCCATCGACTTCTCCCGCCAGATGCGCGAGATCACCCTCGGCGAAAACCCGAACGTCACCATTCCGCTGCTCTCTTTTATGGGCATTCCCACCGCCATCGACATCACCCGCGTGGGGGGCAGCGGTATTCTGCCGGTGATCAACACCGCCATCGCCCATAAAGATGCGGGCATCGGCATGATTGGGGCGGGCATCGTTCACCCGCCGTTTAGCTGTTTTGAAAAGGCGCTGTTGGCCTTCCGCGATCGCTACTTCCTTTAAGGTAAGCATCCATGAAAAGCATGAAACTGGAGTGGAAAAGAGGTGACTGGGCGGCGTACTTCGGGTTGATGACCAACAACCTGACGAACCTGCTGACCATGATGGGGCTGCTCATTTTTGTCGTCGGCATCCCGAAAGAGATTGTTTATGGACGTATTGCGCCAGCCTTCGGGCTGGCGGTGCTGGTGGCGAGCGTCTGCTACGCGTGGTTTGGTCTGCAGATGGCGCGCCAGACCGGGCGTAACGACGTGACTGCGCTGCCGTCGGGGCCGAGCGCGCCCTCGATCTTCACCGTCACTTTTCTGGTGCTGATGCCGGTCTACCAGCAGACCGGTGACGCGGATTTCGCCATCCAGATTGGTCTGGTGTGGTGCTTCGTGGAGGCGATGATCCTCGCGGGCGGTTCCTTCCTCGGCGAAACCATCCGCAAGATGATCCCGCGTACCGTGCTGCTCTCGTGCCTCTCCGGTCTGGGTCTGCTGCTGCTGGCGATGAACCCGATGTTGCAGGCGTTCGAAGCGCCGACGGTCTCCTTTATCGTCCTGCTGCTGATCTTCATCAACTGGTTCGGCAAAAAGCCGATCTTCGCCCGCATCCCCACCGGTCTCCTGCTGCTGATCGCCGGTACGGCCCTGGCGTGGATCTCCGGCCTGCAAAGCCCGGAAGCGATCAAGGCGTCGATGTCCTCCTTCGGCTTTAACCCGCCGGAAGTGCATATCGACAGCTTTATGCAGGGCCTGCCGCACGCCCTGCCGTATCTGGCCTCTGCCGTGCCGCTGGGGCTGGCCAACTACATCTTTGACCTGGAGAACATCGAAAGCGCCCACGCGGCGGGGGATGAGTACCCGACCCGCAAGGTGATGCTGGCCAACGGGCTCTCGTCCATGCTCGGCTGCCTGATGGGGAACCCGTTCCCGGTAACGGTCTACGTCGGCCACGCGGGCTGGAAAGCGATGGGGGCCAGCATCGGCTACACGCTGGCCTCCGGCGTCACCATGTTCATCGTGCCGCTGTTCGGGCTGGGAGCCTTTATGCTCGCCATCATCCCAATGACCGCCATCGTGCCGATTCTGGTCTTTATCGGCGTGGTTACCGCCAACCAGGTGGTGAGGGAGACGCCCAAAGTGGAGGTGCCCGTCATCTTTATCTGTCTCTTCCCGTGGATCGCCAACTGGGCGCTGACCATGATGAACAGCGTGATGGGCGCGGCGGGCACCAACGCGGCGAAAATCGGCACCGACGTGCTGCACAGCAAGGGCATTTACTACGAAGGGCTGATGCACCTGGGTAACGGCGCACCGCTCGCCAGCATGCTGTGGGGCTGTATCGCCATCTTCGCCATCGTCAACAAGCCGTTGCGCGGTGCCGTTGCCGCTGCGGTCGGTGCGCTGCTGGCGCTGTTCGGGGTGATCCACGCTCCGGTGGTGGGCTTTGCTGAGGGCAGTTCGCTGACCTTTGTGCTGGCTTACCTGATGATGAGCGGCATGTTTGTGCTGAAGCATATTCTGGATAGCCGCGAAGCGGCAAGCGCGACGTCGGGCACCGTTATAAAGGACAACGTATGAAAGAGCTTATGGTCGTTGCCATTGGCGGCAACAGCATTATCAAAGATAACGCCAGCCAGTCGATTGAGCACCAGGCGCAGGCGGTGAAAGCGGTGGCCGAGTCGGTGCTGGAGATGCTGGCCTCGGACTACGACATCGTCCTCACCCACGGCAACGGCCCGCAGGTGGGGCTGGATCTGCGCCGCGCCGAGATTGCCCACGAGCGGGAAGGGCTCCCCCTGACCCCGCTGGCGAACTGCGTGGCCGATACCCAGGGCGGCATCGGCTACCTGATCCAGCAGGCGCTCAACAACCGCCTTGCCGCCCGCGGGGAGCAGAAAGCGGTCACGGTGGTCACCCAGGTGGAGGTGGATAAAAACGATCCCGGCTTTACCCATCCTGCCAAGCCCATCGGGGCGTTTTTCAGCGAGACGCAGCGCGATGAGCTGCAACGCGCCCATCCCGACTGGCATTTCGTCGAGGATTCCGGCCGCGGATACCGCCGGGTGGTGGCCTCGCCCCAGCCGCTACGCATCGTTGAGGCGGATGCCATCAAGGCCCTGACGCAACAAGGCTTTGTGGTGATTGGCGCGGGCGGTGGTGGCATTCCGGTGGTGCGTACCGAACAGGGCGACTACCAGAGCGTGGATGCGGTGATCGACAAAGATCTCTCTACCGCGCTGCTGGCGCGTGAAATCCGCGCCGACGTGCTGGTGATCACTACCGGGGTGGAGAGAGTGTGCATTAACTTCGGCAAGCCAGACCAGCAGGCGCTGGACACTGTCAACGTGGCGCAGATGACGCGCTATATGGAAGAGGGGCACTTCCCGGCGGGCAGTATGCTGCCGAAAATTGTGGCCTCGCTGGAATTTCTGCACCACGGCGGCAAGCGGGTGATCATCACCTCGCCGGACTGCCTGCCCGCAGCCCTGCGTGGTGAAACCGGGACCCATATTGTGGCTTAACCCTGGCGGGCTTCCCGCCCGCTGTGTGAATGCGTAAGTAAAAGGACAAGACAATGAGTGAGAATAAAAGCCGCCGGGAGTTTCTCAGCCAGAGCGGCAAAATCGCCACCGCTGCAACCGCCTGCGCCCTGTTTGGCACTGCTGGCTCCGTCGCGTATGCTGCAGACACCGCAAAAGCGACCTGCGAGACGGGCAAACCGATGAACATTACCGCGACACACTACTATCTGGACAACGTGCTGCTGGAGGCCGGGTTTAACGTCGACGGCGACGTGGCCGTCAGCACCCGCACCGAACTGAAAACGCTGGAGATCAAGGACGGCAAGATTGCCGCCCTGCGCGACAACAACAGCCACGCCGACGCCACGCTGCCGCACTACGATGCGGGCGGCAAACTGCTGTTACCGGCGATGCGCGATATGCACATCCATCTGGATAAGACCTTCTACGGCGGCCCGTGGCGCTCGCTCAACCGCCCGGCGGGCACTACCATTCAGGATATGATCCGCCTGGAGCAAAAGCTGCTCCCGGAGCTGCAACCTTATACCCAGGAGCGGGCGGAAAAATTGATCGACCTGATCCAGTCGAAGGGCTCCACCATCGCCCGCAGCCACTGCAATATCGAGCCAACCTCCGGGTTAAAAAACCTGGAAAATTTACAGGCGGTACTGGCCCGGCGTAAACCCGGGTTTGACTGTGAGATTGTCGCCTTCCCGCAGCACGGCCTGTTACTCTCAAACGCTGAAAAGCTGATGCGCGAGGCGATGCAGGCCGGGGCGCACTATGTTGGCGGGCTGGATCCCACCAGCGTTGACGGCGCGATGGAGAAATCCCTCGACCTGATGTTCCAGATTGCGCTCGATTACGACAAAGGGGTGGATATCCACCTGCACGAAACCAGCCCGGCGGGCGTGGCGGCGGTGAACTACATGGTGCAGACCGTAGAGAAGACTCCGGAGCTTAAGGGCAAGCTGACCATCAGCCACGCCTTTGCGCTGGCGACGATGAACGAACAGCAGGTGGATGAGATCGCCACCCGCATGGCGGCGCAGCAGGTGACTATCGCCTCCACTGTGCCGATTGGCACGCTCCACATGCCGCTCAGGCAGCTGCGTGACAAAGGCGTGTTTGTCATGACCGGGACCGACAGCGTGATCGACCACTGGTCGCCGTATGGCCTGGGGGACATGCTGGAAAAAGCGAATCTCTATGCCCAGCTCTACATCCGCCCGAACGAGCAGACGCTCTCCCGCGCGCTGGGTATCGCCACCGGCGACGTGCTGCCGCTGAACGATAAAGGCGAACGCGTATGGCCGAAAGCCCAGGATGCCGCCAGCTTTGTGCTGGTGGACGCCTCCTGCTCCGCCGAAGCGGTGGCGCGCATCTCTCCGCGTACCGCGACCTTCCATAACGGGAATCTGGTGTGGGGCACGGTGGGGTGATGTGAAGCCGGGTGGCGGTTACGCCTTACCCGGCCTACGAGGTAAAAGCAAACCTCGCCCCGGCCTTCCGGAAACGCTTCGGCGATTTTCAGCCGGACCAGGGAGCCGCTTTAAGTTCCTAATTTTTATTTGATTATTTCATTGCTTTAAAGGCAATTAAATTACCTGGGGTTCCTCAGCTCTGTGGGGAAGGGCATCAGACCGCACGTTCTGTAGGCCGGGTAAGGCGAAGCCGCCACCCGGCGTTACAGGTGATACCCCGACAGCCGCAACTCCCGGTCGATCCACTCGACAAACTGCTGGATCTTCCAGCTACGCTCGTTCATGTGCGGCATCACCAGATGATGGGCATTTATGGCGATCCCCATGCTGTCCGGCAGCACCTGCACCAGCGAGCCATCGTTCAGATGATCGGTGGCCATCATTTTGCTTTCAAGAATAAATCCCAGCCCCATGCGCGCCGCCTCAAAGCTCATATAGGAGCGATCGAAGCTCAGGCTGAAGTTGAGCCAGGGCCGGTCGATATTGTGCCAGGCAAACCACTTCTCCCAGTTCACCAGGGTGCTGGTGGATGAAATCAGCGCCTGCTGTAAGAGATCCTGCGGTGACTGTACCGGATGCTCGCGCAGGTAATCGGGCGAGGCCAGCACCACCAGCGCGTCATTTTTAATGGTCATCACCCGGTAGGCGTCCCAGTCCGGGATGCCGTGGCGAATGTCGATGTCGATATTATCCCGGGCGAACTGCAGGTTCTCATAAGAGCAGGTGAGGTTGAGGATGATATCGGGATATTCGGCGCGGAACTTGCCCAGGCGGCGCAGCAGCCAGGATAAACCGAAGGTCGGGGAGGAGTGCACGCGCAGCACAGCGTTCTCCTTCTCTTTGATCACCTGCTCGGTGGCGCGCCCGATGGCGCTCATGGCCGCCGAGACCTCCCGCAGATACTTCTCTCCGGTAGGCGTAAGGGTGACCCCCTTGCCGCTGCGGATAAACAGCTTTTTGCCCATCCAGGACTCCAGGGAGGCGATCTGATGGCTCACCGCCGAGGGGGTGACGTTAAGCTGCTCGGCCGCCAGGTGAATGCTCAGGGAGTTGGCGACCGCGATAAAAGACTGAATGTTTCGCAGCGAAGGGATGGGGAGCGTCTGGCGATCCTGCGCGGGCATAACCGGTCCTCCTTGAGGATGTTGCGGTAAAAAAACATAACATTCTGACCCTGCACCGGCAATATTATTGCGGCTGAATGGATTAAACAGGATCCCCGCCACATTTTTAAAAAACCTATATCCCCATAAACGAAGCCGTTATTTTTATGACGCGCTTCGCGAATCAAATTTATCTCAGCAATAAATGAGTTTTATTGAATGGTGTTTCAAACGTAAGCCGATATATTGAGTTTGAACGCGAAATTAAAACGACTCACGTTGATCGAATAATGAGGTAAAACATGTCTCGTATAGAACAAGCTGTCCCCTACATAGCCACTAAAAAAACCAATTACCGCTTCGTGGTGCTGGCGTTAATATTTATTGTGTATGCCATTAATTATGCAGACAGAACCAATATTGGCGCCGTGCTTCCCTTTATCATCGATGAATTTCATATCAATAATTTCGAGGCCGGCGCCATCGCCAGCATGTTTTTTTTAGGCTATGCCCTGAGCCAGATCCCGGCGGGCTTTTTTATTGCTAAAAAAGGCATTCGCGGCATGGTGGCCCTGTCGATATTTGGCTTCTCTGCTTTCACCTGGCTGATGGGCACCGCCACCTCGGTGCTGGGGCTGAAGTTTATCCGCCTCGGGCTGGGCCTGACGGAAGGCCCCTGCCCGGTGGGGCTGGCCTCCACCATCAATAACTGGTTCCCGCCGAAGGAGAAAGCGACCGCCACCGGCGTCTATATCGCCGCTACCATGTTCGCCCCCATTCTGGTGCCGCCGCTGGCGGTGTGGATCGCCATGACCTGGGGCTGGCGCTGGGTCTTTTTCTCCTTCGCCATTCCGGGGCTGGTGATTGCCGTGCTCTGGTATCTGCTGGTGCGCACCCGTCCCGCAGAGAGCCCGATGGTCTCTAAAGCTGAGTTGGAGACCATCGTCGGGGGGCAAAACGCAGCGGAAACCCGGCGGGAAAATATCGTGATTGAACCGCGCTTCAACCGCCTCGACCGGTTGATCCGCGTGCGCGAGCTGGCCCCGATAGAGACGGTAAAAGGTCTCTTCACCTCGAAGAATATTCTTGGCGACTGCGTGGCCTACTTCATGATGGTGAGCGTGCTCTACGGCCTGCTGACCTGGATCCCGCTCTACCTGGTCAAAGAGAAAGGCTTTACCTTCATGAGCATGGGGCTGGTCGCCAGCATGCCCTGCATCGGCGGCTTTATCGGGGCGATTTTCGGCGGCTACGTGTCGGACAAGCTCCTGGGCCGCCGACGCAAGCCGACCATGATGTTTACCGCTATCAGCACCGTATTAATGATGGTCATCATGCTCAATATTCCGCAAAGCACCGTGGCGGTGTGCGTGGGGCTGTTCTTCGTTGGCCTGTGCCTGAATATCGGCTGGCCCGCTTTTACCGCCTACGGCATGGCGGTGGCGGACAGTAAAACCTATCCCATCGCCGCATCCATTATTAATAGCGGCGGTAATCTCGGCGGATTTGTTTCGCCCATGCTGGCGGGTTATCTGCTGGATAAAACAGGAAGTTTTAATTCTGTCTTTATTTATTTCGGTATTTGCGCAGCCGTTGGCTTATTAATGATTACCCTGCTGGAAGAACCGAAATAATAAATTAAACACCTCTCAATATTTTGGAGTAAATATATGCTACTGAAAGATAAAGTCGCCGTTATTACCGGCGCGGCTTCCGCACGCGGTTTGGGTTTCGCTACGGCAAAACTCTATGCCGAACAGGGCGCGAAAGTGGTCATTATTGATTTAGATGCAGAGGCCAGCAAGCAGGCGGCGGCAAGCCTGGGCGAGGGGCATCTGGGGCTGGCGGCGAACGTCAGCAACGAGCTGCAGGTTAATGCCGCCATCGAGCAGGTGCTGGGCAAATACGGGCGCATCGATATTCTGGTGAATAACGCCGGCATCACCCAGCCGATCAAGCTGATGGATATTAAGCGGGAAAACTATGACGCGGTGCTGGATGTCAGCCTGCGCGGCACGCTCTTAATGTCTCAGGCCGTTATCCCCACCATGCGCGGCCAGCAGTCCGGCAGCATCGTCTGCATCTCCTCGGTGTCGGCCCAGCGCGGCGGCGGCATCTTCGGCGGGCCGCACTACAGCGCCGCCAAAGCGGGCGTGCTGGGGCTGGCGAAGGCGATGGCCCGCGAGCTGGGGCCGGATAACGTGCGGGTTAACTGCATCACCCCGGGGCTGATCCAGACCGACATCACCGCGGGCAAACTTTCGGACGAGATGAAAACCGCCATTCTGGCAGGCATTCCGCTTAACCGCCTCGGCGACGCGCAGGATATCGCCCGCGCCGCGCTGTTCCTCGGCAGCGATCTCTCCTCTTACTCCACCGGCATCACCCTCGACGTCAACGGCGGCATGCTGATCCACTAAGGAGACAGGATTATGACTGATACCACGATTCAACAGGTCGCTGCCGCCGCGTGGCGCATCCGCCGCTATGCCCTGCGGATGGGCGAAGTGCAGGGGCAGGGCTATATCGGGCAGGCGCTGGGCTACGCCGACGTGCTGGCTACCGCCTTTGCCTACGGCATGACCTTTAAGCCCGACGAGCCGGAGTGGGAAGGGCGCGACCGCTTCCTGCTCTCCCACGGCCACTACGCCATCGCCTGCTACGCGGCGCTGATCGAGGCGGGCATTATTCCCGAAGAGGAGCTGGAGACCTACGGCGCCGACGACAGCCGCCTGCCGATGTCCGGCATGGCTACCTACACACCGGGCATGGAGATCTCCGGCGGCTCGCTGGGGCAGGGCCTGAGCATCGGCGTGGGCATGGCCCTGGGACTGAAGCACAAGGGGAGTGATGCCTGGGTGGTGAACTCCATGTCCGACGGCGAGCTGGACGAAGGCTCCACCTGGGAAGCGGCGATGTCCGCCGCCCACCACGGCCTGTCGAACCTGATCGTGCTGGTGGATATCAACCGCCAGCAGGCCGACGGCAACTCCCACAAAATCCTCGGCTTTGAGCCGCTGGAAGATAAGTGGACCTCGTTTGGCTGGTACGTGCAGCGGGTCAACGGCAACGACGCGCCGGCGCTGGTGGCGGCGTTCGATAACGCGAAGCGCTATCCGGAGAATCAGCCCCGCGTCATTCTCTGCGACACCCTGATGGGCAAGGGGGTGCCTTTCCTTGAGCAGCGCGACAAGAACCATTTTATCCGCGTGGATGCTGACGAGTGGCAAAAAGCGCTCGCGGTGCTGGACGCGAACAAACCGGAAGGAGTGCAGTGATGAGCCAGACCACCGAGAAAAAACCGCGTTTAACCACCTCGGCGATGATCGCCTCTATTGCCGAAGAGGGGCAGGAGACCCGCGCCGCGCCGTTCGGCCACGCGCTGGTGAAGCTGGCGGAGCAGCGCCCGGAGATCGTCGGCATGACGGCGGATCTCTCAAAATATACCGACCTGCATATCTTTGCCCAGGCGCACCCCGAGCGCTTCTTCCAGATGGGGATGGCGGAGCAACTGCTGATGGGCGCCGCGGGCGGGATGGCGAAAGAGGGCTTTATCCCCTTCGCCACCACCTACGCGGTGTTTGCCACCCGCCGCGCCTATGACTTTATTCATCAGGTGATTGCCGAAGAGCACCTGAACGTGAAGATCTGCGCCGCGCTGCCAGGGCTGACCACCGGTTACGGCCCCAGCCATCAGGCGACGGAAGATCTCGCCATTATGCGCGGCATTCCGGGCATGACGATTATCGATCCCTGTGATGCGATAGACACCGAGCAGGCGGTACCGGCCATGGCAGAGCACGATGGCCCGGTCTATATGCGCCTGCTGCGCGGCAAGGTGCCGGTGGTGCTGGACCAGTACAACTACCAGTTCAAAATCGGCAAAGCCGCGCTGCTGGAGGAGGGGAGCGATGTGCTGATTATCGCCTCCGGCCTGATGACCATGCGGGCGCTGGAAGCGGCGAAGCAGCTGCGTAAGGATAACATCAGCGTGGCGGTGCTCCACTCGCCCACCATCAAGCCGCTGGACGAGGAGACCATTCTGGCGCAGGCGGCGAAGCCGGGCAGGCTGGTGGTAGTGGCGGAAAACCACAGCAGCGTGGGTGGCCTGTGCGAGGCGGTGGCGTCACTGCTGATGCGCAACCGGGTGCAGGTCGATTTTGATACCGTCGCGCTGCCGGACGCCTTCCTCGACGCCGGAGCGCTGCCGACCCTGCACGATCGCTACGGGATCTCCACCGCGGCGATGGTGGAAAAAATCCGCCGCAGGCTCTGAACCTGAACGGGGCGAGGCCGACTCGCCCCGGTTACCATCAATACCCTACCTGATACACCCGTCCGCTCTGTACCCCTTCCACGCTGCGGCGATAGGCCTGGGCGACCGTTGCGGCGGGCACGCTTTCGAAGCCCGGGAAGAAACCGTCGTAGGCTTCAGCCGATTCGGTGAGTACCGTCGGGCTAATCAGGTTGATGCGGATCCCGCGCGGCAGTTCGCAGGCGGCGGCGCGGACAAAGCCTTCCAGCGCGACGTTTACCGTGGTGGCATTCACCCCCTGGGCGATAGGCTCGTGGGCGACGATGCCGCTGATCAAAGTGATCGACCCGCCCTCATTCAGATAGTGCTGCCCGGTGAGCGCCAGCCGCACCTGGCCCAGCAATTTGTCCTGCAATCCCTGGTTAAACTCGCTGTCGGTCATGGTCGACAGAGGGCCAAAGTGCAGCCCGCCGCTGGCAGAGACAATCGCATCCACCGGACCGATCTTTTCGAACAGCGCCTGCACGCTGGCCTGCGAGGTGATATCTACCTGATGATCGCCTTTTGTACGACCCACGCGAATGACCTCATGACGACGGCTTAGCTCTTCTGTAACGGCCTGACCGACCGTACCGCTGGCACCAATAATGACGATTTTCATAGCCGACTCCTCTGTGTTGTGAGCCTTGATTGTTTAACAAACCAGCGGGCGGATAAACTGGGCTAAAGTTAGATCATTATTAACCAGAGGTTTGCAATATGGATAAGCTTCGCGGCATGGAGACCTTTATCGCGGTAGTGGAGAGCGGCAGCTTTACCGGTGCCGCCGCCCGGCTGGAGATGTCGGCGGTGATGGTCGGGAAGTATATCGCCTGGCTGGAGGCGCAGCTTGGCACCCGGCTGCTGGAGCGCAATACCCGCCGCCAGAGCCTGACTGACGCCGGACGGGTCTGGTTCGAAGAGGCAAAGCGGGTCATTGAGCAGGTCGCCATCGCTGAACGTTCGGTGGAGCGTCTGCGTACCGCGCCCGCGGGCACGCTGCGGGTGACTGCGCCCACCTCGTTCGGCGGGTGCGTGATTGCCCCGCTGACTGCCACCTTTTTGCAGCGTTTCCCGGAGGTGCGCGTCGAGCTGGATCTCACTAACCGGATGGTCGATCTGGTGGAGGAGGGGGTGGACCTCGCGATCCGCATTGGCGACATCCACACCGAGGATCTGGTGGCAAAATACCTCTGCCCGTACCGGATGGTGATCTGCGCCGCGCCGGACTACTTAGCCCGCCACGGCACGCCGCAAACGCCGGACGATCTGGTGGAGCATCTTTGTCTCTCTCATACCGTCTGGACCGCACGCAACGAGTGGCGGCTGCCGGGAGTGGAAGGGGAGGTGCGCTGGAAGCGCGATGCGATCCTGCGCTGTAACGACGGATACGGTCTGCGGATGGCGGCGATTGCCGGCGCGGGATTGCTGTTGCAACCGGAGGTGCTGGTGGCGGATGAGCTGGCGAATGGACGGCTGATACGTGTTTTAGAAGGTTACACACCACAACCCCGACCGGTGCACCTGTTATGGCGTCAGGATCTACGTCCGTTGCCGAAACTCACGCGGTTTATTGAGCATATTATGCAGGCACAGTGCGGTTTGTAACGCCCGGCGGCGCTGCGCTTGCCGGGCCTACAAAAAGCTCAGACCGTAGGCCGGGTAAGGCACCGCCGCCACCCGGCACAACCGCACTGACCCGTAGGCCGGGTAAGGCATGGCCGTCACCCGGCACAACCGCACCGGATCGTAGGCCGGGTAAGGCATGGCCGTCACCCGGCACAACCGCACCGGACCGTAGGCCGGGTAAGGCATCGCCGCCACCCGGCATCAGGCCGCACCAATTAAAAACGGTAACCTACGCCCACATTCCAGCCGTCGATCCCGTAATCATCACCCAGGTCGGCCGTGGTGCCTTCGTAACCGACGTGGATCGCCAGCTCAGGCGTTGGGTTGAACTGTACGCCCGCGCCGTAAGCGAAAGAGGTGGATTTCTCATCGATGCCGTCGCGCTGGGTATAGTTGTCGCCGCCGTTCACCCAGGTAGTGTGGCCGTCTGCTTTCACGCGTGCCACGCCGCCCAGCGCATACAGGGAAACGAAATCATTCAGGCGATATGCCGGGCCTGCCATCAGGGAGTAATATTTCACTTCGACGTGGTTTTTAACGGAGTCAGAGAAGAGATAATAATGCTCGTCCTGATCGCCGCTCATATAGGTGAATGAACCCATCAGGCTGACCGGGGAATCCCACTCGTAGCGATACTGAACGTTCACGCCGCGGATATTTTTGAAGTCTTCAACGTTACTCTGCGCATAACCCACAGAAACAGTCTGATTATCCGCCAGAGCAGCCCCGCTTGACAGACTCGCCGCAACGCATACCGCCAGAGAGAGTTTTTTCATTTTCCGTAATCCTTGTTGTCATTTTTTATGTGTAATGCCACAAATCCCCATCCGTCAGGCTGGAGATATTCCACTGCAAATTAAGGCGATAAAATTGTTGGTTTTTTTGGCAGGCGATGAAATAGGGAATAATCTTAAAGCCCGGAATAGTCCTGGAATTTGCCTCCCCTATATTGGTAGGGTGTCATATTTAAAGCTGATGCTTATTTTCTCTGCGGGTATTTCAACGGTGATATCGCAACCTGTCCAGGGCGCTTTACCCTGCATCATATTATTCTGAATATAATAGTCCCGAAGGTTAACTAACAGGAGCCGAAGATGATAACTGGCGAGCTTATCCGGCACGAACCAGTCCTGGTTATCCTGCTGATCAACATAATCATATTCATACTCACAGGACTCGCCATCTTGGGCTAATTTTGCGCGAGCAATGATTTTCTTCGCCTCAGCAGGACCGGCATCAACCAGTAATTGACCAATTTTATTATGCAGATCGTCTAAGTCGCTCATTTATTTGTCCTGAAGTTTTATTTAGTGCGAGATTATTATCTGTTAATCAGTATACTTAAAATCAATCTTGATTCTGAGCGTTTCAACATCGACCGTTATTTCGCAGGCATGCCAGAACGAAGGCTGTTTTGAGGAGATGTTATTAACAAAAAATGTCCTCAGCTCAACCAGAAGGTCCAGCAAATCAGCATTGGCCTGTGCGCCTGCAGTAAACCAGTTTGTCTCACCTGAGGTGCTGTCCACATAATCAAACTCACATTTGCAGT
The DNA here is from genome assembly GCF_002902985.1 of Leclercia sp. LSNIH1. Classification (NCBI taxonomy): domain Bacteria; kingdom Pseudomonadati; phylum Pseudomonadota; class Gammaproteobacteria; order Enterobacterales; family Enterobacteriaceae; genus Leclercia; species Leclercia sp. LSNIH1. The sequence goes on along the minus strand of NZ_CP026167.1, from coordinate 4,643,775 downwards.
GATCATTTTCGGGCGACAGCTCAGCACGCACGATGATGGTTGCGGCGTTATCGGGCGCTGCGGCAACTAAGACCGAGCCAATATCATTATAAATAGCCAGGGATTCGCGCATATTTTCATCCTGGGGTGACAAATCGTATTAATTAGGGCAAAGGCCGGTCGGCGCTTTAAGTGGGCCACACGCATCGTAACCGTACACCTTGTAGCCTTTACTTTTCATACAGCCTGAAATTTTTTCGTTCCTGGCAACGATCTCCTGAAGCGTTTGCTCCGGGCGGGCGCTGCCACCGTTCCAGCTACCATCATCAAGATTGGCATTTTTAGGTACGCCACAGCTATAGAGATCGGCTTTACGCTGTTCATTATCGGTGTAACCGCCTGCACCCGGCTTCTGAAACGTTTGCGCATAGCGCACGTATTGATAGTCGGTTGAATCCATATTGCCAACAACACAGCCGCTGATCATGAAACAGAACAGGATGGGGAATATTTTCATTTGCGACTCCCTGTGATTGATAGCCATTACCTTGTCAAAATGAGCAGACATTTTCTGCGTCGGTGCTGATGCGATGCTGCCCTCAACTATGTATAGAGGCTATCGTCAAAGGGTGCTTCAGCCAGAATATTTTGAATTTCATTTCGCGCTTTTAACTCCCATGCTGGGTTCATATTCGCCATTATTTCAATAAATTTTGGAAAAGCGATGCGGCGTCCATCTCTGCCTTCAACCCTGTGATCTAACTCATACTGGTATGCAATCTTATAGGCAAATTCGGAGATTATCCAATAAAGCAGCGTGTTTAAAGAGTGCGTGACTTTTCGGGAGAACTCATACCCTCTTTCTGAGTAAATATAGTTATATGAACTATTTTCGAATGAAATATAGGGAGTGCCATCGCCATAGGGAGCAGAACACAGATTAACTGAATGTTTTGGAAAGCCTGCCCGTAAAATGATTTCATTAACTTGTTTTTGTATTTCATCAATATTGACTAACATATCAGTGAACCTCACTGCACACTATTTTAACGTTAACTGGATGTTGCTACCATCAGGAACATCTCTTATTTGCAATGCAATAGTGGCTCTTGCTTTCATTGCTATTGTCGAATTTTCTAAATAAATATTATCTGGCTCATATTCGCCACCTACTACAAACGGAATTTTTGGAACCAGGCGATAGCCCGCAGGTATTGAACCATACTTCTTCTGCCACGCGTTTGCCAGTGGGTAGCCTGTTAAGACCTCATAGTCTTCAAGTATTAGTTTACACCATTCATTGATATCTGGTGCAAGATAATCAAAAGCGCCTGTCTCTGGATCGAATGTGTATATGCCATCTTCTTTTATACAAAATTGACCGCCAAAAACATCTTCAGCGAAGAAGAGGGCGTTACGAGCAAGATCATCGTAACACTCAAACCATAAGCCTTTTCTACAGGTGCTCCAAAAATCATCTTTTATGGTGCCAGGGATTTTCAGGTAAAATAATTACCTTAGTTGCCATCGATCCAGACATCTTTCACTCAGGCGGCTAAATCAGGCCACTGCTCTTCACTATCACCATCGCCAGTCCAGTATCGGACACGACCTTGTTGATCTAAACAATAATAACTACCGTTATCTTCACATATCGGTAACCACGATTCAGGTACTCCAACTTCTTTTGCATCATTTATAGCCGTTAATAACTCGCCATAGAATTTTTTGTCTTCTGTGATAGACAACAATTCGATTGTTCCATAATAGATATTGCCAGCTTCCTTAAGAAGTTTCTTATAGTCAGGTGAAAAAGAAAAGCCTGTCTCTTCTTCATATTTAGAAATAAGAGCTTCATCCGGCAAAGGAATATTAGTTCTCTCGTTCCCGGATACAACCTTTAACTCTTCAATAACATTATTCAGGCTGTTAGTCATACCGTCACCTATTTGAAATCGTTAGCTCGCTGCTTCCACTAATCAGAGCGCCATCTGTTGAGTTGTGCACGATTTATACCAGAAGTTATGCTGTTATCGTTGTGGAAAGTTTGCGTCACTATCCGCAATAGGCCCATCCTGTCTTTGCAGCATAGGGTGCAGAAGCAGAGCTATCGTCCACCAACCCACCGGATAAGTCTGCCGCCAGCGCAGCGTTGACCACCGCGTGGGCGGCGGCTTTGCCCTCGATACGGGCAATATCCGCCACCCGATTACCAGTCTCGCCGATCAACTGCGCCTCCGGGAGCCATTCCTGCTCTTTCTCCTTGTCGCGCCTGACTGACAACGACTGGTCAACGCAAACCAAAGGTATCGGGCAGATCTTTGACAAAGTCGGACTCATCCCCCCGATACGCTTTCGCAATCTCTGTAAAGGAATCGATAACTCTCGCTTTCTCAGCGTCCGTTAGTCGCTGAAGCTCGGCGGCAATACGTTCCATCATTTCCACAGCGGCATCTGGATTGAGCGAATGGTCGTCAGTGAATTCAAGAAAAATGGTCATATCAGCGATAATTTTAATCAAATGATGCGAGTGAGTCATAGACCCTTTCCCCTTATTACTAACGTAAACCCAACATCCCGCCGGCAGGGGCGAGAGACTGTTTATTAACTCTCATACTTGAAGTCGATATTTATTTTCAGTGTTTCAATGTTTACCGTTACTTCACACCCATGCCAGAATGGCTTTTCTTGTGATTTAAAGTTATCAACAAAGAAATTTCTTAGTTCGACTAAAAGATCTAAAAGTCTTGCACTGGCATCTGCGGTTTCAGTGATCCAGTGCTGGTTACCCAGTTTATCTATATAGTTATAAGTAAACTCACCACAGTCACTTTCCGGATCTAACGTGGCACACAGAATGATTTTTTCCGCAGTATCAGGTGCGATCGAGAGCAGTACTGAACCAATGTCATTATAAATATCCTGGGATTCGCGCATCATTCCTCCTGACAGATAAATTTGCTCAAAGAGGGCAATATTTGTGCCCGTAATCGCTATACACCGATTCGGGCTAAAATTTGATTAAAATCGTTACAAATCATTGTGTTTTAATTTTTAATTAACGTTGCGTGACACAGATGATTATGCTCCGTGTACTGAATATGTACTGAGTGGCTCCCGTAATCATACTTTGACCATCCATTAATCCATCCAAGGAGCATGTCGACTTTGCCTTCGTCAGCCAAAGTGGGTTTTCCAAGCAATTTTGTAATGTATGCTCTGTCCATTCCCGCTTCAATTCCAGGGATGAAATTACCTGTAAACGGTGAATATTCATCTTCATTGCCAAAGTAAAAATGAATATGACTTAAGCAGTCTTTCCGAAACCCCATCTCGATACCCGAGTGGTAAAATTTATAGTACTTTGTTTTTCCATCCGGATCATTATATTCGCCAGCATCAGCTGATATAACCGGGGATTCACCGATAGCATGACACAGGTTGTTAACTCCAATAGAATCTTCCCTTTCACCAAGAACATCTATAAAACTAGCCCATTCCACTGTCATTTTATAACCCCATCTGGCGTGTACTTCTCAACTATAATATATCTTGTTTGTTAAAGAACAAATTTATAGCCAAAATTCCGCTAACAAAGTGCCAGGCAATTTAAAGTCAATTACGCCTATCAGAAAGTGTTTCAACAAAGTCATTATAGGCTTCATGAAGATGATAAAAATAAGCATCGGGCTCATTCTTAACAATCTCGTATCGTGCTAACAATTTTGTGAATAGCCCTTCGGGAACGGGATGAGGTGCGGCTTCGTTTTTATCACAATAAAAATAAAAAAACGCCTTTTCAAGTTCCGGGATAGAAAGTCTTTCCGCCTGACTATAAAGATACTGATACGCGAAACTCCATTCACTGGACAGTAGTAAAAAATCAAGTGCGGCTGATTTTAGTTCATCATTGGCCTGGGACTGCTGCAAAAATCTCTGGCAATACTTTAGCGCCGTGGGTTGATCTTCCACAAGCAGCATGCCCAGATATTCTAGAGCATCCTCATTCGGATCGTTAAATGAATTGGATTCGACATAGCCGTTTGATTGGTAGCGATCTAACCCTGCCCGTAGTTGGTTAACTGATTTATTTGTCATTTAAAGGCCCCTGTCGTCACCGTCGATAATCGTTTCGTTCATTGTTCAGGAAGCAGAAATAATTTACATCATCCTGGCCACGTCATCGGGACAGAGCGAATTCACATCCAAATACAACCTTCCAGCCATAATCACCTTACCTTAATTTTTGTTCAGGAAAGAAGGTTAAACAGGTCGCGTCTGAGTTGATCGAGTTCATCGTTCTCACTCATCAAAACCTTTCCGTTTCTATACAGTACGAGATCGTTTAGAGATCCCATTCCACCATAGATATTGAGAAAAATGTGTTTGGTATCATCAGGTTCCAGCTCATATTTTTTAGCCAGTTTACAAATACTACTGACCATTCGGCGTAACCCCCTAATTCTAATAAAGTAGCCATGCGTTGCATTTTCTCTACGATTAGCGTCGTTTTCTCGATAGTCAATACCTTCACCTGTTCTTCGGCCATTTGCTCGGTGGGTTTACCGGGCACTTACCCCGTGGCGATGTCGCCAGGGGCGCTATTCTCAACAACAATCCCAGTCTGCTGGCTGAGATTGTTGTTGGCTTATTTATCTGCTTCTTTTTTTCTTTTTACGCTCTTGTAACCTGGCTTTAATCCAGATGCCGAAAGCAAGTATTAAGCCGCCAGCGATACCTTTCCTTAAGGCATCACTGAAAGCTTCTCTCCAATCGAACTCAAATACATTTATTTTAAAATAAACGATTACTGAAACGATTAGATAGCCGATGACTACCGCAATAAACAATATGCTTACACATATGCAAACCAGTTTAACCAAATCCTTAATGTTAATTTTTTCCATTTTTCTTTCCTGCATTGTCAAGTTTATCTTTAACTTTATTGCCGGAAACCTCTCCCACAGTGGCCCCCGTAGCTGCTCCAATTATTTCAGCACTACCTTCTTTTATAACAGGTTTTAGCTGCTCGGTTGCCACTTTGCCAATACCACCACCAAATAGAGAGCCAACTCCGGCGCCAATAGTTGAGTTAGTTGGATCTTCACCTTTAATACTACTACCTATTGCCGCACCACCCATATTTATAGGAGTTGAAACCAGAATACCTTTCCCCGTTGTTGCTGCGGCTGTTACTCCCGCCATGATTGCGTCCACATAACTGAAAGGATCCTTTCCTGCCAGTTGCACACCCGTATTTACTCCAATACCAATTGCAGCATTAGCGGCCATACCTTTCACAGTAATGCCCAGCACGCTGCCCCCGAACATGACAGGTGCGTCGCCAATGCTGGCATTCGATTTATGGTAGCCCCAGGTATTCATGATTGTCTGAGCCTTAGACATGGCCTCAGAGTCAGGGTTACGTTTCATGTAATCCTGTCCGGAGAGCAAACCTTTGACCAGTTCTTGCGAAACAGCAGAACCGTATTCCCTCTCCATCTCTGATGCGTAAACACGTAAGTAACCTGCCAATTCAGCCCGTTCATTGCTGCTCATCTGTGATGGATCTTTAGTAAATTTAGAAACCAGTGCATCGCTACGTTTGTCGGCATTTTCCAGCTTGATTAGCTCATTGGCAGTTGCTAATGACTTATCACCGTTCTTAATTTTCTCAACGGCTTTGTCAAGTTTGTCTGAAGATGTAGAACCAAGGAAATTATTCTCAACCGTCGTTTTACCCGCCTGCGCCCCCGCCACAGCAGACGCAGAGCTGTCGCCCACCAGGCCGCCGGAAAGCCCCGCCGCCAGCGTCGCCAGCGCAGAGACCGTCTGCTTCTGCGTTTCGTCCAGCTCGTCGGCCGGTTTCCCGTACATCTCGGTGGCGATCATCCCCACCAGCTCGCCTGTGGCGGCACCGGCGGCACCCGCCAGCGCGTCCTGCCCCTGGGCGGCGGCGAGCGCAGCGTTGACCACCGCGTGAGCGGCGACTTTGCCCGCGTCGTTCAGACCGCTGTAATGACCAATCACCTCCGCCACGTATGGCGCGGCACCGCCCGCAAGGGCCGCGCTGAGATCGCTCCCCGCCAGGCCCTGAACCGCCGCCGTCGCCGCCTGAATCGCCTGCTGATACTGCCCGCCGGTGCCAAAGCCGGAGGCACTGAGCGCGTCGTTATACGCCGTCTGGTAGATCTGGCTGTTAATGTCTTCAAGAGTCGCGGTTTTGCCCGGATTGGCTTTCTCCCACGCCGCTTTTGCCTCCTGCAGATCCTGCGCGTTGACGTTATTCAGCTTCTCTTTCGCCGCGTTGGTGGCGCGGATGCTCCCCTCGGTGCGGGCAATATCCGCCACCTGATTGCCAATCTCACCGATGAGCTGCGCCTGCTGCAGCCGCTCCTGCTCTTTCTCTTTGTCGAAGATAGGGGAGAGGGGCTGGTTGGCGTGTTCCACGTCGCGGCTGAGCTGATTGACATCCTGAACCTGACGATCCTGGTCGCGGACAATCAGAGTGCCGTCCGATACTGCCGCGTGCGTGGTACTGCTGTCATGCCCGTCGCGGTTCGCCCCCACCAGCAGGCCGTTCGCCATATTCCCGGCAAACTGGCTGCCGATGCTGCCCCCGGTGCTCATCCCCACGCTCTGGTGTTCCACCTCGAAGTCGGCGCGGTTTTCGATATCGCTAAAGCCAATGGTGCCGGTATCGAGACGGTTTTTATCGGCGGTAGCCGTCGAGCCAATCACCGCCCCGTTGAGCTGGGTATGCTCGCCCACGGTAACGTCGTAGCCGCCTTTGCCGGCGAAGATCCCGGTCTGCTCCACGACAGAGTCGTAGTTGCTGTGCATCTTGTCGCGGCTGAGGTTGACGCTGGCCGAACCAGTCATAGAGCCGATGCTGAAGCTGCCCCCCGCGCTGGCGTTCTGCTGCTTCGAGTCGTAGCGATCGCTGTCCTGCTCGGAGGTGAGGGTCAGGTTGCGGCCAATATCCGCTCTTACCGTTTCGCCGCTCACCTGCGCCCCGGTCAGGGTGGCGTCACGTCCGGTCAGGATATTCACCTGGCGGCCCGCGTCCACGGTGGTCTCACTGTGAGTGGTGCCGGTGCCGCTCTCGTTACCCTTGCCGCGGTTGACGCTGGCGGAGATGTTGATGCCCGCGCCGCCGGAGCCGTACCCGATGCCCACCCCGACGCTGCCGCCCTTGCTCTCGTTTTTGCCATCCAGCAGCTGGGTGTTTTGCGCCGAGCGCAGATACAGATCGCGGTTGGCGGCGAGGGTCAGATCGTTGCCCGCCTTCAGCTGGCTGCCTTCCACGGTCAGATCCCCGTCCGCGCCGCGCGCGCCGCTGCCGGTGGCGACAACGCTGAGATCGCGCCCGGCGTTAAGCGTGCTGCCCTGGGCGGTGTTCTGCTCGCTGTACTGGGTCGATTTCGACGACTGGCTGCCGTAAGAGAGGCTGATGCCCACGGTATTGGTGTTAGAGGCATCCGCTCCCAGCGCCTGATCCATCCGCGCGGCCTGGGCAGCCTGCACGCCGGAGAGCGCGGCCTTCACCCCCTGCAACGCCTGTAAGCGGCCGCTGCCGGAGGATTTTGCCTGCTGAGAGGCCTCAACGGCGCTGTTCAGCGCGCTGCCGACGGTGCCGGAGAGCGCCAGGGTCAGGCCGGAGGTTTTCTGCTCCACCTCATGGGTTTGCTGGCTGCGGTTGTTCACCGCCGTGATGTCGACATTTTTACCCGTGAGCGTCATGTCCTGACCGGCCACCAGATCGGAGCCGCTTACCGTCAGGCGCTCCCCCGCCCGCAGGGTCAGGTCGCCGTCGACGCTGCCGACGGTGCTGCCCGCCTGGGTCGCGTCCGCGCCGGTGTCGGTGGTTTTGATGCTCTGTGTACCGACGCTAAAGCCGATCCCGCCCGAGCTCAGCAGCCCCGATTTTTTCTCCTGCTTCTGGTGCAGCTCGTTATTGCGTTCGGCCTGGGTCTCCACGCTCAGGTTGTTGCCTGCCAGCAGGGCCACATCCCCCGTGCCCGCCACGTTACTGCCGCGCACGGTGAGATCGTTTCCGGCGGTGAGGTTAACAGTGTCGCCGTTCAGCTCGCTGCTCTGCACCGTCTGACGGGCGATCTGGTCGCGGGTGGTGGTGGTGGTTTTTGACAGCCAGCCGTTACCGCCCACCACTTTATGCCGTTCGTCCAGATCCTGGCTGTTTTCGCCTGCCGTCAGGGTCAGGTTATTCCCGGCGCTGACGTTCAGCGCCTGCCCGGCGGAGAGGGCGGCGGCGCGGGCGTTGAGGTCATTCCCGGCGGCCAGTGTCACGTCGCCTTTGCCGGTCACCTCGCTGCCCACGCTGTTGGTCTGCCCCTGTTTCAGGCTGTTGTCGCCATCCCACACCAGGCTATCGCGGCTGGCGGTCTGAAGATCGTTGAGGGTCATATCCCGCCCGGCCACCAGCTGCGCTTTGCCGTTCTCGCCGCTGGCGATCACCTGTGCGCCGGTCAGGGTGATATCCCGCCCGGACTGCAACGCCAGTTTGCCGTCGTCGCCCTGGACGTAGATGCCGGAAACGCTGTTGATGGTGGTGCGGTCGAAGCGGTTCTCGCCGTTCACGCTGTCGGCGCTGAGGGTGGTGCTGGTGAGGTTGATGTCGCGTCCGGCGCTGGCCAGCACGCTGCTATCGCCCACGATGGCACCGCCGAGGTTGTTGATATCGGTGCGCGCGTTGAGGTTGACGTCCGCCCCCTGGATGGTGCCGGTCTGGTTGGTGATGTTGTCACCCTCCAGCTGCAGCACTTTGCGCCCGGCGATAGTGCCGCGGTTAAACAGGTCGCCGTTAAGCTTGATGGAGACGTTGTTCCCGGCAATCAGCGCCCCGGAGCCGTCGATATCGCCCGGTTTCACTTTGGCGTAGACCTGCGGCACCAGCACGTTCTCGGTGGAGCCGTCCGGCATCTTCACCCGGGTGTTGACCAGCCAGACGATATCCCCGGTCAGCAGCGCCATCTGCTCTGGCGTCAGCGCCACGCCAATCTTCAGGTCGTACTGCTTGCCGAAGGTGATGCCGCGATCCATCAGCGCCTTGTACTGCTCTTCGTCGTTGCTGTAGCCATCCAGGTAGCGCTGGCCGGTGATGCCAATCACCTGCTCGCGGATCAGGCGCTGCTCGTAGTAGCCATCCCCCAGCCGTTTCAGCGTGTTGTCGCCATCGGCGGTAAAGGCGTCCTGCATATAGTCGCTGCCGAGCCACTGGCGCTCGTTAGTGAAGCGCGGATCGGTCTCCACCAGGTACGGCACCTCCGCCGACGGGTTCACCTTGAACAGGCTGTTGTCCGGCAGGGTGGTGTTGGGGCCGATAATGCGGATCGCACCGTCGGCCGGGGTCACTTCAAACTGCTGTCCGGCAGGTGGGGTCACCGGCTCGCCCGGCGAAACGGTCTGCTGCGGGGCGGGTTTCACCCCGGCGGCCTGGCCAATGGTCACGTCCGTTCCCTGTAGTACCAGCGGAGTGATGCTGAGATTGCTGCCCTCGACGCTGCCGTTGCTGATCAGCTGGCCCGGCTTCAGGGAGATGTCCTGAATGGTGGTGGGCGGGGTATATGCCGTGCGGTCGCGCCCCTGCTCATCGTCGCCCTTGTGGCGAATACGGTAGTAGTGGGTGACGGTGCCTTCATCGGTGGTGTAACGCTTGCCGGGCACGTCCTCGTTCTGCACGCTGCCCAGCTGGTCGATTGCCAGGGTGCCGCCTGCAATCACCTGGCTCTTGTCGTTAAACAGTTTGTCACCGGTCAGCAGCAGGTTGCCCCCGGCGAGGATCTTCGCCGGGTCGCTCTCTTTGATGCGCGTTTCGTCAATGGTGCGGGTGTAGTCGTACTGGTTGAAGTTGTCGTTATTTGCGCCGCTGTCTTCTGGCGTATTCAGGTTACGCAGTCCGTCGGAAGAGTTGTCATCCACCCAGACGCCTTTTTCTGTCGAACTCCAGCGGTTGGTTGAGCCCGTGTGCTGATAGTCGGTGAGCTCTTCCTGCGACACCCGCACCACCTCGGTGGAGAAGTGGTCGTTGATGTTATTGATCTGCCCGGCGGCAATCGCCATATCCCCGGCGGATTCAATGGTCGAGCTGTGGTTGTTAATGGTCGCGGCGCGGCCAGTGACGGCGCCGTTATCATCCAGCGCGCCGCCGATGCTCATGCTGCCCGCACTGTAGATCAGGCCGTGATCGGCGTTGTTCAGGGTCTGCACGCCGAGGTTGACGCGCTCGCGCCCGGCCAGCGTCGCTGCGGTGCCGTTTTCGGCGAGGTTGTTAAAGGTACCCACATTTACCCCCACCGCATCGCCATAAATCCGCCCGGTGCCGGTGTTGGTCAGGGTGTTGGCGTTGATGCGGGTGGCGATCCCGTCGATCAGGCCGGTGTTGCGTACCGTGCCGCGGGCCGTCAGGGTGGTGCTGCCGGCGTTGATTTCACCGCTGGCGAGGTTATTAAGATTCGCGCTCTGCACGTTGAGGGCGCTGCCCGCCATTAGCTGGCCGCTGTTGGTGAGATCGCCATCGGTGGTGAACGTCAGGTTGCCGTTGGCGAGGGTAGTGCCGCTGTTGTTCACGCCGCGGGTGCTGTGAAGCGTCATATCCCCCAGCGACAGCAGCTGGCCGCTGGCATCCAGAGACTGAGCCTCCACGCGCAGCGCTTTACCCGCTTTCAGGGTGCCGTCCGCGTTCAGCAGATTCAGGGCGCTACCGCTGAGATCCAGGGTATCACCCGAGGCCAGCACCCCCGCGCCGTTGTTCAGCACGCCGCTGTTATTGATGCTCAGGGTGTTATTCGCCAGGATACTGCCGCGCTGGTTATCCAGACTCCCGGTGTTCAGCGCCAGGCTCTGGCCCTCCAGCCCCTGGTTCTCGCCGAGCGTACTGGTGTTAACAAATTCCAGGGCAGTGAGGGTCACGCTTTTGCCGCTGCGGATCAGCCCGGAGACGTTATCCACCATACCCTGGGCGCTGTCGAGCAGCAGGTCGCCCACCGACTGGATCTCTCCGCCGCCGTTTTGCAGGTTACCGGTATGCAGGGCGGTATCGGCCTCGCCAATGATGCGTCCATTGTTGCGGTTATCCAGGCTGGTGGCGGCGATCTCCGCCGCGCCGCTGGCCGCCAGGGTGCCGGCCTGGTTATTCACGTTGTCCGCTGAGAGGTTCAGCGCCCCCAGGCTGTTCAGGGTGCCCGCGCTATTATCCAGCGTGCCAGAGGTGACAGCCACGCCGTCGCCCTGCAGCACGCCTTTATTATTGATGAGCTGCGAGGTGCCCAGTGACAGGCTCCCTGTCGCAGCAAGCTGCCCGGACGTATTGTTCAGCGTGCCGCCGTTGAAATTCAGGCTTTCGCCGGAGAAGGTAGTCCCCTGGCTGTTATCAAGCAGGCCGCCGCTGAGGGTCATAGCCCCGACCGACTTCAGCGCGCCGCCGTTATTGGCGAGGGTGTCGAACCCGGCGGTCAACGTCCGGTTCGCACCAATCTGCCCGTCGGTGTTGTCGATAGCCCCCGCGCTCAGGCTAAAATCGCCCTCGCTCGCCAGGAAGCCGCGCTGGTTATTCAGCGCGCCGCTCTCAAGATTAAGGGAACCCTGAGAGAGCAGGGCGCCGTCGCGGTTATCCAGGGCGCCGCCGTTGAGGGCCAGGGTTGCGCCGTCGGCGACAATCACCCCCTGCTGGTTGTCGAGGCTTGCGGCGCTTATGCGCTGGGTTTTCGCCGCCTCAATGCGGCCTTTGGCGTTGTTCACCGCCTGCAGGCTGGCAATCTCGCCGTCACCCGCGCTAGCTGAGATCAACCCCTGCTGATTGTTTACGCTCCCGGCCTCGAGCCGGGTGTTGCCCGCTACCGCCACGATCTGCCCGGCGGTGTTGTCGAGGGTCCCGGCCTTAAGCTGCACGCCGTTCGCCGCGCCAATCTGCCCCTGCTGGTTATTGAGGGCGCCTGGCAGGTCTACCGCCAGGGTGCTGCCGCCGCGCTGCACGATGTTGCCTTTCTGGTTGCTGAGGTCGTGGGCGCTGAGGCTGATGGTCTCCGCCCCCAGCGTGCCGCCGTTGTTATTGAGCATTTTGCCGGTACGCACAGTCAGTTCGCTGGCGTTGACCTTCGCGCTGGCGGTGCTCACGCCTTCCGCGCCGCCGTCCAGCAGCACGCGTTTGCCCTGGGTCTGGCTACCGCTGACGTCCACCCCCTGGCCGCTGGCACTGAGATTGCCGCCCGCCAGGGTTTGCCCGTGGGCGCTCAGCTGGCCGCGGGTGCTGATTTCCAGATCCCCCGCATCGGCGAGCTTGCCGTCGCTTTTCACCCCGGCGGCCAGCACGCTCTGCTGACTGCCGGTGAAGCTGGCCGCGTTCACCCGGACGTTATTCGCGGCGGTCATCACGCCGCTGTTGTGCACTTCCCCTGCGGTTTGCAGGCTGGCACTGTCGCCGGCGCGCAGGGTGCCGCTGTTCTCGATGCGGCCGTCAGCGGAGATCGTTACGCTGCCCGCCTGGGCGCCAATGGCCCCGGCGTTACGTACCCCGACGCCGCTCTCGGTGCCGACCATGCGGATTTTGCCTGCGTACATGCCACCGAGGCTGGCCACGTCCACCGCCAGCTGCGGACGGGTGGCAGGATCGTCACTGCCTTTTTCGATCGTCTCGTGGGCGGCATCCACCTTGTTACGCCCGGTGGTGACCTTCAGATCGTTGGCCCACAGCCCGGCGTTAACCTTCACCGAGCGGGCGATGATGTCGGTGTAATCCGCGCCGGAGGTGTCCATCCCCGCGCCCTCGACCACCACTTCGCCGCGCTCGACGTTAAACCCGGTCAGCGCGCCGTCTTTCATCTGCGGCTGGCCGGTGGTGAGGGTGGCGCGGTTGGCGTTAATAAAGCCGCAGCCGCTACAGGTAATGCCTGACGGGTTGGCGATCACCACCTGGGCTTTTTTACCCGCCACTTCGATCATGCCGTTCAGCTTGCTCGGGTCGCGGGAGCTCACCTCGTTGAGGATCACTTTAGCTTCGCCTTTCGCCAGCCACGGGTTGCCCGCCACCATGCCGCCAATGTTGGTCTGCACGTTTTTGTGCGAGTTGTTGAGGATCGCCCCTTTGCTCTCCACGTCGAACTGGGTGTAGTTGTTACGTGACACCCCCGCAGTAGATGGCGTCTGGATATTGACCTGCGGCGTGCCGTTGGCGCTGTTGATGACCGTTGGCTGCTGGTTTTTTGGCGCACCGGCGTCGGCCACGATAGCGGCCTGCGCCGTCTGCACGGCTCCCATCGCCAGCCACAGGCTAAAGCTTAAGGCGCTCACCTTGCCGATAAGCTGGCTGTGGGTATGGCCAATGCCGGAAGAACGGGACGAACCGGCGCGGCCGGAGCGGGCGATATCCGCCACCACCATCAGCATGCCGCGCGCTTTGTTAAAGACAATTCGGTACAGGTTCTTATTCATGGTTCGTTCCTTTAAACGCTTCCGGCAGGCTCACGGTGAGCGGGTGATTCTGTTGCCACTCTCTGGCGTGTTGACGGCTGACGCGGCTGCCGTGGAACAGCATCACGCGCTTGCCACGCGCCGCGCCGCGGTGATACAGCGCGCGGCAGACGTGGTCGGGGAAGATATCGCGACGCATCAGGTTATACATCGCGGCGGTATGGCCGAAGGGGGCGATCCAGTCGCAGAACCAGATCCGATCCCCGCTGTCCCAGTCCGCCTCTCGCATCTCGATGGCGGGGCGGGTGAGGTAGCGGGCTTCCGCCTCCTCGTTCAGCCAGGCCCAACTGAGGAAAAAGACCGGGCGGTCGTTTTCGCTCACCAGCACGTACTGGCGGCGCTTGATGATCGGCAGCAGCAGGGTGGGCAGGGCGTGCAGGGGGGCGTCCCGGTGCATCGGGGAGTGCATCCACAGCCAGACGGTGGCGCCCAGCACTTCGGCCTCGCTCTCCTCACCGCCGAGGATCAGCGGCGCTTTGATATCCAGATCTCCGACGCGCATCACCAGCTCCAGTTGAGGTTAAAGCCGAGCGTCAGATCGCTGGTTTCAAAGCCGTCCGGCTTCGAGAATGGCGTCCCGGCGAACAGGTCGTAGCCGGTGTTAAAGGCGTTGCCGCGCAGGCCCGCTACGCCGCCCGCCAGATGTTTACCCACCTGGAGATCGGAACTGTAACCGCCCACTTCGCCGTAGTCGGCGCCCAGATAGAACTCCTGGTTCGGCAGCGGCGTGCGCCAGGCCAGATCGTTACGCACGTACCAGCCGTGGCTGGCGCTGAGGGTGCGCTCACCGTCAAAGCCGCGCACCGTCCAGCGGTTGCCGATGGCGAACTGATCCTGCGGCGTCAGCGGCGTGTTGCTGATCTGACGCAGGTACTGCACGTTGTAGCGGAAGTTTTGCGTACCGATGGCAAACGGCAGATCGAGCTGGGCGCTCAGCAGGGTAATTTTGCCAAGCGCGGTGGCATCGCCCCAGTACTCTTCCGGCGCAGGCCGGGCACCGAACCAGCGGGTGCCGCGCTGATAGCTGATGCCCGCATCCAGCGTCGCCTGGCCGATGTAGTGGCGATGATCGAGCCCGATGCGCCAGCCCGCGGTCTGACGGCGCTGGACGCCCACTTCCGTATCGTCGATATAGTTGCGGGTCTCCCGCGCCAGCACGTCGTAAGAGAAGGTGGTTTTTTGTGAGCCGCTGCGGTGCAGCACCCGGCTGAGCTGAATGTCGAGGTTTTTACTTTTACCGCTGTAGCGATAATCCTCGTTCAGCCCGGCGACGGTCTGGTGGTAGTCGTAGTCGCTACCGGTGACGCCCAGCATCCAGTAGCCAAACGGCACCGAGTAGTGGGCGGTGACGTTTTTACTCCCTTTGCCGCCCTTGTCGTTCAGATCGTGGCTGGCAGAGACATAGAGCAGATCGCTCAGCGAGAAGGGGTTATCCAGCGACAGCGTCACGCCGCCCTGGTAGCGCCCGGTGGTTTCGGTCCCGGCATCGTCCAGCGACAGGCCGATACGCCACATTTTGCTCTGCTTGCGGGTGATGACCACGTCGCTCTCGCCCGGGTTTTCCCCCGGCAGCAGCTCCATACTGGCCTCAACCGTTGGCAGACGCTGTAGGTTTTCCAGCCCCTGCTCAATATCGCGCAGATCCAGCAGGTTGCCCTCGTGCGCCGGGAAGGCGCTATAGAGCTGAATATAGTCGTCGCTCTCTTCGGTCAGCTTCACGTGGCGGATAGTGCCCGGCACGATGGCCAGCTTCAGGGTGCCGCTCTTCAGATCCTGCGACGGGGCCAGCACGCGGGTGGTGATCCAGCCGTGGTCGACGATGCGGTTCTGCAGGGTGCTCATCAGCAGGTTAATGCCCTTGCCGCCCAGACAGCGCCCCTGCGCCTGGTCCGCAATACGCTGCAACGGCACCCAGTGGGGCAGGGCCTCCTCGCCGCTCAGCTCGACGCGGTTAATCGGAAAACAGGGCGTTTCGGTCGGGAAGGCAATGTTGCCAGAACCGGATGACGGTTCTGAAAGGCGCACATCCGGGACCGGCGGGGTTAATTGCTCCTCTAATGCTCTCTGGCGCTGCTGCTGAATAATAAATTGATTATCGGGTGGCGCCGCATGGGCAGAGACCATTAAAGACAGACCAGAGGCTGTCGCCATTATCAGGGCAATATTATGTCGGGCTTTCATCGGCGAATCCGTGCTGTGTAAGCAATAAAGAAGGCAATGTGAATTTGTGTAAAATTGTTTAAGTATTGCCAGGGGAAGGAAAGGGGGATTAATCCTAAAGCCCGGAATTATCCGAGTTTTTGGCTCCTTAAATCTGGTAGGTTAAGGCTTAGAGAATATATTCCGCAGGGTTCTCGTGGATATCTGGGAATATCCACGAGAAACTTAAGTGAAATTTACACTATTTCTGAATACGGTCGACACGGACCACCGGTGGATTTGATTTTTTATCCAGACTGCCGTTAATGCTGATCATATTATCGGGCTGGACGGTACGGCCATCAAATACCGCTTGGGGGATCACTGTATCAATAGTGCCGGTTTTATCGCGGAATTTAAATTTATCGCCGCCGGAACCTTCTATGAGATTACCGCGCAGGGAGATCGTAGCCCCGTCGTGCATCTCTTTGGCCTGCTCCACGGTCATGATGCGGGCATCTTCCGCGCCACGATAACCATCATCCAGCGCGTGCGGTGGAGGAGGGGCAGTATCTTTCTTCAGTCCACCATTATCATCGGCATATACAGCCGGAATTATAAGACAACACAATAAGGGTGCGACGGATAATTTCATACAGCCTCCTTGGTTTAGCCTGCTTGACAGATTAAGCCTGGTTGCTATTTTTTATTTTGCAAACAGGAACAGTCTTAATCAAATTTATCGATAAAAATCATCTGGCTGCATAATATTAATTAACGAGACGGTGAGGTGATAAATGGCAAAAGCCAAAGAAAATCCCCCTGAATTGCCCGGCGTCAAACAGAGTCATGCTTCCCTGCAGTTTGAATACGATGCGCACCGCTTCGGTTTTGTTCTGTTAATACTCATTATCACCGCTGCGCTGTCAGGGCTTTTTTCTGGTGGCTATTTTAGCGAAGCGACAAAGAGTAACGCTCCGGGTAATTTGCAGGTGGAGTATGAACGTTTTGGACGCTTGCAAACGCCCATTGAGTTGAAAATTAGCGTGCCAGAACAGAGTACTACGCCGCTGACGTTGCGCATCGGCGGCGAATATATGGAACGGATGCAAACCGATAATATCTGGCCGCAGCCCGATGAAATGTACAGCGAGGGCGGGGAGATCGTGTTGGTTTATCAGGAACCGCGCAAGGGTTTAACCGTCTGGCTCTATACCACCCCACAACGCCCCGGCAAAACCGACCTCTCTGTCACGGTAAATAATCAACCGGGCCTCTCTTTCTGGCAATTTATCTATCCCTAAGGCACCAATATGGAAATGATACTCAGGGCGGTGGCGATTTATCTGATTTTGCTGGTGGTATTTAAAATCGCTGGCAGGCGGGCGCTGCTGCAAATGACCAGCTTCGATCTGATCCTGTTATTAATTATTAGTGAAGCTACGCAACAGGCGCTGCTGGGGGATGATTTTTCCGTCACCGGCGCCATGCTCACCATTATTACGCTGGTGGTGGTGGATATGCTGTTTGGCATGGTAAAAAAATATATATCCGGTGCGGAATCGGCCATCGACGGCTCCCCGGTTATTCTGGTGGTGCACGGTGAACTGCAAAACGAAAAATTAAAGAAAGTCGATGTCTCCTGCGACGACATTCTGGTCTCTGCCCGGCAAAATCACGGCATAACCACTCTGGAAGAAATTAAATACGCCATACTTGAACGTAATGGTCATATTTCGATTATTCCTGAAGAGAGTGCATCATGAAAGAAAATGAAAATGTCTGGAACCAGGCCAAAACCACCAAAGAACTCACCAGCCAGGTATCAACTGTCCTGATCGATCTGGGCTGGCTGCTTACTACCGCAGAATCCTGCACCGGCGGCAACCTGGCCTCTGCGCTCTGCGCCGAGAAAGATACCGCCTCGTTCTTTGGTACCGGCGTGGTCACCTTTAACAACGAAGCTAAACACAAGGTACTGGGTGTCAACAATGCTACCCTGGAAAAATATACCGCCGTCAGTAGCCAGACGGTGGGCGAGATGGCTCAGGGCGCACTGGAGCTTGCCGACGCGGATATCAGCATCGCCATCAGCGGTTATGCCGGGCCGGACGGCGGTGAGGATGGCACTCCGGCAGGCACCGTCTGGTTTGGTTGGTCTTTTCGCTGTGAGGTCACTACCGCCGTGCAGCACTTCACCGGCGAGTGTGAAGATGTGATTGAGAAAGCGGTTCGTTACGCGCTTTCTGAACTGTTGCGGCAGATCCCGCACTGGAAAAAGCAACTGCATTAAGGAGAGCATGATGAGCGTTGTGGTGATCACCGGAGCGACGGCTGGCGTGGGCAAAGCCACGGCGCTGCGTTTTGCAGAGGCGGGCTATCACGTGGGGATTATCGCCCGGGATGACCCCAGCCTTGAGGCGGCGCGGGCCGAAATTGAACGCTTCGGCGTGAAGTGTCACACGGTGAATGCCGATGTGACGGACGCGTCGGCCATCATGGCGGCGGCCAACGCGTTCGAGACGCAGCTCGGCGCAATTGATGTATGGATCAACAACGCCATGTGCGGGGTACTGGCGCCGTTTCGCGCCATGAGCGATGAGGAGTTTCGCCGGGTCACGGACGTAACCTACCTGGGCTACGTTAACGGCACCCGGGCGGCATTGTCCGTGATGACCCCGCGCGATGCGGGACAGATTATCCAGGTGGGCTCTGCGCTGGCTTACCGCTCCATCCCGCTCCAGTCCGCCTACTGCGGCGCGAAAGCGGCGATCCGCGGCTTTACCGACGCGGTACGCACCGAGCTTATCCACGAGCGTATCAATATCCAGCTGACGATGGTGCAGATGCCGGGCCTTAACACGCCGCAGTTTAGCTGGGCGCGCAATAAGTTTGCCTTCGCCATGCGCCCAATCGGACCGGTCTACGAGCCGGAGGTGGCCGCCGAGGCAATTTTCAACGTGACCCGCCGCCCGGTGCGGGAGCTGTGGGTCGGGCGCAGCACCATGCAGGCGATTATCGGCCAGTTTCTCTTCCCCGGCCTGCTGGATCGCATGATGGTGAAAAAGGCGTGGGAAGGGCAGATGACCAACGAACTCAACGTCCCCGAGCGGCAGGATTATCTTTCCGGGCCGGTCAGGGGGATGCACCAGGTCCACGGGCGCTTTTCCGACGAGTCGAGAACCCGGGCGACGGCCATCACCTCCGGCGTGCCGGGGAAAGTACTGCTGGGTAGCGCTGCGCTGGCGGGGCTGCTGCTGGTGGGGAAACTGATCACCCGGCGGAAATAGGGTAAGCAGTATCGTTTTGTAGGCCGGGTAAGGCAAAGCCGTCACCCGGCTTTTTATTGCGCAACGCCCGTTGGCGCGATGCTTGCCGGGCCTACGGGGGCTGTGGTAGGCCGGGTAAGCGTCAGCGCCACCCGGCAATGCTGCCGCGCTTAATGGTAGCCCTCGGTGTCGGTCACCTTGCCGCGAAACACGTAGTAGCTCCAGGCGGTATAGACCAGAATCAACGGGATGATCAGCAGCGTGCCCACCAGCATAAAGAGCTGGCTGGACGGCGGCGCGGCGGCGTCCCAGATGGTGATGCGTGGCGGGATAATGTTGGGCCACAGGCTGATGCCGAGCCCGCTAAAGCCAAGGAAGATCAGCCCGAGGGTCAGCAGGAAGGGCCGGGTATGGCTGTGCGGATCGCGGGTGAGTCGCCAGATCCACAGACCGAAGATCCCCACCAGCAGCGGCACCGGCAGGAAGTAGAAGAAGTTCGGCAATGTGAACCAGCGGTCGGCCACATATTGCCAGCCGAGCGGGGTCCAGACGCTTACCACCGCCACGACCGCCAGCAGCGCCAGCAGCACCTTGCGGGTCAAATCCCGCATATGGCGTTGTAATGCCCCTTCGCTTTTCATAATCAGCCAGGTGGTGCCCAGCAGGGTATAGGCCACCATCAGCCCCAGCCCGCAGAAGAGGTTAAAGGGGGTCAGCCAGTCCAGCGACGAACCCGCGAAGCGGCGGCCTTCAACGTCAAAGCCGTTAATCATCGCCCCGACGACAATCCCCTGGCTGAAGGTCGCCAGCAGCGAGCCCCCGGCGAAGGAGTAGTCCCAGAAGGCGCGGTGCGACGGTGTGGCTTTAAAACGAAACTCGAACGCCACCCCGCGGAAGATGAGCCCGATCAGCATCGCGGTCAACGGGATGGTAAGGGCGTCGATAACCACCGCATAGGCCAGCGGGAAGGCGCCAAACAGCCCGGCTCCCCCCAGCACCAGCCAGGTTTCGTTTCCGTCCCATACCGGGGCGACGCTGTTTACCATCACGTCGCGCGCCTGCGGGTCGCGCTCAAAGTAGAAGAGCATGCCGATACCTAAATCGAAGCCATCCATGATGATGTACATCAGGGTGGCGAAAACGATGATGGCAAACCAGATAACTGAGATATCGACGCCCATTACAGTTTCTCCTCTTCCAGAACCGGTTCTGCCGCCGAGAGCGGGCGTGCGGGTCTGCCGTCGGTCTTCATCGAGAGATTATCGGTAGGCTGCGGTCCTTTCTTAATCAACCGCACCAGATAGACTAACCCCACGCCAAATACCGAGCAGTAAACAACGATAAACGCCAGCAGGCTGATGCTCATTTGCAGGGTGCTGTGCAGCGACACCGCATCAATGGTGCGCAGATAGCCATATACGACCCACGGCTGGCGGCCCACCTCGGTCGTGACCCAGCCGGCGAGGATCGCGACTACACCCGCTGGCCCCATACTCAGGGCAAAGCGGTGGAACGGGCGGGAGTGATAGAGCCGACGGCGATGGCGCAACCAAAGGCTGATAACCCCCATCAGGATCATCAGCAGCCCCAGGCCCACCATCACGCGGAACGACCAGAAGACGATGAGCGAGTTAGGGCGCTCATCTTTCGGGAAATCTTTCAGCGCCGGGACCTGCTTATCCAGGCTGTGGGTGAGGATCAGGCTGCCAAGCGCCGGGATCTCCAGCCCATACTTGGTGCGCTCCTCTTCCATATCGGGCACACCAAACAGCAGCAGGGGCGTCGCTTCGCCAGGGGGATTTTCCCAGTGCCCTTCGATGGCGGCGATTTTTGCCGGCTGGTGTTCGAGGGTGTTCAGGCCGTGCATATCCCCGACAAAGGCCTGTATCGGCGCCACCAGCAGCGCCATCCATAGCGCCATTGAGAACATTTTGCGCACCGCCGGGCTGTCGTTACCGCGCAGCAGATGCCATGCCCCGGAGGCGCCCACAAACAGGGCGCTGCTCAGGAAGGCGGCGATGGACATGTGGATCAGACGATACGGGAAAGAGGGGTTAAAGATGATGGCGAACCAGTCCTCGGGGATGACCTGACCGTTCTCGATGCTAAAGCCCTGCGGCGTGTGCATCCAGCTGTTGGAGGCGAGGATCCAGAAGGTGGACATCAGAGTGCCCAGCGCCACCATACAGGTGGCAAAGAAGTGCAGGCCAGGCCCAACCTTGTTCCAGCCAAACAGCATGACCCCAAGGAAACCCGCTTCGAGGAAGAAGGCGGTGAGCACTTCATAGGTGAGCAGCGGGCCGGTGATGCTGCCGGCAAACTGCGAAAAGCCACTCCAGTTGGTGCCAAACTGGTAAGCCATCACCAGCCCGGAGACCACGCCCATGCCGAAGTTAACGGCGAAGATTTTTAACCAGAAATGATAGAGCGAGCGCCAGACATCATTTTTCGTTCTCAGCCACATCCCCTCCAGTACCACCAGATAGCTGGCAAGGCCGATGGTTAACGCCGGGAAGATAATATGAAATGAGACAGTGAAGGCAAACTGAAGCCTGGCGAGATAAAACGCATCGAGTTCGAACATCGTACTCTTCCCCTGTCAGCGAAAAGCCCCGTATAAAACGGGGCATCGTGGTACGGCTGTTGTTGCGGGCGGGGTTACGGTTTATTTTTACCGGCACCCAGCTCAGCGCCAGTGAGCGGATCGGCTGTTGGATCCGACTCGGTGCGGCTCGCCATCGCTTTGAGTAGTGCGGCCTGCTCTTTCGTGAGCGTAACCTCAGCGCTGCCATCGCCGCCATCAACGGCGGGTTGCGGATCGGCAACGTACTCAAAGTTTTCATCGCTGTTCCAGCTGCCGCGAAGATCATCACCTGCAGACATATTGTAGTAGGTGGTTGCGTATTGTTCGATTGGCGGTAGTTTCCCTGGTGGGAAATTATTGCGAATCGACTGCAACGCCTTCTCAAACGAGAGCTGGTGTGCGGCTTCACGGGTCATCAGGAACGCAAGGGCATCTTTTACCCCGACATCGTCAGTGACGTTGATCAGGCGTTCATAGATGATTTTGGCGCGTGCTTCCGCCGCGATGTTGGAGCGCAAATCGGCGGTGGCTTCCCCGATAGTATCGATATACGCCGCAGTCCATGGCACGCCTGCGGAGTTGGTCAGCGGTGGCCCACCGCCATACAGCAGGGAGGTGATATGGCTGTCGTTACCGTTTTGCGTCAGTGAGCGGTAGAGTTCCGCTTCACTTTCGGTACCTTCCGCCAGTTCGCCTTTGGCGCCTTTGTTCAGCATGCCGACCAGCGTACCGATGATCTCAAGGTGGCTGAGCTCTTCGGTCGCGATATCCATCAGCATCTCTCTGCGGCCTGGATCGTCATCGCCCAGCCCCTGGGTGAAGTAACGGCAGGCGGCCGCCAGCTCGCCCTGTGGGCCGCCAAACTGTTCAAGCAGCAGGTTTGCCAGGCCGGGGTTCGGCTCGGCAACGCGGACGGTATACTGCAATTGTTTTACGTGTCGAAACATACGCTCACTCCCTGGTTATTTTTTCGCTTCGACACCGTCAGCATCTGAGCGCAGCAGGAACTGCTCAGTCGTGTCAGGAATATGCTGGATCAGCCAGTCGGCCATGCGCTGCTCTTCGGCGAGGATCGATTCGATCGCTGGAATCGATGCCACGTCTCCGGCTTTTCGCGCCGCGGCCAGCAGGGAGGTATAGCAGGCAATTTCGAACTGCTCGAAAACGTAGCCGCTAATAGAGCCTTTTACGATTTCATCCGAAGTCATAATGCCGCCGACAGACTGGCCGAACGCCATCATTTTGCTCATGGAGTCTTTCAACATTGAGCGGGAAATATCGTTACGGTCGAGGATCTCTTCCAGTACATTTATTTGCTGTTTGGTTTCAGTAAGATGTTGCTCAATACAGGCGCGGACATCAGGATAATTATCGATACGGCTCGCCATTGATTCGAGCATAGATTCCGCTTGCTTTTCCATGGCGTGAGCATCGCGTAGCCAGTCATGGTAGTGTTCTACGTGATTCATATTTTCGTCCTCGGGTTCGGTTAATTCAGGCTTACTTTTCTGCTTTCTGATTAATATTACCGACTGCCAAATCGGTCAGTTTAAGATCGGTGGATTTCTCTTCTTCCAGCGTCTCGGCTAATAATTTGACCGCCTGGGTGTATCCTAATTGCTCCGCCAGGGTAGCGAGTGTGCCGTAGCTGGCAATTTCATAGTGTTCGACTTTTTGCGCCGCAGCGATTAATGCTGCATCACGCACTTCATTTTTTTCTGTGCTTTCAAGGACTTCATTGGCTTCTTCAATTAACCCTTCCATCGCCACGCATTTCATTCTTTTCAATTTAATATTTGGCGTTTTCTCGATGAGCTGATCGATACGCTCAATCTGACCATGGGTTTCTTCCAGGTGCGCTTTAAACGCAGCGCTCAGATCGGGGCTGGCGGCTTCGCGGGATAATTTAGCCAGCGCACGAGTAAGCTGTTTTTCTGCACTATAGGTATCGGATAACAAATGAATAAATACATCCTCTATACTTTTCATATTCATACTTTTTCTCCAGTGCTATAAAAATCTGCGAGCCCGCGGACCCGCAGAGGTTACCCATTAAAGTGAAGAACAGGCTTTAATAATGAGATGAATTAAGAGTTGTCAGACTTACGTCCGCCACCATGGCTATGCTGACCGCCCTTTTTACCTGCTTCGGAAGCGCGCTGCGGATCGTTTTTGAAATTACCACCGCTCTGCTGACCGCCTTTTTTCCCTGCTTCAGAGGCCTTTTCACGATCCTGTGCGAAATTACCTGAACCACCACGTTGCTCTGCCATATTATGTTTCCTCATTTACATCGTTTATGTCAGTAAGATACGTTTTTATTCGTATCCGTTGTCGTTCAGGATTAAATTTAGCCCCTATTTCAGAAGAGTCAAATGCGGTTTTGAAAATAAATTATCTTATGTTTTAAGATTTAACTGAATATATCGCTCCGCTTGTTTCGCAAATAAGTTTCGCCAAGGTAAT
Organism: Leclercia sp. LSNIH1; assembly: GCF_002902985.1. NCBI lineage: Bacteria > Pseudomonadati > Pseudomonadota > Gammaproteobacteria > Enterobacterales > Enterobacteriaceae > Leclercia > Leclercia sp. LSNIH1. Next base: position 4,619,850 of record NZ_CP026167.1, on the reverse strand, counting down.
GTAAACAAACGACCTTCCGGTTGTTCTGCTTTATCGCTTGTTTTGTGTTTCGCTGAAACGGTCGAGTCCAGGCGTGGCGGGGCTCTTTACGTAAGTTTACGTTCAGGGTGGCCCGCTTATAGCCCATATAAAAATATTGTACGTGGGATTAATCTTAATTGGTTTTTATATTATTTATGGACGTTGTTTTCGGCTGTTAAATAATATAACAAATTGTTTGCGTATATTATGTATGGATTACAGTTACTCACGGAAATTACTACTTCAAAAAGGGTAAGCGAAGGGCAAATAAAAGAACCTGATAAAGTATGATGGTAGAGCGGGTACCCCAGGCAATACTCAACCGGAGCGGTGACGCGGTGTCACCCCGGAGGCGAAGGTGAACCCTATGCTTGATTTCATCTCTGGTGTCCTGATTCATACCCCCGTCTGGGTCTATCTGGTTCTGCTGTTCCTGATAAGCAGAGGCATCCGGGCGCGTAAGCCCGCCACCGTTGCGCTGGAAAAGCTCGCCATCGTTCCGGCCCTGTTTCTGATCTGGGATATCTACGACCTGCTGGTCTTTCGCACACTCACCTTCGGCACCGGCTCCCTGTGGCTGGCAGGTCTACTCAGCGGCGCGGCGATGGGCTATATCCTGAGCAAAGGGGTGACGGTGAGCCGGGCTGCCGCCCCGCGCAGCATTTACCGTTCGGCGGACTACTCGGCACTGCCCATTATGATGCTGGCCTTCGCGGTGAAATATGTGCTGGGAGCGATCAGCGCCATTGCGCCCGAGACGCTGCAGCGCCCCGGCGCAAGCGCCTTCGCCATCATTACCGGCGGGCTGTTCGCCGGGGTCTTTGTCGGCAAATTTGTACGCTACGTGCGGGTCTATTTGTCGGCACAGGTGCAGCAGGCGGGGTGAGAGGGCTCGTCGTTCTGGATTAACCGGATAGCCACATTCCGCTGCAAACTCACCCGGACCGCCCGGCGGCGCGATGCAACATCAGGCGTGCCGCCGTTATGTCGGAACGCACTGAGAGGAAAATGGCAAACGCAACGGCAGGTAGACTGAGACGGCATGATAAACCAGCAGCCCACAGGAGCCCGGATGTTCACCCATATGCGTATTGCCAGACCTGTTATAAACCTCGACAACGCTTTCCTGATGTACAGCCAGGGATTAGGACTGAAAAAGATTGCGGACTTTAGCGATCATCAGGGCTTCAGCGGGATCATGTTAGGGCGGGAAGATTTACCCTGGCATATCGAATTTACCGTGTGCCACCACCATCCCGTTCAGCCTCTGCAAACGAACGAGGATCTGATCGTTCTCTATTATCCCGATAAAGCCGAATGGGAAGCGACCTGCGGGCGAATGCGCAGCGCGGGCTTTACGCAGGTAAATGCGTTTAACCCCTACTGGGAGGTCAATGGGCACACATTCGTGGATGACAACGGGTACCGGGTGGTGATTCAGAACCAGGCGTGGGGCTGAACTGACAGAGAGCCGCGTGGCAAAATGGCACTATCAAAACGGGCTGGCATGGCGGATATGGACAGGCTCCCCGTTGACCGGATGCACGAACCGCAGCTCGCTGGCGTGCAGCATCAGGCGCGGCGTGCGTTCGGTGCCGGGTATCTGCACTCCGCCATACAGGTCGCAGCCTAAAATCGGGTGGCCCAGCTGCTGGCAGTGAATGCGCAACTGGTGGGTGCGCCCCGTCTCCGGCGTCAGTTCCACCCGCGTGACCGGCACATCACCCTGATAATGCCCGCGCTCCACCACCCGATAGCGGGAACGGGCGGGCTTGCCGTTGATAGCGCAAATCGACATCCGCGGGAACAGCGCCGGATCTTTGGCTATGGGGGCGTCTATCACCCCTTCATCATCGGCCAGATGCCCGCAGAGCAGGGCGGTGTAAGTCTTGGTTACGCTGCGCTGGCTGAACTGCTGGCAGAGAGCGGCATTGATCGCCTTGTTGCGGGCAATCACCATCAGCCCGGAGGTGCCAAAATCGAGGCGATGCACCAGCGTGCAGCCGGGAAAGATCTGCACCAGCCGGTAATGCACCGAATCAAGGTTTTGCGGATTTTTCCCCGACAGGCTGAGCAGCCCGCTGGGTTTATTGATCAGCACCAGATGATCGTCCTGCCAGAGCGTCTCTATCGCCGCATGGCAGGGCGGGGCAATAAAATTATCGATAATTACTGACATCAGTCTGGCCGCAGAAAGAGGGGGGAGACGGATGATAACCCATTATGTATGCGATTTAAGCTGTGACGTGTTATCGAGTCGTCTTATCGCCGGCACCAGGCTGGCGGCTACCGTGGCAAGAACCACGGCACAGGCCGCCACCAGCAGCACGTTGCTGGTGCCGTACTGGTTGGCCAGCGGCCCGCGATAAGCTCGCCGCAGGGGATCGCCACAAACGATCCCACCGCATCGTAGGCATAGACGCGCGCCAGCTTATCCTGCGGAATATGCGTTTGCAGGGACTGGGCCCAGGCCACCCCAAAGAGGCCAAAGGTCACCCCGGCAATAAAGAACGCGGCAATCAGCCAGGGCGTGGAGGGGAGCAGGCTCAGCATAAAGATGGGCAGGGCGCAGCATGACACCAGCATCACGCCGATAAAGAGATCCCGGCGCGGTCGCCAGCGCAGGGCAAGGGAGGAGCCCACAATGAGGCCAATACTCTGGCATGCCAAAATAATCCCCCACTGCGCCCGGCCAAAAGAGGTATCTGCAATCACCGGCCCGAGCACCATCATTACCCCGCTAAAAGCGGCGTTAATAATGGTGAACTGCACGACGATCGACCACACCCAGGCCCGGCTGGCGAACTCCTGCCACCCCGCTTTTAAATCCTGCAGCATGTTGCTTTGAGAAGGCCCGGCTTCAAGGGCGGTCACGCGAATCATCAGGTAGAGGGGGGCGGCGGCGGCGAACCCCAGAGCATCAATGGCAAGCCCCCAGCCCGGTCCGACGGCGCCTGTCAGAACGCCGCCCAGCGACGCGCCGATAACCGTCCCGCTATACACCCCGAGCTGAATGAAGGCGTTGGCTTCGCGTAGGCTTTTACCGGGGACCGTCTGGGGAACGAGGGCAGAAGAGGCGGGAAGGGTGATGCCCGCGGCGGCACCGTTTACCGCGCCAAGCAGGGTCAGGCTGAGCACCGTGGCGGACCCGTCCAGCACCGACCACGCCACGACAGCCTGTGAGATGGCGGCCACCACCGACGAGGAGACGAGCACCCGGCTGCGGGAGTAGCGGTCCGCTAATACTCCGCCCAGCAGCAGAAACAGCACGTTAAAAATCGAGCGGGAGGCCACGACGATACCTAAATCAGAGGCCGAGCCGCCAATATCCAGCACCGCAAATGCCAGCGCAATGGGGGCGATACCGTTGCCCAGAACGGTGAGAAAACGTGCGGCAAAAAGATGGCGAAAGGGGGAAAAATGATAAGCACGAACGCGTTTATTATCGGTTTTCATGGTGTTAATGGCTACGGGATGAGGGGAAGTACTATAAATGACCTGAAAAGCAAAAACACCTGCCTGCGCCTCCCCTCACCGAAGCTGGCTTAACTTCGCGTTTCTGCAGGCGCCTTCTCCTCTGACTTCTGCGTGCTGCTGGAGTAGATAAACCACAGCGCGATCCCGAGGCACAGAACCGCACCCAGGCGCGTCATCGAGAAGGGAATGGCGTCGTTCCCCAGCCAGCCAAAATTGTCGATCAGCATGCTCATGGTCAGCTGGCCGAAAATCACCGCCACCGTGGCCACCGCCGTACCGATACGCTGCACGGCCAGCACCATGATGACGATGTACGGCACGCCAAACATCGCCCCCAGCAGCTGCCATTTGGGCACATCCAGCAGGCTGACGGCATGGCGCGGTTCAAAGAAGAAGATCAGCAGGGCGGTGATCAGCGCCCCGACGGAAAAGGTCAGGAACGCGCTTTTGAATACGCCCACCTTGCTGCCCAGCTGGCCGTTGATGGCGGCCTGAATGCTCAGCGTCGCACCGCCAATCACCGCCAGAATAATCATAATTAATGTCATCGTCTTACCCCTGTGCAACCAGAACCAGCGCGGCAATGATAAAAATCAGCGCGATGATGCGTTTAGTGTCAATTTTGCGGTGCGGCGTGCCCAGCAGGCCGTAGTGATCGATGATCAGGCTTTTAAAGACCTGGCCGGCAAGGATGCCAATCATCGTCATGGCGATACCGATGGCGGGCGTTACCACGGTGAGAATAATGACGTAGACCGGGCCGAGAACGCCGCCCAGCAGCTGCCATGAAGGCTGTGAAAAAAACGACGGGCTGTTGCGTGGGCTGAAAAAGAGCATCAGCAAAAAGGTCAGGGCGGCACCGACGCCGAACACGCTGAACGTGGCCCATAAATCACCTACCTCACCGCCGAGCGGCCCCAGTAGCCCTGCCTCGACGGACAGTCCCATCCCCCCGGCAATAACCAGTAAAATCAATATCAGCTGCATAGTTACTCTTCTCCGTTTTCAAGGCGGGGAAGCGTACCCCTGAACATCCGTGAGAAAAATGCCATAATGAAAGAAACACCTGTGCAGGAAATGCATTAATGCGCGACCCCGCCACGATCAGCCTCCGCTGGCTGCAAACCTTTAAAGAGGTCTATGAATCCCAGAATTTTTCGGTGGTGGCACGCCGGGAGGGGATCTCCGCTTCGCAGGTTTCGCGGGTCATCCATCAGCTTGAGGATGCGCTCGGCCAGCAGCTTTTTTACCGCAACACGCGGGCAATTATTCCCACGGAAAGTGGTCACCTTTTTATCCGCTATGCCCGCCTGATGCTCGGCAACCTTGAGGAGGCGCGCCGGGAGCTGGACGCGCGCAAGCAGGAGCCCTCCGGTCTGCTGCGCATCAACGCCCCGGTCTTTTTCGGTCAGCGGCATATCGCGCCGGGGCTTCCCGGCCTGACGGAACGCTATCCCCGGCTCAGCATCGAGCTGACGCTGACGGACGACTATATCGATCCCCACCGGGATGCTGCCGACCTGATCTTTCGCATCGGTATGCTGACCGACTCCTCTTTTCACGCCCGGGTTTTCGGGCCGCAGTTTTATCACCTCGCCGCTTCTCCGGCCTATCTGCGCAAATACGGCGCGCCCGAGGCGCCCGACGACATAACCCGACATAAATGCCTTGTCTACCGCGGTTCGTCCGGCCCCAACCGCTGGCTGCTGCGTGCGCCTGGCGGGGCGTGGGTCCACTATCCCGTGTCGCCGCTGTTATCGTCCAATAACGCGGAAACCCTGCTGACCTCGGCGCTGGGCGGGATGGGGATGGTGCTCTTCCCGGACTGGCTTATCGGCGACCGGTTGCGCAGCGGGGAGCTGGTAAAACTGCTGCCGGACCATGAGGCCGCTATCAACACGGAACCGCAGAACATTTCGGCGATCTACCCCAATGCGCGTCATCCACCGCTGAACGTCAGGGCGGTGATTGACTACTACGTGGCGTTTTTCGGCACGCCCCTTTACTGGCAATCCGCAATGAAGGAGTAAAGAGGCGCGGGCGTTTCTAATGATTTCCTATTATTGCTCTAAGTCAGCCTGCTAATAAGAATGTAACTACGCTACTTATCTTGCAGGGTGACTCACATGTTTGTGTCATGGTGGTTAATTGTTCCTGTCATCGCCGGGGTCGCCATCCTCTTTATGATGGTTTCCCGGCTGACCAATGAGGTTGATAAACTTGAAACGGCGCTGGAGGAGAGCCGGGGGCAGCTGAAGTCTGCCAGTCAGCACGCTGAGGCGTGCAAGCTGACGAATCTGCGCATGACGGAAAATTTGCTTCAGGTGAAAGGCTACACGCAGCAGTTGTCCGGCAGCAGCGGGCCTGAACAGGAAAGGCTGCTGTATGAGATGCACTGCGCCCTTAATCTGGCGACAAACAATGTTATTCATCACCCTGATTTTATCGAACACCCTTCAGCATCAGGCGCAACCCGACCGCAGCAGCCTGGCGAAACCTTGCCGTTAATGTTTCGTTGAGAGTATGGCCTGGTGGGTTTGCACCGGTGCGACCTGTTTGCCGGGCGGCGCTTCGCTTGCCCGGCCTACAAGGGCGTGCCGGTTTGGTAGGCCGGGTAAGGCGCCGCCGCCACCCGGCGCTCTTGCTACCGCTCCCTTAGTGCCTCTTTCGCCCGGTTAAACGGCTTGATCATATAATCCATCACCGATTTCTCGCCGGTTTTGATATCCACCGTGGCAATCATCCCCGGCACAATCGAGAAGTGCCTGCCCGCTTTGTTCACCAGGTAATCCTGGCTGGTGCGGATAAACACCCGGTAGTAAAACACTTCCGGTTTGGCTTCATCCTGAATGGTGTCCGGGGAGATGGTCTCCACCACGCCATCCAGCCCGCCGTAGATGGCGTAATCGTAGGCGGTGATCTTCACCAGCGCCTTCTGGCCGGGGTGGATAAAGGCGATATCCCGCGGCGACAGGCGGGTTTCAATCAGCAGGTGATCGTCCACCGGCACAATCTCCATCACCTCGCCGTTCGGGGGAATAACGCCGCCGATGGTGGTCACCTTGATGTTCTTCACAATGCCGCGCACCGGCGAGGTCATCGTCAGGCGGGTCACCGAGTCTTCACGTCCTTTCAGCACCGCCGAGAGCATATCCACTTCGGCGTTCGATTTAGAGAGCGCCTCCCGGGCCTGAACATAGTACTGCGAGCGCAGGTCGGTGAGCTTCAGCTCAAGATCGCTCTTCTGGCGTTGCAGGCGCAGCGCCTCGACGTGGCTGGCGGCGCCGGTTTTTACCAGCCGCTGGGTGATCGCAAGCTCTTTATTCACCAGATCCAACGCCTGGCGCAGCTCGCGCCGGGAGTCTTCCAGCTGCTCGCGGCGGGAGTTGTAGAGCCGGGTTTCGGCGGCGATCAGGTCGGTCCATTTCGCCAGCTCCGGCGGAAAGATGAGGGGCAGATCGTTCACCTCCGCACGCAGACGGGCGCTGGAGGCCAGCGACGCGCGGTAGCGGGCGGCGCTTTCGCCGACGTTGGATTCAGAGCGGGTCGGGTCGAGACGCGCCAGCACCTGGCCGGCCTGCACCTGATCCCCTTCGTGAACCTTTAGTTCGGCGAGGATCCCGCCGTCGAGAGACTGCAACACCTGCTCCCGGGAGCTGGGGATCACCTTCCCGGTGCCGGTGGAAACCTCATCGAGAATGCTGAACCACGCCCACACCCCGGCAGCGACAAACAGCAGCAGGCTGAATAACACAATGCTTCTCGCCCCGGTATAGCCGCTCTCGGAGCCGAGGGCGTTATCCAGGTCATCCATCGCCGCAACGTCACGCTGATTGATTTTCATTTTTCCACTCCCGGCCATTTGTCTGCTGCGGTTGCTGCATCCGGCTGTTGCTCAGCGCCTGCGCTTTCGGCGCGTCCATCACCAGCATGCCCTCTTTCAGCACCACCACGCGCTCCACCAGCTCCAGCATCGGTACGCGGTGGGTGGCGACAATCAGCGTGCGATGACCGAGCCACTGGCCCAGACGCTGGATAAATTCACGCTCGGTGTGCTCATCCAGCGAGGCGGTGGGTTCATCCAGCAGCACGACGTTGGGATCGCGCAGGAACATCCGCGCCAGCAAAATCGACTGGCGCTGGCCGCCGGAGAGCCCGACGCCGTTCTCCATAATCGGGTGATCCAGCCCCTTCGCCAGCTTCTGCACAAAGCTGGCCGCGCCGCACATCTCCAGCACGGCAAAGATCTCCTCATCGGTGGCCCGCGGCATCCCGAGGGTGATGTTCTCCCGCAGGGTGCCGTAAAACAGCCGCGCGTTCTGGCTCATCAGGCCGACGTTGCGGCGCACATCCGCCATGTCGAGATGGGGCAGGCTGAGGTTGTCGAGCCGCAGCTCGCCGCCCACCAGATCCATGCTGCCCACCATCGCCTGCAGCAGGGTCGATTTGCCCGCGCCGTTACGTCCCAGCACTGCCACATGTTCGCCGGGTTTGATCTCCAGCCGGTTGATGCGCAGCGCCGGGTTCTGCGCGTCGCCGCCGTAGGCGAACTGCGCCTGCTCGAAGAGGTAGTGTCCACGCAGCACGTCCTGGCGGATCGGCGTCTCTTCACGCTGGTTCTCGGTGGGCAACTGCATAATGTTGTCCAGCCCCTCTTTAGCCGCCTTCACCTGCTGCCAGCGGGCCAGCACGCCGCACAGGGTCGCCATCGGGGCGATCATCCGCGAGGCCAGCATTGAGGCGGCCACCACCGCACCGGTGGTCATTTCGCCTTCGATCACCATCGGGGCACCCACCACAATCACCGCGGTGTAGACCAGGCTCTGAATGGTCATCCCCCAGCTGATCAGGCCCTGAGTCAGCTCCCGGGTCTTAAGGCCCGACTCGGCGGTGATCTGAATGTAGCTGTTCCACTGTTGCAGGAAGCGGTTCTCCGCCTGCATCAGCTTGATGTCCTCCAGCCCCTGCACGCTCTCCACCAGCACGGCGTTGCGCAGGGTCGCCTCGTGGGCCGACTGCTTCGCCAGCGCCGCCAGCTTTTTCTGTAGCAGCAGGCCCGGCAGCACCATCACCACTGCCGCAACCGGGGCGATCCAGGCGAGTGACGGGGCGATGATCGCCAGCACCACCACAAACAGGAAGAAGAAGGGCAGGTCGACGATGGTAGAGATGGTGGAGGAGGTGACCATCTCGCGGATCTGCTCCAGCTCACGCAGCTGGGAGATAAAGCTGCCGGTGGAGCGGGGCACCGCGCTGTTGCGCAGGCGCAGGGCGTGGCCAAACACCCGGTCCGAGACGCGCATGTCGGCGCGTTTGCCCAGCAGATCCATAATGTGAGACCGGGCGAGACGCAGGATAAAGCCGAACAGGGTGGCAATCAGCACCCCGATGGTCAGCACATAGAGGGTGGGGTAGGACTGGGCGGGGATCACCCGGTCATAGACCTGCATTGAAAAGAGAATGCCCGCCAGCGACAGCAGGTTGATGAACAGCGCCGCCAGCATGACGTAGGTATAGGGGCGCAGGTCGCGCATCACCAGCCGGTAGAGCCAGTCGGGGCGGTATCTGGAGATATAGGCATCCACCCGGCTGTCTTTCAGCGCCGCCAGCGGGCGCAGGGCCACCACCTGGCGAATGGCCGGGAGCATCTTCGCCAGCGAGATGCGGTTGGTCTGCGCCTTGCCGTCAAAGAAGCAGACATCCAGCAGATCCTCGCCGTCGAAGTGCTCAATCACCCCAATCTTGCCGTCATTAAGCTCCACCACCACCGGCAGGCGCCAGCTGTTGATGGACTCCTGGCCGTTGGTGAGCAGCTGAAAGGAGAGGCCCGCCTCGCGGGCAAGCCCGGTCAGCGCCGGGATTTTGCTTTTGCCCTGCAGCCAGGGCGCGCCCGCCACCAGCGCGCCGGGGGAGCAGGCCACCCGGTAGCGGGTGGCGACGTAGCCAAACGCCTGCGCCCAGTGCTCCAGCGCCTCTTGCGTCAGTGTCTCCTCATAAAGGATATCGTCTCGGATCATGGCTGGATCTCCACTGACTGAATGGTGTGGTTTTCAAGGCCGAAGGCATTGCGCATTCGCCCGGTGTTATAGAGGCAGTTGATCTGCAGCTGGCGAAGCTGTCCGGCGGTTTGCCACTGGGTAAAGCGGGCCTGGTAGACCTCCTGCTCGGCGTTCAGCACGTCCAGCAGGGGGCGGGAGCCCAGATCGAGATACTGCTGCTGATAGAGTTCGCGGGTACGCTGGCTGAGCGTCTCCTGGCGGGACTGGATCTGCAGGGTGCTCATCAGGCTCATCACCTGACTTTTGGACTCCAGCAGCTTTTGCCGCACGTCCAGCCGGGTGCGCTGAATATTGGACTGCGCCGCTTCCACCGCGTGGCTGGCGGCGTTGCGCCGGGCGCTTAGCCCGCCGCCCTGGTAGAGGGGCATCTCGACGTTCACCGAGACGTTGTACTGGGTCTTGTCCAGCGTATCGTGGCCGGGGTAGCGGTTGTTCATGTAGTGACGCACCTGCGGCTCCAGCGAGACGGTAGGAGTCATCTGCGCATTGGCGTAATCGAGGTTCGCCTGCGCCACGTTAGCCTGCGCCCAGGAAGCCAGCACCGCGGGCACCAGCCGGTCATCCGGCTCGTTGATGTCGCAGCTGCGGGCCAGTTTTTCCGGGAAGGCGTTGCTGACCGCGTTCAGATTGCTCCAGCCGAGGTTGCTCATCAGCGTGGCGCGGGCGCTGTCGAGGTTGGCCTGATACTGCATCAGCTGCGAACGCGCCCCTTCGATACGGGCGTCGGTCTGCACCACGTCCGAGAGCGAGGTGGCCCCTTCGTCGTTACGCTGGCGCGTCAGCTTGCCGATGGCGCCGAGCGCCTCAAGCTGCTCTTCTGCGGTCTCCACCATCTGCTGCCACATCTGCACCTGCACCAGGGCGATGGCGGTATCCCGGGCGATAGTGTCGATGCTCAACAGCACGTTGGCCTGCTGTTGCACCACGCCCGCGTCTTCAGCGCGCACCTGGCTTGCCACCTTGCCAAAGTCATAGAGCATCTGGGAGAGGGAGACCACCACCGAGGGGGTAAAGCCGGTATCGCTGGAGTTATTGCTGTAGCCGTTGTCTATCCCGGCGCTGATTTGCGGATAGTATTTCGATTTAGCGACATCGACCTGCTGGATCTGTTCGTAAAGTTTGCCCACCGCTTCGCGAATGGTGGGATGCCAGTTGACGGCGCGGGTCACCGCATCGCCAAGGGTTAAGGTACCGGGGGCGGCCTGACGGGTGGGCAGGGCGACCCGTCCATCCAGAGCGGGCAGCGCCTGATTTTCATTTAATTGTCCAAAACTGATTACCGCAGGCGAATCGGCGGCAAGGACCTGTGCAGACAACAGGCAGCACCCAAGCCACCAGCAAGGTACTTTGTTCATGGCATTATCCCTAAAAAAACTGAACAACTTTATAATGTTAAGCCCGGGCGACGAGCGCCCGGGTCTTGTTATTAGCGCTAACCGGTGATGATGTGATTCTGGTTAACCAGCTCCTCATAAGTTGTCTGAACGTTATCCAGTGTTACCAGTGTAGTATTCGTGTAAATATTTGCCGCTCCGTCCCGGTCGACGGAGATCACGGTATTGCCATTGCTATTTGTGACGTGCAAATAGTTACCGAGCGTCGCGCTACTTCCGTTCCAGCCCACCAGCAGATCGCTGATATCGATCTTGTCTCCCTGCGCCAGTGAGAAGTTGGTCCAGTGGTCGTTACCGCCGTTGCCTGCCGTCCCGTTCCCCGCCGTGTTGTTCAGCACTTCGTAAATCAGCGTGTCGCCATAGGCGCTACCGGTGAAGGTATCGTTATGCTCCGTGCTGACGAACTTCGGTGCCATGTTGATGGTGAGGGTGGCGGTGTCGGTCGTGCCGTTATCGCCGGTCAGTTTGTAGGTAAAGGTCTCCTTCGTGGTCATTGAGGCCAGCGAGACGCCGCTGTTCAGGGTGTAGGTGTAGTGACCATCTACTCCGATGTTCAGCACCCCGTAATGCCCCTGAATGTTGGCGGTAGCGTTGGCCGTGGTGTACGGATCGAGGGTAGTGGTGGTGCCGTTATAGCCGGTGATGCTCAGACGGCTGTCTACCGAGTGCAGCTGATCCAGCACGCCGCCGGAATCCGTCCCGTCGAAGATATTGCCGGTGACGGTGTGGCCCGCGGTGGTGAGCTCATTGTTCAGGTAGACGGTAGTACCGGTGACGTATGGCGTGATGGAGATCTGGCCCACTCCCAGCGGCCCCATGGAGCCGGTAAAGCTCAGGGTGTAGGTCCCGGCGTCCAGATCCAGACCGGTGACGTTAATGGTCGCCACGCCACCCAACAGCAGGCCGCCATTGAATGAACCGCTTCTGGAAACCCCTCCCCCGGTAATGGTCCAGTTTACGTTCAGCCCGCCCAACGACAGCAGGGAGGCGACGTTAAAGTGGAGCACGATGTCATGCAGGGCGGTGTTGGCGTCCACCACAAACGTGCCGCTGCCGCTGCGGGAGGTTGGGGCCAGCAGGGCGGCGTTCCACGTTGCGTTACCCACCGTGTCATCGCGGTAGGCGGCAACCTGCGGGGTAGTATCCACCACCAGCTCGCGGCTGACGTCGTTCACCGCATCCAGCGCCACCGGTGTCGGGGTGATGTTCAGGGAGGCGGTGTCCTTATCGCCATTCGGTGCCGTCACGGTGTAGATGAAGCTGTCCGGGGTGCTGATTTGGTCGGCGCCCACCCCGGCGCGCAGGGTATAGGTATATTTGCCCTGGGCGTCGATCAGCAGTGTGCCGTACTCTCCCTCGATGCGGGTGGTGCCGGTGGCGTTCACGTTAACGCCGTTCACCTGGGTGACAAGCGTGCCCGCAGGCGCGATGTCACTTTGCAGCACGTCGCCGGTGGTGCTGGCGGTGGTGCTGGTGACGGCATAAACGTGGTCCTCAAGCACGTTCAGACGGTAGCCGGTCAGGGCGGTGATCCCCGAGACGGTGTTCATCAGGAAGATGTAATCCCCTGCCGGCAGGGTCAGGGTCAGCGGTGCCGAGGTGCCACCCAGCAGCGGCGCGCGCAGCCAGCCTGCCTCGGTGCGTACCCGCTCGTAGCTCTGGGTTGCCGGGTTGAACTTGTAGATATAGAGGTCAAACACCGAGGCCAGGGCCACCCCGCCGACGCTACTCTGGATGGTCATGGTGCGGGTGGTACCCTCCGCCACGCTGTACTTCATGGTCTCGCTACGATCGTCCAGCAGGTTGAGGTTCAGCACGTTGCCGAGGTTAACCCCCACCACGGTAAAGCCGCCCTGGCTTGACGGGCCGTAGTCGATGGACTGTACCTGCGTGCCGAAGGTCAGGGACGCGGTGTCGTCCACCGCCGTCACGCTGTTGCGCACCGTGTTCTCACCCAGGGTGATCACCAGGCGGGCGTCGTCCGTGGCCCCTTTGCCGGCGATGTTATAGATGAAGGTGTCGGTCCGGCCCAGCACCGAGGCGCTGGTGTTGGTCAGGGTGTAGGTGTAGCTCCCGTCGGTGTGCAGGGTCAGGGTGCCGTACAGCCCGTTGATGGTGGTGCCCGCCGCCCCTGCCGCCACGTTGACGGTGACGCCGTTGGCGTTGGTCACGCTGGTCACCACCGTGCCGTTTGGCGCGCTGTCGCTGCCGCTCACCGGATCGATATCGGTGATGACGTTACCGTTTTGCACCAGCGTGCCGGACAGGGTACCAGCCGTGGTCTGGGTGACGTCCACGTCCAGGCTGGTGTATGACCCGGTTGCCAGCAGGTTGGTGTTGTAGCTCAGCACACGATACTGCCCGCCCGGCAGACCGGCCAGGTTCAGGGTCACGCCGCTGGCACCCAGGGTCAGCAGGTTGGCGAACTGCGGCAGGCCAGTATCCACTTCGGTGGTCCAGGAGCTGCCGTTCCAGCGCTGCACAATGATCTCCAGGGTGTTAAGCAGGGAGAGCACGATACCCGTGGCGCTGGCGTTGATCTCCATATCTGCGCTACCGCCGGTCGGTACGGTGAAGGTCACCTGGGCGGAATTCTCCCCCAGCAGCGACAGCACGTTGCCGACGCCGCCCACCAGCTGCACGCCGTAGTCGCTGTACTGGGCGGTGCTGGTGGTGGCGTTGGTGGTCAGGGCCAGCCCTACCACGTTGTCACTCGCGGACAGCGGCAGGTTTGGCGCAATCACCGTACCGGTGGCGGAGGTGTTGCCCGCCGCATCGGTGGCGGAAAGGGTGATTCGCTCCCCTTCGGACTGTCTGTCGAGGAAGGTGTAGCTCCAGTTGCCCTGGGCGTTAGCGGTGGTGGTCACCACGCTGTTATCGCTCAGCAGCAGGGTGATGGTGCTCCCCGCTTCGGCGGTCCCGCTCAGAACGCTGCCGTCGGCGTTAAAGGTTCCCTGCGGCGTGCCCGGGGCGACGGTATCCACGACAATCGAGCTCAGCGGCGTCACCGGGCTGGTGCCAACCGCATTGCCTGCGGTGGCGGTAAAGGCGTGAGGGCCATTACCCAGCGGCACGGTTGGGGTGTATGTCCAGACCCCGGCGCTGTTGGTGGTCACCGTGGCTAACAACACATTGTTGTCATACAGGGTGATGGTGGAGAGCGGCTGCGCGGTCCCGGTCAGCGTTGGGGTGGTATCGTCGGTGCGCTGCCCGTTGAGCAGATTGCCAATGATGCTGCCCACGTTGTCGTTGACGCTGGTGATGACTGGCGGATTCGGGATCACCGAGTACGGCACCCGCAGATCCACCGTCTGCCCCACGTTACCGGCCCGGTCGGTGGCGAAGAGGTGCAGCAGTTCGGCGTTCACCTGCGGCGTGGAGAGCGCGATGCTGAAGCGCCCGGACGCGTCGGCTACGCCGGTGCCCAACACGGTCACGTTGTCGGTGCCGAGAATGGTGACGGTGCTGCCCGCCTCGGCGGTGCCGTTAATCCGGCCCCCGCTCTCCAGTACAGTCAAGCCGCCCGGTGCCCCTGGGGCGATAGTGTCGACGGTGATGGCGGTGACCGGCGATGCTGCGCTGAGGTTGCCCGCCGCATCGGTGGCGGTGGCAGTAAAGTTATGTACTCCGTTGGTGAGGGCGGTGGTGGTCTGCGCCAGCGTCCACTGGCCCTGGGCGTTGGCCGTCACCTCGCCTACCAGCGTGGTGCCGTCGTAGATGCGCACTATTGCGCCCGCTTCGGCGGTGCCGTTGAGGGTTGGACGGGTGTCATTGGTCGGATTGCCGTTGATCACCGGGCCCTGGATCGAGCCGACGTCATCCACTACCGAGGTAATGACAGGCGCAGCCGGGGCGGTGGCATCGACATTCACGGTAAAGCCCGCGGTCGGCAGGCTGACGTTGCCCACCGCGTCGGTGGCGGTCACCGTCAGGGTGTGCAGGCCATCCGCCAGCGGGGTAGTTGGAGTAAAGCTCCAGGCGCTGTTGGCATCGGCCACCACGCTGCCGAGCAGCAGGGTGCCGTCGTAGATGCTCACCGTCGCGCCCGCTTCCGCGGTGCCGCTGAGGGTCGGTCTCGCATCGTTGGTCAGCTGGCCGCTGGTGAGGGTTGTCACCGCACCGACATCATCCACCACTGAGACCAGCACCGGCACCGCTGGCGGCTGGGTATCTACCGTCAGGCTGAAGGTATTGGACGGATCGCTGACGTTGCCCGCCGCATCCGTCGCCAACGCTGTAAAGTTGTGCGTGGCGTTGGTGAGCGGGGTGGTCAGGGCAATCGACCAGTTACCGCTGGCATCCGCGGTGGCGGTGCCCAGCAGGATATCGCCTTCAAACACCTGCACCCGGGCGTTCGCTTCGCTGGTCCCGGTGAGCACCGGCAGGGTGTCATCGGTGCGCTGCCCGCTGGGGAGTGCCCCGGTTATGCTGCCGACATCATCCTGGGCCAGGGCGATCACCGGTGCGAGCGGTTTGACGGTATCGACAATCACCGTGAACCCCGCCGAGGCTTCGCTGAGGTTGCCTGCAGCGTCGGTGGCGCTGGCGGTGAAGGTGTGGCTGCCGTTACCGAGCGCCGTGGCCGGGGTAAAGCTCCACTCCCCGGCGGCGCTGGCCTGTACGGTGCCAAGGGCCACGCCGTTGTCATAGATCGTCACCGTGGCGCTGGCGGCCGCCTGGCCGGACAGGGTTGGGGTTGGATCGTCGGTCACCTGGCCCGAAACGGTGAGCGGCGTCTGGATGCTGCCCACGTTATCGGCGGCGGCCAGGATGGTCGGTGCCGCCGGGGCGGTGGTGTCTACCGTCAGGGTAAAGGCTGCGCTTGCAGGATCGGTGTTCCCCGCCGGATCGGTGGCGGTGAAGGTGACGCTGCGCAGCCCCTCGGCGAGGGCGGTGTCAGGGGTAAAGGTCCAGTTCCCGGCGGCGTTAACCACCGCGGTGCCGACCGCTTCTCCATCCACAAGGATAGTGACAATCGAGCCCGCTTCGCCGGTGCCGTTAAAGGTTGGGCGGGTATCGTTGGTGATGCCGCCGTTGTTCACCGTGCCGGTAAGGGTCCCGACGTCATCCACCACGTTTGCCAGCACCGGCGCCAGCGGCGCGACGGTATCGACGTTCAGGGAGAAGGCTGGAGAGGTGCCCGAGACGTTGCCTGCGGCATCGGTGGCGCTGACGCGCAGCTCGTGCGGCCCCTGGGCCAGATCGGTGTCCGGGGTAAAGCGCCAGTTGCCGCTGCCGTCCACCAGCGCGGTGCCGATCTGCTGGCCGTTATCCAGAATGCGCACGGTGCTGCCCGCCACGCCGGTCCCGGTCAGTTCCGGACGCGCGTCATTGGTGATCTGGCCGCTGACCAGTACGCCGGTGTTGCCCGCCACGTCGTCATTAACGCTGACCAGGACTGGCGTCGCCGGTGGCGTGATGTCCACGGTCAGGGTATAGGCCCCGGACGCTACGCTGACGTTGCCCGCCAGGTCGGTGGCGATGGCGGTAAAGCTGTGTTGGCCCTCCGGCAGCACCACCGTCGGAGTGAAGCTCCAGATCCCGCTGGCGTTGGCGACCACGGTGCCGAGCAGACGGGTGCCTTCATAGAGGGCGACGCTGCTGCCCGCTTCCGCGGTGCCCGTCAGGGTCGGAGTGTTGTCGTTGGTGCTGCCGCCGCTGACCACGTTGCCGGTCACCGGCCCGACGTCATCATTCGCTCCGGTAATAACCGGTGGTGTCACCACCGTATCCACCACCAGTGAGAACGGTGCCGACGGCTGGCTCTGGTTGCCCGCCGGATCGGTGGCGGTGAGGAGCAGGGTATAGGTGCCATCCGCCAGCGGCTCGGCGGGGGTGAAGCTCCAGGCTCCGGTTGCGCTCACCGGTACGGTGCCGAGCACGGTATCACCGGCATAAATGGTGATTACATCCCCCGGTGTCGCCGTGCCGTTCAGGGTTGGCTGGTTGTCGTTGGTCGGGGTACCGCTAACCACTGAACCGGTGACGGTGCCGACGTTATCCACCAGCGTGCCCAGAGCAGGTGCCGCAGGCGGGGTGAGGTCGATATTCACCGTCGCCTCTGGCGACTGGCCGCTGGTCTGGCCGTCGACGGTAGCGGTGACGCTGAAGCTATGGCTGCCTTCACTCAAGGCGGTGGCAACCGGCAACGACCAGGCCCCGGTGGTGGCGTCAGCGGTGACGGTGCCCAGTGGCGTGGTGCTGCCGTCGAGATAAACGGTCACCACGCTGCCCGGGATCGCCGTGCCGGTAAGAGTTGGCGTGGCGTCGTTAGAGCTGAGGCCCTTGACGTTGATGCTGCCGCCGGTGCCGTTGTCATCCACGATGGCGTCGATAACCGGCACGTCCGGCAGCGCTGGCGTGGCTGGAACGTCATACGATCCCGGCAGGCTGGTGTTGCCCGCCACGTCGCTGGCGGTCAGGCTCAGGGTGACCGCGTCGCTTTGCGGCGGGGTCAGGGCGACGGAGAACTGACCCTGGGCGTTGGTGACCCCGGTGCCCAGCACCACGTTGCCCGGGCCGGTCACCGTAATGATGGAACCCGCTTCGGCGGTACCGGTCAGCGGCGTACCGCCGGAGACAATCCCGGTCACCACCGGCGCACCCGGCGCCTGGGTATCAACGATCAGGTTAACCGGCGTGCTTTCGCTGGTATTGCCCGCCGCATCCCGCGCCACCACGGTAAAGGTGTGCGGGGCATCGGAGAGCGGGGTGCCGTCAGGGATCGGCAGCGTCCACTGGCCCTGGGCGTCGGTCTGCACCTCGCCCAGCGGTTGTCCGTCAACAGAGACGGTGATGGTGCTGAGCGGCTCCCCGGTCCCGCTCAGGGTCGGGGTGCTGCTGTTGGCGTAGAGCTGGCCGCCCGCCAGGGTGCTGTCGGAAATCGCCAGCAGCTGCGGGATGGCAGGAGGGAGGGTGTCAATGGTGAAGGCGAAGTCGCTCCCCGCCGCGCTGACGTTCCCGGCAACATCCACCGCCGCCACGGTCAGGGTGGTGGGGCCATCTCGCAGTTCCGAAGTGGTGATGCTCCAGATGCCGTCAGTGACCTGGCCGCGTCCCACCTCAATGCCGTTGCTGTAGAGAATCACCGTGGTGCCGTTCTCTCCGGTACCGGTGACGGTTGGGGTATTGTCGTTGCTGCTGCCCCCCGCCGTAATGTTGCCGGTGACCGGACCGACGTTGTCATCCACGATGCCGATAGTTGGGATCGCTGGCACGACGCTGTCAACGGTGACGGTCATGCTGCCCGATACCGGCGATGCGTTGCCCGCCGGATCGGTGGCGGTCAGGGTGAAGCTGTGGCTGCCCTCCGTCAGCGGCAGGTCCGGACGCCACGTCCAGTTGCCGTTGATGTCGACCACCACTTCGCCCACCGGATTGTTTCCGTTGAGGGTCTCGTCATAGATGGTGATGATGTCGTCCGGTGTGCCTGTGCCGCTCAGCACCGGACGGGTATCGTTGGTGGCGCCGTTGTTGGCTACCGGGCCGGTGATATCGCTGACGTTATCCGTCACCACCGGCAGCGCTGGCGTCTCTGGCGCTTCGGTATCGATGGTGATGCTTACCGGCTGGGATGGCGCACTCTCGTTGCCCGCGCCGTCGCTGTTGGTCACGGTCAGGCTCAGATCGTAGGTGCCGTTAGGCAGATCCGCAGGCGGCGTCCAGGTCCAGGTCCCGTCCGGCTGCACGGTGGTTTCACCGATAGGGGTGGTACCGTTATAGATGGTGACGAGATCCCCCTCATTCCCGGTCCCGCTCAGGGTTGGGGTGGTATCACGGGTGCTGCCCCCACCGGTAAGCGGGGTCTCGCCGCTGCCGTCCGGGTTGACGGTGATAGCCGGAATCTCCGGCGTGGCAGGCGGCACGTTATCCACCACCAGGTTAAAGGTGCCGGAGGTGGCGATGTTGCCCGCCGCATCGCTCACCGTGGCGGTCAGGGCGTGGGTGCCGTTCCCCAGCGGCGTAGTGAGCTGTACGCTCCATGCCCCCGTCGCGCTGGTGGTGGCGGTGCCCAGCAGGGTGGTGCCGTCATAGAGGTTAATCTGCGCGTTCGCCGGACCCGTTCCGCGGATCAGCGGCAGATTTTCATCGGTCGGCTGGTCGCTGAGCACGTCGCCGGTGACGCTGCCGGTATTGTCCACGGCCAGGGTGATGACCGGGGCGGCTGGCGGTACGGTATCGATAGTGATGTTAAAGGCGGTGGACGGCTCACCGGTGTTCCCGGCGGCATCGGTCGCCACCACGGTGATGACGCGTAGCCCCTCGCCGAGCGCCTCCGGCGGCGTGAAGGTCCATTCGCCCCCCGCGCCCACCTGGACAGTACCCACTTCCTCGCCGTCCACCCGAATGCTGAGGGTGGTGCCCGCCTCCCCGGTCCCGCTCAGGGTTGGCTGGTTGTCGTTGGTGGCGCCGTTATTGCTGATGGCAACCGGGCTGCCGGAGAGATCGTTGATCGCCTGGGTAATGACCGGGGCGTCCGGGGCGGTGGCATCCACTACGATGCTCCAGCTGTTGGACGGCGCGCTGTTGTTGCCCGCGGCGTCCGCCGACTGCGCGGTCAGAACGTGACCGCCATCAGGCAGCGGTGCCGTCAGCTGGATCTCCCAGGTTCCCTCTGCGCTGACCTGGGTGGTGCCAACCAGATCCGTGCCGCTGTAGAGCAGGATAGTGGCGTTGGCAACGCCGGTGCCGCGCACCAGTGGCGTGTTGTCATTGGTGGTCTGCCCGTCGTTGATGGTGCCGGTATACGCACTCACGTTGTCCACCACGTCGGTGATCGCCGGAACGGCAGGCGGCGTGGTGTCCGGAGCGACGATCTGGCCTTCCGCGCCGGTGTTCCCGGCCCGGTCGGTTGCCGTTACCGTCAGCAGTTCCCCATTCTGTTTTGGCGTGGTGAGGGTAAGGGAGAAGTTGCCGGTCTCGTCAACGACCCCGGTGCCAATCACCGTGTCTCCATCGCGCACGGTGATGGTGCTGCCCGCTTCGCCCTGGCCGGTGAGGGTATTGCCGTTGTTGAGCACGGTGAAGCTGCCCGGCGCGCCCGGGGCGATAGTGTCAACGGTGATCGACGTAACCGGTGACCTCGCGCTGAGGTTGCCCGCAGTGTCGGTGGCGGTGGCGGTGAAGTTATGCACCCCGTCGATGAGAGCGGTGGTGGTCTGCGCCAGGGTCCACTGGCCCTCGGCGTTAGCGATCGTCTCGCCCACCAGGGTGTCGCCGTCGTAAATACGCACGATGGCCCCCGCTTCGGCGGTGCCGTTGAGGGTCGGACGGGTATCGTTGGTCGGGTTGCCGTTGAGAACAGGCCCCTGTACCGAACCGATGTCATCCACAACCGAGACGATGGCAGGCGCTGGCGGCGCGATGGTATCCACGTTGATCACAAATCCGCTGGTCGGCGGGCTGACGTTGCCCGCCGCGTCGGTGGCGGTCACCGTCAGGGTGTGCAGACCGTCGCCCAGTGGGCTCTGCGGGGTAAAGATCCAGGCGTTGTCGGCCCCGACGAGCGCCGTGCCCAGCAGGGTGGCGCCGTCGTAAATGTTCACCGTGGTGCCCGCCTCTGCCGTGCCGCGCAGCGTCGGGTTCGCATCGTTGGTCAGCTGGGTGTTGTCGAGGATGCCTCCGGCGCCGACATCATCAGTGACCGAAACCAGTACCGGCGCCGCTGGCGGCTGGGTATCGACGGTCAGGGTGAAGGCGGCGTATGGATCGCTGGCGTTGCCCGCGGCATCAATGGCTACCGCCCTGAAGCTGTGCTGAGCATCGCTGAGCGGCTCGGTGAGCGTGGCCGTCCAGTTTCCTTGCGCATCCGCCACGCCAACGCCCACCAGGGTTTCGCCTTCAAAGATCTGTATCCGGGCATTCGGCTCGCTGGTGCCGGTGAGCACCGGCAGGGTGTCGTTGGTGCTGCTTCCGCTGGCGAGCGCGCCGGTGCCCGGGGCGACGTCATCCTGGGCCAGGGCGATCACCGGGGCTACCGGTTTAAGGGTATCGACAATCAGGGTGAAGCCCGGCGAGAGCTCGCTGACGTTGCCCGCCGCGTCGGTGGCGCGGGTGGTAAAGGTATGGCTGCCGTTGTTGAGCGCCTGGTCTGGGGTGTATGTCCAGTCACCCGCTTCGTTGGCCTGCACGGTATCGATCAGGGCGCCGTTGTCATAAATATCCACCGTGGCATTGGCTTCAGCCCTGCCGCTCAGGGTCGGGGTGGTGTCGTCGGTGGTCTGGCCGGAGGTGGTGATCGGGTTCTGGATCGTCCCGACGTTATCGCTGATGGCGGTGAGGGTCGGCGCCGTTGGCGCCTGGGTATCCACCGTCAGAACAAACGGCTCGCTGGCATCCCCGGTATTTCCGGCGACGTCAGTGGCGGTAAAGCGAATGCTGCGGGTGCCCTCTTCCAGGGGCTGATCGGGCGTGAAAGTCCAGCTGCCCGCGGCGTTAACCACCGCGGTGCCGATCTCCCGATCGTCAACAAGGATACGGATCGTGGCACCCACTTCGCCGCTGCCGGTAAAGGTTGGACGGGTGTCGTTGGTGGTATCGCCGCTTGCCAGCGTGCTGGTGGCCGCGCCGACATCATCCACTACGGTGATCACCACTGGCGCCAGCGGGGCGGCGGTATCCACGTTCAGCGTGAAGGCTGGTGAGGTGCCCGAGAGGTTGCCTGCGGCATCGGTGGCGCTGACGCGCAGATCGTGCGAGCCCGGTGTCAGATCGGTCCCAGGGATAAAGCTCCAGTTGCCGCTTTCGCTGACTAAGGCGGTGCCGATCTCCACGCCGTTATCGAGAATATGCACGGTGCTGCCCGCCACGCCGGTCCCGGTCAGTTCCGGGCGGGTGTCGTTGGTGACCTGGCCGTTGGTCAGCGGGCCGGTGCTGCCCTCCACATCATCGTTGACGCTGACAATGACCGGGGTGGCCGGTGGGGTCATGTCCACGAACAGCGTGTAAGCACCGGATACCGGGCTGACGTTACCCGCGCTGTCGGTCGCGACTGCGGTAAAGCTGTGCTGACCTTCCGCCAGCACGCGGGTGGGGGTGAAGCTCCAGGCGCCCGTGGCGCTGGCGGTGACGGTACCCAGCAACGTAATGCCATCGTAGATCGCCACGCTGCTGCCCGCCTCCGCGGTGCCCGAGAGGGTAGGGGTGTTGTCGTTGGTGCTGCCGCCGTTAGCCACGTTGCCGCTGACCGGATCGACGTTGTCGTTAGCGCCGGTGATAAGCACTTCGCCCGCGCTGGTATCCACCACCAGCGTGAACGGTGCCGAGCGCGGACTTTCGTTGCCCGCCGGATCGGTGGCGCTGAGGGTCAGGCTGTAGGTGTCATCATCCAGCGGCTGGGCGAGGGTAATGCTCCAGGCCCCGGTGTTGCCCACCGTTGCCGTACCGAGCACGGTGTCGCCTGCATAGAGGGTAATGACGTCGCCCGGCGTCGCTGTGCCGTTAAAGGTCGGCAGATCATCGTTAGTCGGTCTGCCGCTGACGATGGCGCCCGAAACCGGGCCCACGTCGTCCACCACGCTACCGAACGCCGGGGCGGATGGCGGGGTGATATCGATATTGACCGTCGCCTCCGGCGACAGGCCGCTGGTCTGGCCGTCAACGGTGGCGGTGACGCTGAAGCTATGGCTGCCCTCATCCAGGGCAGTTTCAATCGGGAACGACCAGGCGCCGGTGGTGGCGTCGGCGGTGACGGTGCCCAGCGGCGTGGTGCTGCCGTCGAGATAGAGTGTCACCTCGCTGCCCGGGATGGCGGTGCCGGTGAGGGTCGGGGTGGTGTCGTTGGAGCTGCCGCCTTTAACGTTGCCGCCGGTACCGTTGTCATCAACAATCTCGTTGATGACCGGCACCTCCGGCAGCGCTGGCGTAGCCGGAACGTCATACGATCCCGGCAGGCTGGTGTTGCCCGCCACGTCGCTGGCGGTCAGGTTCAGGGTGACCGCGTCGCTTTGCGGCGGGGTCAGGGCGACGGAGAACTGCCCCTGGGCGTTGGTGACCCCGGTGCCCAGCACCACGTTGCCCGGGCCGGTCACCGTAATAATGGAACCCGCTTCGGCAGTGCCAGTCAGCGGCGTACCGCCGGAGACAATTCCGGTCACCACCGGCACGCCCGGTGCCTGGGTATCAACGATCAGGTTAACCGGCGTGCTTTCGCTGGTGTTACCCGCCGCGTCGCGCGCCACCACGGTGATGGTATGGCTGGCATCGCTCAGCGTGGTGCCCTCGGGCAGCGGCAACGTCCATTGGCCATCGGCATTGGTCTGCACTTCGCCTACGGCGTTGCCGTCGATAACGACGGTGATGGTGCTGAGTGGTTCACCGCTGCCGCTCAGGGTCGGAGTGGCGTTGTTCACATAAAGCTGGCCACCGGCCAGGGTGCTTTCAGAGATCGCAAGCAGCTGTGGGTTACCTGGCGGTTGGGTGTCGATGGTGAAGGCAAAATCGTTGCCCGCGCCGCTGACGTTCCCGGCAGCATCCACCGCCGCCACGGTCAGGGTAGTCGGGCCATCTCGCAGTTCCGGAGTGGTGATGCTCCAGCTGCCGTCAGTGACCAGGCTGCGTCCGACCTCCACGCCGTTGCTGTAAAGGATCACGGTGGTGCCGTTTTCGCCGGTACCGGTGACGGTCGGGGTATTGTCGTTGCTGCTGCCGCCCGCCGGGAGGTTGTCATCCACGCTGCTGATAACCGGGATCGCCGGTACCTCGCTGTCGACAGTCACGGTGATGGTGTTTGAGATCGCCGAGACGTTACCCGCCTCGTCGGTGGCGGTCACGGTAAAGCTGTGCTGCCCCTGGGCCAGCTCGTCATCAGGTCGCCAGCTCCAGTTGCCGTTGATGTCGACCACCGCTTCGCCCACCTTGACGTTGCCCGTGGCGGTCTGGTCGTAGATGCTGATGGTGTCATCTGGCGTGCCCGTGCCGCTCAGTACCGGACGGGTATCGTTAGTGGCGCCGTTGTTGCCAACCGGGCCGGTAATTTCACTGACGTTATCGGTAATTACCGGGGCGGCAGGCTGATCCGGCGCGTCGGTATCGATGGTAATGCTCACCGGCTGCGACGGGGCGCTCTCGTTGCCCGCGCCATCTTTGTTGGTCACGGTCAGGCTCAGATCGTAGGTGCCGTTAGGCAGTCCTTCTGGCGGGGTCCAGCTCCAGCTCCCGTCTGGCTGGACGGTGGTTTCGCCGATTTTGGTAGTGCCGTCGTAGATGGTGACGATGTCGCCTTCCGTACCGGTACCGCTCAGGGTTGGGGTGGTGTCGCGGGTGCTGCCGCCGGAGGTGAGGATCGCTTCCTCGCCGCCGTCAGGATTGACGGTGATCTCCGGTAGCGCCGGAGTGTCTGGCGCGAGGGTATCCACCACCAGGTTAAAGCTCTCCGAGGTGGCGGTGTTGCCCAGCGCATCGCTGACGGTGGCGGTAATGGTGTGAGTGCCATTCCCCAGCGGGGTAGTCACTTGCAGGCTCCATTCGCCCTGCGCATTGGTGGTGGTGGTGCCCAGCAGAGTGGTGCCTTCATAGAGGGCGATCTGCGCGTTCGCCGGGCCGGTGCCGTAGAACACCGGACGGGTTTCGTCGGTGGGCACGTTGTTGCCCACATCACCCTGCACGCTGCCGGTGTTATCTGCCACCCGGGTAATGACCGGGGCGGCGGGGGCGGTGGTGTCAACGGTCAGCGTAAAGGCGTCGGAGGCTGCGCTGTTATTCCCGGCGGTATCTTTCGCCACCACCGTGATGGCGTGCTCCCCATCCTCAAGCGCCGTCGCCGGGGTGAAGTTCCACTCGCCGCCGCTGCCCACCAGCGCGGTGCCCACCTCCACGCCATCCACCAGAATAGTGATGGTCGACCCGGCTTCACCGGTGCCGTAGAGGGTAGGGCGGTTGTCGTTGGTGGCGCTGTTGTTATTAATCACGCCAGCGGAGTCAGGCAGATCGTTGATCACCTGGACGATGGCAGGCGTACCCGGCGCGGTGGCATCGAGAATAATGCTCCAGGTGTTGGACGGGCCGCTGCGGTTGCCTTCACTGTCCACCGCTTCCGCCCGCAGGACGTAGCCGCCGTCCGCGCCCAGCTCTGTTTGCGCTGACCAGCTGCCGTCCGCATTCACTACGGCAGAACCGACCACAACGTCGCCGCTTAAGATGTAAATGGTGCTCCCTGGTTCCCCGGTGCCGGTGATAACCGGACGGGTGTCGTTGGTGATCTGACCCTCGAGAACCAGGCCAGTAACATCATCCACGTCATCAACCACGCTGTTGATAATCGGCGCCTCGGGCGGGGTAACGTCCGGGGCGGCAACGGTGCCCTGCGGCCCGGTATTGCCCGCGGCATCGGTGGCGGTAACCGCCAGCGCCTCACCGTTGAGCCTTGGGGTGCTGAGAAGAATATTGAAGTTGCCGTCAGCGTCCGCCACCCCTCTGCCGATCACGTCGTCGCCATCGCGGATGGTGACGGTGCTGCCCGCCTCCGCCTTACCGGTAACGGTGGCGCCATTCAGGGAGATTTGCAGATCGGTTGGCGCGTCAGGCGGGGTGACATCCCCCACCACCGCAGTGGCGGGCTGGCTCTGGTTCCCGGCGGCATCGGAGGCCACCACGTTGAGGGTATCGCCTTCGTTTTGCGCCTCGTCGAGGGGGATCGTGAAGTCGCCGTTGGCATCGGCAGTGCCGCGGCCAATTTCGTCCCCGGCACCGTTGGTGATGATGATGTTACTGCCCGGCTCGGCGGTACCGACGACCTCGGTGCCGCCCGGGATCAGGCTAATGGTTGGCTGGTCCGGTGGCGTACGGTCGATGGTAAAAGCAAACGGCTCGGAGGGGGCGCTGGTGTTGCCCGTGAGATCCGTTTCCGTCAGGGTGAGGGAGTGTGGCCCGTCGGCAAGGGGCGTCTCCAGAGTAAAGCTCCAGGTGCCGTCTGCGCCGACAACGGTCTCGCCCACGAGCTGGCCGTTATCATAAATCCGGATGGTGCTGCCCGCCTCACCGCTGCCGTTCAGGGAAGGGCGGTTGGCGTCAGTGGTCTGCCCGGCGGCAATGACTCCCTGTATCGTGCCGGTGGTGTCATTCACCGTCACGCCGGATGGCGCATTCGGCGCGACGGTATCCACGGTAAAGCTGAAGGCCGGGGAGGCCGGTCCGGTGTTGCCCGCGCCGTCGGTGGCCCGGGTGGTGATCTGATGCGCCCCTTCGCCCAGCGCGCTGGCAGGGGTGAAGGTCCAGCTACCGTCGCTGTTGACCGGCGCGGTGCCGATGGCGTTGCCGTTGTCGTAAATCGTGATAATGGCACCGGGCTCGCCGCTGCCGCTAAAGGTAGGGCGGGCGTCATCGGTGGTCTGGCCGCTGGTGAGCGACCCGGTTACGTTGCCCACGTCATCGACCACGCTGGCGACAACTGGCGCTGCGGGTGGGGTGGTATCTGCGGCGGTCACCGGGGTGCCCGGGCCGACGTTGCCTGCGCCGTCGGTTGGCGTGACGGTCAGGGTTTCCCCGTTGGTATAAGGCTTGCCGAGATCGACGGTGAATTCGCCGTTGCCGTTGGCCTGGCCCCGACCGATGACGTTGCCGTTGGCATCGGTAACGGTGAGGGTGCTGTTGGGTTCGGCGCTCCCGCTAAGCTGGGTGCCATCTGCTGAGAATCGGAGGTTGGCGGGTGCGCCCGGCGGGGTGGTGTCGTTCGGGCTGCCCGGGAGGTTGGGGCTCCCGCCGTTGTCGCTGCCACCGCCGTTATTGCTGCCCCCGCCGTTATCAATGCCGCCGTCACCGTCGCCATTACTTCCGCCACCACCACCGCCGCCACCGCCACCAGCGGCCAGCGCAATGCCCCCTGCGACCGCCACTCCGCCCAGCGCCCACGGCCAGATCGCCGCTTCGCCCGCGGACGCGGTTGTGGTTCCTGCCAGCAGGGCATCAATGGAGGCTATCGACTGGTATTGCTCTGCTGCCATCGGGTCTGCAATCCACCACAGCGCACCGTTGTCCTCTTCCAGTACCAGCTGGCTGATACCGTTATCGCCGCTGACGAAGAAGTTTTTGACGGTAATAGTTTCGCCGTCGGTCAGCTTAACGATCAGGTCATTCCCGCTGCGGTTGTACTCGAGAATGTCAGCCCGTTCAGCGTTGATTTTTACAATGGAGGAATCATTCAGCGTCACCTGAGACCCGTCTGTTACTGATTCGACGTGCGTCAGTTTGGAGATGACAGTGATTTTACTCATGTGTATTACTCCCGGCAGAGTGCAGAGAAACGGCGTCTATTTTTCGCCATTTCTTTTCAGCAGATTAAGCGCCACCCAAAGGGATATTGTTTATTTAAAACAATGACCCTGGGTAATTATGTGAAAGTGATTAAAAGCTGCCGATATAGCGATGGTGGCAGCGACATTTAGCCTTTGATACTCAAGAAATAATGCGATTGGGAATGTGTTTTCAGCGGTAAAATCCTTGTCTTTAATAATGGTAAGAATTTGTGATTGACTGAATTTGATATAGCCAGAAAGTACCAGAAGTGCAAATTAAGCGTGAGTTAATAAATGGTTAGTCATATTTAAAATATTGCGCTGTGCAGTGTGAAAATGGCGGTGGCAGGCGTGGCGCGGCTTGCAGGTGTCTGCTGGGCGAGGCGTGTGTAGGGATTTTTGTTTTTAATTTAATGAGATAGCGGCATTTGGTGAGGGGGAGGTATTTTATAGGGGTATTTTAGTGTGGCTGTATAAATATTTAAACGGGAGTGAAGTTGATATTGAATATGATATATTTGAGAAGGTTTTTAATATTGTCGAATCTAGGTTGAATTAATAAAGAGTTGTGCTATTTAGATGGGCGTATAAGTTAAGGCAACCAGGTTATTTGGTAGAAATGTTATTACGGTGGGAGAGATTACATTATTTTCTTCTTGTGGGGAATGAAGAGAAGTATATGTGGCGAAGTAGGGGTTCCGTTCACCTCACGTTTTCTGCTTCTGTTACGCCTGAACCGGTGAACGTGCCAGGGTGGCTCAATCGCCACCACCCTGGCGACCCGGGCTCCCGGCAATTTTGTCTTCGGCTTATTCCCTTCGGCTATCGGGGCGGGCGTGATCCTTGCGCCTCGCCCCGGCCTGCGGTCAACGCCTCAGCGATTTTCAGCCGGACACGGTAGTCGCGGTAAGCTATTTATTTTATTTGACTTTTTCATTGCTGTTTTTCGTTTTTGGGTTTTTGGTTTTGTAGGCCGGGTCAGGCGTAGCCGCCACCCGGCGGGGTTGAGTTAACCGGTGATAATATGATTCTGGTTCACCAGCTCCTCGTAGGTGGTCTGCACGTGATCCAGCGTCACCAGCGTGGCCGGGGCAAAGCTGGTGCCTGCACCATCCCGGTCGAGCGTGATTGTCGTGCTGCCATCGCCGTTGCTGGTGAGATGGAGATAATCCCCCAGCGTGTTGCCATCGCCATTCCAGCCCACCAGCAGCTGGCTGATGTCGATTTTGTCGCCCTGTGCCAGCGAGAAGTTACCGACGTGCTCCCCGCCGTTATCGCTGAGCACGTTATAAATCAGCGTCTCGCCCGTGGTACTGGCACTCAGGGTGCTCACCAATGGCTCCTCGCTCTGGGCAAACGCCGCGGTTGCCGCTGATGCCGTCGGTGGGTTCGGGGCCAGCGGGTCGACGTTAATCGTCCAGGTCTCGGAGATCAGGCTGTGATTGCCGCGGCGGTCAACCGCATCGGCGGTCAGGGAGTGGAGCCCATCGGTCAGACTGGCGGAGACCTGGAACGACCAGTTACCTGCCGAATCCACCTCCGTAAAGCCGATCTGCATCTGCTCGCTGTAGACATAAATTTTGGTGCCGACCTCACCGGTGCCGGAGATGAGCGGCGTGCGGTCATCGGATAAGGTCCCGCTCACGATGGTGCCGATGGCGTCCGGAACGTTATCCACCACGTTGGTGATGATCGGTGTGGCCGGCGGGGTCGTGTCGTCGGCTTCTACCGTACCGGGCGCGCTGGTGTTGCCCGCTTTATCGGTAGCGGTAAGCGTCATGATCTCCCCGTTCAGTTTGGCGGTAGGCAGGGTGAAGGAGAAGCTACCCGATTCGCCGACAATCAGCTCGCCGAGTTTAGTGGTGCCTTCCATGACGACCACGGTGCTACCCACTTCCGCCGTGCCGGTGAGCGCCAGACCATTATCGGAGACATCCAGCCCTGCAGGCGGTGCCGGTGGCGTGGAGTCCAGGGCGGTGGCCTGCGCCGGCTGGCTCTGGTTCTGGGCGGTATCGAAGGCGTAGACCGTCAGCACCTCGCCGTTGAGCTGGTTCGGGGCGATATTGACGGTGAATTTACCGTCGGCACCCACGGTGCCGGTACCTATCTCCTGGCCCGTGGCGTCGCGTACCGAGATGCGGGCATCCACTTCCGCTTCACCGCTCACGCTGTCGCCCGTCGCGGCGACGGAGAGGGCTGTCGGTGCCGCTGGCGGGGCGATGTCCGGCACAGGCAGCGAAGAGGCTGGACCTTCGTTACCCGCCCGGTCAGTAGCCACGGCGCTCAGGGTTTCGCCATTGACCTGCGGAGTGGTCAGGGTCAGCGAAAATGCCCCATTGACGTCCGCGGTGGCCGTACCCAGGCTATCACCCAGGTCGTTGGTCACCGTAACCGTCGAGTTGGGCTCGGCGCTACCGGTGACGATGGTGCCAGTGGCATTGATGGCGAGGCCACTCGGCGCGGCGGGCGGCGTGCGGTCGACGGTAAATTCAAACGGCGCGGAAGAGGGGCTCAGATTGCCCGCAATATCCGTCTCCGTCAGGGTAAAGGTCTGTAGCCCTTCCGTCAGCGGCTCGGCAAGCTGGTAGCTCCAGGAGCCGTTGTCCGGAACGATGATCTCCGCCACCAGCAGATCGTTGTGGTAGAGGGTAATGGTGCTGCCGGGATCGCCCGTACCGCTCAGCACCGGCTGGTTGTCATCGGTAAAACCCCCGGAGGTGATGAACCCCTGGATGTTGCCTACCTCATCCATCACCTGCAGAACCGGCGCATTCGGGGCGACGGTATCGATGGTGAGGTTGAACGCGGGAGAGTCCGGGCTGGTATTGCCTGCCGGGTCGGTGGCGCTGGCGGTGATCTGATGCAAGCCGTTAGCGAGATCGGCGGTGGGGGTAAACGTCCAGCTACCGTCACTGTTCACTACCGTGCTGCCGATGTTCTTCCCGTTATCATACACCGTGATGGTCGAACCGGCCTCGCCGCTGCCGCTAAAGACCGGGCGCGGATCGTCGGTGGTCTGATCGCTGTTCAGCGCCCCGGTCAGGCTGCCGGCGTTGTCGTCAGCGATAATAATCATGGGCGCATCTGGCGGGGTGGTATCCGCGGCGGTAAGGCTGGTGGGCGGACTAACGTTGCCGGAGCTGTCGGCGGCTGTGGCCGTCAGCGTCTCGCCGTTGGTGTAGGGCACCCCCAGCTCGACGGTAAATTCACCATTGCCGTTGGCTTTGGCTTTGCCCACCACGTTACCGCTGGCATCGGTGATGGTTACCATGCTGTTGGCTTCGGCGCTGCCGAGCAGCTGGGTGTTACCGTTGGCGAAATGCAGGTTAGTGGGCGCGCCGGGCGGCGTGGTATCCTGCGCTACCGGACCCGGATCGATGCGATCGTCGCCACCGCCGCCGCCCCCACCCCCACCGCCTGCCGCCAGCGCAATGCCCCCCGCTGCGGCCACGCCACCCAGCACCCACGGCCAGATAGGAGTATCGCCCGATGAGCTACTGACGTTACCGGCAATCAACGCGTCGGTTGACGGGATCGACTGGTAACGCTCAACCGTCAGCGGATCTTCAATCCACCACAGCGCGCCGTTTTCATTCAGTACCAGCTGATGATCGTTGATGTAGTAGTTCTTCAGCGTCACGGTTTCGCCGTTGGTCATCCTGACCAGCAAATCGTTATTGCTGCGGGAATAACTGGCAATATCGCCCCTGCCTGCATCGAGCTTAACAACGGAATCCTCGCCCAGAATGATCTGGTTACCTTCTGCGACTGTTTGTTGATGCGTCAGTCTGGAGATAACAGTGAATTTACTCATTTGTATGACTCCCAACAGAGTGTAATGAATGCTGTGTGTAAAAATCGTTTTTCTTTCAGCAGAGTTTAAGCGTCCCGAAGGAGACACTATTTGTCAGAAATAATGTTCTGCTGTAATAATTTTTCTGCGACTTTTTTTTTGCGCAGGCGTGATGATTGCCATCCCTGTTATTTATATTGCTGGCTTTTTATAAGTGCATTAAAGGATATAGTCATAAAGAACCAAAAGCGCAAATGACGAAGCGGTGAAATAAAGCATAGGCGCTTACTTAACCGCGTTGAAACCTAATAAACCAGTGGGCAATCGCCAGAATTATTGATTAAAATGTTGTATTTTATCTATTTTTATTCTTATGTGTCGGGTTTTGTTAGTGCGGATGATGAAGCGGAGATTGCGAGAGATCACAAGTTTCATCGCTGGATTAGCTTTTATATTTATTAAATTCGAGGGCGCGATAACACGCTATTTATTATATTTTCGCCACCGGCTAATAGAAGCGTTGCTGAATTTTTGAATAATACAAAGGTATGATTTTTTCTCGTCTGGATAACGCCTTCTACAAAACGCTCTACGACGTTTGTACTATTTTATGCGCGTTTATTATTTTCTGAAAGGCAGTATAGAACAGGCGGGATTTTTTACCGGAGCAATTATTAATAAATATTATTGTATCAGGTCGAAATTTTACTGACGCCGCATCGCCTGGATCTCAATGGCAATGGCGATGCGATCGTCCACCACCAGCGCAAAGCGATCCATCTTGTACGCTGAACGGGAGATGGCGGTGGTGGCATGCAGCGCGATCGCCTCGTCCGGCAGACGATCGAGCGTGGCTTCGAGGATCACCGGACGGCTGAGATCCCGGACGGTGAGAGTGCCGAACGCGCGGTAATGATCGTCCTTAACTTTCACCACCCGGGTGCTGGTAAAGGTGATCGTCGGGTAGCGGGCGGCGTCAAAAAACATATCGCTTTTCAACTGCCAGGTGAGCAGATTGTTGGAGGCCTGAAGTGTGGCGACCGGCACCGACACCCGGATGCGATCGTCATATTCATTGTCCGGGTTCAGCGTGACCGTCCCCGTCACCCCCTGGAGATGCGCCCAGGAGGGTATGCCGCCGAAGGCGCGCCACGACAGCCTGATGGCGGTCTTCTGCGTGTCGATGACATAGACGACGGGGGCGGCGTAAAGCGACGGGCAAGCGATCATGAAGACCAGCAGAAGAATGCGGCGCAGCATAGGGGGCTCTCCCATTCACAGGTTGCAAGTTAACGCATCAGCGCGCAGGCTTGTTTGGTGTAAGAGGGGTGTTGCCCTGCGTGAGAATAAGCGTAGAAACAGGGAAGCGCGTGAGCAAGGGGTTTCAGAAGAGTGTTAAATATGCGTTTGTAGCGGGTTCACAGTTTGAGAAAGTTTCAGGTGAGCGTCGCGATAACGCCGGGGCCATTTGGGTCTACCGCGCCATATAAGTGAATGTCTGCGTTGACGTTATCCTCTGGCACCTGCGTAACCCATCGCACCTGGCACCAACGCCTGTGTTATGATAAAGAACTCCTTAACTCAACTTCTTATGATGTAGCGTCTATGACTCTTTCCAGCGAAAAACAGACAGAAATCTCCTCTGAAACCATTGGGCGGACATTGCGTCGTCGCCCGCTGGCGCGCAAAAAATTGTCCGAGATGGTGGAAGAAGAGCTGGAGCAGATGATCCGTCGCCGTGAGTTTGCCGAAGGTGAACAGCTGCCCTCTGAACGTGAGCTGATGGCCTTTTTTAATGTCGGGCGACCTTCAGTGCGCGAGGCGCTGGCGGCACTCAAACGCAAAGGGCTGGTGCAGATCCAGAACGGCGAGCGCGCCCGTATTTCGCGCCCCTCTGCGGACACCATCATTAGCGAACTCTCCGGTATGGCAAAAGATTTCCTCGCCCATCCGGGTGGGATCGCTCATTTTGAGCAGCTGCGCCTGTTCTTTGAGTCCAGCCTGGTGCGCCATGCTGCACAGCATGCCAGCGATGAGCAGATTGCCCTGCTGGAAAAAGCCCTGACGTTGAACAGCCAGTCGCTGGATGACAATGCGCTGTTTATTCGCTCCGACGTGGAATTTCACCGCGTGCTGGCGGAGATCCCCAACAACCCGATCTTTTTGGCGATCCACGTGGCGCTGATCGACTGGCTGATTGCCGCGCGCCCCACGGTACCGGAGCAGGCGCTGCACGAGCATAATAACACCAGCTATCAACAACATATCGCCATCTTTAACGCTATCCGCAGCCACGATCCCGATGCGGCTGAAGAGGCATTACAGGCCCACCTCACCAGCGTTTTCGCCACCTGGCACGCCTTCGAGCAGGGCAAAAAACGCCGCAAATAATCGCCTCGATGATTTAGTGAACTCGATCGCGTTCTGCGCATTTCGATCGCGCTGTTTTTAATGTGTCTGGTATAACAGGTATAAAGGTCTACCATTATCGCGTCATCACATTACATTCGAGGTATCTATGTCCGTCACGCTTAAAGGGGTTATGCCCGCACTGCTTACACCGTTCGATCGCAACCAGCAGCTGGATACGCAAAGCTTGCGCCAGCTGGTACGGTTCAACATTGCCCAGGGCATCGATGGCCTCTATGTTGGGGGATCTACCGGCGAAGCCTTCGTGCAGAACAGCGCCGAACGTCAGGAAGTGCTTGAGATCGTTGCTGAAGAAGCAAAAGGCAAAGTCACCCTGATCGCCCATGTCGGCACCGTCAGCACCCACGAGAGCCAGCAGTTGGCCCAGGCGGCCAGCCGCTATGGCTATGACGCCGTCTCTGCGGTCACGCCCTTCTACTATCCGTTCAGCTTTGAAGAGCATTTCGATCACTATCGGGAAATTATTGATTCAGCAGATGGGTTGCCGATGGTGGTCTACAACATCCCGGCCCTGAGCGGGGTCAAACTCTCTCTGGATCAGATCAATACGCTGGTGACCTTACCCGGCGTGGGCGCGCTGAAGCAGACCTCCGGCGATCTCTATCAGATGGAGCAGATCCGCCGGGCACACCCGGATCTGGTGCTGTACAACGGTTACGATGAGATTTTCGCCTCCGGCCTGCTGGCGGGTGCGGATGGTGGCATCGGCAGCACCTATAACATCATGGGCTGGCGCTATCAGGGGATCGTCAGGGCGCTAAAGGAGGGGGATATCGCCACCGCCAAAGCGTTGCAGGTCAAGTGTAATGAAGTGATCGACCTGCTGGTCAACGTGGGCGTATTCCGCGGCCTGAAAACGGTGCTGCACTATATGGACGTGATTGATGTTCCGCTGTGCCGCAAGCCGTTTGCCCCTGTCGATGAACAGTATCTCCCCGCGCTACGGGCATTAGCGCAGCGGCTCCAGCAAGAAAAAGAGCAACGTTAAGACAACGCCGGATGCCGGGCATACCCGGCATTACTAAAGCTGTATCCTGCAAAACAGCGTATGGGTTTACCCATTGCGGAGACTGACATGAATACAATGACTCAAAATGTCCCGTGGTATCGTTGCCTCAACCGTCAGCAGTGGCGCGCGTTTTCTGCCGCCTGGGTCGGTTATGTTCTTGATGGTTTTGATTTTGTCCTCATCGCTCTTGTTTTAACCGATATAAAAACCGAATTCGGCCTGACCACCCTTCACGCCGCGAGCCTGATCTCCGCCGCCTTTATCTCCCGCAGGTTTGGCGGTCTGGTGCTGGGCGCAATGGGGGATCGCTACGGTCGCCGTCTGGCGATGGTGAGCAGCATTATCCTCTTTTCCGTCGGGACGCTGGCGTGCGGCCTGGCCCAGGGCTATACCACCATGTTCATCGCCCGTCTGGTGATCGGCATGGGGATGGCGGGGGAGTATGGCTCCAGCGCCACCTATGTGATTGAAAGCTGGCCCAAACACCTGCGTAACAAAGCCAGTGGTTTCCTGATCTCGGGCTTCTCCGTCGGCGCGGTGGTGGCGGCTCAGGTCTATAGCCTAGTGGTGCCGGAGTGGGGCTGGCGGGCGCTCTTCTTCATCGGCATTTTGCCGATCGTTTTTGCCCTCTGGCTGAGAAAAAATATTCCGGAAGCCGAAGACTGGAAAGAGAAGCAGCAGAGTAATGCGCCCGTGAAAACCATGGTCGATATTCTCTATCGCGGTGAACATCGGGTTATCAATATTATGATGACCCTGGTGGCCGCCGTCTCGCTGTGGTTCTGCTTCGCAGGCCAGCTGGAGAGCGCGGCGATTGTGGCCTTGCTCGGCCTGCTGTGCGCGGGGATCTTCATTAGCTTTATGGTGCAAAGCAACGGCAAGCGCTGGCCGACCGGCGTCACCCTGATGGTGGTGGTGCTGTTTGCCTTCTTATACTCCTGGCCGATTCAGGCGCTGTTGCCTACCTGGCTGAAAACCGATCTGGCTTACGATCCCGCCACCGTTGCTCAGGTGCTGTTTTTCAGCGGCTTTGGTGCGGCGGCAGGCTGCTGCGCCGGGGGCTTCCTTGGCGACTGGTTGGGCACGCGCAAAGCCTATGTCTGTAGCCTGCTCGCCTCGCAGCTGCTGATCATTCCGGTATTTACCCTTGGCGGCAGCAGCGTCTGGGTGCTGGGCCTGCTGCTCTTCTTCCAGCAGATGCTTGGACAGGGCATCTCAGGGATCCTGCCTAAACTGATCGGAGGCTATTTTGATACCGAACAGCGCGCGGCCGGGCTCGGGTTTACCTACAACGTCGGCGCGCTCGGCGGTGCACTGGCCCCGGTTCTGGGGGCGTTTATCGCTCAACGTCTCGATCTGGGCACCGCGCTCTGCTCGCTCTCGTTTGGTCTGACGTTCGTCGTCATTTTGCTGATTGGTTTTGATATGCCGTCCCGCGTTCAGCGCTGGCTGCATCCTGAAGCCCTGCGTACCCACGATGCCATCGACGGCAAACCGTTCAGCGGCGCCATTGTGGCCGGCAAAAGGGCGAGCCAGCTTGCCAAACACTAAGGCTGAATTTTTAACGGAGGAGTTATGTCGTTCCTTGATGAACTGGATGCAAACATAAAAGCCCGGGGCGGGCTGATCGTCTCGTGTCAGCCGGTACCGCAAAGCCCGCTGGATAAGCCGTCGATCGTCGCGGCGATGGCGCTGGCGGCGGAGCAGGCGGGTGCCGTGGCGCTGCGTATCGAAGGTATTGAAAACCTGCGGGCGGTGCGTGCCGTGGTAAGCGTGCCGGTTATTGGCATTATTAAACGCGATCTGCCCGATACCCCGGTGCGTATTACGCCCTGGCTGGAGGATGTGGATGCGCTGGCTGAGGCAGGCGCCAGCATTATTGCGTTTGACGGCACACAGCGCACGCGGCCTGTGCCGGTTGAGGCCCTGCTGGCGCGCATCCGGCACCATCAGCTGATCGCGATGGCAGACTGCGCCTCGCAGGAGGAGGGGCTGTATTGCCATCAATTGGGGGTTGAACTGATTGGCACCACGCTGTCGGGATATACCTCAGACGTTACGCCCGTCGAGCCGGACCTGGCGCTGGTTTCAACCCTGAGTCAGGCCGGGTGCCGGGTGGTGGCCGAAGGGCGCTACAACTCACCGGAGCTGGCCGAGCAGGCTATGAAGCACGGGGCATGGGCCGTGACGGTAGGCTCTGCCATCACCCGCCTGGAGCATATCTGTCAGTGGTATCGGGACGCCTTACAGGACGCGACAAAATGATCACGCTGGCTATTGATATTGGCGGGACCAAACTCGCCGCGGCGCTGGTCGACCGCGAGCTGAGGATTATTGAACGCAGGGAGATCCCCACCCCTGCCAGCAAAACGCCGGATGCGCTGGAAGCGGCGCTGTGCGAGCTGGTCACCCCGCTATACCGCCGGGCGCAGCAGTTCGCTATCGCCTCGACAGGGATTATCCAGCAAGGGGTACTCACCTCCATTAACCCGGCAAATCTGGGCGGGCTGGCGCATTTTCCGCTGGTGAAATCGGTCTCGGCTATAACCGGGCTCCCCGGCGTGGCGCTAAACGATGCCCAGGCCGCGGCGCTGGCGGAGTATCAACACATGCCAGATGCCGTGCGCGATATGGTCTTTATCACCGTTTCGACCGGCGTAGGGGGCGGGATGATCCATAACGGCAGCCTGGTGACCGGCTCCGGTGGGTTGGCCGGACACTGCGGCCACACTCAGGCCGACCCGAACGGACCGCGCTGCGGCTGCGGGCGGATCGGCTGTGTGGAAGCGATCGCCTCAGGCCGGGGTATCGCCGCGGCGGCAGAAGGGGAGCTTTGCGGGCTGGATGCGAAAGCCATCTTTGCCCGCGCCGCAGAGGGACATGCCCAGGCGGGGAGATTGATTGCGCGTTCCGCCCGGACGCTGGCGCGGCTCATTGCGGATATAAAAGCGCTGACCGACTGTCAACGGGTGGTCATTGGCGGCAGCATTGGCCTGGCCGACGGCTATCTCACGCAGGTACAGCATCACCTTGCGCAGGAGCCCGCTGTTTATCAGACCGAACTCTGCTCAGCCCGCCATCGCGGCGACGCGGGGCTGCTGGGTGCTGCATTATGGGCAAAAGGAGCGTGGCAATGATTGTGGGTGATATCAACCGTCTGCAGGCTGCCGGTCTGTCGACGGTGTTCTGTCAGGCGATCGACCAGGCCCTGAGCGCGGGGCTAGCGCAGCTGGCGCCGGGTAGCTATCCGCTGCAGGGCGAGAAGATGTTCGTCAACGTGATGCAGTTTGAGACCCAGCGCGCTGAGCAAAAACGTGCCGAGCTGCACCGCAACTATATCGATATCCAGATCCTGCTGGAGGGAGAAGAGCACATTTATTACGGACTGGCGGGAAGCGCCCGGGCCTGCGATGCGTGGCACGAGGAGGAGGATTATCAGCTCTGTGACCGCATCGGGAATGAACAGTGCCTGACGTTGAAGCCGGGGATGTTTGCCATTTTTATGCCGGGCGAACCCCATAAGCCGGGCTGTTTTACCGCGAAGCCCGGTATGCTTAAAAAAGCGGTGATTAAACTGCATCATCGCGCGCTGACTGACCTTCATAACAGGCTTTAACTCTTCCTACACTCATCTGACGCCCGCAGACAGCGGTTTGCGGTGCGGACAGAGGATATTCAGCAACATGCGTCATTCTCATGGCCCGTCAGGCGTGCTCCGCAATCTTCAAGCCGGGCCATTTTCATCTCCCGAGTACAAGTCTTATCGTCGCGAGGCTATTTTTCCCGCCACAGCTACGCTTTACCATCACATTATTGCGACACACACGATAAACGACGGAGAGATTATGAAAGCCATTGCCATTACCCGTTCTGCCCCTGACAACATCGCGTTCCTGCAGGATATCGAATTGCCGCAGCCGCAAGCGACAGGACACGATCTGCTGATTGAAGTGAAAGCCATCTCCGTAAACCCGGTGGATACCAAGGTCCGCGCCGGTTTTACCGGCGATACGCCGCGTGTTCTCGGCTGGGATGCCGTGGGCGTTGTGGCGGCGGTGGGCGAGGCGGTAACGCTTTTCGCGCCCGGGGATGAAGTCTGGTATGCCGGTGCGCTGGGACGGCCTGGCAGCAACAGCGAGTTTCAGCTGGTGGACGAGCGCATTGTCGCCCTGAAGCCCAAAACCCTGGATAACGCATCCGCTGCCGCAATGCCGTTAACCGCTATCACCGCATGGGAGATGTTGTTCGATCGCCTGGGCATTCAGGAGCAGGGTAATGAAGGCGACACGCTGCTGATCGTCGGCGCGGCGGGCGGAGTGGGGTCGATTCTGGTGCAGCTGGCGCGCAAGCTGACGAAAATGACCGTGGTAGGTACGGCCTCACGCCCGGAAAGCCAGCAGTGGGT
This sequence comes from Leclercia sp. LSNIH1, assembly GCF_002902985.1. Lineage (NCBI taxonomy): Bacteria > Pseudomonadati > Pseudomonadota > Gammaproteobacteria > Enterobacterales > Enterobacteriaceae > Leclercia > Leclercia sp. LSNIH1. The sequence goes on along the minus strand of NZ_CP026167.1, from coordinate 4,581,033 downwards.
GCGGGAAGCGGGGGCGCATCACGTTATCGATCACAGCAAGCCGCTGTCGGAAGAATTAGCCGCCGCGGGTATCAAAGAGGTGACCCACGTCGCCAGCCTGACCCATACCGCAGCGCACTATGATGAGATTATTAAGGCGCTAGCGCCGCAGGGCAAACTGGCGCTGATCGACGATCCCGATACGCTGGACGCCCGTCCGCTGAAAGCAAAAAGCATCTCCCTGCACTGGGAGTTTATGTTCACCCGCTCTATGTTTGAGACCGCCGATATGATTGCCCAGCACCAGATGCTGACCCGCGTGGCAAATCTGATTGACGAGCAGGTGCTTACCACGACGCTGGGTGAGCATTACGGGGCGATTACGGCGGAGAATGTGCAGAAGGCCCATGCGCAACTCGAGACCGGGCGTGCGGTCGGGAAGATTGTACTGGAGGGGTTCTGAGATGGCCTCCTCTGACATCATCTCGCTTATAGCGGTTCTGAAGGCGAAGCCCGGCAAACGTGACGCGCTAAAGACGGCCTTACAGGCGCTGCTGCTGCCGACCCGTCAGGAGCCGGGCAACGTTGAGTATCAGCTGTTTCAGCTGCGCGATACGCCGGACTGTTTTTACGTCCGGGAAGCCTGGCGAGGCCAGGAGGCGTTAGAGGCTCACATTGCGCTGCCCCACTTCCAGGCCTTTATCCTGCAGATGGATGAGTTGCTGGCGGAGCCGCTGCGGCTGGATTACCTGACGGCGGTAGAGGCTTAAGAATTATGTTGAGGGACGCAGGGAAGGTTGGAGTACTGGAATAGAGGGACGGTAGAAACAAAAAAGCCCGCATTGCGGGCTTTCAGGACTTTGTATCAGGCTCTGGTGACCGTTAACAAAGAATTTTGGTGGAGCTGGCGGGAGTTGAACCCGCGTCCGAAATTTCTACATCCTCGGTACTACATGCTTAGTCAGTCTTTACATTCGCTGGCCAGCTGCGGACGGACACGCCACTGACAAACTAGCCTGATTAGTTTTAACGCTTCAACCCCAGGCAGGGCCTCCACGCGATCTCTTTTGGGTTTGACCTCTCTTTGATCCCCGTCTTAAGAGCGGAAGCTAGGGAGAGAGGGCTCTTAGCAGGTTATTAAGCTGCTAAAGCGTAGTTTTCGTCGTTTGCGACTATTTTTTTGCGGCTTTTTACGAGGCAAACCGCCCCTCGGCATGCACCTTGGGTTTCGCAAATCCCGTCGAATCCAGAATCAGCCCCAATAGTGTTACAGCAAGTATACCAGAATTTGCAGACCGGTTACCACCCCGGAACGCTAACTTATTGAATCGCTCAATAAGTATCCGGAAATTAACGGCCTGCGTGCTTCATGATGCGCGCTTTATCGACCTGCCACTCGCGATCTTTCACATCGTTACGCTTGTCGTGCTGCTTCTTACCTTTCGCCACGCCGATTTTCACTTTGCACCAGGCGTTCTTCCAGTACAGCGACAGGGCGAGCACGGTGTAACCTTCGCGGTTGATACGCCCGAAGAGCGAATCCAGCTCACGTTTGTTCAGCAGCAGCTTACGGGTGCGGGTCGGATCGCAAACATAGTGAGAAGAGGCGACCGTCAGCGGCTGAAAGTTCGCGCCAAACAGAAAGGCTTCGCCATCCTTAAAGATCACGTAGCTGTCACCGATGTTGGCTTTACCCGCGCGCAGCGATTTAACTTCCCAGCCCTGCAGCGCAAGGCCAGCTTCGAATTCTTCTTCGATGAAATACTCGTGGCGGGCACGCTTGTTGAGCGCAATGGTTGCCGAGCCAGGTTTATGTGCTTTTTTCTTCGTCATAAGTGTCGTAAAGCCGTAGGTAATCTGATGTCAAAAAGTCACCTCATTGCGTCCTGTGAGGTCTAACGCGCTATATTAGCATGAGATAAGGCTCAGCGTTTTTTTAACAGGTGATAAATGTTATTATTTGTTGGTTGTTTGATCAGGAAAAATGTTATGCCTCAGATTAGTCGTACTGCGCTTGTCCCTTACAGTGTGGAACAGATGTACCAGTTAGTGAATGACGTACAGTCATATCCGCAGTTTATCCCGGGGTGCACCGGGAGCCGCGTGCTGGAGTCAGGCCCGACGCAAATGACGGCGGCAGTGGATGTCTCCAAGGCCGGGATCAGCAAAACCTTCACTACCCGTAACACGCTGACCAATAACCAGAGTATTCTGATGCATCTGGTGGATGGTCCTTTCAAAAAACTGATGGGTGGATGGAAGTTCGTTCCGCTGAGTGCCGATGCCTGCCGGATCGAATTCCATCTTGACTTCGAGTTTACCAACGCCCTGATTGAGCTGGCGTTTGGCCGCATATTTAAAGAGCTGGCGGCCAATATGGTTCAGGCGTTCACCGTGCGCGCCAAAGAGGTCTACAGTGCAGCCTGAGATCGTGGTGGAAGTGGCTTACGCGTTGCCGGAAAAGCAGTATCTACAGCGCGTTACGCTGGAAGAGGGCGCGACCGTTGAAGAAGCGATCCATGCTTCTGGCCTGCTGACCTTGCGAAGCGATATCGATCTGGCGAAAAACAAAGTCGGTATTTACAGCCGTCCGGTGAAGCTAAGCGATACTCTGAAAGATGGCGATCGGGTCGAGATTTACCGTCCGCTGATTGCCGATCCGAAGGAGCTACGCCGTCAGCGTGCGGAGAAAGCGGCTAAATAAGCGGGGTTTCCCCGGCGGCGCTGCGCTTTCCGGGTTTACAGGCAGCGAGAGAAAACAAAAAAGGTGCTCAATGAGCACCTTTTGCATTTCTGAAACCTTATTTGTCGGTGAGCGCTGGTTTGTTGTCGATATTGGTCAGAACGCCGCTGCTGTTGAAGGTCAGCGTCAGGGTCTGCTGCGACACGTTTTCATGGCCCGGTTGCTGGCGGAAGACGTAGAACCAGGTGTTGGTGCCGAATGGATCGGACATCATCGGTGTGCCCAGGGCATAAGCGACCTGCTGTTGCGTCATGCCGACGCGAATTTTAGACACATCGTTAGGTGCGAGATAGTTCCCCTGGTTGATGTCAGGGCGGTAAACCACTTTTTCCAGCGTGGAGCAGCCTGCGGTCATCATCAGAAGAACCGCTGCGGCAGCGGTCAGCGTTTTACAGCGCATAGTGATTTGATTCCTTTTCGGGCCCGGGCAATACGCGACGGCTCATATGTAATATGCCGATGATAATAGACCTTTCACCACATTAAAACCTCTGGCGGCCGGTCTGTCGGCGTTTTTATTGTTCTGTATGACCCTGAGATACCGAAAAAGTTTAGGCAGCCAGCAGTTCTTTCGCATTCGCCAGCGTATTGCGGGTGACTTCGCTGCCGCCCAGCAGACGCGCCAGCTCCTGCAGACGGGCGCGTTTGTCCAGCGGCTGCATATGCGTTTCGGTCATCTCGCCATCGGTCTCTTTGCTGACAAAGAAGTGATGGTGGCCACAGCCAGCAACCTGCGGCAGGTGGGTCACACACATTACCTGGGTGGACTCGCCAAGCTGACGCAGCAGCTTACCAACCACTGCCGCGGTCGGGCCGCTGATACCAACGTCCACTTCATCGAAGATCAGCGCCGGGGTTTCCATTTTCTTCGCGGTGATCACCTGAATCGCCAGGGCAATACGCGACAGCTCACCGCCCGATGCGACCCGGGAGATAGGCTGCAGCGGTTGCCCCGGGTTGGTGGTGACCCGGAATTCAATGCGGTCTGCGCCTTCAGCCGTCAGGTGGTTGGCTTCGAACTTGACATCAATGGTGAAGACGCCGTGGGGCATCGACAGCAGATGCATGCTCTCGGTGATGTGCTGGCTGAGCTCCTGAGCGTAGCGCTGACGCACGTTGTGCAGCTGCGTCGCCGTTTCCAGAGCCTGCTTATGATGGACGCTGACGGCCAGAGAGAGGGTCTCCAGCGAGTCGGCCTGATCGTCGAGCTGATTCTGCTCATCAAGCAGGGACTGGTGAAAATTGGGCAACTCTTCAGGTGAAACGTGGTGCTTGCGCGCGAGGGAGATCTGACGCGAAATACGCTGTTCCAGTTCAAACAGGCGGTTAGGGTCCAGATCCAGTCGCTCACAGTAATGGCGCAGCTCGTCACTCGCTTCGGAGATCTGAATCGCCGCCTCTTCCAGCATATCGAGCATGCCGGAGACTTTACTGTCCATACCGGCCAGTTCGGTCACGAGCTGGCGTACGGCATACAGCTGGCTTTGCAGATTCACATCTTCGCCATCGGCCAGCAAATTCAGCGCCTGCTGGCTGGTGGAGAGCAGCTGGCCGCTGTTGGCCAGGCGCTTGTACTCTTCGTCAATCTGCTCAAACTCGCCCGCCTGGGGGCTGAATTCGTTTAACTCTTTCAGCTGATAGGCCAGCAGTTCGGCGCGGGCCGCACGCTCCTGGCTCTGCTGTTGATGCAGCGCCAGTTCGCGGCAGCTTTGATGCCACTGACGATAGTGAGCAGCCATCAGCTGCATCAGCGCAGACTCACCGGCGTAGCCGTCAAGCAGCGACTTCTGCTGTTCAGGTTTGATAAGCTGCTGATGGGCATGCTGGCCGTGGATCTGAATTAACAGCTGGCCCAGCTCGCGCAGCTGGGAGAGCGGCACCGCGGTACCGTTGATAAAGCCACGTGAGCGGCCATCACTGTTGAGAACACGGCGAAGTAAGCACTCACGTCCGTCTTCAAGCTGGTTTTCTTCAAGCCAGCGCAGCGCGGCGGGAGTGTCCTTGAGGGAAAAACGGGCGCACAGATCGGCGCGGCTGGCACCGGCGCGCACCATGCTGCCATCAGCACGACCGCCAAGGCAGAGCCCCAGCGCGTCAATCCCAATAGATTTACCGGCCCCGGTCTCGCCGGTGATAGCCGTCATACCGCTGTTGAAATCAATTTCGAGCTCACGCACGATGGCGAAGTTGCTGATGGTCAGTTGTGCCAGCATAAACGTTTTCCTGTATGAAAAACCATGACTGTGTTTGTGTACAGTATAATCTGGTTTTTTATACAGTAAAGTGCTGGATGCTATTTCAGAACAATTTTTTCGACCAGCCGAGCTTGGAGCTTAATGTGTTGAAATAGCTGTAGTCTTTAGGGTGAATAAGATTCAGGTGATAATCGCAGCGGCGGATCAGCACATCTTCACCTTCCTGAATAGGCAGCGCGATTTGGCTGTCGCAGCTGATCTCCAGGTCGTTGCGGCGGTGGGAAAAGCGCAGACGAATGGTGCTGCTGCTGTTAATCACCAGCGGGCGGGCTGAAAGGGTATGCGGGAACATCGGCACCAGGGTGATGGCATCCAGCGAAGGCGTCAGGATCGGGCCGCCCGCCGAGAGCGAGTAGGCTGTCGAGCCGGTCGGCGTCGATATGATCAGCCCATCGGAGCGCTGCGAGAAGGCAAAGATTTCGTCGATATAGACTTCAAACTCAATCATATGCGCCACTTTGCCCGGGTGCAGCACCACTTCGTTGATAGCGGTACTGATCCGCTTCTGGCAATCCTGCTGGCAGACCTGCGCCTCCAGTAAAAAGCGTTTTTCTGTGATGTAGTGGCCTTCCAGCACGTCGGCGAGCTGCTGCTGGGCATTATCCGGGTCGAGGTCGGTCAAAAAGCCCAGGTTGCCACGGTTGATGCCAATGACTTTAATATCGTAACGGGCGAGGGTACGGGCGGCGCCCAGCATATTGCCGTCGCCACCGACCACCACGGCCAGGTCGGCCTGCTGTCCAATTTCCGCCAGCGTGCCGGTTTTAACGTTTTTTAACTGCAGTTCCTGAGCAATTTGCTGTTCCACAATCACGTCATAATTTTTGGCGCACAGCCAGCGATAGAGCATTTCATGTGTCGTCAACGCAGTAGGGTGACGTGGATGACCGACAATTCCAATACACTTGAAATGGTTGCTCATTTTCTGAAGGTCCTTGTGCGAATGAATGATGACAATGTGGCTTGTTCCCTTGAATCCCGGAAACTGATCCCCATAATAAGCGAAGTTAGCGAGTTGAATGCAGAAAAACGCGGAGAAATTCATGAGTAGTAAAGAACAGAAAACGCCTGAGGGGCAAGCCCCGGAAGAAATTATCACGGAGCAGCACGAAGAGGTTGAGGCTGTAGAGGCTGAGGCTGGTGCTGAGCAGGTGGATCCGCGCGATGAAAAAATTGCGAATCTGGAAGCGCAGTTAGCTGAAGCCCAGAACCGCGAGCGCGATGGCATCCTGCGTATCAAAGCAGAAATGGAAAACCTGCGTCGTCGTACCGAGCTGGACGTTGAAAAAGCGCATAAATTTGCGCTGGAAAAATTTGTCAACGAACTGCTGCCGGTTATCGACAGTCTGGATCGCGCGCTGGAAGTAGCGGATAAAGCGAACCCGGATATGGCACCGATGGTTGAAGGGATTGAGCTGACGCTGAAATCCATGCTCGACGTAGTGAGGAAGTTCGGTGTGGAAGTGGTTGCCGATACCAACGTGCCGATGGATCCGAACGTGCATCAGGCCATTGCGATGGTGGAATCTGAGGACGTGGCTGCCGGCAACGTGCTGATGGTGATGCAGAAAGGCTATACCCTGAACGGTCGTACCATTCGCGCGGCGATGGTCTCCGTGGCGAAAGCAAAGGCGTAATGCGCCTCCCGTAGTGCCGGGTGGTGGCGTCGCCTCACCCGGCCTACAACATCTTACTCCGCGACGCTCTCCCGCAACGGTTTAACCGGCACGACCTTGACCTGCTTAATCATATTGTCCTGCACGTCCAGGATATCAATATCGTACTGACCAATCCGCACCCGCGTGCCTGCAGCCGGGATCTCCTCCAACGCTTCCAGAATCATGCCGTTGATGGTTCGGGCTTCCTCTTCCGGCATCTGCCAGTTAAAGGCTTTATTGAGTTCACGGACGTTCGCGCTACCGTCAATCAGCACCGAGCCATCGTTTTGCGGCGTAACCTCTTCGGCAAGAGTAGGGGACATGGAGGTGGTGAAGTCGCCAACAATCTCCTCCAGAATATCTTCCACCGTCATCAGGCCCTGAATATCGCCATACTCATCGACTACCAGACCCACTTTCTTTTTATTGCGCTGGAATTTAATCAGCTGGGTGCTGAGAGGAGTACCTTCCGGGATGTAGTAAATTTCATCCGCCGCACGCAGCATCACCTCTTTGGTAAACTCTTTTTTCTCGGTCATCAGACGATACGCTTCACGCACGCGCAGCATGCTGATGGTGTCGTCCAGCGAATCACGGTACAGCACGATGCGGCCATGCGGGGAGTGGGTCAGCTGGCGGACAATCGCTTTCCAGTCGTCGTTAATGTCGATACCGACGATCTCATTGCGCGGCACCATAATGTCGTCCACGCTCACCTTCTCCAGATCCAGCACCGACAGCAGCATATCCTGATTGCGGCGGGAGATTTGCGAGCGTGATTCATGCACGATGGTGCGCAGTTCATCCTTGCTCAGCGCGCTGCTGACCACCCCATCTGCTTTGATACCTATCAGGCGCATCAGGATCCGGGTCACACCATTTAACAGCCAGACCAGCGGCATCATCAGAACGAGCATAGGCGACAGCAGGAAGCTGCTGGGATAGGCGACCTTCTCAGGATAGAGGGCTGCGATGGTCTTCGGTAACACTTCGGCAAAGACCAGCACCACAAAGGTCAGCACCCCGGTGGCGATAGCGACCCCGGCGTTGCCGTAGAGACGCATGCCGACAATGGTGCCCAGCGCGGAGGCGAGAATGTTGACCAGGTTATTGCCGATAAGCACCAGGCTTATCAGGCGATCTGGCTTACGCAGCAGTTTTTCAACACGGCGAGCGGCGCGGTTACCCTGTTTGGCGCGATGACGTAACCGGTAGCGGTTGAGCGTCATCATGCCGGTCTCCGAGCCGGAGAAATAGGCGGAGATAACCACCATGACGATCAGGGTAACGATCAGCGTGGTAGTGGAGATGTGTTCCAGGGGGAACTCCTTTGTTACTTAGCCGGCAAATTGCTGGATGACGCGGCTACCAAAATAGGCAAGGGTCAGGAGGCCTGCACCCGCCACGTTAAACCAGACCACGCGGCGACCGCGCCAGCCTTCATGATAATGGCCCCATAACAGGACAATATAGACAAACCACGCGATGATGGAGAGCACGGCCTTGTCGATATTCTCCATGCTGAAGAGATTATGCATATAAAACAGGCCAGTGCTCAGGGTGAGCGTCAGCAATACTACGCCAACCTGAGTGATGTGGAACATCTTACGCTCAATGGTCATCAGCGGCGGCATCTCATTGCTGAAGACCAGCTTTTTATTTTTGAGCTGGTAGTCAATCCAGGCCAGCTGAAGCGCGTACAGCGCGGCAATAATCAGCGTGGCATAGGAGAACAGCGACAGGCCAATATGCACCATCATGCCCGGGGTGGTTTCAAGGTGGGTAATAAATTCGTTCGGCATGAAGGTAGCAAAGGCCAGATTGATCAGCGCGAAGGCGTAGACAATGGGCAGCAGCAGCCAGCCGCGGTTTTTCGAGGCCACGATAGTCATCACCGTACAGATCATCAGGCTGACCAGTGAGCCGACGTTAAGCAGGCTCAGGTTCTGCCCGCTACCGTCGCCCGGTAAAATGCGCGCTTCGAGCGCAAAAGCGTGGCTTATCAACGCGATGACCGCCGACAAAATAGCCATTCGCCGCCAGCCACTGTTTTTTTGTAACAGGCCAGGAATGATCAGCGCAAGGCTGACAGAGTACGCGACGAGGGCGATCAGAGCGAAAACAGGCATATAGGTGTCGACAGTTGTCCTGATAAGAAAGAGATGCAGTATAACGTTACGTGAGGCGTGCTCCAACCGTTGCATAACAACAAAGACGGCTTCATGTTATACTCCGGCAAAATTCTGTGTACGTGTCGCGCCAGCGACCTAACGTTTCTACCCCAGGCGAGAGACAATGTTTGATAATTTAACCGATCGTTTGTCGCGCACGCTGCGCAACATCAGCGGCCGTGGACGCCTTACCGAAGACAATATTAAAGAGACGCTGCGCGAAGTGCGTATGGCGCTGCTCGAAGCAGACGTCGCGCTGCCTGTCGTCCGTGATTTCATCAACCGCGTAAAAGAGAAAGCGGTTGGCCATGAAGTGAATAAGAGCCTGACCCCGGGTCAGGAGTTCGTCAAAATCGTGCGTAACGAACTGGTTGCGGCGATGGGCGAAGAGAACCAGAGCCTGAACCTGGCGGCGCAACCACCCGCAGTGGTGCTGATGGCGGGTCTGCAGGGTGCGGGTAAAACCACCAGCGTCGGTAAGCTGGGTAAATTCCTGCGCGAGAAGCACAAGAAGAAAGTGCTGGTCGTCTCTGCCGACGTTTATCGCCCGGCGGCGATCAAACAGCTGGAAACCCTGGCTGAACAGGTTGGCGTGGAGTTCTTCCCGTCCGATGTCGGACAGAAACCGATCGATATCGTTAACGCGGCGCTGAAAGAGGCGAAGCTGAAGTTCTTTGACGTGCTGCTGGTGGATACCGCCGGTCGTCTGCACGTTGACGAAGCGATGATGGACGAGATTAAACAGGTGCATGCCGCGATCAACCCGGTAGAAACCCTGTTTGTCGTTGACGCCATGACCGGTCAGGATGCGGCCAATACCGCAAAAGCCTTCAACGAAGCGCTGCCGTTAACCGGCGTGGTGCTGACCAAAGTGGACGGCGACGCCCGCGGCGGTGCGGCGCTCTCTATTCGTCATATCACCGGTAAGCCAATCAAGTTCCTCGGCGTCGGCGAAAAGACCGAAGCGCTGGAGCCGTTCCACCCGGACCGTATTGCCTCCCGTATCCTCGGCATGGGCGACGTGCTGTCGCTGATCGAAGATATCGAGAGCAAGGTTGACCGTGCCCAGGCCGAGAAGCTGGCCTCCAAGCTGAAAAAAGGCGACGGCTTCGATCTGACCGACTTCCTGGAGCAGCTGCGCCAGATGAAAAACATGGGCGGTATGGCGAGCCTGATGGGCAAGCTGCCGGGCATGGGGCAAATTCCGGATAACGTAAAAGCGCAGATGGACGACAAGGTCCTGGTGCGTATGGAGGCGATTATCAACTCCATGACGCTGAAAGAGCGCGCGAAGCCGGAAATCATCAAAGGCTCCCGTAAACGCCGTATCGCGGCGGGTTGTGGGATGCAGGTCCAGGACGTGAACCGTCTTCTGAAGCAGTTCGACGACATGCAGCGCATGATGAAGAAGATGAAGAAGGGCGGCATGGCCAAGATGATGCGCGGCATGAAAGGCATGATGCCCCCAGGATTCCCGGGTAGATAATATCGGGCTACCTTATTTGCCATTTTGACGCCGGGGTGTGCTCGCTATCCTCACGTACGCAAAGTACGCTCCGGTAGCTGCGCGCACGCCGACGCCAAACTGGCTGCACCGGTTACGCCCTGGCCTTGTGCAGTAAAAAACAGATGCTGATTGCATTTTCCCCAGAAATCAGTAAAATTTTCGGGCTTTTAATATGACACCGGGCTCCTTCCCTCGATGGGGCCCGGTGTTTTATTCACACAAGAGGATGTTATGGTAACTATTCGTTTAGCACGTCACGGCGCGAAAAAGCGTCCGTTCTACCAGGTTGTTGTCACCGACAGCCGTAATGCACGCAACGGTCGCTTCATCGAGCGTGTTGGTTTCTTCAACCCACTGGCCGCTGGCGCAGAAGAAGAAACCCGTCTGGATCTGGATCGTATCGCTCACTGGGTTGGCCAGGGCGCTACTGTTTCCGATCGCGTTGCTACGCTGATCAAAGCAGCAAACAAAGCAGCTTAATCTGTCACGGTGGTCATGATGAGCAAAAAAGCACCTGTTGAACCGATTGTATTGGGCAAAATGGGTTCTTGCTACGGTATCCGTGGTTGGCTCAGAGTGTTTTCCTCCACCGAAGACGCCGAAAGCATTTTTGACTATCAGCCCTGGTTTATCCAGAAGGCCGGTAAGTGGGAAGAGGTCGAGCTGGAAAGCTGGCGTCACCACAATCAGGACATCATCATCAAGTTGAAAGGCGTTGACGATCGTGATGCCGCGAATGCGCTGACTAATTGTGAAATTGTCGTCGATTCGTCGCAGTTGCCACAGCTGGAAGAGGGTGACTACTACTGGAAAGACCTTATGGGTTGCCAGGTAGTCACGACTGAAGGTTACGGTCTGGGGAAAGTCATCGATATGATGGAAACCGGATCCAATGACGTTCTCGTCATTAAGGCAAACCTGAAAGATGCGTTTGGTATCAAGGAGCGGCTGGTTCCGTTCCTCGATGGGCAGGTTATCAAGAAAGTCGATCTCGCTACTCGTACTATCGAAGTAGATTGGGATCCTGGTTTTTAAATTCTCCTGAAAACGGTAAAAGACGGCGCTATGTGGATTGGCATTATTAGCCTGTTTCCTGAAATGTTCCGCGCGATTACTGATTACGGGGTAACTGGCCGGGCAGTAAAAAATGGCCTGCTGAGCATCGAAAGCTGGAGTCCACGTGACTTCACGCATGACCGGCACCGTACCGTGGACGATCGTCCTTACGGCGGCGGACCGGGGATGCTCATGATGGTTCAACCCTTGCGGGATGCCATCGCAGCAGCAAAAGCCGCGGCAGGTGAAGGCGCAAAGGTGATTTATCTGTCACCTCAGGGACGCAAGCTTGATCAAGCGGGCGTCAGCGAACTGGCAACGAATCAGAAACTGATTCTGGTGTGTGGTCGCTACGAAGGGATAGATGAGCGCGTAATTCAAACCGAGATTGACGAAGAATGGTCTATCGGCGATTACGTTCTCAGCGGTGGTGAGTTACCGGCAATGACGCTGATTGACTCGGTTTCCCGGTTTATTCCGGGGGTTCTGGGCCATGAAGCTTCAGCAACAGAAGACTCTTTTGCTGATGGATTGCTGGACTGTCCACACTATACCCGTCCTGAAGTGTTAGAAGGGATGGAGGTACCGCCAGTATTACTGTCGGGAAACCATGCCGAGATTCGTCGCTGGCGCCTGAAGCAGTCGCTGGGCCGTACCTGGCTTAGAAGACCTGAACTTCTGGAAAACCTGGCTCTGACTGAAGAGCAAGCAAAGTTGCTGGCCGAGTTCAAAACTGAACACGCGCACCAGCAGCAGAAACATGATGGGATGGCCTGAGGCCCCCAAATATCAGTTTACCCAGGATAAGAGATTAAATTATGAGCAACATTATTAAGCAACTTGAACAAGAGCAGATGAAGCAGGACGTACCTTCCTTCCGTCCGGGTGATACCGTGGAAGTGAAAGTATGGGTTGTTGAAGGTTCCAAAAAACGTCTGCAGGCATTTGAGGGCGTGGTTATCGCTATCCGTAACCGCGGTCTGCACTCTGCATTCACTGTTCGTAAAATTTCCAACGGCGAAGGCGTTGAGCGTGTCTTCCAGACTCACTCTCCGGTAGTTGACAGCATTGCTGTTAAACGTCGTGGTGCTGTACGTAAAGCTAAACTGTACTACCTGCGTGAGCGTACTGGTAAGTCTGCTCGTATTAAAGAGCGTCTGAACTAAGATTCGCTTGTGCGACATCCTGTAAAAAGGGCTGGCCGAATGGCCGGCCCTTTTTTTATCTCTCTGTGCCCTGCGCATTAACTTCTTCGTCATAAATCGTTTACAATGCCCCTGCTCTAACGGAGGGTAAGTGACGACTCAACAGCATCAGACAAAATGGCAACGTATCGCGGCAGGTCTCGCGTTATTTGCGATCCTGATGATCGTCTTTGCGCCGCTGGTCTCTGTCTCGTTGCAAAAAGATCCCATGAGCGCGATGCCCGGCATGCACCATGACATGAGCATGATGGCAGAGCACCATGCCCCGCCCGAAAGCATGCCGGTTGACCATGCCGAAGCCTGCGGTTACTGCGTACTGTTGGCCCACGTGCCGGGTGTGATTCTGGCGCTGGTGATGCTGCTGTGCGCGGTATTACTCAGGCAGCGCCTGACGCCGCCGCGCCCCTCTGTTCGCCACTGGCACTTCTTCCCCTGGCTCTGCCCCGATACCCGCGCACCGCCGCACCTGTCTGCTTATTCCATTTAAATAAAACGTACACCCTGGTGTACCGATAATCTATTGCCTGAAAAAGGGAAAGCATGACTACCTGCACTTCGCGCGCAGCCTGGGGCAACCTGCTGCGTCGTCTTCACTTCTATATTGGTCTGTTTGTCGGGCCGTTTATCTTCATCGCTGCGCTCTCAGGTACGCTCTATGTCGCTACGCCGCAGCTGGAAAATGCGCTTTATCATCATGCCCTGTTCAGCGAGACCGAGGGAGAAGCGCGTCCCCTTGCTGAACAGATCGCGGTCGCAGAAAAGGTCACCGGCGGAGGGCTACCTCTGCATGCGGTACGTCCGGGCCTGGTTGCAGGTGAGACCACCCGGGTGATGTATGCCGACCCGGCGCTGAACGCCTCTGAGAACCGGGCCATCTTTATCGACCCGGTCAGCCTGGCGGTGCGCGGCGATATGACCGTCTATGGCACCAGCGGTATCCTGCCGTTACGCCAGAAGATTGATTATCTGCATCGGTCATTACTGCTGGGCGATATCGGGCGTATCTACAGCGAGCTGGCCGCGTCATGGATGTGGATCGCTGCGCTGGGAGGGATCGCGCTGTGGTTCTATACCCGGCCAAAACGGCGCATCAATAACCGCTTCCAGAACCACCGTCGGCTACACGTCTCCCTCGGCTGGTGTCTGCTGCTGGGCATGCTGTTGTTCTCGGCTACCGGCCTGACCTGGTCCCAGTGGGCGGGGGGCAACGTGGATAAACTGCGTGCGCAGCTGAACTGGCTCACGCCGCAGGTGAACACGCAGCTGCACGGTCCGGCGGAGGTCGCCGATCCGCATGCCGATCATCATGGTCACCACATGTCGATGCCCATGCCGCAGATGAAGCCCGACCTGGCATTGTATGACGGCGTAATGAACGCGGCTTATGCAGCAGGTATTGACGCCACGAAGCTGGAGATCCGCCCGGCGAAAAGCGCTACCACGGCGTGGACGGTAACGGAGATCGATCGCGGCTGGCCGACGCAGGTGGACGCGGTGGCTGTTGACCCGGCGACCCTGACGGTGATCGATCGGACCCGCTTTGCGGATTTCCCGCTGATGGCCAAACTGACCCGCTGGGGTGTGGATTTCCATATGGGGGTGCTGTTTGGCCTGCCAAACCAGCTGGTGCTGATCGCTTTTGGCCTCGCGCTGTGTGTGATGATCGTCTGGGGATACCGGATGTGGTGGATGCGAAGACCCCGCCAGACGGCAACCAATCCGGCGCAGACGCTGTGTCAGAGCTGGCTGGCGTTGCCGCTGTGGGGGCGCGTGCTCTCTTTCGCTATCGCCTTTTTACTGGGGCTGGCGATGCCAGTAATGGGATGCAGCCTGGCGCTGTTCGTCATCGTTGACTGGCTGCGCTGGCGCGGGGCATCAGCGGCGTTGTCTTCTACGCGGAATTTCTAGGACGCTGATGCTTCACCAGATACATATTCCGGTCGGCTTGATCGAGCAACGCTTCAACGGAATGGTGTTCCCAGCCCAGCGCGAAGCCAATGCTGAGCGACATTCTGGTGCTGAGTCCGTTTTGCAGCTCATATGAGGGGCTGAACTGCTGCGTCAGCGCAGCGCAAAGGCGCAGAACCTCGTACTCCGAGTGGACGCCATACAGAATGATGGCAAATTCATCCCCGCCCAGACGATAGGGCTGATGACGCCCGCCGCTGAATTCGACCATGCGGCGGGCCACTTCAATCAGCACATCGTCGCCCGCGGCGTGCCCCCAGGTATCGTTAATCAGCTTGAAGTCATCGCAATCCAGGAAGAGCAGGGCGGCGTTAGCCCGCGAGGAGGCGTCACTCATCAGGGCCGAGATGCGGGTACGAAAAGCGGCCCGATTCGCCAGCCCGGTGAGCGGGTCGTGCATGGCAGTGCGCAGCAGCTGGGCATTTTTCGCCTGTAGTTTGCGCTGCCACTCCTCCATTTCATCCAGCAGGCTGTTGAAGTCCTGACCGAAACGATGAAATTCATCAATACGTTCCTCTGGCACCCGGCGGGAGAAATTCCGGTTCGTACGGACATCATGCACCACCTCGGTAATGTTTTGCAGGGCGGTGACCACGCCATTGTGCAGGGTGCGGGTTATCGCTAACGCCACCAGGGAGGCAAACAGGATGCAACCGGTTAACACGGCCAGAGACGTCCAGAGAAAGTGACTAATAAGGCTGTCACGTGCGGTAAGGCGTAACTCACCAATCGGCAGGTTGTTGTGCCAGACGCGCTGTCTGATGGGCTGGGGGAATAACCATTGGCTGACCAGTTGACTCAGGGGATCCGCCTGCACGTCTGGCTCCATTGACCACGCCGCAAAAGGGTTATCGTGGCGGTCCAGCAATATTGCTGACGAAAATTGCCCCTGTTTGCCGAGTGTGGCCAGCGCTTCGTGAGCGGCGGCGGTGTCATTAAAGACCAGCGTCGCCTCCAGGCTGCGACTTACCGTGGCGCTGGTTAATTCAAGGTTTCGTTGCGCGTACTGTTTCAGTGTGAATACCGAAGCAATAGACAATAATAACCAGACCAGCGTCATGGTAATGAGAACACTAATTATACTGATGCGCCTGAGGGTTCTTTTGAACGTTGGACGCGGCGCTGATGTAAATTCCTTATTCATGCTTTGTATTCCATGCAAGCATTAACACATCAGGACTAACCCGGACTCCGCTGCGCGACAGCACATTCATATTGACGGAAAATCTGACCTGTCTATCGTCTATTATCAGGCAAAAAGCGCTGCCTGTAAGACACTGCGAATTTTGCTCCGCAATGAGGAGTAACGGTCTGGCATTAAATGCTGTGCTTAATTCAAGTTGGGCGTGGGGAGGCTCACTGCCAAAATAGAGCGCATGGCATCCTGCACTCAGTGCCTCTTGATCGCTATGGATAATGACGGGGATATAGGGCAGCGTGTCCGGGCCATCGATACTGAGCGCCTCAACGTAGCGGGAAGAGGCAAAAATGCACAGGGTTGGCTGGCCAGAGAGGGTGGGCCAGCGGGTATAACTGACGATCCCGGAGACAATTGAACGTACCGATTTATCCGTTCTGGATAATGTTCCGCCAATAGCGTGTCCGCAGGATATTAACAGCATCACTACCAGCGCTACCCGACAACCGGAAATGAGAAAATAGTTACCCACCAGAATCCGCCATACCACTCTGGGAATATTAGCCCTTTAGTTTTGCCGCAATAATACCATTTTTTACCCGGATCGTCATTACGTCGCGCTGATATTAAGGAGCTTAAGTAAAATCCTGGCTCCTTAATTTAAAAAGGAGCTATCGAGGTTATTAATTCAAACGGCTGGCTTTTGTACCTTCATCCATACCCTGCTGCCAGGCGGTGCGGAGCTGAGTGGCGTTTTCAGCGGTATCACAGCTGGCGGGGAATATTCGACCGGCTAATCCCCAGGCGTAAACAAAATTTTCCTGGCATATTTTCTTTTGTCCCTCTTTATATCCTTTGAGATAGGCCGGGCGGTCCACCTTAGGGTCATTAAAATTAGCGGCAAGCGTTTCACGGGATTTTACGGCCACGCCGTCCATCGCGTCTTCTTTCCCCGCACCATACCAGTCGGTGCCGGTCCAGTGAGGCTGATGAGTGTAAGGATCAATCTGACAAGCGGTTAATAGCAGACCCAAAAGCGGGATAACGGTCAGGCGCATAAGGCATTCTCCTTTTTCCATTGAGCATAGCCTGGCGATAAGAATCTATTCTGTAATTTTTACGTTACACCTTAATCAGATGTTTTTTGCTTGAAAAGAGGTGTTGTAAACTATTATTTACGCATTTTGGATTGAAATCTTTACTTGATGTGATATCGTTGGGCTTCCTCAGTGAGGAAACCACTATCGCAAACGAGCTTCCAGGACCGCAATCATGCAAAAAGACGCGCTGAATAACGTACATATTACTGATGAACATGTTTTGATTACTCCGGATCAACTGAAAGCGGAATTCCCGCTGAGCGTTGAGCAGGAGGCGCAAATCGCGCACTCCCGCAAGACCATTTCCGACATCATCGCCGGGCGCGATCCGCGTCTGCTGGTGGTATGTGGTCCGTGCTCTATTCATGATCCTGAAGCTGCCATCGAATATGCCCATCGTTTTAAAGCTCTGGCCGAGGAGGTCAGCGATAGCCTCTACCTGGTCATGCGCGTCTATTTTGAAAAACCTCGTACCACTGTCGGCTGGAAAGGGTTGATTAACGATCCGCACATGGATGGCTCGTTTGATGTGGAAGCCGGTCTGAAGATTGCGCGTAATCTTCTGGTGGAGCTGGTGAACATGGGGCTGCCGCTGGCGACAGAAGCGCTGGATCCGAACAGCCCACAATACCTGGGCGATCTCTTTAGCTGGTCGGCAATCGGGGCGCGTACGACCGAGTCTCAGACGCACCGTGAAATGGCTTCTGGCCTCTCCATGCCGGTCGGTTTCAAAAATGGAACAGACGGCAGCCTGGCCACAGCCATCAACGCTATGCGTGCCGCTGCCATGCCGCACCGTTTTGTCGGCATCAACCAGGCGGGCCAGGTTTGCCTGCTGCAGACCCAGGGCAACCCGGACGGACACGTTATCCTGCGCGGCGGCAAAGCGCCTAACTACAGCCCGGCAGATGTGGCGCAGTGTGAAAAAGAGATGGAACAGGCAGGACTGCGCCCGGCGCTGATGGTAGATTGCAGTCATGGTAATTCCAATAAAGATTACCGTCGTCAGCCTGCGGTGGCGGAATCCGTCGTCGCGCAGATCAAAGATGGCAACCGTTCGATTATTGGCCTGATGATTGAAAGCCACATCCATGAAGGCAATCAGTCATCTGAGCAGCCGCGCAGCACCATGAAATACGGGGTATCTGTTACGGATGCCTGCATCAGCTGGGAAACCACCGATGCGCTGCTGCGTGAGATCCACAAAGATTTGAACGGCCAGCTGGCGACGCGTCTGGCTTAAGAGGTTTGTTATGGTTGCTGAATTGACCGCCCTGCGCGATCAAATTGATGAGGTAGATAAGGCGCTACTGGATTTGCTGGCGCGCCGCATGGCGCTGGTCGCCGAGGTAGGTGAAGTCAAAAGTAAATATGGCTTGCCGATTTACGTGCCGGAGCGCGAAGCCTCCATGCTGGCCTCCCGGCGCAAAGAGGCGCAGGCGCTGGGCGTCTCGCCGGACCTGATAGAAGATGTACTGCGCCGGGTGATGCGCGAGTCGTATTCCAGCGAAAACGACAAGGGATTTAAAACCCTTTGTCCGACGCTGCGCCCGGTGGTCATTGTCGGTGGCGGCGGGCAGATGGGGCGTCTCTTCGAGAAGATGCTCACGCTCTCAGGCTACCAGGTCCGCATCCTTGAAAAAGAGGACTGGACCCGGGCGCAGGCGATGGTGGCCGATGCGGGTATGGTCATTGTCAGCGTACCGATCCACATCACCGAAGAGATTATTGCCCGACTGCCACCGCTGCCGGATGACTGTATTCTGGTCGATCTCGCCTCGGTAAAAAATGGTCCATTGCAGGCGATGCTTGCCGCACACCGTGGTCCGGTGCTGGGGCTGCACCCGATGTTCGGCCCGGACAGCGGCAGTCTGGCGAAGCAGGTAGTCGTCTATTGTGATGGCCGCCAGCCAGAAGCGTACCAGTGGTTCCTGGAGCAGATTCAGGTATGGGGCGCACGACTGCACCGGATCAGTGCCGTCGAGCATGACCAGAACATGGCCTTTATCCAGGCGCTGCGTCACTTCGCAACCTTCGCGTATGGCCTGCACCTGGCGGAAGAGAACGTTCAGCTTGAGCAGCTGCTGTCGCTGTCGTCTCCTATCTATCGTCTTGAACTGGCGATGGTCGGACGACTGTTTGCCCAGGATCCGCAGCTCTATGCGGATATCATTATGTCCTCGGGCAATAACCTGGCGCTGATCAAACGTTACTACCAGCGTTTTGGTGAGGCGATTACGCTGCTGGAGCAGGGCGATAAGCAGGCCTTTATCGACAGCTTCCGCAAGGTCGAGCACTGGTTTGGCGATTACGCCCAGCGTTTCCAGAGCGAGAGCCGCATTTTGCTCCGACAGGCGAATGACAGTCGCCAGTAATCTGATGATGTATATACTGAAAGCCAGCACTGCTGGCTTTTTTTATTTTGGGGAACTGTCATGGCTGAACCACGCGTTTTGTTTGACTATACGGGGCACTTACCAGAGTGCCCCACCTGGAGCGAAGCAGAAAGCGCGCTCTACTGGGCGGATATTCTGGAAGGCGAGATCCACCGCTACCATCTGCCGACGGGTGAACACAGCGTTTTATCCTTCCATGAAGAGGTGGGGTGCTTCGCGCTGCGTCAGGATGGGGGCTTTATTGTCGCCATGCGCACGGGCATCTGGCTGGCGGATAAGCATGGGCTGCTACAACGAAAAGTTTGTGATAATCCGTCGAACCCGCAGCTGGCACGCTTTAATGACGGGGGAACCGATCATTTCGGCCGCTTTTACGCGGGCACATTCTGGGCTCCGGGGGACTATAACGGCGCCTTGCTGATGCGTATCGATAACGACCTGACGCCGGAGGTGATCCAGTGTGATATCCACGGCCATAACGGGCTGGCCTTTAGCGATGACCGGCGCTGGATGTACACCTCAGACACGCCCAATGCGGTGATCTACCGTACGCCGCTGGATGAGCAGGGCGAACCGGGTAAACGGGAAGTCTTTCGCCGGTTCCAGCCGGGGGAGGGGATCCCGGACGGCGCGGCGGTGGATGTGGAGGGCTGTTACTGGAGCGCGCTGTTTGACGGCTGGCGGATCGCCCGTTTTTCACCGCAGGGCGAACAGCTGGAAGAGTACCGGTTGCCGGTGCGCTGTCCGACAATGGTCTGTTTTGGGGGCGATGATATGCAGACGCTGTTTATTACCACCACCCGTGAGAACATGGACGCACAGGAGGTGGCGGCATATCCTCTTTCCGGCGCCATTTTCACCCTGCCCGTCAGCGTGGCAGGAGTGAAAAAAGGCCCATTTATCGCGCGTTAAGCCGGATCGACCGGGACGACGTTTTCGCTCGGATAGCATCCCAGCACCTTCATGGAGCGGGTGATCTCACCCAGTTCACGCAGGGCTTTCTGCAGGGACGCAGACTCCAGGTTGGCCTGGATATCGAGATAGAACATCTCTTCCCACGGGTTGCCATGAATAGGGCGCGATTCCAGTTTGGTCATAATCAGATTGTGATTGCGCAGTACCAGCAGAGCCTCAACCAGCGCGCCGGCCTGCTGGCCCGTCGCCATCAGCAGGGTGGTTTTGGCCGGCACCTGATCGGAGACGTTGATTGCTTTACGCGCCAGCACGATGAAACGGGTGATGTTTTGCGTCTGGTTGGCCAGGTTGCGCTCCAGCACCTGTAAGCCATACAGCGCCCCGCCCGCTTCGCTGCCGAGCGCGGCAACGGTGGGGGAGTTGGCCTGTGCGACCTTCTCCATCGCGGCTGACGTGCTTTCGGTATATTCAATTTTCCAGCCCGGATAGCGGTTCAGGAACTGGCTGCACTGCTGGAAAGGTTGTGGGTGGCTGTAGACCGTCTCGATCTTGTCGAGGTCAGTCGTTCCGGAAACCAGTACGCAGTGGTCAATCGGGATCGTCATCTCGCCGACCAGCGACAGCGTAGTGTGCTGGAGCAGATCGTAAACGTCGTTGATGGCACCGGAACTGGTGTTCTCAATCGGCACGACAGCGTAATCTGCCTGGCCGGTTTCTACCTGATTGAAAATATCGGCGAACTTCGCGCAGCCGCTCTCAATAAACTCTTCGAAGTGACGGGCAGCATACTGACGTGCAGCGAGGTGGGAATAGGACCCTTTTGGTCCCAGGAAGGCAATACGCGCCGAGTGCGGATTAGTTTTGTTCAGATGCTGCTGCAGCAACGCCTGCTGGGTGAGAACGGAATCTTCGATAATCAGCTGGAACAGACGGGTAATGTAGTGCGCATCCAGATGGTGCGTTTTACCAAGGTTAATCAGGCGTTCCAGCAGGTCGCGCTCCCGATCGATATCGCGTACCGGACGATGTGAAGCCAGCTTTGCTTTTCCGACCTCAACGGCCAGCGCACGGCGTTCGGCCAGTAGTGAAAGCAATTTTTCATCCAGAGCGCTGATCTTATCTCGCAGATCCAGTAACGGGTTTTCCGGTGTCATAGCGTTGCCTTTGTCATTTATCGTTATCAATAAAAAAGGCCCCCCGGTGTGGGAGGCCTTATTGTTCGTCTTCGCATTCTTTATCACACGACGAAACGCCTCCCAATCAGGGGAAGGTAAAAAAGAATGCGAAGAAAAACGGTTTAATGGTCATGGAAAATTCCTTCAGAAGACAGACTTAAAGTACCCGTACTGTTTTCACCCTGTCAATAAAAAACGCGCCCGAAGGCGCGTTGGCGATAGACTCAATGTAAGGGATTACTCATCTTCAACTTCTTCTGCGAAGCTGGCGTCTTTCACCGATGTTGTGGCGCGACGGGCTTCACCTTTGTGTTGCACTTTATTGAGCTGCCGTTCCAGCTTGTTAATCAAATCGTTGATGGCGGTGTACATATCCTCATGTTTCGCGCTGGCGACCAGATGGCCGTTTGGAGTATTGATAGTTGCGTCAGCGATGAAACCCTGTGGCTCCTTAGAGAGAATGATATGTGGGTTAATCAAGTGTGTTTGCCATTTATCCAGTTTGGCGAGACGGTCTGCGACGTGCTGGCGGATTGCCGGAGTAATTTCCATTTGTTTACTGGTAATGTTCATTGTCATAAATTTTACCTCTGGTCTTTCCCGTCTTGGTGAGTCCAGCATACCGTTCCTAATGTCAAAATGTGTGATGTAAATCACATTTTTATGTCACTTTTTGTCAACGGATTCTTTTTGTGAGGCAGGACAGGAACACGTAACATTTACCTTGTCGAAGCGACAAATTGCGGCCATAGTTGATAGGATTCGTGCAGGCTAAACCGGTTCAGCTTGATGCGGAAATGGATAAAAAAAACGGCAGCCCTGAGGCTGCCGTTTTGCATTCTACTGGACGATCAGGAGCTGCTGCTGTTCGCGGCGATGATCTTCGCCACTTTGTCAGCCTGGGAGGTCATCTGCAGCTGGCGATAGGCGTTTTCCATCAGCTTCAGGCCATCACGCGTTGCCTGAGTATCCGGATAATCACGCAGCATGCCTTCGACGCGGTTCACGACGGCAACGTATGCACCACGACGGGTATAGTATTCCGCCACAGAGTATTCGTATTTCGCCAGACGGTCTTTCAGGAACACCAGACGTTTGCTGGCATCCGTTACGTACTGGCTGTTCGGGTAGCCGCGAACCAGTTTAGAGAAGTCATTAAACGCATCGCGGGCGTGCTGCGGGTCGCGGTCGGAGCGATCCACACCAAAGAAGCCCTGCAGCGCGCTGTCATCCAGCGCCATATTGGTCAGGCCGCGCATATACATCACGTAGTCAATATTCGGATGGGTCGGATTCAGACGCATGAAGCGATCAATCGTCGCCTGGGCCAGTGGCAGATCGGCATTTTTATAGTAGGCGTAGATCAGATCCAACTGTACCTGCTGGGAGTACGGGCCAAATGGATAGCGATTATCCAGCGCTTCCAGTTGCGTTATCGCCTGTTTCCAGTTACCGTCCTGCAGCTTTTGCTGAGCAGTCGCATAGATTTCATTCGGCGGATTGTCAGGGACCTGTTCATTCGAACCGGAGCAGCCTACCAAAGCCAGGCTCAACGTGGCCGCTGCCACCAGATATTTCATGCGCGTCATGACGTTTTGACTTTCCTCAAATGTTTGTCCGGGAGAATCTCTTTCCTGCTCCCGATTAAGACCAGCTACAATAGCACACTATATTAAACGGCAAAGCCGTAAAACCCAACGTTAAACGAAGAAGCAGTCTATGGCACAACGAGTAGAACTCACCGCAACAGTCTCCGAAAAACAGCTCGGACAACGCTTAGATCAGGCTTTGGCCGAAATGTTCCCTGATTATTCGCGTTCACGCATAAAAGAATGGATTCTTGACCAGCGCGTGCTGGTAAATGGCAAGATCTGGGACAAGCCAAAAGAGAAAGTGTTGGGTGGGGAAGTGGTCGCCATCAATGCTGATATCGAAGAAGAAGTCCGTTTTGAGCCTCAGGATATCCCGCTGAATATCGTCTATGAAGATGACGACATCCTGGTTATTAACAAGCCGCGCGATCTGGTTGTACACCCTGGCGCAGGTAACCCTGACGGCACTGTACTGAACGCCCTGCTGCACTACTATCCTCCTATTGTGGACGTACCGCGTGCGGGGATCGTTCACCGTCTGGATAAAGACACCACCGGCCTGATGGTCGTTGCCAAGACCATTCCGGCGCAGACGCGTCTGGTGGAGTCCCTGCAGCTGCGTGAAATCACCCGTGAATACGAAGCGGTTGCTATTGGGCATATGACCTCCGGTGGCACGGTAGAGCAGCCTATCAGTCGCCATCCGACCAAGCGTACCCACATGTCCGTTCACCCGATGGGTAAACCGGCCGTCACGCACTACCGCATTATGGAGCATTTCCGCATTCATACGCGTCTGCGTCTGCGTCTGGAAACGGGCCGTACGCACCAGATCCGTGTGCATATGTCCCATATCACCCATCCGCTGGTGGGCGATCAGCTGTACGGTGGTCGTCCGCGTCCACCGAAAGGGGCGTCTGACGAATTTATCGCGATGCTGCGTAAATTCGACCGCCAGGCCCTGCACGCAACCATGCTACGTCTCTACCATCCGATCACCGGCATTGAGATGGAATGGCATGCGCCAATTCCACAGGATATGGTGGATCTTATCGACGCGATGCGTGCCGATTTTGAAGAACATAAGGATGACGTGGACTGGTTATGACCAAACTGATTGTCCCGGAGTGGCCTGCGCCAGAAGGTGTGGCGGCCTGCAGTTCAACCCGTATCGGCGGCGTGAGTGAGGGGGCCTGGGAATCATTGAACCTGGGCGCTCACTGTGGCGATAACCTCGATCACGTTGAAGAGAATCGTAAGCGGTTGTTTGCGGCAGGCAAGTTGCCGTCAAAACCGGTCTGGCTTGAACAGGTACATGGTACCGCTGTGCTTCGTCTCACCGGTGAACCGTATGCCTCGAAACGTGCCGATGCGTCTTACAGCAATACTCCGGGCACGGTTTGTGCCGTCATGACTGCTGACTGTCTGCCGGTGCTTTTCTGCAACCGTGCGGGCACGGAAGTGGCCGCCGCCCATGCCGGTTGGCGCGGATTGTGCGCCGGCGTACTGGAAGAGACCGTCTCCTGTTTTGCCGACGGCGCGGATAACATCATCGCCTGGCTTGGCCCGGCCATTGGCCCACAGGCTTTTGAAGTGGGGCCGGAGGTGCGTGACGCTTTTATGGCGCACGATCCGCAGGCGCAGAGCGCTTTTCTTCCGGCCGGGGATAAGTATATGGCGGACATTTACCAGCTTGCCCGCCAGCGCCTGACCCGCGTCGGTATCAGCCAGATCTACGGCGGCGATCGCTGCACCTTCACCGAAAACGATGATTTCTTTTCCTATCGCCGCGACAAGACTACCGGGCGTATGGCAAGTTTCATTTGGCTGATATAACCTATAGAATCAAGACGATCCGGTACGCGCCGTTTTCTTTTCGCATAATTCAGGTCATTCACCTTGAATAATTGAGGGATGACCTCATTTAATCTCCAGTAGCAATTTTGACCTGTTATGGGAGGAGTTATGCGTCTGGATCGTCTTACTAATAAATTCCAGCTTGCTCTCGCCGATGCCCAGTCTCTCGCACTGGGGCACGACAATCAGTTTATCGAACCTCTTCATTTAATGAGCGCCTTACTGAATCAGGAAGGGGGATCGGTACGTCCTTTATTGACATCTGCCGGCATTAATGCGGGCCAGTTACGCACAGCCATCGATCAGGCGCTGAGCCGTTTACCGCAGGTAGAGGGCACAGGCGGAGATGTTCAGCCGTCTCAGGATCTGGTTCGCGTATTAAACCTGTGCGACAAACTGGCGCAGAAACGCGGCGACAACTTTATTTCGTCAGAGCTCTTTGTTCTGGCGGCGCTTGAATCACGTGGCACCTTGACCGACCTGCTGAAAACAGCTGGCGCAACTACCGCCAATGTGACGCAGGCGATTGCACAAATGCGCGGAGGTGAGAGCGTGAACGATCAGGGTGCTGAAGATCAGCGTCAGGCATTGAAAAAATATACGGTCGACCTGACTGAGCGTGCGGAACAGGGCAAGCTTGACCCGGTCATTGGCCGTGACGAAGAGATCCGCCGTACCATTCAGGTTCTGCAGCGCCGTACCAAAAATAACCCGGTGCTGATTGGTGAACCGGGCGTCGGTAAAACGGCTATTGTGGAAGGGCTTGCCCAGCGTATCGTCAATGGTGAAGTGCCGGAGGGTCTGAAAGGCCGCCGTGTACTGGCACTGGATATGGGCGCGCTGGTGGCCGGGGCCAAATACCGCGGCGAATTTGAAGAACGCTTAAAAGGCGTGCTCAACGATCTGGCGAAACAGGAAGGCAACGTCATTCTGTTTATCGACGAACTGCACACGATGGTGGGAGCAGGTAAAGCCGATGGTGCCATGGATGCCGGGAACATGCTGAAACCCGCTCTTGCTCGCGGCGAGCTGCACTGCGTGGGCGCCACCACGCTTGATGAGTATCGTCAGTACATTGAAAAAGATGCTGCTCTGGAACGTCGATTCCAGAAAGTGTTTGTGGCTGAACCGTCAGTGGAAGATACCATCGCGATCCTGCGTGGCCTGAAAGAGCGCTATGAGCTGCACCACCATGTGCAGATTACTGACCCGGCCATCGTGGCGGCTGCTACCTTGTCGCATCGCTATATTGCTGACCGACAGCTGCCTGACAAAGCGATCGACCTTATCGATGAAGCGGCCTCCAGTATTCGTATGCAGATTGACTCCAAGCCAGAAGAGCTGGACCGACTCGATCGCCGGATCATTCAGCTCAAGCTGGAACAGCAGGCGCTGAAAAAAGAGTCTGATGAAGCGAGTAAAAAGCGTCTGGATATGCTTAATGAAGAGCTGGATGATAAAGAGCGCCAGTATTCTGAGTTAGAAGAAGAGTGGAAAGCCGAGAAAGCTTCCCTGTCTGGCACTCAAACAATCAAAGCTGAGCTTGAACAGGCAAAAATTGCCATTGAGCAGGCGCGTCGTGTGGGCGATCTGGCGCGCATGTCTGAACTGCAGTACGGCAAAATTCCTGAGCTGGAAAAACAGCTTCAGATGGCGACGCAATCGGAAGGTAAAACGATGCGTCTGTTACGTAATAAAGTGACGGATGCGGAAATTGCTGAAGTGCTTGCTCGCTGGACCGGGATTCCGGTGGCGCGCATGCTTGAAGGCGAACGTGAAAAACTGCTGCGTATGGAACAGGATCTCCATAATCGTGTGATTGGGCAGAACGAGGCGGTTGAAGCGGTATCGAATGCTATCCGTCGTAGTCGCGCAGGGCTTTCCGATCCGAATCGCCCGATTGGTTCGTTCCTGTTCCTGGGGCCAACCGGCGTCGGTAAAACCGAACTGTGCAAAGCGCTGGCTAACTTTATGTTCGACAGTGACGATGCGATGGTGCGTATCGATATGTCCGAGTTTATGGAAAAACACTCCGTTTCACGTCTGGTCGGTGCGCCTCCTGGTTATGTTGGTTATGAAGAAGGCGGTTACCTGACGGAAGCAGTGCGCCGTCGTCCTTATTCCGTCATCCTGCTGGATGAGGTGGAAAAAGCGCATCCGGATGTGTTCAACATTCTGCTACAGGTACTGGATGATGGTCGTCTGACGGACGGGCAGGGGAGAACGGTCGACTTCCGTAATACGGTTGTCATCATGACTTCGAACCTGGGTTCTGATTTGATTCAGGAACGTTTCGGTGAACTGGACTACAGCCATATGAAGGACCTGGTGCTCGGGGTGGTGAGCCATAACTTCCGTCCTGAGTTCATCAACCGTATTGATGAAGTGGTGGTCTTCCATCCTCTGGGTGAGAAACACATTGCCTCGATTGCGCAGATTCAGCTGCAGCGTCTCTATAAACGTCTGGAAGAGCGTGGGTATGAAATTCACATTTCCGACGATGCGCTGAAGCTGCTGAGCGAGAATGGTTACGATCCGGTATACGGTGCGCGTCCATTAAAACGTGCTATCCAGCAGCAGATCGAAAACCCGCTGGCACAGCAGATCCTCTCTGGGGAGCTGATTCCGGGCAAAGTTATCCGTCTGGAAGCCAACGACGATCGCATTGTGGCAGTGCAGTAAATCACAAAACGCAAAAACGAGCCCCCGGAGGGCTCGTTTTTGTTTAAAAACCAGGCAAAAATAGAGGTCCAAATGCGGAATTGCCTGGAAAGTGAGCGGTCGATAAATAATTTTCACTTTATACTTGCCAGCTCCGAAGAACTGCCTATAATGCGCCTCCACTGACACGGAACAACGGCAAGCAAGCCGCCGAATCAGCAGAGAAAAGCGTGAAATAATCGCTTGACTCTGAAGCGGGAAAGCGTAGTATGCACAACCCGCGCCGCAGCGAAAAACGAAGCGGCACTGCTCTTTAACAATTTATCAGACAATCTGTGTGGGCACTCAAAGTGACATGGATTCTTAATGTCCTCGGACAATAAATGAATACCAAGTCTCTGAGTGAACACGTAATTCATTACGAAGTTTAATTCACGAGCATCAAACTTAAATTGAAGAGTTTGATCATGGCTCAGATTGAACGCTGGCGGCAGGCCTAACACATGCAAGTCGAACGGTAGCACAGAGAGCTTGCTCTCGGGTGACGAGTGGCGGACGGGTGAGTAATGTCTGGGAAACTGCCTGATGGAGGGGGATAACTACTGGAAACGGTAGCTAATACCGCATAACGTCGCAAGACCAAAGAGGGGGACCTTCGGGCCTCTTGCCATCGGATGTGCCCAGATGGGATTAGCTAGTAGGTGGGGTAATGGCTCACCTAGGCGACGATCCCTAGCTGGTCTGAGAGGATGACCAGCCACACTGGAACTGAGACACGGTCCAGACTCCTACGGGAGGCAGCAGTGGGGAATATTGCACAATGGGCGCAAGCCTGATGCAGCCATGCCGCGTGTATGAAGAAGGCCTTCGGGTTGTAAAGTACTTTCAGCGAGGAGGAAGGCATTGTGGTTAATAACCACAGTGATTGACGTTACTCGCAGAAGAAGCACCGGCTAACTCCGTGCCAGCAGCCGCGGTAATACGGAGGGTGCAAGCGTTAATCGGAATTACTGGGCGTAAAGCGCACGCAGGCGGTCTGTTAAGTCAGATGTGAAATCCCCGGGCTCAACCTGGGAACTGCATTTGAAACTGGCAGGCTTGAGTCTTGTAGAGGGGGGTAGAATTCCAGGTGTAGCGGTGAAATGCGTAGAGATCTGGAGGAATACCGGTGGCGAAGGCGGCCCCCTGGACAAAGACTGACGCTCAGGTGCGAAAGCGTGGGGAGCAAACAGGATTAGATACCCTGGTAGTCCACGCCGTAAACGATGTCGACTTGGAGGTTGTGCCCTTGAGGCGTGGCTTCCGGAGCTAACGCGTTAAGTCGACCGCCTGGGGAGTACGGCCGCAAGGTTAAAACTCAAATGAATTGACGGGGGCCCGCACAAGCGGTGGAGCATGTGGTTTAATTCGATGCAACGCGAAGAACCTTACCTACTCTTGACATCCAGAGAACTTGCCAGAGATGGCTTGGTGCCTTCGGGAACTCTGAGACAGGTGCTGCATGGCTGTCGTCAGCTCGTGTTGTGAAATGTTGGGTTAAGTCCCGCAACGAGCGCAACCCTTATCCTTTGTTGCCAGCGGCTAGGCCGGGAACTCAAAGGAGACTGCCAGTGATAAACTGGAGGAAGGTGGGGATGACGTCAAGTCATCATGGCCCTTACGAGTAGGGCTACACACGTGCTACAATGGCGCATACAAAGAGAAGCGACCTCGCGAGAGCAAGCGGACCTCATAAAGTGCGTCGTAGTCCGGATTGGAGTCTGCAACTCGACTCCATGAAGTCGGAATCGCTAGTAATCGTAGATCAGAATGCTACGGTGAATACGTTCCCGGGCCTTGTACACACCGCCCGTCACACCATGGGAGTGGGTTGCAAAAGAAGTAGGTAGCTTAACCTTCGGGAGGGCGCTTACCACTTTGTGATTCATGACTGGGGTGAAGTCGTAACAAGGTAACCGTAGGGGAACCTGCGGTTGGATCACCTCCTTACCTTAAAGAACCTGCCTTTGTAGTGTCCACACAGATTGTCTGATAGAAAGTAGAAAGCAAGACGGCTGCGAAGTCGTGACACCTCGTGTCCCCTTCGTCTAGCGGTTAGGACTCCGCCCTTTCACGGCGGCAACAGGGGTTCGAATCCCCTAGGGGACGCCACTTGCTGGGTGTGAGTGAAAGGCACAACCAAACAGTATCTCAAAACTGACTTCAGAGTCATGTTTGAGATATTTGCTCTTTAAAAATCTGGATCAAGCTGAAAATTGAAACGACACACTGTGTCTGTTCTCCGTAATAAGAACAGATGAAGGTGTGTTCGAGTCTCTCAAATTTTCACAACACGAAGTGAAACAGCTTCGGGTTGTGAGGTTAAGCGACTAAGCGTACACGGTGGATGCCCTGGCAGTCAGAGGCGATGAAGGACGTGCTAATCTGCGAAAAGCGCCGGCGAGGTGATATGAACCCTTGACCCGGCGATGTCCGAATGGGGAAACCCAGTGTGATTCGTCACACTATCGTTAGCTGAATACATAGGTTAACGAGGCGAACCGGGGGAACTGAAACATCTAAGTACCCCGAGGAAAAGAAATCAACCGAGATTCCCCCAGTAGCGGCGAGCGAACGGGGAGCAGCCCGGAGTCTGAATCAGCTTGTGTGTTAGTGGAAGCGTCTGGAAAGTCGCAGGGTACAGGGTGATACTCCCGTACACGAAAGCACACTTGCTGTGAACTCGAAGAGTAGGGCGGGACACGTGGTATCCTGTCTGAATATGGGGGGACCATCCTCCAAGGCTAAATACTCCTGACTGACCGATAGTGAACCAGTACCGTGAGGGAAAGGCGAAAAGAACCCCGGCGAGGGGAGTGAAAAAGAACCTGAAACCGTGTACGTACAAGCAGTGGGAGCACCTTCGGGTGTGACTGCGTACCTTTTGTATAATGGGTCAGCGACTTATATTCTGTAGCAAGGTTAACCGTATAGGGGAGCCGAAGGGAAACCGAGTCTTAACTGGGCGTTAAGTTGCAGGGTATAGACCCGAAACCCGGTGATCTAGCCATGGGCAGGTTGAAGGTTGGGTAACACTAACTGGAGGACCGAACCGACTAATGTTGAAAAATTAGCGGATGACCTGTGGCTGGGGGTGAAAGGCCAATCAAACCGGGAGATAGCTGGTTCTCCCCGAAAGCTATTTAGGTAGCGCCTCGTGAACTCATCCTCGGGGGTAGAGCACTGTTTCGGCTAGGGGGCCATCCCGGCTTACCAACCCGATGCAAACTGCGAATACCGGGGAATGTTATCACGGGAGACACACGGCGGGTGCTAACGTCCGTCGTGAAGAGGGAAACAACCCAGACCGCCAGCTAAGGTCCCAAAGTCATGGTTAAGTGGGAAACGATGTGGGAAGGCACAGACAGCCAGGATGTTGGCTTAGAAGCAGCCATCATTTAAAGAAAGCGTAATAGCTCACTGGTCGAGTCGGCCTGCGCGGAAGATGTAACGGGGCTAAACCATGCACCGAAGCTGCGGCAGCGACACTATGTGTTGTTGGGTAGGGGAGCGTTCTGTAAGCCTGCGAAGGTGTGCTGTGAGGCATGCTGGAGGTATCAGAAGTGCGAATGCTGACATAAGTAACGATAAAGCGGGTGAAAAGCCCGCTCGCCGGAAGACCAAGGGTTCCTGTCCAACGTTAATCGGGGCAGGGTGAGTCGACCCCTAAGGCGAGGCCGAAAGGCGTAGTCGATGGGAAACAGGTTAATATTCCTGTACTCGGTGTTACTGCGAAGGGGGGACGGAGAAGGCTATGTTGGCCGGGCGACGGTTGTCCCGGTTTAAGCATGTAGGCGGAGGTTCCAGGTAAATCCGGTACCTTTTTAACGCTGAGGTGTGATGACGAGGCACTACGGTGCTGAAGCAACAAATGCCCTGCTTCCAGGAAAAGCCTCTAAGCATCAGGTAACACCAAATCGTACCCCAAACCGACACAGGTGGTCAGGTAGAGAATACCAAGGCGCTTGAGAGAACTCGGGTGAAGGAACTAGGCAAAATGGTGCCGTAACTTCGGGAGAAGGCACGCTGATATGTAGGTGAAGCCCCTGCGGGTGGAGCTGAAATCAGTCGAAGATACCAGCTGGCTGCAACTGTTTATTAAAAACACAGCACTGTGCAAACACGAAAGTGGACGTATACGGTGTGACGCCTGCCCGGTGCCGGAAGGTTAATTGATGGGGTCAGCGGCAACGCGAAGCTCTTGATCGAAGCCCCGGTAAACGGCGGCCGTAACTATAACGGTCCTAAGGTAGCGAAATTCCTTGTCGGGTAAGTTCCGACCTGCACGAATGGCGTAATGATGGCCAGGCTGTCTCCACCCGAGACTCAGTGAAATTGAAATCGCTGTGAAGATGCAGTGTACCCGCGGCAAGACGGAAAGACCCCGTGAACCTTTACTATAGCTTGACACTGAACACTGGTCCTTGATGTGTAGGATAGGTGGGAGGCTTTGAAGCGTGGACGCCAGTCTGCGTGGAGCCGTCCTTGAAATACCACCCTTTAATGGCTGGTGTTCTAACGTAGACCCGTAATCCGGGTTGCGGACAGTGTCTGGTGGGTAGTTTGACTGGGGCGGTCTCCTCCTAAAGAGTAACGGAGGAGCACGAAGGTCAGCTAATCCTGGTCGGACATCAGGAGGTTAGTGCAATGGCATAAGCTGGCTTGACTGCGAGAGTGACGGCTCGAGCAGGTGCGAAAGCAGGTCATAGTGATCCGGTGGTTCTGTATGGAAGGGCCATCGCTCAACGGATAAAAGGTACTCCGGGGATAACAGGCTGATACCGCCCAAGAGTTCATATCGACGGCGGTGTTTGGCACCTCGATGTCGGCTCATCACATCCTGGGGCTGAAGTAGGTCCCAAGGGTATGGCTGTTCGCCATTTAAAGTGGTACGCGAGCTGGGTTTAGAACGTCGTGAGACAGTTCGGTCCCTATCTGCCGTGGGCGCTGGAGAATTGAGGGGGGCTGCTCCTAGTACGAGAGGACCGGAGTGGACGCATCACTGGTGTTCGGGTTGTCATGCCAATGGCACTGCCCGGTAGCTAAATGCGGAAGAGATAAGTGCTGAAAGCATCTAAGCACGAAACTTGCCCCGAGATGAGTTCTCCCTGAGCCTTTAAGGCTCCTGAAGGAACGTTGAAGACGACGACGTTGATAGGCCGGGTGTGTAAGCGCAGCGATGCGTTGAGCTAACCGGTACTAATGAACCGTGAGGCTTAACCTTACAACGCCGAAGCTGTTTCGGTGGATTTGAGAAAATTTTCAGCATTGATTCAGAGTTAAGTACACAATAGTTTGCGCAGCAGCAGGGCGGCAAGCGAAGGAAAGGAAGGAGCATACTGAAGTATGTGACTGACTTTACGAGCGCGGCCAACGCGGCTGATGCGATAAAGTATTGCGTACAGAGCACCAAGAATTTGCCTGGCGGCTGTAGCGCGGTGGTCCCACCTGACCCCATGCCGAACTCAGAAGTGAAACTCCGTAGCGCCGATGGTAGTGTGGGGTCTCCCCATGCGAGAGTAGGGAACTGCCAGGCATCAAATTAAGAAACCCCGTACCTTATGGTGCGGGGTTTTTTGCTTTTCCACCCTGGCGGGCACAATCAACAATCTCTGGCTAAAATAACAAGATATGCATCGTCAGCGAGGTTATTTTGCCGAACCCCCCCTTTAACTATCAACAAGATTTCGCCAACATAAACTTTCGCGACCATCCTGAGCTTTACCAGGTAGGGCGGGGAGAACAAGGCGTTCTGCTGGTTGAACCTTACAAAAGCGAAATTCTGCCCTACTGGCGATACAAAAATGCTGAGGTTGCGACAAAATCTGCGCAGGAAATATACGCACTCTTTGAGCAATACCGTCAGCAAGACGATTTTGTGGGCATGGATATGGCCAGAAAATTCATCCAGATGGGATATACCCGCGCCAGACGCTACGCCAACCACAAAGGCGGAAAAAAGTACGATGATGAACGCAATGTTCGTCCACTGGATCACGATCCCGTTAAAGCCGAAGCCGCAAAAGTATTCAAAGGATGGTGGGACAAAATTCGCGCCGATGAGGATTATTTACAGAGAAAACAAGCGCATCAAAAAAAGTGGGGCTGATGATGTTATCCGTGCCAGGACGCATTTTGTGACGGAGATAACAAAATTAAATGAAACATAATAGAAACAATTATTTTACCTAACGTTAAATTTTAAATCTGGTTTTACTGGAGTGGGTGCTTTGGCCCGCATTGTAAGACAGGGGATTTAAAATGACAGAAACCGTAGCAAGTACAGATACGGATAGTAAAAAACTGGCAGAGGACGATACTCGCCGCAGGATTTGGGCAATCGTCGGCGCATCTTCAGGCAATCTGGTTGAATGGTTCGACTTTTACGTTTACTCGTTTTGCTCGCTCTATTTTGCCCATATCTTCTTCCCATCCGGCAACACCACTACCCAGCTTCTGCAAACTGCAGGGGTTTTCGCCGCAGGCTTTTTGATGCGTCCAATCGGCGGCTGGCTCTTTGGGCGTATTGCCGATCGAAAGGGGCGAAAAACGTCCATGCTGATCTCCGTCTGCATGATGTGTTTCGGCTCCCTGGTTATCGCCTGCCTTCCGGGCTATGACACTATCGGCACTTGGGCTCCAGCCTTACTGCTGTTGGCGCGTTTGTTCCAGGGACTTTCCGTTGGGGGGGAATATGGCACAAGCGCGACATATATGAGTGAAGTTGCCGTGGAAGGGCGTAAAGGCTTTTATGCCTCATTTCAGTACGTCACCCTGATAGGGGGACAGCTCCTGGCTATTCTGGCCGTCGTGATCCTGCAACAGGTTCTGAGTGATGAAGATCTTCGGGCCTGGGGATGGCGTATTCCTTTTGCGCTTGGCGCCCTCCTTGCCATTGTGGCGCTGTGGCTGCGCCGTCAGCTGGACGAAACGTCGCGTAAAGAGGTAAGGACGTTAAAAGAGGCAGGTTCATTTAAAGGCTTGTGGCGTAACCGGAAGGCGTTTTTGATGGTGCTCGGCTTTACGGCTGGCGGTTCGCTCACCTTCTATACCTTCACCACCTATATGCAGAAGTATCTGGTTAACACAACGGGTATGCACGCTAACGTGGCGAGCATGGTTATGACGGTGGCGCTCTTTGTCTTTATGCTCATCCAACCCATTATCGGCGCGCTGTCGGATAGAATCGGTCGTCGTAGCTCGATGCTGATTTTCGGCGGGTTATCGGCAATATGTACTGTGCCCATTCTCACTGCACTCCAGCATGTCACGTCTCCTTATGCCGCTTTTGCACTGGTGATGGTCGCATTGGTCATTGCCAGTTTTTACACCTCGATCAGCGGCATTCTTAAGGCAGAGATGTTTCCAGCTCAGGTGCGTGCACTGGGCGTTGGGTTCTCTTATGCGGTGGCTAACGCGCTGTTTGGCGGCTCAGCGGAATATGTAGCCCTGTCATTAAAATCGGTGGGGAGTGAGGCAATCTTTTTCTGGTACGTCACGCTGATGGGGGCGCTGGCATTTATGGTTTCTTTAATGCTGCACCGCAAAGGGAAAGGCGTGCGTCTTTAATGATCCGCCATCTGCCAGACGGCATAGCCGGTAGTCGCACCGGCTATGTCCCAGGCAAAATCTTTCCAGCTCCAGCCGCTCCCTGCCGGGCGGCTGTCCCAGAGCTCTTTCGATGCCCCCAGACTGACCGAAAACATCAGGCCGTATGCAGCGCTGCGGTCGCGGCTGTAGCCCTGGCGCTGTGCATATTCATTACCCGCAGCCGAGAGCATCGCCGAGGCTAAAAAGTGTTGCGCCTTATCCTGACCCGACCAGCTATCCTGAGCCATATGGCTGCATCCGCCCAAAACCAGGCAGCCCATTAACAGCAAATAACGCACAACGACCTCCATAAAAAAGCCCCGTCAATGACAGGGCTGAAGATTACAGGATGCGGCTAATCAACCGGTCGATTCGGATGCGACGTAAACGGCGAATTAGCTTACGCACTTTCACCGGATAGTCAGCGATACTTTGCAGATCGCGATAATGGTTAACCACAGTGGTGTGCGTGCGGATCAGATCCAGTTCACGGTCGCGCGGAGCAGCCAGCTCCTGGCGGGGATCGTGGATCAAAAT
Organism: Leclercia sp. LSNIH1; assembly: GCF_002902985.1. Classification (NCBI taxonomy): domain Bacteria; kingdom Pseudomonadati; phylum Pseudomonadota; class Gammaproteobacteria; order Enterobacterales; family Enterobacteriaceae; genus Leclercia; species Leclercia sp. LSNIH1. Next base: position 4,545,491 of record NZ_CP026167.1, on the reverse strand, counting down.
CGCATTTTCTAGATCCAGTCGCCACGCGCGGGGATTGAGGTTATTGCCCGTCAGCAGCATCCATTCATCATCAACCCACATGCCTTTCAGGTGATAGCTGTTATCTTCATCTTTCCACAGACGCACAACCAGCTGATCGGTATTCACATAGTACTGCAGGCGGCTCAGGAAGCGGCGCAGGTTGATCTCATAGAGATAAGGCAGGGCGCCGATGATCTTAAATGGCTGATCTTCAGGAATGAAGAAATCGTTCGCGGTTTTATCGCCAACGATAATTTCCACCTTTTTACCGTCGCGTAACAGCTGAATGATGTTACGCACCAGCACCGCCGGCAGGTTGAAGTACGGTGTACAGATGGTCAGCTTATGTTCTGTACACGGCATCAGATGGAAGATGGTCTTGTTGAGCAGGCTGGATTTACCCAGCCCAACCAGTGGGGTCACTGCAAGCTGTTCATTATCGGCATCGCCCTGGAAATGGAACATGGCATCGCGCAGTTCCTGACGGAAAAGGCGGATCTCATTTTTGATCTCCGGGCTTTTTGGTCGCTGCGGATCGTCAAGCCGATTCACGCCGCGGCCATGCACCAGATGTTGGTCCACCCACTCAAACATGACGTCAGCCATGCGGGCATTACGCACCAGGTGATAACGATCGTAACGGTATTTATCCAGTTGATGCAGATAGACATCGTTCAGACTCGCGCCGCTATAGAGCACGCTGTCATCAATGATAAAGCCTTTGAAATGGAGAACGCCCAGAGCTTCGCGGGTGTTAACAGGAACACCATAAACGGGGACATCTACGCCAGGGTTTTCCTGCGCCATGCGGCAATACCAGTCGGCATTGGTGTTGGACGCAGCGGCGCCAATACGACCGCGCTGGGCGCGATGCCAGTCGACCAGGATACGGACATCCAGCTCAGGGCGCTGGCGTTTGGCTTCGTACACGGCGCGTAAAATGGCGCTGCCGCCATCATCCTGTTCAAGATAAAGCGCGATAATGCAGATACGATGCGTTGCGCTGGCAATTTTTTCCAGTAGCGTCTCCCGAAAGTCGGCGGGAGCATAAAAAAACTCTACATCATCAACTGACTGAGAAATCTTCGGTAGTTGAGCAAGGTGTTGTTGATGTTTATTACGCTTAAATTTTGACAACATCACAGTGCGTTTCTTCTCTGTTCATTGAAGGATTATATGTACTATGTAGACAACAGAAGCGGGCAATCATACCACCAGTGCCGTTTAAAGTGGTCAACATTTCCAGTACCTTACTCTTGTTTACCTGATGGCATAAGCTGCAGAGTCAACCCGACGATCCCATCTTCAAGCTGGATATCAACGGTAAAGCCCAGCTTTCGCGCCAGGGCGACCATGCCACGGTTGTTAGGCATGGTAATGCCATTGAGGCGGATCAGTCCGTGATCGCGCGTATAACTGATCAGTTTTTCGAGTAATCGTCTTCCCAGCCCAAGACCTTTCAGATCGGAGCGAACAAGCACCGCAAACTCCGCATCAACGTTATCAGGATCGGAGATGGCACGTGTGACGCCAAGGATTTCATCGCCCTCTTCAGTGCGTCGGACAGCAACGAAAGCCATTTCCCGATCGTAGTCGATCTGCGTCATATTGGCTAAATCTTCGTGGGTAAATTCGTTGATTTCGCTAAAGTAGCGGTAATACAAATCTTCTTTTGTGACCTGGGCAATAAAGCGCTGAAGCTGGGGTTCATCTTCAGGAAGGATAGGGCGGAACAGCGACAGTTCGCCATTTTTCATCTCCACCCACTCTTCAAGCTGATGGGGGTAAGGGCGAATAGCAAGCCGGCTTTCGCGATCGCCGGTATAGGCCGCCACATCCATCGTCACATCCAGCGCCGTCAGTTCGCTGCCGGATACCAGTAAAGGATGAATATCCAGACGCTGGATTTCCGGGCTATCGACAATCAGGTTCGATACCTGCACCAGGAACTGGCTCAGGGCGGCGATATCCAGCGGTCTTAAGGCACTGCGTCCACGGATCTTTTTGCTCTTAATCCCCTGAATCACCAGATAACGCGCCAGGTTCATGTTCAGGGGCGGCAGGGCAACCACCGCCTGCTCTTCAGGGCGCCACTCCACGCCCCCTTCGCCCAGCATAATCAGCGGACCGAAGACCGGATCGTGTTCCACTACCACCCGTAGCTCCTGCGCGCCGGCACGATTAGCCATGCTCTGCACCAGCAGGCCGTGGATCCGCGCCTGGGGCCAGGCCATTTTAACGCGATCGATAATGGCATCCGCCGCCTGCTGGACTTCCGCCGCGGTACGCAGATACAACATCACCCCCTGAACTTCAGATTTATGCGGGATATCTGGCGAACGCAGTTTCAGTGCTACCGGAAAACCGATCTGCTCGGCAATATGCACCGCTTCCGCGCTGTCGCTGGCGATCCAGGTGGGCAGTGTATGCAGGCCATAGGCGGTGAGGATCGGCTGTACCTCATGGGTATCCAGCGAACGCGCGCCGTCATCAATGGCACGCTGCAACAGGTCGTGAGCATGACCCGTATTGGCGGTCAGGTTTCCCGGCAGGGCAGGCGTCTCCCGCAGCTGTTTCTGATTGCGCCGGTACTCCACCATATGCATAAAAGCGGTGATAGTGCCTTCCGGGGTACGGTAAGTGGGGAGGCCAGCCTCGCTGAACAGACGTCGCGCCTCCTGAGATGAAAATTCACCGCACCAGTTGGTCAGAAGCGACACATACTTTCCACGCGGATGCTTCTTCACAATATCAATCAGCGCACGAGCGCTTTCGCTGCCCGGGGCTACGGCACTAGGGGAGTGAATAACCATCAGGGCATCAAAATCCTGGCTGTCCAGCAGGATATTGAGTGCCATGAGATAGTGCTCGCTGCTGGCATCGTCGCGTAAGTCGAGTGGATTACCCGGCTCCACGCCGGACGGCAATGCCTCACGCAGGCGCTGCATTGTCTCTTCGCTGAGGGTGGCCAGCTTACCGTTACGCAGCCACAGTTCATCCAGCGCCAGCGCGGCCGGTGCGGCCCCGTTACTGATGATCATCAGCCGTTCCCCGCGCAGCGGGCGCATATGGCTGAGCGTTTCGACAGCGGAAAAGAGTTCGTGGGTGTCCTGAACACGCAGCAAGCCGGCACGCTGGATAGCGGCATCCCATGCCGGATCCATGCCTGAATGAGAATGCAAAAGACGCTGGGCGGCCGGGCTACGCCCGCTTTTGATCACCAGAATCGGTTTGTTGCGTGAAGCGCTACGGGCTGCCGAGACGAAGCGTCGCGCGTCGCTGAGATGCTCAAGATAGAGCAGGATGGCGCTGGTTTTGCTATCGCGCGCCAGAAAATCCAGCAGCTCGTCAACGTCAATGTCCAGACCGTCGCCCAGCGCAATGAAATAGGAAAAGCCCATTTCGCGCTGCTGGGCCCAGTCGAGGATGGTATTAGAGACCGCCGCCGACTGGGAAATAAAGGCCAGCTTGCCTTTACGTATCGGGACGGGAGAAAAGCTGGCATTCAGCCCCTGCCACGGTGCCAGCAGACCCAGACTGTTTGGCCCCAGCAGTCGCATCTGGTAGCGCGTCGCGCAGGCCAGCAGCTCCGCCTGTTGTTCAGGGGGCGAAGAGAGAATAATGCAGGTTTTGCAGCCCTTCTTCCCCAGTGCGTCGAGCAGGGCGATGTTACGTCGGGCGTGGGTGCAGAGCACCGCGAGATCGGGAATGAAGGGCAGGCTCTCCACATCCGGCCAGGCAAGGACACCCAACACCGCCTTATACGCGGGGGTAACCGGCAGTATCGGGCCATTAAAGCCGCCAGCGAGCAGGTTACGCATCATCAGATAACCGGCGCGTTCAGGCTTCATCGACGCGCCAATCACGGCAATGGATTTAGGGCGGAGTAAGGCTTCTAACCCGCGCTGGCTCATACAGATCTCCTGAAAAGGCGAGTGACCTGATGATTTTAAACGCTTTCCGGCTCCGCCGCTGTGATGCTTCCCTTATGAATGGTTTTTCCGGCCAGATAACGTTCGCGAAAGCGTGAGAAGTGATCGCCCAGGGCGCCTGCCGCCTGAACGTCCCCCGCCAGATCCAGCAGGGCAATGGCCACTTCGGCAGTACAATACTGGCCTTCTGCGTGGGCTTCACGCAGCCGGTAAGCCGAGACGCGCGACAAATCGACGGAGATCACCGGCAGCGCATCCAGATAGGGGCTTTTGCGAAACATTTTACGCGCTTCAGTCCAGGTGCCATCCAGCATGATAAACAGCGGCGGTTTACCGGCGGAGGGCGCGGTAATTACCTGGCGCGTCTCACCGGCGTAGGAGGCCGGAAACACTACCATCGGTTGATAGTCGGGGCTGGCGACCAGATCGAGCAGCGCCTGAGGTGGCTCAGTGCGTGACCACTGGAAGGCTGCGGTATCCGGTAGAATATCGGCGATCAGCCGTCCGGTGTTGCTGGGCTTCATCGGTTCGGTATCGAACATCACCAGGCAGAAACGGCTTTGAGCATGGCTGGGCGCCAGCGTCGCGCAGAGACACTGCCTGAGCGGCAGCAGACAGCGCTGACAGCGACGAATGCGGTTACCACGGGCAAGAAAAGGGCGAGTCGCACGCGCCAGGCGTTGGGCGCGCAGTTGCAGTACGGCGTTATCAGTCATGGGAAGGAGCGCAGAAAAAACGCCATTCTCGCAGAGGCGAGGGCGGGGCACAAGTTACGTGCCCCGGAATGTCAGAGGGATTCGTTCAGCCAGCTATCAAAAGGTGCTTTCGGAACGGCACCATTGAGCATATCGACGACTTCACCATTTTTGAAAATCATAATGGTCGGGATACTACGAATGCGGAAGCGGGAGCTCAGTTCGCGCTCAGCTTCGGTGTTCACTTTCACAAAACGCATTTTACCGCTACGCTCTTCGGCGACATCTTCAAAGATCGGCGCAAAGTTACGGCAAGGGCCGCACCAGGGTGCCCAGAAGTCTACAACAACCGGCAGATCATCCTTCAGCAGTTTATCCAGAGTTTCGCCGGTAGCATTAATCACGTCACCATCGAACAATTCATGACCGCAGCGTCCGCATTTTGCTCCGTCATCAATGCGATCTTCCGGAATGCGGTTAAGAGCCTGGCAGTTGGCACATACGGTATTCATAACTAACCTCAGGTAGAGCAGGGGGACAAATCGGCAACATGCCGGTTATGTTTCCAATATGTTACATATTATCAACGACCCTGTTTGAAACGACAATGCGTTTTGTTCAATGAGAACAATAGTCACAGGCTTTTATACGAAGTAATGGCTATGCGCCGGGACATCGGGTAATCTGCGCGCTTCGCGCAGCGCTGGTGGAGAAAAGCATGAACGACGAACTGAAAAACAAAAGCGGCAAGGTCAAAGTGATGTATGTCCGCAGTGACGATGACTCTGATAAACGCACCCAAAATCCGCGTACCGGAAAAGGTGGCGGACGTCCAGGGCCATCTCGTGCAGACGGTGGCCGTCGCCCCGCCCGCGATGAGAGAAGCAGCCGCGGTGATGACCGCAAACGTGACGACCGTAAGCGTGATGATTTCAAACGCGACGATTTCAGCCGCGACGCCTCACCGTGGCGTACCGTCTCCCGCGCGCCGGGCGACGAGTCCACTGCGCCCGTCGATCACGGCAGCATGGCCGGTAAAACGGTTATCGATCCGGAAGTGATCCGCCGTCAGCGTGCCGAAGAGACGCGCGTCTATGGCGAAAACGCCTGTCAGGCCCTGTTCCAGAGCCGTCCTGATTGCATCGTGCGCGCCTGGTTCATCCAGAGCGTCACGCCGCGTTTCAAAGAAGCGCTGCGCTGGATGGCGGCCAACCGCAAAGCCTACCATGTGGTGGACGATGCTGAGATCACCAAAGCGTCTGGCACCGAACACCATGGTGGCGTCTGCTTCCTGATTAAGAAACGTAACGGTACCACCGTTAAGCAGTGGGTCAGCCAGGCTGGCGAAGATGATTGCGTGCTGGCCCTGGAAGACGTGGGTAACCCGCACAACCTCGGCGCCATGATGCGCAGCTGCGCCCACTTCGGCGTGAAAGGCGTTCTGTTGCAGGATGCGGCTCTGCTGGAATCCGGCGCAGCAATCCGTACGGCGGAAGGCGGCGCGGAGCACGTTCAGCCGATCACTGGCGACAGCGTGCTGGAAGCGATTGAGCAGTTCCGTCAGGCGGGCTATGCCATCGTGACCACCTCCAGCCACAAAGGCACCACGCCGCTGTTTAAAGCGACACTGCCCCGTAAGATGGTGCTGGTGTTGGGTCAGGAGCGCGATGGTCTCTCCGATGCGGCACTCTCCAGCGCCGATCTGAGCGTCTCTATCGATGGCACCGGCAATGTAGAAAGCCTCAACGTATCCGTTGCGACCGGCGTTCTGCTGGCGGAATGGTGGCGTCAGAACAAAGCATAATCCCGCTTTGTTCGTCGTTCGTAGGCCCGGCAAGCGTAGCGCCGCCGGGCAATGTGCCGGGTGGCGGCTTCGCCTTACCCGGCCTATAACAACTTACTCGCTTTCAGCCGGTAACTCCGGCATCCAGTCAATCGGCGTTTCGCCCTGTTTCTCCAGCCACTCATTCGCCAGCACAAAATGATTGCAGCCAAAAAAGCCGCGATGGGCTGACAGCGGTGACGGGTGCGGCGCTTTCAGCACATGATGGCGCTGAGTATCAATGATCGACCCTTTCTTCTGCGCATGCGATCCCCAGAGCAAAAAGACCACGCCTTCCCGGTGCTGGTTAATCAGGCTGATGACCTTGTCGGTAAATGTCTCCCACCCGAGGCTGGCATGAGAATGGGCCTGCCCGGCGCGAACCGTCAGCACGGTGTTGAGCAACAGAACGCCCTGACGCGCCCAGCTTTCCAGGTAACCATGTGAAGGTCGGGTAAACCCCGGTACGGAGGCTTCCAGCTCCTTATACATATTCAGCAGGGAAGGGGGGATAGCAACGCCCGGACGCACAGAAAACGCCAGGCCGTGTGCCTGACCCGGTCCGTGGTAGGGATCCTGTCCCAGGATAACCACTTTGACATCTGCCAGCTCGGTAAAACGAAAGGCGTTGAACACATCTTTCTGGGGCGGATAGATGGTGATGCCGTCCTGACGTTCCGCGGCGACGGTATTCAGAGTATTAACGAAGTAAGGCTGTTTTTTTTCATCGGCCAGTACGTCGTGCCAGGTTAAAGGTGCTGTCATCTCGCTCTCCTGCGAATTTTCACTGTCTTTAGCTTAACTGCATATGACGAGGGAACAAAACTGGCGCGCCAAAAATGTCATTGCACTGAAAAATATTGAAAATTTACACGGAATTTTGAATTCAATTGCGAGGGTAAAATTGATATAAAACAATAATCTCCGTTTATCACCCTTTTACTGGTGTGGTTTTTGTTGATTTAAGTCAAGGAATGACGAGGGTTTGACTGATATATATACACTCAAGCAACAATGGTTTTACCAATTGCCCGGACGAACGGGCGACACCCAATATTGTAGTGTAAGGGAGACATCACATGATTACTGGTATCCAGATTACTAAAGCTGCAAACGACGACCTGCTGAACTCTTTCTGGCTGCTGGACAGCGAGAAAGGCGAAGCGCGTTGCGTATGCGCAAAAGCAGGCTTTGCTGAAGATGAAGTTGTTCAGGTTAACGCGCTGGGCGAGTTCGAATACCGCGAAATCCCGATGGAAATCAAACCTGAAGTCCGCGTTGAAGGCGGTCAGCATCTGAACGTTAACGTGCTGCGTCGTGAAACGCTGGAAGATGCTGTTAAGCATCCGGAAAAATATCCGCAGCTGACCATCCGTGTTTCTGGCTACGCGGTACGCTTTAACTCACTGACTGCCGAACAGCAGCGCGACGTTATTGCCCGTACCTTTACTGCCAGCCTGTAATCGTTACCAGCGTACAGATAAAAAAAGCCGGGTTAGAACCCGGCTTTTTTATTACTCTTCTTTCTGTGTCACCGGCGCGCTGCCGCTAGGCTTACGACGCTTGCCCACGTTTTTGGTATCACGGTGGCGTTGCTTCACGCGCGGTTTCTCTTTCTCTTTCGCCTTTTTCTCGGCACGTTTAGCGAGCACTTTCTTGGACGGTTTGCCCGTCATTTTTTCGCTCGGCGCACGGGTGCTCGGACGCAGTTCGTCGATCACGCGGGCCTTCAGCGGCTCTTCAACGTAACGACCAATTTTTTGCAGCAGCAGATGGTCATGCGCTTCGACCAGCGAAATGGCTGTCCCTTTACGCCCGGCACGACCGGTACGGCCAATGCGGTGCAGATAGGTATCCGCAGTGCGCGGCAGATCGAAGTTGAACACGTGGCTGACATCAGGAATATCAATACCGCGCGCAGCAACGTCGGTCGCCACCAGCACGTTCACGCGGCCATCGGTCAGACGTTTGATCGCTTCGTTACGTTTAATCTGCACCATCTCGCCTTCGAGATAGCAGTTATTGATACCCGCTTCACGCAGCCAGGTCGCCAGCTCGTGCACACGCTCACGTTTCCGTACAAAGACGATAGAGCGGGTGGCTTCAGGCTGTTTCAGCAGGTGGATCAGCAGCGCGGTTTTATGCTGAATATCATCGGCGCGGTAGTACCACTGATGGATCTTCTTGCGCTCGCGGGTGGACGGGGTGGCGGAAACCTCAACTGGGTCCTCCAGAAGACGCTCAGCAAAATCTTTAATTGCATCGCCTTCCAGCGTCGCGGAGAAGAGCATAGTCTGCTTACGCCAGCGGGTCTCACCGGCAATGTGTTCGATATCCTGCGCAAAGCCCATATCCAGCATACGGTCAGCTTCGTCAAGAATTAAGGTTTCAACCGCACGGCAGTCGAAGTTCTCTTCTTTGATGTATTGCAGCAGACGCCCGGTCGTCGCAACGACGATATCCTGGTTCTCACTGAATACTTCGGCGTGGTTCATATAGGCCACACCGCCGGTAATGGTTGCGATATCCAGGTGGGTATTCTTCGCCAGCTCACGGGCATGATCGGCAACCTGCATCGCCAGTTCACGGGTCGGGGTGAGGATCAGAATACGCGGCGGACCTGATTTCTTACGCGGAAAATCCAGCAGATGCTGCAACGCAGGCAGCAAATAGGCTGCCGTTTTACCCGTGCCGGTTGGCGCAGAACCGAGCACGTCACGGCCCTCCAGTGCAGGCGGAATTGCCGCTTCCTGAATAGCGGTCGGGCGTGTGAAGCCTTTTTCCTGGAGCGCGTCCAGAAGGCTTTCATCGAGTTCAAGTTCGGAAAAAGTCGTTACAGTCATGTTCTACCTCTGTGTGGGGCGCTGATTATAGACGTTACGGCTGCAATCTTCATCTGTTTGTGTGGATATCCCTTTTCCGTCGTTACGCTTTCACCTATGCTACTCCCGTTTCACTTTGAAGGTTGCTCCGACATGTCTCAACTCAAAGCGCAGCTGCGCCGCGATGGTTTTACTTTTAAGCAGTTCTTTGTCGCCCACGATCGCTGTGCAATGAAAGTCGGCACTGATGGCATTTTACTGGGGGCATGGGCGCCGGTAGCAGGCGTTAAACGTATCCTCGACATTGGCAGCGGCAGCGGATTATTAGCCCTGATGCTGGCGCAGCGTACCGAACACGCTGTCACGCTTGACGCGGTTGAACTGGATCCCCAGGCGGCTGAGCAGGCAGCGGAAAACGTAGCGGAATCCCCCTGGGCTTCGCGCGTATCTCTTCATTGTGCGGATGTTCTTGCCTGGGCGCCAGAACAAACGGGCCGCTATGACCTGATTGTCAGCAATCCTCCCTATTTTGAACCGGGCGTAGCCTGTGCTACACCCCAGCGAGAGCAGGCCCGGTATACCGACACGCTCGATCATGGCGCGCTGTTAGCCTGCGCTGCCGGGTTGATCTCCGAAGAGGGATTTTTCTGCGTGGTATTACCGGAGAGCGCAGGCAGTGCATTTATTGCCAGCGCGCTGGAGATGGGCTGGTTTTTACGCCTGCGCACCGATATTGCGGAAACCGACGGCAGGCTGCCGCACCGGGTGCTGCTGGCGCTGTCGCCGAAAGAGGGAGAGTGCTTCAGCGACAGGCTGGTGATACGTGGGCCAGATCAGCGTTATTCCGATGACTACACGGCGCTGACCCACCCCTTCTATTTATTTATGTGAGCCAGCGGTGAGAGCACCGACGGGCCGGAATGCTCAAGCTGCTCCGGGTAGTCGAGCGTGTAGTGCAAACCGCGGCTCTCTTTGCGCATCATTGCGCAGCGCACAATCAGCTCCGCCACCTGAACCAGATTACGCAGTTCCAGCAAATTATTGGATACGCGGAAATGGGCGTAATACTCATCAATTTCCTGCTGCAGCATGGTAATACGGCGCAGGGCGCGCTCCAGACGTTTGGTGGTGCGCACAATGCCGACGTAATCCCACATAAAGAGGCGCAGCTCGTGCCAGTTATGCTGGATCACGACCAGTTCATCCGGGTTCTCCACGCGGCTTTCGTCCCAGTCCGGCAGGTTTTCCACCTGGCGGGCGTAAGGCATGCGCTTCGTGATATCTTCCGCCGCTGACCAGCCATACACAAGGCACTCCAGAAGCGAGTTTGATGCCATTCGGTTCGCGCCATGCAGGCCGGTGTAGCTCACCTCGCCGATGGCGTACAGGCCGTCAACGTCGGTCCGGCCATGATCGTCGACCATCACGCCGCCGCAGGTATAGTGCGCCGCGGGCACCACAGGCATCGGCTCTTTGGTGATATCGATGCCGAGCCCCAACAGTTTTTCATAGATGGTCGGGAAGTGCTGGCGAATAAAGGCTTCGGGTTTGTGGCTGATATCCAGATACATGCAGTCCACGCCCAGGCGTTTCATCTCATGGTCGATTGCGCGGGCCACAACATCACGCGGCGCCAGCTCGCCCCGCTCGTCAAAGTCCTGCATAAAGCGCGAGCCATCCGGGCGTTTTAAATGCGCGCCTTCACCGCGTAGCGCTTCGGTCAGCAGGAAGTTGCGTGCCTGCGGGTGGAATAGCGCAGTGGGATGGAACTGGTTAAATTCCAGATTGGCCACGCGACAGCCTGCTCGCCAGGCCATGGCAATACCGTCCCCTGAGGAAATATCCGGGTTGGTGGTGTACTGATACACCTTAGAGGCACCGCCGGTTGCCAGTACAACCGATTTTGCCCGACAGGTTTCCACCTTCTCTTTATTACGGTTCCAGACCCAGGCTCCCACAACGCGCCGCGTGCCCGGCAGACCAATCTTATCGGAGATGATCAAATCCACCGCGTTGCTGCGTTCCAGCACCCGGATGTTGGGATGGCTTAACGCCTGGCTGACCAGCGTCGTTTCGACTGCTTTACCAGTGGCATCTGCGGCATGCAGGATCCGGCGATGGCTGTGTCCGCCCTCACGCGTCAGGTGGTAACTCTCTTCTCCATTGGCCTGCACGTGGGTATCAAACAGCACGCCCTGATCGATCAGCCATTGCACGCAGTGGCGGGCATTACTGGCGACAAATTCAGCCGCGTGTCGGTCCACGATACCGCCACCTGCAATCAGGGTATCTTCGACATGGGAGTCGATACTGTCAGTTTCATCAAACACCGCAGCAATTCCGCCCTGGGCATAGAAGGTAGAACCTTCGCTAACAGGACCTTTGCTGAGGACAATCACTTTCTGGTGTGGGGCGAGTCGCAGCGCCAGTGAAAGGCCGGCGGCACCGCTGCCGATAATCAGTACGTCACAGGTGAGTTCGGAAATTGCGTTCATGATGTGTGTTTAATTTACTAAACAGTGTTTGGCCAGCATAGCACCTGAATGCGATGAATCGCACGTTTTTTTTAAGAGTTGTTGCAATGACTAAACAAAGGCTGGACAGCGATAAGGGACTAAAAGGGTGAAAATATTTTGCGTAGCAGATCGTTAGCTTCAGATTTTGTGGTGAAATAAAGCCCGTCTTGCGTTACCCTGCAAGCGGTAAAAGACCATTTCTTAGCAGAAACTGGGTACGTATCGGTATCAGACTTATAATGATAGAAAATGAACGGTCTGCGACGTGATTAACAAAAACAAAGGCGTGACGGAACTAATTGAAATAAAGACCCTCAAAGCAACTGCTTGCTCACAGTGCAGTGTTTGGAGTGGCGTTTCGATAACGCGTGGAATTTAGGTTTGGGGAGACTTTACCTCGGATGAGCGAGCAGTTAACGGACCAGATTCTGGTTGAACGGGTCCAGAAGGGAGATCAGAAAGCCTTTAACCTACTGGTGGTGCGCTACCAGCATAAGGTGGCGAGTCTGGTGTCCCGCTATGTACCGTCAGGGGATGTTCCTGATGTGGTACAAGAGTCTTTCATTAAGGCCTATCGTGCGCTGGAATCTTTCCGGGGAGATAGTGCTTTTTATACCTGGCTGTACCGTATTGCCGTCAATACGGCTAAGAACTACCTCGTCGCTCAGGGCCGACGTCCGCCTTCAAGCGATGTCGATGCTATCGACGCTGAAAATTTTGAAAGCGGCGGTGCGTTGAAAGAAATTTCGAACCCTGAGAACTTAATGTTGTCAGAAGAACTGAGACAAATAGTTTTTCGCACCATCGAGTCGCTCCCGGAAGATTTACGCATGGCAATTACGTTGCGGGAGTTAGATGGCCTGAGCTATGAAGAGATAGCCGCTATCATGGATTGCCCGGTCGGTACGGTTCGCTCACGGATCTTTCGTGCGCGAGAAGCTATTGATAATAAAGTTCAACCGCTAATCAGGCGTTGACGATAGCGGGATACTGGAAAAGGTATTAGGCATGCAGAAAGAACAACTTTCCGCTTTGATGGATGGTGAAACGCTGGACAGTGAGATGCTCAACGAGCTCTCTCGCTCTCCTGAGATGCAAAAAACCTGGGAGAGTTATCATCTCATTCGCGATACTCTGCGCGGCGATACCAGCGATCTCCTCCATTTTGATATCTCAGCTCGCGTAATGGCGGCCATAGAGAACGAACCTGTTTCTCAGGCCACCCCGCTAATCCCCGAAGCCCAACCTGCACCGCACCTGTGGCAGAAGATGCCTTTCTGGAACAAAGTGCGCCCCTGGGCGAGTCAACTGACTCAAATGGGTGTGGCTGCTTGCGTATCGCTTGCAGTTATTGTGGGCGTCCAGCACTATAACACTCAATCTGAAGTGAGCCAGCAACCAGAAGCGCCAGTGTTTAATACACTGCCGATGATGGGCAAAGCCAGCCCGGTAAGTCTGGGTATTCCTTCTGATGCCTCGGCCGGTGCCGGTCAGCAGCAGCAGGTCCAGGAGCAGCGCCGTCGTATTAATGCGATGTTGCAGGATTATGAATTGCAGCGTCGTCTGCATTCTGAACAGCTTCAGTTTGAACAGGCGCAAACGCAGCAGGCTGCTGTGCAAGTGCCAGGAAACCAAACTTTAGGAACGCAATCGCAGTAATGAAGCAACTTTGGTGCGCCATGTCTCTGATGGCGGGTAGCCTGTTGTTCACTGTCAACGCCTCGGCTGATGTATCGTCCGGGGCGTTGTTGCAGCAAATGAACCAGGCCAGCCAGTCACTCAACTACGAGCTGTCTTTTATCAGTATCAATAAGCAAGGTGTAGAGTCGTTACGCTATCGCCATGCCCGTCTTGATAAACAGCCGCTTGCCCAGCTTTTGCAGATGGATGGTCCGCGCCGCGAAGTCGTGCAGCGTGGCAATGAAATCAGCTATTTCGAGCCGGGTCTCGAACCCTTTACGCTGAATGGCGACTACATTGTTGATTCGCTGCCTTCGCTCATCTATACCGATTTTAAACGGCTCTCCCCTTACTACGACTTTATCTCCGTAGGACGTACCCGTATCGCCGATCGGCTCTGCGAGGTGCTGCGGGTGGTCGCCAGAGACGGAACACGTTACAGCTATATCGTCTGGATGGATGCAGAGACCAAGCTGCCAATGCGGGTCGATCTGCTGGATCGGGATGGTGAGACGCTGGAGCAGTTCCGGGTGATCTCTTTCACCATCGACGATCAGGTCGGTAACAGCATGCAGAATCTGGCAAAAGCGAACCTGCCGCCACTGCTCTCCGTCCCGGCGGGGGATAACGTCAACTTTAACTGGGCGCCCAACTGGATCCCGCAGGGCTTCAGTGAAGTCTCCAGCAGTCGACGCCAGCTGCCCACCATCGATACCCCGGTTGAATCCCGTCTTTACTCCGACGGCTTGTTCAGCTTCTCGGTTAATATTAACCGGGCAACACCGGTCAGTGCCGATCAGATGTTGCGTACCGGGCGTCGCACCGTCAGCACCACAATACGGGATAACGCAGAGATCACCGTTGTCGGTGAACTGCCGCCGCAAACCGCTAAACGTATCGCCGACAGCATTAAATTCAGGGCTGCACAATGATTAAAGAGTGGGCAACGGTCGTTTCATGGCATAAGGGCGTCGCGCTGGTCAGCTGCGACGTCAAAGCATCCTGCAACAGCTGCGCCTCCCGCGCCGGTTGCGGCAGCCGGGTGCTGAACAAACTTGGACCGCAGACCTCACACACGATCAGCGTGCCCAGCGCAGAGCCGCTGGTGGAGGGGCAAAAAGTCGAGTTAGGGATCGCTGAAGGTAGCCTGCTTGGCTCGGCGATGCTGGTCTATCTCTCCCCGCTGGTGGGGTTGTTTGCTCTTGGCGGTCTGTTCCAGGTACTGTTTGGGACCGATCTCGCCGCCATGTGCGGCGCAGCGCTGGGCGGCGTAGGCGGTTTTTTACTGGCTCGCGGCTTTTCCTCCCGTCTTGCGGTGCGTGAAGCGTGGCAGCCCGTTATTCTCAGCGTCGGATTGCCACCCGATCAGCTGCGTGTCGACACGCTCTCTTCAGAAGCCCGGTGATGTTACCGGGCTTTGTTTTATTTACATCTCATAAAAGAAAACGCCAGATCTTCGCGCTAAGCTTGCTGGAAGAGCATTTCCTGGTGACGGAGATGTAGTGTAGAATGCTGCGTTTTCGCACTGAAAAACGTCAGGCTAAGAACAGCGGCCTCCAGGAATTCGTAAGGCATAATTATTTAACTATATGAAGAACATACGTAACTTTTCGATCATTGCTCACATTGACCACGGTAAGTCGACGCTGTCTGACCGTATTATCCAGATTTGCGGTGGCCTGTCTGATCGTGAAATGGCAGCCCAGGTACTGGACTCCATGGACCTGGAACGCGAACGCGGTATTACCATTAAAGCGCAGAGCGTTACGCTCGACTATAAAGCGTCTGACGGTGAAACCTACCAACTTAACTTTATCGACACCCCAGGCCACGTTGACTTCTCTTATGAAGTTTCCCGTTCGCTGGCGGCCTGTGAGGGCGCGCTGCTGGTAGTGGATGCGGGGCAGGGCGTAGAAGCCCAGACCCTGGCGAACTGCTATACCGCGATGGAAATGGATCTCGAGGTGGTGCCGGTTCTGAACAAGATCGACCTGCCAGCCGCCGATCCTGAGCGTGTGGCGGAAGAGATCGAAGATATCGTCGGCATCGACGCGACCGACGCCGTGCGCTGCTCGGCAAAAACCGGCGTGGGTGTAACCGACGTGCTGGAACGTTTGGTGCGTGACATCCCGGCGCCGGAAGGCGATCCGGAGGGGCCACTGCAGGCGCTGATCATCGACTCCTGGTTCGATAACTATCTCGGCGTTGTCTCGCTGGTGCGTATTAAAAACGGCACCATGCGTAAAGGCGACAAGATCAAAGTGATGAGCACCGGACAGGTTTACAACGCTGACCGTCTGGGTATCTTCACGCCAAAACAGGTCGACCGTACCGAACTGAAGTGCGGCGAAGTAGGCTGGCTGGTTTGCGCCATCAAAGACATCCTCGGCGCGCCAGTGGGCGATACCCTGACGGGCGCCCGCAACCCGGCAGAAAAAGCGCTGCCAGGCTTTAAAAAGGTGAAACCGCAGGTTTACGCCGGTCTGTTCCCGGTCAGCTCTGACGATTATGAGAACTTCCGTGACGCGCTCGGCAAGCTGAGCCTGAACGATGCTTCCCTGTTCTATGAGCCAGAAAGCTCGACGGCGCTGGGCTTCGGCTTCCGCTGCGGCTTCCTCGGCCTGCTGCACATGGAGATCATTCAGGAGCGTCTGGAGCGTGAATATGACCTGGATCTGATCACCACCGCACCAACGGTCGTGTACGAAGTCGAGACCACCTCCAAAGAGGTTATCTACGTCGACAGTCCATCCAAGCTGCCGCCGCTGAATAATATTCATGAGCTGCGCGAGCCGATCGCCGAATGTCACATGCTGCTGCCGCAGGAGTTCCTCGGTAACGTCATCACGCTGTGTATCGAAAAACGTGGTGTGCAGACCAACATGGTTTACCACGGTAACCAGGTGGCGCTGACCTATGAAATCCCGATGGCGGAAGTGGTGCTCGACTTCTTCGATCGTCTGAAGTCAACTTCACGCGGTTATGCGTCGCTGGATTACAACTTCAAACGCTTCCAGGCCTCCAACATGGTGCGTGTGGACGTGTTGATCAACGGCGAGCGCGTCGATGCGCTGGCGCTGATCACCCATAACGACAACGCCCCGTATCGCGGTCGCGAACTGGTCGAGAAGATGAAAGATCTCATCCCACGCCAGCAGTTCGACATTGCGATTCAGGCGGCCATTGGCAACCATATTATCGCCCGTTCTACGGTGAAACAGCTGCGTAAAAACGTTCTGGCAAAATGCTATGGCGGTGACGTCAGCCGTAAGAAGAAGCTGCTCCAGAAGCAGAAAGAAGGTAAGAAGCGTATGAAGCAGGTCGGTAACGTTGAGCTGCCGCAGGAAGCGTTCCTCGCCATTCTGCACGTTGGTAAAGACGGAAAATAACCCTTAAGGAGTTGGCATGGCGAACATGTTTGCCCTGATCCTGGTGATTGCCACACTGGTGACGGGGCTGTTGTGGTGTCTGGATAAGTTTATCTTTGCTCCGAAACGTCGCGAACGTCAGGCCGCCGCGCAGGCTGCCACGGGCGACCAGTTGGATCCGAATACCCTGAAGAAAGTCAGCCCTAAGCCGGGCTGGCTGGAAACAGGCGCTTCGGTCTTTCCGGTGCTGGCCATTGTGCTGGTGGTACGTTCGTTTATCTATGAACCTTTCCAGATCCCATCCGGTTCGATGATGCCAACGCTGCTGATCGGTGATTTTATTCTGGTCGAGAAGTTTGCTTATGGCATTAAAGATCCGATCTACCAGAAAACGCTGATCGAAACCGGCCATCCAAAACGCGGCGATATCGTGGTGTTCAAATATCCGGACGATCCGCGTCTGGATTACATCAAACGTACCGTTGGCGTACCGGGTGATAAGGTAACCTATAATCCGGTTTCCAAAGAGGTGACGGTTCAGCCTGGCTGCAGTTCCGGCACCGCTTGCGGTAGCGCATTACCGGTGACCTATTCCGGCGTTGAGCCAAGCGACTTTGTGCAGACCTTTGCCCGTCGCAACGGCGGCGAAGCGACCAGCGGTTTCTTCCTGCTGCCGAAAGGCGAGACCAAAGAGAACGGTATTCGTCTGAACGAGCGTAAAGAGACCCTGGGCGATGTGACGCACCGTATCCTGACCGTCTCCATCGCGCAGGATCAGTTGGGCATGTACTATCAGCAGAAGGGGCAGCAGCTGGCGACCTGGATCGTGCCACCGGGACACTACTTCATGATGGGTGATAACCGCGATAACAGCGCGGACAGCCGTTACTGGGGCTTTGTGCCGGAAGCGAACCTGGTGGGTAAAGCCACCACCATCTGGATGAGCTTCGAGAAACAGGAAGGCGAATGGCCAACCGGCGTACGGTTAAATCGTATTGGCGGCATCCATTAATTCCTGATAAATGAGCACGTAGCCTCTTTAACCAGAGGCTACGTGAATTATTTCACTGATAAATCTCTTCTGACTAACGACAACCCCTGTCGTTGCGTATAGAATATTCCCCCGAAGTTTAAGGTTGGCGCTGATTCAGTGCCACGGCACACGAAACCGCGTTGGCTTTCTCAGGACGGTTTCGTGTGCTGCATTTTTGACGCATTTATTCTATTGGTATCGCATGAACCCCATCGTAATTAATCGGCTTCAACGGAAGCTGGGCTACACTTTTCAGCATCAGGAGTTGTTGCAACAGGCATTAACCCATCGCAGTGCCAGCAGCAAACACAATGAGCGACTCGAATTTCTGGGTGACTCCATTTTAAGTTTTGTTATTGCGAATGCGCTTTATCACCGTTTCCCGCGTGTGGATGAAGGCGATATGAGCCGCATGCGCGCAACGCTGGTACGTGGCAATACGCTTGCCGAAATTGCCCGTGAATTCGAACTGGGTGAATGCCTGCGACTCGGGCCTGGCGAACTGAAAAGCGGCGGCTTCCGTCGTGAATCTATTCTCGCGGATACGGTCGAAGCGTTAATCGGTGGTGTTTTCCTCGACAGCGATATCCAGACGGTGGAGCAGCTGATCCTGAACTGGTATCAGACGCGTCTGGATGAGATCAGCCCGGGTGATAAACAGAAAGATCCAAAAACCCGTTTGCAGGAGTATTTGCAGGGTCGCCATCTGCCGCTGCCATCTTATCTGGTGGTGCAGGTTCGTGGCGAAGCACACGATCAGGAGTTTACCATCCATTGCCAGGTCAGTGGCCTGAGTGAACCGGTGGTTGGCACAGGTTCAAGCCGTCGTAAGGCGGAACAGGCTGCCGCCGAACAGGCGCTGAAAATGCTGGAGCTGGAATGAGCGAAGAAAAAAGTTATTGTGGATTTATTGCCATCGTCGGACGTCCGAACGTAGGCAAATCAACCCTGCTGAATAATCTGCTGGGGCAAAAGATCTCTATTACCTCCCGCAAGGCGCAGACCACGCGTCACCGCATTGTCGGTATCCATACCGAAGGGGCATATCAGGCGATTTATGTCGATACCCCGGGTCTGCATATGGAAGAGAAGCGCGCCATTAACCGTCTGATGAACAAGGCGGCGAGCAGCTCTATCGGCGACGTTGAGCTGGTGATTTTTGTTGTCGAAGGTACCCGCTGGACCCCGGACGACGAGATGGTGCTGAACAAACTGCGTGACGGTAAAACGCCGGTGATCCTCGCGGTCAACAAAGTGGACAACGTGCAGGAAAAAGCCGATCTGCTGCCGCATCTGCAGTGGCTGGGTAGCCAGATGAACTTCCTCGATATCGTCCCGCTCTCTGCCGAGACCGGTCTGAACGTCGACACCATCGCGGGCATCGTGCGCAAGCATCTGCCGGAAGCGATTCATCACTTCCCTGAAGAGTACATCACTGATCGTTCTCAGCGCTTTATGGCGTCTGAAATCATTCGCGAAAAGCTGATGCGTTTCCTTGGCGCGGAGCTGCCGTACTCTGTCACCGTTGAAATCGAACGTTTCCAGACTAACGAGCGCGGCGGATATGACATCAACGGGCTGATCCTCGTTGAGCGCGAAGGGCAGAAGAAGATGGTGATTGGCAATAAAGGTGCCAAAATCAAAACCATCGGTATTGAAGCCCGTAAGGATATGCAGGAGATGTTCGAAGCGCCGGTTCACCTGGAACTGTGGGTGAAAGTGAAATCTGGCTGGGCCGATGACGAGCGCGCACTGCGCAGTCTTGGTTACGGCGACGACGTATAAGCCACTAAAACGTGGATGGATGGCAAAGAGCCTTTGTCCTTCACAGTCGTCCCTGGAGTGAAACCAGCCTGATGCTGGACGTCTTCACGGAAGAGTCAGGCCGCGTGCGCCTTGTTGCCAAAGGCGCACGTTCTAAACGTTCTAATCTGAAAGGTGCTTTGCAGCCCTTCACACCGCTGCTGGTGCGCTTTGGCGGACGTGGGGAAGTGAAAACCCTGCGCAGTGCTGAAGCCGTCTCTCTGGCGCTCCCTCTCTCTGGTATTACGCTCTACAGCGGTCTGTATGTTAACGAGCTTATTACGCGCGTGCTTGAACATGAGACCCGCTTCTCTGAACTCTTTTTCGATTATCTGCACTGTCTTCAGGCGCTGGCTGGCGTGAGCGGCTCGCCCGAGCCTGTGCTGCGCCGCTTTGAGCTGGCGTTGCTCGGGCATCTGGGATACGGCGTCGATTTTCTGCACTGCGCGGGCAGCGGCGAACCAGTCGAAGACACCATGACCTACCGCTATCGCGAAGAGAAGGGCTTTATCGCCAGCGTGGTTATCGACAACAGCACCTTTACCGGGCGGGATCTGCGGGCGCTGGCGGAACGCGAATTTCCGGACGCCAGCACCCTGCGGGCGGCAAAACGCTTTACCCGTATTGCGCTCAAGCCGTATCTTGGTGGCAAGCCCTTAAAGAGCCGCGAATTATTCAGGCAGTTTATGCCAAAGCGTAAATGAACAACGAGAAACCGAGGATTGTCATGGCTGAATTACTGTTAGGCGTCAACATTGACCATATCGCCACGCTGCGCAATGCGCGCGGAACCGCCTATCCTGACCCGGTCCAGGCGGCCTTTATCGCCGAGCAGGCGGGTGCCGACGGCATTACCGTGCATCTGCGCGAGGACCGTCGCCATATTACCGACCGCGATGTGCGCATCCTGCGCCAGACCCTGGACACCCGCATGAATCTGGAGATGGCCGTCACCGAAGAGATGCTGGCGATTGCCGTTGAGACCAAACCGCACTTCTGCTGCCTGGTGCCGGAAAAGCGCCAGGAAGTGACCACCGAAGGCGGGCTGGATGTGGCCGGTCAGCTGGATAAGATGCGTGACGCCTGCAAACGTCTGGCCGATGCCGGGATTTTAGTATCCCTGTTTATCGATGCCGATGAAGCGCAGATCAAAGCCGCCGCCGACGTTGGCGCGCCGTTTATTGAGATCCACACCGGCTGCTACGCCGATGCCGAAGACGAAGCGACCCAGGCGAAAGAGCTCGATCGCATCGCCAAAGCGGCAACCTACGCGGCGGGTCTGGGTCTGAAGGTGAATGCTGGTCACGGTCTGACCTATCATAACGTTAAGGCCATTGCGGCGATCCCGGAGATGCATGAGCTGAACATCGGCCATGCGATTATCGGGCGCGCGGTGATGAGCGGTCTGAAAGAGGCGGTGTCAGAGATGAAGCGTCTGATGCTGGAAGCCCGCAAGTAATGGCTATCCTCGGCTTAGGCACGGATATTGTTGAGATCGCCCGCATCGAAGCGGTGATTGCCCGCAGCGGCGATCGCCTTGCCCGTCGGGTGCTCAGCGATAACGAGTGGGCCATCTGGGAAGCGCACCAGCAACCGGTGCGTTTTCTTGCCAAACGTTTTGCGGTGAAGGAGGCGGCGGCAAAAGCCTTCGGTACCGGCATCCGCAACGGTCTGGCGTTCAATCAGTTCGAAGTCTTTAACGATGAGCTGGGTAAACCGCGCCTCAGGCTGTGGGGCGAGGCGCTAAATCTGGCAGAAAAGCTGGGCGTGGCGAACATGCATGTGACGCTGGCGGATGAACGCCATTACGCCTGCGCCACGGTGATTATCGAAAGTTAAATTTTATCGGCGTGGTGCATCAGAACGAACTTGTCCCACAGCTGCTCTTCCGATTCAGGATGTGCCGGATCTTTCAGGATAGTATTGGGGATCGGGCACACCTTCTGGCAGGTTGGCGTCTCATAATGGCCCACGCACTCGGTGCAGCGGTCGCTGTTAATCTCGTAAATGCTCGCTCCCATTGAAATTGCCTGATTAGGGCATTCGGGTTCGCACATATCGCAATTGATGCATTTTTTGGTGATTAACAGCGCCATCAGGAAATTCTCAGAAACAACACAAACAGGGCGGGCATTATACGCTCATTGTCTGTTCAAACCAGTTTTTTTACCAATGCCTCGCTGTGGCGAATACGTTCCGGGGCATGCTCCAGATCCTGCTGAACCAGCGCCATAAACAGCAGATCGGTCAGCATCATCTGCGCGCTGGTGGACGAGATCGCCGCGCTGCGGGTGGCCTGCTCTTCGGCAATGGTATACAGACAGCGTGTGGCCCGCTGCTGCAGGGCATTGGGAGTAAAGCCGGTGATCGCCAGAATTTTGCCCCCCACGCGCAGCGCTTCATCAGCGGCCAGATTAATCTCGCGGCGTTCGCCAGAATAGGAGAGGGCCAACAGCAGATCGTCAGGCTCCATCGCCTGTACGGTAGCCAGCAGGGCATGCATGTCCTGTTCGACAATGGCAATCACACCGATTTTATTCAGCTTCCAGCCGAAGTTACGCGCCACCAGCCCCGAGGCGCCGATGCCGGTTAGGATCACCCGTCTTGCCGCCCGCAGCATGGCCACGCTCTCCAGCAGCTTCTCTTCGCTGTTGACGTCGAGGGTGGCATGCATCGCCGCCACGTTCTCTTTGATGAGCTTTTCCCCGACCAGGCGCATCGGATCGTCGCCGCGGATCTGGTTATGAACCGGCATGGATTGCGGATTTGGGTTGCTGGCCAGCGCCTCGCTGAGCGCCAGTTTCAGGGCGGGGAAACCTTTGAAACCAATCTTTTGCGCGAATTTCACTACGCTTGACTGGCTCACGCCCGCCTCGCTGGCAAGCTGCTGAGAGCTTAAATGGCGGGCACGATCGGGCTGCGAGAGTAAAAAATCCGCCAGCTTTTTATCGCTCTGGGCAAAACCCGCGTATCGCTGGCGGATGCGAATTAGACAGTTCATAGGGACTCCTGGCGAAATGTGATGACTGCAGCAAATGCGAATTCTGCTCGCCTGAATGAATTTTATATTCCATGATAATGCGATTATTATGAATTAAAAATTCTTGAGGTACAAAAAAATGAATCTCGGCTCACTGGTATCAGAATCCCGCAACCCACAAACCCTGGACCTGGACGCACTCTCCACGCTTGACCTTGTTCATCGCTTCAACCAACAGGATACGCTGGTCGCGCAGGCAGTGAAAGAAACATTGCCCGAGGTGGCGAAAGCGGTGGATGCCGCGGCAGATGCGCTGAAAGCGGGGGGACGCATTATCTATATGGGGGCGGGCACCAGCGGGCGTCTGGGGGTGCTGGATGCTTCAGAGTGCCCACCCACCTTCGGCGTACCACATGGCCTGGTGATCGGCCTCATCGCCGGTGGGCCGGGAGCGCTGCTGAAAGCGGTGGAAGGGGCAGAGGACAGCAAGCAGCTCGGTGAAGACGATCTCAAAGCGCTTAACCTGACCGCGCAGGATCTGGTGGTCGGGCTGGCGGCCTCCGGGCGCACGCCGTACGTCATTGGCGGGCTGGAGTATGCGAACCAGACCGGCTGCACTACCGTGGCCATCTCCTGCAATCCCGGTTCCCCCATCGCCCAGGTGGCGACGATCGCTATCTCGCCGGTGGTAGGCCCGGAAGCGCTGACCGGCTCCACCCGCCTGAAATCCGGCACGGCGCAAAAGCTGGTGCTGAATATGATCTCCACCGGGGCAATGGTCAAGTTCGGTAAGGTCTACCAGAACCTGATGGTGGACATGAAAGCGACCAACGTGAAGCTCATTGACCGGGCGTGTCGCATGGTGGTCGAAGCCACAGGGAGCTCCCGCGAAGAGGCGGAAGAGGTGCTGAAACAGACCGGGTACGACGTCAAACCGGCCATTCTGATGATTTTAAGCGGGCTGGATGCCGCTGCGGCGCGCGCCAGGCTTGACGCGCATCAGGGATTCTTACGTGCGGCATTAGAAAACTAAAGAGGCGTACATGGAAAAAACAGTAGCGCTCGCCAGCGGTATTCTTGCGGGGATCGGCGGAGAAAAAAATATACGGCGTCTGGAAAACTGTATGACGCGAGTGAGGGTGGAAGTGCAGGATGACGACAAGCTCGATCCGGCCACCCTGAAAAAACTGCCTGGCGTCAGCGGATACGTAAAGCAGGGGGAGCAGCACCAGCTCATCGTCGGGCCGGGTAAAGCCGCGCAGGTAGTGGATGCCATGCGCTCCCTGATGGGCGGGGCGGTGATTGATGATGCCGAGCGCACCAAAGCGCAGGCAAAAGCGAAATATAAAGCCCCGATGAGCGATGCGCTACGCATGCTGGCGAATGTCTTTATTCCGCTCATTCCGGCCTTTATTGCCTCGGGGCTCATCACCGGCATTATCAATATCCTCAAACGCCCGGACATTGTCGGGGATTTTGCGACCCACTATCCAAACCTGCTCGGGATCCTCGGCATTTTCGGCAGCGCGGTCTTTGCCATCATGAACATTCTGGTGGGGGTTAATACCGCCAAAGTGTTTGGCGGCTCGCAGGCGTTAGGCGGGGTGATGGCCGGTATTCTCTCCAGCCCGCAGCTGGCGCAGATCACCCTGTTCGGCGAAGCGCTGCAGCCGGGGCGCGGCGGGGTGATCGCCGTGCTGCTGGTGGTGGTGCTGATGTGTTGGCTCGAGAAAAAGCTGCGTAATGTTCTGCCAGGCTCCCTGGAGCTGATCCTCAACCCGCTGTTGACCACGCTTATCACCGGCAGTATCGCCATCATCGCCCTGCAGCCGCTGGGAGGCTGGATCTCGGAGTCCATTGCCCACGGTGCCTCCTGGGCTATCGATCGCGGTGGGTTCCTGGTGGGGGCAGTGCTGTCGGGTACCTTCCTGCCGCTGGTGCTGACCGGTTTACATCAGGGGCTGGTGCCGATCCACGTTGAGCTGGTGCAGGCGCACGGTTACAACGCCCTGCTGCCTATTCTGGCGATGGCCGGGGTCGGACAGATCGGCGCGGCCATCGCGGTGCTGATGAAAACCCGCAACGCACGCCTGAAAAAGGTGATCAAAGGGGCGCTGCCGGTCGGGCTGCTGGGCATCGGCGAGCCGCTGATTTTTGGCGTCACCCTCCCGCTCGGCAAGCCGTTTATCGGGGCCTGTCTGGGTGGCGCGGTCGGTGGGGCGCTGATCGGTTACTGGAAAGTGGCGACCGTCATCACCTTTGGTATTTCCGGATTACCGCTGGCATTAACCATCGTGACCGGAAAAGTCATGCTCTATCTGTTAGGCTATCTGGTAGCGGTGATCGCCGGGTTCCTGTTTACCTGGCTGTTAGGGTTTAACGATCCAGAGGAGTAAGGTTTGGCAAATAACGAGCGTCGTGTTGTCTTTTTTGACCTGGACGGAACGCTGCATCAGCAGGATATGTTCGGCACCTTTATGCGCTATTTACTGCGCCGACAGCCCCTGAATGCCCTGCTCGTATTGCCCTTGCTGCCAATCATTGGCGGCGTGTTGCTGGTGAAGGGGCGCGCCGCTCGCTGGCCGATGAGCCTGTTGCTGTGGGGGTGTACCTTCGGCCACAGCGAAGCCCGGCTTAAACAGCTGGAGAAAGAGTTTGTCACCTGGTTTCGCAAACATGTCACCGCCTTTCCGGTGGTGCAGGATCGGCTGACAAACTACCTGGACGCCAACGATGCCGACATCTGGCTCATCACCGGCTCGCCGCAGTCGCTGGTGGAACAGGTCTACTTTGATACCCCCTGGCTGCCGCGCGTTAACCTGATCGCCACCCAGATTGGCCGCGCCTATGGCGGCTGGGTGCTGACCATGCGCTGTCTCGGGCATGAGAAGGTGGCACAGCTGGAGAAGAAAATCGGCACCCCACTGCGGCTCTACAGCGGCTACAGCGACAGCAAACAGGATAACCCGCTGCTCTACTTCTGCCAGCACCGCTGGCGCGTTACGCCGCTGGGCGAACTTCAGCAACTGGAATGATTTTGTGATTATGCATAGCGGGTGTGTATAATGCGCCCGCTTTTCAGACTGGAGTATGCTGCGTTGTCCGACCCTGAACTTAATCATGAATACTGGATGCGCCATGCGCTCCAGCTTGCCCAACGTGCCTGGGATGAAGGCGAAGTCCCGGTCGGTGCCGTGCTGGTACACAATAATCAGGTGATCGGCGAGGGCTGGAATCGCCCGATTGGTCGCCATGACCCCACCGCCCATGCCGAAATTATGGCCCTGCGCCAGGGCGGACTGGTGCTGCAAAACTACCGCCTGCTGGACACCACCCTGTATGTCACTCTCGAACCTTGCGTCATGTGCTCCGGCGCCATGATCCACAGCCGGATCGGTACGGTGGTGTATGGGGCGCGGGATGAAAAAACCGGTGCGGCAGGTTCGCTGCTGGACGTGCTCAGCCATCCCGGCATGAACCATCAGGTCAAGGTTATTGGAGAGGTGTTGGCACCAGCGTGTTCGGCGATGCTAAGTGACTTCTTTCGAATGCGGCGTCAGCAGAAAAAGCAGCAAAAGGCAGAATGGAAGTTATCGGGTGAGTAAGCTCCTCCGGTGCCACCACCGGATAGGCCTGGGCCAGCTGCTGGGCTGCCTGCGCCTCTTTCTCTTTCTCCATCAGATACCCCACCAGGCTTATCTGATATTTGCGGATGTTTTCCACGTAGGCGTACGCCTCGTGGCCGCGCGCGTAGCCATAGGTCAACTTGCTGTAATAAGGCTTCTGGCTCAGCAGCGGCAGACGCTGTTTTACGTCTGACCAGCTGTCGGGGTTGCCTTTGGTTTTCGCGGTCAGGGCGCGGGCGTCGATCATGTGGGCATAGCCCATGTTATAGGCCGCCAGCGCAAACCAGATCCGCTCCTCTTCCGGGACGCTCTCCGGCACTCTGTCCATCATCGCCTGCAGGTAGCGCGCGCCGCCGCTGATGCTCTGCTCAGCATCGGTACGGTCGGTTAGTCCCAGGCTTTGGGCGGTATTTTTGGTCAGCATCATCAGGCCGCGTACCCCGGTTGGCGAGGTGGCCAGTGCGTCCCAGTGAGACTCCTGATAAGAGATGGCGGCCAGCAGTCGCCAGTCAATCTCCTGGGCATACTTCACAAACAGGGGCTTCAGCGTCGGCAGGACATTATCCACCGCCCGCAGGAAGCTGCGGGTATCGACATAGTCGAAGCCCTCCCCGTGACCGAGGTACTTCTCCTCCAGACGCGCCAGCGTGCCGTCTTCATTCATCCTGTTAAAGAAATCGAGCATGGCGGCGGAAAGCGTCTGGTCGGCGTCGAGAGGGCTGAACCAGGTGACAGGCTGCTCGTCAGTGACGTCCAGCGCCACGGCCAGCTCCGGGTGAACGCGCTGGAACAGGCTGATGGCAACCGAGTCGGCGATGGTGTAGGGCAGTTTCCCGTCCGTCACCTGCTCCAGCAGCGCCGTGGTGCCGAGCTTCTTATCAACCTTCCAGCTAAGTTCAGGGTACTTTTTTTCTTTCAGCGCCCGAAGGTCGTCAATGACAACATGGCCCGGGGCAACGGTGAGCTGCTCGGCGGTGAGCCCGGCAAGCGTGCGTGGTCGCAGGCTGCCTACGCGATAGACCAGCTGCTGCGAGACAGAGTAGTAGGTTGGGCCTGGCTGATAGTTTTTGCTGCGCTCGCTGTTATAGACCAGGCCAGCAGCCAGCATGTCAGCCTTATCATTGTCCAGGTCGTCAAACAGCTGGCTGATGTTCTGGCGTACCGTAATCTTGAGCTTTACGCCCAGATAGTCAGCAAAATGCTGTGCCAGCTCGTAATCCAGCCCAATGACTTTATCGTTGATCGCACTGTAGGTGAGGGGAGAGGCCACGGTACTGACGCGCAGCTCCCCCCGCGCCTGAATGGCGGCGATGCGATTTTCGGCTTTACCGAACCAGGGGATTGAAGGCCACAGGGCCGCTGCCAACAGCAGGGTCACGATGCCGATGAACAGATAATTAATCTTTAATTTTTTCAATAAGTTGATTCTATGCGCTGTGTATTATTCTGTTGTTTATTGGCCATAGTAAAAACAAGTATTACCAAAGATTTCGCGGCATTTTGCGTAAAGTTGCGCCACTTGGCAACTTATTAGCGGGAAAGGCAACACCAATGGTTAAATGACGACGACGATTTTATTACGACGCAAACGGTTTCGTCGGCGCGCAGGATCCACTATAATGGCGCCCGTTTTCCCCCCTTGCGCACACTGTAAGCGCCTCCGGCGCTTCGAAGACGAGAGACTTATGATGGAAATTCTGCGTGGTTCGCCTGCACTGTCTGCCTTCCGTATCAATAAACTGCTGGCACGTTTTCAGGCGGCCGACCTTCCGGTAAGCAATATTTACGCTGAGTATGTCCATTTTGCTGACCTGAATGCTCCCTTAACGTCAGAGGATTTAGTCCGGCTTGAGCGCCTGTTGAAGTACGGCCCAAGCCTGAGCAGCCATACCCCGAACGGTAAACTTCTGCTGGTTACGCCTCGTCCGGGTACCATCTCCCCCTGGTCTTCTAAAGCAACCGACATCGCCCATAACTGTGGTCTGAGCCAGATTAATCGTCTGGAGCGGGGCGTGGCCTATTACGTTGAAGCCGCAAGCCTGACTGATGAACAGTGGTCAGCCGTGTCAACAGAACTGCACGACCGCATGATGGAGAGCGTGTTCGCCTCTCTCGACGATGCGCAGCAGCTTTTCTCTCACCATCAGCCTGCGCCCGTGCAGAGCGTGGACCTGCTGGGTGAGGGCCGTCAGGCGCTGATTGACGCCAACCTGCGTTTAGGCCTGGCGCTGGCAGAAGATGAGATTGACTACCTGCAGGACGCGTTCATTAAGCTGAACCGCAACCCGAACGACATCGAACTCTATATGTTCGCGCAGGCCAACTCAGAGCACTGCCGCCACAAGATTTTCAACGCCGACTGGATTATCGACGGCGAGCAACAGCCAAAGTCGCTGTTCAAAATGATCAAAAACACCTTCGAGCAAACCCCTGATCATGTGCTGTCTGCCTACAAAGACAACGCCGCAGTTATGGAAGGTTCCGAGGTGGGCCGCTTCTTCGCCGATCGCGAAGCGGGGCGCTATGACTTCCATCAGGAGCCGGCGCATATCCTGATGAAGGTGGAAACCCATAACCACCCGACGGCTATTTCGCCGTGGCCAGGTGCCGCCACCGGCTCCGGCGGTGAAATCCGTGACGAAGGCGCAACCGGTCGTGGGGCAAAACCAAAAGCGGGTCTGGTCGGCTTCTCCGTCTCCAACCTGCGCATCCCGGGCTTTGAACAGCCGTGGGAAGAAGATTTTGGCAAACCAGAGCGTATTGTTACCGCGCTGGATATCATGACCGACGGCCCGCTGGGCGGCGCGGCGTTTAACAACGAATTTGGTCGTCCGGCACTGAACGGTTACTTCCGTACCTACGAAGAAAAAGTGGACAGCCACAACGGCGAAGAGCTGCGCGGCTACCATAAGCCGATCATGCTGGCGGGCGGGATCGGCAACATTCGCGCCGATCACGTGCAGAAGGGCGAGATCGTCGTGGGTGCCAAGCTGATCGTGCTGGGCGGCCCGGCGATGAATATCGGTCTGGGTGGCGGGGCCGCCTCCTCAATGGCGTCCGGCCAGTCTGATGCGGATCTCGACTTCGCCTCCGTACAGCGTGACAACCCGGAGATGGAGCGCCGTTGCCAGGAGGTGATCGACCGCTGCTGGCAGCTGGGCGATGCCAACCCGATCCTCTTTATTCATGACGTGGGTGCGGGCGGTCTCTCCAACGCCATGCCGGAGCTGGTGAGCGACGGCAACCGCGGGGGCCGCTTCAACCTGCGCGATATCCTGAGTGATGAACCCGGCATGAGCCCGCTGGAGATCTGGTGTAACGAATCTCAGGAGCGCTACGTGCTGGCCGTTGCCCCGGATCAGCTGCCGTTGTTTGACGAGCTCTGCCGTCGCGAGCGCGCCCCGTATGCAGTGATCGGTGAGGCCACCGAAGAGATGCACCTCTCCTTAAGCGATACCCATTTCGACAACCAGCCGATCGATCTGCCGCTGGACGTGCTGCTGGGTAAAACGCCGAAAATGACTCGCGACGTTGAATCCCGCAAAGCGAGCGGTAAAGCGCTCGACCTGCAGGGTGTGACGATTGCCGAGGCGGTAAACCGCGTTCTGCATCTGCCGGCGGTGGCGGAGAAAACCTTCCTTGTCACCATCGGTGACCGTACCGTGACCGGCATGGTCGCCCGTGACCAGATGGTGGGCCCGTGGCAGGTCCCGGTGGCGAACTGCGCGGTCACTACCGCCAGCCTCGATAGCTACTATGGCGAAGCGATGGCGCTGGGCGAACGCTCCCCGGTGGCGCTGCTTGACTTTGCCGCTTCTGGCCGCCTGGCGGTAGGTGAAGCGCTGACTAACATCGCCGCCACCCAGATTGGCGACATCAAACGTATCAAGCTCTCCGCCAACTGGATGGCCGCAGCCGGTCACCCGGGTGAAGACGCCGGGCTGTACGAAGCGGTTAAAGCGGTGGGTGAAGAGCTCTGTCCGGCGCTGGGCCTGACCATTCCGGTGGGCAAAGACTCCATGTCGATGAAAACCCGCTGGCAGGAAGGTAACGAGCAGCGCGAGATGACCTCTCCGCTGTCGCTGGTGATCACCGCCTTTGCCCGCGTGGAAGACGTGCGTCACACCATCACGCCGCAGCTCTCTACCGAAGATAACGCCCTGCTGCTGATTGACCTGGGTAAAGGTCATAACGCACTGGGTGCCACCGCGCTGGCGCAGGTTTATCGCCAGCTGGGTGACAAAGCGGCAGACGTGCGCGATGTGGCGCAGCTGAAGGGCTTCTACGACGCTATTCAGGCGCTGGTGGCCCAACGCAAACTGCTGGCCTACCATGACCGTTCCGACGGCGGCCTGCTGGTCACCCTGGCGGAAATGGCCTTCACCGGCCACTGCGGCGTGGAAGCCAACATCGCCAGCCTGGGCGAGGATCGTCTGGCAGCGCTGTTCAACGAAGAGCTGGGTGCGGTGATTCAGGTGCGTGCGGCCGATCGCGAGGCGGTGGAAGCGCTGCTGGCGCAGCACGGCCTGGGCGACTGCGTCCATTACCTGGGTAAAGCAGTGACCGGGGATCGCTTTGTTATCGACGCCAACGGCCAGGCCGTCTTTGCCGAAAGCCGCTCCACGCTGCGTATGTGGTGGGCGGAAACCACCTGGCAGATGCAGCGTCTGCGTGATAACCCGGCGTGTGCCGATCAGGAGCACGAGGCGAAAGCCAACGACAACGATCCGGGCCTGAACGTCAAACTCTCGTTCGACATTAACGAAGACATCGCCGCGCCGTACATTGCGAAGGGTGCGCGTCCGAAAGTAGCTGTCCTGCGTGAGCAGGGCGTGAACTCCCACGTTGAGATGGCGGCCGCCTTCCACCGTGCAGGCTTCGATGCCATCGACGTTCACATGAGCGACCTGCTGGCAGGGCGCACCGGTCTGGCTGATTTCCAGGCGCTGGTGGCTTGCGGCGGCTTCTCTTACGGTGACGTGCTGGGCGCGGGCGAGGGCTGGGCAAAATCCATCCTCTTCAACGAACGCGTCCGTGATGAGTTCGAAACCTTCTTCCACCGTCCACAGACCCTGGCGCTGGGCGTCTGTAACGGCTGCCAGATGATGTCGAACCTGCGCGAGCTGATCCCGGGCAGCGAAGCCTGGCCGCGCTTTGTGCGTAACCAGTCCGATCGCTTCGAAGCGCGTTTCAGCCTGGTGGAAGTGACCCAGAGCCCGTCTCTGCTGCTGCAGGGAATGGTGGGATCGCAGATGCCGATCGCTGTCTCCCACGGTGAAGGGCAGGTTGAACTGCGTGATGCCGCGCATCTGGCGGAGCTGGAAAGCAAAGGTCTGGTGGCGCTGCGCTTTGTCGACAACTTCGGCAAGGTAACGCAAAACTACCCGGCAAACCCGAACGGCTCTGCCAACGGGATCACCGCGGTGACCAGCGAAAGCGGTCGCGTCACGGTGATGATGCCGCACCCTGAGCGCGTATTCCGCACCGTCAGTAACTCCTGGCACCCGGAAAACTGGGGCGAGGACAGCCCGTGGATGCGTATCTTCCGCAACGCGCGTAAGCAGTTAGGTTAAGAGATCGTTGTTGTGCCCGGGGGCGCTTCGCTTACCGGGCCTCCAAAAGCCGGATAAATTTTGTAGGCCGGGCAAAGGCAGTGCCGCCCGGCAATTCCTCAGTGTCGCAAATGTGCGACAACTCACATTCTGCGGTGTCGCCAAAAGGCGACACTTAAGTTTTTGATTTTTATAATGGTAGTAAGGATTCTGCCAGAGTGTTGCTGATTAGCGACAGATACCCTGAAAATCATCACGTGCTGAATAAGTACGTAAAACTCTATAAATTCATATTTTTCAACACATTAATATTTTTATTTGCATTTTGGCACATCTGTTGCATAATAGTAACCAGTGGCTCATTCACCTTCTTATGTCAGCCCCTTCGGGACGTGCTACATAAACTTCGAATGACGCACAAAAAGGTGCCTGCCGTCCAACTACTGATCATAGCGTTGCTTTATCAGACCCAGGGCGAAACGTCGAGTTAGGCACCGCCTCATTCCGCAACAAAGCCGGGTTTTTAACCCGGCTTTGTTGTATCTGAACGCATGTCCGGCTAGCATCCCCTTACCCCCTCGCGACAGAGAGTAATGCGTTGAAACGCTGGCCAGTTTTCCCTCGCTCCTTACGACAGTTAGTCATGATGGCCTTCCTGCTGATCCTGCTGCCTTTGCTGGTGCTGGCATGGCAGGCGTGGCAGAGCCTGAACGCGCTCAGCGCGCAGGCGGCGCTGACCAACAGAACCACCCTGATTGATGCCCGCCGCAGCGAGGCGATGACCAATGCCGCCCTGGAGATGGAGCGCAGCTACCGGCAGTATTGCGTCCTCGACGACAGAACGCTGGCCCGGGTGTACCAGGATCAGCGTAAGCGCTACAGCGATATGCTCGACGCCCATGCCGGTGTACTGCCCGACGATAAGCTCTATCAAACGTTGCGCCAGGATCTTAACGCTCTGTCCCAGCTGCAGTGCATTAACAGCGGGCCTGATGCCCAGGCCGCTATGCGACTGGAGGCCTTTGCGAATGCCAATACCGAGATGGTTCAGGCGACCCGGTCGGTGATCTTCTCCCGCGGGCAACAGCTCCAGCAGGAGATTGCCGAGCGCGGCCAGTTCTTTGGCTGGCAGGCGCTGGTCCTTTTTCTGCTCAGCCTGCTGTTAGTGGTGCTCTTCACCCGGATGATCATCGGCCCGGTTAAGGGCATTGAGCGGATGATCAACCGGCTGGGGGAGGGGCGCTCGCTGGGCAATACCGTGGCCTTTACCGGCCCGCGCGAGCTGCGTTCGGTCGGACAACGTATCATCTGGCTGTCGGAGCGGCTGTCATGGCTCGAATCCCAACGTCACCAGTTTTTACGCCATATTTCCCACGAACTGAAAACGCCCCTTGCCAGCATGCGTGAGGGCACCGAACTGCTGGCCGATGAGGTTGCCGGGTCGCTGACCCCGGAGCAAAGAGAGATTGTCGAGATCCTTGATGCCAGCAGCCGCAACCTGCAAAAGCTGATTGAACAGCTGCTCGACTACAACCGTAAACTGGCCGACGGCATCCCGGAGCTTGAGCGCGTAGAGCTCGCACCGCTGGTGGATATGGTGCTGTCTGCTCACAGCCTGCCTGCTCGCGCTAAAATGATGCATACTGAACTGGCGCTGGCGACACCCGCCTGTTTAGCCGAGCCGATGCTGCTGATGAGCGTGCTGGATAATCTTTATTCCAATGCGGTGCACTATGGTATTGAATCCGGTACCATTTATGTTCGCAGTTTTACGCGCGGCTCGCGAGTCTGTATCGATGTCGCCAACACCGGAAGCCCGATCCCCGACGATGAAAAAGCGATGATCTTTGAACCCTTTTATCAGGGTAGCCATCAACGAAAAGGGGCGGTGAAGGGAAGCGGCCTGGGGCTGAGTATCGCACGCGACTGTATTCGTCGTATGCATGGAGAGCTTAACCTTGTCACTGACGACCGTACCGATGTCTGTTTTCGCATCGAACTGCCGCTTGAGTCGGAAAAACGACTAAAATGAATCTAAATCTGGTGAGTATGTCACACGTCTTTTCCCGCGCCATTAACGCGGTATTTTCCGGTCACTCTCTCTTTCTGAGCCTTCCCTGCCTGCTGCTGGCCGGGTGCGTCACCAGTACGCCGACCAGTGCCATCAGCGACAAGCAGGGTGAAAAATTGCCTGAGCATCAGCTGGCGGACTTCCTGTCTACCGACTGCAATAATATCTGGCAGCTGCATGGTCAGGAGACCGACAGCAACCCGCTTTACTGGCTGCGCGGCATGGACTGCGCAGATCGCCTCTCACCCGCCGCCGCGCGGGCAGAGGCGAGGGGATGGGACGATGATACCTGGCAGGAGAGTTTTAAGCGCGGGATCCTGCTGGCCAATGCCAAAATTAATCCCGTGGAGCGACGCCAGTTGACCACCCGGCTGGATGCGCTGAGCCCGCAGATCCCGGCCCAGGTGCGCCCGCTGTATCAGCTGTGGCGACACGGTCAGGTGCTGCAACTGCAGCTGGCAGAGGAGCGTTTCCGCTACGGTAAGCTGCAGCAGACCACCGACGGTGAACTGGATACCCTGCGCCAGCAGCAGCAATACCTGCGGGCGCAGCTGGACACCACAACCCGCAAGCTGGAAAACCTGACCGATATTGAACGGCAGCTCTCCACCCGTAAGCCGGTCAGTAACTATCTGCCGGACGCGCCGAAGAGTGCCGCGTCGCCCGCCGGCACCGAGGGTGATGCGACAGAGCCGAAAAGCGATGCCCCGAAACAGGAGGACGTAAAGCCATGACAAGCCGAAAACCTGCGCATCTTTTGCTGGTGGATGACGATCCCGGTTTGCTGAAGCTGCTGGGGATGCGTCTGGTGAGCGAGGGTTATAGCATCGTGACCGCCGAAAGTGGTCAGGAGGGGCTGAAAGTGTTGGGCCGCGAGAAGATCGATCTGGTGATAAGCGATCTGCGGATGGACGAAATGGACGGCATGCAGCTCTTCACCGAGATCCAGAAGCTCCAGCCCGGCATGCCGGTGATTATTCTTACCGCCCACGGCTCCATCCCCGATGCTGTGGCCGCCACCCAGCAGGGGGTCTTTAGCTTCCTCACCAAGCCGGTGGATAAAGACGCGCTTTACAAAGCGATTGATGATGCCCTGGAACACGCCGCCCCCTCCGGCGACGAAACGTGGCGGGAGGCGATCGTCACCCGCAGCCCGATTATGCTGCGTCTGCTGGAGCAGGCGCGCATGGTGGCGCAGTCCGATGTCAGCGTGCTGATTAACGGCCAGAGCGGCACCGGGAAAGAGATCCTCGCCCAGGCCATTCACAACGCCAGCCCGCGCGGCAAAAACGCCTTTATCGCCATTAACTGCGGGGCGCTGCCCGAGCAGCTGCTGGAGTCCGAGCTCTTTGGACACGCGCGCGGCGCCTTCACCGGCGCGGTCAGCAGCCGGGAAGGGCTCTTCCAGGCGGCGGAAGGCGGCACGCTGTTCCTCGATGAAATTGGCGACATGCCGGCGCCCTTGCAGGTAAAACTGCTGCGCGTGTTGCAGGAGCGCAAGGTCAGACCGCTCGGCAGTAACCGCGATATCGACATCAACGTGCGCATCATCTCCGCGACCCACCGGGATCTGCCCAAGGCGATGGCGCGCAACGAGTTTCGTGAAGACCTCTTCTACCGTCTCAACGTTGTTAACCTGAAGATCCCTGCGCTGGCGGAGCGGGCAGAAGATATTCCGCTGCTCGCTACTCAGCTGCTGCGCCAGGCCGCGGAGCGGCACAAGCCGTTTGTCCGTGCATTTTCCACCGACGCCATGAAGCGGCTGATGACCGCCAGCTGGCCCGGTAACGTGCGTCAGCTGGTGAACGTGATTGAGCAGTGCGTGGCGCTCACCTCCTCGCCGGTGATCAGCGATGCGCTGGTGGAGCAGGCGCTGGAGGGCGAAAACACCGCCCTGCCGACCTTCGTTGAAGCCCGCAACCAGTTTGAGCTTAACTATCTGCGTAAGTTACTGCAGATCACCAAAGGCAACGTCACCCATGCGGCGCGCATGGCTGGGCGTAACCGCACCGAGTTTTATAAACTGCTCTCGCGCCATGAGCTGGAAGCAAACGATTTTAAAGAGTGATGCGCTAAATTCCGCCTGAATATGATACTGTGAGCAACCGATTACGAGGCAGCTGACAGGCATAAGTTTAAGGACCACCATGAAAAAGATTGATGCGATTATTAAACCTTTCAAACTGGATGATGTGCGCGAAGCGCTGGCAGAAGTCGGCATTACCGGCATGACGGTGACAGAGGTGAAAGGCTTTGGTCGTCAGAAGGGCCACACCGAACTCTACCGTGGCGCAGAATACATGGTCGATTTCCTGCCAAAGGTGAAGATTGAGATCGTGGTGTCGGATGACATCGTGGATACCTGCGTGGATACCATTATCCGCACCGCACAGACCGGCAAAATTGGTGATGGCAAAATCTTCGTCTTTGACGTGGCGCGCGTGATCCGTATCCGTACCGGCGAAGAAGACGACGCAGCGATTTAATTACCCGTTGTTTGACATCCCGTAGGCCCCTGCAAGCGCAGCGCCGCCGGGCAAAAAAAAGCCCCTCTACTGAGGGGCTTTTTGCATTACAGCACCTTATGCGGGCCGAAGCATTCGTAGTGAATGTTCTCTTTATTCACCCCCAGCTCAAGGAGCTGCGCGGCGGCATACTGCATAAAGGCCACCGGGCCACAGACGTAGAACTGCATCTCCGGGGCGTGGAACTGCTCTTTATGCTCGCTTAACGCCATCAGGCCTTCGCTGTCGAAGCGGGCAGCGGCACGGTCGTCATCCGACGGCAGGCGATACCAGGTATGAGCGGTAAAGTGCGGCAGGCCGGCAGCCAGGCTTTTCACTTCATCAGAAAACGCATGCACTTCGCCATTCTCTGCGGCGTGGAACCAGTTCACCTGCGCCTTATGCTGCGCCTTCGCCAGGGTGTCCAGCATCGCCAGCATCGGAGTCTGACCGACACCGGCGGAGATCAGCGTCACCGGGGTATTGCTTTCAACAGCCATAAAGAAGTCGCCCGCAGGGGCGGCCAGATGCACCACATCACCCACGCGGGCTTCGTTATGCAGCCATGTCGAAACCTGACCGCCTTCCTCGCGTTTTACCGCAATGCGATAGCTTTTGCCGTTTGGCTTGCGGGTCAGAGAGTACTGGCGGATCTCCTGATGCGGGAAGCCTTCAGGCTTCAGCCACACGCCCAGGTACTGGCCTGGCTGGTAATCGGCAACCGGCTGGCCGTCGACGGGTTCAAATTCAAAGCTGGTGATAAGCTGGCTGCGCGGGGTTTTTTCCACGATACGGAAGGCACGGGTACCTTCCCATCCGCCGGTCTTACTGGCGTTTTCGCTGTAGATCTGCGCTTCACGGTTGATAAAGACGTTCGCCAGCACGCCGTAGGCTTTGCCCCAGGCGTCCAGCACCTCCTGGCCCGGGCTGAACATTTCGTCCAGGGTCGCCAGCAGGTGGGTGCCAACAATGTTGTACTGCTCAGGTTTGATCTGGAAGCTGGTATGTTTCTGAGCGATTTTTTCCACTGCTGGCAGCAGGGCCGGCAGGTTCTCGATGTTGCTGGCGTAGGCGGCAATGGCGTTGAATAACGCTTCGCGCTGATCGCCATTACGCTGGTTGCTCATGTTAAAAATCTCTTTGAGCTCCGGGTTGTGCGCGAACATACGATCGTAAAAATGGGCGGTAAGTTTAGGACCCGTTTCGACCAGCAGGGGAATCGTGGCTTTTACGGTAGCGATGGTTTGGGCATCTAACATAGCAGCTTCCTTAAAATGTTACTTTAATAGTGTATTTTGAATGCATCTTATAAAAAATAACCCTGCTTTGTAAATGGTTCTTTGCAACATGAATTAACTGCATCACAAACCTGAAAAGAATTCCCTTTTGCAGGGCGAGGACGCTATTCCTCAAACCCTTGCGTGGCGGGTAGGTAAACGTTTGCGTAAAATCCTTTGTCAAGACCTGTTATCACTCTGCTAATCAGTTATACTGTTGCCCGTCGTCCATCAGGACTGCCTTTTCAGGCCAAAATTTACTTGTTAGCTGAGTCAGGAGATGCGGATGTTAAAGCGTGAAATGAACATTGCCGATTATGATGCCGAACTGTGGCAGGCTATGGAGCAGGAAAAAGTACGTCAGGAAGAGCACATCGAACTGATCGCCTCCGAAAACTACACCAGCCCGCGCGTGATGCAGGCGCAGGGCTCTCAGCTGACCAACAAATATGCTGAAGGTTACCCGGGCAAGCGCTACTACGGCGGTTGCGAGTATGTCGATGTGGTTGAACAGCTGGCAATCGACCGTGCAAAAGAGCTGTTTGGCGCTGACTACGCTAACGTGCAGCCGCACTCTGGCTCTCAGGCTAACTTCGCTGTCTATACCGCACTGCTGCAGCCGGGCGATACCGTACTGGGTATGAACCTGGCGCAGGGCGGCCACCTGACTCACGGCTCCCCGGTTAACTTCTCCGGCAAACTGTACAACATCATCCCTTACGGTATCGATGAGTCCGGTAAAATTGACTACGCCGACATGGAGAAGCAGGCCAAAGAGCACAAACCGAAGATGATCATCGGTGGTTTCTCTGCCTACTCCGGTGTTGTTGACTGGGCAAAAATGCGTGAAATCGCAGACAGCATCGGCGCATACCTGTTCGTCGATATGGCACACGTTGCCGGTCTGATCGCCGCAGGCGTCTACCCGAACCCGGTTCCACACGCACACGTTGTCACCACCACTACCCACAAAACCCTGGCCGGTCCGCGCGGCGGCCTGATCCTGGCGAAGGGCGGTGACGAAGAGCTGTACAAAAAACTGAACTCTGCTGTCTTCCCAAGCGCGCAGGGCGGCCCGCTGATGCACGTTATCGCGGCAAAAGCCGTGGCGCTGAAAGAGGCGATGGAGCCAGAGTTCAAGGTTTACCAGCAGCAGGTTGCTAAGAACGCCAAAGCGATGGTGGAAGTCTTCCTGAACCGCGGTTACAAAGTGGTCTCCGGCGGGACTGAAAACCACCTGTTCCTGCTGGATCTGGTTGATAAAAACCTGACCGGTAAAGAAGCTGACGCTGCCCTGGGCCGCGCCAACATCACCGTTAACAAAAACAGCGTACCAAACGATCCGAAGAGCCCGTTTGTGACCTCCGGTATCCGTATCGGTTCTCCGGCTGTCACTCGCCGCGGCTTTAAAGAAGCGGAAGTGAAAGAGCTGGCGGGCTGGATGTGCGACGTGCTGGACAACATCAACGACGAAGCGGTTATCGAACGCGTGAAAGCGAAAGTGCTGGAGATCTGCGCCCGCTTCCCGGTTTACGCATAAGTCTGCCTCGCAGAACAGAAAGGCCGCGCAAGCGGCCTTTTTTATGGCTAACGCCGGTCGATGGAGATAGCGCCCGGCCCGGCCACCGCCAGCAGCAGGAATCCGCCAGCGATGCTGATGTTCTTGAAGAAGTTAATCATGTTCGGCATTACCGCATCGCCACTCATATCCCAGTAGTGGTGCCCAATCAACGCCGTTCCCAGCGTATAAAAGACAAACAGGACCGCCAGCGGGCGAGTAAAAAAGCCGAGCACGATGAGAATGGCGGCGGGCACTTCCATGATCACCGCCACAATGGCCGCCAGCATCGGCATCGGGGCGCCCAGCTTCACCATATACTGCACCGTGCCGTCAAAACCGAACATTTTAGGCACGCCGAAAATAATGAACAGAAGGATAAGGGCGAGACGGGCAATCAACAGGATCAGCGCCCGGGACTGACCAAAATCGAAATACCGTAGTGTGTTCATGGCAGGCTCGTTTGGGGTGGGATTTATCTTAAAGCTAATACACAAATTGCCGCCCCGCCATTCCGCTTTTCGCCATAAATCAGCCATCAGGATGATTTAAATTCCCC
The DNA here is from genome assembly GCF_002902985.1 of Leclercia sp. LSNIH1. NCBI lineage: Bacteria > Pseudomonadati > Pseudomonadota > Gammaproteobacteria > Enterobacterales > Enterobacteriaceae > Leclercia > Leclercia sp. LSNIH1. The sequence continues at coordinate 4,505,672 of NZ_CP026167.1, read as the reverse complement.
CCCCTTTCAGCATGTTCTCCGCTAGCCTTCCGCCAGCGCGTCCTCCACGAACAGAAAGCCAATGCCGATAATCTGCTGCTGCCGGGTTAAGCCGCCAAAGGCGATTTCCGTTTGCCGGTTACGCACCGCATCGCCGTGATCGAAGGGGGTAAATCCAATCTGGCGATTGATGGTCTGCAGCCAGCGTTCGCCAAAGGCGCAGCTGCGGCCATAGAACCAGATTTGGTTGATATTAAGGATATTGAGCAGGTTGTAGAGCGTCAGTCCGATAGCGTTGGCGGCCTCGTCAGCCCAGCGCTGAATTGGAGCATTCCCCTGACGCCAGGCCTCAATCAGCTGCAGACTGGTGAGGCTGTCCGGATCAAGCCCGAGGGTGCCGGGCTGGGATTTCAGCCATAAACGCGCCTGTTTTTTAAGGGCTGAGAGGGAGGCGACCGTCTCCAGACAGCCGTAGCGTCCGCAGGCGCAGGCTACGCCGTCGCGATCGAAAATGGTGTGGCCAATTTGCCCGCTGCCGTTAAGCGTCCCGCGATAGACCTGGCCATTAATCACAAACGAGGATCCGATACCGTAATCGACGTTAATCACGCAAAAATCGTCGCGGTTGGCCGGGTTTTGCCACTTCTCTGCCAGCGCCAGCATCACACAGTCGTTATCCACCTTCACCGTGATGCCCAGTTTTTCTTCCAGCAGATACTTAATCTCAACCGGTTTTTTCCACGGCGCCTGGGGCATCATCTGCGATACCCCGGTGGCGGTATCGACCTGGCCGTGGATCCCCAGCGCCAGATTAATGCGCTGCCCCGGCCACTGTTTGCGCTGCTGCTGCCACAGGTTCTCAATGGCCTGTAACAACGCTTCGGGCGTCTGTGCGTTCACGTCAGTCCAGCGAAACTCGCCTAACGGCGACATACGGGCGTCGATAAGCTGGCTCTCAATGCTGGTGGGGCTGACATTCATGCAGAGTATTAATGGCCCCGCATCCGGGATCTGATAATGGCCGCTGTTCATTCCCCGGGTGCTGAGGTTTTCACTGGAATGCCCAAGCTTTTTGTCCGCCACCAGCTCATCCAGGATCTTGCTTACCGCCGGAATAGAGAGCCCGGTGTGCTGGGCCAGCTGGGATTTACTCAGGCGCTTGTAGCGCCAGACCAGGGACATGATCGTGCGGCGGTTATGCTGTCGTACCCTGTGATTGTTCAGACCGGATAGCTGCATTCACTAAACTCCGTTAATTATATTGCGTGAGCATTACGCAATCAGCGCGCTGAATTCCTCTCTACACTGCCATCTTATCGCTTTTTACTATTATTTGTTTACTGGAGAGTGAATATGTCTGGAGCAGTGAAGGTCTGGCGGGAGACCGTGGCATTACCGACGTGGACCACCGGCGCAGAAGATACCAACCCGATGTTCCTGGAAAAGCGCGTCTATCAGGGCTCCTCTGGCGCGGTCTATCCCTACGGCGTGACCGATACCCTGACCGGCGTTCGCGAAACCCGTAATTACCAGGCCGTCTGGATGGAAAACGACTTCATCCGCATTATGCTGCTGCCGGAGCTGGGGGGACGTATTCATCGCGCGTATGACAAAGTCCAGCAGCGTGATTTCGTTTACTACAACGAAGTGGTGAAACCGGCGCTGGTGGGGCTGCTGGGACCGTGGATCTCCGGCGGCATCGAATTTAACTGGCCGCAGCACCACCGCCCAACCACCTTTATGCCTGTCGACGTCACCATTCAGGAGCAGGATAACGGGGCGCAAACCGTCTGGCTGGGCGAGGCCGAGCCGATGCGCGGCCTGCAGGTGATGACCGGGTTTACCCTTTACCCGGACCGGGCGTTGATTGAGATCGCCGGCAAAGTCTTCAACGGCAATGCCACGCCGCGCCACTTCCTGTGGTGGGCAAATCCGGCGGTGAAGGGTGGGGACGATCACCAGAGCGTCTTCCCGCCGGACGTCACGGCGGTATTTGACCATGGCAAGCGCGCCGTCTCCGCCTTCCCGATCGCCACCGGCACCTACTATAAAGTCGATTACTCGGCGGGCGTGGATATCTCCCGCTACAAAAACGTGCCGGTGCCAACCTCCTACATGGCGGAAAAATCGGACTACGATTTCGTCGGGGCATACCACCACGGCGAGCGCGGCGGCTTGCTGCACGTGGCCGACCACCATGTGTCGCCGGGGAAAAAGCAGTGGACCTGGGGTCATGACGATTTTGGCCGTGCCTGGGATCGCAATCTGACCGATGAAAACGGCCCCTATATCGAGCTGATGACCGGGGTGTTTACCGATAACCAGCCCGATTTCACCTGGCTTGCACCCTACGAAGAGAAGATCTTCGTGCAGAACTTCCTGCCCTATAGCGAACTGGGACAGGTGCATAACGCCAACACGCAGCTGGCGCTTAAGCTGGAACGGCGTGAGCAGCAGCTTCACCTCGGCCTCTACGCCATCGCACCGCTGCATGATGTGCGGCTCGAGCTGACCGCCGACGAAAAACCGGTCTGGGAGACGCACCTGACCCTGATGCCGGGCGAAAGCTGGCAGCAGGCGCTGCCGGATACCTTGCCGCAGCGCTTAACGCTGAGGGTGAAAGAGGCCTCGGGCCGCACGCTGCTCCACTACCAGGAGCATATCCCGCAGGAGACGCCGCTGCCGGATCCGGCTACCGCGCCCGCCATGCCGGAAGAGATCAGCAACAGCGATGAACTCTATTTTATCGGGCAGCATCTGGAGCAGTACAACCATGCCAGCCGCTATGCGGAAGATTACTATCGCCGGGCGCTGGCGCTGGATGCTAACGACTATCGCAATAACGTGGCGCTGGGCACGCTGGCGCTCAACCGTGCCGACTGGGCGCTGGCGCAACGCTGCGCCGAAGCCGCGCTGGTTCGCGCCCATCGTCTGAATAAAAACCCCCGCGACGGCGAAGCCAGCCAGCTGCTGGCGACGGCCCTGGAGCGGCAGGGGCAGGACGACGCCGCATGGGATCACTACTACAAAGCCTCGTGGAGCGGAAACTGCCGTGATGCGGCTTTCTTATCCCTGGCGCGGCTGGCGATGAAGCGCGGCAACGCGGCTGATGCGCTGGAAAAAGTTGATATCAGCCTTAGCACCAACGCCAGCAACAACCTGGCGATGGGGCTGAAAGCCCTCGCGCTGGCAGAGGTGCAGGGCGAAGGCGCAGCGCTGGACTACATTCAGCGCTGCCTGCAAACCCATCCTCTGAGCTACGCCCTGCACTATGCCCGCTGGGCAATCAGCCGGGATGATGCTGCCTGTGACCAGCTGTTGCAGGTGACTGGTCGTCGAGGGGCCAATGCCTGCCTGCTGGCGGGCTGGTTAATCTCGATGGGCATGCGCGACGCCGCCCGCGAGATGCTGGATCTGCTCGACAGCCAGGAGACGTTGCCCCAGTTGTGGCGGGCCGCCTTAAGCGACGATCCTGCTACCCGTGCCCGCTATATTGCCGCGGCGCGGCGCTGCGAGGCCAACCGGGTACGTTTCCCGAATGCTCTTGATGAAGTGCAAATGCTGCAAACCCTGCACGACGACCCGTATGCCTGCTATCTGCTGGGCTGCTTCTGGTACAGCAAACGCCGCTATGACGATGCGGTGAAATGCTGGCAGACCACGCTGGCGCAGGAGCCGGAGTTTGCCCCTGCGCACCGCCTGCTTGGGATCTACGCCTGGAATAAACAGCACAACCTGGCGCTGGCGGAGCAGTGTCTGCAGCGCGCCGTGGCCCTGGAGCCGGACAATCCGCGTTTCCTGTTTGAGCTTGATTATCTCAATAAGCTCACCGGGCAGCCGGTGGGGAAACGCCTCGCCATGCTCACCGAGCGGGAGCGCGTGGCGCTGAAGCGCGATGACCTCACCGCAGAACTCCTGAGTCTGTGGAACGGTTCCGGGCGCTACGATGCTGCGGCGCAGGTACTTCAGGAGCGGCAGTTCCATCCGTGGGAAGGGGGTGAAGGCAAAGTGACCGGGCAGTATCTGCTGAACCAGCAGCATCGTGCCCTGCAGCACATAAGCCGCGGGGAATTCCAGGAGGCGATGGCTCTGCTGCAGGCGGCATTGCACTATCCACACAATCTGGGGGAGGGGCGTCTGCCGGGGCAAACCGATAACGATATCTGGTATCTGCTGGGGTACTGCCATACGCAAAGTGGCGCACATGCCGACGCGCAACGCTGTTTTGCCCGGGCGGCACAGGGCGGCTCCACTCTCGATGCCGGACGCTACTACAACGATCAGCCAGCGGACTATCTGTTCTGGCAGGGAATGGCGCTGCGCCAGTTGGGCGATCCCGCCGCGGCGGAGCGCCACTTCCAGGGATTCCTGGCGTGGGTGCAGGCCCATCGTGACGACCTGCCCGAAGCGGATTTCTTTGCAGTTTCGCTCCCGGATCTGGTGGTACTGGATACGCCAGCGGGTCATCAGCACCAGCAGCATTGCCTGTTCATTGAGGCGCTGGGCTATGCAGGGCTGGGCGAGCTCGCGGCCTGCAAACGCCTGTTGGGGAACTTACTGGCGCTGAACCCGGCCCATGACAAAGCGCATCTGTTTCAGCATGCGCAGGCCACGGGCATTTTCCATTAACTGACCTCGCAGGTGGGGAAACCCACCTGTTAACCCTCTGTACCCTGCGTTTCCCTTAAAGAGGAATCAACATGAATAATAGCGCGCAGACACAACTGAAAATGGGCTACGTCTGGACTATCTGTCTGGTCGCCGCCTGCGGCGGACTCCTGTTTGGCTACGACTGGGTGGTGATTGGCGGGGCCAAGCCCTTCTATGAAGCCTGGTTCTCCATTACCGACCCGGCACAGTCCGGCTGGGCGATGAGTTCCGCCCTTGTGGGCTGTATCTTCGGGGCGCTGATCTCCGGCTGGTGTGCCGATAAATTTGGCCGCAAGCGTCCGCTTATCCTCTCGGCGGTGCTGTTCAGCGCCTCGGCGTGGGGTACGGCGGTGGCGGGCAGTTTTGATATGTTTGTGGTCTGGCGCATCGTCGGCGGCCTCGGTATCGGCCTGGCCTCCGCCCTGAGTCCGCTCTATATCGCGGAGGTCAGCCCGGCGGAAAAGCGCGGTCGCTTCGTAGCGATTAACCAGCTGACCATCGTGGTGGGCGTGCTGGCCGCACAGCTGATTAACCTGATGATTGCCGAGCCGGTAGCGGCAGGCGCCACTCAGGAGGCCATCATTCAGACCTGGAACGGGCAGACCGGCTGGCGCTGGATGTTTGGCGCTGAGCTGGTTCCCGCCCTGGCGTTTCTGGTGCTGATGTTCTTTGTCCCGGAATCGCCGCGCTGGTTGATGAAGGCGGGCAAGCCAGAGCGTGCCCGCGCGATGCTGGAGCGTATTGGCACCCCGGCGTACGCCAGTCAGACCTTAAAAGAGATCGCCCACACCCTGGAGAAAGACACCCAGAAGGTGGCGTTCTCCACGCTCCTGCAACCGCAGGTCAAACCGATTGTCATCATCGGCATCGTGCTGGCGATGTTCCAGCAGTGGTGCGGGATCAATGTGATCTTCAATTATGCCCAGGAGATCTTCGCCTCGGCCGGGTTTGATATCAACGACACCCTGAAATCGATCGTGGCGACCGGCATCATTAATCTGGTCTTTACCCTCGCCGCGCTGCCGCTGGTGGATAAGATTGGCCGCCGCAAGCTGATGCTGCTCGGCGCCTCAGGCTTGACCATTATCTACGTGCTGATTGCCAGCGCCTACGCCATGAACATCATGGGCTGGCCGGTGCTGCTGCTGGTGCTGGCGGCGATTGCCATCTACGCCGTGACGCTGGCGCCGGTCACCTGGGTGCTGCTGTCGGAGATCTTCCCCAACCGCGTGCGCGGCCTGGCGATGTCCGTGGGCACGCTGGCGCTGTGGATCGCCTGCTTCCTGTTAACCTACACCTTCCCGCTGCTCAATGCCGGGCTGGGTGCAGCGGGGAGCTTCCTGCTCTACGGTGTGATTTGCGCGGCGGGCTATCTCTACATTCTGCGTAAAGTGCCGGAGACCAAAGGCGTGACGCTGGAGGCGCTGGAGGCGCAGCTGGAAAAACAGCACGGCAAGGTTGCCTCCGCAAATCATGCTGAGCGCGTGCACTAATGGAAACGCTGTTGATTGAAAACGCGCATCTCCGGATGCGCGTCAACCCGCAGGGCGGCGGGTTACAGGAACTCTTTTCCCTGACCTGCGGGCAGCCGGTGTTATGGGACGGCGGCGACAGCGCGCTGTTTCCGATGGTGCCGCTGGCAAACCGGGTGGCGGGGAATCGCTTCCGGTTTCAGGGGCGGGAGGTGGTGCTGCCGCAAAGTCCGGTTGATGAGCGCTTCTTCCTGCACGGTGACGGCTGGCAGTCGCGCTGGCAGATAGCTTCCCATTCCGACAAGGCGTGCGTCCTCACCTTGCGCAGCCAGCATCAGTGCGGTTTTGATTATCAGGCTGGGCTGCGCTACCAGCTGCGCGGGAACGTTCTGCGGGCGGAGCTGACGCTCACCCATCTTGGTCAGGCGCCGATGTTGTACGGCCTGGGCTTTCACCCGTGGTTCTGTTTTGATGCGCAAAGCCGCCTGCGCTTCTCCGCCAGCGGCTACTGGCCGGAAGGTGAACACCATTTACCGCAAGCCTGGCAGAGCAATATCCCGGCGGATGTCGATTTCAGCACGTCACGCCATGGTGGCGATCGCTGGCTGAACGTCGGCTATTCCGGCTGGAACGGCGTGGCGACCCTGGATCATGATGTGATGAATATCACAATTACAGCGCAAACTCCGTGGTTGATGCTGTTCAGAATGTCGGGCCAATCGTTCTTATGTCTTGAGCCCCAGAGCCATCCGGTCAATGCCCACCATATGGCCGGGCAGCCTGGCCTGGTGGCGTTAGCCCAGGGAGAGAGCAGTCGTTTTGCGATGGAAATCGCCGTCGAACAGGCTCGCCGAAACTGTTAAACCGCTGTTAATACTCCCTTGCGCCAGCCCGTTTTTGCCGCCAGACTATCGCCTCCAAAACGGGAGGGATTCATGGTTTTGCATTCCACACGCTGGCTGGCGCTCAGCTACTTCACCTACTTTTTTAGCTACGGTATTTTTCTGCCTTTCTGGAGCGTCTGGCTCAAGGGAATTGGCCTTACGCCGGAGATGATTGGCCTTCTGCTGGGCTCGGGCCTGGTGGCACGTTTTCTCGGTAGCCTGCTTATTGCGCCGCGCGTCAGCGATCCCTCCCTGTTAATCAAAGCCGTACGCGTGCTGGCGCTGCTCACCCTGGTGTTTATGGCCGGTTTCTGGGTCAGCCAGCAGTTTGCCTGGCTGATGGTGGTGATGGTGGGCTTTAACCTCTTCTTCTCGCCGCTGGTCCCGCTGACCGACGCGCTCGCCAATACCTGGCAAAAGCAGATCACCATGGACTATGGCCGGGTGCGGCTGTGGGGCTCGATTGCCTTTGTGATTGGCTCGGCGCTGGTGGGCAAACTGGTGAGCCTTTACGACTATCGCGCGATTCTGGCACTGCTGAGCGTGGGGATCCTGTCGATGCTGCTCGGTATGCTGTTGCGTCCTTCAGTCATGCCGCAGGGGGAGAGCCGTCAGCAGGAGAGCGCAGGCTGGCCCGCCTGGCGATCGCTTGTCGCCCAGAGCTGGCGTTTTCTGGCCTGCGTCTGTCTGCTGCAGGGGGCGCATGCCGCCTACTATGGCTTCAGCGCTATCTACTGGCAGGGAGCCGGGTATTCAGCCTCCGCTGTCGGCTATCTCTGGTCGCTGGGCGTGGTAGCGGAAGTGATTATCTTTGCTCTCAGCAACAGGCTGTTTCGCCGCTTCAGCGCCCGGGACCTGCTGCTGTTATCGGCCCTCTGCGGGATTGTACGCTGGGGTCTGATGGGCTGGACCACGGAGCTGCCGTGGCTGATTGTGGCGCAGATCCTGCACTGCGGCACCTTTACGGTGTGCCACCTGGCGGCGATGCGCTATATCGCGGCGCGCGAAGGCAGCGACGTGATCCGCCTGCAGGCGGTCTACTCCGCCGTGGCGATGGGGGGCAGTATTGCCATCATGACCGTGTTTGCCGGTTTCCTTTACCAGCATCTGGGTCACGGGGTCTTCTGGGTGATGGCGCTGGTGGCGCTGCCCGCGGTTCTGCTGCGTCCGCGCGTGGCAGTGCGCTAAGTTTCCAGCATGGCGCGAATATGTTCCTGCTGCTGCGCATTCAACGCCTCGACGGCATGGATAAGCGGCGGCGAGAACAGCGGCAGGGCGGTGGTGTAAGGTGTGACCACCAGGGCCGCTTCGCGCGGGGCACCCTCCTTCTGAAAAGACTGTAGCGTCACATAGCGAATGTTCAGCGGCAGCAGGGTCAGTTCCCGGAGCTGCTGTTCAATCAGCTCCTCGCACGCTTTATCCTCACCGGTCAGCAACACCACCTGCTTTTCATGCAGATCGGTCTCCTGCATCAGCCAGGCGCCAAAGATCACCGCCACCAGGCTCGCCTCCTCCTCGGAGAACCGCAGGCCGAATTCGGACTCCAGCTCAAACAGCACCTCCCGGGTGGTACGCATCAGGCGCGGATAGAGGCGGTGGATCTCCTCCGGCAGGCTGTTGTCGATGCCAATGCCAAACAGCGAGCGGTCCAGCGCCTGGGCAAGGTGGATATAGAGCTGAGCGGTCAGTCCCTGCTCGTCACTGAAATGCATCCCCGTTTGTTCCCGGAAGCGGTCGATCATCCGGGTAATGGCGTGGCGCAGGCGTTCATCTTCCTGGTGCGCATCGCGCAGCGGATCGGGGGTACGCAACATCATAAACAGCAGAGCCAGAAACAGCTGTTCATCCGCGTGGGGTACCTGCACCACGCGGCGCTGCCAGTGGCGTACAATCTCCTGCGCCATCAGATATTCGTTACGCGACTGGGTCCAGTTACGCTGAACCACTGTAAACTGCGGCGTCTGGCCCAGATGGTGCTGGAGCAGGCAGTATTGCAGGTAGAGCTGTAAAAACTGCGCGTCACGGCATTCAAACTGCCGTTGCAGTCGGCGGGAACAGAAATTGACCAGCGCCTGCAGGTTAGTGTCGTCATATAACGTGCGGGCGATGCCGAGCTGCTTTAGCGCGATCTTCAGAGATGGGGTAAACTGCTGCGCGATGAAGTGGGGGCAGAGGCGTAACGCCCGGCGCAACCAGTGCAGCAGGCATAAGCGTTGATTAAGGTGGCTACCTTCCAGCAGGTAGCAGCCATCATGCTGTGTCGCAATGTCGAGCTGGTGATAGCGCTGGATCTCCATGCGCATCTCGTCGATATCCTGCCGGCAGAGGGCATCATCGACACCATTGATTTCCCCGATGCTTTGCAGAGTGGCGCGAAAGCCTGGCACATAGAGCATCAACAGAACCTGGCAGCGGCGCTGCGAACTGGAAAGTGCAGATGGCATTTCGAGAGTCGTCATCATCTGTCGGGTTCCAGTGAGTGTGTTTGATAAGAATAGCTAAAGGATGTACGCCATAGCACGGGATGCCGGGCTTTCCTTCAGGAATGCGGGTGAACATCACAGAATTTTTGACGTGAGGATGAGATGCAAATAGTTAAACGCAGCGCAACTGCGCTTTTTTTGGCGGTTTTGTCTTTTTCCGCCGTCGCGCACCCTCACAGCTTTATCACCCTGAAAACGCAAATCATGGTGAAGGATGAGCAGGTCACCGGCCTGAAAATGCGCTGGGTAATGGACGAGCTAACATCCGCCGATCTGCTTTATGATGCCGGGAACGCAAAGCCCGGGGATGAAATCTGGAAAAAGCTGGCGGCGGAGGTCATGGCCAACGTGCTCGGCCAGCACTACTTTACCGAGTTCTGGCATAACGGGGAGAAGGTGAAATTTCTTAACCGCCCCACTCAGTACGGTATGAGCCGCATTGATCACCAGGCGGTGCTGACATTTATCCTGCCGCTGGCGGAGCCCCAGCCGCTGGCCGGACAAAAGTACACCTTCTCGACCTTCGATCCCTCTTATTACGTCGACATGAGCTATGCAGAGGATAGTGACGTGACGCTGCCTGACGGCCTGAAAAGTCAATGCGCCCTCACTATCGATACCCCGGAGCCCAGCGATGAGACGCTCAACTTTGCCAGCTCGCTGGATAAAGATGATGCCCCGCCGGAAGATATGAATCTCGGCAAACAGTTTGCCCAGACGGTGACCTTACAATGTCAGTAATGCGCGCGCGACGTGGGTGGGATCTCTGGCCGCTGGCGCTGTTCCTCGTTGTGGCGGCGGCGGGAGCCGTGTGGTTATGGCAGGCGTGGCCGCAGGTGATGCGCCAGAGCATTCTCTGGCAGCGGGAGGTCAACCAGCAGATGAGCGGTTTGTTGAAAGCGGTGGCCGATAACCCGACGGCAGCAGGCGGGTCACTGCTGATCTTCAGCTTCCTCTATGGCGTGCTGCACGCGCTGGGGCCGGGACATGGCAAAATTGTTATCACCACCTGGCTTGCTACCCACCCCTCAAAACTGAAATCGAGCATCGGCTTAACCCTGGCCTCCTCTTTATTACAGGGGGGCGTGGCGATCGCCCTGGTGGTGGGGGTATTAATGCTGCTGCGGCTCCCGGCGCGGGATCTGCACATGAGTAGCTTCTGGCTGGAGAAGGGCAGCTACGCCCTGGTGGGCGTGCTGGGGATTATGCTCTGCTGGCGGGCGCTGAAAAAACTGCGTGCCTTGCTGCGCAAACCGACCTTCAAAGCCTTTACCCCGCATCACGTCCACGACGCAAACTGCGGCTGCGGCCATCAACATCTGCCCACGCCGGGGCAGATGCAGGGCGCGGACGACTGGCGGACGCGGCTGATGATTATTCTGTCGATGGGGATGCGGCCCTGTTCCGGGGCCATTATGGTGCTGCTGTTCAGTAAGGTGATCGGCGTATTCAGCTGGGGTGTGGCCTCGGCGCTGGCGATGGCGGCGGGAACGGGGTTAACCATCTCTTCGCTGGCACTGCTGGTGCACGGCTTTCGCCATCTGGCGGTCAGGCTCAGCGGCAATAAAACGCCGGTGCTGTGGCGACAGGTCGGATGGACGACGCTGGCATTAGCGGGCGGTGTGGTGTTGCTGGCGGCGGCAGTCATCATGTGGCTGAGCGCGGTGCCGGTGGGCAGAGGGCTGAGGCCGTTTTAGTCGTCCCTGCCGGGCAAAAATCCCAAAATGGCGGGATATGATTGTCGCTTCGACAGGGATGTTTTAGTTTGCAAGCTTTGCTTTGGGGTCATGACAAGGAGTCACGATGACCGATCATAATACTACTGTTTCAACACGCAATCTCTGGTTAGCCGCCGGGTCCGGCCTGCTGTCGGCCTGGCGCTCGTCTGCTTCTGGCCCGAACTGGCGAGCTGGTGGCCTGAAGATCTCCCCCGCATCTATTCCACCCTCTATTTTCTTATCGGTATGGGGCAAACCAGCATCGACACGCTTCCGCTCGCCATGTACGGCAAGCTGCTGGTGGCCGGTTTTGTGCTGGCTTTTCTGCATCCCGGCTACAGCAAAATACCTCTCGTCGCCTGGATGCTGCATAACCAGCCTTCGGCCAGGCAATTCTTTGACTGGATAGTGCGCAGCTGGATCCTGCAGGGCGGTTTTTTTGTCATTGTTTTCTGGCGCATCGGATTTACGCAGAATCTCTCCCACGAGGTATTGCTGCGCTTTGTCGCAGCGTTCAACTACGTCTGCTATTTCGCCACGCTGGTACTGGGTGTGTTGCTGGTTCGCGATGCCTTGTGCTGGCGGAAAAGCGCTGAAGGTCCCCGGAGCAATATTCGGCTGCCGCTCATTTTCGCGCTGAGCTTCTATATGCCTTCACAAATCGTGTGGCTACTGCTGGGGGCGCGGGAGCATGATTTGATCCTGACAGGATGGCTGCTATTCGTCCCCACCATGATTGGCGTGCTGTTAGCCAGACTGGCGACGGGCGGTATCGCCTGTCTGCTGCATCAGTGGCTGGGGGAGGCGCGGTGTCAAAAAGGGTGGCGGTATTTTGCGCTGTTTAACGGCATGGCGGTGCTGGCGATGGTCACCAATACCTTCATTCGTATACTGCTGTCACTGCTGCAGTAATCGTTAATTGTCTGGGGCGGGCAGGGCAGGAAAAGAGGCGGGTGAAAGATCTTCACCCGCCTGCTGAGATTAACGCTTCAGCGCTTCGCTCAGTTCGTCACGCATGTTCGCCAGCATGGCTTTTACCACGCGTGGGTTACCCGCAACGATGTTGCCAGACAGCATGTAGTTGTGGCCACCGGTGAAATCACACACCAGCGCACCCGCTTCACGCGCGATCAGTTCGCCAGCGGCGAAGTCCCACGGCTTGAGGCCAATCTCGAAGTAACCATCAACGCGGCCAGCGGCAACATAAGCCAGGTCCAGCGCAGCGGAGCCGGTACGGCGGAAGTCGGCGCACTCGGTGAACAGTTTGCCCAGAATTTTCATGTACGCAGGGGCGTGCTGTTTGGCTTTGAACGGGAAGCCGGTCGCCAGGATGGTGCCGTCGAGGTCGCGAGCGTTGGTGCCGCGCAGACGGTAGCCGTTCAGCTGTGCGCCCTGACCGCGGGTGGCGGTGAAGAGTTCGTTACGCATTGGATCGTAAACCACGGCCACTTCGGTACGGCCTTTGATGCGTACAGCGATAGAAACAGCGAAGTGTGGGAGACGTTTAACGAAGTTGGTGGTGCCATCCAGTGGATCAATAACCCATTGAACATCCTGATCTTCGCCCTCATGCTCACCGCTTTCTTCGGTGATGATGGTGTGCTGCGGGTAAGATTTGCGAATGGTGTCGATAATTACAGCTTCTGCCGCTTTATCAACGTTGGTCACAAAGTCATTGCTGCCTTTCTGGCTGGTTTCTACGGAATCGGGTGTTTCGTAGTGTTTGGCAATTACATTACCCGCCTTGCGCGCTGCGCGCACGGCGATGGTCAACATAGGATGTTGCATCGGTTACTCTCACTGGATGTTAAAGAACGGGGAAACGAAAACGGCGCAGAGTATAGCAGCGGGATCGGAATATGTCTTCCGTTTATGATAACATCATCGAATATTCTCCATACTCAGAAAAATTATGCTGCAAAATATCCGAATCGTGCTGGTCGAAACATCGCATACCGGCAACATGGGCTCCGTAGCCCGCGCTATGAAAACCATGGGCTTAACCAATCTCTGGCTGGTTAACCCGCTGGTCAAACCCGACTCCCAGGCCATTGCCCTCGCGGCAGGGGCCAGCGACGTGATTGGCAATGCCCAGATCGTCGATACCCTGGATGAAGCCTTAGCGGGTTGTAGCCTTGTGGTGGGTACCAGCGCGCGTTCCCGCACCCTGCCGTGGCCGATGCTCGACCCGCGTGAATGCGGGCTGAAAAGCATCAGCGAAGGCCAGCATGCGCCGGTGGCGCTGGTGTTTGGCCGTGAGCGCGTGGGGCTGACCAACGATGAGCTGCAGAAGTGTCACTATCACGTCGCCATTGCCGCCAACCCGGAGTACAGCTCGCTGAACCTGGCCATGGCCGTGCAGGTCATTGCCTATGAGGTGCGTATGGCCTGGCTGGCAACCCAGGAAAAAGATGTTCCCGCCGCGCAGGAAGAGACGCCTTATCCGCTGGTGGACGATCTGGAGCGGTTCTACGGCCATCTGGAGCAGACCCTGCTCGCCACCGGCTTTATCCGCGCCGGTCATCCGGGTCAGGTGATGAATCGTCTGCGCCGCCTCTTTACTCGCGCCCGTCCGGAGAGCCAGGAGCTGAACATCCTGCGCGGTATTCTGGCGTCGATTGAGCAGAAGAATAAAGAGTAGTGCGGTGTGGCGCCGGGTGGCGCTGCGCTTACCCGGCCTACGAAAACCGTACGCCCGTGCAAGCGAAGCGCCGCCGGGCAAAAACTGATGAGCGCACAGAAGGTTAAATACCTGACTAAATCAGTCAAGTAAATAGTTGACCATTTTAGTCAGGAATGTCAGACTTGGCCCTGCTATGCAATACCCCCACTTTACAATAAAAAACCCCGGGCAGGGGCGAGTTTGAGGTTAAGTAAGACATGAGACTGACATCTAAAGGGCGTTATGCCGTGACCGCGATGCTGGACGTTGCGCTCAACTCCGAAGCGGGCCCGGTTCCATTGGCTGATATTTCTGAACGTCAGGGAATCTCCCTCTCTTATCTGGAACAGCTTTTTTCCCGACTGCGTAAAAATGGCCTGGTTTCCAGCGTTCGCGGTCCTGGCGGTGGTTATCTGTTAGGTAAAGACGCGGGCAGTATTGCGGTTGGTGAAGTGATTAGCGCAGTTGACGAATCCGTCGACGCGACCCGTTGCCAGGGTAAAGGCGGCTGTCAGGGCGGCGACAAATGCCTGACGCACGCGCTGTGGCGCGATCTGAGCGACCGTCTGACCGGTTTCCTGAACAATATCACCCTCGGTGAGCTGGTAAATAACCAGGAAGTTCTGGATGTATCAGGCCGTCAGCACAGCCACGATTCCCATCGTAATACCCGCGCGCAGGACGCTATCGACGTCAAATTACGCGCGTAATAAAAAGATAAGTATTTCAGAATCAGGCCGGGGCGTAACGCCCCGTGTACTCGGTCGTACATCCAGCCGGTTGCCTGATTCCTTGCATTGAAGCGATGTACGGAGTTTATAGAGCAATGAAATTACCGATTTATCTCGACTACTCCGCAACCACGCCGGTGGACCCGCGTGTTGCCGAGAAAATGATGCAGTGTCTGACCCTGGACGGAAACTTTGGTAACCCAGCTTCCCGTTCACACCGTTTTGGCTGGCATGCTGAAGAGGCGGTAGATATCGCCCGTAACCAGATTGCCGAGCTGGTTGGTGCCGACCCGCGTGAAATTGTTTTCACCTCTGGCGCAACCGAATCCGATAACCTGGCGATTAAAGGTGCCGCTAATTTCTACCAGAAAAAAGGCAAGCACATCATCACCAGCAAAACTGAACACAAAGCCGTGCTGGATACCTGCCGTCAGCTGGAGCGTGAAGGATTTGAAGTAACCTACCTCGCCCCGCAGCGCAACGGTATCATCGACCTGAAAGAGCTCGAAGCGGCAATGCGTGACGACACCATTCTGGTCTCCATCATGCACGTTAACAACGAAATCGGCGTGGTGCAGGATATCGCGACAATCGGCGAGCTGTGCCGTGCGCGCGGCATTATCTATCACGTGGATGCGACCCAGAGCGTGGGCAAACTGCCTATCGATCTGAGCCAGCTGAAAGTGGACCTGATGTCCTTCTCCGGCCATAAAATCTACGGCCCGAAAGGTATCGGCGCGCTGTACGTGCGTCGTAAGCCACGTATCCGCATCGAATCCCAGATGCACGGCGGTGGTCACGAGCGCGGCATGCGTTCCGGTACGCTGCCTGTTCACCAGATCGTGGGCATGGGTGAAGCTTACCGTATCGCCAAAGAAGAGATGGAAACCGAGATGGCGCGCCTGCGTACGCTGCGCAACCGTCTGTGGGAAGGCGTGAAGGATATGGAAGAGGTCTACCTGAACGGCGATCTCGAGCAGGGCGCACCAAATATCCTCAACGTCAGCTTCAACTATGTTGAAGGCGAGTCGCTGATCATGGCGCTGAAAGACCTGGCCGTCTCTTCCGGTTCTGCGTGTACTTCCGCAAGCCTGGAGCCGTCCTACGTACTGCGTGCGCTGGGCATGACCGACGAACTGGCACACAGCTCTATCCGCTTCTCTTTAGGTCGTTTTACTACCGATGAAGAGATTGACTACACCATCCAACTGGTTCGCAACTCCATTGGCCGTCTGCGTGATCTTTCTCCACTGTGGGAAATGTACAAAGAAGGCGTGGATCTGAACAGCATTGAATGGTCACATCACTAATCGGTTTGTAAGGAGAATTCAGCATGGCATACAGCGAAAAAGTTATCGATCATTACGAGAATCCACGTAACGTGGGCTCCTTCGACAACAGCGACGACAGCGTAGGCAGCGGCATGGTGGGTGCACCAGCGTGTGGCGACGTGATGAAGTTGCAGATTAAAGTCAACAATGAAGGTATCATTGAAGATGCGCGCTTCAAGACCTACGGTTGCGGTTCCGCAATCGCGTCGAGCTCCCTAGTTACCGAGTGGGTGAAAGGCAAGTCTCTGGACGAAGCGCAGGCGATTAAAAATACCGATATTGCTGACGAACTCGAACTGCCGCCGGTGAAAATTCACTGCTCTATCCTGGCGGAAGATGCGATCAAAGCCGCAATTGCGGATTACAAAAGCAAACGTGAAGCAAAATAATTAGTTGAGGTTGTTATGTCGATTACCCTTAGCGACAGCGCTGCCGCGCGAGTAAGCGCCTTCCTGGCAAACCGTGGCAAAGGCTTTGGCCTGCGACTGGGTGTACGCACCTCCGGTTGTTCCGGTATGGCGTATGTACTGGAATTTGTTGACGAACCTGCGGCGGAAGACACCGTGTTCGAAGACAAAGGCGTGAAGGTGGTGGTCGATGGTAAAAGCCTGCAGTTCCTGAACGGCACTCAGCTGGACTTTGTTAAAGAAGGTCTTAACGAAGGGTTTAAGTTCACCAACCCGAACGTGAAAGACGAGTGCGGCTGCGGCGAAAGCTTCCACGTATAATTGCGCATCACCTGTTAACCCCACCGCAGCCAGGCTGTGTGTGGGGTTTGCTTTAATCAGCTAACCCTGAGATTGTTATGGATTACTTCACCCTCTTTGGGTTACCAGCCGGGTATGAAATTGATACTCAGGCGCTGGCGGCCCGTTTCCAGGATCTGCAACGTCAGTATCACCCGGATAAATTCGCCAGCGGTACGCAGGCGGAACAACTGGCGGCGGTGCAGCACTCTGCGACCATCAATCAGGCGTGGCAAACCCTGCGCAATCCGCTGAGCCGGGCAGAATATCTGCTTTCGCGTCACGGGTTTGATCTCTCCAGTGAGCAACACACCGTCCGCGACACCGCGTTCCTGATGGAACAGCTGGAGCTGCGTGAAGAGCTGGATGAGATTGAACAGGCCAAAGACGAAGCCCGTCTGGAGCGCTTTATCAAGCGCGTAAAAGGGATGTTCGATACCCGCCATCAGCAGATGGTTGACCAATTGAATAACGAGACGTGGGACGTGGCAGCGGACAGCGTTCGCAAGCTGCGTTTTCTCGATAAACTGCGAAGCAGTGCTGAACAACTCGAAGAAAAGCTGCTCGATTTTTAATTTCGGAAGCGATTATGGCCTTATTACAAATTAGTGAGCCAGGTTTAAGTGCCGCACCGCACCAGCGTCGTCTGGCGGTGGGCATCGACTTAGGCACCACAAACTCGCTGGTGGCGACCGTGCGCAGCGGCCAGGCTGAGACGCTGGCGGATGCGCAGGGTCAACATCTGTTGCCTTCTGTGGTCCACTATCAGCCTCAGGGCCACAGCGTGGGCTTCGATGCCCGCGCCAATGCCGCGCAGGATCCTGCCAACACCATCAGCTCGGTAAAACGCATGATGGGCCGCTCGCTGGCGGATATCCAGAACCGTTATCCCCATCTGCCGTATCAGCTGCAGGCAAGTGAAAATGGCCTGCCGATGATCGCCACTGCCGCAGGGTTACTGAACCCGATCCGTGTCTCTGCCGATATTCTCAAGGCGCTGGCCGCCCGCGCCACCGCGACCCTTTCAGGCGAGCTGGATGGCGTGGTGATCACCGTGCCGGCCTATTTCGATGACGCCCAGCGTCAGGGCACCAAAGATGCCGCGCGTCTGGCGGGCCTGCATGTGCTGCGTCTGCTCAACGAGCCGACCGCGGCCGCCATTGCCTATGGTCTCGACTCCGGCCAGGAAGGGGTGATCGCGGTATTCGATCTCGGCGGCGGGACTTTTGATATCTCCATCCTGCGCCTGAGCCGCGGGGTGTTTGAAGTGCTGGCGACCGGCGGCGACTCTGCCCTCGGCGGTGACGACTTCGACCATCTGCTGGCGGATCACATCCGCGAGCAGGCGGGGATTGCCGATCGCAGCGACCTGCGCGTCCAGCGCGAGCTGCTGGATGCGGCCATTGCCGCCAAAATCGCTCTCAGCGATGCCTCCTCCGTGACCGTTGAGGTGGCGGGCTGGAAAGGCGGCATCAGCCGCGAGCAGTTCAATGAACTGATTGCCCCGCTGGTGAAACGCACCCTGCTGGCCTGCCGTCGCGCGCTGAAAGATGCGGGCGTGGAAGCCGAAGAGGTGCTGGAGGTGGTGATGGTCGGCGGTTCAACCCGTGTGCCGCTGGTGCGTGAGCGCGTGGGCGAGTTCTTTGGCCGCACGCCATTAACCTCTATCGATCCGGATAAAGTGGTCGCTATCGGCGCCGCTATCCAGGCCGATATTCTGGTCGGCAACAAGCCGGACAGCGAAATGCTGCTGCTGGATGTTATCCCGCTCTCCCTCGGGTTAGAAACCATGGGCGGCCTGGTGGAGAAAGTGATCCCGCGTAACACCACCATTCCGGTGGCCCGCGCGCAGGAGTTCACCACCTTCAAGGATGGCCAGACTGCAATGTCCATCCACGTCCTGCAGGGTGAGCGCGAGCTGGTTCAGGACTGCCGTTCGCTGGCGCGTTTCGCCCTGCGCGGCATTCCGGCGCTGCCTGCAGGCGGGGCGCACATCCGCGTCACCTTCCAGGTGGATGCGGACGGCCTGCTGAGCGTCACGGCGATGGAAAAATCGACCGGTGTCGAATCCTCCATTCAGGTGAAACCGTCCTACGGTCTGACCGATAATGAGATCGCCGCCATGATTCAGGACTCAATGAGTTTTGCTGAGCAGGATGTGAAGGCGCGTATGCTGGCCGAACAGAAAGTCGAAGCCGCACGCGTGCTGGAAAGCCTGAACAGCGCACTCACTGCTGATGCCGCGCTGCTAAGCGCCGCTGAACGTCAGGCCATTGACGATGCCGTCGCACAGTTGATTGCGGTGGCCGAAGGCAATGATGCTGACGCCATAGAACAAGCGATTAAAAACGTTGATAAACAAACCCAGGAGTTTGCCGCTCGTCGTATGGACCAGTCTGTCCGTACTGCGCTGAAAGGCCACTCCGTGGACGAGGTTTAATATGCCAAAGATTGTTTTTCTGCCACATGCGGACCTCTGTCCGGATGGCGCAGTTCTGGAAGCTGAGACCGGCGAAACCATCCTTAACGTTGCCCTGCGTAACGGTATTGAAGTGGAACACGCCTGTGAAAAATCCTGTGCCTGCACAACCTGCCACTGCATCGTCCGCGAGGGGTTTGACTCCCTGGCGGAGAGCACAGAAGATGAAGACGACATGCTGGATAAAGCATGGGGTCTGGAGCCGGAAAGCCGTCTGAGCTGTCAGGCGCGCGTCACCGATGAAGATCTGGTGGTCGAACTTCCGCGTTATACGCTTAACCACGCACGCGAGCATTAATATGGGACTGAAGTGGACA
Organism: Leclercia sp. LSNIH1; assembly: GCF_002902985.1. Classification (NCBI taxonomy): domain Bacteria; kingdom Pseudomonadati; phylum Pseudomonadota; class Gammaproteobacteria; order Enterobacterales; family Enterobacteriaceae; genus Leclercia; species Leclercia sp. LSNIH1. Next base: position 4,486,220 of record NZ_CP026167.1, on the reverse strand, counting down.
GACAGCCGTGAAATCGGCGAGGCGCTGTACGACGCCAACCCGGATCTCGATCCGAAGACCGTACGCTTCACCGATATGCATCAGTGGATTTGCGATCTGGAAGAGTTTGACGACGATCCCAACGCATCCAATGAAAAAATTCTGGAGGCGATTCTGTTAGTCTGGCTGGACGAAGCAGAATAAAAACGTAACGGGCTGCCTTCAGGCGGCCCGTTTGCTTGTTGCTAATAAGGAAAAATAAAATGACCGAAGCGATGAAGATTACGCTCTCTACTCAGCCTGCCGATGCGCGCTGGGGTGAAAAAGCCACTTACAGCATCAACAACGACGGTATTACCCTGCACCTGAACGGCAGCGACGATTTAGGCCTGATCCAGCGCGCGGCGCGTAAAATTGACGGCCTGGGCATTAAACATGTGTTACTCGACGGCGAAGGCTGGGACACCGATCGCAGCTGGGCCTTCTGGGCCGGTTATAAAGGGCCAAAAGGCAGCCGTAAAATTGAGTGGGCTAATCTGGACGAAGCCGGCAAGCGCGAGCTGGAAAGCCGTCTGACCATTATCGACTGGGTGCGCGACACCATCAACGCCCCGGCGGAAGAGCTGGGTCCGGAGCAGCTGGCGCAGCGTGCTGTCGATCTGCTGAGCAAGGTGGCGGGCGACAACGTCTCTTACCGCATCACCAAAGGCGAAGATCTGCGCGAGCAGAACTATATGGGCATCCACACCGTGGGTCGCGGCTCTGAGCGCCCGCCGGTGCTGCTGGCGCTGGACTACAACCCAACCGGCGATAAAGCGGCCCCGGTATTCGCCTGCCTGGTCGGGAAGGGCATTACCTTTGACACCGGCGGCTATAGCCTGAAGCAGAGCGCGTTCATGGACTCCATGAAGTCCGACATGGGCGGCGCGGCGACCATCACCGGTGCGCTGGCCTTTGCCATCACCCGCGGCCTGAACAAACGCGTGAAGCTCTGGCTCTGCTGCGCCGACAACATGGTCAGCGGTAACGCCTTTAAGCTGGGCGACATCATTCGCTACCGCAACGGCAAAAACGTTGAAGTGATGAATACCGACGCCGAAGGCCGTCTGGTGCTGGCGGATGGGCTGATCGATGCCTCGGCGCAAAAACCAGAGCTGATTATCGACATGGCGACCCTGACCGGGGCGGCGAAAACCGCGCTGGGCAACGACTACCACGCGCTGTTCAGCTTCGACGATAAGCTGGCAAACCGCCTGCTGGCGAGCGCCGCCGCCGAGAACGAGCCGTTCTGGCGTCTGCCGCTGGCCGAGTTCCACCGCAGCCAGCTGCCGTCGAACTTTGCCGAACTGAACAATACCGCCAGCGCGGCCTATCCGGCAGGGGCAAGCACCGCCGCCGGTTTCCTGTCGCACTTTGTCGAGAACTATCGCGAAGGCTGGCTGCACATCGACTGCTCCGCGACCTACCGTAAAGCGGCGGTTGAACAGTGGTCCGCGGGTGCGACCGGTCTGGGCGTGCGTACCATTGCGAACCTGCTGACGGCAGAGTAATTAGCTTGCCCGGCGGCGCTGCGCTTGCACGGGCCTACGGGTGTTGTAGGCCGGGTAAGCAAAGCGCCACCCGGCGTTTTTTGAAGTAGTGAAACTATGTCAGAAACCAAAAACGAATTAGAAACCCTGCTGGAGAAAGCGGCCACCGAGCCCGCCCATCGTCCGGCATTCTTCCGCGCGCTGCTGGAGTCCACCGTCTGGGTGCCCGGTACGGCGGCGGAAGGCGAGCAGGTTGTTGAGGACAGCGCCCTGGATCTGCTGCACTGGGAAAAAGACGACGGCACCTCGGTGATCCCGTTCTTCTCCTCCCTTGAGGCCTTACAGCAAGCCGTTGAAGATGAGCAGGCGTTCGTGGTGATGCCGGTGCGCACCCTGTTTGAGATGACGCTGGGCGAAACCCTGTTTCTGAATGCCAAACTGCCGACCGGGAAAGAGTTCACCCCGCGTGAAATCAGCCATCTGATTGGCGAAGAGGGCAACCCGCTTAGCACCCAGGAGGTGCTGGAGGGCGGCGAGTCGCTGCTGCTGTCGGAAGTGGCCGAGCCACCGGCGCAGATGATCGACTCCCTGACCACCCTTTTCCAGACCCTCAAGCCGGTTAAGCGCGCGTTTCTCTGCTCCATCAAAGAGCAGGCTGACGAACAGCCGGTACTGCTGATTGGTATCGAGGCGGATGGCGAGATCGACGACATCATTCAGGCCGCGGGCAGCGTGGCGACCGACACCCTGCCGGGCGACGAGCCGATCGATATCTGCCGGGTAGTGGCGGGGGAGAAGGGCATCAGCCACTTTATCACCGAGCACATCACGCCGTTCTATGAGCGCCGCTGGGGTGGCTTCCTGCGCGATTTCAAAAACAACCGCATTATCTGAATCTTACGGGGTGGCACTCACCCCGTTGCTTCCAGCAGCAGTAAATCCATCAGCAGCACCAGGTTCGACTCAAACGAGGTCACCCCTGCGGCTTCGGCGGCGAAATGCACCGCTTCGTCGTACAAAGCAAAATGCAGATCCGCCATCCCCGCCAGGCTATTCGCCGACGCGCGGGTAAAAGCCACCACCGTCATCCCCACGTTTTGCGCAATGCGCGCCTTATCCAGAACCTGTTCCGTTTCCCCGCTGCGCGAGACTGCGATGAAGACCTGATAGCGCGAGGCGTTGCTGAGAAAGATATTACGGCTGTCGCCCGGGCCGGAGATAAAGGCCGTCTTGCCCAGCACCTGCAATTTTTTGGTCAGGTACTCGGCAAAAAGATAGGAAAAGCCCGCCCCGTAGAGAAAGAAGCTCTCTTTTTCCCGCAGCAGTTCGGCAAAATAGTGGCGCTTTTGCGCCGTCGCCCACTGAAAGGTCTGCTGATAGTTGGCGATAAACTGATTGAACAGCGCGGGCAGCTCCGCAGGCTGACGGCTTTCGGCGGCAATGTGCGGCGTGTCGCTCAACAGCTGCTTGCAGTGCCAGATGAACTCGCTAAAGCCGCTAAACCCCAGCTTGCGGCAGAGACGCATAATGGTGGCGGTCGAGACAAAGGTCGCCTGCGCCAGCTCCCGCACCGTGATATGGCCCACCAGCAGCGGATGCCCGGTCAGATGGGCCAGCACGCGATATTCCGCGCGGGTCAGGGTCTCCCCGCGCGATAACAATGTCGCCAGGCGGTTATCCATTACTGCGCCGGTTCAACCGGCAGATCGTCCCGGGCACCCCATTCACTCCACGCCCCGTCGTAGAGCGTCACGTCGGTTTTGCCGAGGGTAGCCAGCGCCAGGAGCACCACACAGGCGGTGACGCCCGAGCCGCAGCTGGCGACGATGGGCTGATGCAGATCCACACCCTGACGGGCAAAAATCTCACGCAGCTCATCGGTGGTCTTCAGCTCGCCCTCAAACACCAGATCGCCCCACGGCACGTTACGTGCGCCTGGGATATGGCCGCGCTTGAGGCCAGGGCGCGGCTCGTCGGCCTCGGCGTTAAAGCGCGGGGCAGGGCGGGCATCGACAATCTGTGCGGTCTGTTCGTGGCTGGCCAGCAGCACGTCGGTGACGCGCTTGATCGCTCCGGCATCGAAGGTGGCTTCAAAATCGCCGTCCGGCAGCGAGACATCGCCCTGCTGGAGCGGGAGCTCCGCCCGCTGCCAGCCCGCAAGCCCGCCCGCCAGAATCGACACTTTTTCCACGCCGAAGGTTTTCAGCATCCACCACGCCCGTGGTGCGGAGAAGAGATTCCCTTCATCATAAATCACCAGATGCTTATCGTGGCTGACGCCCAGCTCGCGCATGGCGACCGCAAAAGCTTCCGGGCGCGGCATCATGTGCGGCAGGGGAGAGGTGTGATCGGAGAGGGCTTCAATATCAAAAAATACCGCCCCCGGCAGATGCCCGGCGCGGTATTCCGCGGGAACGTCACGATGCTCCTGCCCCGGCGGCGCCATGCGCGCGTCGAGGATCTGGACTTCAGGATCGTCACTGTGCTCAATCAGCCAGTCGGCTGCGACAAAATATGAGGTGGGCATGGTTGCCTCCATAAATGAATCCAATAATGGATTGTCGGTGTTTTTTCTGACACCGACAAGGGAACCACGTTCAACTCGCGAGCAAGCCCTTATTTTTTCACCGCTTCTCCGTCCTGCCATGCTTTCTGCAATGCAGGCCAGTATTCACGGTTAGCTTCGATCATCTCGTCCAGAATGGCTTTGGCATGCTCCATGGTTGGCACGGTGCGGTTCAGGGTGAACGCCTGCAACGCTTTCTCGTAGCTGCCTTCGATGGTGGCCTCTACCAGCAGCTGCTCCGAGGCCAGCTGTTGTTGCAGCAGGGTCTGGTGGAACAGCGGCACCTGGCCGATGCGGATCGGCTCTGGCCCTTCGCTTGTGATATAGGCCGGCACTTCAACCATGGCGTCATACGGCAGATTAGTAATCGCCCCGCGGTTTTCTACCATCACCAGATGGCGCTGACGCAGGTTGAACGCCAGCGAGCGGGCCACATCCACGATAAACTCGCCGTGTACCCCCACGTGGAACGCATCTGGCAGGATCCCGGTCTGTTTATACTCTTCCGCAGCCGCAAACAGCTTTTTCTCGCGACCGTTCATCACTTCGTTGGCGCGGGTATAGTCCGGGTTCTGGTGCTCCACGATCTGGTTTGGCATCAGGTAGTACTGCAGATAGGGGTTCGGCAGATACTCCGGGAAGTTATCCATGATCGGCTTGATGTTGCGCCAGGTTTTCACCCAGGATGGATCGGAGTGCTGCGGGTCGGTTTTAGCCGCATCTTCCGTCAGCAGGCCAAATCTGGCGACATGGCGGCGCAGCTCCGGCAGTTTGTCCTCGCCATCCACCAGCACGCGGGTAAACCAGCCGAAGTGGTTCAGACCGAAATAATCCACCTCCAGCTTGTGACGATCCACGCCCAGAATGGCCCCCATATTGCGCATCGCCGCGACCGGCATATCGCAGATGTTCAGCACCCGGGCGTCAGGTCGCAGGCGGCGCACACCCTCTGCGACGATGGCCGCCGGGTTGGAGTAGTTAACGATCCACGCTTTTTCATGCGCATAGCGCTCGACCATGTCGATCAGTTCAACCATCGGCAGGATCGTGCGTAAGCCATACGCCAGCCCGCCCGGGCCGCAGGTCTCCTGGCCAACCACGCCGTGACGCAGCGGGATCTTCTCATCCTTCTCGCGCATTTTGTACTGACCCACGCGCATCTGGGCGAAGATGAAATGGGCACCGCTGAAGGCCACTTCCGGGTCGCTGGTGACGGTGAATTTGATGCTCTGACTGTGATCGCGAATCACCTTCTCCACCACCGGCGCGATGGTATCCTGCCGCGCGGCGTCGATGTCGTAGAGGCGAATTTCCGCCAGCGGGAATTTGTCCAGCTGCACCATCAGGCTTTTCACAATCCCGGGCGTATAGGTGCTGCCGCCACCGGCGATAGAGAGAATGAATGGGGGTGTAATCATGTTTATCTCCTTCAGAGAACCGTCTCGACCGCTTCTCGCATTTTTTTGACATGCAGCCCGTAGACCACCTGAACGTTGTTACCTTGTTTGATAATGCCTTTCGCGCCCGTCGCCTTGAGCCGCGGCTCGTCGATGACGGCGACATCTTTCACCGTGACGCGCAGGCGGGTGTAGCAGTTGTCCACTACCTCGATGTTTTCACGTCCGCCGAGGCCGACCACAATCGCCTCGCCCAGGCCATTATTGCTGCCCTTCGCCTGATACTCCTGCTTGCTGTACAGACGGGTCTCCTGATCTTCCTCCTCGCGTCCCGGCGTTTTCATGCGGAAATGCAGGATCAGGAAGCGGAAGACAACGAAGTAGACGGTGAACATGATCAGCCCGACCACGATGTACATCGGCCAGTTAGACTTCTCAGTGCCCAGCGGCAGGTTATAGAGAATAAAATCGATGATGCCGTTGGCGCCGATGGCGTGAACGCCGAACGGGGAGAAGAGCATCATGCCAATCCCGGTCAGCACCGCATGCACCACAAACAGCAGCGGGGCGACAAACAGGAAGGAGAACTCAATGGGTTCGGTAACGCCCACCAGCAACGAGGTGAGCGCCGCCGGGATCAGAATCGCTTTCGCCGCGGCTTTACGCTCCGGTTTCGCGGTGACATACATCGCCAGCGCGGCGGCAGGCAGGCCAAACATCTTGCTGATACCGCGAGCATCCCAGACCACGGTGCTGCTGAGCTGTTTCACGTCCGGGCAGGCCATCTCGGCGAAGTAGATATTACGCGCGCCCTGGTAGGTAGCGCCGCAGACCTCCTGGGTACCGCCCAGTTCGGTATAGAGGAAGGGGGTATAAACCAGATGGTGCAGGCCGGTCGGCACCAGGATGCGCTCAAGGAAGCCGTAAATCGCCACCCCAAACGGTCCGGAACCTTTTATTGCTAAGGCCATCGTGCTGATCCCGTGCTGGGCAAACGGCCACAGCTCGCTCATCACCACCCCCAGCAGCATTGAGACCGGCAGCATAATAATGGCGACAAAGCAGTGGCCGGAGTAGATTGCCATGGCGCCGTTAAACTGCACCCCGGAGTATTTGTTATACAGGTAGCCCGACAGCGCCCCGGTGAGGATCCCGGCGAACACGCCCATCTCCAGCACCTGTACCCCCAGCACCATGCTCTGTCCGGCGGCTTTCATCTGCTCCGCAGGGGCCAGCGCGCCCTGCAGTTGCAGCGTGACGTTCATGGCGTTGATAAACACCACAAAGGTCACCAGACCAATCAGCGCCGCGTAACCTTTGTCACGTGTTGCCAGACCAATGGGAATCCCCACGGCGAACACCAGCGCGAGGTTAACCAGCACCGAGACGGCGGATTTGGCGATCAGCTGGCCAATACTCTGGATCAGTGGATGGCCGAGGAATGGCAGATAGCCGGCAAGACCACCGTTACCCAGCACGTTTCCAAAGGCAATAAACAGACCGACAATCGGCAGGATAAGTACCGGTCCGTATAATGATTTTCCGAAATTTTGTAGGGCGTTCACGGCTCGTTTCATCATGTTCTCTCTTATTGAACCGCGCACTCAAGGTGCGTCTGAGAGTAAAACTAGCAGTGGGAACGCCGGTTTATCCATATATCTTCTTGTTTTAAAAACAAATGACGTTAAAGGTTACATGTAACCTTATGGGCTGTGATCGCCGTAGCAGCGGAATTTTTAATGCTGATAATTATTTTGCGAGGTGCTGTCCGTAATTGGATTGAGTGCTTTTGTATTAATGAAACTTGCGGATAATACTTACCCCGACGACGACCAACAGGCCCGAGAGGCCAGGGATAAAGGATGAAACCGTTTCGCTTCGCCGCACTTTCATTAGCGCTGCTCACTTCACTGGCGCTTATCGGCTGTGACAACAGTGACGATAAGCCCAAACCCCAGGCGCCCGCTGCGGCGGCTGCATCCACCACACAACCGACTGTCCCGGCGAAGCCTGACGGCGCCACGCTGGAAAAACTGGCAGCGCAGAGCCAGGGCAAGGCGCTGACCCTGCTGGATGCTTCAGAGCTCCAGCTCGACGGCGCGGCAGCCCTGGTGCTGACCTTCTCGGTTCCCCTCGATCCCGCCCAGGATTTCGCCCGTACCGTGCACGTGGTGGACAAAAAAAGCGGCAAGGTTGATGGGGCATGGGAGCTGGCGCCTAATCTGAAGGAGCTGCGCCTGCGCCATCTGGAGCCAAACCGGAATCTGGTGGTCACCGTCGAGAGCGGGCTGCTTGGGCTGAATAAAGCCACGCTGGGCAGCGATATCGAAAAAACCATCACCACCCGCGATATTGAGCCGACCGTGGGCTTCGCCAGCCGCGGCTCGCTGCTGCCGGGCAAGGTGGTAGAAGGGTTGCCGGTAATGGCGCTGAACGTAAATAACGTCGATGTGAATTTCTACCGGGTCAAACCCGAGTCCCTGGCCGCGTTCGTCAGCCAGTGGGAGTACCGCAGTTCGCTTACCAACTGGGAATCCGACAATCTGCTGAAGATGGCCGATCTGGTCTATACCGGCCGCTTCGACCTTAACCCGGCGCGCAATACCCGCGAGAAACTGCTGCTGCCGCTGGCGGAGATCAAGCCGCTACAGCAGGCGGGGGTCTACATCGCGGTGATGAATCAGGCCGGGCACTATAACTACAGCAACGCCGCCACGCTCTTTACCCTCAGCGATATTGGTCTCTCCGCCCACCGCTACCATAACCGGCTGGATATTTTTACCCAGAGCCTGGAGAACGGCGCGGCGCAGTCGGGCATTGAGGTGCTGTTGCTCAACGATAAAGGGCAGACACTGGCCCAGGCGTCGAGCGATGCCGACGGTCACGCGACGTTGCAAACAGATAAAGCGGCCGCGCTGCTTCTCGCCCGTAAAGATGGGCAGACCACGCTTTTGGATCTCACCCTTCCGGCGCTGGATCTGGCGGAGTTTGCCATCACCGGCGCGCCAGGCCTGAACAAGCAGTTCTTTATGTTTGGTCCGCGCGATCTCTATCGCCCGGGCGAAACGTTGATCCTCAACGGCCTGCTGCGCGACAGCGACGGCAAACCGCTGCCCGACCAGCCGGTGAAGCTGGAGGTATTACGCCCGGACGGCCAGGTGGCACGTACCGTGGTCAGCCAGCCGGAAAACGGTCTCTATCGCTTTAACTATCCCCTTGATAGCGGGGCGCAGACCGGCATGTGGCATGTGCGCGCCAGTACCGGCGATAACCAGCAGCGGATGTGGGATTTCCACGTCGAAGATTTTATGCCAGAGCGCATGGCGCTGAATCTTACCGGGCAAAAAGCGCCGGTTGCGCCGCAGGATGATGTCGCGTTCGACGTGACGGGGTATTACCTGTACGGCGCTCCCGCCAACGGCAACAGCCTGCAAGGACAGCTCTTTTTACGCCCGCTGCGTGACGCCGTGGCCGCACTGCCGGGCTTCCAGTTTGGCGATATCGCCGAAGAGAACCTGAGCCGCAGCCTCGACGAAGTGCAGCTGACCCTGGACGAACAAGGGCGGGGTCAGGTGACCAGCGAAAGCCAGTGGAAAGAGACGCACTCCCCGCTGCAGGTTATTTTGCAGGCCAGCCTGCTGGAGTCCGGCGGACGTCCGGTGACCCGCCGGGCGGAACAGGCCGTCTGGCCAGCGGCCACCCTGCCGGGCATCCGTCCGCAGTTCGCCAGCAAAGCGGTCTATGACTACCGCACCGATACCACCGTCAACCAGCCGATTGTGGAGGAGAACAGCCAGGCCGGATTCGATATTGTCTACGCTGATGCCAGCGGGGCGAAAAAAGCCGTTTCTGGTCTGCAGGTTCGCCTGATCCGCGAACGTCGGGACTACGCCTGGACCTGGTCGGAAAGTGACGGCTGGCAGTCGCAGTTTGATCAAAAAGATCTGATCGAAGGCGAGCAGGCGCTGGATCTGGCCGCGGACGAAACGGGGAAAGTGAGCTTCCCGGTGGAGTGGGGCTCCTACCGTCTGGAGGTGAAAGCCCCGGATGAGGCGGTGAGCAGCGTGCGCTTCTGGGCGGGCTACAGCTGGCAGGATAACAGCGACGGCTCCGGCGCGGCGCGACCGGATCGCGTCACCCTGAAACTGGACAAACCGGCCTATCAGCCAGGGGATACCATCAAGCTGCACATTGCCGCCCCGGCGGCAGGTAAAGGCTACGCGATGATCGAATCCAGCGAAGGGCCGCTGTGGTGGAAAGAGATCGACGTCCCGGCTGAAGGGCTGGATATGACGATCCCGGTAGATAAAGCCTGGAAACGTCACGATCTTTACCTCTCCACGCTGGTGGTTCGCCCCGGCGATAAATCCAAATCGGCCACGCCAAAACGGGCTGTGGGCTTGCTGCATCTGCCGATGGGCGATGAGAACCGTCGCCTGAGCATCGCCCTGGAAAATCCGCCCAAAATGCGTCCTGACCAGATGCTGACGGTGAAAGTGAAAGCCAGCGTGAAAGAGGGGACGACCCCGCAGAAAGTTAACGTGCTGGTTTCGGCGGTGGACAGCGGCGTACTCAACATTACCGATTACGTCACCCCGGATCCGTGGCAGGCGTTCTTTGGCCAGAAGCGCTATGGCGCGGACATCTACGATATCTACGGCCAGGTGATTGAAGGCCAGGGGCGTCTGGCGTCGCTGCGCTTTGGCGGCGACGGCGATGAGCTCAAGCGCGGCGGCAAACCGCCGGTTAACCACGTCACCATTATCGCCCAGCAGGCGCAGCCGGTAGAGCTGGACGCCAACGGGGAGGGCACCGTCTCGTTACCCATTGGCGACTTTAACGGCGAGCTGCGTCTGATGGCCCAGGCCTGGACCGATGATGATTTTGGCAGTAGCGAGAGCAAAATCATCGTTGCCGCACCGGTGATCACCGAGCTAAACACACCGCGCTTCCTGGCCAGCGGCGATAGCGCCAGGCTGACGCTGGATCTGACTAACCTCACCGATCGTCCGCAGACCCTGAACGTCGCCCTGACCGCTGGCGGTAATCTGGCGCTGGAAGGGGCCCAGCCGCAGCCGGTTACACTGGCCGCGGGCGAACGCTCGACGCTGTTTATTCCTGTGCGGGCGCTGGAAGGTTACGGCGAGGGCGAAATCGTCGCGCAGGTAAACGGCCTGACGCTGCCCGGCGAAACCTTTGCCCCGCAGCAGAAAAGCTGGAAAATCGGCGTGCGCCCGGCATTCCCGGCGCAGACGGTGAACACCGGCACGATGCTCAATCCGGGCGAAAGCTGGCATGCGCCGGAACAGCACCTGGCGAATTTCTCGCCGGTGACCTTACAGGGGCAGCTTCTGCTCAGCGGCAAGCCGCCGCTCAACCTGGCCCGCTACATTCGTGAGCTGCAGGCCTATCCGTATGGCTGTCTGGAACAGACCACCAGCGGTCTCTTCCCGTCTCTGTATACCAATGCCGCCCAGCTGAGCGCGTTAGGGATTAAGGGTGACAGCGACGAAAAACGTCGCGCGGCTATTGAGATCGGTATCTCCCGCCTGCTGCAGATGCAGCGTGACAACGGTGGCTTTGCCCTGTGGGATAAAAACGGTGAGGAAGAGTACTGGCTCACCGCCTACGTCACTGATTTCCTGGTGCGGGCGGGCGAGCAGGGTTACAGCGTCCCGGCTGAGGCCATTACCAACGCCAACAACCGCCTGCTGCGCTATCTGCAGGACCCGGGCATGATGGCTGTCCGCTACAGCGAGAACACCACCGCCAGCAAATTTGCCATCCAGGCCTATGCCGCGCTGGTGCTGGCTCGTCAGCAAAAAGCGCCGCTGGGGGCGCTGCGTGAAATCTGGGATCGTCATGGTCAGGCCAAATCGGGCCTGCCGCTGATGCAGCTTGGCCTGGCGCTGAAGCTGATGGGGGATGCGCCGCGCAGCCAGCAGGCGCTCGATCTGGCAATCAAAACGCCGCGCAGCGAAACGCAAAGCTGGCTGGCCGATTACGGCAGCCCGCTTCGCGATAACGCGATGATGCTCAGCCTGCTGGAAGAGTACAAACTGCTGCCGAACGCTCAGAATACGCTGCTGAATGTGCTTTCTGAGCAGGCGTACAGCCAGCGCTGGCTCTCAACGCAGGAGAGTAACGCTCTGTTCCTGGCGGGGCGTTCCGTACAGAAACTCACCGGAGAGTGGCAGGCCACCACGTCGTTTAAAGAAGGCAATATGCGGGGAGACAAACCGCAGGTGCAAAATCTTAATGCCGATCAACTGGCCGCCCTGCAGGTGACCAATACCGGCACTGCACCGCTGTGGGTGCGTCTGGACAGCAGCGGCTACCCACAATACGCGCCGCAGCCCGCCTCGAACGTGCTGAAAATTGAACGGCAGATTCTGGCCACCGATGGCAGCAGCAAGTCGCTCTCCTCCCTGAAAAGCGGGGAGCTGGTTCTGGTCTGGCTGACCGTGCGTGCCAGCAAGAACGTGCCGGATGCGCTGGTGGTGGATCTGCTGCCTGCGGGGCTGGAGCTGGAAAACCAGAACCTCGCCAGCAGCAGCGCCAGCCTGCAGGAGAGCGGCAGCGAGGTACAAAACCTGCTCAACCAGATGCAGCAGGCGGATATCCAGCATATGGAGTTCCGCGACGATCGCTTTGTCGCCGCCGTGTCGGTGAAAAATTATGAGACAGTGACGCTGGTCTATCTGGCCCGTGCCGTCACCCCGGGAACCTACACGGTGCCGGTACCGATGGTGGAATCCATGTACGTACCGCAGTGGCGGGCAACGGGTGCGGCCAGCGGCCCGCTAACTGTCGTTCCGTAACGTGCAGCGCCGCTCTCTGTTACGCTCCCGCTGGCTGTGGCCGGCGGGAGCGCTTCTTCTGCTATGGGGCGCTGTCGTGGCTGCCGATCGCCTGTGGCCGCTGCCGTTACACGAGGTCAAACCTGCCCGCCTGGTGGTGGATGAAAAGGGCATTCCATTGTGGCGATTTGCCGATCGCGACGGGATCTGGCGCTATCCGGTCACCATTGAAGAGGTTTCACCCCGCTATCTTGAGGCGCTGATCCAGTATGAGGATCGCTGGTTCTGGGATCATCCCGGCGTTAACCCATTCTCTGTTCTGCGCGCCGCCTGGCAGGATCTGCTGGCCGGAAAGGTGATCTCGGGCGGCAGCACGCTGACGATGCAGGTGGCGCGACTGCTGGATCCGCATTCCCGTACGCTGGGGGGCAAAGTGCGTCAGCTCTGGCGGGCGCTCCAGCTGGAGTGGCACCTCTCCAAAGCTGAGATCCTGACGCTCTATCTGAACCGCGCCCCGTTTGGCGGCACGCTACAGGGGGTGGGGGCCGCCAGCTGGGCCTATCTGGGAAAATCCCCTGCGCAACTGAGCTACTCCGAAGCCGCCCTGCTTGCCGTTCTGCCCCAGGCGCCGAGCCGTTTGCGACCGGATCGCTGGCCGCAGCGGGCAGAGGCGGCGCGTAACAAAGTGCTCAACCGGATGGCATCCCAGGGCGTCTGGTCCGCCCGCCAGGTCAAAGAGTCGCAGAAAGAGCCCGTCTGGCTGGCGCCACGCCAGATGCCGCAGCTGGCGCCGCTGTTCTCGCGCATGATGCTGGGCAAAAGCCGCGACAGCAAAGTGGTGACGACGCTGGATGCCACGCTGCAGCGTCAGCTGGAGGAGCTGGCCCTGAACTGGAAATCCCGCCTGCCGCCCCGCAGCTCGCTGGCGATGATCGTCCTGGATCATACCGATATGAAGGTGCGCGGCTGGGTGGGATCGGTCGATATCAACGACGACAGCCGCTTCAGCCATGTGGATATGATCAGCGCGATCCGATCCCCGGGATCGGTGCTGAAGCCCTTTATCTATGGCCTGGCGATGGATGAGGGGCTGATCCATCCCGCCTCGCTGCTGCAGGATGTGCCGCGACGCACCGGCGATTACCGTCCGGGTAACTTTGACAGCGGCTTTCACGGCCCAGTGAGCATGAGCGAGGCGCTGGTGAGATCCCTGAACCTGCCCGCCGTCCAGGTGCTGGAGGCCTACGGGCCGAAAAAGTTTGCCGGAATGCTGCGTAACGCTGGTTTACCGCTTCTCCTGCCTGCGGGGGCTCAGCCGAATCTGTCCCTGATTCTCGGGGGCGCCGGGGCGCGTCTGGCGGATATCGCCGCGGCATACAGCGCGTTTGCCCGTCAGGGTCGGGCAGGGAAGCTGCGCCTGAAACCCGACGACCCGCTGCTGGAACGGCCTCTACTCTCGCCTGGGTCCGCGTGGATCATCCGACGCATTCTTGCCAGTGAGGCGCAGCCGTTACCCGACAGCGCGCTTGCTCAGGTAGTGCCCCTGGCAATAAAAACCGGCACCAGCTATGGCTATCGTGATGCGTGGGCGATTGGGCTGAATGCGCGCTACGTCATCGGGGTCTGGACCGGCAGGCCGGACGGCACCCCGGTGGCCGGGCAGTTTGGTTTTGCCAGCGCCGTGCCGGTGTTGAATCAGGTTAATAACCTGCTGCAGTCGCGATCGGCGCTGGATGAGGCGCGTCTGCCGCGCGATCCGCGCCCGGCCTCCGTTAGCCGCGGGGTGATTTGCTGGCCGGGCGGGCAGTCGCTGCCAGACGGGGACAGCAACTGCCGCCGTCGACTCGCGACGTGGCTGCTCGAAGGGAGCCAACCGCCGACGCTGTTACTGCCGGAGCAGGAGGGCATCCGCGGCATTCATTTTCCGATCTGGCTGGATAACAGCGGTAAGCGGGTGGCAGCAGACTGCCCGCAGGCGCAGGAAAAAAGCGTCGACGTCTGGCCGCTGCCGCTGGAGCCGTGGCTGCCCCAGGCAGAGCGACGGTCTGCCCGCATCCCGCCCGCGTCTGCAACCTGTCCGCCGCTCGGTCAGACCTTCCCGGCGCCGCTGCTGCTCTCCGGCATTCGTCAGGGGGCAGTGATTAAGCGTTTGCCGGGGGAGTCGCGCGTCTCGCTGCCTCTGCTGGTCAGCGGCAGCGAGGGACCGCGCTGGTGGTTTCTTAATGGCGAACCGCTGAATGTCCAGGGGCGAATGTATACGTTGCAGCTTGAAAATGCAGGAGACTATCAGCTACTGGTAATGGATGAGGCGGGGCAGGTGGCGACTGTGGATTTCACGCTGCAATAGATAAAAGGTGTTTTGACGAGGATCTGTTGTTAAAACTCGTCTTATTTTAAAAAAATGTTACATGCATCCATAGGCAATGGCGCCAATGCTCATTATAATCCGCGCCATATATTTCGCATGAATGCAAAACAACAGAACAAATCACAGAGGTAATCATGGCTATTGAACGTACTTTTTCCATCATCAAACCAAACGCGGTGGCAAAAAACGTTATTGGCAGCATCTTTGCGCGCTTTGAAGCGGCAGGGTTCAAAATTGTTGGTACCAAAATGCTGCATCTGACCGTTGAGCAGGCTCGCGGTTTCTATGCTGAGCACGAAGGTCGCCCATTCTTCGACGGCCTGGTTGAGTTCATGACCTCTGGCCCAATCGTGGTTTCCGTTCTGGAAGGCGAAAATGCCGTTCAGCGTCACCGCGATCTGCTGGGTGCCACTAACCCGGACAACGCGCTGGCAGGTACACTGCGTGCAGACTACGCTGACAGCTTCACCGAGAACGGCACCCACGGTTCCGACTCCGTAGAATCTGCTAAACGCGAAATCGCCTACTTCTTCGCGGAAGGCGAAGTGTGTCCACGTACCCGTTAATATAACGGTTTCGTTTACACATTATTTTCGTAAATGCCGCGTGCAAACGTGGCATCCCTGCACCAGACTTTGTACAATGTAACGCCCCGGATGAGCCGATCGCTTTCCGGGGCGTTTCTTTTCAACCCTCCACGGGCCATAACGTGTAACAACGAGGCCGGAATATATTATGTCTGAATTAGTTAACACCTCCGAAGTCGCCATTCCTGCGGTTCCGAATAAAAATGGAAAAATCAACCTGCTGGATTTGAACCGTCAGCAGATGCGCGAGTTCTTCAAAGAGATGGGCGAAAAGCCGTTTCGTGCCGACCAGGTCATGAAATGGATGTACCACTATTGCAGCGACAACTTTGATGAGATGACCGACATCAACAAAGTGCTGCGCAACAAGCTGAAAGAAGTGGCCGAAATCCGCGCGCCGGAAGTGGTGGAAGAGCAGCGTTCCGCTGACGGCACCATCAAATGGGCGATTGCGGTTGGCGATCAGCGTGTTGAAACGGTTTATATCCCGGAAGACGATCGCGCTACCCTCTGCGTCTCCTCCCAGGTGGGTTGTGCGCTGGAGTGTAAATTCTGCTCCACGGCGCAGCAGGGCTTTAACCGTAACCTGCGCGTGTCAGAGATCATCGGCCAGGTGTGGCGTGCGGCGAAAATCGTCGGTGCGGCAAAAATCACCGGCACCCGTCCAATCACCAACGTGGTGATGATGGGGATGGGCGAGCCGCTGCTGAACCTGACCAACGTGGTTCCGGCGATGGAAATCATGCTCGACGACTTCGGTTTTGGCCTCTCCAAACGTCGCGTCACACTCTCTACCTCAGGCGTTGTTCCCGCGCTGGATAAGCTCGGCGATATGATTGACGTGGCGCTGGCGATTTCGCTGCATGCGCCAAACGATACCATCCGCGATGAGATCGTGCCCATCAACAAGAAGTACAACATTGAGACCTTCCTGAACTCGGTTCGTGGCTACATTTCGAAGTCCAACGCCAACCAGGGTCGCGTCACCATTGAGTACGTCATGCTGGATCACGTCAACGACGGTACCGAACACGCCCACGAGCTGGCGGCACTGTTGAAAGACACGCCGTGCAAGATCAACCTGATCCCATGGAACCCGTTCCCGGGCGCGCCGTATGGCCGTAGCTCAAACAGCCGTATCGACCGTTTCTCCAAGGTTCTGATGGAGTATGGTTTTACCACTATCGTGCGTAAAACCCGTGGTGATGATATTGATGCCGCCTGTGGTCAGCTGGCCGGTGATGTTATCGACCGCACCAAGCGTACACTGCGTAAACGCATGCAGGGCGACGCCATCGCGATCAAGTCCGTGTAATTATTATGCCGTCACGGCGCGTCTATTGCGCCGTGGCGGCTACGGATGCGAATAAACAGTCATTGCGCCGGCATATGGGTAATAATTACGGTGCGTTTTATATGACTTTGAGGCAGTATGTAACGATGCAACAACAGTTTAGCCTCACTGCCAGACCGCCTCTGTCAACGATAACCTGACAGCATTGGGCGGGGTTACTAAGGTTAACTGACCAGAAGTTTCGCGGTGCAGGTGGCATTGTGACTCACCGGCGCCAGGATACTCACTTTTCACGTACCAGTAGTTGTAGCGAATGAATACTGAAGCCACTCACGACCAAAATGCAGCACTTTCCACTGGCGTACGTCTTCGTAACGCCCGTGAACAACTTGGACTAAGCCAGCAAGTCGTTGCGGAGCGCTTATGTCTGAAGGTTTCCACGGTCCGCGATATTGAAGAAGATAAGGCTCCTGCCGATCTTGCTTCAACGTTTCTGCGTGGTTATATCCGCTCCTATGCGAAACTGGTTCATATCCCTGAAAACGAACTGCTGCCAATGATGGAAAAACAGGCACCGGTCAGAGCGGCGAAAGTCGCGCCGATGCAGAGTTTTTCGCTGGGCAAACGCCGTAAAAAACGTGATGGCTGGCTGATGAGTTTCACCTGGCTGGTGCTGTTTGTGGTCATCGGCCTGACGGGCGCGTGGTGGTGGCAGAACCATAAAGCGCAGCAGGAAGAGATCACCACCATGGCCGATCAAACTTCCGCCGAGCTCAATAACTCAGCGGGCGATGGTGCCCAGAGCATCCCGCTGAATACCGACGCCTCTGCAAGCGCCAGCGATTCACAGACGCCAGCAACCGGCACTCAGGATATGGCAACGGCGCAAACTGCTGCGCCAGCCGCGGATCAGACGGCGCAGGCACCGGCAGACAATGCGGTGGTGTCGCCTTCTCAGGCTAACGTCGAGACTGCACCTGCAACCGCACCTGCAGCGACGGCGGATGCCACTCAGACCTTACCTGCCGATCCGGCAGGCGTGTCGGCAGCACCTGTTGACCCGAACGCGCTGGTGATGAACTTCACCGCCGACTGCTGGCTGGAAGTGACCGATGCGACGGGCAAAAAGCTGTTCAGCGGTCTGCAGCGTAAAGACGGTAATTTAAACCTGACAGGCCAGGCGCCGTACAAACTCAAGATTGGTGCTCCGGCTGCGGTCCAGATCCAGTTCCAGGGTAAACCTGTCGATCTGAGCCGTTTTATCAGAACTAACCAGGTTGCGCGTCTGACCGTAAATGCCGAACAATCAGCAGCACAGTAAGTAACGGACAGGCAACGCGGGAGATTTTTCATGCATAACCAGGCTCCTATTCCACGTAGAAAATCGAAACGTATTTACGTCGGAAATGTGCCAATCGGCGATGGTGCCCCCATCGCCGTTCAGTCGATGACCAACACCCGCACCACGGATGTGGAAGCGACGGTCAATCAGATCAAAGCGTTAGAACGCGTAGGTGCGGACATTGTTCGCGTTTCCGTGCCAACGATGGATGCGGCAGAAGCATTCAAACTCATCAAGCAGCAGGTCTCTGTTCCGCTGGTTGCCGATATTCACTTCGATTACCGCATCGCGCTGAAAGTGGCGAAATACGGTGTCGATTGTCTGCGTATCAACCCCGGCAATATCGGCAGCGAAGAGCGTATTCGTGCGGTGGTGGATTGCGCCCGCGATAAAAACATCCCCATCCGTATCGGCGTGAACGCCGGTTCTCTGGAAAAAGATCTGCAGGAAAAGTATGGCGAACCGACGCCGCAGGCGCTGCTGGAATCGGCCATGCGTCATGTGGATCATCTCGATCGCCTGAACTTCGATCAATTCAAAGTCAGCGTGAAAGCCTCTGATGTTTTCCTTGCCGTTGAATCCTATCGTCTGCTTGCGAAGCAGATCGATCAGCCGCTGCACCTGGGGATCACCGAAGCCGGTGGCGCGCGCAGTGGGGCGGTGAAGTCAGCCATTGGCCTCGGCCTGCTGCTGAACGAAGGCATTGGCGATACCCTGCGCGTCTCGCTGGCCGCCGATCCGGTCGAAGAGATCAAAGTCGGTTTCGATATTCTGAAATCCCTGCGTATCCGCTCCCGTGGCATCAACTTTATCGCCTGCCCGACCTGTTCGCGTCAGGAGTTTGATGTCATCGGTACCGTGAATGCCCTTGAGCAGCGTCTGGAAGATATCATCACCCCAATGGATGTCTCGATTATCGGCTGCGTGGTAAACGGTCCGGGTGAAGCGCTGGTGTCAACGCTTGGTGTAACGGGCGGCAACAAGAAAAGTGGTCTCTATGAAGATGGCGTTCGCAAAGATCGTCTGGATAATAGCGACATGATCGATCAGCTTGAAGCCCGAATCCGCGCCAAAGCGACCATGCTTGATGAAGCGCAGCGCATCAGCGTGCACCAGGTCGAAAAATAACGTGATGGGAAGCGGTATGCTTCCTGTGTATGATTGAACCCTTCGGTTATGAACCCCAGGGTTCATTTTTGTCTATAGAAAGAGAACAAACGTGGCAAAGAATATTCAAGCCATTCGCGGCATGAACGATTATCTGCCTGCCGAGACCGCCATCTGGCAGCGCATTGAAGGCACCCTGAAGCAGGTGCTCGGCAGCTACGGTTACAGCGAAATCCGTTTGCCGATTGTAGAGCAGACCCCGTTATTCAAGCGCGCTATCGGCGAAGTGACCGATGTGGTTGAAAAAGAGATGTATACCTTTGAGGATCGTAACGGCGACAGCCTGACTTTACGTCCGGAAGGTACGGCGGGCTGTGTTCGCGCCGGCATCGAGCATGGTCTCCTGTACAATCAGGAGCAACGCCTGTGGTATATCGGCCCGATGTTCCGCCACGAACGTCCGCAGAAGGGCCGCTACCGCCAGTTTAACCAGCTGGGTGTCGAAGCCTTTGGCCTGCAGGGGCCGGATATCGACGCTGAGCTGATCATGCTTACCGCGCGCTGGTGGCGTGCGCTGGGCATCGCCGAACATGTTACGCTGGAGCTGAACTCTATCGGTTCTCTTGAAGCGCGCGCGAACTACCGCGATGCGCTGGTGGCCTTCCTGGAACTGCACAAAGAGAAGCTGGACGAAGACTGCAAACGTCGTATGTACAGCAACCCGCTGCGCGTGCTGGACTCCAAGAACCCGGACGTGCAGGCGCTGCTGAACGATGCGCCTGCGCTGGGTGATTACCTGGATGACGACTCCCGCGAACACTTTGCCGGTCTGTGCAAACTGCTGGAAGCTGCCGGTATTACCTATACGGTTAACCAGCGCCTGGTACGTGGCCTGGATTACTATAACCGCACCGTCTTTGAGTGGGTCACTACCAGCCTGGGTTCCCAGGGGACTGTCTGTGCCGGTGGCCGTTATGACGGTCTGGTTGAGCAGTTAGGCGGTCGCCCTGCACCTGCCGTTGGCTTCGCCATGGGCCTTGAGCGACTTGTTTTGTTAGTTCAGGCAGTTAATCCGGAATTTAAAGCCGATCCTGTTGTCGATATATACCTGGTAGCCTCAGGCGCGGAAACGCAGTCTGCGGCAATGCAGCTTGCCGAACGCGTGCGCGATGCGCTCCCGGAGGCTAAGCTGATGACCAACCACGGCGGCGGCAACTTTAAAAAACAGTTCGCCCGTGCCGATAAGTGGGGCGCGCGTATCGCACTGGTACTTGGCGAGTCAGAAGTGGCTAACGGCGAAGTGGTAGTGAAAGATCTGCGCTCTGGTGAGCAAACAACGGTAACGCAGGACGGCGTTGCGGCGCACTTGCGCACTCTACTGGGCTAAGGAGAAGGACTGCGTGGAAATTTACGAGAACGAAAACGACCAGGTTGATGCACTTAAACGCTTCTTTGCTGAAAACGGCAAAGCCCTGGCTGTTGGGGTCATTTTAGGTGTTGGCGCCCTGGTGGGCTGGCGTTACTGGAACAATCATCAGGTCGATTCTGCCCGTGGTTCTTCCTTACAGTATGAAAATACCGTTAGCGCAATCCGCGCCGATCAGCCACAAACGCTGGCGGCGGCAGAGAAATTTGCCGCAGACAACAAAAACACCTACGGTGCGCTGGCTTCCCTGGAAGTGGCTCAGCAGTTTGTTGATAAGAATGAACTGGACAAAGCGGCAGCCCAGCTGCAGCAGGGTCTGGCATCAGCAAGCGACGATAATCTGAAAGCGGTTATCAACCTGCGTCTCGCCCGTATTCAGGTTCAGCAGAAAAAAACTGACGACGCGCTGAAAACGCTGGACAGCGTTAAAGGTGAAGGTTACGCCGCCATTGTTGCCGACCTGCGTGGCGAAGCATTGCTGAGCAAAGGTGACAAACAGGGCGCGCGCAGCGCGTGGGAAGCGGGCGTGAAAAGCAACGCTTCGCCAGCGCTGAGCGAAATGCTGCAGATGAAAATAAATAATTTGTCCGTCTGAGAGGGACCCGATGCAATTGCGTAAATTACTTCTGCCAGGACTGCTTTCCGTTACGTTATTGAGCGGCTGTTCACTGTTCAGCGGTGAAGAAGATGTCGTGACCATGTCGCCACTGCCGACGGTTGAAAACCAGTTTGAACCTTCTACCGCCTGGAGCACCTCCGTGGGCGACGGGATTGGTGATTTCTACTCTAACCTGCATCCGGCTTCTGCGGACGGCGTTGTCTATGCGGCTGACCGTAAAGGCACGGTGAAAGCCCTGAATGCCGACGACGGCAAAGAAGTGTGGTCGGTTAACCTCGCAGAAAAAAGCGGCTGGCTGTCACGCACGCCTGCGCTGCTCTCCGGTGGTGTAACGGTCGCCGGTGGCCATGTCTATATCGGCAGCGAGAAGGCACAGGTCTATGCTCTTAACGCCAGCGATGGCTCCATTGCCTGGCAGACCCGCGTGGCGGGCGAATCGCTCTCTCGTCCGGTCGTCAGCGACGGCATGGTGCTGGTGCATACCGCAAACGGTCAGCTGCAGGCGCTGAATGAAACTGACGGCGCGGTGAAATGGACCGTGAACCTGGATATGCCTGCGCTCTCCCTGCGCGGCGAATCGGCTCCGGCTACCGCGTTTGGCGCCGCCATTGTCGGCGGTGATAACGGTCGCGTTAGCGCCGTACTGATGCAGCAAGGTCAGCTGATCTGGCAGCAGCGTATCTCTCAGGCTACCGGTCCGACCGAAATCGACCGTCTGAGCGACGTCGATACCACGCCGGTTATCGTGAATGGCGTTGTGTATGCGCTGGCCTATAACGGCAACCTGACCGCGATGGATCTGCGTAGTGGTCAAATCATGTGGAAACGTGAGCTGGGCTCGGTGAACGATTTCATCGTTGACGGCAACCGCATCTACCTGGTCGATCAGAACGATCGCGTGCTGGCCCTGAGCACTGAAGGCGGCGTGACGCTGTGGACGCAAAGCGATCTGCTGCACCGTCTGCTGACCGCGCCGGCACTCTATAACGGCAGCCTGGTGGTGGGTGATAGCGAAGGCTATATGCACTGGATTGACCCGAGCAACGGTCGTTTTGTCGCGCAGGAGAAGGTCGACAGTTCCGGCTTCCTGACCGAGCCGGTATCGGTTGACGGTAAACTGCTGATCCAGGCAAAAGACGGCACGCTGTACGCGATCACGCGTTAATCACCGCGGTTGTAGTATACTCAACGGCTCCTGTTGCTTCAGGGGCCGTTTTGATTTTTTAAAAAACGCCGCAAATGCGACGTGATATCGAATTTTATGAGGCTTTAAACATGGTACCTGTGGTCGCGCTTGTCGGGCGCCCGAACGTTGGAAAATCCACTCTTTTTAACCGTTTAACACGCACCCGTGATGCGCTGGTTGCGGATTTCCCGGGGCTCACGCGTGACCGTAAGTACGGTCGTGCAGAAGTGGAAGGTCGTGAGTTTATCTGTATCGATACCGGTGGTATCGACGGTACAGAGGACGGCGTGGAAACCCGCATGGCGGAGCAATCCCTGCTGGCGATCGAAGAGGCCGATATCGTGCTGTTTATGGTCGATGCGCGCGCGGGCCTGATGCCTGCCGACTCGGCTATTGCCAAGCATCTGCGCTCACGTGAAAAAGCAACGTTCCTGGTGGCGAACAAAACTGACGGTATCGATGCCGACCAGGCGATGGCCGATTTCTGGTCATTAGGCCTGGGTGATATCTACCCGATCGCCGCCTCTCACGGTCGTGGCGTGACCAGCCTGCTGGAAACCGCGCTGCTGCCGTTTGTTGATGAGATCAACCCGCCAGAAGAGGTGGATGAAGACGCGGAATACTGGGCGCAGTTTGAAGAGAGCGAAGAGGGCGAAGAAGAGCCTGAAGACGACTTCAATCCACAGGATCTGCCGATCAAGCTGGCGATTGTGGGCCGTCCAAACGTCGGTAAGTCAACGCTTACTAACCGTATTCTCGGTGAAGACCGCGTGGTGGTCTACGACATGCCGGGCACGACCCGTGACAGCATCTACATCCCGATGCAGCGCGACGAGCGTGAATATGTGCTGATCGACACCGCGGGCGTGCGTAAGCGCGGCAAAATCACCGATGTAGTGGAAAAATTCTCGGTAATCAAAACCCTGCAGGCGATTGAAGATGCCAACGTGGTGATGCTGGTTATCGATGCCCGTGAAGGTATCTCCGACCAGGATCTCTCCCTGCTCGGCTTTATCCTCAACAGTGGGCGCTCACTCGTTATCGTCGTCAACAAGTGGGATGGCCTGAGCAATGAAGTGCGTGAGCAGGTGAAAGAGACCCTCGACTTCCGTCTGGGCTTTATCGACTTTGCTCGTGTGCATTTCATCTCTGCCCTGCACGGTAGCGGCGTCGGCAACCTGTTTGAATCCGTACGCGAAGCCTACGACAGCTCTACCCGCCGTGTCGGTACCGCGATGCTGACCCGCATCATGACCATGGCGGCAGAAGACCACCAGCCACCGCTGGTGCGTGGTCGTCGCGTGAAGCTGAAGTATGCGCACGCCGGTGGTTATAACCCACCTATCGTGGTTATTCACGGTAACCAGGTGAAGGATCTGCCGGACTCCTACAAACGTTACCTGATGAACTACTTCCGCAAATCGCTGGACGTAATGGGTACGCCGATCCGTATCCAGTTCAAGGAAGGGGATAACCCGTTTGCTAACAAACGCAACACCCTGACGCCGAACCAGATGCGTAAACGTAAGCGTTTGATTAAACACATCAAGAAAAGCAAATAATCTTTGCTGCTCTGCCAAAAAACCCGCGCCTGTCGCGGGTTTTTTTATGCCTGACAGGAACGAATAATTATTGATGTGATGTCAATCACTATTCATGTTTATCCAACATAAAATCTAAGAAATAAGATGATTGTCGAACTTTCATCTTTTGGTGGTGCACCAGGGGCTGGACAAAAGTTGCTTCAGGTTATCAAATGGTTAAATAACATTTCGCCGGATGTAAAAAAGCCACCCGAATGCTAACGGGGCGGCTGACTTCCGGTGCTAACAAGTACGACGACACATCATCTCGGGAGAATTATGCAATCCTCTGTTAATAAAAACGAAAGCCGAACTTTCTTCGGCCATCCTTATCCGCTCGGCGCGCTGTTTTTCACGGAGATGTGGGAGCGCTTCTCGTTTTACGGTATCCGTCCGCTGCTGATCCTCTTTATGGCGGCCACCGTCTATGATGGCGGCATGGGGCTGGCGCGTGAAAATGCCTCCGCTATCGTCGGTATCTTCGCCGGAACCATGTACCTGGCCGCACTGCCGGGCGGCTGGCTGGCGGATAACTGGCTCGGCCAGCAAAGAGCGGTCTGGTACGGTTCGATCCTGATTGCGCTCGGCCACCTGTCGATTGCGCTTTCTGCGGTGATGGGTAACAACCTGTTCTTTATCGGCCTGATGTTTATTGTCCTTGGTTCGGGCCTGTTTAAAACCTGTATCTCGGTAATGGTCGGCACCCTGTATAAGAAAGGCGATGCGCGTCGTGACGGCGGCTTCTCGCTGTTCTATATGGGCATCAACATGGGGTCATTTATCGCGCCGCTGATCTCCGGCTGGTTGATTAAATCCCACGGCTGGCACTGGGGCTTTGGTATCGGCGGCATCGGGATGCTGGTGGCGCTGGTCATCTTCCGCCTGTTTGCCGTACCGGCCATGAAACGCTATGACAGTGAAGTGGGGCTGGACTCCACCTGGAACAGCCCGGTTGCGAAGAAAAACGGTGTCGGCGGCTGGCTGCTGGCACTGGCAGTGGGTATTGCGATTATTGTTACCCTGATTGCTCAGGGCGTGATTGTCATTAACCCGGTCGCCGTTGCCAGCGTGCTGGTGTATGTGATTGCCGCCTCTGTGGCGCTCTACTTCATCTGGCTGTTTGCCTTTGCCGGCCTGAACCGGAAAGAGCGCGCCAGACTGCTGGTCTGCTTTATTCTGCTGGTCTCTGCGGCCTTCTTCTGGTCTGCGTTCGAGCAAAAGCCGACCTCATTCAACCTGTTTGCGAACGACTACACCAATCGCATGATCGGCGATTTTGAAATCCCGGCCGTGTGGTTCCAGTCAATTAACGCCCTGTTTATTATTCTGCTGGCGCCGGTCTTTAGCTGGGCCTGGCCTAAACTGGCGCAAAACAATATTCGTCCGAGCAGCATCACCAAGTTCGTGATCGGTATTCTGTGCGCGGCAGGGGGCTTTGGCCTGATGATGCTGGCGGCGCAGAATGTCCTCAGTAACGGTGGGGCGGGTGTCTCCCCATTCTGGCTGGTGGGCAGTATTCTGATGCTGACCCTCGGTGAACTGTGCCTGAGCCCGATTGGTCTGGCGACCATGACCCTGCTGGCCCCGGAAAGAATGCGCGGTCAGATGATGGGGCTGTGGTTCTGCGCCAGCGCGCTGGGCAACCTGGCGGCGGGCCTGATTGGCGGGCACGTGAAGGCCGACCAGCTGGATATGCTGCCGGACCTCTTCGCGCGCTGCTCCATTGCCCTGCTGATTTGTGCCGCTGTTCTGACGGTGCTCATTGTTCCGGTGCGTCGTATGCTGGAAAATGCGCAAACGAAAAGTGAGCCGAAACCCGTAACCAACGCCTGAATCTGACCTTTCCTGGCCGGGGCGGTGTTACGCCCCGGCAATGCAACGAAAGAGGTAACAGATGCAGATTGGATTTGTCGGGCTTGGCGCGGTGGTTGAAACCGCCTACCTGCCCGCACTACAAAATACCTTTGGTGATTCACTCCACTCTCTGGGGTTTGATATCCAGCCCGCAAAGACCCTTGCAGGCATCACCCGATCTCCTGCGCTCGACGACCTCCTTGCCCGCCCCCTCGATACGCTTTTTATCACGACCTCATCACTACACCATCTGGATGTGCTTGAGCAGGCGCTGGCCTCCTCCATATCGAGGATTGTGGTCGAAAAACCGATTGTCGCCACGCTTGCCCAGGCCGAAAAACTGACATCGCTGCTGGCGAGGCCGGAGGCGGCCTCCCGGGTGCTGGCGCTCGATCACTGGATGGCGCGCATTCATCTGATACGTCTGGGGCTGATCGGCTCCTTCTCTGACATCGTCAGGATCGAGGGCTTTTTGCAGGAGCCGAGCGGGTTTAACGCGGCGGGGGAACCTGTCGCGCTTAACTTTGCCACCGGCGAGCCGGATACCCGGACGCTTCGCCACCCGGATGGGGTGATCCTCGATATCGGCACGCACGTACTGGCGATGATGCGCGAAACGGTGCGCTATCTGGGCGGCAGTGGGGATCTGGCCTTGCAGGTGGTGACCGCCAGAGATCGGCTGGGGCGCGATATCGCTAAAGGCGACCTGACCACCGCGGAAGGCGAGGCGCATCTTCAGGGGCAGATTAGCGGCGTGCCGGTGGATATCTGGCTCAACAAATATGCGGGGCCGAGCGGCGGGCAAAAAGGGCTGCGGCTCTATCTGCGTGACGGCCGTATCCTCAGCCACGACCGGCGCGGAGCGGAAGATGTGCTGGAGCTCATTGATAAGGGGCAGGTTGTTCAGAGCTGGCGTTTTGGCGGCACGATTTACGCCCACTGTCTGGCGGAGCATATCCTGGGGGAGCAGAGCCTGTTTGAACGTGCCCCGCAGGAGGTGAGCCGCACAACGCAACGTCGGCTGGAGGAAGTAACATGCCTGCTGACATTACAGCAACAGCTACGTGGCCCCCACTGAGCGCATCGTGTTAAAATCAACAGCGTACTGAATATCCTTTCAAGGAGTCATCATGTCGATTACCTGCCCGGATTGCCATGCGGAGATTGAACCGCAAAACGGCGTGGCGCATTGTGAAAACTGCAAC
Organism: Leclercia sp. LSNIH1; assembly: GCF_002902985.1. Taxonomy (NCBI): domain Bacteria; kingdom Pseudomonadati; phylum Pseudomonadota; class Gammaproteobacteria; order Enterobacterales; family Enterobacteriaceae; genus Leclercia; species Leclercia sp. LSNIH1. The sequence continues at coordinate 4,459,378 of NZ_CP026167.1, read as the reverse complement.
CAGGATATTGCCCTGGAAGCGCGCTGCCCGGAGTGCCATAAGCCGCTCGAGGTGTTAAAAGCCTGCGGTGCGGTGGACTATTTCTGCCAGAACGGCCACGGCCTGATCTCGAAAAAGCGCGTTGAGTTCGTCCTGCCCGGCGCTTAATCGCAGACGCAGTCTTCGCCCTTACGCCACAAATCTACCAGCGAGGGCGGGGCTTCCTGTTCCGGCACCAGTAGGATCACGTCGGTATACTGCGCCTGGTTGTGCCGGGTCCAGACGATCTGGATGCGAAAATAGCGCTGATCCCCGCGCCCCGGTGATGATGCCTGGCCGGGCGGCTGGCCAAGGTTCAGCGCCTGGTCGAGGATCGCTACCACCCGCTGGCGCTGCTGCTCGTTCAGTTCCGAGAGGGCGATACGCCGCAGGCCGCTCAGCTTAGGAATAAAAGCGACGCCGCCCTCGCGGGCCAGCTCAACCACGGCGTCATCCGTCAGTTCCGGGATCTGCATTTACAGTACTCCTGTGCTCTTCCAGGCCTGTTCAATGGCTGCCGCCACGTCGCCGCCGGCGCGTTTCTCTCCGTGATAGATGGTCAGCCGTGCAAAGGCGGCAAAATCTGCGTCCTGCGCCAGGTTGCGATCGCACACCGTATCGTACCAGGCGTAGCCAGCCTTTTCCCAGGCATAGCCCCCAATGGCGGTGGCCGCCAGGTAAAAGGCGCGGTTAGGGATGCCGGAGTTCAGATGAACGCCGCCATTGTCCTCACGGGTTTTAATGAAATCATCCATATGCCCCGGCTGCGGATCTTTGCCCAGCAGTGGATCGTCGTAGGCGCTGCCCGGCTCGGACATGGAACGCAGAGCCTTGCCGTTAACGCCCTCTGCCAGCAGGCCTTCGCCAATCAGCCAGTCGGCCTTATCGGCGGTTTGCTTAAGATGATACTGCTTCACCAGCGCACCAAAAACGTCAGATAACGACTCGTTCAGCGCCCCGGACTGTTCAAAGTAGATAAGCCCGGCTTCGGTTTCGGTGACGCCGTGGCTCAGCTCGTGGGCGACCACGTCGATGGCGATGGTAAAGCGGTTAAAAATCTCACCGTCCCCGTCGCCAAAGACCATCTGCTGCCCGTTCCAGAAGGCGTTCTGATACTCCCGGCCATAATGCACGGTACCGGTGAGGATTAGCCCTTTGTTATCGAGGGAGTCACGCTGATAGTTTTTCCAGAAAAAATCATGGGTGATGCCCAGATAATCGTAGGCTTCGTCCACCGCCACGTCGCCGTTAGAGCGCTGCCCCTCATAGCGCACCTGGGTGCCCGGCAGCTCCTGGGTCTGCCTGGCGTCGTAAATGTCCCGCTCCAGCTGCCCGGGTCTGTTCACGTGCGGCGCGACAGGTTTGCCCGGCATGTGGGCCATCAGCGTCTGGACATGGGTCAGGGTCTGGCGAGCGCAGCGCTGCTGCGGCTCAGAGCCGCTCTCAATAATACGGCGAAGGATATAGGGCGGGATCACGCTATAGGTTCGGGTCATGCGTCTCTCCTGTTATGGCAATGCCGAAAAAAGCAACAGCTTAAGTGTATGCCATCGCAGCAAAACGGCAGGCAAGTCGGACAAGTCGCGGGGCGAAAAAGTGGCGCACCCGGCGCACAGGGTTTAGGTTTTAACGACCCAACGCGAGGAACGGCATGAAGAAAAACCTGGCTCTGGCCATCACAGGATTTACCTTGATCGCTATCACCTATGGGATGGCGCGCTTTTCATGGGGCATCATGCTGCCGGATATCCGGCAGGCTATCCCTTTCTCGCCGCAGGCCGCGGGCCTGATTGCCGCCTGCAGCTACGGGGCCTATTGCCTGTCGGTTTTTTTCGCCTCGTCTCTCACTGAGCGCTTCGGGCCGCGCTTGCCGGCGGTTCTGGCGGCCTAAACGGCGGCGGCCGGGCTGCTGATTCTGGCGTTCGCCCCTTCGCCGCCGGTGCTGGCCGTGGGCCTGTTCATTGCTGGCCTCAGTTCGGGGCTGGCGTCTCCCGCCCTGGCAGGGGCCGTAAGCATCGGGGTTAACCCCGAGCGGCAAACTCAGGTGAACACCATTATCAATGCCGGGACCAGCGGCGGCATCATTCTGTCGGTGCCGGTGCTGTTTTTTGTGCCGGGCGGCTGGCGGGTTGCCTGCGCGATCTTTGCCCTGCTGGCGTTAGCCTCTCTTCTTCCCGTCTGGCGCTATCTGCCCCGCGCGGGAAGGGCGGGCGAAACGACCCCGGGCTGGCGCAGCCTGATGCATAAACCGGGGATGATTCGGCTCTCCGCTATTGCGCTGGTCAGCGGCATCGCCAGCGCCGCCTGGTGGAGCTTTGGCCCCGAGCTTTTGCAGCGCCATACCAGTCTGGAGGACGCCGCCACCAACATCCTGTGGCTGGTGAGCGGCGGGGCTGGGGTGGCCGCCGTATTTACCGGCAGCCTGGCGAAACGCATCGGCATGCGCGGGGTTTATCGCGGATCGCAGATCTTTATGGCGGGGTCGCTGATTGCCCTGGCCTTCAGCAAGGGCTTTGCCTGGTGGCTGGTACCGGTGGTGGCGATGAGCGGGGCGGGATATGTGATTTTATCCGGCGTGCTGCTGGTTCAGGGGGCGCGGGTCGCGGAGCCTTCGCCTGCGGCCGGGGTCAGCGTTGCCTTTCTGATGCTGGCGGTCGGGCAGATTATCGGCTCGGTGCTCTTTGGCCAGCTGTATGGATTTGTCGGCGCGGCGTGGGCGCTGCTGGCCTTCTCCGCGTTATCGCTGGCGATGGTGATGGTGAGTCCCGCCCCCCGGAATTAACCGCGTCAGGCCTTTTTGCGGGCGCGGGTTTTCCTGGCCGGCGTCACGCCTTTCACTTCGCTTTCCACCCAGCCGTCTGACAGGCGGGTAGTAAGCACATCCCCCGCTTTAACCTGTTTCGTCTGCTTCAGCACTTTGCCGTCGGTTGCCGTGGTCACGCTGTAGCCGCGCGCCAGGGTTGAGAGCGGGCTGACGGCTTCCAGGTGGGTGACCGCATTACCAAAACGCTCGCGGGTGCTGCTCAGGCGGGCACGCAGATTCTCCGCAAGGCGATACTCCAGCTGCTGAATGCGGGTTTGCGCGCGGTAAATACGCGGCTGCGGGTTGTGCTGGTTCAGGCGCTGGGTAACGCGCTGCTGGCGTTGCACCGCCCGTTTAAGCTGACTATCCACCGCCACGTTCATCCGCTGGCGCAGACGTTCCAGCACGGTTTGCTGGCGCGCCAGGCGCAGCTGCGGGTGCTGCTGTTGCAGACGATGATGAAGCTGGGTAAAGCGACGGGTGCGGTTGGCGAGGAAATAGTCCATCGCCATCTCCAGCCGTTGCTGGCCGTTTTGCAGCTGGCGCAGCAGCTCAAGCTGGTTACGGCTTACCACTTCTGCCGCGGCAGACGGCGTCGGCGCGCGCAGGTCGGCGACAAAATCGGCGATAGTGACGTCAGTTTCATGGCCGACGGCGCTGACTACCGGGATCCGGCTGGCAAAAATTGCCCGCGCCACCCGTTCGTCGTTAAAGCTCCAGAGATCCTCCAGCGAGCCACCGCCGCGCCCGACAATCAGCACATCACACTCCTGACGGGCGTTAGCAAGCGCAATGGCGCGGACAATTTGACCCGGCGCATCATCGCCTTGCACCGCGGTCGGATAGATAACGACCGGCAGGGAAGGGTCGCGGCGTTTCAGGACGTGCAGAATGTCATGCAGCGCGGCGCCGGTTTTCGAGGTGATCACCCCCACGCAGTGGGCGGGGGAGGGGAGGGGCTGTTTGTACTGCTGATCGAACAGGCCCTCAGCGGAAAGCGCCGCTTTCAGCTGCTCATATTTTTGCTGAAGAAGCCCTTCCCCCGCAGGCTGCATGCTCTCAACGATAATCTGATAATCACCGCGCGGCTCGTACAGCGTGATACTGGCGCGAACCAACACCTGCTGCCCGTGCTGCGGACGGAAGGTCACCCGGCGGTTGCTGTTGCGGAACATCGCGCAGCGCACCTGAGCGGTATTGTCCTTCAGGGTGAAGTACCAGTGACCGGACGCCGGCTGGGTGAAATTGGAGATCTCTCCGCTGATCCACACCTGGCCTATTTCCTGCTCAAGCAGCAAGCGGACCGTCTGATTCAGGCGGCTAACAGTATAAATTGAGGGGGACTGGGAGGATAACATGTGAGCGGGATCAAATTCTAAATCAGCAGGTTATTCAGTCGATAGTAACCTGATAAGAGGCAATCGCAAGCATTATTTATAAAAAAGTGTGGATGCAATCGGTTACGCTCTGTATAATGCCACGGCAATATTTAACCACCCAGGTCAGAGATATTGCCCATGCTACGTATCGCTAAAGAAGCACTGACGTTTGACGACGTCCTCCTCGTTCCCGCTCATTCCACCGTTCTGCCGAATACTGCCGACCTTAGCACGCAGTTAACCAAGACCATTCGCCTGAACATTCCTATGCTCTCCGCGGCAATGGACACCGTGACGGAAGCGCGCCTGGCTATCGCCCTGGCTCAGGAAGGCGGCATTGGCTTTATTCATAAAAACATGTCTATCGAGCGTCAGGCGGAAGAAGTTCGCCGCGTGAAGAAACATGAATCTGGCATCGTTACCGACCCACAAACCGTTCTGCCAACCACCACCCTGCACCAAGTGAAAGCGCTGACCGAGCGTAATGGTTTTGCAGGCTATCCGGTTGTCACCTCCGATAACGAACTGGTGGGCATCATCACTGGCCGTGACGTGCGTTTCGTCACCGACCTGAACCAGCCAGTCAGCGTTTACATGACCCCGAAAGAGCGTCTGGTCACCGTGCGTGAGGGTGAATCCCGCGACGTGGTCTTCGCAAAAATGCACGAAAAACGCGTTGAAAAAGCGCTGGTTGTGGACGACAGCTTCCACCTGCGCGGCATGATCACCGTTAAAGACTTCCAGAAAGCAGAACGTAAACCGAACGCCTGTAAAGACGAGCATGGCCGTCTGCGCGTTGGCGCGGCGGTGGGCGCAGGTGCGGGCAACGAAGAGCGCGTTGATGCGCTGGTTGCGGCGGGCGTTGACGTGCTGCTGATCGACTCCTCTCATGGCCACTCCGAAGGCGTTCTCCAGCGTATTCGTGAGACCCGTGCAAAATACCCTGACCTGCAGATCATCGGCGGTAACGTGGCAACCGGCGCGGGCGCGCGTGCCCTGGCTGAAGCGGGCTGTAGCGCAGTGAAAGTGGGTATCGGCCCAGGCTCCATCTGTACCACCCGTATCGTGACCGGCGTGGGCGTTCCGCAGATCACTGCGGTATCTGACGCGGTAGAAGCGCTGGAAGGCACCGGCATTCCGGTTATCGCTGACGGCGGTATCCGTTTCTCTGGTGATATCGCGAAAGCGATCGCGGCCGGTGCGGCAGCGGTAATGGTGGGTTCCATGCTGGCCGGTACCGAAGAGTCTCCGGGCGAAATCGAACTGTTCCAGGGTCGTTCTTATAAATCTTACCGTGGAATGGGCTCTCTGGGCGCGATGTCCAAAGGCTCCTCCGACCGCTACTTCCAGACCGACAACGCTGCTGACAAACTGGTGCCGGAAGGTATCGAAGGCCGCGTGGCCTATAAAGGCTACCTGAAAGAGATCATCCACCAGCAGATGGGCGGCCTGCGCTCCTGTATGGGCCTGACCGGCTGTGGTACTATTGACCTGTTACGTACCAAAGCGGAATTTGTGCGTATCAGCGGTGCGGGTATCCAGGAAAGTCACGTTCACGACGTGACCATCACCAAAGAGTCCCCGAACTACCGCATGGGCTCCTGATAAATTTCCACGCCCGGCTATAAGCCGGGCGATTTTGTTTCACTTGCCTCGGAATTAGCGTCAATGACGGAAAATATTCATAAACATCGCATTCTCATTCTGGATTTCGGTTCGCAGTACACTCAGCTGGTGGCACGTCGCGTACGTGAGCTGGGCGTTTACTGTGAACTGTGGGCGTGGGATGTCACGGAAGCACAGATTCGCGAATTCAACCCAAGCGGTATCATTCTCTCTGGCGGCCCGGAAAGCACCACCGAAGAGAACAGCCCGCGCGCGCCGCAGTATGTATTCGAAGCCGGTGTGCCGGTGTTCGGCGTCTGCTACGGCATGCAGACCATGGCGATGCAGCTGGGTGGCCATGTAGAGGGCTCCAACGAGCGTGAGTTCGGCTATGCACAGGTTGAAGTACAGACCGACAGCGCCCTGATCCGCGGTATCGAAGACTCCCTGACCGCCGACGGCAAAGCGCTGCTCGACGTCTGGATGAGTCACGGCGACAAAGTCACCGCTATCCCGTCCGACTTCGTGACCGTTGCCAGCACCGAGAGCTGCCCGTTTGCCATCATGGCGAACGAAGAGAAGCGCTTCTACGGCGTGCAGTTCCACCCGGAAGTGACCCACACCCGTCAGGGCCTGCGCATGCTGGAGCGTTTTGTCATCGACATCTGCCAGTGTGAAGCGCTGTGGACGCCAGCAAAAATCATCGACGACGCCGTGGAGCGTATCCGCCAGCAGGTGGGTGACGACAAAGTGATCCTCGGTCTGTCCGGCGGCGTTGACTCCTCCGTGACCGCGATGCTGCTGCACCGCGCCATCGGCAAAAACCTGACCTGCGTCTTCGTCGACAACGGTCTGCTGCGCCTGAACGAAGCCCAGCAGGTGATGGACATGTTCGGCGACCACTTCGGTCTGAACATCGTTCACGTGGAAGGCGAGCAGCGCTTCCTCGACGCGCTGGCGGGTGAAAACGATCCGGAAGCCAAACGTAAAATCATTGGCCGCGTCTTCGTTGAAGTGTTCGATGAAGAAGCGCTGAAGCTGGAAGATGTGAAGTGGCTGGCGCAGGGCACCATCTACCCTGACGTGATCGAATCCGCAGCATCCGCCACCGGTAAAGCACACGTCATCAAATCTCACCACAACGTGGGCGGCCTGCCGAAAGAGATGAAGATGGGTCTGGTTGAGCCGCTGCGCGAGCTGTTCAAAGACGAAGTGCGTAAGATCGGTCTGGAACTGGGTCTGCCGTATGACATGCTCTACCGTCATCCGTTCCCGGGGCCGGGTCTGGGCGTGCGCGTGCTGGGCGAAGTGAAGAAAGAGTACTGCGACCTGCTGCGTCGTGCGGACGCGATCTTCATTGAAGAGCTGCACAAAGCTGACCTGTACAACAAAGTGAGCCAGGCGTTCACCGTCTTCCTGCCGGTTCGCTCCGTCGGCGTAATGGGCGATGGCCGTAAGTACGACTGGGTTGTCTCCCTGCGTGCGGTGGAGACCATCGACTTTATGACTGCCCACTGGGCGCACCTGCCGTATGACTTCCTGGGCCGCGTGTCCAACCGTATTATCAACGAAGTGAACGGTATTTCCCGCGTGGTGTATGACATCAGCGGTAAGCCACCGGCGACGATCGAGTGGGAATAAATCCCGCCTGTTAAGCGCATATAAATCAAGCCCGCATCGTGCGGGCTTTTTTTCATCGGTCTCATTTCACCGCTTGCTCAATCACCCGGACAATCTCCTCCGGTTGACTCACCATCGACACATGGCTTGCCGCCACCTCGCTGGCTTTGGCATCTATCGCTTTCGCCATTGCCCGCTCCAGATCCGGGTTGATCATCCGGTCACTCTTGCTGACGACATACCAGCTCGGCTTATCGTGCCAGGCCGCATGCGTGACCTTTTCCGCAAAGGCATCCGCACGGATCGGGCCCTGAGTGGCGGTCAGTCTGTTTTGCTCATCAGCCTTAATGTCCGGCGCAAAATCCTGACGTACCGATTTGCCCGGCAAATAGAGAAAACCCTCTGCGGTTTTAGCAATCCCAGCGCTCCCCGGCGGGGCAGGGTAGCTGTCCGCCAGCGCCGCCGTCGACTGGCCTGAGTCCGGGGCAAACGCCGCCACGTAAACCAGCGCTTTGACCCGCGCATCGTTACCCGCCTCGCTTATCACCGTGCCGCCCCAGGAGTGGCCTACCAGCACCACATCCCCGTGGGCCCGGGCGATGGCGCGCTGGGTTGCGGCGACATCCTCTTTCAGCGAGGTGAGCGGCAGCTGAACGGCGATGACCTCGGTATGCTGGCGTTGCAGCTTGTCGATCACGCGGTTCCAACTGCTGCCGTCGGCAAACGCGCCGTGCACCAGAACGACGGTTTTATTATTCGCCAGCGCGGAGCCGCTGGTGGCGGCCAGCAGCAGGCCCACCGCAACGGTATGGATAGACACTTTTTTCATGGTTACGCCTCAGCGATAAATATCGGCGGTGCCGGACAGGGTGTTATTCCCCCCGGCGGAGGTAATACGAAACGCGCTGGCGCCCGCTTTATCGGCTTTGGCCTGCAGTTTTGCCTCCAGATCCGCCAGCGACGTCGCACCGCTGCTGTCGGAAACGGTGCCAATCTTTTGCTCTCCCTGAGGCTGGTTAATTTCCTGGGCGGCGAAAGCGGAAGAGGCCATTGCGGCAGTGAAGGTCAGGACAGCAATCAATAATGTTTTCATGGTTTAAATCCTCAAAAATAGGTCAGGGGTTGCGTTCAGTGCATAACCGCGGCATGCGGCGGCACGGTAAATTCAATGGTTTTACGATCAACAGGTTTATGAGTTGGGTCGGCGAGAATAAGGGTCACCTTGTGATGACCTGCGGGTAGCCCCACCAGAATGACCGGTTCACCGCTGGCGTCGGCCCAGTGCCAGGGGTTGTCATCCACGATGACATGGATATGGCCGATGCGCGGCGTCACTTTCAGCGCCTCAGGCCCGAACACCGGTTCAATGCGCATGTTCTCTGCGCGGTATTGAATAAAGACCGCGCCTTTACTTAGCGGGCCCGCCAGCGGTGGATCCACAATCAGCTTCGCCGGGGGCTGGGGTTGTTCGAGCGGTGCGACGGCAGCAAGGCCATTCACCTCCGCCGCACTAAGCCCGCTTAACGGTGCGGCCCAGGTACAGCCTGATGACAAGGCGAACAGCGTGAGCAGGACATTTCGATGCATCATCCGGGTATCTCCTCTTCAGGTAATCAGTGACAACAGGTACAGAAAACCATTTTTATGTATCGGGTCTGTTTGCTGTGGGCGGCTTTTTTGTATGGCTGCGTAAGCAGGGCGGCGGGGATACAGTGCGATACATTCCGCGCATGCGCAGGGGAGTTTCTGCTGGCAGGGTGTCTGCAGAGGCACCCGGGTGGGTGCTCAAGCCAACAGGAGAATGACCATCATGAATCACGAAAAAGTAGCGTTGATTTTCGGCGGGGCACGCGGGATCGGAGCGGCCATTGCGGCGCGACTGGCGCGCGAGGGCTATCGGGTTGCCATTACCTGGGTATCCCGTCCGGACCGGGCGCAGGCGCTGGTATCAACCATTGCGCGTCAGGGCGGCCAGGCGATAGCCATTGAAGCCGACAGCGCAGATGCGGCAGCAATCCAGGCGGCAGTGGATACGACGCTGCGCCGCTACGGCAGGCTGGATGTCGCGGTGGTGAACGCGGGTGTGCTTCGCCCTGGAACGATTGAGGAGTATGCCCTGGCGGATCTGGACGCCACGCTGTCGGTCAACGTACGCGGCGTCTTCCTCGCCATTCAGGCAGCGGTGAAGCCGATGACGGAAGGGGGGAGGATTATCACCATCGGCAGCAATACCGCCGTGCGTACCGGGCATGCGGGCAGCAGCGTTTATGCCATGAGCAAAGCGGCGGTGGCATCGATGGTGCAGAACCTCGCTCTGGATCTGGCGCCACGGCGCATCACCATTAACAACATTCAGCCAGGGCCCATCGCCACCGATATGACCGCCGGGATGGCGGAGCAGATCGTCGGGAGCATCCCGTTGCAAAGAATGGGCGAGCCGGACGAAATCGCCTCGCTGGCGGCCTGGCTTGCCGGGACATCATCCGGCTACATGACCGGGGCAAGCCTGACCATTGACGGCGGATTTGTTCTTTAGTCACTCAGGGCAGGGATGCCCTCAGCATGGCGCGATGCCTGACCCTTGACGATAGCCACCGCCAGCCCGGCAATCACCAGCGTCAGCCCCCACGACAGCCACATCGCGCCCGCCATGCCCAATATCCGGTTCAGCCATGCATAGGCCAGCGGGGAAGCTGCCGCCATCAGCTGGGCAGGGATCAGCAGCACCCCGGTGCGTTTGGCGTACTCTTCAGGAGCAAACAGCTGCAACGGCAGCGTAGCTTTGACGATGGTCACCAGGCCGTTAATCGCCCCATAGCCCAGCACAAAACCGGCGGCTGACCAGAGCCAGAGCGTAGTGCTGAGCCCCAGCAGAAAGCAGACCGGCATGGCAAGCGCGGTGAGCAGCGTCAGGCGCAGCGGAGTCAGTCCCGCTCCGGCCACCACCTCCAGGAACCGCGCCCCGGTCTGCCCAATTCCCCATAACATGCCGATGGTCACCGGCAGGCCGACGCTGGCGATAAATTCCGGCAGATGGGTCGAGGTGCCGTTAGAGACAAAGGTGATGAGGGCGATAAACGCGGCGTACAGCCAGCCGTTGCGACGATCCTCTCCCCCGGCACGGGCGGCGGGTTTGTTGGCTAGAGGGTGAGTTTGATTGGGTAGCGACAGGATTAACGCGGCGCTCAGCAGGCCGAACAGGGCATAGATCAGCAGCGCTTCACGCCAGTTCATGACCATGAGCAGTGCCTCTCCCAGCGGCCAGAAGACCACCGAGGCCAGCCCGCCCGCCAGCGTCACGCGGGAGATCGTTCGCCGCGCCTGCTGACCGTAGAGATTCACTAGCGCCGCAAACAGTGCGTCGTACAGCGACAGGCGCATACCGATGCCAGTTAACACCCAGGCGCTGTACCAGGTCATAAGCGAGTGCGTGTAAGCCATAAGCAGACAACTCAAGGCGATCAGCAGGGAGCCGGTCATCACCACACGCTGGCCGCCGATCCGCGCCAGTAAGCGGGCGACAAACGGCGAGAGGGCAGCCATCACCAGCATGGCGAGCGTCAGGCCCGAGTAGATTTGCGCTGACGACCAGCCGGTATCCGCCGATATCGCCCGGGCAAAGGTGCCGGGCATATAAAAAGAGATCCCCCAGTTGATAAGCTGGTTACAGCCAGCAGTGAGGGAGAGGGCGCGGGGCAGGGCAGGGTTTTTCATTATCTTTCATTCCATCAGGGCGTTATGCTGAGCATATCGGTTGCATCAGGACCCTGGCAGGCCGGTGCGTTTATGGCTCCTATAAGAGAAACTTTGTGATGACGACGCTGAATCTTGGACAGCTGGCGACCTTTCGTCTGGTGGTGCAGCGGGGCAGTTTTTCTGCCGCGGCGGATCTGCTGGGACTTTCGCAACCGGCCGTCAGTCTGCAGATCCGCCAGCTGGAGCAGTTTCTGCAGGCGCGATTAATCGAGCGAACCGGACGGGGGATTAAAGCCACCGCGGCGGGGCTCACGTTACTTACGCACGGCGAGCGCATCGAGCAGGCGGTGGATGAGGCGATACGCGCGATAGGGGCCTTCAGCCATGAGGTGAGCGGCACCATTACCCTCGGAATGGGTGCCACGGCCTGCATCCATCTGCTGCCACCTCTGTTGCAGCAGCTGCGTCAGGATCATCCGCTGCTGCGGGTTGGCGTCACCACCGGCAATACCCTTGAGATTGTTCGCGCTATCGAGGAGAACCGTCTCGATCTGGGGCTGGTGACACTCCCGGCTGCCGGGTCTGCGCTTTCGATCGCACCGGTGATGAATGAGGAGTTTGTCTATATCGCCGCCGGGGAAGAGCAGAGGCAGTTCGGCATGCTGACCGCTGAGCATCTACAGGATCGACCCTTTATCGCCTTTAGTGCGGGAAGCAGTACGCGTACGGTCATCGACGCCTGGTTCCAGGCAAGCGGCGTGGAGGTGCAGCCGGTGATGCAGTCCGGCAGCATCGAAGCGATCAAGCGTATGGTTCGTGTCGGGCTGGGGTACAGCATTATTCCCCGCATGGCGGTCGCCTGCGCGCAGGACAGACAGGGATTATGCGTACAATCGCTTACGCCGGTATTACAGCGCCAGCTGGCTATTGTTATGCGTCAGGACAAAATACTGAGCAAAGGAATGAGCGAAATTATTCGTTTATTACAAACAACAGAATAATTAAATTAACCAATAAAAACCAAACGATTAATTAATTGTCGATGTGGAACGCCCGGCATAATCGACAGAGAGGCTGGATTGCTGGGCCTGTTTTTTCTCCTGATGGTGATACCAGGCACCTATAGAGGAATAGACGAAACGGCCAAGGAAAAAGAAGAAGCTGATTAGCAGTATGATACGCGTCATCCGAGTGTTAAACCGATGTCGTCTTCGCATACGTGTGGCCTGACTCACTGTTGTTTTCCTGATAATACCCTGCGGGCGGTACGCCATTAAGGCATACGGGCGGGCAGGGGTCAATTAATCGTAATGTAAAATTGCGTCAACAACTCACTCACTTAATGTTATGTATAATAATTAACTTATTTACGCCATTGATAATTAGCACAAAAGTGTGGTCAAAAAATGTGAATCTAATTGAGCGATATTAATATTTTTGATTTAAGTCAAATGTCACCCGCCGTTGCTAATTAAAATCTTTTATTCCCTTCGTGTAATCGTTATTCGATGCGCGGCAACAGTGTCAGGTTGGATGCCTGTCTGAATTACCCCCGGGATCAGCGGGTTTACTATGGCATCTATGACTATTTTCACTTTATACAAAAAATACAAAGATCGCTGGTGGGCGCTGCCGATGCTTCTGCCGATCGTGCTGCTGCCCATTGCGCGCTTAGCTACTACCTACACCCAGGTTGAGGGGAGTCTGGTGGTGCTCTACTATATGCCGCTGGCGTTGTTACTCGCGCTCATGCTGTTTTATGGAATGGCGGCAGTGCCGGGCATTATGGTTGCGCTCTTCCTGCACTATTATCCCTCGATTGGCGACTACGAAACGGCGATTGCCATTGCGCATTTCCTGATCCCTATAACTCTCAGTTGGGGCGGATATCGGGTCTTCACACCCCGACGTAATATGACTGCCTATGGCGACGCACGGCTTATCGCGCAACGGATGTTCTGGCAGATGTTCTGCCCGGCCACGATTTTTCTCCTGCTATTTCAGTTCGCGGTTTACCTCGGCGTTTACCAGACGCGGTTTGACCTGGCCGGTATCAGTACTCCCGGGATCCGCTCGCTGATTAACTATCAGGGGTTACTGGTTGGCTGCCTGACAGGGGTGCCCTTCAGCTATGTGATCATCCGCATCCTCCGTCATCCCCGCTATCTGCGCAGCCTGATATCGCAGATTAGGAGCCAGATAGACCGCAAAGTGTCGCTGGCAGAAGCTGTCACCTGGATGTTGATCAACAGTGCCTTACTGGCCCTGCTGTTATGGCCGATTAACGAAAACAGCAGTATCTTCAGTACCAACTACACGCTGTCGCTGCTGATGCCGGTCATGCTTTGGGGATCGATGCGCTTTGGTTATAAGCTGATGTCTCTGATCTGGACTCCAGTGCTGATCGTCTCTATTCACTATTTTTACCGCTACATCCCCTGGTCGCAGGGATACGATATTCAGCTCACCATTACCTCCTCCAGTTATCTGGTCTTTACCTTCGTGGTGGTCTATATGGCGGTACTGGCGACGCGACAGCGGGCCATCAATATTCGCGCCCGTCGGCTGGCGTTTCTCGATCCGGTGGTGCACATGCCAAACCTGCGGGCGCTCAATCGTGCCCTGGGCAAAAAACCCTGGTCGGTGCTCTGTTTCTTGCGCATCCCTGAACTGGAAGTTTTGGGGCGTAACTATGGCGTACTGCTGCGCATCCAGTACAAACAGAAGCTGGCCGCCTGGCTGAATGATTATCTGCAGCCGGATGAGTGCATCTATCAACTCTCGGGTCACGATTTAGTGTTGCGTTTAAATACCGAGCTGCACCAATCCCGTATTGAAGAGCTGGATCTGCACATCAAACGCTTTCGCTTTATCTGGGATGGGATGCCGCTGCAGCCGCAGGTGGGGGTCAGTTACTGCTATGTGCGTTCACCGGTGGTGCATATCTATCTGCTGCTGGGTGAGCTGAGTACCATTGCGGATCTCTCTCTGGCGACCAACCACCCGGAAAACCTGCAGCAGCGGGGCGCAATCAACCTGCAGCGCGGTCTGAAAGACAAGGTTGCGATGATGAATCGCGTGCAGCGGGCGCTGGAAAAAGATGAGTTTACCCTGCTGGCGCAGCCCGTACAGGGCATCCGCGGCGATAGCTATCACGAGATACTGCTCCGCCTGCAAAATGGTGATGCCGGGCTGATCTCGCCCGATATCTTTTTGCCCGTTGCCATGGAGTTTGGCCTTTCGTCGCGAATTGATCTGCTGGTGCTGGAGAAGACGCTTCAGTTTATGGCGAAGAATCGCGAAACGCTCCCGGGGCAGCGGTTCGCCATTAACCTTTCGCCAACGTCCGTTTGCCGGGCCCAGCTGCCGCTTGAGGTCAGCCGGATGTTGCAAAAATATGCCATTGAGAGCTGGCAGCTCATCTTCGAGATCACCGAAAGCAGCAGCTTCGGCAACGCCGGGCTGGCGATGCAGACCGTCAACCATCTGCAGCAGATGGGGTGCCGGATTGCCATAGATGATTTTGGTACCGGCTACGCCAGCTATGCGCGCTTGAAAAACGTGGATGCCGATATTCTGAAGATCGACGGCAGCTTTATTCGTAACATCGTCAGCAATAGTCTGGATTACCAGATTGTCGCTTCGATCTGTCATCTTGCGCGGATGAAAAAGATGCTGGTGGTGGCGGAGTATGTTGAAAGCGAAGAGATCCGCCATGCGGCTGAAGCGCTGGGCATTGACTATTTTCAGGGCTATTTGATTGGCAAACCTGTGCCGCTGGAGAGTCTGCTTAGGGGTGAGGCGCTCGGTATGAGCGCCTGACGGGAAGATTACGCGGCGACGTGCGGGGAGTGCTCTTCTTCAATTTTCAGGCACCAGCCGGTGACGGCGCTCCAGTACTGTTGCTCTTTTTCCAGATCCAGCAAGACCAGCGCATTCTGGCTAAACCAGTCATGCGGGAAACTCAGCGTCCAGTGGTTATCGTCCGTGGTGAGCGTCAGCGTAGGTGGCGTCGTCGTCGCCTGGCGCTGGTTGTTCAGCAGCACGCCCAGACGTAACAGCTGGATCAGCGGCAGGAACTGTTTTTTCTTGAACAGCGTAAAGCGCGGCAGCTCATCCAGCTTAACGGCTTTACGATGATAGCGCACCAGCGAGGCCATCATGGTCTGCTGCTCCTGGTTGAAGCCTGGCAGGTCGCTGTGTTGCAGAATGTAGGCCGAATGGCGGTGCATCCCGCTGTGGTTGATATTGAGCCCCACTTCATGCAGCATCGCCGCCCATTTGAGCAGAGCCGCCAGCTGCGGATGCGCCAGTTTCGGGTTCTGGGCTTCCCACTGCTCATACATTTGGGTCGTGGTTTCCAGCACGCGTCTGGCCTGTTCGCGGTCAATATTGTACTGGTTGGCCAGGCTCTGCGCGGTGCGGCTGCGAATATCCTGATGACGGAAACGGCCTTCCATCTCATAGAGTACCCCTTCGCGCAGCGCGCCGTCGGAAAGACGCAGCTCGCGGATCGCCAGCGCATCGAACACGCCACACAGGATCGCCAGACCCGGCACAAACACCGCTTTGCGCTCTTCGGAGAGACCCGGCAGGCTGAGGGCGGTAAAGCTCTTATGCTTGAGCACCTCTTCCATCAGCCTGGTCAGACGCTCAGGGGTAATAAAGCCATCTTTTTCGCCCATCTCCACCAGCACTTCGTGTGCCGCTTTGATCGTACCCGAGGCGCCAAGCGCCACGTTCCAGCCCTGCAGACGGTATTGCCAGGCGAGGGACTCCAGCTTCTGTACCGCGGCCATCCGCGCGCGCTGGAAGTTCTCCCGGCTGATCGCCCCGCCGGGGAAATAGAGTTGGGCAAAGCTGACGCAGCCCATCCGGCGGCTTTCGACCAGATGCGGCTCAAAGTTTTCGCCGATCACCAGCTCCGTCGAGCCGCCGCCAATATCAATCACCAGCTTGCGGCCTTTTTCAGGTTGCGTATGTTCCACGCCCATAAAAATCAGACGGGCTTCTTCGTTACCCGAAATGATTTCGATAGGGTAGGGGATCACCTTTTCCGCGCGCTTTAAAAATTCCGTCGCGTTTGCGGCCTGGCGCAGGGTATGCGTTCCGACAATGCAGACGCTCGACGGGGTGAAACCCTGCAGGCGTTCGGCAAACAGCGACAGGCAGTTCAGCCCGCGCTCCATCGCCTCTTCGCTGAGCATATTGTTCGCATCCAGGCCATCAGCCAGGTGGACGCGCTGCTTCAGACGACCGATGATCTGCATTGCGCCATCCACCTCACGGGCGATGACCATGTGGAAGCTGTTAGAACCAAGGTCGACCGCAGCAAACTCCTGCGGTCGTGGGGTCTTATCGTTTATCGGCATAGGTTAATCGGATTGCTCGAGTGATTTGATATAGTCGTAAATCGCCAGCTGTGCCCGTACTTTACGGCGATTGCCGCGCGGCACATAGCGGTTACTCAGTTCTTTATCGACATAACGTGCTTTTACAGTATCACTTAACAACAGGTCGATAATATCAAGAATTTGTTGCTTCAGCCGCGGATCGAGCAGCGGTGCCGCCACTTCAATCCGGTAATCGATGTTTCGCGTCATCCAGTCGGCGGAAGAGAGGTAAACGCGTTTATCGCCGCCATTCTCAAAAATATAGATCCGATCGTGCTCAAGATAGCGATCGACGATGCTGATGACGCGAATATTTTCACTGATGCCCTCAAGATCGGGGATCAGCGAGCACATGCCGCGGATCAGCAGATTAACCTGAACTCCCGAACTGGAGGCGGCATACAGGCGATCCACCAGTCCTTTATCGACCAGGTTGTTGAGCTTAAGCGTAATGCCGGCCGGCTGGCCGTTTTGCGCGTTGGCGATCTCGCGGTCGATCATGTCATACAGCAGACGACGGGAGTTCTGCGGGGAGACCAGCAGATAGTCGAAATTAACCGGACGATAGGGGTTTTCAATAAAGTTGAAGACCCGACGCACCTCGTTGGTGATCCGCGCATCGGCGGTCAACAGCGAGTAGTCGGTATAGATGCGCGCGGTCTTCTCGTTGAAGTTACCGGTGCCGATGTGGGCATAACGCACCACATCATCACCCTCTTTACGGGAGATGAGGAACAGCTTGGCGTGGATCTTCAACCCAGGGGCCGAGAAGATCACGTGTACGCCCGCTTCGGTCAGACGACGGGCCCAGTGGATGTTGGCCTCTTCATCGAAACGCGCCTGCAACTCCACCACCACGGTCACTTTTTTGCCGTTGTGGGCAGCGTGGATCATCGCATCGATAATGCGGGAATCTTTCGCCACGCGGTAGATGTTGATTTTAATCGCCAGCACGTTGGGGTCGAACGACGCCTGACGCATCAGCTCCAGCACATGCTCAAAGGTGTGGTACGGATAGTAGAGCAGGACATCGCGCTCGCGAATGGCGTCGAAGCCGTTACGGAACTTATCAAACCAGATATGGCGCAGGCGGGGCAGCGGCTTGTTCACCAGGTTGGCCTTGCCGACGTTTGGGAAGCCGATAAAGTCTTTGAAATTGTGATAGCGACCGCCCGGCACAATGGAGTCATAGCGGGAGATGGTCAGCTTTTCGCGCAGCATATCAACCATGGCATCAGGCATATCGCGCTGATAGACAAAGCGCACCGGCTCCGCCGTCAGACGCTGCTTAAGGCTGGATGACATCAGCTCCATCAGGCTGGCCTCCATCTCGTGCACCAGGTCATACTCGGCATCGCGGGTCATCTTCATGGAATAGGCGTTCAGCGCATCGTAGTCGAAGAAGCCTTTGAAGATATCGTCCAGGCAGTAGCGCAGGATGTTATCCAGCAGGATCATCGGCTTGCGGCGGCGCGGCGTTTCCGGTGGCAGGTTGACGAAGCGCGGCACCTTGTCTGACGGGATTTCCAGCAGCGCATAGCGGATGCTGTCGCCGCGGATAATCTCCACCGCCAGATAGGTGTAGTCATCTTTCAGGAACTGCACCAGATCGGTTTCGCGGTTAATCAGAATCGGGGTGATGTGCTGGCGCAGATACTGTTTGAAATAGTGACGCAGCCAGCTCTGCTGGTTAACCGAGAGCTGACGCTCGTTAATCAGGAAGATTTGATTACGCGCCATCTCCAGCAGCAGTTCGTTATACAGGCTGTCAAATTCCTGGTCGGCTTTCAGTACCCGGGACTGGATCTTGCCAAGCAGATGACGCGAATTCGAGTTTAAACCCTGCTCTTCGCTAATGATGATTCGACGCTTCAGTTCAGCGAAACGCACTTTATAGAATTCATCCAGATTATTGGAGTAAATCCCCAGAAAACGCATGCGCTCAATCAGCGGGTTACTTTTGTCGGCCGCTTCCTGAAGCACGCGCTCGTTGAACGCTAACCAGCTTAGCTCTTTCTCGATGTATAACTTTTCCTGACCCATTACTACTCACACTCCAGTTCAATCACAGGACGTGGTAAATCCGTCTCGCCTTTATTATGGCGAGCATTTCCACAATATGTCCAACTGTGTCAGAAAAGTATGACAGTTAAATTTTTTCTTGAGGGATAATAGAGAGTTGGCGGGGCAAAAGGTGCTGTAGGCCGGGTAAGCGATAGCGCCACCCGGCAAAAGTTTACTCTTCCGCCGCGTGACCTTGCGGGGGTAACGGCGCGCCATCCAGCCAGGCGGCGCCGTCGCGCATTTTAAGACGGCCTTCAACGAACCAGCTCACCACCAGCGGGTAGATAGCGTGCTCCTGAGCCTGCACCCGGGCGGTCACCTCCTCTTCACTGTCGCCTTCAAACACCGGCACTTTCGCCTGCAGGATCACCGGGCCGCCGTCCAGTTCGTCAGTAACGAAATGGACCGAGGTGCCGTGCTCCTCATCGCCGTTGTCCAGCACCTGACGGTGGGTATTCAGGCCAGGATATTTAGGCAGCAGGGAGGGGTGGATATTGAGCAGACGTCCGGCATAGTGCGCGACAAACGCCGGGCTTAAGATCCGCATGTAGCCGGCCAGCACCACCACATCCGGGGCGTAGGCGTCAATCTCCTGCACCAATTCGCGGTCAAACGCCTCGCGGCTGGCAAACTGGGCAGCGCTGAGCGCATGCGTGGCAATGCCCGCGAGGCGGGCACGCTCAAGGCCGTATGCATCGGCCTTGTTACTGAATACTGCGCGGAGGGTGCCGTTGATCTTCTTCTGTATGCAGGCATCGATGATAGCCTGCAAATTACTTCCGTTACCGGAAATGAGCACCACTATATTTTTCATTCAATGACCACACGCTGTTCGGAATCAGATGCTTTGATGATACCGATTTTCCACGCGTTTTCACCTTTCGCCTGCAGCAGCGCCAGGGCATTGTCCACTTCGCTTGCCGGCAAGGCGATAACCATCCCCACGCCGCAGTTGAAGGTGCGATACATCTCATGATCGCTGACGTTACCGGCATCCTGCAGCCAGTTAAATACCGCAGGCCACTGCCAGGAGGATGCGTCGATCACCGCCTGGGTGTTATCCGGCAGGACGCGCGGAATGTTTTCCCAGAAGCCGCCGCCGGTCAGGTGGGCAATCGCGTGAACGTCCACATTCTCAATCAGCTCCAGAATGGATTTCACGTAGATGCGGGTCGGTTCGAGCAGGTGATCGGCCAGCGGTTTACCTTCCAGCTCGGTGGTGAGAGGGTCGCAGCCGCTCACTTCAACAATTTTGCGCACCAGGGAGTAGCCGTTAGAGTGCGGGCCACTGGAGCCCAGCGCAATCAGCACGTCGCCGTCGGCCACTTTGCTGCCGTCAATGATCTCTGATTTTTCGACAACGCCCACGCAGAAGCCAGCCACGTCGTAATCGTCGCCGTGGTACATGCCCGGCATTTCAGCGGTTTCACCGCCGACCAGTGCACAGCCTGACTGCAAACAGCCTTCTGCGATACCGCTGATGACGCTGGCTGCGGTGTCGACGTCCAGCTTGCCGGTCGCGTAGTAGTCGAGGAAGAACAGCGGCTCAGCGCCCTGAACCACCAGGTCGTTCACGCACATCGCAACCAGGTCAACGCCGATGGTGTCGTGGCGTTTCAGATCCATCGCCAGACGCAGCTTGGTGCCCACGCCGTCGGTGCCTGAGACCAGAACCGGTTCACGGTATTTTTGCGGCAGCGCGCACAGTGCGCCGAATCCTCCCAGACCTCCCATCACTTCCGGGCGGCGGGTTTTTTTAACTACCCCTTTGATACGGTCAACCAGCGCATTACCTGCGTCAATATCTACACCGGCATCTTTGTAGCTGAGAGAAGTTTTGTTGGTCACGGCTCAAGTCCCCACGCGATTGCATTGCGATATAAGAAAAATCGGCGCAATTCTAACAGTCCAGGCAAACGTTTGCGAGCCCATTCTGCAACAGAAAAATGTGCGCCTGAAAATTGAGTAAAAATCGACTCTTAGCATACAAACATGAACCCGTTCACGAAAATGAAACCGGGTACATTCTTATTCTTGCAACCCTGCCACTGAATGCACATCATTTCACTGAAACCGGTTTCTGTACTCTTTTTTGCCGATAATTAACGCTGAATGAGGGATATTGCATGTCAGGATTCAAAGAGGGTTTTCTGTGGGGCGGCGCAGTGGCGGCGCATCAACTTGAAGGCGGCTGGCAGGAGGGCGGGAAGGGCACGAGCGTGGCAGATGTGATGACCGCTGGCGCCCACGGCGTCCCCCGCGAAATTACCGACGGCGTACTGCCGGGCAAAAACTACCCCAACCATGAAGCCATCGATTTCTATCACCGGTATAAAGATGACATCCAGCTGTTCGCGGAAATGGGCTTTAAATGTTTCCGCACCTCCATAGCCTGGACGCGTATTTTCCCGAAAGGCGATGAACAGCAGCCTAACGAGGCGGGGCTCCAGTTTTATGACGATCTGTTTGATGAGTGCCTGAAGCATGGCATCGAGCCGGTGATCACCCTCTCGCACTTCGAAATGCCTTATCACCTGGTGAAAGAGTACGGCGGCTGGCGTAACCGCAAACTGATCGACTTCTTTGTGCGCTTTGCCAGCGTGGTATTCGAGCGCTATCAGCACAAAGTGAAATACTGGATGACCTTTAACGAGATCAACAACCAGGCCAACTTCCACGAAGATTTCGCCCCGTTTACCAACTCCGGGCTGAAGTACCAGCCGGGTGAAGATCGCGAGCCGGTGATGTTCCAGGCGGCGCACTATGAGCTGGTCGCCAGTGCCCTGGCGGTAAAAGCCGGACGCGACATCAACCCGTCCCTGAAAATTGGCTGCATGATCGCCATGTGTCCGATCTATCCCCTGACCTGCGCCCCGAACGACATGATGATGGCGATGAATGCCATGCACCGCCGCTACTGGTTCACCGATGTGCACGTGCGCGGCGCCTATCCGCAGCATCTTCTGAACTACTTTGCCCGTCGCGGTTTTGCGCTGGATATCACCGAAGAGGATAAAGCGGCGCTGAAACAGGGCTGCGTGGATTACATCGGCTTCAGCTACTACATGTCGTTTGCCACCAAAGCCACGGAGGACAACCCGCAGCTCGACTACGACGAAAGCAAAAGCCTGGTCTCCAACCCCTATGTGCAGAAATCGGACTGGGGCTGGCAGATTGATCCGGTGGGGCTGCGTTACTCCCTGAACTGGTTCTGGGATCACTACCAGCTGCCGCTGTTTATTGTCGAGAACGGGTTTGGCGCCATCGACGTGTTGGAGAGTGACGGCACGGTCAATGACCAGTACCGCATTGACTATCTCAGCGCCCATATCCGTGAGATGAAAAAAGCGGTGGTGGAAGATGGCGTGGATCTGATGGGCTATACCCCGTGGGGCTGTATCGATCTGGTCTCTGCCGGAACGGGCGAGATGAAAAAACGCTATGGCTTTATCTATGTTGATAAAGACAACGAAGGCAACGGCACGCTGAATCGCAGCAAGAAGAGGTCTTTCGCCTGGTATCAGAAGGTGATCGCCAGCAACGGCGAGTCGCTTTAAACGCCCACTGCCGGGTGGCGGCTTCGCCTTACCCGGCCTACAAAACCGTAGGCCCGTGCAAGCGCAGCACCGCCGGGCGAAAATCCGCACAAAAGCCGGCGATCCCCCGCCGGTTTTTTTTGTCTCTTTTATACTCTCTGACAGCCTCTAATTCACTTTGGTTGATCCCGGTCAAGCAAGATGGGTATGGTGCTATCCGAAAAAAGCGGTATAATCCGGCGATTTTTTTTGTGGCTGCCACCCGAAGGAGAAAGAGAATGAAGATTGTGGAAGTGAAACACCCACTCGTTAAACACAAGCTGGGCCTGATGCGTGAGCATGACATCAGCACTAAGCGCTTTCGTGAACTGGCCTCTGAAGTTGGCAGCTTACTGACCTATGAAGCAACCTCCGATCTGGAAACCGAAACTGTGACCATCGAAGGCTGGAACGGCCCGGTACAGGTTGAGCAGATCAAAGGCAAAAAAATTACCGTTGTGCCAATCCTGCGCGCAGGTCTGGGCATGATGGAAGGGGTGCTGGAGCACGTTCCGAGCGCGCGTATCAGCGTGGTTGGCATCTACCGTAACGAAGAGACGCTGGAGCCGGTGCCCTATTTCCAGAAGCTGGTCTCCAATATCGACGAGCGTATGGCGCTGGTCGTTGACCCGATGCTGGCCACCGGTGGCTCCATGATCGCCACCATCGACCTGCTGAAAAACGCGGGCTGCAGCAGCATCAAAGTATTGGTACTGGTTGCCGCGCCGGAAGGCATTGCTGCGCTGGAAAAAGCGCACCCGGACGTTGAACTGTACACCGCCTCTGTCGATCAGGGCCTGAACGAGCACGGGTACATCATCCCGGGACTCGGCGATGCCGGCGATAAGATTTTTGGTACTAAATAAGTGAATAACGAAAAAGAAGCCGACTTTGATAGTCGGCTTTTTTTTGAATAAAAAACCCAACCGCTTAAAACAAACAACACTTGAGGAAGATTCTATGACGCGCCGTGCTATCGGGGTGAGTGAAAGACCGCCACTTTTGCAGACAATCCCGCTTAGTTTGCAGCACCTGTTTGCGATGTTTGGTGCAACCGTGCTGGTGCCAATCCTGTTCCACATTAACCCGGCCACCGTGCTGCTGTTTAACGGCATCGGTACGCTGCTTTATCTCTTTATTTGTAAAGGTAAGATTCCGGCCTACCTGGGCTCCAGCTTTGCCTTTATCTCCCCGGTCTTGCTGTTGTTGCCGTTAGGCTATGAAGTGGCGCTGGGTGGTTTCATTATGTGCGGCGTGCTGTTCTGTCTGGTGGCTTTCATTGTGAAGAAAGCGGGGACCGGCTGGCTGGGTGTGATGTTCCCCCCTGCGGCGATGGGCGCAATCGTTGCCGTCATCGGTCTTGAATTAGCCGGTGTGGCCGCAAACATGGCGGGCCTGCTGCCTGCCGACGGGCAATCCCCGGATACTAAAACCATTACTATCTCGCTGGTCACGCTGGGCGTGACGGTCTTTGGCTCCGTGTTGTTCCGCGGTTTTATGGCAATTATCCCGATCCTGATCGGCGTACTGGCTGGCTATGCGCTCTCCTTTGCGATGGGCGTTGTGGATACCACCCCGATTGCCCAGGCTCACTGGTTCGCGCTGCCAACCTTCTACACCCCGCGCTTTGAGTGGTTTGCCATCTTCACCATTCTGCCTGCGGCGCTGGTGGTGATTGCCGAGCACGTCGGTCACCTGGTGGTGACGGCGAATATCGTCAAGCGCGACCTGATCCGCGACCCGGGTCTGCACCGCTCAATGTTTGCCAACGGCTTCTCAACCATCATCTCCGGTTTCTTCGGCTCCACGCCAAACACCACCTATGGTGAGAATATCGGCGTGATGGCTATTACCCGCGTCTACAGCACCTGGGTTATCGGCGGTGCGGCGATTTTCGCCATCCTGCTCTCCTGCGTCGGTAAGCTGGCGGCGGCTATCCAGATTATCCCGGTTCCGGTGATGGGCGGTGTTTCGCTGCTGCTGTACGGGGTGATTGGCGCCTCCGGTATTCGCGTTCTGATCGACTCAAAAGTTGACTACAGCAAAGCGCAAAACCTGATCCTGACCTCGGTGATCCTGATTATCGGCGTCAGTGGTGCCAAGGTGCACATTGGCGCCGCCGAGCTGAAAGGCATGGCGCTGGCCACCATCGTCGGTATCGGTCTGGCCCTGATCTTCAAGCTGATCTCCGTTCTGCGCCCGGAAGAGGTGGTGCTGGACGCCGAAGAGAGCGAAAAAGTCTCGCATTGATCCTGCAACCGGGTGGCCGATCCGCCCGGTTCTCTCCCCGCTTGTTCCGTGTTAAACTCTGGGCCGATTCCGAGTAAGACCTGGTTGAGGTATTTCTGAACGCACCGGCACAGCTCTCTTTGCCACTTTATCTTCCCGACGACGAAACTTTCGCGAGTTTCTGGCCGGGTGATAACCCCTCTTTACTGGCTGCACTGCAAAACGTGTTGCGCCAGGAGCACAGCGGTTACATCTATATCTGGTCACGCGAAGGCGCGGGGCGCAGCCATCTGCTGCACGCCGCCTGTGCTGAACTTTCTCAGCGCGGGGATGCGGTCGGCTATGTGCCGCTGGATAAACGCACCTGGTTTGTGCCGGAGGTGCTCGATGGAATGGAACAGCTGTCGCTGGTCTGCATCGACAATATCGAATGCGTGGCGGGGGATGAGCTGTGGGAGATGGCGATTTTCAATCTCTATAACCGCATTCTGGAGTCGGGGAAGACCCGGCTGCTGATTACCGGCGATCGACCGCCGCGTCAGCTGAATCTCGGGCTGGCCGATCTGGCTTCGCGTCTCGACTGGGGACAAATCTACAAATTACAGCCGCTTTCCGATGAAGATAAGCTGCAGGCTTTGCAGCTGCGGGCGCGGTTACGGGGATTTGAACTGCCGGAAGATGTGGGACGTTTTCTGCTAAAACGTTTAGATCGCGAGATGCGTACGCTGTTTATGACGCTCGATCAGCTGGATAAGGCATCCATCACCGCCCAGCGGAAGCTCACCATTCCTTTTGTGAAAGACATTCTCAATCTGTAGGCCCGGCGCACGCGCTACCGGGCCATTCCTGCTTACTTCACAATCTCAAGCACCTGCTCAGGCGGGCGGCCAATCCGGGCTTGGCCGTTGGCCACCACAATCGGGCGCTCAATCAGCTTCGGATGCTCCACCATCGCCTGAATTAACTCATCTTCACTGAGCGCGCTGTCTGCCAGACGCAACTCTCTGTAAAGCTCCTCTTTCTGGCGCATTAACGCTCTGGCGCTGGTCATTCCCAACTGGGCGAGCAGCGTGCGGAGGGTGTCGGCATCCGGCGGCGTATCCAGATAGAGCACCACCTGCGGCTCAACGTCGTTGGCTTTCAGCAGGTTCAGGGTTTCGCGGCTCTTTGAGCAGCGAGGGTTATGGTAGATCGTAACCGCGTCAGACATCTTTTCTCCTTTTACATCTTTTCATACGCGCGATAGCGCTGCTGCAGCTGGCGCAACTGATCGATACGGGCATCGTAACGGGCCTGTTGCAGGCTGCCGAGTTTCACCTGCGAGCTGGCGCTGCTCAGCAGGGAGATGGCCTGATCCAGACGTCCGGCCAGGGCATAACCTTCGGCGCGGGCAGCCAGCTCCTGATCGCGATGGCCGAGCGCGGCTTCCGCCTGGGCCAGCAGATCCCAGCCGTTAGGATCATCTTTATTATTGAAGGTGTAGCGGTTGAGAATGGGCGCGGCTTCCTGCGGCTGTCCACCCTGTAAGTAAGCATTCGCCAGGTTGAGTTGCAGGACCGGGTTATTGCGCAGGTCACGGGCGCCTTTCAGACGGTTGATCGCATCCTGGGCTTTTTTCTGCCCTAAGTCGATGTCAGTTGCCAGATCAAGATACCAGGCATTGTTGGCCTCTGCGGCCAGCAGCGGCTGCAGGTTTTTGCGCGCCTCGTCATAATTGCTGGCCTCCATTGCCTGTAAGGCACGGCCATACCGGGCGGCACGCTGTTCACGCACGTTGCCTTTATTCAGGGCATCGAGCAGATCGTTGGTCAGCTGGTTGCGCCCCGAGTTGTACATGCCGAGGGTTCTGACCTTCGCCATATAGAAATCTTCTGAGGACTGCGCCACCACCGGACGCATCTGGTTGGCGCGGTTGCGGGCATCCGAGAGACGGCTTTCCGGCAGGGGGTGAGTCAGCAGAATTTCCGGCGGACGCGAGGAGTAGCGCGCCCGGTCGAGTAACTTTTCGAGGAAGTTCGGCATCGCCTGCGGGTCGAACCCGGAGCGTTGCAGTACCTGAATACCGATGCGGTCCGCTTCCTGTTCATTTTGCTGGGTAAAGCTGATCATCCCCTGACGGGTGCCCGCCAGGGTACCGGTCAGCGCGGCCATACCCGCTTGCGGGCTCGCCATCGCCAGCAGGATAGAGCCCAGTGCGCCCACCCAGGTGAGCGGGGCGCTGCGCTTCTGATCTTCCATCGCGCGCGCCAGGTGACGCTGGGTGACGTGAGAAATTTCGTGCGCCATTACCGAGGCCAGCTGGCTTTCGTTGTCGGCATAGCGGAATAACGCCGAGTGCAGCACCACGTTGCCGCCGAAGAAGGCGAAGGCGTTGATCTCGTCGTTATTGATCAAATAGAAGTGGAAAGGGGTCTTTACCGAATCCGCGTGGGAGACAAGGCGCATCCCCAGCGAATTGATGTACTGCACCAGCAATGGATCGTTGATCAACGGCGCACTGCCGCGCAGCTGGCGCACGTAGAAATCGCCCATTTGCATCTCCTGACCAATGGAGAGCGTGCTTCCTGCCGAGGTGCCCATATCCGGCAATGCGTCTGCAGAGTCAGCGAAGGCTGGCATCATCTGGCCAGCGGTCAGCGCAGCGATGAGCGTCGCAACCAACGTTTTTTTCAACTGCCTGAACATAACCTCTGTCCTGTCTGGTGGGTGTGCTAATTTGACCGAAGAACCCGCATATCGTTCATCTGCGGCTGCTCTGCAAGTGTATGCGCCTCAGGGCGATAAGAAAATCCCTCTTTTCAGGCTTTTGCGTTTTGTGACGGAGCAAGAAAAAGCGAAAGTCTTTTCATTAACTCTTCGATACAATTCACTCTTTACGTTCCGCCAATATCTTCAGGGAAGGGTTGAATGCTCGAGTTATTAATGCAGTGGTACCGCCGACGTTTTAGCGATCCTGAGGCCATTGCTTTGCTGATTATTCTGGTTGCCGGTTTTGGCATCCTCTTCTTCTTTAGCGGGCTGCTGGCGCCGCTACTGGTGGCAATCGTGCTCGCCTATTTACTGGAGTGGCCTACCGTCCGGCTGGAAAATATTGGCTGTTCCCGCCGCTGGGCCAGCATCATCGTGCTGGTCTTTTTTGTCGGCATCCTGATGGTGATGTCCTTTGTAGTATTGCCGATCGCCTGGCAGCAGGGGATCAATCTCATCCGCGATATGCCGGGGATGCTCAGCAAACTCTCTGACTTTGCCGCCACCCTGCCGCGCCGCTATCCAGCCCTGATGGATGCGGGCATCATTGATGCCATGGCTGAGAACATGCGCACCCGCATCATGACGATGGGGGATACGGTGGTCAAATTCTCCCTCGCGTCGCTGGTGGGCCTGCTGACGCTGGCGGTCTATCTGGTGCTGGTGCCGCTGATGGTCTTCTTCCTGGTCAAGGACAAAGATCAGATGCTTAACGCGGTGCGCCGCGTCCTGCCGCGTAACCGTGGGCTGGCAGGGCAGGTGTGGAAGGAGATGAACCAGCAGATCACCAACTACATTCGCGGCAAAGTGCTGGAGATGATTGTCGTTGGGGTTGCCACCTGGATTGGCTTCTTAATCTTCGGCCTGAACTACTCGCTACTGCTGGCGGTGCTGGTAGGCTTCTCGGTGCTGATTCCCTATATCGGGGCGTTTGTGGTCACCATTCCGGTAGTGGGCGTGGCGCTCTTCCAGTTTGGTCTGGGCACCGAGTTCTGGAGCTGTTTCGTCGTCTATCTGATTATTCAGGGGCTGGACGGAAACCTGCTGGTTCCGGTGCTGTTCTCGGAAGCGGTAAACCTGCACCCACTCGTCATTATTCTGTCGGTAGTAATTTTTGGCGGATTATGGGGATTCTGGGGAGTCTTCTTCGCGATCCCGCTGGCCACGCTGGTTAAAGCGGTGGTGCATGCCTGGCCGGATGTGCCGGCAGTGGAGGAGTAGGCTGTTGCCCGGCGGCGCTAACGCTTGCACGGGCCTATGGATTTTGTAGGCCGGGTAAGCGTAGCGCCACCCGGCCAAACAAGCGAAGAGCCAAATCAGGCGTTCGCTTTCACCCATTCCAGCACCACATCGTGGTGATTGCTGGTTTTGAAGTCATCAAACACGTGTTCAACTTTGCCGTCAGCGTCGATCAGGAAGCTGATGCGGTGGATACCGTCATAGGTTTTACCCATAAAGGTTTTCTCACCCCAGACGCCAAACGCGTTGCAAACCTGGTGATCTTCGTCAGAAAGCAGCGTGAAGTTAAGCAGCTCTTTTTCGGCGAAACGAGACAGTTTTTCCGGTTTGTCGGTGCTGATACCCAGCACTTCGACGCCGGCGGTTTTCAACTCGTCCATGTTATCGCGTAAGCCGCAGGCTTGTACGGTACAGCCTGGGGTCATGGCTTTCGGGTAGAAATAGACCAGTACACGCTGTCCCTGGAAGTCGGTCAAATTTACTTGCTCACCGTCTTGATCGGGCAAGCTAAATTTCGGTGCGATGTCACCGGCTTTCAGTGGATTCATTACTCAACTCCATCCTGTTCATACTGGGAATAATTGACGACGTTAATACTGCCTTGAGCATTCAGTTCTGTACAGAGGGCTTTGAACGCTTGCTCGATATTTGAGGCATCCCGCGACGCCGGGCTGTGGGCGGTGATCTGAATAAACAGTTTCGGCACGGCGTCATCTTTGCCCGGTTGCGTCCGCGAGACCAGCTCGGCGATATTCATCTGGTGGCTGTCAAACAGGGCGGTAAAGCGTTCGATTAAATGCGGGGAGTCAGTCACTTCCACCTGGACCCAGACGGTAGCCGGCAGGGCAGGCTGCGGGCGCGCGGTGGTGCGCTTCATCACGATCAGCAGATCCAGCTCTGCGCCTTTTAACGGCAGGGTCGATTCAATCAGGGTAATCGCATTCCACGACCCGGAAAGCAGCATGATGAAAGTAAACTCTTCACCCAGCATCGCCAGGCGGCTGTCTTCGATGTTGCAGCCGCAGCTACTGACGTGGCGGGTGATGGTGTTCACGATCCCCGGCCTGTCGGCACCCAGCGCAGTAATAACCAGGTAATGTTGTGATGAGGTTGTCAAACCTGTTCTTCCTTTGCTTGGTTTAGTCTTTCTAAGGAAAGCATAAAAAAAACCGGCATACAATAACCTGGAGGTCTCACGTCGCTTGCTTTTATTACAGCACCAAACGTACCATTGAGGCTCTTGTACGCACAGAGGATGGCCCATGTTCACGGGAAGTATTGTCGCGCTTGTAACACCGATGGATGAGAAAGGTAATGTCTGCCGGTCAAGCCTGAAGAAACTGATTGATTATCATGTCGCCAGCGGAACCTCGGCGATTGTTTCGGTAGGAACTACCGGTGAGTCTGCTACGTTGAGCCACGAAGAGCATGGCGAAGTGGTGTTGATGACCCTTGAACTGGCTGACGGGCGTATCCCGGTTATCGCTGGTACAGGTGCCAACGCCACGGCTGAAGCCATCAGTCTGACCCAGCGCTTCAACGACAGTGGTGTGGTGGGATGCCTGACGGTAACCCCATACTACAACCGTCCTACCCAGGAAGGTCTGTTCCAGCATTTCAAAGCCATCGCTGAACATACTGACTTGCCACAAATTCTGTATAATGTGCCGTCGCGCACTGGCTGCGATATGCTGCCAGAAACGGTAGGCCGCCTCGCGAAAGTAAAAAATATTATCGGTATTAAAGAGGCGACCGGGAACTTAAGCCGCGTTCATCAGATCAAAGAGCTGGTTTCAGACGACTTTATTCTGCTGAGTGGCGATGATGCGACCTCGCTGGACTTTATGCAGCTCGGCGGCCACGGCGTGATTTCCGTGACCTCTAACGTTGCAGCCCGCGATATGGCTGAAATGTGTAAACTGGCTGCGGCTGGTCATTTCCAGGAAGCGCGTGTGATTAACCAGCGTCTGATGCCGCTGCACAACAAATTATTTGTCGAACCCAATCCAATCCCAGTGAAATGGGCATGTAAGGAGTTGGGACTTGTAGCGACCGATACGCTGCGTCTGCCAATGACCCCGATTACCGACCACGGTCGTGAAACGGTCACTGCGGCGCTGAAGCATGCCGGTCTGCTGTAAAGTTTAGGGAGATTTGATGGCTTACTCAGTACAGAAGTCGCGCCTGGTGAAGGTTGCGGGTGTTTCGCTTGTTATGCTGCTCGCGGCCTGTAGCTCAGATTCACGCTACAAGCGCCAGGTGAGCGGTGACGAATCCTATCTGGATGCTGCGCCGCTTGCTGAACTTCATGCACCTGCTGGCATGATCCTGCCCATTCAGAATGGCGACTACAACATTCCGGTTGCCAACGGTAGCGGCGCGGTAGGCAAAGCGCTTGATATTCGTCCGCCAGCACAGCCTCTGGCGCTGGTAAGCGGGGCGCGTACTCAGTTCACCGGCGATACCGCGACGCTGCAGGTTGAGAGCGCGCGCAATGCCGGGCTGTGGCCGCAGGTGGTGAGCGTACTTCAGTCGAAGAACTACGCGATTACCCAGCGCGACGATGCCAGCCAGACGCTGACGACAGACTGGATCGAATGGAGCCGTCTGGATGAAGACCAGCAGTACCGTGGGCGCTATCAAGTCTCTGTTAAACCTCAGGGTTATCAGCAGGCGGTGGTGGTTAAACTCATCAACCTGGAGCAGGCGGGCAAACCGGTTGCCGACGCGGCATCCATGCAGCGTTACAGCACCGAACTGCTTAACGTGATTGCTGCGGGTCTTGATAAGAGCGCCACCGACGCGGCGAATGCTGCTCAGAACCGTAATGGTGCCACCTTCGACGTGCAGAGCGCTGCCGACGATACCGGTCTGCCAATGCTGGTAGTGCGTGGTCCGTTCAACCAGGTCTGGCAGCGTCTGCCTTCCACCCTTGAGCGTGTCGGCATGAAAGTCACCGACAGCACCCGCTCAACCGGCAGCATGACGCTCACCTACAAACCGCTCTCTGACAGCAGCTGGGAAGAGCTGGGCGTACGCGATCCGGGTCTGGCTTCGGGCGATTACAAACTTCAGGTCGGCGATCTGGACAACCGTAGCAGCCTGCAGTTTATCGATCCGAAAGGCCATACGCTGACCCAGTCGCAGAATGATGCGCTGGTCGCTGTCCTTCAGGCGGCATTCAGCAAGTAAAAAAAGGGGCTGGTTAATCCAGCCCTTTTAATTTTCGTGCTACGCAAACGTGTGCGTGGCATAATATCTCCAGTTTTGAACACAAATCATCACACCAGGAGTAATGAAGATGCAGAAGCAAGCTGAGTTGTATCGTGGCAAAGCGAAAACCGTATACAGCACCGAAAACCCGGATCTGTTGGTGCTCGAGTTCCGCAATGATACGTCAGCAGGAGATGGCGCGCGCATTGAGCAGTTTGACCGTAAAGGCATGGTGAACAACAAGTTCAACCACTTCATTATGAGCAAGCTCGAAGAGGCGGGTATCCCGACGCAGATGGAAGCGTTACTGTCCGATACAGAGTGTCTGGTGAAGAAGCTGGACATGGTGCCGGTTGAATGTGTCGTCCGTAACCGCGCCGCGGGCTCCCTGGTGAAGCGTCTGGGCATCGAAGAGGGCATGGAGCTGAACCCACCGCTGTTCGACCTGTTCCTGAAAAACGACGCCATGCACGACCCGATGGTCAACGAATCTTACTGCGAAACCTTTGGCTGGGTGAGCAAAGAGAATCTGGCGCGTATGCAGGAGCTGACCTTCAAAGCCAATGACGTGCTGAAGAAGCTCTTTGACGACGCGGGCCTCATTCTGGTCGACTTCAAACTGGAATTCGGATTGTATAAAGGTGAGGTGGTGCTGGGTGATGAATTCTCCCCGGACGGCAGCCGCCTGTGGGACAAAGAGACCCTGGATAAAATGGACAAAGACCGCTTCCGCCAAAGCCTGGGCGGCCTGATTGAAGCGTACGAAGCCGTTGCTCACCGTCTGGGTGTTAAACTCGATTAATCCTGCCCTACCTGCCAGAGGAGCACAGCCTCCTCTGGCATCTCACTCCTGTTTCCTGTGGTAATCTTGCTTCGAAGCGCCTACGATCATACCTGTTATCAAGATGATATTTTTCGAGGTGGGATTATGCGCTGGCAAGGGCGTCGCGAAAGTGACAATGTGGATGACAGACGCAGCAGTAGGGGCCCGTCAATGGGCGGCCCGGGATTTCGCCTGCCGGGAGGCAAGGGCGGCATTATTATTTTGCTGGTGGTCGTGGTGGCGGGCTACTACGGGGTCGACCTGAGCGGGCTGTTAATCGGGCAACCGATTCAGCAACAGCAGCAGGCAACGCGCTCCATCAGCCCGAGCGAAGACGAGGCGGCGAAATTTACGTCGGTCATTCTCGCCACCACGGAAGATACCTGGGGCCAGCTGTTTGAAAAAATGGGCCGTACCTACCAGCAACCGAAGCTGGTGATGTATCGCGGCGCCACCCGCACCGGCTGCGGCACCGGACAATCGGTCATGGGTCCGTTCTACTGTCCTGCTGACTCTACCGTCTATATCGATCTCTCCTTCTACGATGACATGAAACATAAGCTGGGCGCCGACGGCGACTTTGCCCAGGGCTATGTTATCGCCCATGAAGTCGGCCATCACGTGCAAAAACTGCTCGGGATTGAACCTAAAGTGCGTCAGCTGCAGCAGAATGCCAGCGAGAAAGAGGTGAATGCCCTGTCGGTACGCATGGAACTGCAGGCCGACTGCTTTGCCGGCGTCTGGGGTCACAAGATGCAGCAGGAGGGCGTGCTGGAGGCGGGCGATCTGGAAGAGGCCCTCAACGCGGCCCACGCCATTGGCGATGACCGTTTGCAACAGCAAAGTCAGGGTCATGTCGTGCCAGACAGCTTTACGCACGGTACGTCAGAACAGCGCTATAACTGGTTCAAAAAGGGCTTTGACGGCGGCGATCCGGCACAATGCAATACCTTCGGCAAGGCGCTGTAATCTTCAATGTCAGGGATGAATTTATCAGGCCTGCCTGAACAACTGGCGCGGGAAGGGCACCGGCGGCTGCTGGTGCTGAGCGGGGATGAAACCTGGACGCAGCAGCAGGCGCGGCTGTTGAAAGAGGAGTATCCCGGGGAGTGGCTGTGGATTGGCGCTGATGCCCCGCAGCCGCCATCCTGCGCGCCCCAAGCGCTGCATCGGCTGCTGGGCCGTGAGTTTCTTCACGCTATCTTCGACGCCCGGCACGGCTTCGACGTCTCGGCCTTTGCTGCCGTGGCGGGCACCCTGCGAGCCGGCAGTCTACTGGTTTTACTCACCCCCGCCCTGACGCAGTGGCCAAAAATTCCCGACCAGGATTCCCTGCGCTGGAGCGACAGGCCAGAGCCCATCCCTACGCCGCGCTTTATTGACCGCTTCTGCCGCCACATCCTGGGCGATCCGCAGGTGTTACGCTGGCAGCAGGGCGAGCCTTTTATGCTTACGCCAACGCCACCCGCACCCGACTGGCATCCAGCCAACGGCGAGCCCCAGAGCGAGCAGGCCGCGATACTCGACCAGCTCATTACCATGCCCGAAGGCATCGCTGCCGTCACCGCTCCGCGCGGGCGCGGCAAGTCGGCGCTGGCGGGCATGCTGTTGCATCGCATTACGGGCAACGCCATTGTCACCGCTCCCGCCAGGGCGGCGACCGACGTCATTGCCCGTTTCGGCGGTGAGCGCTATCGCTTTATGGCCCCTGACGCCCTGCTGGCCTCGGACGAACATGCCGACTGGTTGATGGTTGATGAGGCGGCGGCCATTCCCGGCCCGCTGCTGGAGCGGCTGGTGACGCGCTTCCCCCGGGTCCTGCTTACCACCACGGTGCAGGGCTATGAGGGCACCGGCAGGGGGTTCCTGCTGAAGTTCTGCGCCCGTTTTGCCGGGCTGCGTTACTTCACCCTCTCCACCCCGGTGCGCTGGGCGTCAGGCTGCCCGCTGGAGCGCCTTATCGCCCAGGTGCTGCTGTTTGATGATGAGCCCGACGACAGCATCCCGCTGGGGGAGATCGGCTACGCAACCCTGGAGCAGGAGGCCTGGAACCGCGCCCCTGCGCTCCCGGCGGCGGTCTATAAACTGCTTTGCGCGGCCCACTACCGGACATCCCCCCTCGATCTGCGACGCATGATGGATGCCCCCGGACAGCATTTTGCCGTCGCCCGGGCAGGGGAGAGCGTCTGCGGCGCGCTGTGGCTGGTGGAGGAGGGAGGCTTAAGCCCGGCGCTCAGCCAGGCGGTATGGGCGGGCTACCGGCGTCCGCGCGGTAATCTGGTGGCGCAATCTTTGGCGGCACACGGGGGCTCGCCCCTGGCGGCAACGCTGAGCGCGAGACGGGTGACCCGCGTAGCCGTTCATCCTGCCCGCCAGCGCGAAGGCATTGGCCGGGCGCTGGTGGCCGCGGCCTGCCAGCAGACGAGCCTCGACTACCTTTCTGTGAGCTTTGGTTACACCGACGCGCTCTGGCGTTTCTGGCAGCGCTGCGGTTTTGTGCTGGTGCGCATGGGGAGCCACCGGGAGGCCAGTAGCGGCTGCTTCACGGCGATGGCACTCCTGCCGCTTAGCCCGGCGGGGCAGGCGCTGTGTCAGCGCGAGCATCAGCGGCTCTGTCGTGATGCCGCAGTGATTGAACGCATGAACGGAGAAAAGATCCCGGTAGAGCCCGCGGGTGAGTCTACCCTTAATGATGATGACTGGCTGGAGCTGGCCGGATTTGCTTTTGCGCATCGCCCCCTCACGGCGTCGTTTGCCAGTCTGACGCGCCTGCTGCGGTCAACGGTTCTGCCCCTGGCAGGCTTGCGGGGCAAAATCGAGCAGGACCGGGACGACGGCGCTCTGAGCCAGAGTCTGGGGCTGAACGGGCGCAAGGCGTTACTGAATTATCTGCGCAGCGAAGCGGGCCAGGCGCTGGCGCAGCTGGACAGTCAGCGCTGTCAGGAGCTGAAGCAGACGGTTTTGCAATGGCAATTTTTTCAATAACTTCATCAGTAAACTGGCATGTTCATTCTGCCTGTCAGGCGTAGAATCCCGCTTACCCATTAAGGAGACTGCCATGAAACATGACCATTTTGTTGTCCAGAGCCCCGCTATGCCAGCCAAACAGCTTTTGCTGCTGTTTCATGGCGTTGGCGACAACCCGGTCAATATGGGGGAGATTGGCCGCTGGTTTGCACCCCTGTTTCCTGACGCGCTTGTGGTGAGCGTGGGCGCTCCGGAGCCTTGCGGCCCGAACGGCCGTCAGTGGTTTTCCGTGCAGGGCGTGACCGAAGAGAGCCGTCAGGAGCGCGTGGATGCCATCATGCCGGCCTTTGTCGAAACGGTGCGTTACTGGCAGCAGCAAAGCGGTGTGAAGGCGGATGCCACGGCGTTGATCGGTTTTTCCCAGGGAGCGATTATGGCGCTGGAGAGCATAAAAGCGGAGCCAGGCCTGGTCTCGCGGGTAATTGCTTTTAATGGCCGCTATGCGACCTTGCCCGGACAGGCGACCACCAGAACCACTATTCATCTGATCCACGGCGGGGACGATCGCGTGATTGAGCTCTCCCATGCGGTTGCTGCCCAGGAGGCGCTGATCCGCGCGGGCGGTGATGTGACGCTGGATATTGTCGACGATCTGGGGCACGCCATTGACGATCGCAGCATGCAGTTTGCGCTGGATCACCTGCGTTTTACCGTGCCGAAACGTTACTTCGATGAAGCGCTCAGCGGCGGCAAGCCCAATGATGACGACATCGTGGAGTTCTTTTAGCGGATAACCCTCTCCCCGCCGGGGGAGAGGGGCAGGCATTACTTCTTCTGGTCTTTCTTCGGCCAGTCGTCTTCATCATCCCACTTGTCGTTAAAGTCACGATGTGGGGGGAGTTCAGGTTTGTTGGCGAGGAATTTCTTATGGTCAACGCGCTTGAGATCCTTGATCACATTCAGCAGTACGCCTACCAGAAAAACCAGTACCAGGATCCACCAGTATTTAGCCAGCCAGTCCATTCGCTTATCCTTCTTTGGGGCAACCGTCAGGCGACAAGTTGCTCCATGATACGTTGATACATACGGGCCAGCAGTTGCAAATCAGCGGCATTCACGCATTCATTGATTTTATGAATCGTGGCATTCGCCGGCCCAAGTTCGACCACCTGTGCACCCATGCGGGCAATAAAGCGCCCGTCAGAGGTACCGCCTGTGGTCAGCAGTTGCGGTTTAATTTCATTATAGTGCGCGATGGCGTTAACCACCGCATCCACCAGTTTGCCGCGCCCGGTCAGGAACGGCTGGCCCGAAAGCCACCAGTCGATGCTGTAGCGCAGCTGGTGTTTCTCCAGCAGGGCCACGACGCGGGCTTTGATCATCTCATCCGTCAGCTCGGTGCTGAAGCGGAAGTTGAACTGCACAAACAGATCGCCAGGGATCACGTTGTTGCTGCCGGTACCGGCCTGAATGTTGGCGATCTGCATGCTGGTCGGCGGGAAATATTCATTGCCTTTATCCCACTCAATGCCAACCAGTTCCTCGAGCATCGGCGCGGCGCGGTGCACCGGGTTATCGGCCAGATGCGGATAAGCCACGTGACCCTGGACACCGTGAATGGTCAGGTTGCAGGTGATAGAGCCGCGACGGCCATTTTTCACCACGTCGCCCACCATTTCGGTGCTGGACGGCTCGCCCACCAGGCAGTAATCCAGACGTTCATTACGGGCCATCAGCGTTTCAACCACCTTCACGGTGCCGTTTTTAGCGCTGGCCTCTTCATCAGAGGTGATTAAAAACGCCAGGCGGCCTTTATGGTTCGGGTATTGCGCCACGAAACGTTCGGCGGCAACCACCATCGCTGCCAGCGATCCTTTCATATCTGCCGCGCCACGACCAAAGAGCATGCCGTCGCGGATGGTCGGTTCGAAAGGAGGGTTGATCCAGCGATCGGCATCACCGGCGGGTACCACATCGGTATGTCCGGCAAATGCCAGGGTTTCACCCTGGCCGCGCCAGGCCCAGAAATTTTGCGTGTCGCCAAAATCCATCGGTTCGACGGTAAAACCAATCGCCCGCAGGCGTTCGATCATCAGAGCCTGACAACCCGCATCATCAGGGCTCAGGGAGGGGCGGCGAATAAGCTGCTGAGTCAGCTCAATGACCGGGCATGACATAGACTACACCTCAATAAAATAGGTTTGGTATTGATTTTCGTTGAAACCCAGCAGCATAGGCTTACCGGGCGCCCAGAGCAATGGGCGTTTGATGATTGCGGGCATTTCCACCATTAATGCGGCTGCGCTGTCGGCATTGTTGATGCTGGCCCGCACACTTTCATCCAGTTTGCGCCAGGTGGTGCCGCGCGTGTTGAGCAGCGCCTCCCAGCCGAGCTCAGCAATAAATTTCTGCATCAAATCAGCATCAATACCGTCGGCGCGATAGTCGTGAAAACGGTACTCAATGTTGTTGTGCTCCAGCCAGCGGCGGGCTTTTTTAATGGTGTCGCAATTTTTAATGCCATACAGGGTGATCATGGTGAATCCTTTTGTCTTAAAAGTGGTCAGTTGCTCAGTAATTTCGATGAGTAAACGTTTGTGGAAATATAACACATTTGTTTTATTACCTTATTGAATATTCAGCAGCGTGACAAATTGCACTTAAGTCCTGAATATAATTTCATCTTTATTGCATAGAGCGCTGATAGCCAAAAATGCATTTAAGAACAGCTACAAAGTTATTTTCCCGGCCCTGATTAAGGTTATTTCAAAATATTGCAGTTGGTCACATAAAATTTAACGCGAAGAGCCCATAGTATCTACAAGCCAGTCGTACCAACGGGGGTAGAGCAGTATCACTGATTAAAAACTCTTCACAATGATGATATATTCTCGTAGAATGGCCGATAATAATAAGAGAGGTAGTTATGATTGAACGTGAACTGGGGAACTGGAAAGATTTTATCGAAGGCATGCTTCGTAAATGACATTCAGCAAGTAACGCAAGAGCACTTAATTTTCTAAATAATAAAAGTGTGAAAATTAACACACAAAAAAGGCGGCCGGTCAGGACGCCTTTTTTATTATCAAGATCTTATTTCTGTTTTTCCTTTAACGGAAAACGTCGCCGTACCAGAACAAAGAACAGCGGAACAAAGTAAATGGCGAGAACAGTGGCCGAAATCATCCCGCCCATCACCCCGGTACCCACCGCATGCTGACTGCTGGAGCCCGCGCCAGAGCTGGTGGCCATCGGCAGAACGCCAAACACAAACGCCAGCGAGGTCATCAGGATGGGGCGCAGGCGCTGGCGACAGGCTTCCAGGGTGGCGGCCATCAGCTCCTGACCTTTTTCATTCATCTCGTTGGCGAACTCGACAATCAGAATGGCGTTCTTCGCCGACAGACCGATGACCGTTAACAGCCCTACCTGGAAATAGACATCATTTTCCAGGCCGCGCATCCAGGTGGCGAGCAGGGCGCCGATAACCCCCAGCGGCACCACCAGCATCACCGAGAATGGCACCGACCAGCTCTCATACAGCGCGGCCAGACAGAGGAATACCACCAGCAGCGACAGGGCATACAGCGCCGGAGCCTGGGCTCCCGAGAGGCGTTCCTGATAGGACATGGCGGTCCACTCGAGACCAAATCCGGCAGGCAGCTGCCGCACCAGATTTTCCATCACATCCATCGCGGTTCCGGTACTGACGCCCGGCGCGGCTTCACCGACAATCTCCACCGCGGCGTAGCCGTTGTAGCGCTCCAGGCGCGGCGAGCCCGTCTCCCAGCGCGAGGTGGCAAAGGCCGAGAAGGGCACCATGCCGCCCTCTTTATTGCGCACGTACCACAGGTTGATATCGTCCGGCAACATGCGGTATTTGGCCGCCGCCTGCACGTAGACCTTTTTCACGCGGCCACGATCCATAAAGTCGTTCACGTAGCTCGAACCCCACGCGGTTTGCAGGGTGTCGTTGATATCATCGATGGAGACGCCCAGCGCCTGGGCTTTACGCTGATCGATATCGATCTGCATCTGCGGGCTATCGTCCAGACCGTTGTGACGCACGCGGGTCAGGGAAGGTTCTTCTCCGGCCAGCTCCAGCAGACGGTCGCGGGCGGCCATCAGCGCATCATGTCCGGCCCCGGCGTGATCCTGCAGCTCCATATCAAAGCCCGCCGAACTGCCGAGCCCGCTGATGGCGGGTGGGCTGCTGGCAAAGACCCGCGCCTCTTTAATGCGGCTGAAGGCTTTGGTGGCGCGCTCGATAATGGCAAACGAGCTGCCGGTTGTGGCATCGCGCTCATCCCAGTCTTTCAGACGGACAAACATACGCGCCACGTTCTGTCCGTTCCCGCCCGGGCCGGAGCCGACGGTGGCAAAGACCGACAGCACGTTGTCTTTCTCCTGATTAAAGAAGTACGACTCCACCTGCTGCACTACCTTCAGAGTCTGCTGCTGGGTCGAGCCGCTCGGTAACTGCACGGAGGTAATAAACATGCCCCGGTCTTCAAGCGGCAGGAACGAGGTGGGCAGCCGCAGGAACATGAAAACCATGCCCCCCAGCAGCAGAATGTAGATCAGCATCCAGCGCAGACTGCGATGCAGAACCCCTCCCACACCCGCTTCATAGCGCGCCGCGTTGCGGTTAAACATGCGGTTGAACCAGCCAAAGAAGCCTTTCTGACCGTGTTGCTCCCCCTTATGCAGAGGTTTAAGCAGGGTGGCGCACAGCGCCGGAGTGAGGATCATCGCCACCAGCACCGACAGCACCATCGCCGCCACGATGGTGATTGAGAACTGGCGGTAGATCGCCCCGGTGGTACCGCCAAAGAAGGCCATCGGCACAAATACCGCCGATAACACCATGGCGATACCCACCAGCGCGCCCTGGATTTGCTTCATCGATTTACGCGTCGCTTCCCGGGGCGAGAGTCCCTCTTCGCTCATGATACGTTCAACGTTCTCCACCACCACGATGGCATCATCCACCAGCAGGCCTATCGCCAGCACCATCGCAAACATGGTAAGGGTGTTGATGCTGTAGCCAAAGGCGTAGAGCACCGTGAAGGTGCCCATCAACACTACCGGAACGGCGATGGTGGGGATTAATGTTGCGCGGAAGTTTTGCAGGAACAGGTACATGACTAAAAACACCAGCGCGATGGCTTCGAGCAGGGTTTTCACCACATCCTCAATAGAAGCCTTCACGAACGAGGTGGTCTCGTAGGCGATTTTGTACTCCAGCCCGTGCGGGAAGTAGTGCGACAGCTCGTCGAGACGGTCGATAACCCGTTCTGCGGTGGCCATCTCGTTGGCGCCGGAAGCCAGCTTAACCCCCAGCCCGGAGGCCGCCTTGCCGTTAAAGCGGCTCAGGTAATCATACTTCTCGGCCCCCATCTCCACGGTGGCGACATCCCCCAGGCGCACCTCGGAGCCATCCTGATTGACACGCAGGGTGATGTCGCGGAACTGCTGGGGCGTTTGCAACAGCGACTGGGAGTTAATGGTGGCATTCAGTGCCTGTTTATCCACGGACGGCGTGCCCCCCAACTGACCCACCGCAATCTGGGCGTTCTGCGATTCAATGGCGTCGGTGACATCTTTCGCGGTCATCTGGAAGCTGTTGAGCTTCGCCGGGTCGAGCCAGATGCGCATGGAGTACTGCGACCCGTAGGCGTCGATATCCCCCACGCCGTTGATACGGCTCAGCGGATCCTGAATATTACTGGCGAC
This sequence comes from Leclercia sp. LSNIH1, assembly GCF_002902985.1. Taxonomy (NCBI): domain Bacteria; kingdom Pseudomonadati; phylum Pseudomonadota; class Gammaproteobacteria; order Enterobacterales; family Enterobacteriaceae; genus Leclercia; species Leclercia sp. LSNIH1. Next base: position 4,418,270 of record NZ_CP026167.1, on the reverse strand, counting down.
ATAGTCGGCGATATCCTGCTTATCCATTGAACCGTCAGTGGAGACAAAGGCGATGGTCAGGATGTTGGTATCGCCGGTTTTACGCACCGTCACGCCCTGGTTTTGCACCGCCTGCGGCAGCTTACGCAAGGCTGACTGAAGCTGGTTTTGCACCTGCTGCACCGCTTCATCCGGGTCGGCGCCCGCGGTAAAGCTGAGCGTTATCGACGCCTGGCCGGTGGCGCTGCTCTGGGAGGACATGTACATCAGGTTGTCGAGGCCCGTCATATTCTGTTCAATCACCTGGGTAACGGTGTTCTCCAGAGTTTGTGCGGATGCCCCCGGATAGTTAGCCGTGATCCGCACGTTAGGTGGGGCCAGATCCGGGTACTGCTCAACAGGGAGAGAAAAAATAGCCAGCGTGCCGGTCAGGCACAATAAAATTGCCAGCACCCAGGCAAAAATGGGGCGATCGATGAAAAAATTCGCCATTAAAATAGGACCTCGTTTTGCTGCGCGTCGTCATTGTAGATAGCCCGCTTCACTCTAGCGGCAAGGGGGATGTCAAACGTGGAGAAATAAAGGAGATAATGTAAATTATCATGCGCTTTTTCCGCGCCATCGCCCTGGTGCAGCGGTGAGTATTGTTCATCTGCGTGGCTGACAGGCGATCCCCCGCCTGTTTTTACCGTTATTTACCCTCGGTTGCGGTCGAAGAACAAAAGCGCACGCTGACCTGGGTACCGCCAGCTGGCGGCTGTGAGAAGCTCAGGGTTCCCCCCAGCCGGTCGGCACGTTCACGCATAATGTTCAGACCGTAGTGGCCCGGAGGTTCGCTGGCATCACCAATGCCGATGCCGTTGTCGCAAATTGTCACCGTGTGCTTGCCATCCGGGGCGGTGATACAGCAGACCGTGATGTCGCTGGCCTGCGCATGCTTGATGGCGTTCAGTACCGCCTCCCGGACAATCTGCAACAGGTGGACCTGCATCTGTGCATCCAGCGCCAGAGACGAAAGCTGGCAGTCGAGAGTCAGCCGCGCAGCGGTCTGTTTTTGTAAGTCATCCAGCATCTCCTGCAACGCAGCCGGCAGATTGGCCTGGTTCAGCGTCAGGCGGAAGGTGGTAAGCAGCTCGCGCAGCTGGCGGTAGGCGGCATTCAGCGCCTGGGAAAAATCGGTAATGATCCCCTGCGCCGTTTCGTTTTCTTCCGGCACCGCATGTTTGAGCAGCGTCAGCTGGATCCGCAGATAAGAGAGCACTTGCGCCAGCGAATCATGCAGTTCACGGGCAATAGTGGCGCGCTCCTCCATCAACAGCAGCTGGTGATAGTGCTTCTGCGCCTGGTTGGAAAAGAGGCCGCGGCCAAGCATCGTCGCCACGCTTTTCATCAGCGGCATCGGGACGGGGCGCTGCGCGCTTTGCCAGCGCAGCTCACCGAAGCGGGTCTCCATCATCACTACCGGCAGCACCTGGGTGTCGAGATGCAGTGCGGCTTCACCCTCCTGCATCTGCCAGCCGTCGCTGGTGTGCAGGGCCAGATACGTGATCCCGGTATATTCGCAAACAATGTGCAGGATGTGGCGGAAGCAGTGACTGTCAATCTTGTCGGTGTTCAACGCCTGGGAGCAGGTAAACAGCATCTCCAGCTGCTGGTGGGCTTCGTGCAGGTGGTGCGTCTTCTCTTCAACCGAAATCTCCAGCGAGCGGTAGAGGGTGTGCAGCTCCGCCGACATATGGTTAAAGGTGCGGGAGAGCAGGCCAAGCTCATTGGAGAGATCGGTATTCGGCACCGGGGTATCAAAATGACCTTGTTCAATGCGCAAACTGGAGGTGACCAGGTGATTGAGCGGGGCGACAACCTGCTGGCGGATGCGGCGGAGGGTGACAAACACCAGCAGAAAAATACTGGCCCCACCGGCAAAGGAGATGGCGAAGACCAGGGTGATCTTACGTTCGGCATAGTGCTGCAGGGAGAGGACAAAGGCGTCGATACGCGCCACATACTCGTCCATCTGCGCCTGATACCAGGCGTAATCACCCTGAGCGAGTTTCTGATCCACCGCCTGCCACCGGATCTGCAGCTGGCGATAGTGCTGCTTAACCTCGTCCGGGACATACCAGCTGTTCAGGGTTTGCAGGGCAGGGGCATCCAGGGTTTGTTGCCAGATCCGGCGATGAGGCACCAGGTCGACGCTGCCCCGCTGGATGTCGTAACCCAGGCGATAGCTCTGCATCCGTAACGAACCGGCCAGGTTGATGGCTTCAGCATCACGCTGGCCGCTGGCGAGAGTAAACAGCGCAATCGCGCTGGTGAGCAGCGACAGGGCAATGATGGAGAAAAAGGCCCGGGCAAGGCTGCGTGAAACAGGTTGTTTAACTCTCACCGGTCGCGTCCTGATAAGCATTTGTGCTGGGGAATGAAACGTAATTTCACCCGCGCTGAAATAAATTGATCTGATACAGGTTCAGGCGAAATATTTTCCGTTCCTGGGCAAATGAACATTGCCTGTTACCGTTGCGGTGGGTAAATACACTATTCCGTTAAAAGAATAAGGTTATCAGGGCCAGCAAGGGAACCGTCATGAACCGTTTTATTATGGCAAATAGCCAGCAATGTATTGGATGCTATGCCTGCGAGGTCGCTTGCGTCATGGCACATAATAATGAGCAACATGCCCTCAGCCAGCGCCATTTTACCCCGCGCATCACCGTGGTCAAAGAGGGCACTAAACAGAGCGCCGTAACCTGCCACCACTGTGAAAACGCCCCCTGCGCCCAGAGCTGCCCGAACGGGGCCATCAGCCGCATGCATGACAGTGTACAGGTGGATCAGCGCAAATGTATCGGCTGTAAAGCCTGTGTGGTTGCCTGCCCGTTTGGCACCATCGAGATTGTCACTACACCGCTGGCGGCTACCGCTCAGAAGTGCGATCTCTGCCTTGAGCGTCCGCAGGGGCCCGCCTGTGTGGCGAACTGCCCGGCGGATGCCCTGTCGTTGGTGACGCCCGATAACCTGAACCAGCTGGCTCGCGCCCGGCAACTGCGCACGGCGCGCCATGAGGCCCAGCCGTGGCAGACCCGGGCGGCGAGCGTGACCAGAACAGGTAGCAAACGCGAGCAGCTGGAAGCTACGCCCGCGCGTGGCGAGCCGGATAAGCTCACCCCTGAGGCGCGGGCGGGTAATTTCAACGAAATCTATCTGCCGTTCCGTCCGGCGCAGGCGAAGCGGGAAGCCGACCGATGCCTTACCTGCGGCGAGCACTCGGTATGCGAATGGACCTGCCCGCTGCACAATCATATCCCCCAGTGGATCGAACGGGTGAAAGCGGGGGATATCGCTGGGGCGGTCGAGCTCTCTCACCAGACCAACTGCCTGCCGGAGATAACAGGCCGGGTCTGCCCGCAGGACAAACTGTGCGAGGGCGCCTGCACGGTGCGCGACGTGGCCGGGTCGGTGACCATTGGCAACATCGAACGCTATATCTCCGACCAGGCGCTGGCGAAAGGCTGGCGACCGGATCTGAGCCACGTTACGCCGGTCAATAAGCAGGTGGCCATCATCGGCGCCGGACCCGCCGGGCTGGCGTGCGCTGACGCGTTGATCCGTCGCGGCGTCAGCGTCACGGTCTTTGACCGCCACCCGGAAATCGGCGGCCTGCTCACCTTCGGTATTCCGGCCTTTAAGCTGGATAAATCCCTGCTGGCCCGCCGTCGGGAGATCTTCACCGCCATGGGCATCCGCTTCGAACTGAACTGCGAGGTGGGTAAAGATATCCCGCTGGCGCAGCTGCTCAGCGAGTACGATGCCCTCTTTGTTGGGGTGGGGACCTATCGCTCAATGAAAGCGGGTATTCCCAACGAAGATGCGCCGGGCGTTTACGATGCGCTGCCGTTCCTGGTGGGCAACACTCGTCAGCTGATGGGGCTGCCGCCGTCGGTGGAAGAGCCCTTTGTCGATACCGCCGGACTCAACGTCGTGGTGCTGGGCGGCGGCGATACGGCGATGGACTGTGTGCGCACCGCCCTGCGCCACGGAGCGGCGAATGTCACCTGCGCCTATCGCCGGGATGAGGCCAATATGCCGGGCTCGAAAAAAGAGGTTAAAAACGCCAGAGAAGAGGGCGCGACCTTTGAGTTTAACGTCCAGCCGGTAGAGCTCACTCTCGATGACGCCGGGCGGGTCAACGGCATCCGCCTGCTGCGCACCCGGCTGGGTGAGCCGGATGCGCAGGGACGCCGTCGCCCGGAGCCCATCGAGGGCAGCGAGTTTGTGATGCCTGCCGGGGCGGTGATTATGGCCTTTGGCTTTAACCCGCATGCGATGCCCTGGCTACAGGCGCAGGGGGTTGAGGTGGATGACTGGGGCAGGATTGCGGCAAGCGTGGAATCGCGCTATCGCTACCAGACCAGCAACCCGCAGATATTTGCCGGTGGCGACGCGGTGCGGGGAGCCGATCTGGTGGTAACGGCGATGGCGGAAGGGCGACACGCCGCCCTGGGGATCGCCGACTGGCTTGGGGTCGATTCTCCCACCGAACATTAACCCGACGGGCGACAAGGCGGGCTTCGCAGCGTAGTATGGCCAGTATTGAGCGCAACGGAGCCCGTATTACCGTGAAAATTGAATTAATTAAAGACAAGTGCCTTTCGGATAACTATTTCATCCTGCGCAACCTGACCTACGATCTGACGCGGCGTAACGGTGAGGTGGTGCGCCACAAACGCGAAGTTTACGATCGGGGCAACGGTGCCACGGTCCTGCTTTACAACCGTGAGAAGCAGAGCGTGGTGTTGATTCGCCAGTTCCGCATTGCCACCTGGGTGAATGGCAACCCCGACGGGCGCCTGATTGAAACCTGTGCCGGACTGCTGGATAACGATGAGCCGGAAGTGTGCATTCGCAAAGAGGCGATTGAAGAGACCGGCTTTGTCGTCGGCGAGGCACGCAAAGTTTTTGAGCTCTATATGTCTCCGGGCGGCGTAACGGAAATCGTCCATTTCTTCGTGGCGGAATACAGCGACGCCCGGCGCGCCGGAGAGGGCGGGGGCATCGAAGATGAGGAGATCGAGGTGCTGGAGCTGCCCTTTGCTCAGGCATTATCGATGATACAATCGGGTGAAATACGGGACGGCAAAACGGTGATATTATTACAGTATTTGCAAAGTTCCGGGTTAATGGCTTGATCTTGTTGCCGTTAATAAGATGTATTCAGAATAAATCTATCCGATAAATCTGATTGAGCAACCCCGGTCTGAGCAGGAAGATACGCTCTGTCTGTTCAGCTATTGCTTCCGGGATCCTGCTATTCATGCGTCACTGCCTTTTACTTGTTTTCATGCTCAGCGTGCTGCCCGCGACGTTAGCCCGGGCAGCACCTGCACAGCGGTCGTTTATCGACTGGCAGGTGACCTGCAACAACCAGAACTTTTGCATCGCCCGTAATACCGGCGAACATCACGGGCTGGTGATGACCTTAAGCCGCAGCGCGGGTGCAAAAACTGACGCGCTGCTGCGCATCGATCTCGGTGGGCTGGCAACGCCCGATCCTAAACAGCCCGCCATTGCTCCCCGCTTGCTGCTCGACGGCGAGCCGTTGCAGCTTGGCCCCCCGCACTGGCAAATCACCCCCTGGCGTCTGACGACCGACCATGCCGCCACCATTACTGCCCTGCTGACTACGCTTCAGCAAAAAAGGGTCATCACGCTCGCTGGTGGCAAGCAGGTCATCTCCCTGGATGGGATGAAAGAGGCGCTACAGTTTATTGATGCCCAGCAAAAGCGTGGCGGAAGCGAAACCGCGTGGATCAACAAAGGGGCGCAACCCCCGCTGAGCGTACCGCCCGCACCGGCGCTAAAAGAGGTGGCCGTGGTAAACCCGACGCCGACGCCGCTCACTCGCGAGGAGCGCAGCGATCTGCTCGACTATGGCACCTGGCGTATCAACAACAGCCAGTGTTCACTTGACCCGGCGCGTCGTGAAGTGCGGGTCACCGCCCTGACGGATGACAAAGCGCTGCTGATGGTTGGCTGCGAGGCGGGGGCGTACAACACCGTCGATTTGGCCTGGCTGGTCTCACGCAAAAAGCCGTTTGCTTCCCATGCGGTACGTCTGCGCCTGCCGTTTGTTCCCGCCAGCGACAGCAGCGAGATGGAGTTAATGAACGCCAGTTTTGATGAGAAGAGCCGCGAGCTGACGACCCTGGCGCTGGGACGCGGGATTGCCGACTGCGGCATCCAGACGCGCTGGCGTTTTACCGGTCAGCGCTTCCGTCTGGTACGGTATGCGGAAGAGCCAAGCTGTGATAACTGGCATGGGCCGGATGCATGGCCGACGTTGTGGATAACGCGCTAAAATGCCGGGTGGCGCTGCGCTAACCCGGCCCACGGATGACGTTAACCTTCCAGGCCCGGCAAGCGCAGCGCCGCCGGGCAAACCCCTTACAGTAAGGCCTGCGCCTTCTCGACCACATTCTCCACCGTAAAGCCGAAGAACGGGAACAGCTTCTCGGCCGGGGCGGATTCACCGTAGCCGGTCATGCCGACAATCTTCCCTTTCAGCCCGACATATTTGTACCAGTAGTCCGCGATACCCGCTTCCACCGCCACACGGGCCGTCACGTCTGATGGCAGCACCGACTCGCGGTACTCTTCATCCTGAGCATCAAAGATATCCGTTGAAGGCAGCGACACCACCCGTACTGCATGGCCTTCGGCGGTGAGCTTCTCCGCCGCCTTGACGGTGATCTCCATCTCCGAACCGGTCGCAATCAGAATCAGATCCGGCTTGCCGCCGCTGTCTTTCAGGATATACCCCCCGCGGGCAATATTTTTCACCTGTTCCGGGGTACGCTCGATCTGCGCCAGGTTCTGGCGGGAGAGGATCAGCGCCGTCGGGCCGTTGTGGCGCTCTATCGCCAGCTTCCAGCCGACAGCGGCTTCAACCTGATCGCATGGTCGCCAGGTGCTGAAGTTTGGCGTCAGACGCAGGCTGGCCAGCTGTTCCACCGCCTGGTGAGTTGGACCATCTTCCCCCAGACCGATGGAGTCGTGGGTATAAACCATGATCTGCCGGGCCTTCATCAGGGCCGCCATACGCGCGGCGTTACGCGCATACTCCACAAACATCAGGAAGGTGGCGGTATAAGGCACGAACCCGCCGTGGTGGGCGATACCGTTGGCAATAGCGGTCATGCCGAACTCGCGCACCCCGTAGTGGATGTAGTTCCCGGCGATATCTTCCTTGAGCGAGGTGGAGCCCGACCAGATAGTCAGGTTACTCGGTGCCAGGTCCGCCGAGCCGCCGAGCAACTCCGGCAGGATCGGGCCAATAGCGTTAAGGACGTTTTGCGAGGCCTTACGGGTGGCGATTTTCGCCGGATTAGCCTGTAAATTCTCAATCAGCGCCTGGGTGGTCTCTTCCCAGTTTTCAGGCAGGCCCCCCCCCATGCGACGGCTGAACTCTGCCGCCAGCTCCGGATGGGCTTTCTGATAGGCAGCAAATTTGTCGTTCCAGGCCGCCTGCGCTTTTTCGCCCTCTTCACGGGCATCCCAGGCTTTGTAGATCTCTTTAGGGATCTCAAAGGCCGGGTATTTCCAGCCCAGCTTCTGCCGCGTCAGAGCTACTTCCTCTTCCCCCAGCGCCGCGCCGTGGGACTCTTCTTTGCCGGCTTTGTTCGGGGAACCAAATCCGATGACCGTGCGACAGATTATCAGCGACGGTTTATCGGTTACGCTTTGCGCTTCCTGAATGGCCGCTTTCAGTGCCTCTGGATCGTGGCCGTCAATCTCATGCACCACGTGCCAGTTATAGGCCTCAAAGCGTTTGGCCGTGTCGTCGGTGAACCAACCCTCGGTTTCGCCGTCGATGGAGATGCCGTTGTGATCGTAGAAGCCGATCAGCTTGCCCAGGCCCAGCGTGCCCGCCAGGGAACAGACCTCGTGCGAGATCCCCTCCATCAGACAGCCATCGCCCATAAAGACATAGGTATGGTGATCGACAATCTCATGTCCCGGCTGGTTAAACTGCGCCGCCAGCGTGCGCTCGGCAATCGCCAGCCCGACCGCATTCGCCAGCCCCTGACCGAGCGGCCCGGTGGTGGTTTCAACCCCTGGCGTATAACCCAGTTCCGGGTGCCCCGGCGTTTTTGAGTGCAGCTGACGGAAGTTTTTCAACTCCTCAAGCGGCAGGTTATAGCCGGAGAGGTGCAGCAGGCTATAAAGCAGCATCGAGGCGTGACCGTTAGAGAGAATAAAGCGGTCGCGGTCATACCACGTCGGATCGTTAGGGTTATGTTTCAGGAAGTCGTTCCACAACACTTCGGCAATATCGGCCATGCCCATCGGCGCGCCTGGGTGACCGGAATTGGCTTTTTGCACGGCATCCATGCTGAGGGCGCGAATGGCATTGGCTAACTCTTTACGGGACATAGTTCACTCCATGGCAAGGTTACAGTTTGGCGGCAAGCAGATCTTCGAGTTTGCGCTGGTCGACCGCAAAAAGACGGATCCCTTCTGACAGCTTCTCGACCGCCATGGCGTCCTGATTATGCTCCCAGCGGAATTCGGCTTCGGTCATGGGTTTGGGTTTTGGCAGCACCGTGGAGGAGGGCACCAGACGGCGAATAACCGGCTCATCTTTCTCCTGCAACTCTTTCAGCAGGTTAGGGGAGATGGTCAGGCGGTCGCAGCCGGTGAGGGCCAGGATCTGTTCGGTCCGGCGGAAGCTGGCGCCCATCACGATGGTTTCGTAGCGGTGTTGCTTATAGTAATCGTAGATATTGCGAACGGATTTTACGCCGGGATCCTCATCCACCACATAGGGGTCCATCGGCTGGCGGGCCTGATACCAGTCGTAGATACGCCCGACGAACGGTGAAACCAGATGCACCCCGGCTTCGGCGCAGGCACGCGCCTGAGCGAAGGAGAAGAGCAGGGTCAGGTTACAGTTGATCCCCTCTTTCTCCAGCACTTCGGCCGCGCGGATCCCCTCCCAGGTAGAGGCCAGCTTGATCAGAATGCGCGATTTCTCCACATCCTGCTCCTCGTAGAGCTGCACAATCTGCCGCGCTTTGGCGATGCTCTTCTCTTGGTCGAACGACAGCCGGGCGTCCACTTCGGTAGAGACGCGCCCCGGAATACTTTTCAGAATTTCGCTACCGATATTCACCGCCAGTTTGTCGCTGGCCTCGGCAACCTGTTGCTCTTTGGTCTTCCCGCGGGCTTTACCAAACGTAATAGCGTCGTCAATCAGGTGCGAGAAGTGCTCAAGCCCGGCGGCCTTCAGCAGCAGCGACGGGTTGGTGGTCGCATCCTGGGGTTGATAATGGCGAATAGACTCGATATCACCGCTGTCAGCCACGACTGTGGTGAATTGTTTGATGCCGTCTAGTTGGTTCATAAATGATGACTCCTTGAAAATAAAAGAGTTGGTGGAGTGTGTTAGATCACACTTCTGCGAAATTCGCGATGGACTTAACAAAAAAGCATAGCAGACGGACATGGTCTTGCTTCGCTGGGCAGGTAACATGATTGTTATAAATTGATAACAATTTTTGTTTTTGGATAGTGAGACTTTGGCACCCTTCAAAGTTTGAACCGCGGTCAGCAGCGATACTATCCGCCACCCTGGGTGAACTCAGACCATAACAACATCACCCATTTTGAACGACACGTGAAAGGAACCTTACAATGGACGATCAGTTGAAACAGAGTGCCCTCGATTTTCATGAATTCCCTGTACCCGGCAAAATTCAGGTCTCCCCCACCAAGCCTCTCGCCACCCAGCGCGACCTGGCGTTAGCCTACTCGCCGGGCGTGGCCGCGCCCTGTCTTGAAATCGAAAAAGATCCGCTGGCGGCCTACAAATACACCGCCCGCGGCAACCTGGTGGCGGTGATCTCCAACGGCACCGCGGTGCTGGGGCTGGGGAATATCGGAGCGCTGGCCGGTAAACCGGTGATGGAAGGCAAGGGCGTACTGTTTAAGAAATTTGCCGGTATCGACGTGTTCGATATTGAAGTGGATGAGCTCGACCCGGATAAATTTATCAACGTGGTGGCCGCGCTGGAGCCGACCTTTGGCGGCATCAACCTTGAGGACATCAAAGCGCCGGAATGTTTCTACATCGAGCAGAAACTGCGCGAGCGGATGAACATTCCGGTATTCCACGACGACCAGCACGGAACCGCCATCATCAGCACCGCCGCTATCCTCAATGGCCTGCGGGTGGTGGAGAAAAACCTCTCTGACGTGCGCATGGTGGTCTCCGGTGCGGGTGCGGCAGCTATCGCCTGTATGAACCTGCTGGTGGCGCTGGGGATGCAGAAGCACAACATTGTGGTCTGCGACTCCAAAGGCGTTATTTATAAAGGCCGCGAAGCCAATATGGCGGAGACCAAAGCTGCCTACGCCGTGGAGGATGACGGCAGGCGCACTCTGGCAGAGGTGGTGGACGGCGCGGATATCTTCCTTGGCTGCTCGGGCCCGAAAGTGCTGAACGAAGAGATGGTGATGAAGATGGCGCGCGCGCCGTTAATCCTCGCCCTGGCCAACCCGGAGCCGGAGATCCTGCCCCCGCTGGCGAAAGCGGTACGCCCGGATGCCATTATCTGTACCGGTCGTTCAGACTACCCAAACCAGGTGAACAACGTTCTCTGCTTCCCGTTCATCTTCCGCGGGGCGCTGGACGTCGGCGCGACCGCCATCAACGAAGAGATGAAGCTGGCAGCGGTTCACGCCATTGCCGAGCTGGCCCACGCGGAGCAGAGCGAAGTGGTGGCCTCCGCCTATGGCGATCAGGATCTGAGCTTTGGCCCGGATTACATTATTCCGAAGCCGTTCGATCCGCGTCTGATTGTCAAAATTGCGCCAGCGGTGGCGAAAGCGGCGATGGATTCCGGCGTGGCAACGCGCCCGATCGCCGACTTTGATGCCTACGTCGATAAACTCACCGAATTCGTCTACAAAACCAACCTGTTCATGAAGCCGATCTTCTCCCAGGCGCGCGCGGACGCAAAACGCGTGGTGCTGGCGGAAGGGGAGGAGGCGCGCGTCCTGCACGCCACTCAGGAGCTGGTAAGCCTGGGGCTGGCAAAGCCGATCCTGATTGGTCGTCCGAGCGTGATCGAGATGCGTACCCAGAAGCTGGGTCTGCAGATCAAGCCAGGCGTCGATTTCGAGATCGTCAACAATGAATCCGATCCACGCTTCAAGGAGTACTGGAGCGAGTACTACAGCATCATGAAGCGCCGGGGGATCACCCAGGAGCAGGCGCAGCGGGCGGTGATCGGCAACACCACGGTGATCGGGGCGATCATGGTGCACCGCGGTGAAGCCGACGCGCTGATCTGCGGCACCATCGGTGAGTACCATGAGCACTTCAGCGTGGTGCAGGAGATCTTCGGCTATCGCGACAACGTGCATACTGCCGGGGCGATGAATGCGCTGCTGCTGCCAAGCGGTAACACCTTTATTGCCGATACCTACGTTAACGACGATCCGACCCCGGAACAGCTGGCGGAAATTACGGTGATGGCGGCGGAAACGGTGCGTCGCTTCGGTATCGAACCGAAGGTGGCGCTGCTGTCGCACTCCAACTTTGGCTCATCCAAATCGGCTGCCGCCTGCAAAATGCGCCAGACGCTGGCGCTGGTGCGCGAGCGTGCGCCGGAGCTGATGATCGACGGGGAGATGCATGGCGATGCCGCGCTGGTGGAGAGCATCCGTAACGAGCGGATGCCGGACAGCCCGCTGAAAGGCTCTGCCAACGTACTGATCATGCCGAACGTGGAAGCGGCGCGTATCAGCTACAACCTGCTGCGCGTCTCCAGTTCAGAAGGGGTGACCGTCGGGCCGGTGTTGATGGGGGTGGCGAAACCGGTGCATGTATTAACCCCGATTGCCTCGGTGCGCCGTATCGTGAACATGGTGGCGCTGGCGGTGGTTGAGGCGCAGACGCAGCCGCTGTAGTGGGTAAGTGTCGGGTGGCACTTTCGCTTACCCGACCTGTAGGTCGGGCAAGCGCAGCGCTGCCTGGGGTTAAACCCAGTCGCGAACCTTAATAAAATCCTTCAGGGCAGCCTCCGGGCTGCCTTCTTTTGGCTCATAGCTGTACTCCCAGCGCACCAGCGGCGGCATCGACATCAGAATCGACTCCGTGCGCCCGCCGGTTTGCAGACCGAACAGCGTCCCGCGGTCCCAGACCAGGTTAAACTCCACGTAGCGCCCGCGGCGATAGAGCTGGAACTCGCGCTCGCGCACCCCGTAATTGTGGTTTTTCCGCCGCTCGACAATCGGCAGGTACGCATCGGTATAGCCCTTGCCCACAGCCTGCATAAAGCGGAACGCGGTATCAAAATCGGGGGTGTTGAGATCGTCAAAGAACAGCCCGCCAATGCCGCGCTGCTCGTCGCGATGCTTCAGGTAAAAATAGTCGTCGCACCACTTCTTGTATTTCGGATAGACCTCGTCGCCAAAAGGCTGACACAGATCGCGGGCGGTCTGATGCCAGTGCACCGCGTCCTCTTCAAAGCCGTAATAAGGCGTTAAGTCGAAGCCGCCACCGAACCACCACACCGGCTCAGCACCCGGTTTTTCGGCGATAAAAAAGCGCACATTAGCGTGGCTGGTCGGTACAAAGGGGTTATGTGGGTGCACCACCAGCGAGACGCCCATTGCCTCAAAGCTGCGGCCTGCCAGCTCCGGGCGGTGCGCGGTGGCCGAGGCGGGCATCGCGTCGCCGTGGACGTGGGAGAAGTTAACCCCGGCCTGCTCGAAGACGCCGCCGTTGCGCAGTACGCGGCTGCGTCCGCCGCCACCGGCCTCGCGCTGCCACTCGTCCTGCTGGAATTCACCGCCATCGACGGCGCTCAGTTTCTGGCAAATGTCATCCTGCAGTTGCAGCAGAAAGGTTTTAACCAGCTGTGCATTGGGTTTCATCAACGTTTCCTGGAGTGCGCTTTCTGGTTATCGAACCAGTTAAAGTAACTGATAATGCCGGAGGCAATCGCGTTGGCGATCTTCTGGCGAAACGCCGTCGTGCCGAGCAGACGCTCCTCTTCCGGGTTGGTAATAAAAGAGGTTTCCACCAGCACTGATGGAATCGACGGCGATTTCAACACCACAAACGCCGCCTGCTCGGTGCCTTTACTGTGCAGACGGTGTACCGGCTTAATCTTCTTCAGAATATGCGAGCCGAGCGTCAGGCTGTTTTTGATGGTATCCGTCTGAACAAGGTCAAACAGCACCTGCTGCAGGAGATGATCTTTGTCGGTGGTTTTCTTTCCGGCCACTTCATCCGCGCGGTTTTCCCGGTCGGAGAGGTATTTTGCCATGGCGCTACTGGCGCCGCGGTTGGAGAGGGCAAATACCGATGCCCCCGCCGCCGACGGGTTAGTAAAGCCGTCGGCATGTATCGACATAAACAGATCCGCGCCGTGCTTGTGGGCGATCTCCACGCGGTCGTACAGCGGAATGAAGGTGTCGCCGGTGCGGGTCAGGCGGGCGTCAATGCCGTTGTTGCGTAAAATCGACCGGACATTTTTTGCAATTGCCAGCACAACGTGTTTTTCTTTCGATCCGTTTCTGCCAATGGCGCCGGTATCAATGCCGCCGTGACCCGGATCGAGCATCACCAGACGCTTCGCGCCGGGTTTTTTGGTTTTGGGTTTACTGTGTCCGTTACTGGTTTTGAGCGTGCTCTCGTCTTTTGCCTGAGCCTGCTTTGCGATGCCCGTTAACGTTAAGGCCGCCAGCCCCGCTTTGAGAACCTGACGACGCGATGTGAGTGCTTTTAATGGTTTGAATGTGCTCATGCGGCCTGAATTGTAAAAATTGGGGTCCTGGTGTTATATCGTATCGTCTTTTCCGTTACGACAGTCCATGTGGCGAATTGTTTTACTTTTCATTTCAATACGTGACAAAGTGCCATTATGCCAAATTTTCAGGCGTTTTTCGCGGGATATTGGCGAAAGCGGGCGTTCGCGTCATAATCACTGTTTTTGAACCCAAAAAGGCGGTTAATACCATGGAGATACGTGTTTTTCGCCAGGCAGACTTCGAAGAGGTGATCACTCTCTGGGAGCGCTGCGAGCTCCTGCGACCGTGGAACGATCCGGAGATGGACATCGAGCGCAAGCTCAATCATGACGTCAGCCTGTTTTTGGTGGCGGAGGTGAACGGCGAAGTGGTAGGCACCGTAATGGGCGGCTACGACGGGCATCGCGGCTCGGCGTACTATCTGGGCGTGCACCCGGAGTTTCGCGGGCGTGGCATCGCCAACGCGCTGCTCAATCGTCTGGAAAAGAAACTGATCGCCCGCGGCTGTCCAAAAATTCAGATCATGGTGCGGGAAGATAACGACATGGTACTGGGTATGTACGAGCGTCTTAACTATGAACATGCCGACGTGCTGACGCTGGGCAAGCGCCTGATAGAAGATGAAGAGTATTGATTTTCACCCGGGCGACTATGACAGCTATGGCCGGGTACGCCTGCCGTTTCTGTTCTGGTGCGTGCTGCTCCTTCAGGCGCGCACCTGGGTGCTGTTCGTGCTGGCTGGCGCCTCCCGGGATCAGGGCAACACGCTGCTGAGCCTGTTTTATCCCGATCGCAATAACTTCTGGCTCGGGCTGCTGCCGGGGCTCCCGGCAGTAGTTGCCTTTTTACTGAGCGGGCGGCGTCATCTCTGGCCGCGCCTGTGGCGTGCGCTGCACGGGCTGCTTATCCTTGCCCAGGGTGTGTTGCTGTGCTGGCAGCCGCTGCTGTGGCTGAACGGCGAAGCCCTGAGCGGCCCAGGCATTGCGCTGGTGGTGGCCGATATTGTGGCGCTGCTGTGGCTGCTGACCCATCCCCGTCTGCGCGCCTGTTTCACCCCCGAGAAAGATTAAACGGCACTTTTTAGCGATGCTGTACTCCAACAAGCGTTCAAATAACCAGAAAGGAACTCCCGATGAAATCGCTGCGTTTACTGTTATGTGCGCTCCCCGTTGTCCTGACGGGCTGCTCAACGCTTTCCGCCGTTAACTGGTCTGCGGCTTATCCCTGGAACTGGTTCGGCTCATCCAGCGATGTGACTGAGCAGGGGGTGGGCAACCTCACCGCCGCCACGCCGCTGGAACAGAGCGCCATCGAATCGGCATTAGGCGGTGATTACCGGCTGCGCAGCGGCATGAAAACCGAGTACGGCAACATTGTGCACTATTACGAAGCACTGAAAGATGACCAACTGGCCCTGGTGATTAACGGTAATAAAGAGACGGTGACGCGCATCGAGGTGCTGGATAGCGACATCGAAACTGACACTGGGGTGAAGATCGGTACTCCGTTCAGCGACCTCTATCAGAAAGCCTACGGCAACTGCGCGAGCGCCCCTGCAGAAGAGGGGGTGGCGGTAGAGTGCAAGGCGGAAGGCAGCCAGCATATCAGCTATCAGTTCAGCGGAACCTGGAATGGCCCGCAAGGGTTAATGCCCTCTGACGACACCCTGAAAAACTGGAAAGTCAGCAAAATTATCTGGCAGCAGTAAATTGCGCCTGGACAAGCCGCCTCGCTGAAAAAGCGGGTATAATCGCCGCCAACCATGCCACGACTTCGTGGCATCTTTTTTTCAGGAGGAGCGATGTCTCAGGTTCAGAGTGGCATTTTGCCAGAACATTGCCGCGCGGCGATTTGGATCGAAGCCAATGTCAAAGGGGATGTTGATGCCCTGCGTGCGGCCAGCAAAGTCTTTATTGATAACGTGGCCACCTTCCAGGCCAAATTCCCGGATGCCCACTGCGGCGCAGTGGTGGCATTTGGTCACAACGTCTGGCGTCAGCTGAGCGGCGGAGAAGGGGCCGAAGAGTTGAAAGACTTTGTCCCTTACGGTAAAGGTCTGGCTCCGGCCACCCAGTACGACGTGCTGATCCATATTCTCTCTCTGCGTCACGACGTGAACTTCTCCATCGCCCAGGCTGCGATGGCTGCCTTTGGCGACTGCGTTGAAGTAAAAGAAGAGATCCACGGTTTCCGCTGGGTGGAAGAGCGCGATCTGAGTGGCTTTGTTGACGGCACCGAAAATCCGGCAGGGGACGCGATCCGTCGTGAAGTCGCGGTGATCAAAGAGGGCGTGGACGCGGGCGGCAGTTACGTCTTCGTCCAGCGCTGGGAGCACAACCTCAAACAGCTCAACCGCATGAGCGTACACGACCAGGAGATGATGATTGGCCGCACCAAAGAGGCCAATGAAGAGATCGACGGCGACGATCGCCCGGCGACCTCTCACCTGAGCCGCGTGGATCTGAAAGAGGATGGCAAAGGGCTGAAGATTGTCCGCCAGAGCCTGCCGTATGGTACCGCCAGCGGCATACACGGCCTCTACTTCTGCGCCTACTGCGCGCGTCTGTATAACATTGAACAGCAGCTGCTGAGCATGTTTGGCGATACCGACGGCAAGCGCGACGCGATGCTGCGTTTCACCAAACCGGTGACCGGCGGCTACTACTTTGCGCCATCCATCGAGCGTCTGCTGGCATTATAAAACGGCACTCCTTTCACAGGCCGGGCAAGCGTAAGCGCCACCCGGCACTTTTCCCGCACCCTTATTCCCTTTTCTGCTTCCAAATCACTAAACGGTATATAAAACCGTTACTCCTTTAGTACGCGTTATAAATATCATGACCCTGAGAAAAACATCACATCTTAAGGGTGCGCAATGGCCATTACTGTACTGAAAAAAGGATCTCTGGTGCTGGCAGCTTCAGTGTTGCTGGTCGCGCAGGCGCAGGCAACCGAGCTGCTGAACAGCTCCTATGATGTCTCGCGCGAGCTGTTTGCCGCCCTGAACCCGCCCTTCGAACAGCAGTGGGCGAAAGAGAATAACGGCGATAAGCTGACCATTAAGCAGTCTCATGCCGGCTCGTCGAAACAGGCGCTGGCCATTCTGCAGGGGCTGAAGGCCGATGTGGTCACCTATAACCAGGTCACTGATGTGCAGATCCTGCACGATAAAGGCAAGCTGATCCCGGCCAACTGGCAGAGCCGTCTGCCGAACAACAGCTCGCCGTTCTACTCAACCATGGGCTTCCTGGTACGTAAGGGCAACCCAAAGAACATCCACGACTGGAACGACCTGGTGCGTTCTGACGTGAAGCTGATCTTCCCGAACCCGAAAACCTCCGGCAACGCCCGTTACACTTACCTGGCCGCCTGGGGCGCCGCAGACAAAGCGGACGGCAACGATAAAGCCAAAACTGAACAGTTCATGACCCAGTTCCTGAAAAACGTTGAAGTGTTTGATACCGGCGGTCGCGGTGCCACCACCACCTTCGCGGAACGCGGTCTGGGCGATGTGCTGATCAGCTTTGAATCGGAAGTGAACAACATCCGTAAGCAGTACGAAGCCCAGGGCTTTGAAGTGGTTATCCCGAAAACCAACGTTCTGGCGGAGTTCCCGGTAGCGTGGGTGGATAAAAATATCGAAGCCAACGGCACGGAGAAGGCGGCAAAAGCCTATCTCAACTATCTCTACAGCCCGCAGGCGCAGACGGTGATCACCGATTACTACTATCGCGTGAATAACCCGGACGTGATGAACAAGCTGAAAGACAAATTCCCGCAGACCGAGCTGTTCCGCGTGGAAGAGCACTTTGGTGCCTGGCCTGAGGTGATGAAAACCCATTTCGCCAGCGGCGGTGAGTTAGACAAACTGTTGGCGGCGGGGCGTAAGTAATGTTTGCAGTTTCCTCCAGACGTGTGCTGCCGGGCTTTACCTTAAGCCTCGGGACCAGCCTGCTGTTCGTCTGTCTCATTTTGTTATTACCGCTCAGCGCGCTGGTGGTCCAGCTCTCTGAGATGAGCTGGTCCCAGTACTGGGAGGTGATCAGCAATCCGCAGGTGGTGGCGGCCTATAAAGTGACGCTGCTGTCGGCGTTTGTCGCCTCCCTGTTTAACGGCGTGTTCGGCCTGCTGATGGCGTGGATCTTAACTCGCTACCGTTTTCCGGGCCGCACGCTGCTGGATGCGCTGATGGATTTACCCTTCGCGCTGCCCACCGCGGTGGCGGGCCTGACTCTGGCCTCGCTGTTTTCCGTCAACGGTTTTTACGGCGAGTGGCTGGCGAAGTTTGATATCAAAGTGACCTATACCTGGCTCGGCATTGCGGTGGCGATGGCCTTTACCAGCATCCCGTTTGTGGTGCGAACCGTGCAGCCGGTACTGGAAGAGTTAGGCCCGGAATATGAAGAGGCGGCAGAAACGCTGGGCGCAACGCGCTGGCAGAGCTTCCGCAAGGTGGTACTGCCTGAGCTTTCTCCGGCCCTGCTGGCGGGCGTGGCGCTGTCGTTCACCCGCAGCCTCGGTGAGTTTGGCGCGGTGATTTTTATCGCCGGTAACATCGCGTGGAAAACCGAAGTGACCTCGCTGATGATTTTTGTTCGCCTGCAGGAGTTTGATTACCCGGCGGCGAGCGCCATTGCCTCGGTGATCCTGGCGGCATCGCTGCTGCTGCTGTTCTCGATTAACACTCTGCAAAGTCGCTTTGGTCGACGCGTGGTAGGTCACTGATGGCGGAAATCACTCAATTGAAACGCTACGACGCTCCCCGTATCAACTGGGGAAAATGGGTGCTGATTGGCACCGGCGTGCTGGTATCGGCCTTCATTCTGGTCGTGCCGATGGTCTATATCTTTGTCCAGGCGTTCAGTAAAGGGATTATGCCCGCGCTGCACAATCTGGCCGACCCGGACATGCTGCATGCCATCTGGCTGACGGTAATGATTGCGCTTATCACCGTGCCGGTGAACCTGGTGTTCGGTGTTCTGCTGGCCTGGCTGGTCACCCGCTTTAACTTCCCGGGCCGCCAGCTGCTGCTGACCCTGCTGGACATTCCATTTGCGGTTTCACCGGTGGTGGCCGGTCTGGTCTATCTGCTCTTCTACGGCTCCAACGGCCCGCTGGGCGGCTGGCTGGATGAGCATAACCTGCAGATCATGTTCGCCTGGCCGGGCATGGTGCTGGTTACGATATTTGTCACCTGTCCGTTTGTGGTACGTGAGCTGGTGCCGGTGATGTTAAGCCAGGGCAGCAACGAAGACGAAGCGGCGGTGCTGCTGGGCGCATCCGGCTGGCAGATGTTCCGCCGCGTCACCCTGCCGAATATCCGTTGGGCGCTGCTCTATGGCGTAGTGTTGACGAACGCCCGTGCAATTGGCGAGTTCGGGGCCGTTTCTGTTGTATCCGGCTCCATTCGCGGTGAAACCCTGTCGCTGCCGTTACAGATTGAACTGCTGCAGCAGGACTACAACACCATCGGCTCCTTTACCGCCGCAGCGTTGCTGACGCTGATGGCTATTTTGACCCTGTTTTTGAAGAGTGTGGTGCAGTGGCGTTTAGAGAATCAGGAAAAACGTCAGCATCAGGAGGGAAATCATGAGCATTGAGATTGCCAATATTAAGAAGTCTTTTGGTCGCACCCAGGTGCTGAATGATATCTCGCTGGATATCCCTTCCGGACAAATGGTGGCGCTGCTGGGGCCGTCTGGCTCCGGTAAAACCACGCTGCTGCGTATCATCGCCGGTCTTGAGCATCAGACCAGCGGGCACATCCGCTTCCACGGCACTGACGTGAGCCGCCTGCATGCCCGCGACCGTAAAGTGGGCTTTGTGTTCCAGCATTACGCCCTGTTCCGCCACATGACGGTGTTCGATAACATCGCCTTTGGCCTGACGGTGCTGCCGCGTCGTGAACGTCCGGACGCCGCCACCATCAAGGCGAAAGTCACCAAACTGCTGGAGATGGTGCAGCTGGCTCACCTGGCTGATCGTTATCCGGCGCAGCTCTCCGGCGGCCAGAAACAGCGTGTGGCCCTGGCGCGCGCCCTCGCCGTTGAGCCGCAAATCCTGCTGCTGGACGAACCCTTTGGCGCGCTGGATGCGCAGGTGCGTAAAGAGCTTCGCCGCTGGCTGCGTCAGCTGCATGAGGAGCTGAAATTCACCAGCGTCTTCGTGACCCACGATCAGGAAGAGGCGATGGAAGTGGCCGACCGGGTGGTGGTAATGAGCCAGGGGAATATCGAACAGGTTGATGAGCCTGAGCAGCTCTGGCGTGAACCGGCGACCCGCTTCGTGCTGGAGTTTATGGGTGAAGTGAACCGACTGCACGGCAATATCCGCGGCGGCCAGTTCCATGTCGGGGCCCACCGCTGGCCGCTGGGTTACACCCCTGGCTATCAGGGGCCGGTCGATCTCTTCCTGCGTCCGTGGGAAGTGGATGTCAGCCGTCGCACCAGTCTCGACTCGCCGCTGCCGGTCCAGGTGCTGGAAGCCAGCCCGAAAGGTCATTACACCCAACTGGTCGTCCAGCCGCTGGGCTGGTACAACGAACCGCTGACGGTGGTGATGCGCGACGAGGAGCCGCCGCACCGCGGTGAACGCCTGTTTGTCGGCCTGCAACATGCGCGCATTTACCATGATAAGGATCGCATCGAGACGCGGGGAGATCTTGCTCTGGCGGAATCTGCCTGATAGGTTAACGCCACGTAGTTTTGCCGGGTGGCGCTGCGCTTACCCGGCCTACGATATGCTCTGTGTAGGCCCGGTAAGCGTCAGCGCCACCGGGCTTTTTATTGGACAGCGGTCATGAACACATTAGAACAAACCATCGGCAACACCCCTCTGATCAAGCTGCAACGGATGGGGCCGGATAACGGCAGCGAAATCTGGATCAAACTGGAAGGCAACAACCCGGCGGGTTCGGTGAAGGATCGTGCCGCGCTGTCGATGATTGTCCAGGCGGAAAAGCGCGGTGAAATCAAGCCCGGCGATGTGCTGATCGAGGCGACCAGCGGGAACACCGGCATTGCGCTGGCCATGATCGCCGCCCTCAAAGGCTATCGCATGAAGCTGCTGATGCCGGACAACATGAGCCAGGAGCGCCGTGCCGCGATGCGGGCCTATGGTGCCGAGTTAATTCTGGTCAGTAAAGAGCAGGGTATGGAGGGGGCTCGCGATCTGGCTCTTGAGATGGCGAACCGGGGCGAAGGTAAGCTGCTGGATCAATTCAACAACCCCGATAACCCCTATGCCCATTACACCACCACCGGCCCGGAGATCTGGCAGCAGACCGAAGGCCGCATCACCCATTTTGTCTCCAGCATGGGAACCACGGGCACCATCACCGGCGTCTCCCGTTTTCTGCGTGAGCAGGAAAAAGCGGTCACCATTGTTGGCCTGCAGCCGGAAGAGGGGAGCAGCATCCCGGGTATTCGCCGCTGGCCTGCGGAGTACATGCCGGGCATTTTTAATGCTCAGCTTGTGGACCAGGTGCTGGATATTCACCAGCGCGAGGCGGAAAATACCATGCGTGAACTGGCCGTACGCGAAGGTGTTTTCTGCGGCGTCAGTTCAGGAGGCGCGGTAGCGGGCGCCCTGCGCATTGCACAGGCGGTGCCGGGCGCGGTGGTGGTGGCGATCGTCTGCGATCGCGGCGATCGCTATCTCTCTACCGGCGTGTTTGGTGAAGAGAGCTATGCGCAGGGCGCAGGGATCTAAAGGCGATGGAGATGATTTTATTCCGGGATAAAACCCGGGCGCAGCAGAGCGATATTGTGGCGGTTCAGTCGCAGGTGGTGTACGGCAGCGTGGGTAACAGCATTGCGGTGCCTAATATTCGCCAACATCGCCTCAACGTGACGGCGATACCAACCGTGCTGTTCAGTAATACCCCCCACTACGACACCTTTTACGGTGGGGTGATCCCCGACGAGTGGTTCAGCGGCTACCTGCAGGCGCTGGAAGAGCGGGACATTTTGCGGGAGCTGAAAGCGGTCACCACCGGCTACATGGGCAGCGCCAGCCAGATTATCCTGCTGGCGAACTGGCTGCGCACGATTAAGGCACAGCATCCGGATCTCTTTATCCTGGTGGACCCGGTCATTGGCGACACCGACAGCGGAACCTACGTTAAACCCGAAATCCCGGAAGCCTACCGTCAGCATCTGCTGCCGCTGGCGCAGGGGATTACGCCCAATGTCTACGAGCTGGAAGTGCTCAGTGGCAAATCGTGTCGGGATAACGCCAGCGCCATTGCCGCGGCAAAAGGGCTACTTTCTGATACGCTGCAGTGGGTAGCGATTACCAGCGCCCCCGTGGCTGGTGACGCTGACGCTATTCATGTAGTGTTGGTATCCCATGACGAGGTGACAATCAGTACCCATCCCCGCGTCAACGTCGATCTTAAAGGTACTGGCGATCTCTTCTGTTCAGAGCTTGTCAGCGCGCTGGTGCAGAATGAGAGCGTGGCGGCGGCGATAAGCCGTGCAGGGGAGAGGGTGACGCAGGTCATGCAGTATACTCAGGAAAAAGGGTACGACGAGCTGGTTTTACCTCTCTGACAAACAAAAATGGCGCCCGAAGGCGCCATTTTTCTGTGCGGCAAAAATTACTTTTTGATGCGGATAACCGGGGTTTCACCCACGGTGACGCTGCCGGACAGTTTAATCAACTCTTTGATTTCGTCCATGTTGGAGATAACAACCGGCGTCAGGGTAGACTTGGCTTTCTCTTCCAGCAGTGGCAGATCGAATTCAATCACCGGATCGCCAACTTTAACGCGCTGGCCTTCTTCAGCGATACGCTTGAAGCCTTCGCCTTTCAGTTCAACAGTGTCGATACCGAAGTGAACGAACAGCTCAATACCGCTATCGGATTCGATAGAGAATGCATGGTTGGTTTCAAAAATCTTACCAATCGTGCCGTCAACCGGTGCAACCATTTTGTTACCGGTTGGTTTGATAGCAATGCCATCACCAACGATTTTCTCAGCAAATACGACATCTGGCACGTCTTCGATGTTGACGATCTCACCAGACAGCGGAGCAACAATCTCAATAGTTCCGGTGTCGTTATTGCCTTTGTCACCGAATAGTTTACTAAATAAACCCATTAGACTTCTCTCCTAAGCAGTAATTTGGGCCGCATCTCGTGGATTAGCAGATTGTTTTTTCTTCAATGAACTTGTTAACCAGCGTCATTAACTCGTCCGTTGTCGGTTGAGCAAGAGCCTGCTCTGCTAACACCTTCGCATCTTCGAAGTTCGTGTTACGGATAATCTTCTTGATACGCGGGATGGAAATGGCGCTCATAGAGAATTCGTCCAGACCCATACCCAGCAACAGAAGTGTAGCACGTTCATCGCCTGCAAGCTCACCACACATGCCTGTCCACTTACCTTCTGCATGAGAAGCATCAATAACTTGCTTGATCAAGTTCAGTACGGACGGGGACATTGGCTGGTAAAGATGTGAAATCATATCATTACCACGGTCAACTGCCAGGGTGTACTGGGTTAAATCGTTGGTACCAATACTAAAGAAGTCCACTTCTTTGGCTAAATGACGGGCAATCGTCGCGGCAGCAGGGGTTTCTACCATCACGCCAACTTCGATAGCTTCGTCGAATGCTTTACCTTCGTCGCGCAGTTCCTGTTTGAAGATTTCGATCTCTTTCTTCAGTGAACGCACCTCTTCAACAGAGATGATCATCGGGAACATGATGCGCAGTTTACCGAAAGCGGAGGCGCGCAGGATAGCGCGGACCTGGTCGCGCAGGATCTCTTTACGATCCATTGCGATACGCACGGCACGCCAGCCCAGGAACGGGTTCTCTTCTTTCGGGAAGTTCATGTACGGCAGCTCTTTGTCGCCGCCGATGTCCATGGTACGGACGATAACGGCCTGGGAGCCACAGGCTTCAGCAACCGCTTTATAGGCAGCGAACTGCTCTTCTTCGGTTGGCAGGGCGTCACGGTCCATGAACAGGAATTCAGTACGATAGAGACCGACACCTTCCGCGCCGTTGCGCTCAGCGCCATCGACGTCGCGTACGGTACCGATGTTTGCGCACACTTCTACCTGATGACCATCCAGCGTAATAGCAGGCAGATCTTTCAGCTTAGCGAGTTCCGCTTTTTCAGTCGCAACCTGCTCCTGAACGGTACGCAGTTTTTCGATCTCTTCGTTAGTTGGGTTGACGTAAACCACGTTGTTTACGGCATCCAGAATCAGATAATTGTCGTTTTTCACCTGTGCGGTCACGCTACCGGTACCCACGATGGCTGGCAGCTCCAGAGAACGCGCCATGATAGAGGTGTGGGAGGTACGGCCACCCGCGTCGGTGATGAAACCCAGCACCTTGTTCAGGTTCAGCTGTGCGGTTTCTGACGGGGTCAGGTCGGCAGCAACCAGGATGACTTCATCCTGAATCGCGCTCAGATCGATAATGGCAAGGCCAAGGATGTTGCGCAGCAGGCGCTTACCGATATCACGCACGTCAGCCGCGCGTTCTTTCAGGTATTCATCGTCCAGCTCTTCCAGGGCAGATGCCTGACCTTCGATAACTTCATGCGCAGCGGCATCCGCTGTCATGCCTTTATCTTTAATCAGGGCTATGATTTCCTGCTCAAGCTCCTCATCTTCGAGCAACATAATGTGCCCTTCGAAGATGGCTTCTTTTTCTTCACCGAAAGTTTCGCCAGCTTTAGTTTTGATCGCTTCCAGTTGCGCAGATGCTTTTGCACGGCCACTCAGAAAACGTTCAACTTCCTGATTTACCTTATCAGCAGAAATTTTTTTCCGGTCGATGACGATCTCGTCTTCTTTCAACAGAAGTGCTTTGCCGAAAGCGATACCCGGGGATGCTAAAATGCCTGAAATCATAACCCTACCTTACTTGTGACTGATATTTAAAAGAACCCGGATACTTACTCGAGCTCAGCCATCAGTTTAACCAGATGCTCAACTGCTTTCTGCTCGTCTTCGCCTTCCGCGGAGATGGTCACAACGGTGCCCTGAGTCAGACCCAGAGTCTGCAGTTTGAACAGGCTTTTTGCGCTTGCGCTTTTGCCGTTGGAAGTCACAGTGATCTCAGAAGTGAAGCCTTTTGCTTCTTTAACAAACTGAGCAGCAGGGCGGGTGTGCAGACCGTTCGGAGCGGTAATGGTAACTTCTTGCTGGAACATTGTATTTCCCCAACTTATTGGTTTAGTGTTGTGGAACTAAAGTCTAGCCTGGCGGCAGGACTTTAGCCTGTATTGTTAGCACCGGCTTAACGGCACGAGGCACAAATGTGTCAAACGTATTCCGGCACTGGCATGTCAGGCTGCTGACGTCTCGCTCGACATTAAACATTATGCCGCGAAAGCAAGACTTGAACCAAATCATAAAATCGATTCAGCAGCGCGAATTCCTGGATCGATTAATTTTGTGCTTCAAAATAATTGTCAGCTTAAATACCAGAGCCAACGGGGTTGAGCAATGCCGGAAGAGATAAAAGTTTGAAGCAGGCCACAAAAAAGCACCCAGTTGGGTGCTTTTTTACGCGATATTTACATTCTGGCACTACTGTTGCAGTTCTTTTTCAGTGAAGAGATCGGCAAACAGGGCAGTACTTAAATAACGCTCACCCGACGATGGAAGAATAACCACGATGTTCTTATTGGTAAAGGTTTCATCCTCGAGTAATTTCAACGCGGCGGCTACGGCAGCACCGGAGGAGATACCCGCCAGAATACCCTCTTCTTCCATCAGGCGGCGCGCGGTAGAAATGGCTTCATCGTTGGTGATAGCCACAACTTTATCAATCAGTTTCAGATCCAGGTTGCCCGGAATAAAGCCCGCGCCGATACCCTGAATCTTATGCGGGCCCGGCTTCAGTTCTTCTCCGGCCAGCGCCTGGGCAATGACTGGAGAGTCGGTTGGCTCAACGGCAACGGTAATAAGGTCTTTTTTACCTTTTGTACCTTTAATATAACGGCTCACGCCCGTCAGCGTACCGCCGGTACCCACACCAGAGATAAAGACATCAACCTGACCGTCGGTATCTTCCCAGATCTCCGGACCGGTGGTCTTCTCGTGGATTTCCGGGTTAGCCGGGTTGCTGAACTGCTGCAGCAGCAGGTATTTAGCCGGATCGCTGGCCACAATTTCTTCTGCTTTCTGAATAGCGCCTTTCATGCCTTTTGCGCCTTCGGTTAAGACCAGATTTGCGCCCAGGGCCTTCAGCAGTTTACGACGCTCAATACTCATGGTTTCTGGCATGGTCAGCGTCAGCTTATAACCGCGCGCGGCGGCAACGTAGGCCAGCGCGATACCGGTGTTACCGCTGGTTGGTTCAACCAGCTCAACGCCCGGTTTCAGTACGCCACGCTTTTCCGCATCCCAAATCATGTTGGCACCGATACGGCATTTTACGCTGAAGCTTGGGTTACGAGATTCTACCTTCGCCAGGATGCGTCCATTACCGATACGGTTCAGTCGAACCAGGGGCGTGTGACCGATAGTCAGCGAGTTATCTTCAAAAATCTTACTCATGGCCTGTCCTTAACTGTTTGAAATTGGGATACCGTCCCAGCATACCTGTTGCATAGGTAGGGGGAAGTAAGGAAATCGCATATCTATATGCTGCATAGAAATAATGGGGATCAGTATGGAATAAGGGGCGGCATAAGCCACCCCTCTTTTTAACTTATTTCCACAAAGCGTGTTTGTCGCGATAACAATCCACCCACATCGCCGTCGCGCCGCACACCGCTACCGGCATGATGAAAAGGTTAAGGAACGGAATCATGGTGAACAGGCTGGTCAGCGCGCCAAACTGCATATTGGCCATCTTACGGCTGCGCAGGGCGGTGCGCATCTCTTTGAAGGGCACCTTATGGTTATCAAAGGGATAGTCGCAATACTGGATGGCCAGCATCCACGCACTGAACAGGAACCAGAGTACCGGCGCTACGGTTTGTCCGATGCCGGGAATAAAATAGAGGAGCAGCAGCACGATGGCGCGGGGCAGATACCATGCCAGCTTTTGCCATTCGCGTTTCATAATGCGCGGCAGATCTTTCATGATCCCCAGCACGCCGGTGTCCGGCGGCGTGGCGCCCGTCAGCCGCGCTTCCAGCTGTTCGGCGAGCAGACCGTTAAAGGGGGCGGCGATCCAGTTGGCGAGCGTCGAGAAAAAGTAGCCAAACACCAGCAGAACCGAAACGATCGCAATTGGCCACAGCAGATAGCTCAGCCATTGCAGCCAGTCGGGCACATGGCTCATGAGCGCCGGGATCCAGCTGTCCAGACGGGTAAAGAGCCACCAGAAGGCGCCCCCCATCAGCAGAACGTTGATCAGCAGAGGCAGGATCACAAAGCGTCTGATGCCGGGCAGGGAAACCAGTTTCCAGCCCTGCGAAAAGTACCAGACGCCGCTGCGTGAAGGGGAAGATGTCGATGAAACCATAACCAGGTTGAGCTCCTTTTATCACAACCAGTGAAATTGCCTGCCTATATTAGCCAGTTGCGGCACGTTGACCAGTTCGGAAATGTTCGAAAAAACAGCAAAAAGCACGATTTAACTCATCTTTATGCTGCGAATGCTCTGCACGCACTTGCACTTGACGTAATCGGCAAATACTCTTAGTGAGTAAATGTTTGCCGTGGTGGCAAGGTGTTAGAACAACAGAGAATATAATGATGCAGGATTTGCGTCTGATATTAATCATTGTTGGCGCGATCGCCATAATCGCTTTACTGGTACATGGTTTCTGGACCAGCCGTAAAGAGCGCTCTTCTATGTTTCGCGATCGCCCACTGAAGCGCATGAAGTCTACCCGTGACGACGATAGCGATGAGGATATCGACGACATGGAAGATGAGGGTGTGGGTGAAGTACGCGTTCATCGGGCCAATACTGCGCCCGGCGCAGGCCATGGGGAGCATGAAGCGCCTCGTCAGCCTCCGCAGCATCAGTACCAGCCGCCTTACGCATCTGCACAGCCACGTCCCGCTGCGCCGCAACCCGTGGCCGAACCGGTACGCCAGCCGCAGCCGCAGCAGCATGAACCTGTGCGACAGCAGCCCGTGCCGCAGCAGCATGAACCTGTGCGTCAGCAGCCGGTGCCGCAGCCGCAATATGCCGCGCAGCCTGAACCACAGCCGCAGCCACAACCTGTCGTACAGCAGGCGCCGCAGCCTGTTGCGCCAGCGCCGCAACCAGCCCCAGCGCCGGTTTCAGAGCCGGAGCCGGTTGTCGAGGCCG
Source organism: Leclercia sp. LSNIH1 (assembly GCF_002902985.1). Lineage (NCBI taxonomy): Bacteria > Pseudomonadati > Pseudomonadota > Gammaproteobacteria > Enterobacterales > Enterobacteriaceae > Leclercia > Leclercia sp. LSNIH1. Next base: position 4,390,232 of record NZ_CP026167.1, on the reverse strand, counting down.
CGCCAGTAGCTGAAAAACCACAGCGTAAAGAGACGGTGATTGTCATGAGCGTTGCGGCTCACCAGGGCACCACCCTGAATGGCGATGTGCTGCTTAACAGCATTCATCAGGCGGGCTTTAAATTTGGCGATATGAATATCTTCCATCGCCACCTCAGCCCTGACGGCAGCGGCCCTTCGCTGTTCAGCCTGGCGAATATGGTTAATCCGGGAACCTTCGATCCGGAGATGACCGGCGATTTCACGACGCCGGGCATTACCATCTTTATGCAGGTGCCCTCGTATGGCGATGAACTGCAAAACTTTAAGCTGATGCTGCAGTCCGCTCAGCATATTGCCGATGAAGTGGGCGGTATGGTGCTCGACGATCAGCGTCGAATGATGACGCCGCAGAAACTGCGCGAATATCAGGACCGCATCCGCGAAGTGAAAGAAGCTAACGCGTAAACATTCGCGTTTGTTTCACACCTCCTCAACCCCCGCCTGTCGGGGGTTTTTCTCATTAATGGTGCGACATGGACTCAATCGAACAACAACTCACCGAACTGCGAACCACGCTTCGCCACCATGAATATCTCTATCATGTGATGGATGCGCCGGAAGTGCCGGACGCAGAGTATGACCGTCTGATGCGTGAGCTGCGCGAGCTTGAAGCGCAGCACCCCGAGTTAATCACACCGGACTCGCCAACTCAGCGCGTCGGGGCGGCACCGCTGGCCTTTTTCAGCCAGGTCCGTCATGAAGTGCCGATGCTGTCGCTGGATAACGTCTTTGATGAAGAGAGCTTCCTCGCCTTCAACAAACGCGTCCAGGATCGCCTGAAGCATACCGATGCCCTGAGCTGGTGCTGCGAGCTGAAGCTGGATGGGCTGGCCGTCAGCATTCTGTACGAAAATGGCGTGATGATCCGCGCGGCCACCCGCGGCGATGGCACCACTGGCGAGGACATTACCGCCAATGTGCGTACCATCCGCGCCATTCCGCTCAAATTACATGGCGAGAACATTCCGGCACGTCTCGAAGTGCGCGGCGAAGTTTTCCTGCCCCAGGCGGGATTTGAAAAAATCAACGAAGAGGCGCGTCGTACCGGCGGCAAAATCTTCGCTAACCCCCGCAATGCCGCCGCCGGATCGCTGCGCCAGCTTGACCCGCGTATTACCGCGAAGCGCCCGCTAACGTTCTTCTGCTATGGGGTCGGCATCCTGGAAGGGGGCGAGCTGCCTGATACCCATCTGGGCCGTTTGCTGCAGTTTAAAGCCTGGGGGCTGCCGGTCAGCAACCGGGTGCAGCTGTGCGACTCGCCGGAGGCCGTGCTGGCGTTTTATCGTCAGGTCGAAGCCAATCGTCCGACGCTGGGCTTCGATATCGACGGGGTGGTGATCAAAGTCAACTCTCTCGCGCTGCAGGAACAGCTTGGCTTTGTTGCCCGTGCGCCGCGCTGGGCGGTAGCCTTTAAGTTCCCGGCGCAGGAGCAGATGACCTTTGTGCGCGACGTTGAGTTCCAGGTGGGCCGTACCGGGGCGATAACGCCGGTGGCGCGTCTGGAGCCGGTTCAGGTGGCCGGGGTACTGGTCAGCAATGCAACCCTGCACAACGCCGATGAGATCGACCGGCTGGGGCTGCGAATTGGCGATAAAGTGGTGATCCGTCGTGCCGGGGATGTGATCCCGCAGGTGGTGAACGTAGTGGAATCAGAGCGTCCTGACGATACGCGCCCCGTTGAGTTCCCGACCCACTGTCCGGTGTGCGGGTCCGACGTTGAGCGCGTCGAAGGAGAGGCCGTAGCCCGCTGTACCGGCGGTTTAGTCTGCGGTGCCCAGCGCAAAGAGTCCCTGAAACATTTCGTCTCCCGCCGGGCGATGGATGTTGACGGTATGGGCGACAAAATTATCGACCAACTGGTAGAGAAAGAGTATGTCCATACGCCAGCCGATCTGTTCCGCCTGACGCCCGGTAAGCTGACCGGGCTGGATCGCATGGGGCCTAAATCTGCCCAGAATGTGGCCGACGCGCTGGAAAAGGCCAAAGAGACCACCTTTGCCCGTTTCCTCTACGCACTGGGGATCCGTGAAGTGGGCGAGGCGACGGCGGCGGGGCTGGCGGGCTATTTCGGTACGCTGGAGGCGCTGGAAAAGGCGACGATCGACGAACTGCAAAAGGTGCCGGACGTTGGCATCGTGGTTGCTACCCACGTCTTTAACTTCTTCTCGGAAGAGAGCAACCGCGACGTTATCGGCCAGCTGCTTAACGAAGGGATTCGCTGGCCTGCGCCGGTGGCGATCAACGCCGACGAGATCGACAGCCCGTTTGCCGGCAAAACCGTGGTGCTGACCGGCAGCCTGAGCCAGCTTTCACGCGATGATGCTAAAGCGCGTCTGACGGCGCTGGGGGCGAAGGTGGCCGGCAGCGTGTCGAAGAAAACCGACCTGGTGATTGCCGGTGAAGCGGCGGGCTCTAAACTTGCCAAAGCGCAGGAGCTGGGCATTACGGTCATCGACGAAGCCGAAATGCTACGTCTGTTGGGAGAGTAACGTGGATAAAGCGCAGCTTATTGAGATTGCCAACACCGAAATGCCGTTCGGCAAGTATAAAGGCCGTCGGCTGATTGACTTGCCGGAAGAGTATTTGCTGTGGTTTGCCCGTAAGGATGAATTTCCTGCCGGGCATCTGGGTGAGCTGATGGCCTTAACGTTGCTGATTAAAACCGAAGGGCTGACCCAGCTGGTTCAGCCCCTGAGACGTCCTTAAACTTTTGCCGCGCGGGCCTGCTCCCGGGCCTGCAACTCATCGGTCTGGCGACGGTAGCGACGCGCCAGCACCGCACAGATCATCAGCTGCAGCTGGTGGAAGATCATCAGCGGCAGCACCATCATCCCAACCACCGAGGCTGGAAACAGTATATTGGCCATCGGGATGCCGTTAGCCAGGCTCTTTTTCGAGCCACAGAAGACAATGGTGATTTCGTCAGCTTTGTTAAACCCAAAGCGGCGAGCGGCAAAGACGTTGATGGCAATGATAATCGCCAGTAGCACCAGGCTGACCACCACAATAAACAGCAGCGATCCGACTCCAACCTTATGCCAGATGCCATGCACCACGGCTTCGCTGAACGCAGAATAGACCACCAGCAAAATCGATGACTGATCGGTTTTGGCGATCCACTTCTTATGTTTCGCCACAAATGCCCCGGTCCAGGGGCGGGAAAGATGTCCCAGCACAAACGGCAGCAGCAGCTGCAGCATGATTTTGCCCACCTGCTCCAGACTGCCCTCCGCGCCATGCATATTCATCACCAGCCCCACCAGCAGCGGCGAAAGGAAAATTCCCAACAGGCTGGAGGCGGAGGCTGAACAGACCGCAGCCGCCACGTTGCCGCCCGCCATGGAGGTAAAGGCGATGGCCGACTGCACCGTAGCTGGCAAAATGCAGAGATAGAGGAAACCGGTATAGAGCGCCGGGTCGACGTTGACCGGTGCCCACCAGGCAAACAGCACGCCCAGGACCGGGAAAACAACAAAGGTGCTGCACATTACCCACAGGTGCAGTCGCCAGTGACTGCCGCCCGCGATAATCGCTTCACGGGAGAGTTTTGCCCCATGCATAAAGAACAGCAGGGCGATGGCGGCAGTGGTTAAGCCTTCAAAGAAGGGGACAAAACCGCCGCGAGCCGGGAAGAAGGAGGCGAGCAGAACCACGACGATAAGAATAAGGGTGAACGGATCAAGAATGCGCAAAAGTTTCATAAATACTCCTGAAAACAGATAACTCTATTGTGCTTAACTCCGTTTGAGAAATAAAATTGATTTATTGCATCAATTTATGAGTAAAACAGATGAATTACTCTCTGCGGCAACTTCGTATATTTGTTACCGTCGCGCAGGCGAAAAGTTTCAGCCGCGCGGGGACGATGATCGGCCTGAGCCAGTCGGCGGTGAGCCATAGCGTGAAAGAGCTGGAGTTACAGACCGGCGTGCGGCTTATCGACCGCACCACCCGTGAGGTGGTGTTAACAGAGGCGGGGCAACAGCTGGCCGCGCGTCTGGAAAGATTGCTGGATGAACTTACCAGCACGCTACGGGATGCAGGCAGAGTAGGGCAACAGCTCTCCGGAACAGTAAGGGTTGCCGCCAGCCAGACCATTTCGGCGCATTTAATTCCACACTGTATCGCGCAAAGTAATCATCAGTATCCGGATATCAATTTTGTGCTCCATGACCGGCCGCAGCAGTGGGTTCTGGAGAGCATCCGCCTGGGAGAGGTGGATTTCGGTATCGTTATCGATCCGGGGCCGGTTAGCGATCTGGAGTGTGAAGAGGTGCTCTCTGAGCCTTTCTTATTGCTGTGCCGTGACGACGATCCCCTTGCTGCTCTGGAGGAGGTGACGTGGCAGTCGCTTCAGGGGGCCAAACTGGTGTTACAGGATTACGCCTCTGGCAGTCGGCCACTGATTGATGCGGCTCTGGCAGAGCAGCAGGTCAGGGCGACGATTGTGCAGGAGATAGGTCATCCCGCCACGCTCTTTCCAATGGTCGAAGCCGGGATTGGGATTAGCGTGCTGCCCGCGCTGGCGCTCCCGTTGCCGCAGGGGAGTCGGCTGACGGTAAAACGTTTCACGCCAATCATCGAGCGAAAGCTGATGCTGGTCCGTCGAAAGAATCGCTCGCTTTCGGGTGCTGCCCAGGCATTGTGGGAAGTGGTACGCATGCAGGCGAAGCGGCTGACGCAGGCCCGCATACGCGATCCGCTTTTTAACCCAGAAAACCGTTAAACGTAGATATCAATCTGGTGTTCAGCGGAAGGGGAGTTAACGCCTTCCACTTTAGCCTGCTGTTTATCCTGCTTCTGCTGAGCTTCTTCTGCCTGGCGGCGCTGCAACTGCTGGAGCTGAGCCTGCAACATTTTGATTTGGTTCTGCAGCAGCTCCTGCTGCTTTTTTTCTCTTCCGCCGAGCCGCTGCCGTTGGCGACCTCTTTCAGCTGTTTGGTCAGTTTAGTGATTTGTGAGGTGAGGCGGCTGATTTGCGACGCAAGGTCATTGCCGGCGGAACTGCTGCTGCCGCTGCTTTGGGTTTGTACGGACGGGGTGGATGTCTGAATGGTTGTCATGACGATAGTCTCTTGCCTAAAAAAGAGATATCGGCAGAAAATTGAAGGGCTTGAGAATAGCTACCTGAAGAGGTAGTAAGCGCATTAATATCGCAGATAGCAAAAAGGCGCCTTTAGGGCGCCTTTTTACATTGGTGGGTCGTGCAGGATGACTCGCTTCGCTCGCCCTTCGGGCCGTCGCCGCAGGCGGCTCCGTTGACTCACTGCGTTCGTCCCGAACCTGCGCAGGTTCGAATCGTTAATATCGCATATAGCAAAAAGGCGCCTTTAGGGCGCCTTTTTACATTGGTGGGTCGTGCAGGATTCGAACCTGCGACCAATTGATTAAAAGTCAACTGCTCTACCAACTGAGCTAACGACCCGAAGTGGTGGGTGATGACGGGATCGAACCGCCGACCCCCTCCTTGTAAGGGAGGTGCTCTCCCAGCTGAGCTAATCACCCACTTCGGTACTTCATTTACTACTGCAAGAAATCCAGCTGGCGAGAAAGTGGTGGGTGATGACGGGATCGAACCGCCGACCCCCTCCTTGTAAGGGAGGTGCTCTCCCAGCTGAGCTAATCACCCACTTCTCAATTTCTTGCTACACGGCGGAGACTACATAAAGTAGTTGGTGGGTGATGACGGGTTCGAACCGCCGACCCCCTCCTTGTAAGGGAGGTGCTCTCCCAGCTGAGCTAATCACCCCCGCTGTGTGGAGTCGCATTATAGGGAGAGTTGAAAATGAGTCAACGCCTTTTCTAAAGATTTTGTTCGTTCGTCGTAAAATTAAACAAAACGATCGCAAAACCGCCTGTGGTGCATGATTTCTAAACAAAAACGGCTACAGAGAACGATCTGACAGTAACAAGATTGAGGAATCAGGCTGGAGTGATAGAATATTGCCCACTTTAGTTTCCAGGATATGCCGGTTGTCGGCATCTTTATCACTGTAAGGCCACTTCATGAAAATCAAAACTCGCTTCGCGCCAAGCCCGACAGGCTACCTGCACGTCGGCGGTGCGCGTACTGCTCTCTATTCCTGGCTGTTTGCTCGCAACCAGGGCGGTGAGTTTGTGCTGCGTATCGAAGATACCGATCTCGAACGCTCCACGCCGGAAGCAATCGAAGCCATTATGGATGGTATGAACTGGCTCAATCTGGATTGGGACGAAGGCCCCTATTTCCAGACTAAACGTTTTGATCGCTACAACGCCGTAATTGATGACATGCTTGAAGCGGGCACTGCATATAAGTGCTACTGCTCGAAAGAGCGCCTGGAAGCGCTGCGTGAAGAGCAGATGGCGAATAACGAAAAACCACGTTACGACGGTCGCTGCCGCCATGACCATTCACATCACGCTGCGGATGAACCGTGCGTAGTGCGTTTCGCTAACCCGCAGGAAGGTTCAGTCATTTTTGACGATCAGATCCGCGGCCCGATCGAATTCAGCAACCAGGAGCTGGACGATCTGATTATCCGCCGTACCGATGGTTCACCAACCTATAACTTCTGCGTCGTGGTGGATGACTGGGATATGGCGATTACCCACGTGGTGCGTGGCGAAGACCATATCAACAACACCCCACGTCAGATCAACATCCTTAAAGCGCTGAATGCGCCGGTACCGGTTTACGCCCACGTCTCTATGATCAACGGTGACGACGGTAAAAAACTGTCTAAACGCCACGGTGCAGTCAGCGTCATGCAGTACCGTGACGACGGCTACCTGCCGGAAGCGCTGCTGAACTACCTGGTGCGTCTGGGCTGGTCCCATGGCGATCAGGAGATCTTTAGCCGCGAAGAGATGATCCAGCTCTTCTCCCTGAGTGCGGTGGGTAAGTCTGCAAGTGCGTTCAATACCGATAAACTGCTGTGGCTGAACCACCACTACATCAATACCCTGCCGCCAGAGTATGTTGCGACCCAGCTGCAGTGGCACATTGAGCAGGCAAATATTGATACCCGCAACGGTCCACAGCTTGCCGATTTGATCAAACTGCTGGGTGAACGCTGTAAGACCCTGAAAGAGATCGCGGAAAACTGCCGCTACTTCTATGAGGAGTATGACGAGTTTGATGCTGATGCGGCGAAGAAGCACCTGCGTCCGGTTGCGCGTCAGCCGCTGGAAGTGGTTCGCGACAAGCTGGCAGCCATTACCGACTGGAGCGCTGAGAATGTGCATCATGCCATTCAGGCGACAGCGGATGAGCTGGAAGTCGGTATGGGTAAAGTGGGTATGCCGCTGCGTGTGGCGGTCACCGGTGCGGGTCAGTCTCCGGCACTGGACGTTACCGTACACGCCATTGGCAAAACCCGTAGCGTGGCGCGCATCAACAGAGCGCTGGCGTTTATTGCTGAACGCGAAAGCCAGCAGTAACCAGAACGTAAAAAATAAAACGGCAGGTTTCCCTGCCGTTTTTTATTGTGCTGACTGATGAATGTTCAGCCGCACCAGAAAACCCTCTATTCCCTCGCGCGCCAGCAAAACGGCCAGCCGCTCCTGCTCAGGTGGGGTCATCTTCTCCAGTGCATCCGTAATCTGCCGCAGCACGGCAACGGGTTGCCCATTACCATAGCTGGCCGAGGTCTCCGCCAACTGAAAGAGGGCCTGCCGTTTACGAATGGCGGGGATGTTCATGATGTGCTCGCGTACCTGCGCATCTATATGAATCAGGCGCGCCCGCCCACCTTTTACGCCGTTAATGCCTTCCGTTTTCCAGCCATTATTGCGCACCCAACGGTTGACGGTTTGCCTGGCGACGCCCAGCGTTTCCGCAAGCTCCTCGGTGGTCATTTTGCTACGTAATCTTTTCATATCAGTTCTGATCGCGGATCCCTAAACGTTGTAACAAACCGGTAATCCCTTCCCGGAGTAATAAAGAGGTCAATTGTTTCTGCTCTGTGGGTGTCATTTCATTGGCCAGCGTAATCAGCAGGGCCTGTAGCGAGTTCTCAGGGTAGATCTCCGGCGATGCGGCCACATCCGGGGCTCTGCGTGCGTTGCGGATAAACTCCCGAACTTTCTCATTCACATGGACCAGACGTGCTTTACCGCCCTGGACGCCGGGTTTTGGCGATGTGGACCAACCCTCTTTCCGCACCCACTTATTGATGGTCTGTCGGCTATAGCCAGTGAGTCGGGCCAACTCTTCTGGCGTCATTCGTTCCTTGATCATGCAATTTCCTGAGTAAGAGTGTGGTTAATTAGTGAGTCATTTTATAACACCCTTTTACTGGAAAACGTGACAAGATTAACTCATGGCTGCGAGCACTCTCGCAATGTGATTCATTTGCATGAATTTTCAGCGATTGAACCAGAGTGTGAGAATTTGCCGTTGACACTCAGCAATGGAATTCATATGATGCCGCCCGTCAACACGACACGCTTTACGCGATGGGGCTATAGCTCAGCTGGGAGAGCGCTTGCATGGCATGCAAGAGGTCAGCGGTTCGATCCCGCTTAGCTCCACCAAACTCTGAACCCAACAGAGTCTGGTGCGTAAAGAATACTGTGGGGCTATAGCTCAGCTGGGAGAGCGCTTGCATGGCATGCAAGAGGTCAGCGGTTCGATCCCGCTTAGCTCCACCAAAATATTAACCCTCGCCAGACGGCGGGGGTTTTTTTATGCCCGCGATACCGTTGCCTGTCTCTCCTCGTAATTCTGTAAATAAATCTTATTCAGGTTTACTCCTGAGCAGGAAATGCTATTTCCTGGACCTTAAGTTGAATCACCTGCATAAAGAAATTATTATTATTGTGAATTTAATAACGCCAGATAAACTGTTTAATAAAATTAATGAATATTAAGTTTACTATTGACGTAAAGCGCTTCTCGCTCGCTCTGGTGTTATGTCTGGTTGTCATTCCTTTCTCCCGCCTTATTTCACCGAAGTCTGTTATTGATGGTTTTGAAGTTTATCTGGCATGGATGCCGCTGAGCGTCATGCTGGCGATGATACTCTTATTTGGTCGTCAGGCTATTCTTCCAATCATCATCAGTTTTGCCATCATTAACGAATGGAATTTAGATTTAACGCCAGGGCAGGTTGCTATCTTATTATTTTGTCAGGTATTTAGTACGCTGGTGGTCTGTGGGATCCTGCGATGGCAACTTGGAACGCGCTGGCGTTATCACGTACCCAATCGCTTTATCGGCGCGCGCATTTTCTGGCTGGGATTTATCCTGCCGCTAGCCACCAAACTCTCAATGTATCTGGCCGGTTATTTATGTGATTTTCCGATTACCCTTGCGAATTTTTCCGACCGCGGCTCGGTTATTTACCATATAGTCGATATTCAAAGCCTGATTTGTGCGGTTCTGATTTTTACCATGCTGTTCTATTATCCCTTAAGGATGATTATCAATCCCCATTATGCGCGCGCTTTCTGGCGGCGCAATATTCATAATTCATTTTCATTTCGCAACAGGTTATTTACATCCGCATTACTTCTCACGCTTGTTGCTTTCCTTTTGCTGCTCTGTGTACCTTTTACCTCCGATATCATTGCAGGCTACCTGGTTCCCGTCATATTCATTTTATTCACCTTAGGGGTCAGTCGATTTCGCTATCCTTTCATCGCGTTGGGCTGGGCGCTAAGCGCTTTGCTGCTGCTTACCTACAACAGCAATTTTCTACAGGGCGTACAGAACGGTTATTCGCTGGCGTTTGTGCTGTCGGTGCTGATCTCCTTCGCAATTTGTCTGGCTTATATGTCCCGCATTTTTCAGCGCAGTCAATGGCTCAAACGTGGCTGGCAGGAGAGGGCGCTGGTCGATCCATTAACCGGGCTGCGTAATCTGCGCGCGCTGGAATGCTTTATGAAGGGCAACAGGGATATCACCCTGTGCTGTTTACGCATGGACAACCTGGAGTTTCTGAGCCGTCATTACGGCCTGATGATGCGCGTGCAGTGTAAACGGGACATTATTCGCCAGCTGCAGCCGTTGCTGATGGTCAACGAACAGGTTTTTCAAATCCCGGGTAATGAGCTGGTGGTGGTGCTTAGCGGCCCGGAAACCGGAGCGCGCCTGCAGCACATTACTGATTATCTCAACAGCCGCAAAATTTACTGGAACAATATCGGCATGGATATTGAGTTTGGCGGCGCCTGGGGCGGTGTGGAATCTAACGGGGGTGAGAGCCTGTACCACACGCTGGGCCAGCTAAGCTGGCTGGCAGAAAAGGCCTGCTCGGCGAATCAGGTTCTGTCGTTGAATAACAGCTTTGAGACGGTTTCGGGCCAGACGACGGAGCGTGTGCTGATGCTGAGCCGGATCAAACGCGCTCTGGATGAGGGGGGGCTGCGTCTGTATGCACAACCCATTCAGAGAGCCGATGGCGTGGGCTACCATGAAATCCTCTCGCGACTGGAGAGCGAGGGCGAACTCCTTACGCCCGACAGATTTCTGCCCCTGGTGGCGCAATTTAACCTGAGCCGACGCTTCGATATCAGCGTGGTTGAAGCACTGCTGGTATGGCTGCAGGATCATCCTGCACAGGGGTGCTGCGCGCGTTTCTCGGTGAATCTGATGCCGTTAACGCTGATGCAAAAAGAGGTTGCGTCAGAGATCATTGCACTGTTTGAACGCTACAGCGTGAAGCCGCAGACGGTTATTATTGAGGTGACCGAAGAGCAGGCGTTCTCCAATTCGGAAGTCAGTATCGCTAACATTCAGCAGCTGCGTCAGTATGGCTTTAAAATTGCTATCGACGACTTCGGTACCGGGTACGCCAATTACGAACGACTCAAGCGCCTGCAGGCGGATATCATCAAGATCGACGGCTGCTTTGTGAAGGATATTTGCAGCGACAGCATGGATGCGATGATTGTGAAATCCATCTGTAACCTGGCAAAGACCCGGTCGCTGTGCGTGGTGGCGGAGTTTGTCGAAACGGAAGCGCAGCGGGAAAAGTTGCTCGCCTCGGGAGTGGACTATTTACAGGGATATCTGATCGGCAAACCGCAACCGCTCACTGAATGACAGACGAAAAAAAACCGGGGTGTTATCCCCGGTTTTTTTATGCTGATTACAGTACCAGTGCAGCGATGGACGCTGACAGGACGCTGACCAGCGTAGAACCGTAGACCAGTTTCAGACCAAAGCGGGAAACCACGTTACCTTGCTCTTCGTTCAGGCCTTTAATCGCACCGGCGATGATACCGATGGAAGAGAAGTTAGCGAATGAAACCAGGAAGACGGAGAGAATGCCTTCGGCGCGCGGGGAGAGGCTACCGGCGATTTTCTGCAGATCCATCATCGCGACGAATTCGTTAGAAACCAGTTTGGTCGCCATAATACTGCCCACCTGCAGCGCTTCGCTGGCTGGCACACCCATCACCCAGGCTACCGGGTAGAAGATGTAACCCAGAATCCCCTGGAAGGAGATACCCAGTACGGCAGCAAACAGGGCATTCAGCGCGGAGATCAGGGCGATAAAGCCGATCAGCATCGCGGCAACAATCACCGCCACTTTGAAGCCTGCCAGGATGTATTCACCCAGCATTTCGAAGAAGCTCTGACCTTCGTGCAGATTCGCCATCTGCAAATTCTCTTCACTTTCGTCCACGCGGTACGGGTTAATCAGTGACAGAACGATAAAGGTGCTGAACATGTTCAGTACCAGCGCAGCCACCACATATTTAGGCTCAAGCATGGTCATATACGCGCCCACGATAGACATGGAAACGGTAGACATTGCCGTTGCCGCCATGGTGTACATGCGGTTGCGGGACATTTTGCTAAGGATATCTTTATAGGCGATAAAGTTCTCAGACTGACCGAGGATCAGGGAACTTACGGCGTTGAAAGATTCCAGTTTGCCCATGCCGTTCACTTTAGACAGCACGGTACCAATAGCGCGGATGACAATCGGCAGAATGCGAATGTGCTGCAGGATACCGATCAGGGCAGAGATAAAGACGATTGGGCACAACACTTTCAGGAAGAAGAATGCCAGACCTTCATCGTTCATTTTACCGAACACGAAGTTGGTTCCTTCATTAGCGAATCCGAGCAGTTTTTCAAACATCTCGGAGAAGCCTTTTACAAAGCCCAGCCCCACGTCTGAGTTCAGGAAGAACCAGGCGAGCAATACTTCAATAACAAGTAACTGAATGACATAGCGAATGCGGATCTTTTTGCGATCGCTGCTGACCAGCAACGCAAGCACGGCAACGACAACAAGTGCCAGGACAAAATGTAGGACGCGGTCCATATTTGCTCCAAATATGAGGCAGGTTTAATTTCGCTGCACATTCTATGAAACAAGCGTAAAGAAAACGAGATCAAAGCCACACTATCGTTGAGTCCTGTGACGAGTTTCAAAAATAGTGACATACGATACATTTTTGTTATGTTATGTAAATGAGTTAAAAGTTAAGTTTGTGTGCTACGCTTCACAAAGGCGCGTGCTTCTGCCCGCTATCTATACTTCATTCCAGCCTGCTAATTGTTCTTCGCTATCACTGCAATCACGATAATCCTTTTAAATGAACTTGATAATCATTCGCATTTTGATAGCATTTAACATAGCAAAGGCTATATTACTGAGGCAAAAATGAGCAACAGTCGCGTTGATGAGAGTAGCAGTGGTAGGGCTGCACGCAAAATGCGGTTCGCATTGATGGGACCTGCGTTTATTGCCGCCATTGGCTATATCGATCCCGGTAATTTTGCGACCAACATCCAGGCCGGAGCCAGTTTCGGCTACAAACTCTTGTGGGTGGTGGTCTGGGCCAACCTGATGGCGATGATGATCCAGGTGCTGTCAGCAAAACTGGGCATTGCCACCGGTAAAAATCTCGCGGAGCAGATCCGCGACCACTATCCGCGTCCGCTGGTCTGGTTCTACTGGGTGCAGGCGGAGATTATTGCCATGGCGACCGACCTGGCAGAATTTATCGGCGCGGCGATCGGCTTTAAGCTGATCCTCGGCGTATCGCTGTTGCAGGGCGCGGTATTAACCGGTATCGCCACCTTCCTTATTCTGATGCTGCAACGACGCGGGCAGAAACCGCTGGAGAAAGTAATTGGCGGCCTGCTGCTGTTTGTGGCGGCAGCCTACATTGTTGAGCTCATCTTCTCCCAGCCGGATCTGGTTCAACTGGGTAAAGGAATGGCGATCCCAAGTCTGCCTACCACCGAAGCGGTGTTCCTTGCGGCCGGGGTACTGGGCGCGACCATTATGCCGCACGTGATCTATCTGCACTCCTCGCTGACCCAGAACCTGCATGGCGGTTCCCGGCATGAGCGCTACTCCGCGACAAAGTGGGACGTCGCCATCGCTATGACCATTGCCGGGTTTGTTAACCTGGCGATGATGGCCACCGCCGCAGCGGCATTCCATTTCAACGGCCATACCGGCGTCGCCGATCTGGATCAGGCGTACCTGACGCTGGAACCGCTGCTGAGTCACGCGGCGGCGACCATTTTTGGCCTGAGCCTGGTGGCAGCGGGTCTCTCTTCCACCGTGGTAGGCACGCTGGCAGGGCAGGTGGTGATGCAGGGATTTGTGCGCTTCCACATTCCTTTATGGGTGCGCCGTTCGATCACGATGCTGCCGTCGTTTGTGGTGATCCTGATGGGACTGGATCCGACCCGCATTCTGGTGATGAGCCAGGTGCTGCTCAGTTTTGGTATTGCGCTGGCGTTGGTGCCGCTGCTGGTGTTCACCAGTGACAAGAAGCTGATGGGCGATCTGGTTAACAGTAAGGCGGTGAGACGGACGGGGTGGGCGATCGTGGTTCTGGTGGTGGCGCTGAATCTGTGGCTACTTATCGGGACCGCATTGGGATTGTAAAAAAGGCGCCGGAAGGCGCCTTTTTCGTATCAGTGACGGTGACCGTGCCCGCCATGACCATGACCACGACCGCGTGGGCCTCGATGATCGTCACGATCGCTCCAGCCTGCGCGGTAGCCACGCTCATAGGCTTTGCGTTTATCCCAGCCACGATGGTAGCCGTTATCATGTCTGTGCCAGCGGTTGCCGCGCCATTCATAATGTCGGCGCCAGTAGTCGCGGTCACGCCAGCCGCCGCCATCCCAGTAGTTACCATAATTATCACGATCGCCAATTTGTAATTTTATGGATGGCAACAGGGTGATTTCGCCAGCATTAGCGACCAGCGGGGCTGAAGCCAGTAATACTGCTGCAAGAATCAGAGACCTGAACATGGTTTTTCTCCTTCACGATCGGAGCCGTAATCGGCTTGTTAACGCAATATTAAGGGGCGGTAAAGCCCCGGATAATCGCTTTAACTCCTAATTCAGAAGGCGTAGCACTTTTTGCTAAAAGCGCTTTTAATTTACACTATTCAGAATTCCGTCGATTTCGTTCAGTTCCTCAGGCGTGAAGTGACGGTTCGCCAGCATTCCCACAGCATCATCAATTTGCGCCGTTTTGCTGGCGCCAATCAGCACCGAGGTGACGGCCTCCTGATGTAATACCCAGGCCAGCGCCATCTGCGATAGCTTCTGGTTGCGGCGTTCCGCCAGGGCGTTAAGCTGACGCACTTTCGCCAGCTTCTCTTCGGTGAGCTGATCCGGATTGAGGAACCGGCTTCCGCTGGCGGCGCGGGAATCTGCCGGAATACCGTTAAGATAGCGGTCGGTCAGCTGGCCCCCGGCGAGCGGCGAAAAGGCGATGCAGCCCACCCCTTTATCCTTCAGGACGCCCAGTAAGCCCGCTTCCGGGGTGCGTTCAAACATCGAATATTTCGGCTGATGGATAAGGCAGGGCGTGCCTAAATCATCGAGGATCTCAATGGCCTGGCGAGCCAGCTCTGCCGGATAGTTGGATAGCCCAACGTACAGTGCCTTGCCCTGGCGCACGATGTGGTCTAACGCTTTCATCGTCTCTTTCAACGGCGTTTCCGGGTCCGGACGGTGATGATAGAAGATATCGACATACTCCAGGCCCATCCGTTTCAGGCTCTGATCGAGGCTGGCAATCAGATACTTACGCGAGCCCCAGTCGCCGTAAGGGCCCTCCCACATGGTATAGCCCGCCTTGGTCGAGATGATGAGTTCATCGCGCCAGGCGCTGAAATCTTCCTGCAAGATTCGTCCAAAGTTACGTTCTGCGGAACCCGGCGGTGGACCGTAGTTATTGGCAAGGTC
Organism: Leclercia sp. LSNIH1; assembly: GCF_002902985.1. Taxonomy (NCBI): domain Bacteria; kingdom Pseudomonadati; phylum Pseudomonadota; class Gammaproteobacteria; order Enterobacterales; family Enterobacteriaceae; genus Leclercia; species Leclercia sp. LSNIH1. Next base: position 4,375,025 of record NZ_CP026167.1, on the reverse strand, counting down.
GAAGTGCGTAATCCCCACATCGAAGGCACGATGTAAAAGTTGACGGCTGTTTTCGATCAATGTGGCGTCGCCAAAGTTGTGCCACAGCCCCAGGGAGATGGCAGGGAGCTTAAGACCACTTTGCCCGCATCGTTGATAATTCATTGACTGGTAACGGTTTTGATTCGCCTGATAAACCATGAGTCTTGCCCCTCTGCGTCAGAATGTCATTCAGTGTATACGTTTACACTAAACGTCAGGCAGGCAGATTACCTCGCGAAAATACGTAAAGCATTATTTCCATGGGCAGTTTATCGCCATTCCTGGACAGCTATCACGCTTCTTCAATACTCAAACTGAAGTCAACATTATAAGGATAACTGTCATGCAAACCCCCTACACCGTCGCCGATTACCTGCTGGACCGTCTTACAGATTGTGGTGCCGATCATCTGTTTGGCGTGCCGGGCGACTACAATCTGCAGTTTCTCGATCACGTTATCGCCAGCCCGGATATTGGCTGGGTAGGTTGTGCCAACGAATTAAATGCGGCCTATGCCGCCGATGGATATGCGCGCTGCAAAGGGTTTGCTGCGCTGCTGACAACGTTCGGGGTAGGCGAGCTCAGCGCCATGAACGGTATCGCGGGCAGTTTCGCCGAGCATGTGCCGGTTCTGCATATCGTGGGTGCCCCGGGCAGCGCCTCGCAGAAAAAAGGGGAGCTACTGCACCATACGCTCGGTGACGGTGAGTTTCGTCATTTCTATAAGATGAGTGAGCCCGTTACCGTCGCCCAGGCGCACCTGACCGAACAAAATGCCTGCTATGAAATCGACCGGGTCCTGACCCAGATGCTTCGGGAGCGCCGTCCGGGCTATATTATGCTGCCTGCCGATGTGGCAAAAAAACCGGCCACGCCGCCTGTGAGCACGCTCATGAACCCTCTTTATGAGAGCGACAGTTTCCGTCTTGACGCCTTCCGCCAGGCGGCAGAAAAACGGCTGGCCGCGAGCGATCGCACCGCGCTGCTGGCCGACTTCCTGGTCCTGCGTTATGGCCTGAAAAATCAGCTGCAACGCTGGGTGGACCAAACGCCCATCGCCCACGCCACCATGCTGATGGGGAAAGGGATTTTTGACGAGCGCAAACCCGGTTTTGCTGGCACCTACAGCGGCTCCGCCAGCGCAGCCGAGGTTAACGAGGCCATTGAAGGCGCCGATACCGTGATCTGCGTGGGTACGCGCTTTACCGATACGCTTACCGCAGGCTTCACCCACAAACTTACCCATCAGCAGACTATTGATGTTCAGCCGCATGACTCGCGCATAGGCGATGTCTGGTACACCGGGATCCCCATGACCCAGGCCATTGAGGTACTTTCCAGCCTCTGCCATCAGTATGCCCAAACCGGCAATACGCCTCGCCCGGCGAGACAGCTTCATGCGGTTCATCCCGGTTCGTTAACCCAGGACAGCTTCTGGAAAACGCTGCAAACCTATATTCGTCCGGGGGACATTATTCTCGCCGACCAGGGAACCTCGGCCTTTGGGGCTGGCGCGCTGCGTCTGCCGGATGAGGTAAATTTTATCGTGCAGCCGATCTGGGGATCGATTGGCTACACCCTGGCCGCCGCCTACGGTGCGCAGACCGCCTGCCCGGATCGTCGCGTGATTGCCATTACCGGCGACGGCGCGGCGCAGCTCACTATCCAGGAGCTGGGCTCCATGCTGCGGGACAAGCAGCGCCCGGTGATCATGGTGCTGAATAACGAAGGGTACACGGTGGAGCGCGCCATTCATGGTCCGAACCAGCGCTATAACGACATAGCGCTGTGGAACTGGACGCAGATCCCGCAGGCGCTCAGCCTGGATTGTCAGGCCGAGTGCTGGCGGGTGAGCGAGACGGTGCAGCTGGAAGAGGTGCTGGAGAGAGTCGCGCACCCACAACGGCTGTCATTGATTGAGGTGATGTTGCCGAAAGCCGACGTTCCGCCGCTGCTGAGCGGCATTATCCAGGCGCTGGAAGCACGCAAAAGCGCCTGATTACTTCTCATCGTTCCATGCAGCCATCATCGGTCTGCCCGCCAGCAGCAGCCAGGCGGGCAGCATCACAATACAGAGCAGCGGCAGCAGGGTGGTGTCCGGCACCACCACTGCCGCCATAAACAGGCTTAGCCACGCATCCCGGGTGACAACCAGCACCAGCCCCATAATCGAACAGGAGATGGTGATCGCCAGGGGAACCGCCTCTACATGTTCATGCAACATCAACCCCAGCGCCGCGCCGACAAACACCGCCGGGAAAATGCGCCCGCCGCGAAAACCGCAGGCCGCAGCCACTACCAGCGCCGCCAGTTTTATCAGCGCAAAGAGCAGATAATCCGACACGCTGAAGATCTGGCTGAAGGCCATCTGCTGCATCTCATCCAGCCCCTTAAACAGGGTGATATTGCCCCCGATTGCCCCAAGGATCCCCAGAATAAATCCGCCTGCGCCAAGAATAAGTACCGGGTGCTTCAGACGATGCATCAGACGGTGCAGGCGCGGCAGACACCAGACCGCCACCATCCCCAGCGCGATGGCGAAGGCGGCGACGATCGCGCCGCTGAAAATATCCACCATCTGCATCTGACTGTAGTGGGCAACGGGCAGTGAGAAGTGAGGATGAAAAAAGAGGCTGGTGGTCAGGGCTCCGGCGGCGGCGGATAAGAGCGGGGCGAACAGACGATCCCAGAGCGGGATCTCCGTGTTGCCGCTCAGGGTCTGGGAAAAAATCAGCGCCGCCGCGACAGGTGTGCCGAACAGCGCCCCGATGGTGCCGGCAGAGGCGAGAATGGTCCAGTCAAGGGCGTTTACCCGGGGGAAGGCCCGCGCCCCTATGGCGACGGCCAGGGCGATATTCACCGCCATCACAGGATGCTCAGGCCCAAGGCTGACGCCGCCCGCCAGACCAATAATCAGGGCGATAATCAACCCGGGCAGGGCAGCGGCATTGACCGGCGCGCCAATCAACGGCTCAGTGGCTGGATCTGGCCCGGCATGGCCCGGGCTGTAGCGTATCACCACTCCTACAGCGATACCGGTAAGCGTCAGGATTAAAATAACCCATACCGGCGAGCTTGCGTTAAGGCCGAGGGAAGCCGGTAATGAGGTCCACAAAACCGACTGCAGCACGGAGGCGACCTTCATGATCACAATCAGGATCAGGCTGGATGCAACGCCAATAATCAGCGCAGGAGGGGCCAGCAGCAGCATCGTTCTGGCTCGCGGATGGAGCATGATGATTTCCTTGTTAAAAATAGCTGTCTGTACTTTGCACGTTCAGCCTTATGGCAATAGTGCAAATGGTGCTGAAACGGTAAAGTTATTCTGTGATGAAGATCGATAATCCTGGGGTGCTTTTATCCAGGTCGTTGTTGTTCACGGGCCTTGAATTTAGAGTGTGCCAAACAGTTATTTTGACTTTAGCGGAGCAGTAGAAGAATGACAAAGTATGCTTTGGTAGGTGATGTAGGGGGGACTAACGCGCGTCTGGCGTTATGTGACGTCAACACCGGCGAAATCTCCCGCGCCAAAACCTATTCCGGGCTGGATTACCCCAGCCTGGAAGCGGTGGTTCGTGTCTATCTGACGGAGCATGATGTCAGCGTTGAGGATGGCTGTATCGCCATTGCCTGCCCGATTACCGGCGACTGGGTGGCGATGACCAACCACACCTGGGCATTCTCTGTCGCCGAAATGAAGGCCAACCTCGGCTTTGCCCATCTGGAAATTATTAACGACTTTACCGCGGTATCGATGGCGATCCCGATGTTAAAGCCGGAGCATCTGATCCAGTTCGGCGGCACCGAGCCGGTTGAAGGTAAGCCCATTGCCGTCTACGGCGCTGGCACTGGCCTGGGGGTTTCCCATCTGGTACATGTCGACAAGCGCTGGATCAGCCTGCCGGGTGAAGGCGGACATGTCGATTTCGCCCCAAACAGCGAAGAAGAGGGCATTATCCTCGAAGAGCTGCGCGCGGAGATCGGCCACGTCTCGGCAGAGCGGGTGCTCTCGGGTCCGGGCCTGGTGAACCTCTACCGGGCGATTGTGAAATCCGATGGCCGTCTGCCGGAGAATCTACAGCCGAAAGATGTGACCGAACGCGCGCTGGAAGATAGCTGCACCGACTGCCGTCGCGCGCTGTCGCTCTTCTGCGTCATCATGGGGCGTTTTGGCGGCAACCTGGCGCTGAACCTGAGCACCTTTGGTGGGGTCTATATCGCGGGCGGGATCGTACCGCGCTTCCTCGACTTCTTTAAATCCTCCGGTTTCCGCGGCGGGTTTGAAGACAAGGGTCGCTTCCGCGATTATGTCCGGGATATTCCGGTGTACCTGATTGTGCATGACAATCCGGGTCTGCTGGGCTCGGGCGCGCATCTGCGCCAGACCCTGGGCCAGGTACTGTAATGGCTCTTCCCCGGTGACGTCTGTTCACCGGGGCATCCCCCTCACAGGTGCATCAGCTGGCGAAACTCTTTCACCTTGCTGCGACTCACCGGCACCTGAAAATCGAGATCCTTCAGCCGTAGAATGTAGGTGTTGTTGAACCAGGGTTCGATCTCGCGGATCTTGTTCAGATTGACGCAAAAAGAGCGATGGCAACGGAAGAAGTGGCTCGCCGGCAGCTTGCTGCAAAATTCGGTGATGTTCATCGGCATGACGAACGACTCGCGGCGTGTGTAGACGAAGGTCATCTTCTCATGCGCTTCGGCATAATAGATATCGTTCATCGGCGTCACGATGATGCGTTCATCCTTGATCAAATTGATCGTGTCATTTTCGCGCATGACCGGTGAGGCCGCGACCTGTTCCGCGCCGGACTGCTGGTGCCAGGCGTGTTCCAGCTTCTGCAGCATGCTGACAATCCGCGACTCCTGGTACGGCTTAAGAATATAGTCGAACGCTTCCAGCTCGAAGGCCTCCACCGCATGCTCTTTCCACGCGGTGACAAAGACAATAAACGGTTTACTGGCAAACTGGCTGATGTTTTGCGCCAGCAGTACCCCGTCCAGAGAGGGAATATTGATATCCAGAAATATGGCGTCTACCCGGTTGTGCTGCAGAAATTTCAGCACGTCCAGACCATCCTCAAAGGTGCCGACGATCTCCATCTGGCTGTGTTCTTTAATCAGCCAACTCAGCTCCTGTTGGGCGAGTATTTCATCTTCCACAATGATGACTTTCATGCGTCACTCCCTCTAAGGCAACAACAACGTCTGGGCATGAACGGCGGCGCGTTCGTTAGGAACATAAAACGCGATCTCGGTACCCGGCTCAAGGCGGCGAATGTGTAGCCCTTCACCATAGAGCAGCTTAACGCGGTGATGGACATTGAGCAGACCAATTTTATTGCCGGGCATCTCATTCGACTCCACCCGTTCAATCACTTTCGGGTCGATCCCGTGGCCGGTGTCGCGCACCGCCACCCGCACGCGGTTACCGCATTCGGCCACGCTGATGGTGACCACCCCTTTACCCTTACGCGGCTGAATGCCGTGGACAATGGCATTCTCCACCAGCGGCTGGATCAGCAGGCTCGGGATCACGCAGTTCACCTCTTCATCGATGTCATAGATGACGGTAAGCTTATCGCCAAACCGCGCCTGTTCGATGGCGATGTAATCTTTGATCTGATAAAGCTCTTTTTTGATGTCGATCTGCTCGTCGTCTTTCAACTCAATGTTGTAGCGCAGATAGCGCGACAGATTGAAGATCAGCTGGCGGGCGGTGTCCGGATTCAGGCGGATCGACGAGGAGATGGCGTTCAGCGCATTGAACAGAAAATGGGGATTAATTTTACTCTGTAGGGCGCGCAGCTCTGCCTTGTTTGCCATCTCCCGCAGCTGCTCGGCACGGGAGACCTCCAGCTGGGTAGAGATAATCTGTGACAGCCCGACCGCCATCTCCTGTAAGGTCGATGTGATCTGGTGCGCGTGGCAGTAGTAAATTTTTAGCGTGCCGGTGACTACCCCTTTTTCCCACAGCGGTATCACAAGCATAGAGTGGATCTCCGGGGTGCGGTGAGCCTCATCGTTATTCTTAATGATGATCTTGCCGCCGCTGATTGCCTGGCGGGTGGTGGGGCTGATGGTATCATCATTATCCCGGTAGTTTGCTTCACCCACGCCCACGTAGGCCAGCACCCGGTCAATATTGGTGATGGCCACCGCATCGGCGTGAATGTCGCGGCGGATGATATCGCACACCTGGCGCAGCGATTCAGCGTTAATGTCGCGAAACAGCGGCAGCGTCTTATTGGCAATATCCAACGCCAGCTTGGCCTGCCGGGCGGCGCTGGCCTCTTTTTCGCCTTCCACACTCTGCACCAGCAGCACGATAAAGCCCACGCAGACGCTACCGAGGATCATCGGAATACCAATTTTTGAGACGATATCCAGCCCCAGCGCCGTGGTGGGGGCCCACGCCACCACCAGGATCATGGTCAGGGTTTCGCAGAGCATGCCGGCGATGATACCCGCTTTCCAGTGCTGTTTCTTAGGGACTTTGCGGTTGATCGCCCCCGACAGCACGCCAGCGATAATGCTGGTGATCAGGCAAGGAACCGCAGTCACGCCGCCGATATCAATCAGGTAACGGTGGGTCCCGGCAATGAGGCCCGTGATGATCCCGACCCATGGGCCAAACAGGATCCCGCCAGACATCACGGCGATGATCCGCACATTAACCAGGGAACCTTCCACCGGTACCCCGGACCAGGTACTGAACAGGGCAAACATCGAAAAGATCGCAGTGACCGCCAGCAGTTCCCGGGGCGAGTGGGCAGACTTATGCAGCAGCTCGCGGAACAGGCGGATGCGAATGAGGAAAAAGAGGCAAATCAGCATTAACGCCGCGCGATCGAACACCGCCAGCAGCATATTGAATATTTCGTGCACGGGTAAACCTGGGAAAAGAGGAAAGAACCATGATAAAAAACCTGACGCTCAATGACCAGCCATCCCGCTCTTTTATAAAATGGGGATAAACCACGTTAATCAAAGGGGATTGTATCTAAGGTCGCCTGAGCGGGCAGAAAAGCCAAAAAGCCACCCGGAAGTCGTAACTGTAATGATATTAAAATGTTAACAAAATAACATTCCTGATGCCTCTTTTCATTTTTGCTTCCGGTTTTTGCTTAAGCAGTGTTCCTGTTTTAGCGCTACGCTTTTTTTTATTTCTTCCCCCTCGACAAGGCGAATTTTTTCAGGTTATTTTCTAAGCACGCCACATCCGTGGCGACGTCGCTCGGACGGTCCGGGCGCTAACGTAATCTGAGGAATTTATGGCTGACTCCAGTCCTGAACGCCGTTTTTCGCGTATCGATCGTCTCCCCCCGTATGTGTTTAACATTACCGCTGAACTGAAGATGGCTGCGCGCCGGCGCGGCGAAGACATTATCGATTTCAGTATGGGTAATCCGGACGGCGCTACGCCGCCCCATATCGTGGAAAAACTCTGCACCGTCGCCCAGCGCCCGGACACGCATGGTTACTCAACCTCTAAAGGGATTCCGCGTTTACGCCGCGCCATTTCGCGCTGGTATCAGGAACGCTATCAGGTGGAGATCGACCCTGAGAGCGAAGCCATTGTCACCATCGGTTCAAAAGAGGGGCTGGCGCATCTGATGCTGGCGACGCTGGACCATGGCGACACGGTGCTGGTGCCGAACCCCAGCTACCCGATCCATATTTACGGTGCGGTCATTGCCGGTGCGCAGGTGCGCTCTGTGCCGCTGGTTGAAGGCGTCGACTTTTTTAACGAGCTGGAGCGCGCCATCCGGGAAAGCTATCCGAAGCCGAAGATGATGATCCTCGGTTTTCCTTCCAACCCGACCGCCCAGTGCGTGGAACTCGACTTCTTTGAGAAAGTGGTGGCCCTGGCGAAGCGCTACGACGTGCTGGTGGTGCATGACCTGGCCTACGCCGATATCGTGTATGACGGCTGGAAAGCGCCGTCGATCATGCAGGTACCCGGCGCACGCGACGTTGCGGTGGAGTTTTTCACCCTGTCGAAAAGCTACAACATGGCGGGCTGGCGTATCGGCTTTATGGTCGGTAACAAGACGCTGGTCAACGCGCTGGCACGTATCAAAAGCTACCACGACTACGGCACCTTTACCCCGTTGCAGGTAGCGGCCATTGCTGCGCTGGAAGGCGATCAGCAGTGTGTGAAGGACATTGCCGCCCAGTATAAACGCCGTCGCGATGTGCTGGTCAAAGGGCTGCATGAGGCGGGCTGGATGGTGGAGATGCCTAAAGCTTCGATGTACGTCTGGGCGAAGATCCCGGACGCCTACGCCGCGATGGGGTCGCTGGAGTTTGCCAAAAAACTCCTCCAGGATGCGAAGGTGTGCGTCTCCCCGGGGATTGGCTTTGGCGACTACGGCGATACGCACGTGCGTTTCGCGCTGATTGAGAACAGCGATCGTATCCGTCAGGCGGTGAGGGGCATTAAAAGCATGTTCCGCGCCGACGGATTACTGCCCTAGGTAACAAAGCCGACGCCAGAGCAGGCGGGTCAGTAACCCCAAAAAAACAGGCGCCTTGGGCGCCTGTTTTTTTGACTACATTTTCTTTGCTCAGTTCATCATCAGGGCAAACGTACCGACCCATGCGAACAAAATCACTGAAAAACCCATAAAGAAATATTTCACGTTCATCGCTCCGCGTATTTCGTGATACGCAATAAAAATAGAGTCCAACTGAGTATAGAGAGGTGAAGTCAGGCCGGGGCGGAAATGAGAATTATCCCGTTTCAGCGACGACTCCAGCTCAGAATTCTGTGCTTTCAGGTAGCCAGACGGCGCTAATGTACGCTTAAATTTCAGGAGTGACAAGAGGCATTTTTCTAAATAATTTCCACGACTTACGAGTGTCGTGGAACGGCGACAGTTTAATTTCGGCGGGTAATAAATTGTCGTTCGGCAAGATAGCGTGCTAACGATAAACCTGAGTGATTACAGGTGATTGAAAAGGTTAGTTTCTAAAAGAAACTAACCTTCAACGGGGTTAAAGATAGAGGGAAGCGTGCCCCACAGGACGCGTTTTAAAACGGCGATGCACCCATAAATACTGTTCCGGCGCACGCATGATCTCGCTCTCGATCACCCTGTTGATGTAAGCCGCGGCGGCCGCCTCTTCCTGAGGATAGTTCTCCATCTCCGGCATGATAAACAGGCGATAACCGCTTTTATCGTCTTTTCTGACCATGGTGACCGTCAGCATCACCGACTTTGAAAGACGGTGAATCACAAATGTGCCGTTAGTGGTGGCCACCTCCTTTACCGCGAAGAAGGGGGCGAAGCTGCTGCCATTGCGGCCATAGTCCTGGTCCGGAGCAAACCAGACCGCTTCGCCTTTTTTCAGGGCGCTGACCAGCCCGCGTAAATTATTGCGGCTGATCATCGCCTTATTTGAACGCATGCGCCCGCACGTCTGCACCCACTCCATCAGGGCGCTATTATGTGGACGATAAGTGGCCATCATCGGCTGGCACAACCCCATCACCCGGCCACCCAGCTCCAGCGACGTAAAGTGAACGCCGATCACCATCACCCCGCAGTTTTTTGCCTGCGCGCGCTGCAAATTTTCCAGGCCTTCAACGTCAAACCACTTACGTACCCGCGAGTCCGGCCAGAACCAGGCCATCCCCGTTTCCAGTAACGCCATGCCGATAGATTTAAAATTTTCACTAATGAGATGATCACGCTCTTCAGGGGAGAGCGCCGGAAAACAGAGTTCGAGGTTCCTGCGAGCGATAGATTCACGGCGCTTCAGAAAACGACGCGAAAGACTTCCGAGGCTGGCACCGAGCCAGCGTAGCGCCGGATAAGGAAGTTGCACGAGCAGCCAGAGGACACCCAGACCAAACCATGTAAACCAGTAACGCGGGTGCAGAAGCGTGCGCGTGAATTTGCATTGAGACAAGATAAAACGACCTTTATGGAGAGTATGTTGGTAGCCCCAGACTGGCGCTACGCCGGAATGCTATTAAGACCTGCGTTAATACTATTGGTTCATGGTGATTACCGTATATGCCCAAGGTCTGAAAAAAGGCTGTCGGCGCTGGGCGGCGTAATGTAGCACTGATATATCTTAACTGCTAACACTACTTTTTGCGCAAAAAATAACCCACAAAAGGGCTCAAACCGGGGCTATTTTTATCCACATTCAAACGCGATTAGTCAGGCTTTCCATATCCAAAATCAAAGCCGAACAGCACGTTCTGGCGTATGGCATGATTCAGCGGATAGCTGTAACTCTGCCCGATGCTGACCGTATGGATCGCCCGCAACAGCGTGCCGCCGCTGAGGGGTGAGGGGGTATTGGTGATCGCCACTTCCGCTCCCTGCAATGCGTGCCGCAGCGACTGATAGGCCGGAGAAGCCGTAATACTGTTATTGGTCACGCTGCACAGGCCGAGCAGCAGGCAGATTAACAGCACCGGGAAGATCAGCGGATGGCGGTTAAGCAGGCGAACGGGCCGCCAGGCGGTAACAGAAAGCAGGGCGGCACTTAACGGCAGAAGCAGCAGATAGAGCAGTTTTGCCAGGTGGGTGAGGGCGCCGAGCAGGGAGAACATCAGCGCAATGGGAGGAACAATCACCGCCCGCGCCGCATCCTCGCCCCGTTTTTCATTTGCTCCGCCCGTGCCGTAGCTGGCCAGCGCAGCCTGCAGGCGGGGGAGTTGCTGTTGCACGGCGTAGTCAAGATGGGGAGCCTGCAGCGCCAGGGCGAACTGTTTCAGGGCGTCCTCTTTCGGATATTCAGGCTGCACCCGGGTTTGCAGCGGCAGGGCCAGCTTTTCCCGCAGCCTTTTCTGCACCGGGTCCAGCATAAAAAATGTCTCCCAGTCGAGGCGGGCCGGGATTGTCACCCCATGATAGAGCCCACTTTTCTGCGTAACGCTGGTATAGTCGAGATAGTCCTGATAAATCTCTGCGCGCGCGGCCAGCCAGAGTTTGTAATAGCCGAGGAGCCCGCCCTCCTGAACGCTGATGCTGTCGCGCAGATTTTGCGCCGCCTCTCGCTCAAGCAGTTCGTGATAGCGGCTGACCGAACTCATAAGTAGCGGCAGCATCGCCAGAAACGCTTTCCCGGATGGGCTGGTCCAGGTTTCGCGCTGACTGCCATCGTCATCAAGCGGGATCCCCTCCAGCGTCTGGTGCCCGTCAATTAAAGACTGCTGATAGAGCTGCGCCAGCATCGACTTCTGGCGAAACTCGCCGGTACTTTGGCCGACCTGGCGCTCAATAACCCGCTCCACCGTTTGCCATGTCACCACGCCGGTGAGCAGACAGAGCGAGAACACCATGCCTGCCACCCACGGGGCGGGAAAGGCAATGCCGCGTTTTTTCAGCCAGGCGTTCGCTGCCAGCACCAGCTGAAACATCAGCAGCGCGGCGGCGATGGCGGTTAGGGCCCGACCATAGCGCTCCATATTGTGGATATCGTCGGGGGTGGAGAGACTTCCCACCAGATCGAGCAGGCGCGAGTTAAAGGCCAGCTCGCAGATGAGGTAGGTGAGGGTGAGGAGAATAACCACCGCGTTTTGCCACAGCGGCAGCGTAGGGCGCTTAATATCGGCCCGGTTTTCCAGTTCACCGAGAGCGCGTTCCGTCATGATTTCAGCTCCAGGCTGGTCTGACGGGTGATCGCAGGTTGCCAGATCTGCTCCGGCAACGAGTTATCCAGCACCGGCACGACCCGGGGCGCGGGCGGTTCTGCGGCTTTAACCTGAGGCCGTTTTTTTACTTTTACGGGCGGCGCTGGGGGCGCTTCTGGCGCGTTCAGGAACGATTCAGGTGCGCTATATGCGGGCTGCACAGACGCAGGGCGAACATATTTCGGCGCTACGCGCGCCCGGCTGGGATTCTTATCATGGCTAGCACAACCGCTTACGCTCAGAAGCAGCGTTAACAACACCACCCCGCAGCGGGGCATTTTTTGCAGTGGCACGCTCATCAGTTTGTCCTGACTCTGTCGCACAGCGGAGTGACGTCTTTTAAATGTAATCGGGAATTTTAATTCAGGTAGTTGTATCGCTTAAAAATTCTGCTTACCTCCCGGCCAGCTGAGCCAGCGGCATGATCAGCCTGCATTCACCCTCCTCACTGACGGCGCGCCAGCCCGCATCGGACGCCTCTTCCCGGGTAATGGGCATGCCCTGCGCGGTCAGCTGCGCGATCAGATCCGCAAATTCCGCCCCGGTCACCGGGCGGGGTTGCCAGAAGGTCTGTTTATTGTCGGTCAGGATCGGCAGAAGCGCGATCTGCGGCTGCGGATTGCCAAGCAGCAGGCGGACGATAAAACCATACGGCGGCACGCCGCGCGACTGGTATTCACCGTTACTGTTAAACACCCCGTTGCCGATGCTGTAGATCACCAGACTTTTGCCCAGTTTTACCGCCTCGCCTGCCATGTGCGGCCCGGAGCCGATAATCAGGTCGGCTCCGGCCTCGCAGAGACGCTGCGCCAGCGCCCGCTGTCCCACCGTTGTCCACTGGTAATCTAGCCCCCAGTGAGCGAGCACGATAGTGGTGGCTGGCCGGGGGCGTGCTTTCTCCAGACGCAGCTGTTCAGCCAGGCCGCCGCTCAGGCAGGCGACCCCTGCCCGACGTGGGCGGGCATAAAAGGCGCAATCCTGCTCCATGTAGCGTCGGTACCAGTAGGCGCTGAAAATCTTGTACTGTCTGCCGCCCACCGTCAGCACCAGCGGAGCGTGGGCCTGCTGCGCATTGCGTCCGGCGCCGATGCAGGCAATGCCGCCGTCGCCAAACGCCGCCAGGGTACTGTCCAGCCCAGGCATTCCGGCATCCATGACGTGATTATTGCCAAGGGCCACCGCGTCGATACCCTGTGTACGCAGGGCGGTAACCGAGGCGACCGGATCCCCGGTCAGGCAGAACGGCTTTCGCCCTTCCAGACTGGCGCGCAGATCGGTGGCGAGGGCCGCCTCAAAGTTGGCAAGAGTGAAGTCGCTACCGCGCAGCAGGGGGGCGATGCCCAGAAAGCTGTGATCGTAGCCGTAACGTTGCAGGGCATCATCCAGACCCCGCGCCTGGCGCTTACGGGTATACCACTCCCCAAAGTAGGTGTCGCCCAACAAGGTGAGGGTCGCCACAGGTTTGTCGATGTGCCGTTCGACGGGCACCGGTGCGGGCTCTGCGCCATCCACTCCGGCCAGGAGCCCATCCAGCAGATAGTCGAGATGAAAGGCGTCATCCGCCCCGGCAGCGCAGGCCAGCCAGAGTTCGCCTGCGATCCACTGCAGCGCAACGCCCCAGCGTCCGGCGCAGAATTGTCCCCATGCGCTGCCGTTGCTGTGCAGGTTGCCGCTTTTACGGTAGACCCGCTCGCCGATGGCCGCCTCGTGCTCACCCAGCCACGTAAGCCAGTGCGGGTAGCGCAGCTGGAAATGGTGCATCAGCCTGGCGATATCCGTAAGCGTGGTGCGCTGGCCGGGGCGGGGCCGACCGGAGACGTTATTGATATGGGTGTGGCGCATCTCCAGCTGGTCGACAAGGCTGCGCAGCGCCTTCAACGCCTCCGCGCTGCTGCCGGCCAGCGTTTCCGCCAGATGAATGGCGGCGTCGCAGGCGTTGTGGATGAGCATCCCCTGCACCAGCGATTTCACGGTTGCCGTGCTCCCCCGTTGCAGGCCAAGAGCCGGATTGCCCTGCAGAACGTGGGCAGCGATGCCGTGCATCTCAACAGGCGTATCAAGGTCTATTTTTTTCGCCAGCAGCCGTTCTGCCAGGCAGACGGCCAGCAGCAGCTGGCTCAAGTACGTGGGGGCAAACGCGCTGTCACCCTGCTCAGACAGCCGGGTTTCGCCGGTGGTAAGATTCATCAGCAGGCGGGCGGTTTGCCCTTTTGCCAGGGCTGGCGACGCGGTAAGTCGGCGCTTCAACAGGCCGACAACCCGCCTGAAGTCGGAATTACGCACGCTCCCTTTGACCAGCACGATATCGCCGTCGCGCAACGCTGGCGCAGCGGCTTCCACCAGCGCTTCTGCGGTGCTGAAATGACCGCTACGAACCTCCTCCGGCAGGGCGTCGTGCAGGGCACACATCTCGTCACCGTGCAGAAATGCCTGCTGACAGCCAGCCGCCAGCAGGGGCTGCGCCAGCGAGCGGTGGATGGCGGCGGACCGATCCCCGAGGTTGATGATCCGCCCCAGCAGGGCGATCACACGGCCGCCCCCTTCCTGCGCTCGCTGAGCGGCCACCTCAAACGCGTTGAGCATCGAGAGGTATTCGGCGTTATAACTGTCGTCAATCAGGGTGACAGCCCCGCCGCCCGGCAGCGGCAGCGCGGAAATGCCCATATGTTGATCATCGCTGCGCCAGGTTTCGAGGCTGGCCACGATCTCCGCCAGGCTCACCCCGAGCAGATCGGCGGCGATAAGCGAGGCCACCGAGTTAAGCGCGGCGCCTTTGCCCGGCACAGCCAGCCGGTAATTCAGGCTCTGCTGACGGAGGCTGAGCGTGATCAGGCTCCCGTTGGCATTCTGGGTAAACGCCGTGATCCGCACGTCGGCGTCGGCATCAAACCCGTAGCTGATGATGCGGGCACCGTCACGGGTGACGCTCGCAGCCACGGTGTCATAGCTGGCCATATCACGGTTTAAAATGGCGTAACCACCCGGAATAAGACCGTGACTGATGCGCGCTTTAAAGCGGGCCACATCGTCGAGAGAGGTCACGCTCCTGCCCACCTGGGTGAGGCCGATCTCGGTAATAATGACGATATGCGGTTTGATACGCGGGCCGATCCCGCCGTTGCGCATCCACAGAGCAGAGATCGCCACCTCCAGCACCACCGCCTGCGGATTGCAGACTGCACGCGCCAGCGTGATGGAGGCCCCCGTGCGGGTGTTATGGTTTCCGCGGCTCGCCACTACCGACATATGCTTTGTCAGGATGCTGTTGAGCATCTCTTTGGTCGAGGTTTTGCCTACCGTACCGGTGATCGCCACCAGCTTACCGTCCAGTCGCCGCCGGGCTTCTTCTGCAAGCCAAAGCAGGGCCTGATAGCTGTTGCCCACCACCAGTTGAGGGAAGTCTGGCGGGAGATCTTCAAGGCGTCGCTGGACGATGGCCCCGCAATAGCGAGAGGCGTGGCGGGGAAGCGAAAGATGAGTGTCACCCCAGCCTGCGTAAATACCGGTGTTGCCGGAGCCCTTACGCCAGGTGTCGGGATCGATGGCGACAAACAGACAGGGATGGCCGGGCTGCGCCTTATCATGAAAAAGGACAATGTCAGCGGCGTGCCAGCCTGCATCCGGGCGATTGTACCAGACGCTACCGGGTAGTTTTTCGAGTTCGGCAGCGGTCCATCCCGGTGCTTGCGTCTCTGCGCGTGGCTGACGGGGCGGTTTCTGGCGCATATTTTTATTCCTGCTTTTTTGGGCTTATCCGCGTAGCGGACAAAGGCGAATGGCGTTGATACCGGCATTCCCCGTCAAATTATGAAATTGCGGCGGTCTGGCGGGGCGTTCGAGCAGTTCTACCCGGTGGCCATGTTCCCGCAGCGCATCCGCGAATCGCGCCTGCAGATCGAACGGCGTATTGCGATCCTGCTGGTTGCCGATCACCAGGATCAACCGGAAGGGATCGGCGGCGATCCCGCTGATGTGGTCGAGGGGATCCCACGGGTGAGGGAGGCCGGTGCCGTCCAGTGCAGGCGCCGGGGCTTCGCCACGCTGCTGACGCAGGCGCTGCGCCCGCTCGAGTATTCCCCAGGCGCCGGAAGTAAGCACCGCGCAGGCGATGTCCCGGCGGCCGGTAGTCAACAGCGCCGAAGCGGCGGTGGCGCCTCCGCTGTGTCCGCTGAGAATAAAGCGCTGGATACCATAGCGGGCCTTGATAGCATTGAGGGCGGCATCGATAGCCTGGAACTCTTCCGCCTGACGACGGCGGTAATGGTTGCCGCTGGAGCCGTAGGTGCCGGGGCGGGCGATAATAATGGTCGGCAACCCGGTCTGGCGTAGGATCGCCCGTGCCTGACGGCGTTGGTCGGCGGCGGTGTTACCGGGAATGGTTTCGGGTGGACGCTTTATCAGCGAGACGCGGTCGCCTTTTAACATCACCACCGCCAGCGGGGCAGCCTGGAGATTTCCGGCGCTGAAATAGCGCATACAGGCGTTGCCTTGAGGGTAGTGTACCCACACGGCCTCGTCGCCGACCGGGCAGTGCTCCCGGGAGGCCGGTTGGTTCCACAGCAGCGGCATTTCAGCGTACGCATACAGGCTCACCAGCAGCAGGATCCCTACTGCGAAACATCGACTCACAATACTGCCCCGGAAGAAACATAGATATACAGAATACACAACTTGTCATACATAATGGTATTATCTGGTTAGGATTTTTCTGACAGGGTTTCTTCAGGCGTTATCAGGAGTAAAAATGCCGCTCAGCCAATTACTGGCGCAAACCCGCCCGGCGATGGAATTGCTGGACGTCGCGCCCAAACCGCCGATTTGCCCCGCCTGGGCGATCTTTTTTAGTGCTTCCGATGGTCAAAGCCGTGCGCATATTGTGCAGGGCTCTGGCGACAGCTTCGATCAGGCCTGGCAGCAGGGCGTAGAGGCGCTGCTGCAGTGGCAGCAAAAGAGTGGGGCGGTGGTTTGCTGGCTGCGCGTTGACCTTGTGGATCAGGTGCAGGCCCTGCGCTGGGATAACCTGCAAGCCCGCTTAGCCAAGACCAAACGCAACTATTTTCGCTTCGGCATCAGCCTGGACCCAGCGTTTCGCTACGCGATGCTGGAGCAGGAGATTGCCGCCAACGCGCTGCTCTATCATGGTGATCACGGCGTTGCCACGCCCAATGCCACTAATCTGGCCCATTTTTCCCGCCGTCGCTTCGGCGCTGTGCTGAGCTGGCCGGAGGAGCCTGACCAGACGCTCTGGCGCTTCACCACCCGGGCGCTGTTTTGCGACGGCGAGCAGTTGTTACCCATCGAATCGACCGGGCGTAACAGCGGCTACCGCCAGCTACCCGACTGGCAGGCGACGGCGCTTGAGCCGATGATCGCCTCCGCCACCGACTACCTTGCCCGGCAGATCGCCCCCTCCGGGCGCTATCAGTACGGCTGGTTCCCCTGTTTCGACCGCGCCATTCCCACCTATAACGCCTTGCGCCACGCCAGCTCCACCTATGCACTGCTCGAAGGATGGGAAGTGACGCAGCAGCCTGAACAGTTCGCGGCAATCGAGCGGGCACTCAACGACCTCTGCGCCAGCTTTATTCGTACTTACCGGCTACCGGACGGCAGCGACGCCGATTTCCTGGTCGATACCGGGGATGAGATTAAGCTTGGCGGCAATGCGGTGTGTATTCTGGCGATGGCGAAATACAGCGAGCTGACCGGTGATGATCGGTATCTGGAACCGATGGCGCGGCTGGCGAACGGGATCGGCTTTATGCAGGATCCACAGACGGGCGGGTTTGTTCACGTGCTGAACGCAGGGGATCTGTCGCTGAAGGCGGCGCACCGCATTATCTATTACGACGGTGAGGCGGCGTTTGCGCTGATGCGTCTTTACGGACTGACTAAAGCGCCGCGCTGGCTGGCAATGGTCGAACGGGCGATGGATCATTTTATTGTGCAGAAGCACTGGCAGGCGCACGATCACTGGCTCAGCTACTGCGTCAACGAGCTGACGCGCTACCAGCCGCTGGAGCGCTATTACCAGTTTGGGCTGGATAACGTGCGCGATCATCTCGACTTCGTTCAGAACCGCGTCACCACTTATCCTACGCTGCTTGAGTTGATGATGGCGGCCTCACGGATGATCGCGCGGCTTGAGACATCGCCGCATAAACATCTGCTGGCGGGCTTCGACATGGCGGTGTTCAACCAGGCGCTGGAGAGCCGCGCCCGCTATCTGGCAAACGGCTTTTTCTGGCCGGAACTGGCGATGTTCTTTAAAAACCCGCCGCGCATCGTCGGCAGCTTTTTTATTCGTCACCACAGCTATCGCGTGCGAATCGACGATGTTGAACACTACCTTTCCGGCTATGTCGCGTACCGTAAGCGCTGGCTGGCCCGGTCAGGCGAGCAGTAAGTTACGTCATGCGGCTTTATCCTTCTCTTCTGGTGAGCTGTCGACGCTGGCTGTCGCTCTGGCTGGTGCTGCTGCTGGTTATCTCCCCCGGACTCGGCGCCGGGTGGGATTTCAGCGCCATCAGCACCCGTACCGAACGGCTGTATGGCCCGGCTACCCCCGCCGCCCGGCAGCGGATTGATGAGTGGGCAGCGTTGCTTAAACAGCCGTCGCAGGGCACGATCCATGACACCTTAAACCGGGTTAACCAGTTTTTTAACGCCCGGATGGCGTTTCGCGATGATATCGTCGTCTGGAAGCAGCAGGATTACTGGGCAACGCCAATTGAGTTTTTACGTCAGGGGGCAGGGGACTGCGAGGACTTTGCGCTGGCGAAATATTTCACCCTGCGCGAAATGGGCGTGCCGGCGAACCAGTTACGTATTACCTATGTTAAAGCACTCGAACTGAATCAGGCGCACATGGTGGTGACATGGTATTCCACCCCCACGGCGATCCCACTGGTTCTGGATAACCTGAAAACCGCCATCTTGCCTGCTACACAGCGTACCGATCTGCTTCCGGTGTATGCGTTTAACGGCGAAGGGCTGTGGCTGCCGCAATCTGGCGGCAACAAACGCGTGGGTGACAGCAAACGGCTCTCCCGCTGGCAGGATCTTCTCACCCGTATGCGTGCAGAAGGATTTGTAATTCATGAATAGGATAGGGCCATGTCTCTTTATAAACAGCTACTGATTGGCATCTGTTTATTTACGCTCGTCATTTTCTGCGGCAACTTTTTCGTTACCCTGGAAAGCTCACGGGAGCAGTACCGCAATCAGCTTAGCGCCCACGCGCAGGACGCGGCGACGGCGCTGGGGGTGTCGCTGACCACCCATATCGACGATCCGGCCATGACCGAGCTGATGGTGAACTCCATCTTCGACAGCGGCTATTTCTATCGCATTCGCGTGATCGACATTAAAACCAATAAACCGATTATCGAGCGCAGCGACGTACCCCAGAGCACCCGTGTACCGCACTGGTTTGTGCGGCTGGTGAACCTCAGCCCAGGCGAAGGCGATGCCATTGTGATGCGGGGCTGGACGCAGGTTGCCCGGGTAGAAGTGGTCAGCCATCCGATGTTCGCCCTGGCCCGCCTGTGGAACAGTATCGTTGCCAGCTTTTTGTGGCTGATCGGCTGTAGCCTGCTGTTTGTGCTGGCAGCCACCCTGCTGTTGAACCGCATTCTGCGCCCGCTTAACTATATTGCCGGACAGGCGATGGCCATCTGCCGCCGCGAGTTTCTTAATATACAGGCGCTGCCAAAAACGCCTGAGCTGCGCCGGGTGGTGGACGCCACCAACATGATG
The DNA here is from genome assembly GCF_002902985.1 of Leclercia sp. LSNIH1. NCBI lineage: Bacteria > Pseudomonadati > Pseudomonadota > Gammaproteobacteria > Enterobacterales > Enterobacteriaceae > Leclercia > Leclercia sp. LSNIH1. Next base: position 4,355,584 of record NZ_CP026167.1, on the reverse strand, counting down.
GTGACCCAGCTCAAGGTGTTATTCAGCGAGCAGGCCCGGCGTACCGAAGCGCTGCGCCAGGAGGCCTATCACGACAGCCTGACCGGCCTGAGCAACCGCCGGGCGTTTGATATGCAGCTCCAGTCACGCCTGAGTGATGAAGAGAACGCCGCCGGCCACATTATGCTGCTGCGGGTGCAGGATCTGATGGGGCTTAACCACCGTCTGGGTGGGGCGAAATCCGATCAGCTGCTGGTGGCCGTGGCGGATATTCTGAGCGGCCTGCAGCGCAACTATTTCCACAACGAGGGGTTTGTAGCTCGCGTGCGCGGCGGGGAGTTTGCCATTATCGCCCCGCAGATCCTTGGCCAGGAGCTCGATAATCTGCGCAACACCCTCAGCACCCAGCTGAAGGCGCTGTCTGAGATGGGCATGAGCGACGTGACGCCGGTGGCGCATTTTGCCCTGGTGCCGTTTAACCCAGGCGATACGCCCCAGGCAGTACTGGCTCAGGCGGATCAGGCGCTGGCAAGAGCCGAAACCGAAATGCGCATCTTTGCGACGCCCGATACCGCATCGGCCACCGAGAGCGAAGACGATCATCACAGCTGGTACACCCGTCTGGACGCGGTGCTGACAAGCGGCGACTTTGCGCTCTTTTCACAGCCGGTCTACGCCTGCAACAGCGCGCGTGAGGTGCTGCATCATAAGATCCTCGCGCGAATTAAAACCCCGGAGGGGGAGCTGGTGCCTGCCGGACGCTTTATGCCGTGGATCCACCGGCTCAATCTCAGCCGCCGCATGGACATTGTGATGCTCCAGCAGACCCTAAGTGAACTGGCAAAATCACCGCGTCCGCTGGCGCTGAGCATCAGCGGGGCCAGCGTCGCGGATGACCAGAGCCTGAATGCCCTGTTGCAGCCGCTGAAAAGCGCGCCGCAGCTGGCAACCTGGCTGACGTTTGAGCTGGATGAGAATGAGCTGCCCGATGTCGAGAGGGTGAATGTTCTGGTCAGCCGCCTGAAGGCGTTGGGGTGTCGTCTGGGGATCCAGCACTTTGGCGGACGCTTCCACCTTATCGGCAATTTGCCGCAATGGGGTCTGGCCTGGATTAAGGTTGATGGCAGTTATATTCGCGATATAGACAGCGAGGACGATAAAAAACTGTTTATTGAGGCTATTTACTGGGCCGCCCGTCAGATAAATCTTCCTTTAATTGCCGAGCGAGTGGAAACGGCAGGCGAACTGGCGATCCTCGAAAAAATGGGGCTGTATGGCGCAATGGGGCGCTATTTTGCTGATGCCAGTACGCTGGGTGGAAATTAACCTCACAGGTTATACAGAGGCTGAATATGTATTACGTAGAACGCGATAGGGAAAGACGAATAATTCGGGTGGAATTGACACCTTTTTCCGCAATGACAGAACAGCACGATCTCTGTACGCCCGAGATTGACGAGTGGTTGCGCCAGCGTGATATCCGCGAAGCCACGCTGTATCAGCTGCGGCAAAGCGACCTTGAGATGGTGCGTGTGCTTGAGGATCTGATCGAGGTTCTGATGAGTAAAGGGGTTATCACCATTACTGACCTGCCGCCTGCCGCACAGGCCAAACTCACCAGCCGTGCGCAGGCGCGTCGCTCGCTGAGTGGTCTGGAAGGGTTAATCGCGGATGAGGACGAGGGGCTTATTTAGCCTCTTTTGCGTACCGGGATTAATCAACAATTAATAGGGGGATATTTCCCTGGCTCCCTATTTTGATAGTACAGATCTTTTTAGTTTCCTGTTTATTCATGGCATCTATTAATATAGCGCCCTGATCCGTATCTGCATCAATAAATCTGGTGCATAAAGGCGTATTGTAGTCATAGTTGCACAGCATATTACTAATACAGATTAAATACTCTTTTAGCATTCTAAGCCTGACAAATGGATGAATTGGGCAAGAAAAAGATTGAGGGAGACAATATATGAGTGGCGTATCCGGGATTGTCAAAGCAGTAATCGGGCAGGTATTTGCCGTCAGCCCTGACGGCAGTAAGCGTTTGCTGACCGAAGGCGACCGCGTTCTCGAAGGAGAACACGTCCAGACGGGAGCGGCTGGCGCAATTACCTTATCTTTGCCGGATGGCAAACAACTGGATCTGGGGCGTGACAGTCAGTGGGACAGCTCAGGGCATATAGTGGCAGAGGCCACGGCGACCCAGCAGCAGGACGTGGCAGCCATCCAGCAGGCTATTGCCGACGGGCAGGACCCGACGCAAACCCTGGAAGCGACAGCAGCTGGTCCGCAATCCGGTAATTCTGGCGGCGAGCCAGGCGGCAGCGGCGGCGGGTCACATACCCACGTCGTGCTCGATCTTACCGGCGAAATTGTTGATCCCACTGCGGGTTACCCAACGATCGGCCTGGATTTCCCCGATGATGAGCCCCCGGAAGAATTAACGCTGCTCGATATTGATGATTCAGATGCTGATGCGGATTCTGATGCTGACGCGGATGCGGATGCCGATGCTGACGCAGATGCGGACGCTGATTCTGATTCCGATGCTGATGCTGATGCTGATGCTGATGCTGATGCCGATGCCGATGCCGATGCAGATTCTGACGCCGACGCCGACGCGGATTCCGATTCTGATGCGGATGCGGATGCTGATGCGGATGCTGATGCTGATGCGGATGCGGATGCGGATGCGGATGCGGATGCGGATGCCGATGCAGATGCAGATGCCGATTCTGATGCAGACGCGGATGCCGATGCGGATTCTGACTCCGACGCGGACGCCGATGCCGATGCAGATGCTGATGCCGATTCTGATTCTGATGCAGACGCAGACGCCGACGCTGATGCGGATGCGGATGCGGATGCGGACGCCGACGCTGATGCCGATGCGGATGCAGATGCGGATGCAGATGCGGATGCAGATGCGGACGCCGACGCTGATGCTGATGCTGATGCGGATGCCGATTCTGATGCAGATGCGGACGCCGACGCCGACGCAGATGCGGACTCTGATGCCGACGCGGATGCCGATGCTGATGCTGATGCTGATGCGGATTCTGACGCTGATGCTGATGCGGATGCTGATGCGGACGCCGACGCCGATGCCGATGCGGATGCGGATGCGGATGCCGATGCCGATGCCGATGCGGATGCGGATGCCGACGCGGATGCGGATGCCGATGCGGACGCCGATGCAGATGCGGACGCCGACGCTGATGCGGATGCGGATGCCGACGCGGATGCGGATGCCGATGCGGATGCCGACGCGGATGCCGATGCGGATGCCGACGCCGATGCGGATGCTGATGCAGACGCCGATGCTGACGCGGATTCTGATTCCGATGCGGATTCTGACGCCGATGCTGATGCGGATGCCGATGCGGATGCCGATGCCGATGCCGATGCAGATGCAGATGCAGATGCAGATGCGGATTCTGACGCCGACGCCGACGCCGATGCCGATGCCGATGCCGATGCCGATGCCGATGCCGATGCCGACGCGGATGCTGATGCTGATGCTGATGCCGATGCCGATGCCGATGCCGATGCGGATGCGGATGCGGATGCGGATTCTGATTCCGATGCCGATGCCGACGCGGATGCTGATGCTGATGCTGATGCCGATGCCGATGCCGATGCCGATGCGGATGCGGATGCGGATGCGGATTCTGATTCCGATGCTGATGCTGATGCTGATGCTGATGCTGATGCAGATGCCGATTCCGATGCTGACGCTGATGCGGATGCCGACGCCGACGCCGATGCCGATGCCGATGCCGATGCGGATGCCGATGCCGATGCCGATGCGGACGCAGATGCTGATGCTGATTCGGATGCAGATGCAGATGCAGATGCAGACGCCGATGCGGATTCTGACGCCGATGCCGATGCCGATGCGGACGCCGATGCGGATGCGGATGCGGATGCGGATGCGGATGCGGACGCCGACGCAGATGCTGATGCTGACGCTGACGCTGATTCGGATGCAGATGCCGACGCGGATGCCGACGCGGACGCAGATGCGGACGCCGACGCCGACGCCGATGCGGATGCCGACGCCGACGCCGATGCGGATGCCGATGCGGACGCTGATGCCGATGCCGACGCAGATGCTGATGCTGATTCGGATGCAGATGCCGATTCTGATTCCGATGCAGATGCTGATGCGGACGCCGATGCGGACGCCGATGCGGATGCGGATGCGGATGCGGATGCCGACGCCGATGCCGACGCAGATGCAGATGCAGATGCAGATGCAGACGCGGATTCGGATGCCGATGCGGACGCCGATTCTGATGCAGATGCAGATGCCGATGCCGACGCGGATGCCGACGCGGATGCGGATGCGGATTCTGACGCTGATGCCGATGCCGATGCCGATGCCGATGCAGATGCAGATGCAGATGCGGATTCCGATGCTGACGCGGATTCTGATGCCGATGCCGATGCCGATGCCGATGCCGATGCTGATGCTGATGCTGATGCTGATGCTGATGCCGATTCTGATTCCGATGCCGATGCCGATGCCGACGCAGATGCGGACTCTGATGCCGACGCCGACGCCGACGCGGATGCCGACGCGGACTCTGATTCCGACGCCGACGTCAAACTGACCGTTACCGTCACTCCAGGCAGTAAGACGACCGAGACGACAGATGACCAGATCATCCACGTTAATGGCGGCAGCGGCGATCCTAACGGTTACGACATCCAGAACGGCGTGATTGTGGCGATCGGCAGCAACGTACATGTCTGGCTGACCCCGGATAGCCCGGACGGCAAGATCCAGGGCGACTTCGTGCCGAAGGCCGACAGCCCGGATCAGATCCACTACTACAACAGCCAGGGTAACGCCAACGCCAATAACGGCGACAAGACCTACACCGATATATTTGTGGTCGGTGACCATACGGGTGGCTATTACCAGCAGGGTGACTGGCCGCAGGATCGCTATGAATTCCGGCCGCTCAACGGCATCACTGGCAACCAGGGCTTACCGCAAAGCAGCGTGGGTAAGGACTATATCTTTGTTCAGGGGAATGAGGCTGACTACACCGTTACCGGTGTCGACCATCCACAGAATGGTAAAAACAACGATATAGATAACCTGCATGTGGTTGATAACGAGACCGGGAAGTCACCGTTCCAGAATGCCAACGGCATCGAAGGCGTTGTTTTTGGTGACGGACCCTCCTCCACGCACGGCGGCAATACCACCGTCAGCTATACGGTGACGCTGAATCTGGATGTCAATCTCGAAAGCTCAGACAGCAGCGATCACCTTAACAGCATCACCCTGAGCGGTATCCCGGAAAACGCGACCTTTACCGGCAACTATGCGAGCGTCAGCTACAACGCCGAAGAGAAGAGCTACACCCTGACCTTTGACAACGACACCTCGCACTTCAACGGCCAGGTGAGCGTTGAGCTGCCGGACGGTCAGAGCGATTTCGGGGAGATCGGGCTGAAAGTGGACTCTACCGCCTTCGATCAACACGAAACCGACTTCACCGTTGACGGGAAAGAGGGCGGAACGTTTGTCAGCGAAAGCCACGGCGGAGAAGAGCACGCCGATGATAACGTTGACGATCACCCTCTGATGGCTGACCACAGCGTTGAGGAGAATCATGTTGAAAGCGACAGTGAAGAGAATCACAAGCAGACGAGCAGCCTGACGGCTGATGAGCATGACGCCGACCACGCTCTGGCGAACGGGGATCACGCCGCATCGTTAATCGATTACGACAACCTGATGCTCAATACCAACAGTGTGGATAACAACGGCACACCAACGGTCGATAATGCGCAGAGCGAAAACCTCACGCTCCAGAGTACGGATCAGGAGGAGCAGCTGAACTTTAGCGATCTCATTCATGATGAAGAGCATAACGATCTCAGCACGCTGATCCAGGCGGGGCCGCAGAGCGACACGGCGGAGGGCCCGGCGGAAGTCGAGCATGTTCCTGCTGAAGGCGGTGAGATCGCCGGAACGGAGGGGTATGACGCGGGTAACGACACGATGCTCGACAGTCTGATCGCCAAACCGGAAGAGCACGCCTGACTGGCGCCGCGCAGGGCTGGTCTGGCACTGCGCGGCAAACATTATTCAGGACAGACGAGGGATCCCGTCTGTCCGCAAAATCGCAGGGTACATTTTTCCCCCTCTCTCTGATGGGGTTTCTCTGGTGAATATTGACCAATAATCAAGGGATATGAAGGAAAAAATAAGATGAAACAGTATAGTCAGTTCGTTATAGGGGCTACCCTGGCGCTGAGCGCCACATATAGCCAGGCCACGACCCTGGAACAGGCCGTGAAAGAGAGCCTGTTATGGCATCCGGAAGTTAACGCCTCGGTAAACAGCCGCTATTCCGCCGATCAGGATCTCCGCGCCGCCAAAGGCGGCTATCTCCCGACCCTGGATCTCACCGCCGGTACCGGCTGGGAACAAACCGATAACGCCAGCACCCGCGGGGCAGGCGATCATCTGCGTGATTTGCACCGCAGCGAGTCCGCCATCAATCTGCGCCAGAACGTCTTCAACGGTTTTGCCACCACCAGCGAAGTGGGCCGCCAGAAAGCGACGGTCAACTCCCGCGCCTGGACGGTAATGAATACCAGCGAATCCACCGCCCTGCAGGCGATCCAGAGCTATCTCGATGTGCTGATGCGCCAGAAGATGGTGGCGCTGGCAGAAGATAACCTGAAGAATCACGAGCGCGTATTCGATCAGATCCGCCTGCGTACCGAGCAGGGGGTGGGGCGTCAGGCTGACTTTGAGCAGGCCCAGGCTCGTCTGGCCCAGGCGCGCAACAACCTGCTGACCGAGCAAACTAACCTCGAAGACGCTCGCGCCAACTACCAGAGTATCACCGGCAAAGAGCCTGACACTCTCGTCATGCCCGCCAAAATCGCGGTACCCGCCTCGCTGGAGGCCGCGCGGACCGTCATGCTGGCAAACAATCCGCTGCTGAAACAGGCCGATGCCGATGTGGAAGCGACCCGCCAGCAGTACGAGGCGGCAAAATCGCGCTTTTATCCGGATGTGAATGTCGAAGTCGGGCGCACCATGGATAACAACATCGATGGGACCCGCGGCCACAGCCAGGAGTGGCAGGCGATGCTGCGCATGCGTTACAACCTCTATAACGGCGGCAGCGACCAGGCGACGCTCACCTCTTACGCCTACAAAATGAAAGAGGCTCAGGATGTGAAAAATAACGCCCAGCGTCAGCTGAACGAAGAGCTGCGTCTGGCCTGGAACGCCCTGAAAAACGCCGGGCAGCAGGTGCCGATCGCCAAAGAGTATGCCGATCGCAGCGTGCAGGTGCGTAGCGCCTACCAGGAGCAGTTCAGCCTTGGCGACCGGACCTTGCTCGATATGCTGGACAGTGAAAACGAGGTGTTCAGCGCCCAGCGCCGCTACGTCGAGCTGCAGTTTGTCGACATGTTTACCACCTACCGCATCAGCGCCCGTACCGGCGAACTGCTTAAGAGCCTGAATATTCAGCCGCCGACGGCAGCGGAGCCGCTCACGCAAGCGAAATCTTCCCAGGCAGAACTGCCTGAATTAAAGTAAGACGCCCTGAGAGGCTGACGGGGTTGTTGCTGGCAGAGATAACGGCAACAACCCTCTCTTTTTTTATCTGCGGTTCCCGTCCGCAGAACACTGAGGCAGAGAATGACGCCTGATATTGACTCCTCTGATCGCATCGAGATGGCCCCGCAGGCGCAGGGCAGGCTGGATCCGCGGCAAAGCCATGACGATCCCCTGCTGGATGCGCTGATGATCGTCTGTAAATTGCATAACATAGGCACCAGCCGCAACGTCCTGACCGCGGGGTTGCCGCTGGCAGCCCACACCCTGACGACAGAGACCTTCCCCCGCGCCGCCGGACGGGCCGGGCTCAAGGCGCGGGTGGTGCAGCGTGGGCTTGAAAACATCACCGCGCTCTCTCTGCCCGCCATTCTCCTGCTGAAGAACAATCAGGCCGCGGTGCTGATTGGTTGGGATGCGCAGCAGCGCGTCCGGCTGCTGCCCAGTGAAACGGAGGGCGGTGAGATCACCGTGTCGCCAGAGACGCTGGCGGAGAATTACAGCGGCCGGGTGATTTTTATCTCTCCGGAGCATGAGTTTGATGCCCAGCCGACGGCCACTCTGCCGCGTACCAAAGCCTGGTTCCAGGATACGCTCAAACTGTCGAAATCCCTCTACCTGGATGCGGTGGTCGCCAGTTTCCTCGTCAACCTGGTGGCGCTCAGCGCCCCGCTGTTTGTGATGAACGTCTATGACCGGGTGGTGCCCAATCAGGCCACCGCCACGCTGTGGGTGCTGGCGATTGGCATCAGCATTGCCTTTGTGTTCGACTTTGTACTGAAGATCCTGCGGGGAATTTGCCTCGATCTGGCGGGCAAAAAAGTGCCGGTGTCAAGTCTTTCGCGCAAATCAAGAAGGACTTGAAACCGTATATGGGACAGTAGGTTAGCTCCTTTCGGGGCCGCTTAGAAGAAGAGCGGCGTTGTCGGCTAGGAGCGACATAGGAGCGTTGGGAGAGAAAGCCGCATCGCACTGTGTAGTGCTGGATTGCCGAGGAACGGCGGGCCTGTCGCATCATCATAGCCCAACAGGCTCGGCGGCATCCAGAATGAAGAACGCGCAGCCTGGGCTGCGCGTTCGATGGATGCCGTTGAATAGCATGCGGTGCAATCATGGCGGCTTCGGTGGTGTGCTGCGGGTCGCCGTGCCCTTCCTGAATCCTCGATCCCCCGCCATGAACGCTTCCAGCATATGCGGGATCAGCGTCGCCGCATCAACGGCCTCGCCATACGCCTGCGCGTGTAGCGCGGCGTAGCGGTCGAGGTCGGCTTTCAAGCTGGTCGGGCAAACGAAAGTCAGCTTGGTGCTCTCGGTCTTCGGCAGCGGGCCGAGCCGCAGCTTCTTGGTCGTGCTCATCGTGAAGTCCCCCGGTTGAAGAACAGCGGCTGGTACCGCCGCAGCACCAGATCCCGGTTGACGATGATGCGAACCGGCAGGCCCGGCCGTTGCGTTAAGGTCGGCTGGATGTTGAGGTTGCGCCGGGTCATCTCCTGGCCGACCTGATTGATGCTGTCCTGCGCGCTGTCGCGCCCAGCGATGATGACGCGATCACCATCCTGCCGGTTCTCCGGCGCGGCCAGCTCGGCACCGACGCCCAGCAGCGTGGTGAGTGCCGCACCGGCAAAGATGCGGCCCCAGTGGTAGTCCACATCGTCCTCCAGCCCGGCATAGCCGGCTGGGTCGGTGCCGGCCAGGTTGTCGAGCGTGAGCGAAGACGTGTCCGGCAGGATGATCCGGTTCCAGACGACTTGAACGCGGCTCTGCCCGTAGCTGACCTGGCTGTTGTATTTGCCCAGGATGCGCGAACCCTGCGGAATCAGCAGGAAGCGCCCGGAGGCTGTGTCATAGACCGGCTCCGTCACCGTGGCGATCACGTCGCCGGGCAAGTCCGACTTAATCCCCGTCACCAAGGCACCTGCGACCACCGTTCCGGCCATGACCTGATACGGCGAAGTTGGCAGGGTCAGATTGCCGGAATTACGGGTTTCAGTGGAGCCACCTTTCAAGAAAGCCTCTTTATGGTCTTGCCGGTTTTGCACCGCTGTCGGGTCAGCAGGCTGGGCCGCCGTGGAGACCGGCCCGGCCGCCAGCGGGTCAAACACCGCATTGGCGGCGAAGCCCGGCGCAGCGGCCACCTGTGTCTGCGCCACCGGCGCCGCATTCTGCCCTCCCGAGCGGAAGAACACGGACGAGGCCGCGGCCGCTTCGGCTTCTTTGCGCAGAGCATCGTTCGGGTCGTGGCCGGGGGCCGCGTAGGCGGCCGTCGCCGGCTGCTGCGACTTCACGATGGCCGGGCCAAGATCGCCCGGCAGCGGCGGCCCCAGTTCGGGAACGGCAGGCGGCAACGCCGGCGGCAGCTTGGAGTAGTCCGTCGGCAGCGCATCCAGTCCTTCAGACTTCGAGACACGATCGACGTTGTAAAGCTCGGTCTGCTCGCCCGCACCGCGCCGCTGAGGTTGCAGCGACCACATCACCGCGCCGAGCACGGCCACCGCCAGGACGCCGGCGAGGATGGCCAGCGTGCGCCGATTCAGGCGCGTGACCGGGCGCGGCTGGGCGCGAAGCGCGACCGCCTCGGGAGCGATCTTGCCCGCCGCCTGCGGCGCGGCAAGGTCGGGAGTGTCATCCTGGCTCATGGTCAGTTCCTCCGCGCAACGCCATCGGTGCGCTCGATCCGCACCACGTCGCCGCCGTCGCCGCCCAGCCGCAGTTCGGCCGCGCCGAACAGGCGATCCACGACGTAGTACGGCGCGCGGAAACGGTAGTTCACCAATTGCCCGTCGCCCTGCGCGCCGATGACAAACAGCGGCGGCAACTCGCCCTGGGCGATGCCCGCCGGAAACTGGATATAGACCTTCTCTCCATCATCGAAGGCGCGTAGCGGCTTCCACGGCGGGTTGCTGCCCGATACCGCGTAGCGGAAGCGGATCTTGTCCAGCGACAGGCCCGTATCGACAGGCGTTGTCGCCTGCGCAGCCTGCGCCTGGCGCTGCAACGCGAGCATCCGGTCTTTCGGATAGTCCCAGGATACCGACGCCATCCATGCCTTCTCGGTCGAGGTCAGCTCCAGCAGGTAGGTGCGCCGACTGGTGGTGATGACGAGATTGGTTTTCAGGCCGGAACGGATGGGCTTGACCAGCACATTGACGCGCAGATCGGCCCCGCCGCCGCTGGACGTGTCGCCCACGATCCAGCGCACGGTATCGCCGGCGGCGACCGTCACCAGTTCCTCGCCCGGTTGAAGCGAAACCACCGTCACGCGCCCCGGCGACGCATAGACCTGATAAAGCGCGCCATCGGTGAACGGCCACACCTGAATCGCGTTGACGTAGCCCTCACGGGTAGGCGCGATACGCGCTTCTGCATTGGCACGGGAAACGCGCACCTTTTCGTCGGCCGGCTCCGGCGCAACGGGGGCCTCATCGAGTTCCGGCAGCGGCTTCAACTGCGCCGGCAGCGCCAGCGGTTCAGGGACGGCGACGACTTCGACGGGCTTGGGCGGTTCGGGCAATGGCTGGGCCAGCACCGGCTCGTCGAGCGAGATGGACGGCGGCGGCTTGCCCTGCGAGGCGCAGCCCGCGAGGGCCAGCAGCGTCAAAGGAAAAACGTAAAGGCAGAAACGAAGTTTCATGGTTTGGCTCCTTCGGAAGAATCCAGTTCGCGGCTCCATGACAGGCCGTTGACGTAGATACCCAATGGGTTCTTGCGCAAGCGCTGTTCAGTACGCGGGGTTTGCAGGACGGTCGAAAGCACGGCGTTCCAGCGTTCGGTGCCGGCGGGCGCACCGTTGACATAGCGCTGCTCTGTCCAGCGCACGTTGAAAGACGTGTCGCTGGCGCGAACCACGCTGGTGATTTGCACCGTTACCGATTCCTTGCCGATGCGGGCGAATGGGTCATTGGTGCGGGCGTAGTCGTTGAGCACCGCCGCGCCCTTGTCGGTGGTGTAGTCGTAGGCATCGAGCCAGTTCTGCCGCACCACGATGGGGTCGATGGACAGCGAGCGAACCAGCGTCACGAAGCGCGCCAGGTGGTGCGCGATCTGCGCGTCGCCGGGCCGATACGGCGTAGCGGCCTTACCTACAGCGCGCACCTGCCCGGCCTGATCGACCTCGATGACATAGGGCGTCACGATGGACTGCGCCGAGCGCCACACCAGGCCGCCGGCCATCAACAGCGCGAGCACTAGACAGCCGAAGGCCATCAGGCGCCAATTCTTCGCCTGCACGCGGGCGGAGCCGATACGGTCGTCCCACACCTGGGCGGCGGCTTGATACGGGGTGGCAGGCTGCGGCGTATCGGCGTAGCGCACCTGCGGTCGTTTGAATCGCATGGGTGTTCTCCTTGAAGGTTAGGTATCGGAATCCCGCAGGCTCGGGCCTTGCCCGGAGCCGCCGCCGTCGCCCCCGCGCAGCGTGTGGGCGGCAGTGGTCGCGGCATGGGTAGCCTGCTGGCGGCGGTGCATCCGCTTGGCCCAGGCCGGTTGCTCTTGCTTCTGCGAGCCTGCGGTGCCGTCTGCGGTCTGGCCGCGGCCAGCACCGTCGCTGCCGGCTTCTGTGCCGTTCCAGCCAGCGCGGAAGGAGTCGGCCACCTTCTGCCCAACAGCGGAAGCACCAGAGGTGACGCTGCGGCCTGCGGCTTGTGCGCCGGTCTTGGCGACATTGCCGAGGCCAGCCGCCGCGCCCTTGGCACCGCCGCCGGCCGCAGCGGAACCGGCCTGGAACGCCGATCGGGCACTGCCGGCCGCCGAAGTCGCGGCACGCGCGCCGGCACCGGCCAGCTTTGCGGCCGCCGGGGCCATTCGTGCCCCAGCCATGACGGCGCCGCCCACTCCCGTTGCGGCGGCTCCGATGGCAACGCCGGTGCCGACAGCCCCGACCGCAGCACCAGCCATCGCGCCCGCACCAAGCTGTGGCGCACCGGACACCAGGCCGGTGGCGATACCGGGGCCGAAAATGCCCAGCGCCAGCAGCGCGAGCGAGGCCAGCATCACGACCAGCGCGTGGTCGATTGATGGTTCGTCGGGATGTACCTGGAACTCGGCAAACAGCCCGGAACCAATGCCGACGATGACGGCCAGCACCAAGACCTTGATGCCTGACGACACCACGTTGCCTAGCACCTTTTCCGCGAGGAACGAGGTCTTGTTCCAGAGTGCAAACGGGATCAAGACGAAGCCGGCGAGCGTAGTCAGTTTGAACTCGATCAGCGTGATGAAAAGCTGTACGGCCAGCACGAAGAAGCAGAGGATCACCACCAGCCAGGCGATGAACAGAACCACGATAGGGTCGATGTTCACGAACACCTCGGGGAACCCAGCCATGTCCCCGATCTGTTCCAGAATCGGCGCGGCTGCGTCGATGCCGGTCTTCGCCAGCCGGCCCGGCTGAAGAAAGTTCTCCATCGTGATGGCCGAGCCGGTAGCGGTGATTCCCAAGCCGGCGAACGAGCGGAACACGATGCTCGCCAGCCAGTTGAAGTTGCCGATGATGTAGGCGAACGCGCCGACATAGAGCACCTTGCGCAGCAGCTTGGCGATCACGTCGTCGCCCTGGCCGGTGGCGTGGCTCATGGCCCAATACAGGCCAGCGATCGTCATGTCGATGACGATGAGCGTGGCGGTGAGAAATGCCACTTCGCCCTGCAATAAGCCGAAGCCCGAGTCGATGTAGCGCGAGAACGTATCGAGGAAACGGTCGATGATGGTCACGTCGTTCATGGCGAATCCTCGGGCGGAGTGAGCGGAACGGCGCCCTCTGGCAATTCATCTGCGGGCGTATCGAAGCTCGGCGGAATCGGCGGGAGTTCAGCCAGCGAGTTGTATTCATCCGGCCCGGTATGGCCGGCGAAGAAGCGCCGCCGGAAGGCTTCGGCGGCGGCGCGGCAGGCATCCTCGCCCATGGCCTGCCGGTCGACCGCGCATTGCCCGCGCAACGCCTTGAGCCGCACCGGATCTGCGGCCAGGGCGTCGGCCAGGTTCTCGGCCGGCTGCTGGCCGCACGCGGTCAGCAGCACGGCCAGCAGGACGGAAGCGCATCGCATGGCCGCCTCCGGTCAGTTGTTGTAGAAGTTGACGGACTGCGGCGTGTACGGCGTGCCGGTGCCGAGGAAGCGCCGCCGCACTTCGCGGGCGCGCTCCATAGCCGCCGCTTGCCGCGCCAGTTCCAGCGAAGCGGCCCGGTCTTGCGTGATCTGGAGCTGCTGCGCCTGGATCGACTGCTTGGCCTGCAAAGCCAGGAGCTGGTTCGTCGCCTGCATCGCTTGCAGCGCGCCGGTGGCCGACTGGCTCTGGCTCACGAGGTCGGCCAGCGCGCTTTCGTCTTGGGCGAGGTTCTGCGACACCTGCGCCTGCATCCGCATCGCGGTGTGCAGGCCGTTCAAGGTGTTCTGCCAGCGTTCGCGGGCATCCTGTGCCATGCGGTCGCCGCTGATGGTGGAGGCGTACTGTTCCGGGTACAGGCGGGCGAACGTGGCATCCATGCTCTGCACGTCGTAGGCCAAGCCGCGCGCCTCGGCGATCAGGCGCTCGGTGGTGGCGAGCGTCGAGCGCAGGCGGTTGACGATGTTGAAGTCGAGATTTGCCAGGTTCCTGGCCTGGTTCATCAACATCTGCGCCTCGTTCTGGAGCTGGTTGATCTGGTTGTTGATCTGTTCCAGCGTGCGCACGGCGGTCAGCGTGTTCTGCACGAAGTTGGACGGGTCGAACACCGTCAGCGCGGATGCGGGCTGCACGGCCAACAGCGATACCGACAGCACAGCAGCGAGTGAGACAGAGAGCAAACGGGGCTTGGTCATCATGGCGAAACCTCCAGCGGTTGAGAAGCGAGAAAGGAAGCTGCCGCCGGAGCGGACGGCAGCAGGTCGGCGGCCCAGCCGAGGCCGCGATGGCGCAGCCACGCGCCGGCGAAGCCGGGAGCGCCGGCCTGCGTCAGCACGCGGTCAATGTCGCGTTGGTCTTGAGGGGTGGATGCGCTCGCGAATGCGAGCGCGACAGGCCCCAGGTCGAGGTCGAACAGGCGATTGCCGAGGCGCGACTGGTAGTAGTAATCGCGCTTGGGCTGGGCGGTCGCCACGATCTCAATCTGGCGGCTGCTCAAGCCGAAGCCTTCGTAGATCGTGCGAATCTGCGGCTCGGTGGCCTGCGGGTTAGGTAAGAAGATCCTGCTCGCGCAGCTTTCGATGATGGCTGGCGCGATGGTCGAGTCCTTGATGTCGGCCAGCGACTGCGTGGCGAAGATGACGCTGACGTTCTTTTTTCTGAGCGTCTTGAGCCATTGCCGGATGCGGGCCGCGAAGGACGGCTCATTGAGGAACAGCCACGCTTCATCGAGGATCAACAGCGTGGGCGCGCCGTCGAAACGTTCGTCGAAGCGGGCGAACAGGTAGCGCAGCACCGCTTGCACGGCGGCCGGGCTGTGCATCAGTTCTTCCATCTCGAAGCCCTGCACGTCGGCCATGCCCAGCCGGTCGTGGTCAGCGTCCAGCAGCTTGCCGTGTGCGCCGCCCAGCACATAGGGCGCGAGCGCTTGGCGCAGCGCGTTAAACTGCAATAACACCGACAAGCCGGTCATGGTGCGCTGCTCCACCGGCGCACCGGCAAGGCTTCTCAGCGCCGACCAGATGGCAGCCTTCTCGTCCGGGCCGACCGTCACGCCTTCGTGCAGCAGCCGGCCCTCCACCCATTCGGCGGCCCAGGTGCGGTAGCCCTCGTGGGCAATTCGCGCGAGTGGCTGGAAGGCGATGCCGCCATCGGCGCCGAGGTCATAGTGCTCACCGCCAAGGCCGAAGATGGTGGCGCGCATCGAGCGGCCCATGTCGAAGGCGAAGATCCGCGAGCCGAAGTAGCGCCGGAACTGCATGGCCAAGATGGCGAGCAGCACCGACTTGCCCATGCCGGTCGGCCCGGCGACAAGGGTGTGCCCCACGTCGCCGATGTGCGTCACCAGCCGGAACGGCGTCGCGCCATCGGTGCGGGTGACGATCAGCGGCGGGCCATCGAGGTGTTCGTTCTTCTCCGGCCCAGCCCATACCGCTGACATCGGCATCATGTGCGCCAGGTTCAGCGTCGAAACGATGGGCTGACGCACGTTCGCGTATGCGTTGCCGGGGACGGACGACAGCCAGGCATCGACTGCGTTGAGGGTTTCGGGGATGGTCACGAAACCCCGGCCCTGGATGACGCGCTCCACCATGCGCAGCTTCTCGTCGGCCACGGCCGGGTCGGCGTCGAGCACCGTCACCGTGGCGGTGAGGTAGCCGAAGGCGACTTGATCGCTGCCCAGCTCCTGCAAGGCGGCATCGGCGTCGGCGGCCTTGTTGCTGGCATCGGTATCGACCAGCGGGCTTTCCTGCTGAAAGATCGTTTCGCGCAGCAGCGCGATGACGTTCTTGCGCTTGGCGAACCATTGGCGCCGCAAGCGCCCCAATTCCCGTTCCGCCTCGGCTTTGTCCAGGCACAGGAAGCGCGTACTCCAGCGATACGCAAAGCCCAGGCGGTTGAGGTCGTCCAAGATCCCCGGCCAGGTCGAGGTCGGGAAGCCTCGTACCGACACCACGCGCAGGTGCTGATCGCCCAGCATGGGCGCCAGGCCGCCGACCAGCGCGGCATCGGCAAGCAGTGCGTCGATATGGAACGGCACGTCGGGCACGCCGACGCGATAGCGCCGGGTGGAGACTGTGGCATGCAGGTAGGTCAGCGTCTGGCTATCGTCCAGCCAGGCAATCTCCGGCATCACACCATCGAGCAGGTCGAACACGCGATCGGTCTCTGCCACGAAGGAATCAAGCCGACCACGCCAGTCCACACCCTCAGTGGGCCGGTTCTCGTACAGCATCCCAGCCGCACGGGCGCGAGACTCTTGCGGCGGTAGGTGTTGCAACGTGAAGTGATAGACGCTCTCGAAATGGCCATCCGACTCCTCGAACGCCGCGCGTCGCTCCTCATCCACCAGCCAGGACAGTGGTTCGGGAAAGGAGGATTGCGGATAGCTCGATGCCCGCATCCGCTCGGCCTCGATATAGAAGGCCCAGCCAGACCCGGTACGGCGAAGCGCGTTGTTCTGCCGCGCCGACGTGGCAATCAGCTCGCCCTGTGTCGCACTGTCCAAGTCGGGGCCGCGAAACTGGAACGTGCGTTGAAACGAACCATCTTTGTTCAGCACAACGCCCGGCGCGACCAGCCCGGCCCAGGGCAGCCAGTCGGCAAGCAAGGCCGGGCGCTGACGATATTCGGCAAGGTTCAGCATGGCGTCCTCCCCTCACACGTCCAGAAGCGGGCGGTGTTTGATATGCCGCGCGAAGACCTGCATGAACTGCGGATCGACGCGCGCACCCCATACGGCCAGCGAGTGGCCGACGATCCAGAGCACCACGCCGGGAATCCACAGTTGCAGGCCCAGCCCGACGGCGGCGGCCAGCGTGCCGTTGGCAATTGCCACGGTGCGCGGCGCGCCGCCCAGCAGGATTGGCTCGGTCAGCGAGCGATGCAGCGGCACCTCGAAGCCTGGAAGGTCGCTGGCCGTACTCATACGACGGCCCCGCCGGAGAACGAGAAGAACGACAGGAAGAACGAGGAAGCGGCGAACGCGATGCTCAACCCGAACACGATCTGGATCAGCTTGCGAAAGCCGCCGCTGGTGTCGCCGAAGGCCAGCGCCAGGCCCGTGGCGATGATGATGATGACCGCGACGATGCGTGCCACCGGCCCCTGGATCGACTCCAGAATCGACTGCAAGGGCCCCTCCCACGGCATCGAGGAACCGGCGGCTTGCGCCGTTCCGGCCAGCAACAGCAGCAGCGCGGCCAGCAGCAGCCCCTGCCTCGCAGGGCGGGTGAGGCTGCGCAGCCGCGCCAGGCCGGACAGGCGAGGAAGCGGATTTACGGAAAAGCGGAAAGAATCAACGTGCGTCATGGCAGTTCTCCAAGTTGGTTGGGGGACGGGAATGTGCAGCGGCGTCGGCTGCGAGAGGAACCGGCGTCAGCTCGGGAAACGGCGTTTCCAGTGCGTCCGCCAGGCGATAGCCGGTGCCGTCGAAGCCGACGACACGGGCGATGGTTTCGACGTGGCGCTTGCGGCCGCGTCCGGCGATGTTGATGACGACGTTGACCGCCTCGGCGATCAGCGCCCGCGGCGGATTCACAGCGACTTCGAGAATCAACTGTTCGAGGCGCAGCAACGCGCCCAGCGCGGAGCCGGCATGGATGGTCGCAATGCCGCCGGGGTGGCCGGTGCCCCACACTTTGATGAGGTCGAGGGCTTCGCCGCCGCGCACCTCGCCGACGATCACGCGGTCAGGCCGCAGGCGCATCGTGGCCCGCACCAGCTCGGTCATGGTGACGACGCCGGCGCGGGTGCGCAGCGGCACATGGTCGCGGGCCGCGCATTGCAGCTCGATGGTGTCTTCGAGCACCAGCACGCGGTCGCCTGTGGCGGCGATCTCGGCCAGCAGCGCGTTCGCCAGCGTGGTCTTGCCGGTGCTGGTGCCGCCGGCGATTAGGATGTTCTGCCGCTCGCGCACGGCGCGGCGCAGGAACTCGGCCTGCCCGGCGGTCAGGATGCCGTCGGCCACGTAGCGATCCAGGCCGATGATGCTCACGGCCCGCTTGCGTAGCGCGAAGGCTGGCCCCGGGGCGGCCGGAGGCAGGATGCCCTCGAAACGCTCGCCGGTTTCCGGCAACTCGGCGGTCAAGAGCGGCTGGCCGCGATGCACCTCCGCGCCGACATGCGCGGCGACCAGGCGGATGATGCGTTCACCATCGGCCTCGGGCATCTCCACGCCCAGCGGCGAGCGACCCGACGACAGCCGATCCACCCACAGGGTGCGATCGGGGTTGAGCATGATTTCCACCACATCCGGGTCTTCGAGCGCAGCGGCGATCAGCGGCCCCATTGCAGTGCGCAGCATCTGGATGCGGCGATCCTGGGACGCTGCTGCGGATGAGCGAGGTTCGGGCTGGATCTGTGGAACGGCACTCATGACGCACGCTCCGCAGTTCGTTCATGGGCGGAGGCCATCGCTGCTGCGTCATCCATCTGCATCGGATCGGGGTGCAGTTCCTCCACCACGTCGCGCACCAGACTGCGGCCACGCAGAAGGTGGCGACCCAACTGTTCGACGAACTGCTCGAAGCGCACCTTGCCCTGGGCGCGTGCCGCATCCTGATGGGCTTCGGGCACCGGCGTGCTGACGGTCAGGAAGTAGCGGATGAACAGCGCCAGCGTTTCGATCTGGATGTTCTGGTCGCGCTCCAGGCGTTCGGTCTGCCGCGACAGTCGATCCAACCGCTTGGCAATGGCGGCCTCGCGCTGGTCGCCAGCATCGGGCGACAGCCAGGACGCCAAGGCCGCTGCGACGATGGACGACTTGGACACGCCTTTCTTGGCGGCCAGTTCGTCCAGGCGCTGGGCGTGCTCGGGCTGGATGAAAAGATTGAGGCGGTATTGGCTCATAGGTCGATTCCGTCGTTGGGGTCGAGGGAAGCCAGCCGGGCCGTGCGCTGCATGGCCGGGTCGAGCTGGCCGGGAAGCGGCAGCGCCAGGTCGTCGTCATCGAGCAGCGCCAGGTCGTTCGCATGTGCGTCCGGCTCGGGGTCGTAGGCGACGGTTTCGGAGAGTTCGGGCTGGCGGCGTGGGCCGCCGTCATCGGTGCCGCCCAGGCCATCGGCGGATGCCGAGGCCGGCGCCGCAGGTACGGCCGGGATCGCCAAGCCGCTCCAGTCGTCGGGGCGGGCTGGCGGCGCGTCGGCGTACCTCCCGGCTACGAGCGCGGGCGGTGGCAGGACGCGATTCTTGAAATTGGCGTCGGCGTAGTAGCGCAGCTTCTTCGCGCGGATCGGGGCGACGCTGGACACCATGACCACGGCGTCATCAGGTGGAAGCTGCATCACCTCGCCGGGCGTCAACAGCGGCCGTGCAGTTTCCTGACGCGACACCATCAGGTGCCCCAGCCACGGAGCGAGCCGGTGGCCGGCGTAGTTGCGCTGCGCGCGAAGCTCGGTGGCGGTGCCGAGGGTTTCTGAAATCCTTTTCGCCGTCCTTTCGTCGTTGGTGGCGAAAGTCACCCGGACATGGCAGTTGTCGAGGATGGAATGGTTCTGCCCATACGCCTTGTCGATCTGGTTCAGGCTTTGAGCGATGAGAAAGCTGCGGATGCCGTACCCGGCCATGAAGGCAAGCGCGGACTCGAAAAAATCGAGGCGGCCCAGCGCCGGAAACTCGTCCAGCATCAGCAGCAGCTTGTGCCGGCGCGCGATGCCATCGCTGCCGTCGAGCGATTCGGTCAGCCGCCGCCCGATCTGGTTCAAGATGAGCCGGATCAGCGGCTTGGTGCGGCTTATGTCGGAGGGCGGCACCACCAGATAGAGCGATACCGGGTGCTCGGCGGAAATCAGGTCGGCGATGCGCCAATCGCAGCGCGATGTGACTTCGGCCACGGTCGGGTCGCGGTACAGGCCGAGAAACGACATGGCGGTGGAGAGCACGCCCGATCGCTCGTTGTCCGACTTGTTAAGCACTTCGCGGGCAGCGGATGCGACAACCGGGTGAGGCGCATCGCCCAGGTGCTTCGTCGTCATCATCCGGTGCAGCGTCAGCTCGAACGGACACGCCGGGTCGCTGAGGAAGTTGGCGACGCCGCGCAGCGTCTTGTCCTCGCCTGCGTACAGCACATGCAGGATGGCGCCGACCAACAGCGCGTGACTGGTCTTTTCCCAATGGTTCCGGCGTTCGAGTGCGCCATCGGGATCGACAAGAATGTCGGCCACGTTCTGCACGTCGCGCACTTCGTGCGCGCCGCGCCTCACTTCCAGCAGCGGGTTGTAGGCTGCCGACTGCGCATCCGTGGGGTTGAACAGGAGGCAGTGGCTAAACCGCGAACGCCAGCCTGCGGTGAGCGTCCAGTTCTCGCCTTTGATGTCGTGAACGACGACGGATGCGGGCCAACTCAACAAGGTGGGAACGACCAGGCCCACACCCTTGCCCGAGCGCGTTGGTGCGAAGGTCAGGACGTGTTCCGGGCCTTCATGGCGGAGGTACTGGCCGCGATGCAGCCCGAGGAAAACCCCGTCGGGCTGGATCAGCCCAGCTTTGCGTATGTCTTCCGCATCGGCCCAGCGTGCCGAACCGTAGGTGGTGACAAGGCGCGCTTGCCGCGAGCGCCACACCGACATGGCGATGGCGACCACCACGGCCACCAGACCACTTCCACCCGCGATGGCCCCGCCGATATCGAAGACGTGCGGCGCGTAGGCATCAAAGAAGAACCACCACTCGAACAGCCGCCAAGGGTGATAGACCGGGGTTCCAAAGAAGTCGAACCATGGCGAGCCAAGGCGTAGTTGATAGCCCAGGGCGGCGGCTGTCCATTGCGTTGCACCCCACACGCCGGCGATCACGATGCCGAATACGGCGGCGATCTGCCCGAACAGTACGCCCTGAGCTTGCATTGACTGGCCTCCGATTTCCCTGCACTGATTCCTCGTTCAAAAGCGGCACAGGAACGTGCCGCATAGAGCGAGGATCGGTGCCGCGTGGGTGCCCGTCAAAGACCGTTTTGAGCACAACGGTCGAGGGAAAAGAAAGAATGAGCGGCGGGGCGAGTCGAAGACAAACGCCGCAAACTAAAGCACCCTATGGCGCATTTGGAGTTTCCAAGAGGTTGCCCAGAAAAAAATTCTCGCTGGGTCTCGCTCCCCTCATGAGCAGAATCTAGATATCATGGGAAAGAATTATTTATTGAAATCTGGATAAGAATGAAAGATATCAAGAGCATGGATCTCAACTTACTCAAGGCGCTGGACGTATTGTTGGACGAACGCAACGTGACACGGGCGGCAGCACGTCTTGGACTAACCCAACCGGCCTTGAGCGGCATGCTTGCGCGGCTGCGTGAAAGCTTCGGCGACCCGCTGTTCGCGCGTGCGCAGCGGGGCATCGTTCCGACGCAGCGGGCGCTAGACATAGGGATATCTGTCAAACAGGTGCTAGCGGAAATCGACGCGCTGCTCCAGCCACCTTCTTTCGACCCGGCCACCGCACAACTGACCTTCTCCATCGCCGCGACGGACTATGCGCTGCGTGCCATTGCTGTCCCATTTCTATCGGCACTCAAACAGCACGCACCGCGCGTTCGAGTCTCATTAGTGCCAGTCGAGAGCGGACTGCTACAGAACCAGCTTGAGCGCGGTCAAATCGATCTAGCCCTCCTGACGCCAGAGATCACTCCGCCAAATCTGCATGCCCGAGAGCTATTCAAGGAGCACTACGTGTGTGTCCTGCGGGAAGACCATCCAGCGGCTATGGGGCGCAAGCTGACAGTTAAGCAGTTCTGTGCTCTCGACCATGCGCTTGTTTCCTACGATGGTGGAGGTTTCCGCGGCGTCACCGACGATGCGCTAGAACAGTTGGGCAAACAACGAAGCGTCACACTGTCGGTCAAGAGCTTTCTGATCTTGCCAGACATCCTGCGTGCCAGTGACATGGTCGCGATCTTGCCGAGCCGCTTGGTCGCCGGTATGGACAAGCTGGCTATCTCCCTGCCGCCGATGAAGATACCGGGGTTCACCAAGACGGCTGCTTGGCACGAACGCACCCATCACGATCCAGCACATCGCTGGATACGAGCACTGCTGTTCACTTCCTGTGCTAACAACAAGTAGGCAAGATGGCTCTCATCGTCATGCTCAGCACAACTCTGCCTCGCACTACAAATATGCAATCAGCCGGCTCAATTGGAGACGGACCCTTTCGTAGCACCGCTGCGAGATAGCCTTGTCGGCGGATGGCAGAACCTAGACGCTGATATCAAATTATATGATTTCAAAAATAAAAAATTAGGATTTCACTTATTTCACAGGGAGGCTCATGATTGCTCTATGACCACTTGAATGACGCAGCCACCCCTGTTGCGTCATTGACATTTTGTGAAGGAGCTTCGATATGAGCAAGCAACAGAACGCCATCCTCTGGCCCGAAGGCTACACGCCGGGCTTTACTGAGAATTTCGCCTCTAATGAGATCATCGCCGCCGGCTTGAGCGCGGCCGACGTATGGCCGCTACTCGTCACACCATCGCTGTGGCCAAGCTACTACGCCAACTCGGCTAACGTGCGCTTTCATGGCGGCAAAGGCCCGGTACTGGCCGACGGCGATCGATTTTATTTCGAGACCTTCGGCTTCCCGGTAGAGGGGCAGTGCAACGAGTACGTGGCACCTGCGGATGGGCAACCCGGCCGCGTGGCCTGGCACGGCTGGTCCGGCGAGGAAGGCACAGATACGCGCCTGGATGTGCATCACGCCTGGCTGGTCGAGAACCTGGACGGCGGGCGCGTGCGCATCCTCACGCAGGAAACGCAGAAGGGCAAGCCGGCCGAGGAGCTGCACAACGCCAAACCCAACCCGATGATCAACGGCCATCAGGACTGGCTCGACAGCTTGGTCGAGACAGCGCGCAAAGCCAAGCAGGCGTAATGGTCGCTGGCCGCTTGATCCCAAGCGTCTGAACTGAGAAAACCATGATGGGAACTCCCCTCGAGATTCTGCTGGTTTTGACTTCGCAGGCAACGATGGGCGACGACCCGCGCCTGACCGGCGTGTGGTTCGAGGAACAGTCCACCCCGTACTACGCCTTGGTCGATGCAGGTGCCAATGTGGATATTGCGTCAATCGCCGGCGGCGAGATTCCGGTGGATCCTCATTCCATAGCGAGCGAAGGCATGAACCCGCCGAGCGTGGAATGCTTCCTCGATGACAAGGTGTCGATGGACAAGCTCGAAGGCTCGCTGAAGATCGACAGCATCGCCCCGGAAGGGGGTGCGGTGATGTTCCTGCCCGGCGGCCATGGCACCATGTGGGACTTACCCGGAGCGGGGCGCTCGTCAATCTGCTGTCGGGCGCTTGGGCTGACGGCAGGGTGGTCGCGGCGGCCTGCCACGGCCGAGCCGGACTGGTTAATGTCAAGGAAGCGAATGGCCAGCCGCTGGTTGCCGGCCGTCGCGTCAGCCCCTTTGCCAAACGCATGAGCCGCGAGACTGGGCTACCTGTGGCAGTGAGTTGGGGCATCGACGATCCGCGAATGGCCGAGCACGTGATCGCTGGCAGGTAGATGGGTTTGGTGATTCTTGGCCGCGCCATGCTAGCCAACCCACACTCTTTCTCCACCTTTGCAGGAGCTGAAGGTGGAGCACCCGGAATGGCTGCTCCACCGCCTTACGCGCACTGGCTCGAACTCTCCCGAGGCTGCGGCAAGCTCACCACATATAACGACTAGGAGGAGGTGACCGTGCGAGTTCCCAGAACCCGATCCAGTCTGTGTCGCAGGGTGTCCCAGTGACTACGCTATCAAAGGAGCTAGTACTCAACTCGATAACTTGAGCGTGATAACGCCCAGGATGATCAGCGCCACGCCAAGGTATCGCATCAGGGAGGTTGGGTCGCCATAGAAATGAATTCCGACTAAGAACGTTCCCGCCGCTCCGATACCCGTCCACACCGCATAAGCAGTCCCAATCGGTATCTGACGCTGAGCAAGCCATAGGAAGGCGCCGCTAATTGTCATGAAAGAGACGGCTACTGCGACCCCACTCCAACGCGATGTTGGCTCTTGCGCCATTTTCAGCCCGACCGGCCATCCGATTTCAAACAATCCAGCCAAAACAAGATAGATCCAGCCCATTGCAATTCTCCTTCAAGTTTTTCATATCCGGCATACATACTCCAGCGTGACCACCAGCTTAGAACTTCGGCGGCTCTTTAGGTGTGGTGTAGGGCACATCGCCATCTTCGTAAAAGCGCTTTCGCGTAGCCTCGGCAACCCGGTTACATAGTTGGTCGCCCAGCATAGGACGATCCAACTTGCATTGCTGGCGCAACTTTTTCAGCCGCTCAGGATTGAGCGCTAATTCATCGACCGTCGGAAGGTTGCCTTTATCTGGTTTCCCGGATGGGCTGCAGGCTGCCAGTGTCGAGGAAAGCAATATGAGAGCAATCTTCTTCATGGTTAAGTTTCCTTGGGAGATTGTGTGATGGTTTACCGCCGACTTTTGGCGTCTGGAGATTTGATCGAATGAACGCGTTCCATGAAGCGAGTCAGTATTTCTGACGGCTCGCTGGCCGGTCGTAGCAGATAGGTCGTGAGCATGGGCGAACCTCCAGTCAGCGGCCGTGCGACCACACCCTGTTCCCTGCTGGCAGTAATATGCGCACCTCCTGTGAGGCCTAGTGCAAGTCCCGCCGAAACCAGGACCATCATTAGATCGCTGGAAGTCACGCGTTCGGCAATTAGAGGCTCAATGTCCACGCGACGTAGCACCCGTTCAACTTGCCGAGCATGGCCCTCACACGCCACCGCGTCGCAGAGCACCAGCGGATACCGCAACAGCTCTTCCAGGGGAATCTGTTTGTGGGATAGCAAGGGGTGCCGTGCGGGCACAGCTACCATCAGAGGGTCACTCCACACCGGCACGGCGATGATGCCTTCGCCGACTTCATCCGATTGAGCGAAGCCGAGATCGTACAGTTCGCCACACAATCCCTTGATTTGCTGTGACAAAGGCACTTCGAAGAAGCGAACTTCCACTTCCGGCTCTTCCTGCCGGCAGAGCGCCAACAACGCAGGCAGGCGCGATGGCGTGATTCCATCAGACAATGCAATACGGAGCTGGCAATGAAAGCCATTGGCTGCGGCGTTCACACTGTCGCGCGCCTGCTGCAAAGCTGCGAAGACACGGGGTACGCTCTCAAAGAAGAGTCTGCCTGCACGAGTCAAGCGGGTGCTCCGAGTGGTTCTCGCAAATAGCGCTACGCCCAACTCCTCTTCAAGCTCTTTGATGGCGCGCGACAGCGGCGATGTCTCGATGTGGAGGCGCTCTGCGGCTCGGGCAAAGTGCAGTTCCTCTGCCACCGCTAGAAAGTAGCGCAGATGCCGAATTTCCATGTTCGCATTCCTCCTCACTTAGGCCTCACCACCTTCGCCTTGCGCCACGCTATCTAGCCTTCGCAAGCTGCTCCAGCAAGCTTCCCCGATCAAACAGGTGGGCCGGATAGTGCTTTTGCCAGCACACCCCATTGCACGGCTGTCTCGGCCCGCGTGCGGATCAGCGAAGCCTGCGCTGACATCACCCCCGCCTCAGCCTCGGCCACCACCGTGGCGTCCACTTGTCCCGCCTCAAACAGACGGCGGCTGCGATCGAGCTGACGCTCCGCGACTGCGACCCCCTCGGTCTGATGCTCCAGTGCGGCGTGCTGCGTATGCCAACCGAGGTATGCGTTCTCTACGTCCTGCAATGCACTCAACAAAGTGCGCTCGAACTCCGCGCGCGCAGCTCGGCTGCGCGCCTCTCCGGTCTCGATGCCGGCACGGATCGCGCCACCATCGAAGATCGGCAACGAAACCCCGGCCCCAAGTGAAAAAATGTTGCCGGTAATGCGCGTCCCCGCACTCTCAACGCGCTGCCGTCCGCCGCTCAGGTCCAACACCAGCTTAGGGAAGCGTTCGCCTTCGGCTGCGTTCCAGCGCGCGGTTTCGGCTGCGAACTTCGCTTCGGCGGCGCGCACGTCGGGCCGCTCACTCAGCAGGTCCGCAGGTATGCGTGTCGGTGTCCAATTGGGGGCGGCGAGTGAAGCAAGAGTCGGAGAAGCTGCAGACGCTCCGGGCGTTTGTCCCGCTAGTACATCAAGTGCATGCGTCGCCTCGCCGCGCGCACGCCGAAGTTGCTCTTGCTCCACACGCAGTGCGACGACGCCGGAGCGGGTTCGCTCGATGTCGAAGCCGGTAGCTTGTCCGGCCTCGAACTTCCGTTGTGTCAGCAAGACGAGTCGCTCGGCGGATGCCAGCCGCGCCGTGGCGAGCGCTTCGAGTTCACTGGCTTGGCGCTGCTGCACAGCCGCCGACACTGTTTCAAACGCGACCTGCCAACGCGTGGCAACCCACGCTTGTTCGGCTGCCACCGCATCCAGGCGCGCACCTTCTGCTGCCTGCGAAAGCCGCCCCGACAGGTCTGCCTCCCACGATGCAGACAACGTGGCGCGGCCATCATTGCCGATCGCAACGTTCTCTGAATAGTCGCGTCCTCGAGTTGCCTGCGTGCCCGCGGACAACGAGGGGAGCAGGGAGGCCCGTGCTCGCCGCGTGGCGGCCGAGGCCTCGTCGACGCGCGCGCGCGCAATCGACAGTTCGGTGTTGCGCTCCAGCGCCGCCCGGACTAGGACATTGAGCTGTGGATCGCCGTAGGCCGTCCACCAGTCGACGGGAAGAGTACGGCGGGATGATTTGTCCAGGATGCCTTCACCTCCCTCTTCATTTGAGAAATGGGCCGGTACATCCAGGCGAGGCGGATCGGCAGAGTGCGGAGCATGGCTGCAAGCCGCAAGAAGCATTAGCGGCGAAATCATGGCCATGAGGCGATAGCGTTCAAGAATTTGAGACATGGCAGGTCCTTGCATTCCGAAAAAGTCTTGACGGACTGTTTTACGCCTTCTACTATACCGACTGGACTGTATATGACTCAAGCTTTTTTTGGAGCACGACCATGCCGCCTCGCGCGAAAACAAAGTTGCCCCCCCCGTCCACCGCCCATAGCAGCACCGATGCGCAGCCCGTTCTCCAGCAAGGAGCCCAGCTAACTCGCGAGCGCATCCTGCAGGCCGCTCGCGAACTGGTGCTGGAGGAAGGCGCCAGTCGTCTGACGCTGGACGCCGTCGTCGTGCGGGCCGGGTTGAGCAAAGGGGCGTTTCTCTATCATTTCAAGACCAAACGCGATTTGTTCGTGACACTGATCGACGAGATGATCCGGGCGTTCGACGCGGTACAAGCCAATCACGAGCGCAGGTTTGCCGGAGATTTGTGGCTCGCGCTCAAGCGGATTCCGATCAGCGCGGCCTCTGCAGCCTGGGCAGGAATCGGGCTACTTGGAAACTTGGGTATCGGCGCCCTCTTGCTAGGCGATCTCGCATCAGTGACGCGCTGGTCTGGCACCGCCCTCATCGCAGCAGGCATTGCCTGTCTTAGTTTCGTTTGATCAAGGAGACCCATTATGAAGAGCAAAACTGCATTGATCCGCGGCGGCATTTTTTTTTGCGTAGCAGCCGCGCTCTCTGGATGCGCGACCAACAGCATGACGCGCTCCGGATTTCTCGGCGACTACGAGAAGTTATCGCCGACACGATACGAGAACGTACTGATGTACCGCGCAGCGGGATTCGAGCCCAAGCGTTATGCCGCTGTCGTGGTGGAAGATGCGCAGATCAAGACCGCCTCGGGTCGCATCGATGGGCTCGATGACGCGCAGCAGCGTGAAGTGCTAGACCATGTGACGAGCGAACTGAAACGCCAGGAAGGCAAAAGTCCCGCCACCCCAGGTGGCACGGGACAGGTTCGGGTGCGTGTAGCGGTCACCGAACTGCAGACACCGAATCGGGCAGTCAATGCAATGACGACCCTGCTGGTTGGACCCGTGACGACGGGCGGTGCCAGCCTAGAGTTCGAAGCAGTCGATGTAAGTACGGGACGACGCGTTGCTGCCGCCAGTTGCTTCGAGCGCGGCAACGTCATTAAAGAGTTCGCCGGTTCGTACACATTGCTGGGTCATGCCAAAGCGGCGATCACGAACTGCATCGAGCGCATCGACAGCGCTTGGCGGGACACGCAGCCATGAGCAACGCTTCACAGGCTTGGCTCCGGCAGGATGCCATGGTCGGCGGTGATCACAAATGGCTGGCGGGTGGCGACTGGACGATAGAGCACTACGCCAGTCTGGCAAAATCCGTGTCCGCCGCCCGCATCAGCCATGCCGAGGGGTACGCCACTCCCTTGCTCGACTGGACGCAAGTCCAGAGACTGGACACCGCCGGCGCGGCTCTGCTGGTGGAAATTCTCGGGCCAGACTCGATACTCGACCGGCCGGAGGCAGCTCCAAATCTGTCCCCGGATCGCCTCGCCCTAATGAAAGCGCTTGCCGCCGCTGCTACCGCTCAGCAGAAGACGGACAAAGCAGCGGTGAGCGGGAATCCTCTGCTCCGCGGTCTGGGACGCATAGGCCTGACCGTGGAACAGGGCTGTCGTGCGTGTCTTGGTCTGGCCGGGTTCGTGGGTCAGATCATCGAAACATGGAGCCGTACCGTTCGTCACCCGCGTCGCTGGCGCACGACCTCGGTGATCGCTCAAATCCAGCGGTCAGCGGTGGACGCCATTCCCATCGTGGCGCTACTGAGCTTCATGGTAGGAATGGTGGTGGCGTTCCTGGGCGCAACGGTGCTGGCCAACTTCGGTGCGAGCATCTTCTCGGTGCATCTGGTCGCCTTCTCGTTCATGCGCGAGTTCGGAGTGCTGCTCCCGGCCATATTGATTGCAGGCCGTACCGCAAGCGCGTATACCGCCCAAATCGGTTCGATGAAGGCAAATGAAGAGATCGATGCGCTTCGCTCCAACGCGCTCGACCCCATCGAGTTGCTGGTGCTGCCACGCGTGCTGGCGCTTCTTGTGTCCTTGCCACTGCTCACATTAGTAGGCATCTTGGCTGGCATTGTGGGCGGCGCCACTGTATGCGCACTGAGCTTGGAGATTCCTCCTGCACAGTTCCTTGCCATCGTGCAGGAAAAAATCGAGGTGCGCCATTTTCTTGTCGGAATGAGCAAGTCCCCGCTCTTCGCGGTGATGATCGCCGCTATCGGCTGCCATGAAGGGTTCAAGGTCGCCGGTAGCGCTGAGTCGGTAGGCGACCACACGACTTCTAGTGTTGTGCAATCAATCTTCATGGTGATCCTGATCGATGCCATCGCTGCACTGTTCTTCATGGAGATGGGCTGGTGAGCGCGGTGAAGGAAGACACCGACAACGGTGTGCGACACGCTATTGAAGTGCGCGGCCTAGACAACAGGTTTGGAACCCAGCAGGTCCATCAGGACCTGGACCTGGACGTGCGACGCGGGGAAATCCTTGGCGTGGTGGGAGGATCAGGCACCGGGAAATCCGTGCTCTTGCGTAGCATCGTCGGGCTGCAGAAGCCGCATTCGGGCGTGGTCCGTATCGGGGGGCGCGACCTACTGCGAGCCCAATGGCTTGCACGCGCGCGTATGGAGCGAAGGTTCGGCATTCTGTTCCAGAAGGGCGCGTTGTATTCATCGCTGACCGTCTTGGAGAACGTCGCTCTTCCTTTAATCGAGCATGTCGGTCTGGCGCGGCCTCTTGCCGAGCGTTTGGCAAGAAGCAAGCTGGGCTTGGTGGGGTTGCCTGCCGGAGCGGGAGACAAATATCCGGCCTCGTTGTCCGGAGGCATGGTGAAACGAGCAGCACTGGCGAGAGCCTTGGCGCTTGATGCGAACATCCTGTTTCTTGACGAACCCACCGCAGGACTGGATCCAATCGGGGCTGCATCTTTCGACCAATTGATTCTGACCCTGCGCAATGCACTGGGTCTCACGGTGTTTCTGGTAACCCACGACCTCGATACGCTGTACACCATATGCGACCGTGTCGCGGTCCTGGCGAACCAGAAGGTACTCATCAACGACGGCATCGAGGCAGTCGAGCGATTCAAGCACCCGTGGATACAGGAATACTTTCACGGCCCCCGTGGCCGTGCGGCCGCACAGGCCACTGGTGCTTCCAGCCAAGAGACGCAGCCATGAAACCCTTCCGCATCTGCATCATTCTTCCGTCGCGCACGCATTGGGCTGGGCGCACGCAATATTTACACTCTGAAAACGAGGTGGTCTGATCATGGAGCCACGTGCCCATCATGTATTCATTGGTCTGTTCGTCGTGCTGCTCGGTGCGATTGGTATCGGCTTCGCGCTCTGGCTCAGCGACACACGTTCCGACCACGATTACCAGTATTACCGGATCATGTTCGATGAGCCAGTGACCGGGCTTACGCCCGGCAGCCAGGTTCAGTACAGCGGAATCACGATTGGCGAAGTCGTTGCACTTTCTCTTTCGCCGCCTGACCCAAGGCGGGCGATAGCGCGCGTGCGTATCAATGCCACCATCCCGGTCCGGCAGGATACCCGCGCTGAATTGGTCATCACGGGAATTACCGGCAACGCGGTGATCGAGTTGAGCGACGGTGGGCCAAACGTGCCATTGCTGGATCGGAAAGAGGACGAGGAACCGTTGATCCTCGCGCCACGTTCGGCGATGGCATCCCTGGTCTCCGGCGAGGGTAACAGCATGACGACACTCAACGGCATCTTGCTGCGCACGCAGGAGTTACTGTCGAAGGAGAATTTGGCTCTTGTGCACCGCAGTCTAGTGAATCTCGAACAGACTACGGGCGCGGTCGCTGACCAGAGGGCCGAGATCGCGACGTTAATCAGCAATCTGACCGAAGCAAGCAGAGAATCGACAGCTGCCGTGCGCCAAGCAAATAGCACTCTTCGCGATGCCAACCTGCTACTAAATAACGATGGTAAGCAAATCATGGTGAACACGCGTGATGCAACGGCATCCCTCGAACGCGCCGCTTTCAGGGTTGAGACGCTACTGCAAAACAATCAGGAATCGCTGAACCAAGGCATGGCCGCCACAGGCCCTGCCATGCACGAACTCCAGCAGGCGCTGGCCAATCTAAACACCGTGCTGCGCCGACTGGATCGCAATCCGGCGCAATACCTGCTCGGTGGAGAGAACATTGAGGAAACCAAGCCGTGAACACTTCCGCCAGGATGATTCCCGTCGCTGCCGCGACTATGACGCTAGTACTCGGCTTGTCCGCGTGCAGTGTGCTTCCCAAAACAGCTCCAATGGTCACCTACAAACTGCCCGACTATCACATCGCCCAGGCGGAGAGTACGCCACGCGCCGTTCCTGGACCTGGGGCGCTGCGCGTCTACGCCCCTGAGAGTAGTCGCGTCCTGGATTCGGAGCGGCTTTTCATTGCGCAGCCCGATGGTCGCTTGTCGGCTTGGCAAGGAGTGCGTTGGGCCGACCCCGCACCGGTGCTGCTACGCGACCGAATCGTCGAAGCCTTCATGCGCGATGGGCGGTCGACTTCGGTGATTACCGATAGCACGCCAATGAGCGCCGATATGGAGTTGCGCAGTACGCTACGGGCGTTCCAGCTCGAATACCGCGGCACTGAAGCGATCGCCGCGGTTCGGGTTCGGCTCGATGTGCAACTGGTCGATCCGGCCAAACGGACTGCTATTGCCAGTAGACGCTTCGAAGCAATCCAAGCTACAGGCAGCAAGCGAGAGGCAGATGTGGTGAGCGCGTTCGGTGTCGCGACGGACGTGTTGGCCGGGCAGATCGTTGAATGGGCAGTTCAGGTCGGGGCAGCGCGTTTGCGAGTTGCACCGGAATCGGCAAGCAACCATGCACCCACAGCGTCGGCGATAAGCACAGACTAGTCGCCTTAACGGAGCACAGAAGCTAGGGCCAGAACGCTGCTCGACACCTTAACTCGGTACGACAGCCTACGGCCCCTATCCAATCCCAGGACCTCGTTGCCGTCCAACCTCCCATGACACACCGCCGCCGCGTACAGTCGCGGCGATCTGCTGCCCCAGTCGTGGCTCGATTATCGGCCGCCAAGGCACCAGACTGAACCCCATGCCGTCATCGAGCAGCGCATAGCGACCGCTGGCGAGAATGACCGAGCGCCGGTAGATGCCGGCTACGCGCTGCCCGTCTGTGACGTGCCGATGCTCCAACCCACTATCGGCGGCAATGTGCTGGGCGGCCTGCGCCAGCTCCCGATTGCGCAGCGTTTCCAGCAGATTCCGGGAGAGAATCACCCGCTGCCCACGCCGCTGGGCCAGCCCCTGTTCTTCGAGGAAGTCGGCGCGCTGCTGCAAGGCTTGCTTGGCATCGCCACCAAAGCCCAGGTCGCCCAATCCCCGGCCGCCGCCGATCAGTTGCTGGTCGAGCCAGGTGGCGCCGATCACGCGGGCCTGCCGCTCGATCGGCAGGTGAGATTTCAGGTCCACGGCCACGCCGCCCAGTCGCTGCGCATCGTACTGGCGCCCACGCTCGGATAGGTCGTCCGGCACTTTCCATAGCCCTTCCGCCACGCGCTCCACGATGCCGGCCCGGCGCAGGGCTTCCAGCCGTCGGACGTGGGCCGCGACGACTTCCTGCGGGTCGCGGCCGGGCTTGGCTCGGCCTTGCTCGATCGCCAGGTGATGATCGGTACGGTACAGGCCATCGCTCGCCAGTGCGGCGATGTTCTTGTCCGCCGCCCGTACCTCGGCGGAACCACGCACCTCCACCACCGCGCCGGTGGGGTAGCTCGCCAGTTCGTCGCGGGCGTTCAAAGCGACGTAGTGGGCCTTGCCGTCCACGCCGTCGATGACCAGATAGCCGCGGTCGTGCAGCTCGTCGGCCAGCCCCTTGGCGGCCACGCGGCCGACGAGGGTACGGCCGTCGTCGGCCGGCTCGAATACCGCCAGCTCGCGCGGCTGGCCGCTCATGGCGCGCTGCATGGTGCGGATGATGTCGCCACGCTCGCCCAGGGCACGCAGGGTCTTCTCAGCGTCGGCATGGATGGCCCAGGTGCTGGGCTGCACCTCGTCGGCCAGGCCGAGCCGCTGCAAGCGTTGCAGCCGGCCGATCAGTAGCAGGCGCTGGCGTTGCAACGTCGGTTCGTTGAAGCGTTCGATCCGCACCCGGTCATCCTCGCCGACCTCGCGCTGCAACGTGCGGTCGAGGCTCGTCCACCGCTCTTGCTTCACCTCGCGCTGCCAGGTCTGCTGGATCTCCAGTTCGGTGCGCGGCCCCAGCCATTCCGTCGCCAGCTCGGCGGCGCGATGGCGGAAGCCGTGGGCGATGTAGTCGCCCGCGATGACGAGGTCTCTGCCGGTATCGTCGCGTCCGCGCACGATCAGGTGCGTGTGCGGGTTGTCGGTGTTCCAGTGATCGACCGCCACCCAATCCAGCCGCGTTCCCAGGTCGGCCTCCATGCGGTTCATCAGGTGCCGGGTGTAGGTGCGCAGGTCGTCCAGCTCGGCTCCGTCTTCCGGGGAAACAATGAAACGGAAATGGTGTCGGTCGTCCTGGCAGCGTTCCTTGAAGGCATCGAGGTCGGCATGGTCGGTCTGCGGCCCGTAGGCACGGCCCGGCTCGCCGTCCCGGCCGGCACCGTCGCGCTCGATGTAGCGCAGGTGCTTGGCGAGCGACTGCGGGCTGGCGTTGCGCTGGTTGACCAGCAGCGTCTTGACGGTCACGCGCCGTGACATGGGTGTCAGCTTTGCACCTGCGAAGCGCGCTGCCGTATGGCCGCGCCCAAGCCGTGAGCCGGGCCGCTGGCCCGCGTGCTGGCCGCTCCCGCCAGCGACAGGACGGCGCACCGCCGACTTGCCGCCGCTGGCTTTGCCAGCCCGCTTGAGCACCTTGGAAACGAAGCTCTGGCCCTGGCCTTTGCCTCGGTTCTTCGGCGCGCCAGGGCGCACCCGGAAATCGTCGTCGCGGCGGTCGGTCATGGCAGCGCCCCTGGCAAGCTCCGGCGTCTCCGGGCGTGCGAAGCACGCGGACATGCCTGCATTGGCGCGGGCCTCGCGCCCCACGCGGCACGGCGGCAAAGCCGCTCCGTGCCGCGCCACCCCCATGTGCAGACAGGCCTTCGACGCGGCCCGGTGCCGCGTCCTTTTGTCTTGCCTTCCGCCTTTGCCCCTCGCTCCCGCTCCGGGCATCGGCGGCCCGGCGGCGCTGCTGCACCAGCAGCCAGCCCGCCGGCGAACACGCCAATGGCCGCAGGCCAGGCGCGTTCGAGGCAAGACGCCTGCACGTTGGACGGCTGCGCCGAAGGCAGCGCGAAGTGCGGTGCGAATGCACCCGCACTGCACGTGCGATGACAAGGCGACGAACAGTAGAACGACATGCCCGATGGCACGATGAGAGGCGCGGCAAAGTGCAGCGAATCGGCGGCCATCATGGACGTGTCTCCAGCCAGATCGGATGCGCAACGCCGATCGCGGTGGATGCACTGACCGGCCCGAAATAGCGGCTGTCGAACGACGCTGGGTTGGTCACGCTCAAGAGGAACAGTTCGCCCGGTTCGAGACGGCGGCAAAGCTGCAAGGATGGCAGCGGTCGGCCCTGCCGGTCGGCAGGCAGGGCGGCGGCCACCGGCACGCCGTCGATGCGAACCTGGCCGGCGACGATGCAGACGTGTTGTGGCGCGACTGCGCCCACACGTTTGAGCAGCGGAACGCGGGTCGGTAGGTAACTGCGCTGCGCAGCCAGCATGGCGGCCCTGTCGGGCAGCGGCACCAGCACGATGCTGTCCACGGACAGCGGACGTGGCCGCGAGGCGGTGCGCGGGTCGAACGGTTCGATGCGATACCAACCGACCGCCACGCTGTCGGACGGGTTGTAGGCCATTCGCGGCAGGGGCTGCACGAACGCAGCCCAGGCCAGCGCAGCGAGGCCGACGGTGGCGAAGCCTGCCAGCACGAGGCGAGTGCGCAGGCGCGAGCGAGGATGCGGCACGGGGCCGGTCGTGGAAATCGTGGTCATGGCAATGCCCTCCCTGCCAGCCAGGCGGCGTGCCGTTCTGTGGTGTATGTGGGTAACGCCGAGCGCGCTGCGAGCCGGTTCGCGAGCGTGCGCCAGTACGCGGGCGATGTGTCTGCGGCTGCGATGCCCAGCGCCTCGATGTCGTCGATGCGTTCCAGCACGGCGCGAACGTTGGCATCGCCTTCGGCGTGCAACAGCAGACGCGCGCCCGGCTGCACGCCGGGGATGCGTTGCACGGCGTCCAGCGGCGTGGCGGTCTGCATCACCATGAGCTGCCAGCGGATCGTGCCGTAGTCGTTGGCCTGCCAACGGATGCGGCACAGAACCGCGTTCGGCAGGAACACGGCGCAGCGCCGCCAGCGGTCGAGCTGGAGCGTGCGCGCCGGTTCGCCGAAGCGCAGGTAGAGCTTGAAGCGGGGTTCGATGTAGGTCAGCGCCACGCGCGTCAGCGGCACGTTGCCGGCCTGGCCGGCGAGTGTCGAAGGCGCCGGCGGCGGTGCAGCCGTGGGCGCACTTGCTTTGGGGGTGTGGGCGGTCGAAGCGGATGCGTTCACGGCGTGCCCTCCGGGGGAAACTCCCGCTCCAGCAGGCTGCGCAGCAGTTCGGCTACGGTCACGCCTCGCGTGAAGGCCGACACCTTGATGCGCGCCCGCATGGCGGGCGTGATGTCAAGCGTCAGTCGAGCGGTGTAGAGGTCGCCTTTCTGCAAGGCATCTGCGTCGCCCTGGCGAATCCACGCTTCGGCGTGCGGATTCGCTGGGGGACGTACACCGATGCCGACGCGCTTGCTGCGTGGTGATGGCTTTCCAGTCATGTCGGCCACCGCAGCAGTTCGTCGGTGAGCGCGGCGATCTCGCGGGCAGCGGCGCTGTCGGGCGCGGTTTCGCGGGCGAGCCGGCCAGCGGCTACGCTGTCGGCAAAGACGATGCGCTGGTGGATCTCCGAGCGCAGCGCGGGCAGCGGCTGTTCGGCCAGCGATTGCCGTGCCTCCCTGCCGATGATGGTGGTGCTGACGCGCCGGTTGATGACGAAGGCCGCGCGTAGCGCTGGCCGGAACACCTGTGCTTCGCGGATCAGTGCGACCATCTCGGCAGAAGCCCATACGTCGTAGGGGCTGGGCTGCACGGGGATCAGCACGCGCTCGGCCGCCAGCAGCGCGGAGCGCGCGAGGGCGGCGATGCGCGGCGGGCCGTCGATGATGATGTGATCGGCCCGCCTGGCGAGTTCTGGCGCTTCCTGATGCAGCGTTTCGCGGGCAAGGCCCACGGCGCTGAACAGACGGGGCAGGCCCTGCTGGCTACGCCGCTGCGTCCAGTCGAGCGATGACCCCTGCGGGTCGGCATCCAGCAGGATGACATGCAGGCCGCGCATCGCCAGTTCGCCGGCGATGTGCGTGGCGAGCGTGGTCTTGCCGACGCCGCCTTTCTGGTTGAGAAACGCGAAGATCATGGCGCGGCCCTCCGAGCTGGAAAGCCGGCCTGGGCGTGCCATTTCGTGGTTGTCCACCGAAACGGCGCGCTTCTACTAAAAGTTATGTATTTCTTGTTAGGTAAGTTAGAGGGAACGCAAACCCGCGCCGTTGTTGGCTTTCCGGCGTTTTCGTACTCCTGATAGCACGAGGGTCGTACTCCTGATAGCACGATACCCGGTACTCCTGATAGCACGAGGCCGTCCACAGGTTCTCCCGCAGTTATCCCCGTGCCGCGTGCGGCACGGGCCGGAAGGTCAGCAGCTCGGTGTTGTCGTCCGGCATCCGCTCGATGCCGAGGACGTAGCCGGGCAACGACTGCCGCGCCACCAGGGCGCGCACGTCGTAGGCGAAGTCCGAGAAGCGGGCCGCGCTGCCGGATTTGCGGTACAGGTGTCGGAAGTCGAATTGCCAGCCGTGCTCCTGCCGCCCGCCATGCTTGCGCACCAGGCGGTACAGCCAGCGTTCGATACCGCCTTTCAAGCGGAAATAGGCCGGGTCGATGGTCAGCACCAGGGCGGCGTCGAGCACGCCGGCATAGAACCAGTCCGGCAAGATCAGCTCGATGCCCAGCGGGGTGCCGCTGGCGTCGGCGAGTTCCTTCCACTCGTTGATCCACGAGAAGCGATGCAAGCGCCTTCCCGTGGTTTCGCGGATGGACGTGGCCACCGTGGTCGATTGCAGCCGGTCGAGGGCGGCCTTCAGGCGCTGGTAGTCGTTGAGGGACGTGCCGCGCCCGATGAAGCGCAAAATCTCGTAAGGCGTGGCGCGTATCCAGCGCGACGGGCGCAGGCCCGCGTCGCGCGCCTCCACGATCTGCGAGGCGGCCCATATCAGCACGTCGGCATCCCATATCGTTGCGATGCCGTGCTCCTGCGTGCCTTCCACGCGAATGGTGACGTTCCCGCTGCGGAAGTCGATCGGCGCCGTGCGCCGCGACTTGGCAAGCGAGAAGAACGGAAAGGCCATCAAGTCCTGGGAATCGCGTGGCGCCATGTCGCCCGGCAGCGCTCGGAACAGATCGAGCTGTTCGCGCTGCGGCAAGGCTTGCCCTGGCGGGCTGGACATGGCGAAGGCCACCCACGCGCCGACGATCAGCGGCCATCACGGTAGTCGCCCGCGTGGCGCTCGGCGTATTCGGGATCGGACGTGGCCTCGTAGCTGCGCTGGTCGGCCCAGGCATCGAGGTCGGACACCGCGTACATGACGCGGCGGCCGAACTTGCGGAACTTGGGGCCGCCGCCGATCACCCGCTGCTTCTCCAGCGTGCGCGGCGACAGCCGCAGGTAGTCGGCGGCTTCGTCGTTTGTCAGGTAGCGTTGAGGCTGCGAGGTCGCAGTGACGGCAGCGGCGGCAGGCCGCGAGGGAGCAGGTCGCATGGGATGTACCTCCATCAAGCCCGGCCACACCACGCGGCCGGATAGAGGCACTCTCAAGAAAGCAAGGCTTCTTGCTAAGGGACGATTCGCACGGGTCGAGAAACGTCCCCCCTAATGCGACGGGAACATTGGAAGCTGCGCTAGTCGGCGGTAGCCGCCGTGCATCAGCTCATCGCCGCGGCGTACCAGCCGCCGCACGCGGGCACGCAATGCACTGTCTTTGTGCCAGTCGGCCGCGACGGCATCCGCGCCGAACAGACCTTCGGCCACTTCGCGCAAAGAGGCTCCCGCGAGGGTCGCGTCGAGCGCTTGCAAGGTATGCAGTTCCAGCAGCGCGGCGGGCGTGGGGCGAGAGCGGGCTGTTGCCACAGGCGCGGCCACGGTTGCGGCAGATAGCGCATCCAGCTTCGCAGCGAGCGTGCGGTAGCGCGCACAGGGCGTGGCGCAGGCGCGTGTGGCGTAGAGATAGGCCGAGCCATCTTCTAGGTCGGGTGCGAGTGCGAGCCGAACGCAGCAGCCTGGCCAATGCGATACAAGCACCAGGCGCTTGCCGTCGTGGGTCAGTTGCTTGCGCCCAGGAATGCGCCAGAACTCGAAGGTATGCGCATCGGGTGGTGGGTCGGCGTCGGGGTATAGCTGCACCACGCCGTCGTGATCGGGGAACCAAGCAGGATGTGCATCGCGCGCATCCAGGCCGGGATCTTCCAGCAGGCGCAGGCCCCAGGCCTGCGCCGCATCTGGCTTGCGACGCCGGCGTAGCCAGTCGCGCCGGTAGCTTGCATTCCTGCGCAAATACTCCCAAGCCAGCGCTGGGCCATCGAGGTGCAGCGTGTAGAGATACGCGGCCGTGGGATACCAGTGTTGGCTGCTGCGGTCAGTCATGGCGAAACCTCCCTGTTTCTGGGAACGTCGCCACAATTCCGCTGTGCGGGAGCTATCGAATCGCCATCAAGTGGTCATCAAACTCGGGTTACGCTTTAACTGCTGGTGTCAAGACAGATTCGCTCCAGTGCATTGCCGAAATCGTCTAAATGCGACGACTGCACCGCCCGGAAATGGGGTGCAGCATTGAACACCGTGCCGAATCTCGCGCCTGGCATCATGACTGTTTTGGTCAGGAGCGCACCACCCTGGTGCAAGCATGCGGATCAAGACTTGCCAGGTCTTGGCTAAGACCGAAATAGTCACAATGCGATACTTTTTGCCTGGTCGCGCTGGAATGCGTCAATCGGTGATCGAACCGTTTTCCTGAGCCAGTCGAACGTATTCCGACAGCGGCCGCGTCGGCTGGAAGTACCGATCTCGTATCACGGGCTGCTTGAGCGGCCCGACGATGGACGCCAGATCGGACAGCTTCACCGTCGCCAGGGCAGGCATCCCGATCCCGAGGTCGATCAGGCCGTAGGCCGTATCGCCATCGGTCGGATCGAGCGCGGCCAATAGCCAGGTCGCATGTGCGTCCGGTGTGAACAGGCGCACCACGGGCAGCGGGTCACATTCCTGGCCTGCGGCGCGGGTGAGGCCGTGGGCCAGTAGGTGCACCCGGTCTTCCTCGGTGACAAGCGTGGTCAAGGCCGCGCCCCTTCCACGAACACACGCAATCGCCGAGGCGCATCTGTGCCTGCGGACGGATGCACGTATGCGCAAGCGCACGAAGCCGCAAAAGCGGAGAGGCACGAAGGCGTATTGGTGGAAGTCAGGAAAGACACGGACGCGGTTCCCTGGGTCTGAGGAAATCCGCAGATGCGGATCTCCGTAAAAGCACGGAAAAGGAAAACATCACCACCAAATGAACACTATAGATTGTAGTCCTATAGGGCGCAATGGGCTGTCATCTTGGTTTTTTGGGGAAACCATAGGTGGCAGCGAAGAACTCATTGGCAGCGGCGATTCGGACGGTAAGGAAGGCGCGTGGTTTGAGCCAGGAAGCGTTCTCCAACGTGTCCAGTCGCACCTACATGAGCACGCTGGAGCGCGACCTGAAAAGCCCAACCATCCAGAAGCTGGCCGATCTGTGCGAGGTCATGGAAGTGCATCCGCTCACGCTGCTCACATTGGCTTATGCCGGTGACAGCACCCGCGAAGCTGATGAATTGCTGGCACAGGTGCGCCAGGAACTCAGGGCGATATTGGAAGAGCCCGACACGCCGTAGCGCGTTGGCGTGTGGTACTGAATTGCAGCAAGCGGAGCGCGCAGCGCCGCAGGCGCGAAGGCGTGAGGGATTGAAGCCGGATGGCCGTGACGGCTTGCCGGCACGGGGCGAAGCCCGAAAGCCCGGCGGCGCTTACAGCGCCGACACGCCACACACCGCTCGTTGACACGGATTGCGAGCCACAAGGCACGCATGCAGGCCCGCGGTGACGGGCGTATCCAGCACGCGGCAGCAGCAGAAATCCTGCGCGTGCGGTGCTGCGATCAGCAGCATCGCGCCCCGCCGCAGTGGGCGGGACGCGGTAAGCGGCTGTCAGGCCGCCTTCGGCTTGTTGCGCGACCAGATCAGGTCGTGCGTGCCGTCCTCGTTCTCGATCAGGCGGGCATAGACCGTCGCCGGGAACGAAGGGTCGTCGATGGATACGGACAGGTATTCCCGCCCGGCCTCGCTGGTCTTCTTCCACGCTGCGCCGACTTCGTGGCCAGCCGCTTGCAGGTGGAAGTCGGGGGCGTTCTCGGTGTCGCCCTTGTCGTTGGGAACCAGCTTGACCTTGACGTTGAGCGTCAGGGTGCGAAGCGTGCCGGTGAAGCCGTCTTTCTCTGCGGTGAAGGTGCCGATGTTAGCCATGATGTTTCTCCTTTCGGGTTGAACAAGGTCGCGCCAGTGCGTCCTTGTTGTGATCCGGCCGGCGGGGGATGGGCTGGTCGCACCGCGCAGCGGTCGCAACAACGTGGAGAACCTGGAAGCGAAAAGAATTTGTCCCGCGAGGAATGCGCGCAGCGCAGGGGAAATTGTTTTCGCTGCAAGGTTGCGGCCATGAAGCCCAAGGCGCAGCCGCGCCACCGCCAGGATTCACAACAAGACAAGGACGCACAGGCCGCCCGCTCCCGAATGGAGACGTGGCCAACTCGGCATCCCCGCGTGACGGCTGCACCGGCTTGCGCCCTGACGCGGGCCAGGTCAATGCCCCGACGACAAGGCCAGAGCGCCCCTGCCGCAGCTCACGGCCACATACTGAGGCGTGGTGTGGAAGCTCCATAGAAGCGAGGCTGGGCGGCGTGTCGGTGAACCGTCTTTCGTGACGTACAGACAACGAACCGCCAGCGTCGGGGACGGCACGCTTTCGTGCAACCTGCCGCAGCAAGCCGGGGCGTAGCCACACCAGCCCCGCCCATTGCGGCGGGGCTCGGTCGAATCGTTGGCGGCGCGATG
The DNA here is from genome assembly GCF_002902985.1 of Leclercia sp. LSNIH1. Classification (NCBI taxonomy): domain Bacteria; kingdom Pseudomonadati; phylum Pseudomonadota; class Gammaproteobacteria; order Enterobacterales; family Enterobacteriaceae; genus Leclercia; species Leclercia sp. LSNIH1. Next base: position 4,314,348 of record NZ_CP026167.1, on the reverse strand, counting down.
CGCCGCCACACTTGCTGGCTTCGTGGATTTCGCGCACGAGCGCCCTTGTGCGTGGCCCCATCGCCGCCGACCGAAGGCGGCGATGGGGCTTTTTTTTAGCAGTGAAACCGGGCGCGGCCACCGCCGCGCCCGGAGTTTTCGACCACCGGCCCCAAGGCGGCACGGCTTGGGGCCAGTGCGGCTCGTTATTTCTTGGTTTCGATGATCCACCACACGGCGCGCGGCAAGGCGCGGCCCGTGAGGGGATGCAGATCGGTCAGGTCGGCGCGGGCCGTCCAGCCACGCGGCGGACGGTAGCCGCGCACGTCGCCGTCGCCGTGCCAGCGGCGGGCGCGCACCGTGCCGGAGGCATAGGTCGCAGCCATACGGGGGCGGTTTGCGGGTTGGTGGGTCATGGCAGGCATCCTCAATATGAAGCGCCCCGGCCGGAACCGGGGCGCTATCTACGGTGCGAAGTCACGCGGCCAAAGCCTCGGCCTGCGGCTGGACATCCGCCACGGCGGCCGCTTCTTCCTGTGCTTCGGCTTCGCCATCCGCCGGCGCGTCCTGCCCGGCCTGCTGCGGGCCTTCGGTGCGGAAGATGGCGGGCATCCAGCCGGTGCCAGCGGCGAGCCGTTCGGCTTCGCTGGCAATGTCGCCCTTCTTCAACTTCGCCAGTCGGGTGACGTGCGAGGGCGCGAACCCGCCAACGGCTTCCAGAATCGCGGCCTTCGGCACATGCCGGAAGTAACCCTCATTGGTGGGCTGCCACCACGCGGCCATATCCAGCCCCACGGCCTGCGCCAGTTCCGCGCCGGGCTGGTGCGGCGTGGCGCGAGGCGTCACCACGTCCACCGTGGAAGCTAAGCACACGGCCAGCAGCCGCACCAGTTCATCCTGTGATTTCGCCAGCAGCGCGGCGAACAGTTCGGCGCTGTCCTCCGGCAAGGTTTCGCCTGCCACCTGTTGCAGTTCGCGCAGCGCCACGGCGGCGGGTGATTCCGGCCAGTCCGGGGCCATGCCTTCCAGCCGGTCTTGCACCGTGAGGCGCACGCCCAGCGGCAGGTCGTGGCCGTAGTGGCTTTCCTGCAAGACGGTCTGCACCATGCCATGCACCACGGCGGCCAGCGCGGCTTGCGGATGCCGGGCCACTTCGATTTGCAGCGCGGCGGTACGGTGCGCGCTCAACCGCTGCGCCAGTCGGTCGGACATGGTGGCGGTCTTGGGCTGCTCGTCGTCCTCGCCTTCGTCCTCGTTTGCGGCTTCGCCTTCGCTGCCGAAACCCTGCCGCAGTCGTTCCAGCGTGCGCAGCGCCTTGGCTTCGGCTTCGCGCAGCAGCCCGCGATGAATCGCGGCCTGCCCGTCGCGGTCGATGGTGACGATGGCACCGGCTGCGGCCTTCACATTGGCCGCATAGTCCAGCAAGCCTTCTTCCAGCGCCTGCAACTGCTCGCCCAGGCGTTCGCCTTCTTCCTGCAAGGCATCGGCCTTTTCTTCGTCTTCGTCGTCCAGCGCGGCATCCACGGCTTCGGCCAGTTCGTGCAGCTTGGTTTGCAGCTTCTCGATGCGCTGCGCGTCGCGCTTGTTCGGACTGCGGCGTTCCCTTGGCGCACGCTGGAAGGCTTGCAGATCGGCATGGGTCATGCCCGGCGTGGCATCCACCCACGCCCAGCCCTCGGCCTGCACCTTGGCGGCGATACCTGCCAGCTTGTCCTGCGCCAGCCGTTCCAGCAGTGCGGCATCGGTCAGATACACGCCTTTGTCGCCCTCCGCGAACAGGTCGCGGCGGATGCCACCGCCTTCCTGCTCGTAGCCGTCCAGCCCGACAAAGCGCACCAGCGGATGCCGGTAGGCGTCGATTTCGCGTTCGGTCAGACGGTCGCGCAGGTTGTGCGGGCTGCGCTGCCATGTCGGCGCATCGTAGAACGCGGCTTCCTGCGCGGCGTGGTCGTCGGTGATGGCAAGGGCCATCAACTGGTCAAGGCTCACGGCCTCGGCGCGATAGTCGGCCAGCAGGCGCGGCGAGACGTTGGCGAGTTTCAAGCGGCGCTGCACCACCAGCGGCGTGACGGAAAAATCCGCTGCGATATCCTCGATGCTGCGGCCTTCGGCCACCAGCGCGGCGAACGCCTCGAACTGGTCGGCGGGGTGCATGGCTTCGCGCTGCACGTTCTCGGTCAGGCTGGCCGTGCGTGCGGTGCCATCGGCCACCTGCAGGCAAGGCACCTCCCATTCCTTGCTGATGCGGTGCTTCTTCGCCAGCAGCTTCAACGCTGCGAGGCGACGGCCACCGGCCACGACTTCGTAATGCTCGCCGTCGGCGGCGGCAATCACGATGAGGTTTTGCAGCAGGCCGACACGCTGGATGCTGGCGGCGAGTTCGGGAATGGACATGCGCGGGGTCTTGCGCACGTTGCGGCCAGTGGGGCGCGACACCAGCCGCGACAGCGGAACCAGAATCAGGTTCTTGGTCGGGTCAGCGGCTTCCAGCGGGATAGCGGCGGCGGTGTTGATGGCGCGGGCTTCGGTTTGGGTAACGGCGTTCATGGTGATAACTCCTATCGGTTCAGGAATGCAGCAGCGAAGAAAGCGACAAGGGCTGCTGCCTGCCCCTGCCGCGTGGGGATTCAGGCTTTCAACTGGCGCATGCCATCGGCCAGCAGCCAGAGGGCGCGATTCAGTCGGATGTTTTGGTCGATGCCCTGCACCGGGCGGGTTTGCTGTCGGCGCCCGTTGGCGCTGCGGCCACGCAGCCCGCCTTGGGTCAGGTTTTCTTGGGTGCGGTTGAACACGCTCCACAGGTCGGGGCGGCGGTCGTCGAAGCGGCGCGGCATCAGGATTTGCGATTCCGTGATGGGCGCGGGCTTGTCGGGGTCGTCGTACTTGAGGGCGAGCGCGGCGCGGGCGAACACTTCGGATTCGCCATCGTCCAAGGTGATGCCGCGCATGGCATCGCGCGATTCCTTCACCCGATCGAAACCGCTCAAGACTTCGTAAGCGCCCTCAATGACCAGACCGGCCACGTCGCCTTTATGGGGCACTCGCACATCGGCCACGGTGTTGCCGCAAACAAGGCCATTGCTGCACACGAACCGGAACATTCCGGCCAGCATCTGATAGCTGCTGGTGCCGTCGTGCGAGTTCAGCAGCACGATTTCGTTGGCCTCCGCGCCGTTGATCTGGCTGGCATGGCGCAAGCGAATCATGTGTTTGGTGTGCTCGCGCTTGCCTTCGTCGCGCACGCGGGTTTGCGTCACCATGAAAGGCTGGAAGCCTTCTTTGCGAAGCTCGGTCAGCACGGCGGCGGTGGGGATATAGGCGTACCGCTGCGAACGGCTCTCGTGCGGGGCATCCGCGAAGATGGACGGGGCCACGCGGTGAATCTGGTCGTCGGACAGCGGGTAATCGCTGCGCAGCGAGGGGGAGCGGAAAGCGAAACGGGATGCGAGTTGCATGGTCTTTCTCCTGACAAAAGAGGTTTGCTGTTCACACCGCACACCGGATTTCTAGATTCGGAGCCCAGCCTTTCGGCTGTTTGGTGCGGTCGGCACGAGGAACCCGGTTGGCCCTGTTGCCACCGTCTTTCCTGAGTTCATCGCCCGCGGCCAAAGGAGCGCGCGGACGGGGGCCGTCAAGGAGCCAAGCGCAGGGTGGGTGCGGCCCGCAGGCGCAGCCGAGGACACGGCCCTGCGCGCCTTGACGGCACACGGGCGCGGGCTACGGTCGCGGGTAAGGTGATGAAGTCAGGGGAGACGGCTGGACAAGGCAACGGCCATCCCTTTGTGCTGACCGCACGCAAGCGAAGCGCGCAGGCCCGAAGCTGGAAGCCGGGCCGTAGGCGTCAGCGATGCGGAAGGCTGGCGAAGCCAGTCCCGCCAGGGATGAGCGACTAGCGAACCTGGAGCAGCGCGATCCGCGAAGCGGAGACGCAAGAGGACTCTTCGTTTACCATTTGTTTCGCAAGCTAATGATGGGAAAGCAAGAACACGGAGATCTAGAGATGATTGTCTGCATCAACCGCCTCAAACAGTTCGGAATCTTCAGCGACTTCAATGGAACGAAGATCCAAAAGTTCGGCCGGTACAACCTGGTCTATGGTTGGAATGGAACAGGCAAGTCAACGTTATCGAATCTATTCTCTTGCTTTGAGCTTCGCTCGATGGTTCCCCGCTTCAGCACGGGCCAATTTTCAGTAGTTCTGGAGGATGGCTCAACGATCACGGAATCCACACTCCACTCATCCCAATTGAATATTCATGTTTTCAATCAACGCTTCGTGCATGAGAACATTGATTGGGACAAATCCGTAAAGAGCATCCTTCTTATTGCGAAAGAGAAGATTGATGACTTGCAGAAGCTGGAGAAGCTGAAGAGCGAGCTTCAGTCGAAAAAGAAGGCTCACGACGACAAGCAAAGCGATATCAAGAAGCAGCGTGAGGCATTAGAGAAGTTCCTGACCAATGCTGCCAAGAAAATGAAGCTTGGACTTCAGGCGATTGATACGAGCGACAGTTATTACTTGAATTACGACCGCCGCAAGCTCTCCAACTTCATACAGAATAACGGCGAGACAATTATCAAGGCGGAGTCGGTTCTTCCAGATGAGAGGGTTATCGACCTTACGAATGCCGCCAAGCCAGATCAGCTTCCAAGCATTGCTTTCGCCTCAACGGCCATTGAGCCGGACTACTTTAAGAAAGCGGCGGGCCGCATCAGAGATTTGATTGGGACTACGGCGGTCAATCAAGCAATCCAGCGGCTTACCGATAACCCGGACATCCGCGAATGGGTTCAAGCAGGCTTGGAAATCCATAAAAACCACGACTCGCAATCCTGCGAGTTCTGCGGCTCTCCGTTCGCCCAGCTTCGTGCCGAGGCGCTTGCTGCCCACTTCAGCAAGGAGTTCACGGAGTTTCAGAGCCGACTTCAGAATGCGGCGACATGGATTGAATCTCAAGGCGCTCCAGCTAATCAGTTTCCCGCATCGACCGAGTTTTATAAAGAACTATCGGCCGAGGCAGAAAAGCTTCAAAAGGACTACGCAACTGCTGCTGAAAAGATCGACCAGCAAATGGACGCCTGGCGGGAAGCCCTGAAGGCCAAGATCACAGACCCTGGGAAGACAGACATTCAGATCTCGGATGTGGTTGAAGACGATGTCACCAATTTCAATGACATCCTGAAGTCGATTGTTGCTCTCGTTGGAAAGCACAACAATAAGACTTCAAATTTCAAATCTGAGACCTCAAAAAGCAAGGTGGCACTGGAGCTTCACTTTGCTGCGGCTGAGGTGCAAGAGTTTGACTATGCTGGAAGTGAGAAGAAGTGCAATGACCTTGAGTCAGAAGCAAAGAACGACCATAAGGAAATTGAAAAAATTAGTCTAGAGGTCGGAGCCATAGAAGCGGCGCTCTCGAATGAAACGGTCGGGGCAAAGGAGTTCAATGACATCCTGCATCGCTTCATTGGCCGCTCTGAGCTTTGCCTGAACTTCAATCAGAAGAAGAAAGGCTATGAGATCATCAGAAACGGGGTTGGTGAGCACGATGGGAATTTGAGCGAAGGTGAGAAGACTGCGATTGCATTTGTCTATTTCATCACGAAGCTCAAAGAAAATGGAAATAACATCAAGGATACGATCGTCGTCGTTGACGATCCGGTCTCAAGCTTTGATTCTAATCACTTGTTTCACGCCTACTCGTTTTTGAGAACGCAATGCACTGAAGCCAAGCAACTTTTTGTGCTGACTCACAACTTCACTTACTTTAAGCTAGTGAGAGACTGGTTCACTGGCACCAATAGGAATCGAGTCAAAAAAGGCAACGCCGAGAATTGCTTCTTTTATCGCCTGGATGCGCCACCTGGCTCCCCTCGTCACTCCCTACTTGTGGATGCCGACGACTCACTCAAGAACTACGGTTCCGAGTACCACTATATCTTCAAGAAGCTTTACGAATATAGGGCGCACACGACACTCAATCGAGATGAGGCGTTCTTGACCGCCAACCTCGCCCGAAAGCTTGTTGAATCGTTTTTTACCTTCAAATATCCAAGGCGGCGAAGCGACATTAGTCAATTGATGGAGGCTGGCCTAAAAGATTGCACCATCACGACACCAGAGCTTAAAGAAAAAATCTACCGCTTTATCAATAAGTATTCACATAGCGACGTTATTGAGATAACAGAGGAATCCGCAGAAAACTTGGCAGGCGAAAGCCACAGCGTCATCGGGAACATCTTCCAGTGGCTGGAAGAGGTGGACAAGAAACATTACGACGAGATGATTCAGGTTGCGACGGCCTGAGCATCAGGCCGCGAGGGCCATAGCTATGCCACCAGGCGCAGCAAAAAGGGGCCGAAGCCCCTTGGGCTAGATCAGCCCATGCTCGGCGAACGATGCCGTTTCGTTGCCCGCAACGATGATGTGATCGAGCACGCGCACGTCCACCAGACCCAACGCTTCCTTGAGCCGCTGGGTCAGCGCCCGGTCAGCCGCGCTCGGCTCGGGGTTTCCGCTCGGATGGTTGTGCGAAACGACGACCGCCGCCGCATTGAGCCGCAGCGCCTCCTTGACCACTTCGCGCGGATACACCGACGCACCGTCAATAGTGCCGTGGAACATCTCCCTGTATTCGATCAGACGATGGCGCGTATCCATGAACAGCACTACGAACACCTCATGCTCGAAGCTGGCCAACTTTGTACGCAAGTATTCCTTGACCGCCGCCGGCGAAGTGAACTCTGCTCCGCGCTGCATTTTCCGGTCAATGACCTGGCGCGCAGCTTCCAGAATGTCGTCGGCCGATGCCGGTAGATAGCGCCCGTGCGCGTCGCGCACCAGCAGACAGGAATCGAACGAGGGAAAGGACAGTTGCGACATGATCGTGCTCCGGTTGCTCGGGCGGAATTGCCCGGAACCGGCGGCAGCACGGCGCAGCGCAAGCAGTCAGGGGTCGCAGACGGCCGCCAGGACGCAAGCGCGCATGGCGCGCGCCGCCCTTGACGGCGAGAACGCCGTGATACGGTGAAGGGAACAGCAAGACCGCCCACACCCGCCCACTGCACAGAGTCGATTTTTGGCAAGCGGAGCGCGCAGGCCCGGATCAACGAGCCGGGACGGAGGCGTCAGTGATGGAAGCCCGACAGGGGCGAGACTCGCGCAGCGAAGCTCGATGCGCAGCACGACAGCGCGACGGCGGCACGCCGGGACGCCCGACTGCTTGGGACAGGACTACTCGTTGTCCGTCTTGCGCTGCTCGATTTGCAACTGCGCCCGTTGCGTTGCCTGTTGCAGCCGCTCCACCAGCACGCCCCTCGGCGGCAAGGCGGTCAGATACTCGGCAACGTGGATGCCGGACTTGTCCAGCTCCAGCAATTCGATCTGCTCGCGCTTCTTGCCGGTGCAAAGGATGATCCCGAGCGGCGAGGCTTCCTCCGGCTCCCGTTCGTGCTTGTCTAGCCACCGAAGGTAAAGCTCCATCTGCCCTTTGTAGGCCGCCTTGAAGTCACCTACCTTCAACTCCACCGCAACCAGCCGCCGCAGCTTGCGGTTGTAGAACAGAAGGTCAAGGTGGAAATCCTCGTCGTCGATCGGAATGCGCTTCTGCCGGGCGACGAATGAGAAGCCCGCGCCCAGCTCCAGCAGGAAGGACTCCATTTCACGGATGATCGCCGCTTCCAAGTCGCCTTCCTGCCAAGTGTCCCGCAGGCCCAGGAAGTCGAGGATGTACGGGTCGCGCATGACCAGGGCCGGCGACATGCGCTGCGCATCGCGCAGGGTCGCCAACTCCTGCGCTATGGTTTCTTCCGGCTTTTGGGAAAGCGCCGTGCGCTCGTACAGCATCGAGTCGATACGCTCGCGCAGCGTCCGCACGCTCCAGCGTTGGGTGCTGGCCATCTGTGCGTAGTAGTCCCGCTGGAGCGGGTCTTTCAGCGGCATCAGGGCGATGAAGTGCGTCCAGCTCAATTCTCGTATCAGTGATACGAGAATTCGCTCGTCGGGGAAGGTGGCGGCGAACTGCACCATGCGGCGCAAGTTCTGCTCTGCAAAGCTGCTGCCGTACTCCTCCACCAACTGCGCAGCCAAGGTGGGCAGAACTTCCTTGCCGTAGGCGCCCCGGCGCCTGTCCAAGACCTGCGTGTGGATGCGTTGGCCGATGCGCCAGTAGAGCATCGTAAGCTCGCTATTCACCGTCGAGGCGGCGCGCTTGCGCGCCGCCTCGATCAGTGCCCGAATGTCGCCCAGCAGCGCCGCGGGCGCTGCGAGCGATGCTGCTGATGGCCGGCGCCCGTTCATGCCACCGCCTCCGCAAGCTGCCGCGCGCCCGTGATGGCTTGGCGGCGGCTGGCCACCAGCTCGGCCGCCTCGCGCACCGGCTTGTCCTCGGTGTGGACGTAGTGCATGAACATCGCCACGGTCTTGTGGCCCGTCAGCTTCATTCCCACTTTGGTCGGCACACCGGAATTGGCAATGTCGGTGGTCGAGCGATGACGGATGCCGTGCGTGCCTACGTGCGGCACGCTGGCGGCCTTGAGCGTCCGGCACCAGCCGCCATAGTGCTCGCCAAAGGTCAGGTGCTTGGCCGGGTCGTTCGGCGACGGCAGGACGTAAGGGCAGCCTTCCAGACGCGGCGCCGTCGAAAGCAGCCGATAGGCTTCCTCGCTCATGGGCTTGGAAATGCCGCCAACCTTGCTGTCGGGCCACACCACGCGCCGGTTCTCGAAGTCCAGCCAGCTCCATTCGAGCGGGCAGATTTCGGAGCGCCGCGCCGCAAACTCGAATTGCAGCCGGATCGCCAACGGGATGACGTAGTTCTCCAGCCCCTCCGCCTCCAGTTTCTCCAACTGGCGGAAGATCCGCACCATTTCCTCGTCCACGATGAGCCGGGTTTCCTTGCCCGGCGGGTACATCGGGACGTGGCGGCACGGATTCGTACCGTCCGGGCGGAAGCCCCAGACTTCGGCCAAGTTGAACATCTTGCGCAGCACGCCGAAGGTCTTGTTGGCCTCGGTCGGCTTGTAGGCCAGCTTTTCCATGAGCCCCGCAATGTCGGGCCGCTTCACGTCATGCACCTTCTTGCGGCCCAGCAGCGGGATGATGTTGCGGTCGATGACGCCCTGGTAGCCGTCCTGCGTGCTGACCTTGTTGCGCTTCTTGGAGTAGTCCTCCATGAACTTTTTGCACAACTCGGCCATCGTGGGCGCCTTGCGCGCCTCGGCCTTGGCACCGCCGGGATCACCACCCCGGCGAACCTCGGCCAGCCAGTCCTGCGCTTTGACCCGCGCCTGTTCGACGGTTAGCTCCCCGTAGAGTCCCAGCGAGGGCTTGCGGGGCTGGCCAGAGTTCGTGCGGTACTGGAGCATGAACACCCGGCGTCCCGTCGGGGTAATCTTGCAAAGGAAGCCGGGCACGACGGTATCCCGTAGTTCGATGTCCTTCGCCTGGGGTTGCGCCGACTCTACGGCGGTCTTGGTGAGCTTGATCTTTGCCATGATGACTCCTTGGAACGACCCGGATTCCAGGAGCCAGATAGGAGCGGCGCGAGGGAGAACCGGGTCAAGTTTCAGAAAGCACCGGCATATGATGGACGCGCGTAAGCTATTGATAAACCTGTTGTATCGGGCTACGTCGCAGTCCAGCGAACTACCGGGCTGGAGTCATCGTGAAACAAAAAAACCGACCTCGTGGTCTCCTCGGCGCTGTTCGAGCGGCTGCTGGGGATGAAGATGAAGCTCCGCCCGCAGCGGGTGGGCAGCTTTGCGCAGAATTTCCAGGAGTTCCAGTCGATTCGTGATTTTCTGTCGTCGCTGACGCTGACCGCCTTTATCGATCTCCCCTTTACCCTGCTGATCCTGCTGGTGATTGGCATCATTGGCGGCCCGCTGGTGTTTATCCCGCTGCTCGCTTATCCGCTGGCGCTGCTGGTGAACTGGTTGATCCAGCGTCCGCTGATGTCGCGGGTCAGGAAGACCTATCAGCTCTCCAACGAACGCCAGGCGATGCTGGTGGAGACACTCACCGGCCTGGATGCCATCAAAATCAACAACGCCCAGAGCGAGCGTCAGTATCAGTGGGAGCACCTCACCGGTCAGCTGAGCAAGCTGGAACTGCGGGTGAAGTCGCTCTCCTATGTGGCGGTGAACTTTACTGCCTGGCTGCAGCAGTTCAGCGGCGTGGCCCTGATCGTGGCCGGGGTCTACATCATTATCGGCGGCAACCTGAGCATGGGCGGGCTGATTGCCTGCTATCTGCTGCACCGTCGCGCCATGATGCCCATCGGCCAGCTGTGTAGCCTCATCACCCGCTACCAGCGTGCGCGAATGACCAAGGCCACCATCGACCGGATGATGGATCTTGAGCAGGAGGTGCAGGACGACGAAGTGCCGCTGAAGCGGGAAACCCTCTCCGGCGCCATTGAGCTGCGCGATGTGACCTTTATCTATCCCGGCAATCAGTATGCCTCGCTCAGCAACGTCTCGCTGACGATCCAGCCCGGGGAGAAGGTGGGGATCATCGGCCGCAGTGGGTCCGGGAAAAGCTCGCTGGCGAAACTGCTGGTCGGGTTTTACCAGCCGGACAGCGGGAATGTGCTGATCGACGGCATCGATGCCCGTCAGATCGATGTTCACGACCTGCGGCACAACATCGGCTACGCGCCGCAGGATATTCATCTGTTCAGCGGCACCCTGCGGGAGAACCTGGTGTATGGCGCCAGCTACGTTGATGACGAGACGATGCTGCGGGTGGCTACCCTGACCGGGGTGCACGAGTTTGCCCGTCGTCACCCCTCCGGTTACAACATGCAGGTGGGTGAGCGGGGAATGAGCCTTTCCGGCGGCCAGCGGCAGGCTGTCGCCCTGGCGCGGGCGCTACTGCTCGACCCGCCGGTGTTGTTAATGGACGAACCCACCAGTTCGATGGATAACACCAGCGAAGATTTGATCAAAAAGGCGCTCGTACCGGTGATTGCCAACAAAACGCTGCTGATGGTCACCCATCGTGCGTCGCTGCTGACGCTGGTGGATCGTCTGATTATTGTCGACAACGGCAAAATCATTGCCGATGGCCCGAAAGAGAGCGTCATGAGTGCGCTGAAGAAGGGACAAATTCATGCGAATCGTTGAGATGCTTAGCCGCCTGATGAGCTGGCTGTCAGGAGATAAACAGCCCGCGCCGTTTACCACCAACGAGGTCAACAAAGCGTTGCTGGATGATGCCCCCCGGGTGGTACGCGTCACGCTGTGGGCAATCTTCGCCTTCTTTATCGCCATGATCCTCTGGGCATCGCTGGCCAGTATTGACGAAGTGACGCGCGGGGAAGGGCGGGCGATCCCCTCGTCCCGTCTGCAGAAAGTGCAGAACCTCGAAGGGGGGATCGTCGCCGAGGTCTTTGTGCATGAAGGCGAGGTGGTGAAGGCCGGCGCGCCGCTGCTGCGCCTGGATGATACTCAGTTTCGTTCCAACGCCGGGGAGAGCGAGGCCGATCGGCTGGCGCTGCAGGCGCGCATCCAACGTCTGACCGCGCAGTTGAACGATGCCACAACCCTGACCCTGGCGCCGGAAATAGTGAAGCAGGCGCCGGAGATCGCCAGCGGTGAGATGGAGCTTTTCGCCAGCGTAAACAAACGCATTCAGAGCGAACTGGCGGGGCTCAACGAACAGCTTATCCAGAAGAAGCAGGAGCTGCTCGACTTCCAGGGCAAGGCCAGCCAGTACCGTCGTAGCCTGGGGCTGCAACAGCAGGAGGTCGCCATGTCTGAACCGCTGGTGGCGAAAGGGGCGATCTCCAAAGTCGAAGTGCTCCGCCTGCGTCGTGGCGTGGTAGAAACCCAGGGACAGCTCGACTCCGTGACACTCGCCATCCCGCGGGCGGAAGCGGCCATCAAGGAGATTGAGAGCAAAGTCAGCGAAACGCGCGGGCGTTATCGCAGCGAGGCGCTGGGGCAGCTCAACGAGGCGCGAACCGATCTCAGCAAGATAGAGGCCTCGGGCAAGGCGATTTCCGACCGGGTGAACCGTACCCTGGTCACTTCGCCGGTGCGCGGCGTGGTGCAACAGCTGATGGTCAACACCATCGGCGGCGTGATCCAGCCGGGCAACGACCTGGTGGAGATTGTACCGCTGGACGACAAGCTGCTGGTGGAGGCCAAAATCCGCCCGCAGGACATTGCGTTTTTACGTCCGGGCCAGGAAGCAACGGTGAAGTTCACCGCCTACGACTACACCATCTATGGCGGCCTGAAGGGAACGCTGGAGCAGATCAGCCCTGATACGGTAACCGACAAAGACGGGAAAAGTTTTTACGTGATTCGCCTGCGCACCGATAAAAACCATCTCGGCACGGATGAAAAGCCGCTGTTAATTATTCCGGGAATGGTGGCGTCGGTGGATATTATTACCGGTAAGAAAACGGTGATGGCCTATCTGCTGAAACCGATTCTGCGCGCCAGAGCGGAGGCGTTCCACGAGCGTTAATAAGTATGGAGAAAGGCCACCTCGCCGGGAGGTGGCCTTTAAGTGTTACCACATCAAATCGTCAGGCACGACAAAATCGGCGTATGGATCGTCTTCATCCTTCGCTTCCTGCGTCAGCTCGCCGCTGAAGACGATATAGCTCGCATCACGCTGCATAATTTTATTCGCCACAACGGCAGGGATGATGGCGTATTCGCTCTCGCGACCCGCTTCAGCAACCAGACGCGCAATCGCCAGACGGCCATTGATCAGCTGTTTTTGCGTGATTTTATCCACAGTGATTTTTTTAATCAGATTGCCGTCGGTGAAGTTAAAGCCGATATCGCCTTTGGCAATGACGATGCGGTTCATCTCAATCAACTGCTTGATCTGCGCCTTATACTCTTTTGCCAGCGTCGCCTGCTTTTGCTGTTCGCTAAGCTCTTTGTCGCGCTCAATTTGCGCCTGCTTATTCACTTCTACCGCTTCCCGGGCCTCACGCGCCTGGACGCGGGACTTTTTGGCGGTGCGCTGCACTTTTTCCAGCTTTTTACTGCTGACTAAGCCAGCTTTCAGCATCTGCTCTTGTAGTGTGAGTTTGGTCATCGTCGTTTCTGAAATCTGTCAAATGATGGGCAGATTATACCTGTAATTCCACTGCAGGGATAACCTGGGCAAAATCGGCCGCAAGCAGCGCAAGGGTGACATCATGAATGACTTTTGCGCTGAGCTGAGCTTGACTCAGTTCAAAGCTGATTACCGCATCTTTTAGCACCGTCATCTTTAATCCAGGGTCGGCACCCATCCTGACGGTGGAGTTAACGCAAAATCCGGCCACCGCGCCAGTGACAACAACCTCTGAAATTTGCGCATCCTGAAGATAATCCAGTAATCCCGTTGAGCTGAACGCGGAGGAGGTGTGTTTGATAAAGACCGGTTCGTTCGCTGATTCTTTAAAGGCGTCCAGGGGTAAGCTGGAGGAGGAGCTGGGATGGAAAAGCGAGCCCTGTTCAGGCGTCTGGTGGCGAACGTGGATGACGGGAAGGCCTGATTTTCTGAATTTTTCAATTACAGAGGTCATGTTTTCAATGCTGTTATGCGGGAAGTAATCCACGCCCTGCTGAATTCTCTCTGTGACAAAATTCTGCATATCGATGATGAGTAGTGCTTTTGGCATGTAATCCTCCTTAAACCTCGCCACTGGCAGGGTTATTATCGGTTTTTGGGCATCTTCTTAACGCTGGAACGCATTAACATATTCGCAATTATGCGCCACGCCCCCTACCAAATTTGGTTAAGGCTCAAATAAATCATCAACTAATCTACTGTACGACCGATAACAGCTTCAGAGAAACCTGTATCGGTATATCGAAATGCTGAGCCTAAAAACTAACCTGATGGCGTTAACGCTGCGGGGTCAATCTGCAAAAAACACCTCTGCCCTGGAGCAGTCTATCCGCAATTTGTCTTCCGGCATGCGTATCAATAGCGCGAAGGACAATGCGGCCAACCAGGCGATTGCTAACCGCATGACCAGCCAGCAAAATGGGCTGCAGCAGGCGCAGCGGAATGCTGGTGATGGCTTGTCGATGATTCAGACGGCCGAAGGCGCAATGGATGAAATTAACAATCGTTTGCAGCGTATTCGCGAGCTTACAGTCAAAGGGCTCAGTGAATCCAATACCCTGGTGGATGCCGATACCATTCAGGCCGAAATCAACTTAAACCTTAAAGAGATCGACCGCCTGAACGGCGCTGTCGACTTTAACGGCATCAATCTGTTGAATGGCAGTGCGGGTACCGTCGGTTTTCAGGTCGGCACCCGGGATAATGAAAAAATCTCCCTCGATTTATCGAAAAATTTCAGCGTAGAGAGTATCGGCCTGAAGGATTTCGTTATTCGTGGCATCAGCGGTAAGGTTTCAGATATCAATCAGGTTTCTGGAAATGCCAGTAATATCGACCTGAACAGCGGTAATGTCAGCGTAACCTGGTATCCGACGGGCTCATACAACTCGCCGCAATTGGTGCGAAACGCCACTGATGGCCGGTATTACATTCAGGACACGGGAGCCGACGGCAAGCCGGCTTATTATCAGGCCACCACGGCCGCAAGCTGGGATACCGCCAGCGGAACCGGAACTGTAAATATCAGTGCCACCAATGGAACGCCTCTCTACAGCAGCGTCACCCAGCTAAGTAGCCGGACCATTACTTCGGTGAGCTATATCGATACCAACGGGGGAATGTTAAGCAATAGTCCCGCGCCGACATTAAGAGAATCAAACGGCCAGTATTATATTGAGCAGGATGATTTGTATTATCCTGCAACCCTGAGCTACGGTTCATCGGGTGCCGTCACCGCACAAATGACCAGCACCACGGCAAAACTGGATACGGATTTCGCTACGCTTCCGGCTGTCGTAACGACTACGCCCAATATTGATGCCACGACCGCAGCGTTGAGCTTCAGGGATGCGAGTAATAATCCGCTTTCCGGCTCCAGTTCCCGACTCCTGAAGTCAGGCAGCCAGTACATTATGGAAGTGGACGATGGCAACGGTAATTTTAACTATTACACTGCCTCAGTAACGACCACGACTGATGGTACAAACAGTTCGCTTGTGGTGACGGCGAATAACGCCACCAGCCTGAATAATTTCTCTGATGTGAATCAGGTCAACGGGTCGTCACGGGTCACGATGGATCCTGCGAAGGTCAACGTGCGTTATACCGATGCCAAAGGGAATATCTCAAACGATGTGCTGCGCCTGGACGCAGACGGTAATTACTACATGGATGTGGTGAACGGCACTGAGACAAAAAAAGCCACTCTGGTTTTGACTGATGAGAATCCTGCCCGCTTCCTGCTAAAAACGTTGAATGGTCTGGGGGATCTCCAGATCTACTACCAGGCGTCTTTTAGTGCCTCTACGGATGCGGCGACCAACTACACGACCCTGAATATCGATGAAGTCGGCGATGAGATCCGCCTGAAAAATCCTGAGAACCCTCTGGCCGCGCTCGATAATGCCATTAAACAGGTTGATGAAAGACGCAGCACGCTGGGCGCTGTGGCGAACCGGTTGGAGTCCACGCAAAATCTCCAGGCGACAATGTCTGTTGCGGTCAGTGCGTCCCGCTCGCGGATTGAAGATGCGGACTATGCCGCGGAAGTGTCCAGTATGGCCCGGGCGCAGATGCTCCAGGAAACGTTCGCCTCGTTAATGACCAAAGCCAACCAGACGTCACAGGTAGTGTTGTCACTGCTGAATGATTCGATGAAATAACATCTGGTGAGAGCCCCGAGCTTTCGGGGCTCCGTAACGCTTAGCGAATGACGTTACCGCGCTGTACGCAATGCCCATCGTTGCAGTTAACGGCATCTACCCTGGCGGCACGGTGATTTCTTGCCTGCGCGGTAACCGTTGCAGCCGCTACCGGGTGGGCGGAATTTGCGACCACGGCTGCGCGTTCTACAGGGTGAAACACAACCCCAGCAAAGGCTGAGCATGGGGCGATTAAAGCCAGTGCGATCAGGATCTTTTTCATCAACTTCTCCGTTCAATTTTGTATTACCTGGTAAGCCAGGGATACGTTCTGATGGCGGGAGAGTACATTACAGCAACCCGTTAAGTTGTGTTTATGGGTGCTATTGAACAGAAAGTAACTTACGAAGTTGCGGGAAAAAATGGTAAATCTGACGGCAGGAAAGTGTCCCCTGCAGGAATCGAACATTCACTTAATCCTATGTTATTTAGGTGTAATTAATAATGCTTAAGTATTTATAACAACAAATGTACCAACATTTTCAGCCGTGAATAACAATATTGTCAATTAAAATCAATTCATTACGCCACTGGCCTTTGGCGTACATCTCTGGATGATAAACATCGAACACAGAACCAGCTAAAGGCATCTTGAACGATTTAGATAAAAAACGCTTTCTTTCAGCGGCCTAACCCGCTACACCAAGAGTCTTGACGTAACTTAACCAAAAGATAAATCGGCGTTTACGCTGTTAATGCAGTCAGGAAATGGTAATACAGATGAAAGCCAGTGACACAATGAAGGCTGTTAAGCAGTGGTTCAAGTTAAGCAACTATGATGTCCTTCAAGAGATCACAGTTAACGACCTGAGTTATGAAATCAGTCGGCGTGTACCATTGCACCGACATGATTTTAGTAAAGAAGAGCACCCTCGGCATGAACGCTATCTGCAAGAAGAAGCCAAGATTCTGGCTGGTCATCCTCTTTTAGCGAGTTCGATAGAAAGAACCGCCCCAACTACAAAAAAGAAAAACCCTTTAGTGGATGCGCGGCTGCATGTCAGGCATATGACCGTCAACGACATTAGCCGCTACGAGGCACGGCTACGGGACCTTGATCTACTTCACAGAGTAGGTTACTCATCCGATGCATCGTCTGTCCCGACATCAAAAGAGGATGGGATGCGGAAGCTGAGAGACATTGACGAGTTTGATGATGGGCATCCACTGTATTTGTGGTTAAACATTAAGTTTCTGACTGACGATGAGGTTATTGAGCATATCAAAAGAATGCTTCCTCAATGGCGAAAGGAGTATACCGTTGGCGAGCCAGCAATTGGTTCGTTTCGGTTTGGACTAAGCACTGTCAAAAAGGTGATCAACCTCAGGGTTATCCCAATGCTTGATCTGCTGCTTTGGGCGAAGCGGAATGATGCCAAGATCTCTTATGAGCAGTTTTCCCGTCTCCTCTACCCTAACGACTCTGAAGTCATCAGAGGCGGCTCTCAAATCAAGGATACCGACAAGCCGTTTGCTGAAAAAGTGCTCACGCGCGAATTTGATCGACTGTTTAACCTCTGGCTGAGTAAAAACGATTACATGATGGATACTAAGGTAGCCGAAGCGATGAAGATGAACGAAAAAGAAGAGGAGGACGAGAAAAAAGGGAAGTAACTCACTTTCTGCATGTAGGGGATCACTGTCAAGTCTGGTCCCCATCCTTCAAAATCAGCGAAATCCACAAACTCCCATTTTCCCCTAAAACCACGCCCTGCCACTTTCGCAAAAAATCTTGTTTGCCAATCTCTGCATCCAGCGATCTCATTTTTTCCTACTATAGCTCTTGTCGAAACAACAGAGGAAAAGACAAATGAGAAATGAAATCGCTGGAAAAAGATTAATCCGTATTCCTGAAGTGCTGAGAAGAGTCGGATTTGGTAGAACCACAATGTATGAGCTTATAAAGGAAGGCCGATTCCCAGATAAGGTAATCATAGGGGCAAGAACTGTAGCATTTGTGGAAAGTGAGATCGATGCATGGATTGAAAATACTATTTCCGATTCACGCAAAAATAATAAATAACATATAAGAGGAAGCGAAAATGAAAGTGCAAAAAATAGGAATAAATGTTAGTAATGATGATACAAAATACTTTGTTCTGAAAAGTGGCGAAGACTATGACTACTATTTGCGATGTATGCATGAGTATATGGGGGAAAGATTCTATCATAATCTTGAAGATGATGGTTATATGGAAGGTGTTTTAAAATCAATAATAGAGAATGGTAAGAAAGATTTTAATGAGTTCTTGAAAAAACATAAATATAAAGCATCGCTTAAAAACGTATATTTTGATGAAGTGCTTGTCAACCTGAGGCAGATACATCATATGATGAGTCACTATATTTTGCATACATAATCGCTGGCGTCATCTATTCGGCCCCGCAAGGGGCTAATAACAAACGAAATGAATAAAAAGCATTTAATTATGAGGGTATAAATATGACTAAAGAAAATATTATTGAAAACAAATCAACAGAACTTTTTTATGATCTTACTTGTAGATCATTTTGCGCAAGCTGGAATATGTTTATGGAAGTTAATGGCGATGGAGATGCCAATGATTATTTGGATGATCCTGATTTTATGAGTCCATTTATTATTTATGTGATTGACCATATTCAGAATAACTTTGAGAGATTCACCAAGCAAGAAGAAAACTGTGGTGATATTCATGAGGTTAACTTTGAACAAGTAGCAGCGCTGCTGGTAGGGTATTCAGAAAACTTTAGAAAGTAAGAACTAATCTTGCCCCGGAAGGGGCTAACTATAAACAATAGGAAAAACAGATGAAGAATGATATGTCAGTAATCGTAAGTATGTTATGTGAAAAAACACCTAAAGTGATGAATCTTATCCAAGAGAGCTTGGATATATTTATCGCATTAAGAGGTAGCTCTGTCGAAGAAATAATGAATGATAAGACCTTGTTAGATTATTTAAATCGTTATGTAAATGAGACACTGTATGATGAGATGGATCTGGAATATGGTTCTGTAATCATCAATATAGTATCTAATCAATAGTATTAATACCTTCTCGCTATTTATCTAATATTTATCTAATATTTAACTTAAGAAAAGGAATCAGTATGAAAGAGATTGTTTTAAATGAAAGCAATAAAATGGCAATAAATCTTATCACAAATGTATTACAGGGATATTGCGAAACGATCTATAGTATCTCTGAAAAACAGCCTGAAACAGCCATGAATATTTTAACAGGGGAAATGTTATCAGAGATACTTTATGATGTTTTGATTGCTTGTGAAGTTGAAGACTCTGTTAAAAGTGGAAGAGGCAAAGATGTATCTGAGATCAATATGGATGAGTTGAAAGATACTATCTTATACTGGCATAAAGAACATATCATTGAGCTTGTACTGAAAAACATCAAACCGGATGATGTGGATGAACGTAT
Source organism: Leclercia sp. LSNIH1 (assembly GCF_002902985.1). Classification (NCBI taxonomy): domain Bacteria; kingdom Pseudomonadati; phylum Pseudomonadota; class Gammaproteobacteria; order Enterobacterales; family Enterobacteriaceae; genus Leclercia; species Leclercia sp. LSNIH1. The sequence continues at coordinate 4,295,165 of NZ_CP026167.1, read as the reverse complement.
TTTCTGGAAGTTAAAAATGACTGTGAATCAGTATTGAAACATGGCAATATTCCCTCGTGCAGAGGGAAATAATCCTGTAATCAAACGGAGATAACCATATGATTGATGAATTTCATGTTATGTATATGTATAAAAAAATACAAGCTGAAGCTGCGACAACAGATATGAAAACACTGGAACAGCTTTTGAAGAAGTTCCGTCAAGTCGTTGCGGAACGCCGGGAAGAATACTATCAGGAGATTGGTGAGAAAAAGGCTCAGAAATTGAGAGCCAAGAGATTACAACAGTTGCTTGAGAAAATGGGGCGTGATCGTATATCACCAGATGAATTATAAATGTCGATACCATATTGGTGTGGCGGCCAATATGGATAGAGCATCATGCATTTAGATAGACATTTTTCTTCTGTTTTTATTTGATGATTCAAAATCTGATGAGATAGAAGAAAGCTGTTTAAGACTCAGCTCAACAGAGCGCTGGAACGCAAGGGTGGCCTCTGTGCGTTGTTTTATCACCAGAGCCATGATTTCAGCATCACTTTTTTCTTCGATGGTTTTTCTGTAAAGTATTCTTTCATTAATTAAATCAAAATTTCCTGATGATTTAGCAGCGGTGTTAGCGGCTGAGTGACTTATAGGATTAAGCTCACTAATAAAGCTAGCCAAAAGAGATTGTCTTTTCTTATCCAGTCTGCGCAGTGTGGTATGTGCAGACCTATATTTGTTTATTTCATATGCAAATGCATCATCATCACGTAGCTTACGATATCCAGTTCTATATTCTTCCATTGATGGATGATTTTTGAGTTCTTCAATCGTATTAAAATATGTTAATAAATCATTGTTGTCTAATTGTACTTTTCTCATATATTTCCTCGCCATAATAATATCAATGAGTATATTTTATTAAATATAGAGGAAGTGTCAAATTAGTGATTTTATCCCTTAGTACATCGTGAGTTTTTTTCAAATAATAAAATATATCAATGCCATATATTTACTAGTTGTTAATATAAAATATAATAAATATATCAACAAAATATATAGGTGATAATATGAAAGAGAGTACTTGGGAAGAAATATCAGAAATAAATGAAAGATTTTATAAGGCAAAAGCTGAAGCAAACAATAAAATATTCAATGCTGATACAGGAATAGATAATGAAGCCTTAAGAAGGGTTCAACAAGCTGTTTTAAAACAGGGGAATAGAGGTCTTGCAGAAGAGTTGCATAAAGCAATGTTTGAGAATAGCGCTGTAATGAGAGTCAAACATGCGGAGCGAGTTTCAAGTTCATTGAACGAATGGTTTGATACAGGTGCTTTTAGCGATAAAATAAAATCAGAAGGTGATGTAAAAGAAAGAGAGGTAGTGGCATCTAAATCCGAAGCATTCAAAGACGCACCTTACTTTTCTGTTGGTATGTATCAACATAATATAGATCAGCCAGATGTAAAGGATGCTTATATAAAAAGGGTAGAACAATTAACCAAAGATATGGAATATCAGCTTAGTTTTGCGGTTAGTAGAGAAAGCCATATGAACAATACCATTGAGGCCGCTAAACAGCTTTTAGGTGTTGAAGTTTTCAATAAGCTATATGCTGGTGAGTCTTTAGACATAGCACCAACACCAGAACCTGTAGCGATAGTGAAAGAACAGGCAGAAGTCGATAACCTAGATGATATAATAAGTGTTAACGAACAATTTTACCAAGTTAAAAGACAAGCTGATGAAAAAATATTCAATATTGATACTGGCATTGATAATGCTGCATTGAAAAGAGTGCAGGAAGAAATACTCAAGCAAGGCAACAGAAATCTTTCAGAAGAACTTCATACAGCTATGTTTGATAATCGAGCTGTAATGAGAGTTAAACATGCTGAGAGAGTATCCAGTTCTTTGGGGGTGTGGTTTAACAAAGAAGGATTTAGTGAAAAAATAAAAAATGAAGGTGATGTTAAAGAAAGGGATGTAGTCGTTTCCAGATCGGAAGCATTTAAAGAGGCACCTCATTTTTCTGTTGGAATGCTTCCAACTGATATAAATGATCCAGTAGCAAAAGATACTTATATAAATAGAGTTCAGACGCTAACTAAAGAAATGGCATCTCAAGTTGATTTTGCCGTTAAAAGAGAAAATCATATGAGCAGGACATTAGATGCAGCAAGAGAGTTTTTGGGCATTGAAGTGTTTAATAAACTTTATACTCAGACGCATGAAAAGGTTATAAGTTTTAAAGATAAATTAAAAAATGTAAAACAGTCTTTATCTGAACCTGTTTCTCAGGATATGAGAAGTAAAAATAGAATAAAATTTAATTGATAATGATAATAAAAGATAAATAAATTATCTAGACTGTAAATTATTTCCAGTGATCTGCTGAGTGCTTGCCTCTAATACGAATGTTTGCAAGGGCTAAAGAAGGCTCAGTATGAGCCTTTTATGATAATGATTTAGCTTTGAAATATTCCATTAATATCACCAGATGAACCTTTAACTCTTTAAAGAATTTGATGGATTCTCTAAACATCATAAGGGGAAGAAATTCAATATCTTCAGATTCACGAATAAAATCATCATCTATGTATTTTTCAACTATATCCCTGTTTTCGAATTCTAAAATAGCGGTGTGATTTCTTGCTGCCTCTAAAGCTATCTCCCTTGTGGGGTTATCAACATATTTTAAGGCAGCGCCACAGTTTTTTACCGCCATTAACTGTAAATCATACGAAGGGTTAGGGATTAGCCTAAGAGCCATTCCATTGTTCTTCACTGCAATTCTATAAAAACCGTTTAAGTCTTCTTCTTTAATAAAAGGGATAACATGTTTAAGATTGTATCCATTGTTTTGAATCGCGATATTACACAACTCATGTGTAGGGTTATTTAAATACTGTATATTTACCCCGGAGTTTTTCAATACTTTTTTACATAGAGAGTATGATGGTTCTTTTTTAAATGCCAAAACATTATCTGCATATAGTATGCTGCCACCATCTCTTTCTAAGTCTATATCACTATTTAGTTTGTCTAAGTAGGGTTTATACTCATCTTCAATATCTATGCATGAAACCTTTTTAATAGAGTTTTTTACATAATGTGAAGATATAGGCTCATAATAATATTTCTCCCCATCCATCTGAAAGAATATTATAACACCACCCAAATAATTTTTCTCACGCACTATTATTTTACTTTTCATAAACCCTTTTATTTTTAAATTTTAATAACTATTGCATGCTTCTTCCTTATCGACTTATTCGGAATAATCATCCAACATCTTGTTTGCTGATACTGAGTTGCAACATCAGGAGTAGAGAAAGATGATTTATCATCTTCATTATTTATTTTTTAAACGTTGCTAATAAATATAGTATCTTCGCAAACTGAGATAAATACGTTTTTATGCCTTAACTGACTGTTCTCAGTGATTTTTGAACTTATGGGATTTAACGTCCTGTACTAGCCCTATAGAAATAGATTCGCATTTATCATTGTATGTTTTCCTTCTTGAACCAGAATATTTTTATTTATAAGTTTCTGCCAGCATTTACTTACGTTAGATCTACTCATGGCAAGCTCTTCTGCAAGAGCTGATTGTGATACGCTGGCGATCAAATTTCCATGCTGCATGAGCTTACATAAACGGATCATTATTGTATATTCTGCACCCGACATGTTCTACCCGAGCGTTTCCAGATTATCTAAAAAAGCGTGAACATAGACTATTCTCTGTTGTATATCAGAGCTATGTTCTTTGTTTACATTTGCTGTTGCTTTATCTTTTCGGTTTCTATTGTGGAATCCGTATATCTCTAGCTTTTGCTTATCAGTAAAATTATTTCTGCATATGTAATCTTCCACTCCTTCACTGCTTAATGCCATTATTTTATTGTAATCAATGCTCATGTGTCTTTCCTTTTATTATTATTATTGTTTATATTTATATAATGCAGAACATGTCATTGTCAAAAATAAATGTGAAAAAATGAAATAAAATACATTTTTGCGAAATTACGTTCACTGATTCCGATGGTTTTTAAATATAACAGAGTTTTCAAAGAAAGATGTTTGGTTTCAGTACAGAAAAATTTCACTGTAGAAATATTTTAATATAATGATTTTAATGGTTTAAGATTGGAGTGTGCCAGTCAAATGGTTCCGTTTTATCATCTGTCATATCTTTACTTTTAATGATAGACAGCAAGTGATTGTATAAGACAATCACTAAGCGCTGCTGGTTTTTAGGGATATGTTATTGTTTTCTTTTACTACATAGCGGCTATCGCCGCAATTCTGTATGGATAAATCCATCATTAACAGGGATGAACCCTGTTCCAGCAATGTGATTGTTCAAGACAATCACGAAGTGCTGCTTATGTGCATATTTTTCATTCAGTGAAGAGTAAATACCCCGTTTTACAGAGTTAACACTTTACACGGCTATGGGATCTTTTTTAAAGCAGGATGAGGAAACGATCTAAATACGATCCTTTTTTATTTTCCTAGCCAGTATGGAAACTACCTAATGAAAGTAAAAATAGATTAATGTCAGCGTCAGGGCGTAGCCGTGCTTTAGCACATGAGCGTCAGCTCATAGATGGTGATGATTTTCAAAAAAAGGATTTTTAATGTAATAAAAAGGAAAGCTCTGCAATAAAAAATGCAACCCGAAAATGGTTAATCATTTTAAGGTTGAAACCCCATGTGGCGATCATAAAAATCGCCCGGTTTCTGTTTATCCTCTTAAGTATTATCTCTTACTTCTTGCAAAATTAAATTGAGACAAAATCGGCTTGTAGCCCTTGCTGTATAAGGGATTGAACAAATAAACGGGACTGACTGTACGGTCAGTGTTCCTGACTCTGTGGTCAGTATTCCTGACTGTACAGTGAGCTTTCCTGACTCTGTAGTCAGTTTCTATGTCATTTTATTGGTTAAAAATGACAGTGCTTTAAATTATAGTCACTGGAATACTTGCGATTTCTAAAATATTTTTGCAAAAAAATATGCAAAAAACTTGATATCTATTTTGTGCATGGTATTTAATTATAAATAAAAAAATAAGAGGTAATGTCGTGATGAATGAAATAGAAGTTGATTTAGATTTAGGCTTAAATCCTTTTTGCTTTGAGACAGAGATAAAGATTGAAACAAGAAAGAAGAACCTGACTGTTTCAAGAGGAACAGAACTTATTGAAAGGAAGGATACCAGCAAATCTTATTTTGCCAATATAGTACATACACAAGAGGTCGATAAAGAAGAATTCATTAAGCTCTACACTTCCCAGATAAAAGCATATTTTGATTTAACGAAAACAGCGTACAAGGTGTTTTTCATATTTCTCCGTATCTATCAGGATGCGATAGGTAAAGATCACTTTTACCTGAGCTGTAAAAAAGCAATGTCGCTTGCAGAAAAGATAGATCACTTCGTCTTGTCTGAATCTATCTTTTACAGAGGTATAAAAGAACTTATTGAGAAACGTATTATTGCTAAAACGAATGAAAAAAACTGGTATTTTATAAATCCTGCTATTGTGTTCAATGGTGATCGTGCTCGCTTTGTTTCAGAGATTAGAAAAAAGAAAGAAACAATGGAAGAACAAAGCGAAAATGATTTTGGTAGGCGCGATACAAATAGCAATGCTGAAGTGAAAAGCAGGTCGATTCAGTCAGTGATAGAAGATGTTAATGACCAAGAGGATATTGATTTGTTAATCGCAAGATTACAGGCTAAAAGATCCCAAGCGAAAATGATGGATAAAAGCGCGGATGGAGCTATTGCTACCAAGGGAGAAACGCTTCTACCGCCAGAAGAACCGTTAGATTGGGATAATATTCAGGGCGAAGATTTGTTCACGAAGGTGATATTCAGAGATCGAGTAAATTAAGGTGTGCACGAGTATCTCATGTGGGGATGTAATATTGCTTGAGTTAAGTTTGATCATTCTAAAACAAATGTAGTATCGAAACTATAAAAAGGGAAAATAAAAATGAATAATTTTAAAATAATTACGCTCTTTCATGAAAATGGAAAAATACCATTTATGACCTGTATAGTTAAAGACATTGAAGAGCACGAGCAAGGTGTAAAACTTACCCTTGAAAACGGTAATAACATATATGTTGAAGATTACGATTATTTTTTCCTGTCTGAATCAGCGGATGATTGTGATAAGGAACGAATGGTTAATGTTTATAGAAGGTTAGTCTCTGAACTCAGCCAAGTCAGCGAAGAGACAATAAGATCGCTGATGCCAGAAACCAAAATCTACAACAGCCTGTCTCCCAACACGCCCCGTTAGTGTTCTGGATGATGATGGGTACTGCAGGATATAAGCCAATGCTTCATATACGTCGAAGCTGATAAACGCGCTTGGCCTGCAGGACCTACGTGAAGCCTTAGCTGAAGTATGCTGTAATCTTCAGGAACGGTGAGTTTAAACATGAAATTGAGGGCGATCTTTATGGGCCATCATCTCAGACTGTCGATAGAATTAATATTGCGGTTGCGTTGTGTGAGAATGAATCATAAAATGAGAGTTAGATATAACATTTTTTACAATTAATTATTATGAAGGTTGCGATGAATAAAATAGTTAATGAAATTAATGGTGATTTCTTTATCAATGATGAGAAAGGGAAAAATATATCAGGTAAGTTAATAATATATGAGGATGGCTCATTTGAACTTAATACTGACAAACCATTTAGTAATAATGATAAAGTAATAGAAGAAAATATATACTGTAAGTTTAGTGATTCTTATATTTCAATCCCCAGCCCTATGTATAAAATAAAAACAACGGGTGGGATAAGTTTTGGGTGTGAGCCAGTACAAAAATGTATTTTGTTTGGTTCTATTCTTATAGTTGGCACTAGTTATTTAGATGATGTGGGAAGTTTAAAGATAAAAGAGTTCTCTTGTAATATTGACTGTGATAATTGGTTTTTTGAAAATTGTTATCATGAAATTCAAAACTATGATAATTTGATGCAAAAAAAAGTATCATTAAAATATAATGATGTTAATATTATTATTACATCAACACATTCTTTTCAATCAGGGAAAAGAACCTCTCAAATAGCTATCGCATCCAATAAATTATTGGACTACGATTACGTGCAAGATGTATTACACAAAGTCATTACTTTTATATCATTTGGTGCAAAAAATATAGTAAGGCAGTATGGATATAAAATAATTGATGATGAAGATGAAGTTTTTACAATTAATTACAAACCTTCATTTTCAAGCGAAACGATTCAAGGTAATAACTTTTGCTTGTTCCATTACAACACTAATGATGTCCAGAATGTTTTTTGTAAATGGAATTTAATCATGAGTGAAGCAGAGCATTTGCTGAGATTATATTTTCTCCCTAGCATGAATAAATTGGACTTGGTTTTAAAGTTTATAACATACTCTCAAGTAATTGAATGTTTGCATAGGAAATTAACTAAAGATAACGATAAAACCTATATACAAAGAATAGAGGATGTTATTCTAGATGAAGCATATGTGGATTTTCTCGACAATGAATCTCGTGAAGGGTTAGATGTTTTATTAAGGGATACGAGAAATTATTATACGCATTACAATGACAGCAAGTATACAAATATTCCAGATGGTATAGATCTATTCTACTTAACGTTAAAGTTGGAGCTGTTGATTGAGCTTTTCATACTTAAAAATCTTGGTTTCTCTTATGACGACTTTGAAAAAATTAAATTTAATGTGATAGACCATAAATTGCGAAGGAGAGAGAATATGGAGAAGTATCGCTAGTTATATTCCTATTAGTCATGTTAATGATATAATCCAGAGCAAGAAATAACTCTTGGTTAAATAGGGTATCTATCATATAAAATGAGAAAGCACTGATCTAACTATAGCTTTCTCATTTAGCAGGATGTAGGCATCACAAATAGGTGGATAATAGAAGAAGGTGTGCGTCTACAGTGTCAATGAAGCTCAACGCTGGTGAGGTTCATTGACACTATTGGTATTTAAGAGTAGATGATAGGATTTGGCCGGAGTTTTATATCATTCAATCCAGCAACCCACGAGAAACCTTACTCGCCGTCTGACTGAAATTATATCGCTCAACAACATTCCCCTTGAACCAGATCTCAAGGGAGTTCATGTGAGCTGTGTTGCTGTTTTTAAGCAGGGCCAGACCGGGGATGTAGTTCGAGATCTGACTCTCGCCTGACATGCTGGAGTAGGACCACATTTCCTGACCGTCATTGGTAGCTCGCGTTTGTGGTTCCCCGAATGCATTAATAACATCTTGCTGAGTAGTTTTCCCTTTAACGATTTTGGCTTTTACGGTTTGTTGGGATTCGTCTTTCAGAGATTTGTTGCCGTAGGTTGTGCAAGCTGTAAGAGGCAGGCTCACCAGAGCAGCGATAAACAGTTTTTTCATGTTAACTCCATATAAACAGTAAACGAAAAAATAGGCGTAAAGACGCCGGGACCAGATGTGAGATACCTCTGGCTACTTAAATTTGTGTTAATGGCTGAAGAAGAAAGCCGCTTATCAAAAGCCTGTGAGTTTTTATCTAATCAGCTAACGGCATACTTCATGGTTGTTTTACCTGATGATGCATTAATCAAAGCTATTTAAAGGCCATAAATCGACATTAACCGCTTATCTCATGGTCCAACGCTCTATCCACTTGAATCAGCTCGTAAACTGTCTGGTGGTCCTCTGGTTTACTCTACTCATTAACGATTCCTCTAGCAAGAAGATGATCGATATTACAGATCTATAATAAACTATTGATAGATAATAACGATTGAAAATGATTTATCGATCGGTGTTATAATTGGTGTGTACGATCGAATATAAAAATATGATAGCCAGCATCTATCGTTAATTTTATTTTGATCGTTGCAAACGATATGACGGCCCACAAAAATAATTGAATCCTATCAGGTGGTTTTGTTGCTTTATGCCAGTAAGAACAAGCCTTAACGACTACAGATGCGCTGCAGACTAACTCTACATAACAGCATTTTTGATTATCAGGATGGATAGGAAGATGAAGAAGATTTTACTCGTTACTTGCACAGCTCTTGCTTTGACGGGATGCGGTGAAAAAGGCGATTTTGAGAAAGCGATCAACGCGAAAATATCACAATCGAAGCTGTGCTACTCCCTGCAGGACAATAACATTGTATTCAACAAAGGTTTTCCGGTTAAGGTTAATCGCGGCTACCGTTCTGCCGGATACAGTGCCAGTGACGAAATCCTGAAAGGACTTGTTGAACAGGGGCTGCTCACTGTTTCACAGCAGGCAAATGGCTTTAGCAGTGTCGATGTTCTGGAAGTCACGGACAAGGGCCAAGAGGTTGAGTTTTGGGACCGTGAGAAAGGTGCCTGTGTTGGTCATCGGGAAGTTTCTGAGATAAAGGAATGGACCGAACCGGGAAACGGTAATCAGAAAGTTGTTCGCGTGTCTTATGCGTGGAAGTTGACGGATGTTCCTTCGTGGGTAGACAAAAAAGCGTTCTCCAGCGTCAAGGGTATGAATGAACCTGAAGACGGCAAAATTAATCTTGTTAAAACCAGCAATGGCTGGAAAGCGCTCTAAGGGGTCTATCATGGAAAACAATACAATTCAGTGTCCGTTTTGATTGAAAGAGAGCCAGCTGGTATGCTGCTATTGCTATCTTATTGTCCTTCGGCTTGTCTGTACTGATTGGTATGTCTACAGGCATGGCAGGGGCTGCTATCAGCCTACCGATAATTGCAGCTGTTGGGTTTGTCGCTGGCAAGGCGATCTTCTCTGACAATGTTGTGTTTAGGCGAGGAATGTAATATTAAATTATAAGTATTTAAACCACATCTCATAAAACAGGATGTGGTTTTTTATTTTGCAAGTATAAAAAATAAAATTAGGACTAATATTTGACATAACAGTATGGATGGTTTAAATAATTATATATTTTATGATAGAGGTTAATTAATGAAAATCCATAATTGTGCAATGAAAGGGGATGTCATATCCCCCGAACAAAATGAATCTACCCTTGTAAGAAGGGATTCTTATTCAAATGAGAATAAATCGTTTCCGAAGATACTGTTTGATAACTCCCATCAATGGAAAGTTTTTCAATCAGTACTAAAGAAGCTAAAGGAATATCCTGTAAACAATAATACCATGTAGGAGATTTTCCTAGAAAAGTAGGATCTTTTACCATCCTTGCTATTTCCTCTAAGTGTACTTGTTCTTCAGCTTCACCGTGAGGATAATATGCTGAGGCTGCCAAGCATTTTATCATAAACATATCATTTAGATGAAAATCTACTGCAGCAATAATGTCTAAATTTTGTGGGTTAATTTTTAGTCAGAACTCTCTGTGATTTAGACAGTATGTTTTATTATTAATAGTAAAACATCTGTGGCCGAATACTAAAGCTTGCTTGTCAGTAATCTCACGTCCATCAGGTAGACCATGCCCTTCAGGGGATAAATCGGTTGTAAGGCTAACTGATTTAAGCTTTATTGCTTCATTAACATAAGTATCAGTCGCCAGAATACGCCCAGAATCCAGAATACCTTTTAAACCAATTGCTGTCGTAAAATGATGAAATTCGTGCATTTTGTGAACAACCTCATTTAAATTAGCTATTCAAGCATATGAGCATGGATGACATACACCAGTCAACCAATTTTGACTTACTATAAATGGTGGTGGAATGAATGGTAGTGGAGTATGGCTATATTCTGTTTATTTATTTTTATTAGGTTTTTTATCTTATCATTACTTAAATATGGAAAGGCAAGTATTGAATAAGTGTCTATACAATTCTCAATTGCATTGATGCCAAGATCTGTATCGTTAAGTCCGGTTCGTGGTTCGTGATGTTTTGCGATTGTTCAGAGCATACTCACCGGCCTTGTATTCCCTTTAGAGAGTTACTATTTGGTATAGCTATATAGCAATCTGTGAATTGACTTGTTTTCTTTTGAGGCATAAAATCACGAAATATTATTCGTATTTTATTAACTAAAATTTTTATGGTGAATAGGTAATGAATAACAAACTAAGTCAGTTATACATCAAGAATATTAATGCTCTCAATGAATATAGTAAAAAGCATTCAGATAAAAATCTACATGGACCACTTCTTTTAAATATCAGTAATTATTCATCTCAGAAATTAAAGCTAATGGTTGTGGGGCAGGAGACGTTTGGCTGGAATAAATCTCTCTCAATAATAGAGCAGCGAACCACTTATCAAGAGTTCAATTTTGGATCATCATACTACAGTAGTCCTTTTTGGAATGTAATTAGGAAAGTAGAAAGATCACTGAATATTGAGCCATATGCTATTGCATGGTCTAATCTAAATAGATTTGATGTGGATTGCGGCTCACCAGATCGTACAGAACTTGCACAAGACATTGCTTCGCTAGACTATTTGGTTAAAGAGGAAATTAGCATTCTCAAACCCGATGTATGTATATTTTTTACAAATCACAAGTATGATAAAAGACTGAGAGACTTATACCAAGATCTGGTTTTTTATAATGTTCATGGATTGCCAAAGAAACACTTTTCAAAATTAAATCACCCAGAGCTTCCGAAGTATACGCTTAGAGCGCCGCACCCTAGAACAATTAGAGCGCAGCGATGGGAAGATGATTTTATTACGGCTGTTTCACAATTTAAAAATGATTGATTAGCAATTTATTATTTTAATAACACATGCCAAAAAAAACAAACGGAGATATTGGAAATAATCATTATCTCCTTTGTCCTGTTATCTATGATTTGGCGGTTTTAAACGCGGTATATATTTTTTTTGACTTTCTGACTGTATGGGAGTCATCAGATCTAGACTGATATTACGTTCAGTCTGATCGTGCTTAGGACGATTTGGAAAACGCCTGATCTCATCTTTGGTTGGACTATAAGTGTCACTGTTAAATCTGGCACATCTTTCATGTTCAGCGCGTGGCACATAGATGCCCTGAACCTCATCGAAGACATAGTTTTCAGCTATACGCTTATCGTGTTCAGCATCGACTGAAACAGGGGCTGGCTTCTTCTTGGCCCAGACGAATTTCTCTTTTAAATAATCTACTAGCAACAGCGTGAAACGCTTAAACACACCGCTCTGACGAGGTTCAACATGCTTCCTCTTAGCTTTAAAAGGAGCGCGTTTAAGTGCTCTTGCCGTTGAAGTGGATGGAGTTTTCAGTGTAGTGCGTGTATGAGGCGCAGGAGCAACCAGAACAGGTTTTTGCGTGTCTGAAGATGAAGCTTTCCCGGTATTATCCGGGATAACAATTTCTTCAGGTTCAGAAAGTGCATGAACCGTAAAGCTGGCAACATCAACAACGATGTCTAATGGTAAATCCTTAAAGGCAAAGTAGGCTTCAACAGCTTCTTTTTTCTGCTCATCACGTATGGCTTGCTCTGCAGCACGTTGTTCCTGAGCGGCTACAGTGCCCCAACGATCACGAGGGATATGAAGTATTGGGTCGCGGTTTGTTTCAATAGCTTTAGCCAGCCAGATTGCTTTCTCTTCATTGGTAGCAGCAGCGGTAGCCTGTTCTAGGGCTTCCTCATACTGAACCCTGATAGAACGGTGATCAATGCGTTCATCGTGACCATACAGCTCAAGGAAGCCATTACAGATGTCCTGCCAGCCTTTACGCCAGCTATCAAGGGTTTCAGGCTTGTCCCACTCACGGACCTTTTTACCAAAGCCGGTAGAAAGAACCTCACGGGTGGTTCCCATTATATGGATATGTGGGTTATGACCATTAATATCGTGAATAACAACATCGGCAATGATGCCTTGCTTGGTAAAGTGCTCAAGAACAAAAGCTGCAGTGAGTTCAATGTTCTGCTCTGGTGTTAGCTCAGCGGGGAGGGCAATCTTAAACTCTTTGGCAAGGCGGGCATCTTTTCTCTTCTCTGAGGCTTCAACAGCATTCCAGAGTGTTTCACTGTCAACAATCAGGGCAGGAGGGGTATGTTCAGGTGCAAAAATCTGCGCAAAGGCAAGGTCCTTTTTATGTGCTGTTTTGCGACCACAAACTTCACCCGTTCTGTTATCGAAGAAAACTTTACGGTGACGATATGCAGCAGAGTTAACCGAAGACTGGCCTTCGCCTCTGCTGATGTTCTCCATTTTAAAACTGTATATCGCCATCCAAGTATTCCTCAATGCCAAATGCTGCTTTTCGTTTTACGTAAGGAAAACGCCGGGGTTGACGTTGACCTTGATTTTGTTTCCGAAGGAAACGGTTTTAGCCTGCGGCAGGCAACCGTCGGTAGACCCCACGGCATTAGAGCGAAGCGATAATGCGTAAGTGGGCATTGCTTTATTTTTTATCGCCATAAATGGCTCAAAAAATTACGGCAATGTATAAGGCTTGCCTTTATTAATTAATACTAAATATATGAATGGCTGTAAAACAAACCGCCGAATTAAGCGGCGCAATATGGATGGGCGGGCGAAGTATTCCGCGATATAACACGGATTGGACTTTGATAGCGTCCGAAGGACAGGAAGAGTGTTAATTTATCCCGCCGTAAGGCGGGAAAACTAAAGCATAAATAAAACAGTTAAATCTAGAGATGACTTCTCCTTTATATAATTAACAGGTGAAGTTTAAAAACTAGGGTGGAAAACCGAAAGGTGAAATGAAAATCACATATAAACAAAAATAAGTAACGCGGAGAGTATCAGATATTTTAAGTTAGTAGTTGCTATCACTTGTGTTGCATAAATTACAAAGTGCGTTATTTAGTTTTTGTGGACTGGAAATCGTGAGGATATGACCTAAACTCAGTGTGCATCATTTATTAAAGCAATTTAATGCAATGAAAATGATGATCAGTTTATTAATTACATATAGCAATTATAATGAGGCTAAAATGTCCGAACATCAAGTATTATGCATCAATAAAAGCAATCGCCAGAGTGCTCATGAAAGGATAACTCATATAGGTGGTAAGAATGCTGATGGCACCAGATGGAAGCTCACACAGCAAGAGGCTATAAGCGGAATAGAATCTGGGAAATGGAGGTTTTATGTTAATGCAGGAGGGCATTCAGTGTGGGTCATTGTTGCTGTTAGTGCTTCAGGTAACAAATACTTAAAAACACAAAATGATGGTGAACAGCCTAATAACCTTTTGAGTCTTCCTGAGTGCGCATAAGTGTTAAAGAAAGGGCCAGTTGGCCCTTTCTTACTATTTACAGCGCTTACCATGAACACTTCTGAATGTAGTTAGTTATAGAGATAATTTTAAAGCCCATTAAAAGACCTGAAGATATGATTAAAATAACCCCTATATACTATTGATTAATTTCTTAATTATGTTAATTGGTGTTAAGGAAATAAAGACAAGGAGGTTTTATGTATAAAAATAACGATGAAGCCATCGATCTTGAAGCAAAACGATTACTTGATAATGGAATCTATACTGATCTGGAAAAAGCGTATAGTGAAGCAGAAAAGATAATCACAGAAATAAGAGTTGAGTTCAAAAAGGAACAGGAAAAGAAACAGTTCCGTTCCCGGATTAAATCAATCAAACGAGCACTTTCAGATGATGAGTTTAGAACTAATATTCCTTATAACCATATAAATCAATGGAGTAAATAATGAGTGATGATGAAATAAAAAATACCTATCTAACTGGCAATGTTTTTCAGAGTGATAGAAGCAGGCTGGAAATTAAGAAAACACTTGAGCAGAAAATTGCTGGAGCACAAAACAAATTAAATTACCTTAAAGCCAAAGAAAAAAGAGACAGTAAAAAAGAAAACACACGACAAAAAATAATTCTTGGTGCAGAGGTTGCTAAGGTTTTAAACTGTGATATAAGTGAGGTAGATAAGCAATTACTCTTTGGTTTATTGTTAGAAGTTCCATCGTTACATACTCATGATATCGAACGGTATAAAGTTAATGGACAAATCTACATTGAAAGAGTTCTCAAGAAATTCAGACCATAAAATAATTTCACGTCCGAACAGCTCTTCGGCTTAAAACTTGTTTTAGGCTGGGGAGCTGTTGAGCAAGCCCCAGAGGGCGCGGTAGCCAATTTTCACCACCATCCTTGGCAGCAAATTAAAACTCTTAATCAAATGGCAAAATCTTCCAGAACCTTACCGCTTTCTAGTGCAGCTGCAATCACTTTTGGTGTTCGCCCCTGACCTGTCCACGTTTTCTCATCGCCATTTTCGTCGATGTATTTGTACTTTGCAGGACGAGGAGCACGGACAGCAGCAGGACGTGATGATTTAACATTACCCAGCAGCTCAGACGGGTCAATGCCATCTTCAAGCAGTTGCGCACGCAGGGCTTCGATTTTGCCCTGACGTTCAGCATTTTGTTGCTTTGCGATTGTTTCCTCTTGGCGTCTGTCTTCGACAATAGAAGTTAATTTCTCCAGCATCTCTTCAAGTGTAGCCAGATCTGTTTCTCGTGCCTGAGCGCGAAGGGTACGGATGTTATTAAGTGTTTTAATAGCGTCTGTCATTGTCTTTTATCCTGAATGTATAAAATCATTGTAATGATACCACAAACCGGATAGTGAGAGATAAAATCGGATCATTTTAATTTTTATTATTAATCTTTGCATTGATTATATATTCATCGGTCTTGACCTCCTGTTTATTTTTGATAATTAATTAATACGTGAAATAAAAAAGGACGATGAAAATGAAAAAACAAAATAAGAAAGGGTTCTCCCTGTTAGAACTCGTATTGGTGCTGGGTGTGGGTAGCATGATGGCATTTATGCGTTTTCAGGATATGAAAAATGAACAGGAAACGATTATAGCTAATGCTGTTGGTCAGCAAATTAAACAGGTCGGGGAGGCGGTTAATGGTTATATTAATATCCGATATGATAAACTTTCCACTCTGACTTTAAGCAGCAGTCAGTCAAGCGATCCGGGTCCCCGTGTCTGTAATGCTTCAGGCTGCGAAATTACATACCAGACACTGGTTAATGAAGGGTTATTACCTGCGTCATACACCGGTATTAATGCGCTAAAATCTTCATATAAAATTATATTAAAACGTTCAGGAATATCACCTAACTATGTAGTTAATGGTCTTATTACAACGACTTTGCCTTGGATGGAAGGGGATAAGTATCGTTACGATTTATTGGGTCGAGCGATGCAAGCGGCAGGTATTGATAGTGGTATGACGCAATCAGCAACGTTAGCATCAGGTTTACAGGGTGCATGGAAAGAGGCATCTACAGATTACAGTAATATCACAAGTGCTGGATTGATGGCCTATCGCGTAGGATATGATTCCACCATGTATTCTGTTTATCTTCGTCGTGATGGCACATTGCCGATGACGGGGGATCTTAATATGGGAGGTAAAAGCATCAAGAATGTCCAAGATATAACTGCTGCAGGAACTGCGACTGCTAATGTTCTGAATTCCACTGGAGATACAGTTGTCGGTGCACATATCCGTGTTGGCGGTAGTGCTCAGGTCAATGGTTCAATAAATGCTAATAACACTGTTTCAGCCGAAAATATCCAATCTAGAGGCGAGACATACACGCAGAACTGGTTCAGAACATTAGGTGATGGAGGTATATACTTTCAGAAATGGGGTGGTGGTTGGAATATGACTGATGCAAATACTATTACCGCATATAATGGTAAAAATGTTAAAACCACCGGAGGGGTACTTAGTGGATATGTGAAGGTAAGTGGAAATATAGAGGCTACCGGAAATATTCATTCAGATAAAACTATCGACGCAAACTATTTTTTACCTAACTCGACTGAGGTTGTAGGAACAGCCTGTCCTACCCAAGGATTAATCAGTAAGGAATCCACAGGGGCTATTATTTCCTGTCAGGATGGGATTTGGCGAAGAATAAATTATGCAGCAGATGCTCCAAAACCGCTAAAAATAATTTTATCTTGTCATGCAGGAAACAACTCCAGCAATAGTTGTAGGAAAGACGTTTATACTGATTTGACTTTCTGGCGAGATGGTATTACACGCTCTGAAATAAAATTAGTTAGCGAAAGGATAACCCGTTGGTGGGGAGATGGATGTGGGAGCTGCTACCCCGGAAGTTTCACATATTCAAATGGAGTGATCCAGATGTCGGTAAATCAGGCATTCGTTGAACGAGAGTTCACTTTATCATGGTAATATATAAGTTTATGGGTAGTGGTATTAATATTCAACTCGATATTTCACAAGGAAACGGAGTTTATAAGAGGATTAAAAAATAATGGCATAATCAAACAATTAAATTTGACATGTTTGAAAGTAAATTGTAACGTTTAATTACTATCAAAGAAGAATAACTCCATATTCAATCTTGTAAATCTTTGATGGTTTTTAATAAAGTCAACGAAGCTCGCTTCCAAAAAAAGACCAGAATGATCTGGTCTTTTTTTGTTTTTATCAGGTAGTCCGCTTATCGGATAAGAGTATATAAAGAATATAAAAGTCTTGTTTAATATTTTATCTGGTTTATCTCTTTTATATCTATCCAAATAACTAAGGAGATATAAAGGAAATGAAAAAAGCAGTATTAATTAAATACAAAAAAAGCAAGAAAGGATTCTCGCTCTTAGAACTTCTGTTGGTTCTTGGGATTATATCTGCATTAGTGGTTGCAGCATTTATTGTTTACCCTAAAGTACAGGCTTCACAGCGTGCGCAGGCAGAAAGTAATAATATAGCCACTATTCAGGCTGGTGTTAAATCGTTATATACTTCAGCATCAAGTTTTACTGGGCTTTCAAATACGGTAGCAGTTCAGGCTAAGATTTTTCCGGATAATATGTTGAGTGGCTCTGAGTCAGCAGTGAAACCAATTAATGCATTTAAAGGTGATGTTATATTGGGAGCTGCAGCAACTGGTCCATCAAAAGCACCCGGTTCTTCTTTTAACATTACTTATTCTAATGTTCCTGCAGCGGAATGTACCAAAATAGTAACTGCAGCAGCAGGAAATTTCTATGAGGTTGGCGTAGGAGTCGCGGCGAATGTGAAAGCAGCAGGTGATGTGCTGGATGTGGCTAAAACTGCTACGCAGTGTTCAGCCGGTGGTAATAGTAATACTCTTATATTCACAGCTATTTAAAAAAACACAAATATCCTTTCGCATTTATATCAGTTCCCCCTCACTAATGAATGAACAGTGAGGGGAAAAGGATTAATGAATGCTACTCTTAATTAAATTAGCAATGCTATCATCAGCAAACTGCGTTTTAAACTCCACATTGACCGTTGTACTTATTTGATTGAACAGTGCCTGAGCATGTTCAATCTTACGCTTCTCTTCAAGCCGCAGGCTATCTTTTCCGTCTACGTTTTTTGTTTCAATGATAAAGTTTAGATAATCACCTTTGGTGGTTTTAACAACGTAAGCAAAGTCAGGAGAATATGTATAACCACCCGCAACCGGGATCTTAATGGAATTCTTCGGTATCTTTGTGAAAACAGATACAGACTGGATCTCTCCATCTGTTATGTTGAGCCGTTCAAGCTCTGAGTCATAAAATACTTCTTCAAAAAGATAAGAATCCAATGGTGATTTTGTATTATCCTGCAATACACCAAGATCACTTGATAATACCTCATTTAAAGGATTACCATCTGCATTAGTCAACTTTGTAGGATGAATAGAGTTTGATATCACATTGTAGCCAAGACTGAACTTGTTAAACGAATTGTTCAACAAATACTTGCTAAAGCCAGATTTAATCTTTCTGATAGTTTGAATGTTCAGGTAGTCAGTGATATTGATAGTGTCTTTTATATCACAAAAAACCTTATGCAGGTATCGTGTTTAGCAAACATTGTTTGTGATAAGTTATCAAGAAATTCTCGATAACTCATTGTGTTGAGTTTAGCAAAGTTATCATCATCACTAATTATGCTTTTCGACATTGCCGTATCATTATGGATATAAATCCTATCAATGCGAGTATGAACGCCTGATTTAGTAAATCTATCTTTTTCTTCGAGCATGAACGACTTGAATATTGATAAGAATTCACTCTCGCTATTTATTTTATATTCAATCACAGCTTTTTGATTGATCAAATCCCACAGTTCTTTCAGTTCACTGAACTTGCCAACACGCATTTTAGTACGTTTTTTACCATCAGTGGATTTTTTGATTTTGTTTGGTTTAACTCCGGTAGGGAATGCTGCTGGATATTTATCTTTTAAGCGAGTATAGGTACCAGAGTCTTTAAAGTTTTCATTCTCATCGATGATTTCAGCATCAAAAATTTCATTCATTAGTGTTCTGGATGAAAGTTCAGGATACTGAGATAAGATTTTATCCTTAAGCTCTTGAGTAAACTTACTTGGAACAGTTTCTTTGAAGGAGCTATCGTTAACCTCTTTGACAAGAGAATCAACAAAATCTTTTTCCGTAAAATCAACATAGTAGTTGAGTGTGAAATTGCGATCTTTCACTCGGCACATGTATTCATTCACGGGAAGACGTAAACCACGCCCTACCTCTTGAAGTTTAGATGTGGTGCTACCGCTCGAACGGAGCTTACAAATCTGAAAGACATTTGGGTTATCCCACCCCTCACGCAACGTCCACTTAGAGAAAATGAAACGGCGAGGATTTTCTAAAGATAAAAGAAGCTCTTTGTCATGAAGGATTTCGTTGATTTCCTGCTCAATTTTATCATCTTTATCACTGTTATCTTTCGAAAAATAACCACCATGAACAGAAGATACATCCTGAATAGTTTTTTCAAGGTAGTTTCGATAAAACTCATCCTTCTCTGTTTTTATAAGTTCATTCGCTTCTGACAGAACGTATTCTTCGAACTTAGTTTTCAGGCTTCCGGCAATATCATTACCATCACGGTAGCCTTCAATATCATCAATGAAGAAAAGAGTAATAGGCTTTATACGTGGTCTTTGTGTCAGATACTCTTTTTCTAACTTAAAGTGTTCTTTGACAGCTTTAAGCATCATGTTATCAGCGAGCGTCTGATCGTAAGAGTAGGGGTTTATTGAACTACCAATTTTTAGTTCAATACCATTACTCAACACTGCAGTGCTTTTATTTAACGCATCGAGTGTTAAATCATGAATTGCGCTATGTGTTTTCGATAGCGATTCATCTTTTGCTAATTTGAACGTTTTTTTGTTACCATTTTCGGTAAGCTCAAAAATAGCTTCTTTACCGTCAGATTTTACGAACTTGAGGTTGGCGCTACCATCACCAACAATATCTTCAATGTAAGCATCAATGCCTTTAACAAGATCTTCATTAAATGCATCTACGGCTGTCAGGCGATAAACTAAATTTTTATAGCCTTCACTAAAGGTTGCGCCGTAACGAATAATATATTGAGCATTGAATTTCTCAATATTCTCCCATGTTTTTTTAGCTGTAGGGAATTTATGAGGTTCATCAATAATAATAAATGGTTTAACCGCACTTAGAGCAGCAAATGATGTATCAAACTGATTATCAAGCAAACCAACATCATAAGTGTCAGTTAAAGACTTGGAGTTAATCATTCCTGAGTTGATCACAAGGATGTGTATATATTTCTTATTGAAATTACTAGCTTCAACAAAATCATGAATAGCTTGAGGCATATACGATTTTGTATTTTTACCAGAGTTTTTCTGACTCTCAACTACATAAGTCTTTAGTTCACGCTCGTAATCATCTCGAAAGTGTTCTTTTAAAGCATCACTTTTTAAAAAGTTAACGGTTCCGGCTTTGATCGATAGAGTCGGAACAATGATGATAAACTTGTTAATGCCAAATGATTTGTTCAGGTCAAAAATTGTTTTGGTGTAAGTATAAGTTTTACCTGTACCTGTCTCCATAGAAACATCAATTACTTTGCTTTTAGCATCGTAATTATCTTTTAAGTGCTCAATGCCATTGAATTCCTGAACATTTTTTATGTTGTTGTAGTATTGTTGTTCAGATAGATTCAGTTCTGGATTAGCTAACAGGCGAATAGCAACATGATCCGTCTGATGAGGTATGGCGGATACAAAGACATTCATCACCGAATCAACGCCAGCCTTTTGATGAGGTAAATTCTTTTCGAATGTGAATCCTTTAGACATGATTAGTTCCTTACCACCAAATCTAAATCAATAGATTTTTTATTAGCATAACTTTTTAGTGCTTCATTGAGTTCCATCTGTTTCGCACTTTCGAAGTTGCTGCCATAAAATACAACTTTGTTAGGGGCAAAGTCTTTGTCTGCATCCAGCTTTTGAAGTAAAGCTTTAAGTGCTTCGCTGGTGAAATTAGGCGCAATCAGATACAGACGACCATCGCACAAGTGTGCTTTGTAGCCATTAAGCTCAATATCTTCAATTGGCGTTGTTAACAAGCTACCATCATATACACACCATGTAGTCAATAGGGTGTCATACTGTTCAGGTGTCAACACAGCATCATCAAAGAATGTATGGTTAGAAAGCGTTAGCTCAGATTCATCTTTCATCCGAAAATCATCAACTGTTTCAAATGATTTGAACCCTAAATTACCCTTGTAATCAATATGCTCTAAGCCTATTTTTTCACAAGCTCTTTTCAGTCGTTCTTTTGTAATATCAAAAATCGTTTCAAAACCTGATTTAAATGCAATGCTATCTTTAGAGCATTTTTCTGGGATCTGAACTGTTATGAATTTTCTTTCAGAGTTTTCCTCAGCATTCAGCTCCATAACGGCATGGGCAGTCGTGCCGGAACCAGCAAAAAAATCAAGAATAATGTCGTCTTCTCCAGTCCCTAAAATAATACATTGCTTCATTAATTCTAACGGCTTAGGAAATTGAAGAGCACCACTCATTTGTAGTTTACCTGATTCGATAGTGCCTTGCTCATTTATAAATTTAGTATCAAGCCAAATAGATTTTGCTTTGGTAGTGCTTTTTCTTGATTTTTCATAAATATTCCAGCCACCATCACGTTTCTTTTTTGCCCATACTATACGCGGTTCACTATTAATACCTTCTTTTTGAAGTTTATCTTTTCCCCACCTCCAGCAGCTCTCTCCTCCTTCACTGTTCATTGGATAGACAGGAGTTGTACATTCTGCTGTTTTCGTTAAGGATACTCGTGAAAGACCTTCCTCGTTTATATGATTTTCATCGACATATATTGGATAGAAAAGATTTGGTCGATTATGCCTTCCAAATTTAGGATTACGATTTCGCAGCTCCCAAAGATCATAAGGCCCATAAGAATCTTCAAAGGGAAGCGTCCCGCCCACCTTCTCCAACTCTCCGAGATTTGATTTATTTGATTTATAGTAAACTAAAATATACTCATGGCATTTAGCTATTTCCTTGTAAGTTTGGCCACGCTTATTTGATTGTACTATTATTTGAGATAGAAAGTTTTCTTCTCCGAATATTTCATCACATAAAAGTTTTAATTGCGCGATTTCATTATCATCTATTGAAATAAAGATAACGCCATCTTCACGGAGAAGTTCACGAGCAATATAAAGACGGGGGTAAATGAATGTTAGCCATGCACTATGACTACTTGAACCTTTGACGGTAAAATTGAGGATTCGTGTAGCCTCATCAAGATCGATTCCTGCCAATTCAGAAAGCTGTTCTGCCGTGAAATTACGCTCATCATTATATACAAATCCATCTGAACCAGTATTATATGGAGGATCAATATAAATCATTTTAATCTTTTCAGAATAAGCATTCGCCATATGCTTTAATACTTCGAGGTTATCCCCTTTGATCAACAGATTCTGACTGTTCTTGTTCTCTTCACGTTGGTTATGGTCTTTATCTTCGGTGAGCAACGTCTTCGGTGGTAGGTTAGCCAACAGCCGGGCATAGGACTTACCCAGCCAGTTTAAGCTGTATGATTCTTTAGAGAGTTCAACATCCGACGACTTGACGATCTCAAGCAACTTTTCTTGAATGAATACCCCATTCTTATCAAAACACTGTGGGAAGTTAGCCTTCAAAACAGCAAGCTGCTTACTGTTAGCAGTTTCTACTTCTGAAAAAATCGTTTCTTTTTGCATGTCCATTTTAAACCTGATTATTTAGTGTTCGATTTGATGGTGTTTTTGATTGAAGCTTCATTTAGTCCTATGCGTAGTAGTTCTGCCGCCGCACCATCTATGCTTTTGAAGACTCTTGCTTCATAAGGCTGTCTGGAGCTGCATAGGACTAATGGCTTACCTTCCCACTCTGAACCATCAAAAATCACGGTATACTCGCCTTTAGAGCCTTCTATTGTTGCTCTGTCAAGTAGACCTGATTTGACTCTTTCTTTAGCCATTGAGCTAAGGATGAAAATTCCACCATCAAGACCTGATATCATGGTTATTTCCTCGGTATTCAATATTGCTACGATATCAAATATTGCTGAAAATTCATAATAGAATGGTGTAGTAGCCATCACAGGGCGATGGCTATTCAAACATCGTTAAAACAAAGGATTACATGATGTTATATGATGGGTTATCAGGCAGTTAGCTTTGATTCCTTTGGGCAAACTCAAACGGCCTGATCATACTGCTGCTGTTGGCATCAAGGAAATCAGCCCACCACTGGAGCATCAGGCGGCGTTCATCCAGATGTTCAGCCTTATGGATGTATGCGGCTCGAACAGAGCTACGTTCTTGGTGACTCATCTGTCGTTCAACGGCATCTCTTGACCATAATCCTGATTCAATCAGAGCGCTACAGGCCATTGTGCGGAATCCGTGGCAACAAACGTCTTTTTGAGTGTTATAGCCCATAGCACGTAATGCCTTATTAATTGTGTTTTCACTGATAGGCTTGTCAGCATAGCTAAAACCTGCGAATACAAATTTATGAGCGCCACTGATAGCTTTAATCTCTTTCAGAACGGCGAGACTCTGCTTACTCAGCGGTACCAGATGGGGAGTCTTCATCTTTGAGCCGCGATGAGAGAACTTGACGTTTTTAAGAGGTTCTCGTTCTGCAGGAATCGTCCATAGCGCATTTTTGAAATCAAACTCTGACCAACGCGCAAATCGTAACTCGCTGGAACGGATAAAGGTCAGCAAACACAATCGAACAGCCAATTGGGTAAGTCCCTTACCTTTGTATGCCTCTATCCTTTCCATCAATTCAGCAATACGTTCAAGGGGAAGGGCTGGACGATGAACACTTTTGGCTGTTGCTATTGCTCCCGCCAGATCATAAGCAGGGTTATGCTCAATAAGGGCATTATGTACGGCATAGCGCATAATGGCGGTGATACGCTGTTGAAGCCGTGAGGCCAGTTCCAGATGCCCGTTCAGTTCAGCTTTTTTTACAGGAACCAGTAAATCACGAGTTTTCAGGTCAGTAACATTTCTCTGACCAATTATCGGAAAAACATGCGTGGTTAGGCTGTTGATTATCAGTGTGCGGTGGCCTTCTGACCATGTTTTATTGCTGGAATGCCAGCTTCTTGCTACCGTTTCAAAAGTTAAAGCGCCACTCTCTTCAATTTTTTCCGCTTTTTTCTTTTCGCTGGGATCAATGCCATTAGCAATCAGTTTTCTGGCACTGTCACGTCTCTCCCTTGCTTCAGCTAGGGAGACGGCAGGGTAGACGCCAAGCGCCAGCATCTTTTGTTTACCAGTGAAGCGGTATTGAAAACGCCAATACTTTGAACCATTAGGGTGCACAAGTAGATGCATACCAAACCCGTCAGTGAGCTTGATTGGCTTACTGGAAGGTTTTGCAGATTTAACTTTTACATCAGTTAGCGCCATTGGTTGCACCCCCTAGTGTTGGTACAAAACATATCGAACTTACGATACCAACAGATATACCAACAAAGCAAGGTTGATGTAGGTGGACGTTAACGGTTTTTGATGAACAATAGGTTATGGATAACTTATTGTTTTTTAGGAGTTTGGTGGTTATCTCAGGACGTTGTCGAACAAGTCTCTGGTGTCCCCTGCAGGAATCGAACCTGCAACTAGCCCTTAGGAGGGGCTCGTTATATCCATTTAACTAAGGGGACAAAGCGGCACGAGTATAACGTCATTTATACAATGCGTTAAGCGCGTGACCGCCTGACTGCTTAAAGTGTCGCCACTCACACCGCTTTTTTATCTTCTTCCGCTTCCTCCTGCTGGGCCTTAAGCTCGGCTTTGCGCTTATTCGACATATCGTTACGGATTTGCGCATGGCTCAGCAAGGCAAAAATAAAGGTGCCGCCGCAGATATTGCCTGCCAGAGTAGGGATCGCGAAGGGCCAGAAAAACTCGCTCCAGTGAATGGTGCCGTTAAAGACCAGATATAAAATCTCTACCGTACCCACCACGATATGAGTGGTATCGGCCAGAGCGATAAGCCAGGTCATCAAAATAATGACCACGATTTTCGCTGAACCGGCCGCCGGGAACATCCAGACCATGGTGGCGACAATCCAGCCGGAGATGATCGCGTTGGCGAACATCTCTGCCGGGCTGTTTTCCATGACTCCCATCCCGATTTTCACAAAGGCGTCGCGGGTGGGCTCATCAAATATCGGCATAAACTCGAACGCCCAGGCGGCGACACCGGTACCGATAATATTGCCGAGCAGTACCACGCTCCACAGGCGCATCAGCAGGCCGAAATTGCCCCAGGTTGGGCTTTGCATCACCGGCAGTACGGCGGTGACGGTATTCTCGGTGAAGAGCTGCTGGCGCGCCATAATCACGATGATAAAGCCAAAGGTGTATCCGAGGTTTTCGATGATTATCCCGCCGGGTACCCCTTCAAGCTCGACATGAAAAATCCCTTTTGCCAGCAGGGAGGCGCCCATCGATAATCCGGCGGCAATGGCCGACCAGAACAGCGCCATGGCGTCGCGCTCCAGTTCTTTTTCACCGTCCTGGCGAATATGTTCGTGGATTGCCATCGCGCGTGAGGGCAGGTGATCCTCGTCAACCTCAATCTTCTTTCCCCGGCGATTCTCCTCGCTTTCAACTTCCAGCTCTTCGGTATGGCTATCAATTTTTTCTTCTTTTAGCTCGTCCATCGCAATGCTCCATAGGTTGCAGACACCTTTAAGCGTAGCGCTTTTTCTCCCGCCGCCCGTGGGGAAGCTCTTAAATTCCTGTAATGGCAATAAAGGCGATACATCGCCGACAAAGGCCGTATAAAATTGCCAGCCAAACGAAAACCTAAAGCCAGGCTATTCTGAGATCATACCAGAGAGTGTTTATTGCCCCGATTTGTGGTCGTAGACATCAGTAAACGCGCTGATACAATCACTTACACGTTTACAGACAGAGCGCGAAAGCGCCATGACGGATGGCTTTTGCTGATAGCCATACTTAACAGGGAGAAAGATATGAAACTTCGGCTGTCGGTGGTTGCGTTGAGCACCACGTTGCTGATGGGCTGCGCCAGCTCTGGCGAGCAGCAGGGGCGCTCCGATCCTCTGGAAGGATTTAACCGCACCATGTACAACTTCAACTATAACGTGCTGGATCCGTATGTGGTGCGTCCGGTTGCGGTGGCATGGCGGGATTATGTTCCACAGCCTGCCCGTAACGGGCTGAGCAACTTCACCAGCAACCTCGAAGAGCCAGCGGTGATGGCGAACTACTTCCTGCAGGGCGATCCCTATCAGGGGATGGTCCACTTTACCCGCTTCTTCCTGAACACCCTGTTAGGTATGGGTGGCTTTATTGACGTTGCCGGGATGGCGAATCCGAAGCTGCAGCGCGAACAGCCGCACCGCTTCGGTAGTACGCTGGGTCACTACAATGTGGGTTACGGCCCGTACGTGCATCTGCCGTTCTACGGTAGCTTCACGTTGCGTGATGACGGCGGTGATATGGTCGATACGCTCTATCCGGTGCTGTCGTGGCTGACCTGGCCGCTGTCGGTGGGTAAATGGACGCTGGAAGGGGTGGAGACGCGCGCGCAACTGCTTGATTCAGACGGTCTGCTGCGTCAGTCTTCCGATCCGTATCTCATGGTGCGTGAAGCGTACTTCCAGAATCACGACTTCATTGCTAACGGCGGTAAGCTGAAACCGGAAGATAACCCGAACGCCAAAGCGATCGAGAATGAACTCTCCGAGATTGATGCGGAATAAAAAAGAAAAGGTGAGCGCGAGGCTCACCTTTTTTATCCCTGCGTGATTAGAACGCGTAGTTGAAGTTCATGCCATAGAGCCAGGCTTTACCTTCAGAAGAGAACTCATACGGACCTTCCTGGAACGTCACTTTCTGACCATGCATATAAGAGACACCCGCATCGATGGAGGCATCTTTGTTGAATGCATAGGTCGCACCGGCGCTCAGCCAGAAGCGATCCTGATCCGGAATGGAGATAGAGCGTTTGTCTGCCGGAACCGGGCTGTCATCGAAGGCAATACCGGTACGGAATGTCCAGTTATCGTCCATGTAGTAGGTGGTACCCAGAGCGATGCGGTAAGCATCACGGAAGCTTTCGTCTTTATAGAAGAGCGTATCACCGCCGCTGTTAGTCGCTTTCAGCTCCTGGAACTGGCTCCAGCTCGTGTAGGTCAGGCTATAGTGGATGGCCCATTGCGGCGCGACTCTGTTATAACCGGACAGTTCCCACATCTCAGGTAAATTCAGGGTCAGAGAACCGCCAGTGGTGCGGCCATCCGTCCCCATTGGCAGACCAAAGTTGCCGAGGATCTGGTTATAGGCTGAAGGCAGGCTGCTCTTATAGTCGCCATCGAAATCGATTTTCACTTCAGAGCGGTAGGTCAAGCCATACCGGTTGTTCTTATCGATTTCATACAGAATACCGGCGTTCCAGCCAAAGCCCCACTCATCACCTTTCAGGTAGGCAATCTGGGTATCTCCCGGGATCCCCGCGACCTGTCGTGCCAGAGCCGGAGGTAATGCCCCGGAGCCTGCAACGATGCGACCCAGGTCACCCGCGTAGCGCTCAATTTTCGCTTTCGCATAGACCGCATCAAAGCCAACACCGAAACTCCAGTGATTATCCAGGCGATAAGCACCGCTCAGGTTCAGGTTGAGGGTCTCCAGGTCGGTGGTACCGCCGTATGCCCCTGCTGCGTAGTTGTTATTGAACTCGGTCGCCAGTCCGTAGTTAGAGGTGACGGATGCGCCCCAGCCGAATTGATCGTTGATTGGTGCGACAAAGTGCAGGTTTGGCACCCATGCTGTTGGCGCGATGTTATCCGCATTCAGGCTTGCGCCCGTTCGCGAGCGTCCGGAGATATCCACGTCAGGGTCAACAAAGATGGCACCTGCGGAGAAGGTGGGACGATCAAACATCATGATCAGGGCAGGGTTACGGCTCGCGTTCCCTGCGTCATCAGCGATAGCACCTTCCCCGGAATAGGCGCGGCCCAGGCCTGAGGAAGAGAACTCATTCAACTGAAAGCCCGCTGACCAGGCGGAGGTGGAGACGATTGCCACTGCGACTGCCAGCGCAGTTTTTTTGAACAGGGTTTTCTGGCTCATGACCATAACCTCATTGAGTTATTTTTATTCAATTTTTGTTACATACCGTAACAGGAGCGCGAAGTGTAGGGTCTGTGGTAACACTTAGAAATCAGACCAGTGGCGAGAGTATAGGTCTGACCAGATAGAATGTTGCAAGGGTGTTTATGAATATTTACCGATATGTTTTTCGAAACGGGATCTGGTTGGCAAAATTGTGACCAGTTCGCGTCCTCCTAATGGGTGATTTTTGTTTTAGATCATTTTTACTTGTGATATTGCTCACTTACCCGGTTTAAAGCCATTAACAACTGGAGCCGCTCCCGCCCGGCGCGTAAAATATCAGCATCGTGTTTATCTCGCGCCATGCGCGAATGAAGAGGAAATCTACTATGAGTAAATGCAGTGCTGATGAAACCCCGGTTTGCTGCTGTATGGATGTGGGCACCATTGTGGACAACACGGATTGCACCGCCTCTTACAGCCGTGAGTTTACCCGCCGTGCCGACGCCGAAGAGACGCTGGCCGCGCTGACCGAAAAAGCCCGCGGCGTGGAGTCTGAACCGTGTGCTATCAACGCCAACTTCACTGAAGTGGAAGGTGGCGTTCGTCTGGACATCGACTTCGTGTTCAGCTGCGAAGCAGAATCCCTGATTTTTCAACTCGGTCTGCGTTAATCCCTTCCCGCGCCTCCCTTCCGGGAGGCGTTTCGTCTCCTCTCTGTGTGTTCGCTCGCAATTTTTCCTCTCCCCGATTGGCTAATGTAAAAATTTAGTTAAGACTGTTATCAGGTCAGACCACTTTGCGCATTTGTTATTCACAGGGGAGCGTTATGAGTCAGGCATTACCGCTAATCACCCGTCAGGGGGATCGCATTGCCATTGTCAGTGGATTACGCACGCCATTTGCCCGTCAGGCGACGGCGTATCATGGCGTACCTGCCGTCGATCTGGGAAAAATGGTTGTAGGGGAGCTGCTGGCTCGCAGCGAAATCCCGCCCGAGGTGATTGAACAGTTGGTCTTTGGCCAGGTCGTGCAAATGCCGGAAGCGCCGAATATCGCCCGTGAAATCGTGCTTGGCACCGGAATGAATGTCCACACCGATGCTTACAGCGTCAGCCGTGCCTGCGCCACCAGCTTTCAGGCAGTGGCGAACGTGGCAGAAAGCCTGATAACCGGTACCATTCGCGTCGGGATAGCCGGGGGTGCCGACTCCTCCTCAGTTCTGCCGATTGGCGTCAGCAAAAAGCTCGCGCGTGTGCTGGTGGACGTCAACAAGGCCCGCACCACCGGGCAGCGGCTGTCACTGTTCTCGCGCCTGCGTCTGCGCGATCTCCTTCCTGTTCCCCCCGCCGTGGCGGAATACTCCACCGGGCTGCGAATGGGGGATACCGCCGAGCAGATGGCGAAAACCTATGGCATCACCCGTGAGCAGCAGGATGCCCTGGCGCACCGCTCGCATCAGCGCGCCGCAGAAGCCTGGGCAGAAGGCAAGCTGGCGGAGGAGGTGATGACCGCCTACACCCCACCATTCCGCGAACCGCTAAGCCAGGATAACAATATTCGCGGCACCTCTACGCTGGCGGATTATGCGAAACTGCGTCCGGCATTCGACCGCAAACATGGCACCGTCACGGCGGCGAACAGCACGCCGTTAACCGACGGCGCGGCAGCGGTGATCCTGATGACCGAATCCCGCGCCAGAGAGCTGGGCCTGAAGCCGCTCGGCTATCTGCGCAGCTATGCCTTTACCGCCATTGATGTCTGGCAGGATATGCTGCTGGGGCCGGCCTGGTCCACGCCGCTGGCGCTGGAGCGCGCCGGACTGACGATGGGCGATCTGACGCTCATCGACATGCATGAAGCCTTTGCCGCGCAAACCCTGGCCAACCTGCAACTGCTGGCAAGCGATCGTTTTGCCCGGGATGTGCTGGGCCGCGCCCACGCCACCGGCGAAGTGGACGAAAGCAAATTTAACGTGCTGGGGGGCTCCATTGCGTATGGCCACCCCTTTGCCGCGACCGGGGCGAGGATGATCACCCAGACGCTGCATGAGTTGCGCCGTCGCGGCGGTGGGTTTGGACTGGTCACCGCCTGTGCTGCGGGTGGCCTGGGTGCCGCAATGGTTCTGGAGGTAGAGTAATGGAGATGACAACGGCATTCACCCTGGACGTGCGTCCGGACAACGTGGCGGTCGTCACCATTGACGCCCCAGGCGAAAAGATGAATACCCTGAAAGCGGAGTTTGGCGGTCAGGTTCGCGCTATCCTCAAACAGGTGCGAGAAAACAAAGCCTTGCGCGGGCTGGTATTTATCTCGGCCAAGCCGGATAACTTTATCGCCGGGGCCGATATCAACATGATTGCCCGCGCTGAAAGCGCCCAGGAAGCGGAAGACCTGGCCCGTCAGGGGCAGCAGATCATGGCCGAAATTCACGCCCTGACCATTCCGGTGATTGCGGCGATCAACGGCGCCTGTCTCGGCGGCGGCCTGGAGCTGGCGCTAGCCTGCCACGGACGAATTTGTACCGACGACGCCAAAACGGTGCTGGGCCTGCCGGAGGTGCAGCTTGGCTTACTGCCGGGCTCAGGCGGCACCCAGCGCCTGCCGCGACTGGTGGGCGTCAGCACGGCGCTGGAGATGATCCTCGCCGGCAAACAGCTGCGTCCGCGTCAGGCCCTGAAAGTCGGGCTGGTAGATGAGGTGGTTCCGCATTCCATTCTGCTGGAGGCCGCCGTGGCGCGCGCGCTGAAAGGCAAACCCGATAGCCGTCGCTTACCGGTGCGCGAGCGCGTGCTGGCAGGGCCGCTGGGCCGTGCGCTGCTGTTTAAAATGGTGGCGAACAAAACCGAGCAAAAAACCCAGGGCAACTACCCGGCGACAAAACGCATTCTTGAGGTTATCCATACCGGTCTGACTCAGGGCAGCAGCAGCGGCTATGCTGCAGAAGCGAAAGCCTTTGGCGAGCTGGCGATGACGCCGCAGTCTCAGGCGCTGCGCAGCATCTTTTTTGCCAGCACCGACGTGAAGAAAGATCCCGGCAGCGAAGCCGAGCCTGCGCCGCTGGCGTCAATTGGCGTGCTGGGCGGTGGCCTGATGGGGGGCGGGATCGCCTTCGTCAGCGCCAGCAAAGGCAAATTACCGGTGCGGATCAAAGACATCAATCCGAAAGGGATCAACCACGCCCTGCAGTACAGCTGGCAGCTGCTTGATAAAAAGGTCAAACGCCGCCATATCAAAGCCAGCGAGCGCGATCGCGAGCTGGCGCTGATCTCCGGCACCACTGACTACAGCGGATTCCGTCATCGCGATGTGGTGATTGAGGCAGTATTTGAAGACCTGGCGCTGAAACAGCAGATGGTGGCCGAGGTCGAAGCGAACTGTGCGCCGCACACCATTTTTGCCTCTAATACCTCCTCATTGCCTATCGGCGATATTGCGGCCCAGGCCGCGCGCCCTGAGCAGGTGATTGGGCTGCATTTCTTTAGTCCGGTAGAAAAAATGCCTCTGGTGGAGGTTATCCCCCATGCCGGAACCAGCCCGCAGACCATTGCCACCGTCGTTAAGCTGGCAAAAATGCAGGGCAAAACGCCGGTGGTGGTGGCTGATAAAGCCGGGTTCTACGTCAACCGCATTCTGGCCCCCTATATCAACGAGGCTATGCGCCTGCTGACCGAAGGCGAAAAGGTCGAGCATATCGATAATGCGCTGGTGAAGTTTGGTTTCCCCGTCGGCCCAATCCAACTTTTGGATGAGGTGGGAATCGATACCGGCACTAAAATTATACCTGTGCTGGAAAGCGCTTATGGAGAACGGTTTAGCGCGCCCGCAAACATTGTTTCTGCAATTTTGAATGACGATCGCAAAGGCAGAAAAAATGGCCGCGGTTTCTATCTTTACGAGCCAAAAGGGCGTAAAAGCAAGAAGCGGGTAGACCCGGCGATTTATGGGCTTATTAAGCCTGGCGGCGAGGGCAAACTCTCTGCGACCCAGTGCGCGGAACGCTGCGTGATGATGATGCTCAACGAAGCGGCGCGCTGCTTTGGTGAGAAGGTCATTAAAAATGGTCGAGATGGCGACATTGGCGCCGTTTTTGGCATTGGTTTCCCACCTTTCCTGGGTGGCCCGTTCCGCTATATGGATAGCGTAGGTGCGGGTGAAGTTGTTGCGATTTTACAACGACTGGCTGTGCAATATGGGCCGCGGTTTACACCGTGTGACACATTATTGCAGATGGCGGATCAGGGGCTGCGATTTTGGCCAGCAAAGGAAACTGACCTTGTAAATTAAGGTCAAATAAGAGTAAATCCGCCGTTGAAGGGGCTGGTCCTGTCTAATTTGTAAACAGACATTGACTATACTTACGCCGTTGAGGTAAAAAACAGCGTTTCATTCAACGGATGGATCAGGCACAATGCCCGGCCATCGGGTTTTTACCTCGTTAAGTGTTCACGCGGGGCAATAACACCGGTGATCCTGGTCAACAAAAGCGGTGCAATATGCAAGTTTTTATCATGCGTCACGGTGACGCGGCACTTGATGCTGCCAGTGACTCTGTACGTCCTCTGACGCCTTGCGGCTGTGACGAGTCCCGTCAAATGGCTACCTGGTTGAAAGGGCAAAAAGTGGATATTGAACGTGTCCTCGTCAGCCCGTTCTTACGCGCTGAACAGACGCTGGATGTGGTAGGGGAGTGTATGAACCTGCCAGCCAATGTCGATGTTCTGCCAGAGCTTACCCCGTGCGGCGACGTGGGTCTTGTCAGTGCCTATCTTCAGGCGCTGTGCAACGAAGGTGTCGCCTCTGCGCTGGTAATTTCCCATCTGCCGTTAGTCGGCTATCTGGTGGCTGAACTCTGCCCGGGCGAAACGCCGCCAATGTTCAGCACCTCTGCCATTGCCAACGTTACCCTCTCTGAAACGGGTGCTGGCGTCTTCAACTGGCAGATGAGCCCCTGCAATCTGAAGATGGCGAAAGCTATCTGATGTAAAACGGACCCAGGCGGGTAGCATCCAGCCACCCGCCTGCCTCTCAGGGGAGCTCAGGCGGTTGCCACTCTTCCACTTCAATTAACACCAGCAAGGCGGCATCACCGCCATACTCTTTCGGTGCCTGATGAAATGCCATCACGTGTGGATGCTGAGCCAGCCACAGTGGGGTTTGCTGCTTGAGAATATGTTTGCCGTGGCCGTGCATCACGCAGGCGCAAAAAACATGTTCGCGACGGCAGGCGGCAATCAGCGCGCCCAGCTCCTGTTTCGCCTGCATCTGGGTTAGCCCGTGCAGATCGAGGAACAGCTCCGGCGAATAATCTCCCCGACGCAGTTTTTTCAGCTCGAAATGGCTGACGTCCGCGCGCACATATTTCATCGCACCTTCCGTATTTAGCAGCGGCTGAAACTCGTCGGAAAAGTAGTGGCTGGCGTCGGCCTGCTCCTGAATCAGCCGTTTTACCGGAACTTCACTCACTTTTTTGCGCTGCGGGCGGTGGACAATGGTGTCCTGCTTGATTTGACGCGTGCCGGTCATTAACTGACGAAACAGCGTTTGATCCTCCTCGCTGAGCGATATTTTCTTTTTCATGGGGTCGTCTCATCTCTTATTTCCGACAGTGTACCTGACTCACTGCGCGGCAAAACGCATTTTTTCAATGCCGGCGGCGGCTGACAATGCTGATTTATCGCCGTCTTCATGGCACACTAGCCGCCGAAAATTTAGCGAGCATGCCCTGGAGAACATAGTGGATAAAATTTTTGTCGATGAAGCGGTGAATGAGCTGCAAACCATTCAGGACATGTTGCGTTGGGCGGTCAGCCGTTTCAGCGCGGCCAATATCTGGTACGGCCATGGTACCGACAACCCATGGGACGAGGCGGTACAGCTGGTTTTGCCATCCCTCTATCTGCCGCTGGATATTCCGGAAGATATGCGCGCAGCCCGCCTGACCTCCAGCGAAAAACACCGCATCGTTGAGCGCGTGATCCGTCGCGTTAACGAGCGCATTCCGGTGGCCTACCTCACCAACAAAGCCTGGTTCTGCGGCCATGAGTTTTTTGTCGATGAACGCGTGCTGGTGCCGCGCTCGCCGATTGGTGAGCTGATCAACAACCAGTTCGCCGGCCTGATTGACCATCAGCCTGAGCATATCCTGGATATGTGTACCGGCAGCGGCTGCATCGCCATTGCCTGCGCGTACGCCTTCCCGGAAGCAGAAGTGGATGCTGTCGATATCTCTCCTGATGCGCTGGCGGTAGCGGAACACAATATTGAAGAGCACGGTCTGATCCATCATGTCACGCCGATCCGTTCCGATCTGTTCCGTGACCTGCCAAAAGTGCAGTACGACCTGATTGTGACCAATCCGCCGTACGTTGACGCAGAAGATATGTCAGACCTGCCAAACGAATACCGTCACGAGCCAGAGCTGGGCCTGGCTTCCGGCTCCGACGGCCTGAAGCTGACCCGCCGCATTCTGGCCTGTGCGCCGGATTATCTCACCGACAACGGCATTCTGATTTGTGAAGTCGGTAACAGCATGGTACATCTGATGGAGCAATATCCGGATGTGCCGTTCACCTGGCTCGAGTTCGACAACGGTGGGGACGGCGTCTTCATGCTGACCAAAGCGCAGCTTCTCGCCGCGCGCGAACACTTCAGCATCTACAAAGATTAATCCAACGGGCTTCGGCCCGTTCCACATTGCGCAAACACAGAAAGCTCAAACACA
Organism: Leclercia sp. LSNIH1; assembly: GCF_002902985.1. NCBI lineage: Bacteria > Pseudomonadati > Pseudomonadota > Gammaproteobacteria > Enterobacterales > Enterobacteriaceae > Leclercia > Leclercia sp. LSNIH1. Next base: position 4,260,007 of record NZ_CP026167.1, on the reverse strand, counting down.
GAACAACGAAAACGGAGCCGTGATGGCAGGAAACAGTATTGGACAATTATTCCGTGTGACGACGTTTGGTGAGTCCCACGGGCTGGCGCTGGGCTGTATCGTCGATGGCGTACCGCCAGGCATCGAACTGACTGAAGCCGATTTACAGCACGATCTCGACCGACGCCGTCCAGGCACGTCACGCTACACCACCCAGCGCCGCGAGCCGGATCAGGTCAAAATTCTGTCAGGCGTCTTTGAAGGACGCACCACCGGCACCAGCATCGGCCTGTTGATTGAGAATACCGATCAGCGTTCCCAGGACTACGGCGCCATTAAGGATGTGTTCCGTCCGGGCCACGCCGACTATACCTACGAGCAGAAATATGGTTTTCGCGACTATCGCGGCGGCGGACGCTCCTCCGCCCGTGAAACCGCCATGCGCGTCGCGGCAGGGGCCATTGCCAAAAAATACCTCGCACAGAAGTTTGGTATCACCATTCGCGGCTGCCTGACCCAGATGGGCGACATCCCGCTGGCGATCGCCGACTGGGAGCAGGTTGAGCAGAACCCGTTCTTCTGCGCCGACGCCTCGAAGCTGGAAGCGCTTGATGAACTGATGCGCGCCCTGAAGAAAGAGGGCGACTCCATTGGCGCCAAAGTCACCGTGGTGGCTGACGGCGTACCGCCGGGCTGGGGCGAGCCGGTCTTTGACCGCCTTGATGCTGATATCGCCCATGCGATGATGAGCATCAATGCGGTAAAAGGGGTGGAGATTGGCGACGGTTTTGACGTGGTTCAGCTTCGTGGCAGTCAGAACCGGGACGAGATCACAGCCCAGGGCTTCCAGAGCAATCACGCGGGCGGCATTTTAGGCGGCATCAGCAGCGGGCAGCAGATTATCGCCAACATTGCGCTGAAACCAACCTCCAGCATTACCGTGCCGGGCCACACCATTAACCGCTCTGGTGAAGAAGTTGAGATGATCACCAAAGGACGTCACGATCCCTGCGTCGGGATCCGCGCAGTGCCGATCGCCGAAGCGATGCTGGCGATCGTGCTGATGGATCACTTCCTGCGCCAGCGCGCGCAGAATGCGGATGTGACGACCACCATTCCACGCTGGTAACCATGAAAAAAACCGCAATTGCTCTGCTGGCGCTGCTTGCCAGTGGAGCCGCTCTGGCGGCAACGCCATGGCAAAAAATCACCCATCCGGTGGCAGGCAGCGCGCAGTCCATTGGTGCGTTCTCTAATGGCTGTATCGTTGGTGCGCAGGAACTTCCTCTGCAGTCGGATACGTATCAGGTGATGCGTACCGACCAGCGCCGCTACTTCGGCCACCCGGACCTGGTGCTGTTTATTCAGCGTCTGGGTAACCAGGTGCATAACCTGGGGCTCGGTACGATGCTGATTGGCGATATGGGGATGCCGGCAGGCGGACGCTTTAACGGCGGCCACGCCAGCCACCAGACAGGGCTGGATGTCGATATCTTCCTCCAGCTGCCGAAAACGCGCTGGTCATCCTCGCAACTGCTGAAGCCGCAGGCCCTCGATCTGGTCTCCAGCGATGGCAAGCGGGTGGTGCCGTCGCGCTGGTCGCCAGAGGTCTCCAGCATGATCAAGCTGGCGGCGGAAGATAACGACGTCACGCGTATCTTCGTTAACCCGGCCATCAAGCAGCAGCTATGCGAAGATGCCGGAACCGACCGCGACTGGCTGCGCAAAGTGCGGCCGTGGTTCCAGCACCGCGCGCACATGCACGTGCGCCTGCGATGCCCGGCGAACAGCCTCGAGTGTGAAGATCAACCGTTACCGCCGCCAGGCGATGGCTGCGGCGCGGAATTACAAAGCTGGTTTGAGCCAGCGAAACCTGGACCCACCAAGCCTGAGAAGAAGACACCGCCTCCGTTGCCGCCTTCCTGCCAGGCGCTACTGGATGAGCATGCCCTGTGATGGACCAATTTGCTGAGTTGTTTATGGTGTCGCCGCTGATGCTGGTGGCGCTGTTTTTTATCGCCATGCTGGCCGGGTTTATTGATGCCCTGGCCGGTGGCGGCGGGTTACTGACGGTTCCGGCCCTGCTGGCGGCGGGCATGAGCCCGGCCCAGGCGCTGGCGACCAACAAATTGCAGGCGTGTGGCGGATCGTTATCCGCCTCGCTCTATTTTATCCGCCGCAAGGTGGTGAGCCTCGCCGATCAGAAGCTCAACATTCTGATGACCTTTATCGGCTCTACCAGCGGGGCGCTGCTGGTTCAGCACGTGCAGTCCGATATTTTGCGCCAGATTTTGCCGATTCTCGTCATCTGCATTGGTCTCTATTTTTTACTGATGCCGAAACTGGGTGAAGAGGACAGGCAGCGCCGCCTGCACGGTCTGCCGTTTGCGCTGATCGCGGGCGGTTGCGTCGGCTTTTATGACGGCTTCTTCGGGCCCGGGGCCGGGTCGTTTTACGCCCTGGCGTTTGTCACGCTGGCCGGTTTTAACCTCGCCAAATCCACCGCCCATGCGAAAGTGCTGAATGCCACCTCTAACGTCGGTGGCCTGCTGCTCTTTATCATCGGCGGGAAGGTGATTTGGGCGACAGGCTTTGTGATGATGGCCGGACAATTTCTGGGCGCGCGGGCAGGTTCGCGCCTGGTGTTAAGCAAAGGGCAACAGCTCATCCGTCCGATGATTGTCATTGTCTCGGCCGTCATGAGTGCCAAACTTCTTTATGACAGCCACGGACAGGAGATCCTCCACTGGTTGGGGATGAACTAATGAACAGTACGCATAAATATGAACAGCTGATTGAGATCTTCGACGGCTGTTTTGCTGATGATTTTAATACCCGTCTGATTAAAGGCGACGACGAACCGATCTATCTTCCTGCTGATGCAGAGCTACCGTACAACCGGATCGTCTTTGCCCACGGCTTTTACGCCAGCGGTCTGCATGAAATATCCCACTGGTGCATTGCCGGTAAAGCGCGCCGCGAGCTGGTGGACTTTGGCTACTGGTACTGCCCGGACGGGCGTGACGCCGCGACCCAGGGGCAATTTGAAGATGTGGAAGTGAAACCCCAGGCGCTGGAATGGCTCTTCTGCGTGGCGGCAGGATTTCCGTTCAACGTCAGCTGCGACAATCTCGAAGGCGACTTCGAGCCAGACCGTATTGTCTTCCAGCGCCGCGTGCACGCGCAGGTGATGGAGTATCTTGAGAAAGGCATCCCGGAACGTCCGGCGCGCTTGATCAAGGCTTTACAGAATTATTACCACACGCCGGACATCACGGCGGAACACTTCCCGTGGCCGGAAGATCTTAACTGAGGAAAGAAGATGATCGCAGAATTTGAATCACGCATTCTGGCGTTAATTGATGACATGGTGGAGCACGCCAGTGACGATGAACTGTTTGCCAGCGGTTATCTGCGTGGTCACCTGACGCTGGCCGTCGCCGAACTGGAAGCCGGTGACGACCACTCTGCGGACGCGGTGCATGCTGAAGTTTCCCGCAGCCTGGAAAAAGCGATTCTGGCCGGCGAACTCTCTCCGCGCGACCAGTCATTAGTGCTGGGGATGTGGGAAACCTTGTTTCAGAAAGCCAGCCTGAACTAATCGGTAATCGCCCGGTGGCGCTACGCTTACCGGGCCTACGCTTTCACCCTTTTCCCCTTCAACAACTTTCTCACCCATAACCGGTTCGGATTGAGCGCGGCCAGCGTGTGGCTGTCCAGCGGGATCGGCTCGTTACTCATCTGGGCGGCAAGAACCTCCGCCGTCAGCGGCGCCGTACAGAGCCCGCGGGAGCCCAGCCCGCCCAGCATAAACAAATTCCGGAACGCCGGGGCGCTGACCGCCTGGGATGTGTTGCTGGCGAGATCCTGATAAGCCGTCAGCGTGGCTTCATAGTCCGGTACCGCACCCGTCATCGGCAGATGATCGCGGGTGGCGCAGCGAATGCCGTTGCGCGCCTCGCCTGCGCTGACATCCACCTCACGCGCCCATGCCGCCTGCGGCAAACAGTCGAGCAGACGCTGGCGATTATGCTGCTGGTCCTCATCGCTGTACCGCGGCTCGGTCTGGCCGCGATGATAGCTTGCGCCGATGCAATGCTGGCCGTTGGCTGGATTTTGCGGGGTCAGATACCCGTCGTAGCAGAGCACCTGACGTAGCTGGCTCAGCCGCGGTGCCGCCGGGATATGGCTCACCTGACCGCCCACCGGGTAGACCGGCAGTGGTGCGGTCTGGCTGAACTGGCTGATGCCGTGTCCGTTCGCCAGCACCACGCTGCCATGCTGCGCCTGCTCACCGTCGGCAAACTGCAACATCCACCTGGCGTCGGTCTGGGCCAGCGACGTTACCTTGCGGCCATAGCGCACCTGCAGGCCCAGAGTTTGCGCCAGCGCGATCGCCGCTGCGGTAAGCTGCGCCGGGCACAGCCAGCCGCCGAGCGGATACTGGATCCCGCCGCAGCCGGTGGGCACCCCGGTGCTCTCCGCCACCTGTTGGGCGTTCACCGCCACCGCAATCTGCTCGGGCAGGCCCAGAGCCAGCATCTGGTCGATTTTTTTCTGGTTCTTTTCATCCCAGCCCAGCTGGGTGACGCCGCACCAGGCATGATCAAAGGCCACCGGCAGGGTGTCGTACAGGCGGCGGGCAAAGGTGAACGCCGCCGGGAAAAACTGGCTCAGTGCAGCATCCTGGGCGCTGAGCAGGGGATAGAGCGCCCCCTGACGATTGCCGGAGGCGCCCGCTGCCGGGGCATCGTCGGCGCAGTAGAGCGTCACCTGCCAGCCACGGCGCAGCAGCGCCAGCGACAGTAGCGCGCTGGCAATCCCGCCGCCCACCACGGCGGTTTCGCGCCCGTCGCTGGCCGGACGGGCAAACCACGGGGTGCGGGCAGGGGAGGGGCAATCCTGCTCCATCACCCCGACAAGCATTTCGCGCTTGCGGCCAAAGCCTTTGGTTTTTTTCATGGTGAAGCCCGCTTCCTGCAGGCCACGACGGACAAAACCGGCGCAGGTGAAGGTGGCGAGCGTGCCACCGGGCCGCGCCAGACGCGCCATGGCGGCAAACAGCTCTGGGGTCCACATATCCGGGTTTTTGGCCGGGGCAAAGCCGTCGAGGAACCAGGCGTCAACCTGCTGGTTCAGGGAGTCATCCAGCTTATCGGTGAGTTCGTTAATATCCCCCAGCCAGATATCGAGCGTGACGCGCCCGCCGTCCAGCAGCAAACGATGGCAGCCTGCGATAGGCAGCGGCCACTGGGCCTGAAGCTGTTCTGCCCAGGGGGCTAATTCCGGCCAGTGCTGGTGGGCCAGACGGAGATCGTCGGCGGCCAGCGGGTACTTCTCAAAACTGATGAAATGTAACCTTTGCAGGGTAGCGTCAGGGTGTGCCGCACGAAAGCGATCGAACGCTTGCCAGAGGGTAAGAAAATTCAGCCCGGTGCCAAAGCCGCTTTCGGCCACCACAAAGAGATCGCGGGGATGCAGCGGAAAACGGGAATTTAGCTGATTTCCCTCGAGGAAAACATAACGCGTCTCCTCCAGTCCGTTATCATTAGAGAAGTAGACATCGTCAAAATCTCGGGAAACAGGTGTACCCTCAGCGTTGAATTCGAGGTTGGCGGGTTGTATAGCGTTTTGTTTCACGTAAGTTACTCGTCTGACAGGCTGTGCCGCGATCTTAACGATGTGCGTCTGATGGTGCAAATTTCCACAGAAATTGGCTGATCGGACTTGTTCGGCGTACAAGTGTACGCTATTGTGCGACTCGAAACTTAAATAGTGCGACTTACAGAGGTATTGAATGAAACGTGCAGTGATTACTGGCTTGGGCATCGTTTCCAGCATCGGTAATAACCAGCAGGAAGTCCTGGCATCTCTGCGTGAAGGACGCTCCGGGATCACCTTCTCTGAAGAGTTTAAAGATTCCGGTATGCGTAGCCACGTATGGGGTAATGTAAAACTGGACACCACGGGCATGATCGATCGCAAAGTGGTCCGTTTCATGAACGATGCCTCCATCTACGCCTATCTCTCTATGCAGGAAGCGATTGCTGACGCTGGCCTGAGCGAAGAGGTTTATCAGAACAACCCGCGTGTGGGTCTGATTGCTGGCTCCGGCGGCTCCTCTAAAGCGCAGGTGTTTGGTGCCGACGCGATGCGCAGCCCGCGCGGCCTGAAAGCGGTGGGTCCATATGTGGTGACCAAAGCGATGGGTTCAGCGGTTTCCGCTTGCCTGGCAACCCCGTTCAAAATTCACGGCGTAAACTACTCCATCAGCTCCGCTTGTGCGACCTCCGCGCACTGTATCGGTAACGCGGTAGAGCAGATCCAGCTGGGTAAACAGGACATCGTGTTTGCTGGCGGCGGCGAAGAGCTGGGCTGGGAAATGGCCTGTGAGTTCGATGCGATGGGCGCCCTGTCCACCAAATACAACGAATGCCCGGAAAAAGCCTCCCGTACCTATGATGCAAGCCGTGACGGCTTCGTTATCGCAGGCGGCGGCGGTATGGTCGTGGTTGAAGAGCTGGAACACGCGCTGGCCCGCGGTGCGCACATCTATGCTGAGATTGTGGGCTACGGCGCAACCTCTGACGGCGCAGACATGGTTGCTCCATCTGGCGAAGGCGCAGTGCGCTGCATGAAGATGGCGATGCACGGCGTTGATACCCCAATCGACTACCTGAACTCCCACGGTACCTCTACTCCGGTAGGCGACGTGAAAGAGCTGGGTGCTATCCGTGAAGTGTTCGGCGACAACAGCCCGGCTATCTCCGCCACCAAAGCCATGACCGGTCACTCCCTGGGTGCGGCTGGCGTGCAGGAAGCGATCTACTCCCTGCTGATGCTGGAAAACGGCTTTATCGCGCCGAGCATCAACATTGAAGAGATGGACGAGCAGGCCGCAGGTCTGAACATCGTGACTGAAACCACCGAGCGTGAACTGACTACCGTCATGTCCAACAGCTTTGGTTTCGGCGGCACCAACGCCACGCTGGTGATGCGTAAGCTCAAAGCATAAGCGTTTGAATGTATAGTAGAAGGGAGCCTGATGGCTCCCTTTTTTTATGCCTGAACATGGAGTTATGCATGACGGCCGTTACCACAGATAAACACGCCGCTTCCGGCAACGTCTCGCTGTTCCGTATCGCCTTTGCGGTATTCCTTACCTATATGACCGTCGGCCTGCCGTTGCCGGTGATCCCGCTGTTTGTGCACCAGGAGCTGGGCTATGGCAACACCATGGTCGGCATCGCCGTAGGTATTCAGTTTTTAGCCACGGTGCTAACCCGCGGCTATGCCGGACGGCTGGCGGATCAGCACGGCGCAAAACGCTCGGCGTTGCAGGGCATGTTCGCCTGCGGGCTGGCGGGTGGTGCATGGCTACTGGCCGCGCTGCTGCCGGTGGAGGCGGCCTGGAAATTCGCGCTGCTGGTGGCAGGGCGATTAATTCTCGGTTTTGGTGAAAGCCAGCTCCTGACCGGCACCCTGACATGGGGGATGGGGCTGGTCGGGCCTGCGCGTTCCGGCAAAGTGATGTCATGGAACGGAATGGCGATCTATGGTGCGCTGGCCGCAGGCGCGCCGTTGGGTCTTTTGATCAACAGTCAGTTGGGCTTTGCGGCGCTGGCCGCCACCACGATGGCACTGCCGCTGCTGGCCTGGGCGTTTAACGGCTCGGTGCGTAAAGTTCCGGCCCATAAAGGCGAACGACCTTCCCTGTGGAGCGTGGTGGGGCAGATCTGGCAGCCAGGCCTGGGCCTTGCGTTGCAGGGCGTTGGCTTCGCGGTGATTGGCACCTTCGTTTCGCTCTACTTTATGAGCCGCGGCTGGGCGATGGCCGGGTTTACGCTCACCGCTTTTGGCGGCGCGTTTGTCCTGATGCGGGTGCTGTTCGGCTGGATGCCGGATCGCTTCGGTGGCGTAAAGGTAGCGGTGGCGTCGCTGGTAATTGAAACCGTGGGTCTGGTGTTGCTCTGGCATGCGCCGAGCGCGCCGGTAGCCCTGCTGGGGGCAGCCCTGACCGGCTGCGGCTGTTCGCTGATCTTCCCGGCGCTGGGTGTTGAAGTGGTTAAACGCGTTGCCCCGCAGGTGCGGGGCACGGCGCTGGGGGGCTACGCCGCCTTTCAGGATATCTCATACGGGATAACCGGGCCGCTGGCGGGGCTGTTAGCCACCTCGTTTGGCTATCCGTCGGTCTTCCTGGCCGGGGCCGTTTCAGCGGTGGTGGGGATTTTGGTGACGCTGGTGGCGTTTCGCCGGGGTTAGCTGTTTGTTGCCGGGTGGCGGCTGCGCCTTACCCGGCCTACAGTTCGTGCTTTTGTAGGCCCGGTAAGCGGAGCGCTACCGGGCAAAACATCAGGCGACCAGCCAGAAAATCGCCAGCGCAATGATTAAGGCGATCAACATCAGTCCGGGACGGGCAGACAGCGTTCTGAAGGTTTCCACTACCGGGGCAAAGAGCGGGCTGTAGATCGGCTGGATATTGCGCACTTCCGTCACGCCAGCTTCACGCTCGGTGCGGCGGACGAAGATCTCGTTGAGCAGATCCTGTACCTGGGCGGTAGTCAGCACCGTCTGCGGCGTCGCCTGCCAGTTCTGCCGGGCATAGTCCTGAATGCTGTCCCACTCCTGGGCCTCCAGCGGCTGTTTCAGCGCGGCCTGCAGGGTGTGCAGGGTTGGCGCGCTTTGCGTGCTCAGCGTCTGGCGTGCCTGTAGCCAGGTGGCAAGGTGGGTAAACTGCCTGGCCGGGATTAACTCTCCCGCTTTCACCCCCGACAGTTCCAGCATCGACTGCCAGATGAGCTTGGTCGGCTCGCCCGTGGCGGCGGCAAGTTTGGTCACCATCTGCTTCAGCGTATTGTGTTCGGCTGGCAGCAGCGGGCGCTCCGTGGCCGGGCGCTGCTGTGGCTGCGGAATATTGAGCTGATTATTTTGCAGCAGCGTCAGCACCGTTTTGAGCTGATCGGGCGTCAGCTGGTTCAGGGCGGTCTGGCCATACTGCTGGCGAATAAAATCGCTGGCCGCCTGGCGGTTATTGCCCTGAGTCAGCAGCTCCGTCAACTGGGAGACCATCTGCCGGGTGGTGTGGTTTTGCTGGGCGGTGTTCAGGCGCTGGTTGAGGTTTTGCTCCGCAGCAGGGAAGTGGCGCGACAGCATGGGCGCATCACTCTTTAATCCCAGATCGTGTTTCACTCCGGCCCACACCTCCGCATTCTGCTGCGACGTCAGAGCGATTAACCGGGTGATCAGACGTTCCAGTACAGTGCGTTGCTGTGTGGAGAGGGGCTGTTCGCCCGCGACGTGGGATGGACGCGGGCCATCACCCGGAGGTTGTGGCGGCGTACCTGAAATGGGCTGCATCGGCAAAAAATCCTTAAAGTCGTTACTCATCGTTAACCAGGTTTACGTATATGCCTGGCGGCCAGATTATGGCACACTTGACAGGTTTTCTTCCTCTCAAACAGGTACTCAGACGTGAAAATCCTCGTTGATGAAAATATGCCTTACGCCCGCGAGCTGTTCAGCCGCCTGGGTGAGGTTAAGGCCGTTCCTGGACGTCCCATTCCGCTCGCCGAGCTGACTGATGCCGATGCCCTGATGGTGCGCTCGGTAACCAAAGTGAATGAGGCGCTGCTGTCTGGCAAAGGGATCAAATTTGTCGGCACGGCAACCGCAGGAACCGATCATGTGGATGACGCGTGGCTGAAGCAGGCCGGGATTGGCTTTTCCGCCGCACCGGGCTGTAACGCTATTGCCGTCGTGGAGTATGTTTTCTCCTCTCTGCTGATGCTGGCCGAGCGTGACGGGTTTACGCTCACCAGCCGGACCGTAGGCATTGTCGGTGTCGGTAACGTCGGCAGCCGCCTGCAAAAGCGCCTTGAGGCGTTAGGTATCCGCACGCTGCTGTGCGATCCGCCCCGCGCTGACCGTGGCGATGAAGGGGATTTCCGCAGCCTGGATGAGCTGGTGGCCGAGTGTGACGTGCTCACCTTCCATACGCCGCTATTTAAAGACGGGCCGTATAAAACGCGCCATCTGGCAGACGACGCTCTGATTAGCCGCCTGAAGCCGGGCACCATCCTGATTAATGCCTGCCGTGGCCCGGTGGTGGACAACGCGGCCCTGCTGCAGCGCCTGGAAACTGGTCAGGATCTGAGCGTGGTGCTGGACGTGTGGGAGCCGGAGCCGGATCTCAACGTGGCCCTGCTGGACAAAGTGGATATCGGTACCGCGCATATCGCGGGTTACACCCTCGAAGGTAAAGCCCGCGGCACCACCCAGGTGTTTGAGGCGTATAGCGCGTTTATCGGCAAATCCCAGCAGGTGGCGCTGGATACCCTGCTGCCAACCCCGGATTTTGGCCGCATCACCCTGCACGGCCCGCTGGATCAGGGAACGCTGAAAAGGCTGGTGCATTTAGTGTATGATGTGCGCCGCGATGACGCGCTGCTGCGAAAAGTAGCGGGTATACCGGGTGAGTTTGACAAGCTGCGTAAGCATTACGTTGAGCGCCGCGAATGGTCCTCTCTGTATGTGATGTGTGATGATCCTGCTGCGGCGTCGCTGCTGCATAAGCTGGGTTTCAACGCCGTTCATCACCCGGTTCGTTAATGTCTTCTTAATGCTCCCTGGCGGATACCCCGCCAGGGACGCTTTTTTATTTCTGGAGTAAACCACCATGTCTGAAGGCTGGAACATTGCCATACTGGGCGCAACGGGCGCCGTGGGCGAAGCCCTGTTCGAAACCCTTGCTGAGCGTCAGTTCCCGGTGGGCGACATCTATGCCCTGGCGCGTAATGAGAGCGCGGGCGAGCACCTGCGCTTTGCGGGTAAATCTGTCATGGTTCAGGATGCGGCTGAGTTCGACTGGACCCAGGCGCAGCTGGCCTTTTTCGCGGCCGGGGTCGAGGCTTCCGCCGCGTATATTGAAGAGGCCACCAACGCAGGCTGTCTGGTCATTGATTTAAGCGGCCTGTTTGCCCTTGAACCGGACGTGCCGCTGGTGGTGCCGGAGGTGAACCCCTTCGTGCTGGCCGACTACCGCAACCGTAACATCATCGCCGTCCCGGACAGCCTGACCAGCCAGCTGCTTAGCGCCCTGAAACCGCTCATCGACGAAGGTGGCTTGTCCCGTATCGCCGTAACCAGCCTGATGTCAGTCTCTGCCCGCGGTAAAAAAGCGGTGGATGCCCTGGCAGGGCAGAGCGCGAAGCTGCTGAATGGTATTCCGGTGGACGAAGAGGATTTCTTTGGCCGTCAGCTGGCGTTCAACATGCTGCCGCTGCTGCCGGATCGTGAAGGCAGCGTGCGCGAAGAGCGCCGTATCATCGATGAAGTGCGTAAGATCCTGCAGGACGACGGACTGATGATCTCCGCCAACTGTGTGCAGTCGCCGGTGTTCTACGGCCATGCCCAGATGGTGAGCTTTGAAGCCATGCGTCCGCTGGCTGCGGAAGAGGCGCGCGATGCCTTTGGCCGCGGCGAAGATATTGAGCTGTCTGAAGAGCGCGAGTTCCCGACCCAGGTGGGCGACGCAACGGGCAACGCGCGTCTCTCCATTGGCTGTGTACGTAACGATTACGGTATGCCGGAGCAGATCCAGTTCTGGTCGGTCGCCGATAACGTGCGTTTCGGCGGCGCGCTGATGGCGGTGAAAATCGCTGAAAAACTGGTGCAGGAGTATCTCTACTGATGTCTGAAGTGGAGCAAAAGCCCGTTCATAAGATTGCCCTCGGCATTGAGTACGATGGCAGTAAATATTATGGCTGGCAGCGTCAGAATGAGGTGCGCAGCGTCCAGGAAAAGCTGGAAAAAGCGCTCTCTCAGGTGGCGAATGAGCCCATCAATGTCCTGTGCGCGGGGCGTACCGACGCCGGTGTCCATGGTACGGGGCAGGTGGTGCATTTTGAAACCACCGCAGTGCGTAAAGACGCGGCCTGGACGCTGGGGGTAAATGCGAATTTGCCTGGTGACATCGCGGTACGTTGGGTCAAAAATGTGCCGGATGATTTTCATGCGCGGTTCAGCGCCACCGCGCGCCGCTACCGCTATATCATCTATAACCAGCGTCTTCGTCCGGCGGTGTTAGGCCAGGGCGTCACCCATTTTTACGAGCCGCTGGATGCCGATCGCATGCACCGCGCGGCGCAGGCATTGATTGGCGAAAACGACTTCACCTCGTTCCGTGCCGTGCAGTGCCAGTCTCGCACGCCGTGGCGCAACGTGATGCACATTAACGTCAGTCGGCATGGCGCGTATGTGGTGGTGGATATCAAAGCGAATGCCTTTGTTCATCATATGGTCAGGAATATTACAGGCAGCCTGATGGAAGTAGGCGCCGGACACCAGCCGGAGAGCTGGATTGCAGAGTTGCTGGCGGCGAAGGACAGAACGCTGGCGGCAGCAACGGCGAAAGCGGAAGGGCTCTATCTGGTCTCGGTCGATTACCCGGATCGGTTTGACCTTCCAAAACCGCCAATGGGCCCGCTGTTCTTAGCGGACTGATAGCCGTGGCAATAAAGGTTTAGACAATATGGATTTAATTCGCTTTCTGATCGATTTCATTCTGCATATCGATGTGCACCTGGCAGAGCTGGTCGCTGATTATGGCGTCTGGGTGTATGCCATTCTGTTCCTGATCCTGTTTTGCGAAACCGGGCTGGTGGTGACGCCCTTCTTGCCGGGCGATTCGCTGCTGTTCGTGGCGGGTGCGCTGGCGTCGCTGGAGACCAACGACCTTAACGTTCACCTGATGGTGGTGTTAATGCTGATTGCCGCCATCCTTGGCGATGCGGTGAACTACACTATAGGGCGGCTGTTCGGCGAGCGGTTATTTAGTAACCCGGACTCGAAGATTTTCCGTCGCAGCTATCTCGATAAAACCCATGCGTTTTATGAGAAACACGGCGGTAAGACCATCATTCTCGCGCGCTTTGTGCCCATCGTCAGAACCTTTGCCCCGTTTGTTGCGGGTATGGGTCATATGTCGTACCGTCAGTTCGCGCTCTATAACGTCACCGGTGCGCTGCTGTGGGTGCTGAGCTTTACCTACGCGGGCTATTTCTTCGGGACCATTCCTATGATCCAGGAAAACCTTAAGTTGCTGATCGTAGGGATTATTGTGGTTTCCATTCTGCCGGGCGTTATCGAAGTGATTCGTCACCGTCGCGCGGCGGCAAAACAAGTAAAATAAAGGCACGACTGCGGTTCGACCACTTTTTTATCCAAAGTTTCGGGCTGTTATGTTTTAATGTGCAACATTCATGGTCTGCCGGGGGCAAAAATGGCATTATGCGCCCCTTGCAGCAAACCTGGTTCAGGCAGAAAGGTTATCAATGAGCTGGATTGAACGAATTAAAAGCAATATCACCCCAACCCGCAAAGCGAGTATTCCTGAAGGGGTGTGGACTAAATGTGACAGCTGTGGCCAGGTCCTGTACCGCGCCGAACTGGAGCGTAATCTCGAAGTTTGTCCGAAGTGCGATCACCACATGCGTATGTCGGCGCGTAACCGCCTGCATAGCCTGCTGGATGAAGGTTCTCTGGTTGAACTGGGTAGCGAGCTTGAGCCGAAAGATGTGCTGAAGTTCCGTGACTCCAAGAAATACAAAGACCGTCTGGCCTCTGCGCAAAAAGAGACCGGCGAGAAAGATGCCCTGGTGGTGATGAAAGGCACCCTGCACGAGATGCCGGTTGTCGCGGCGGCGTTTGAGTTCTCCTTTATGGGCGGCTCAATGGGCTCCGTAGTGGGCGCGCGCTTCGTGCGTGCCGTTGAGCAGGCGCTGGAAGACAACTGTCCGCTGATCTGCTTCTCCGCCTCCGGTGGTGCCCGTATGCAGGAAGCGCTGATGTCGCTGATGCAGATGGCAAAAACCTCCGCAGCGCTGGCGAAAATGCAGGAGCGCGGTCTGCCGTACATCTCCGTGCTGACCGACCCAACCATGGGCGGCGTATCGGCAAGTTTTGCGATGCTGGGCGATCTGAACATCGCTGAACCGAAAGCGCTGATCGGCTTTGCCGGCCCGCGCGTTATTGAACAAACGGTACGTGAAAAGCTGCCGCCGGGCTTCCAGCGCAGTGAGTTCCTTATCGAGAAAGGCGCTATCGACATGATCGTTCGCCGTCCGGAAATGCGCCTGAAACTGGCCAGCATTCTGGCGAAGCTGATGAATCTGCCGTCGCCGAGCCCGGATGAGCCGCGCGAAGGCGCGGTGGTACCGGATCAGGAACCCGAGGCCTGATAACTGAAAAGGGCAGGGCCAGTGGCGCTGCCCTTTTGCTTTCTAACCGTAACTGAAAAGCGCGCAACATGGAAAATACTACTCTTCCCCAAGCCACGTCGCCTCTGGCCGCGTGGCTTTCTTATCTGGAAAACCTGCACAGTAAAGCCATCGACATGGGACTTGAGCGCGTCAGCCAGGTCGCGGCGCGCCTTGATGTTCTGAAACCGGCTCCCTTTGTCTTCACCGTGGCGGGTACCAACGGCAAAGGCACCACCTGCCGCACCCTGGAAGCGATGCTGATGGCGGCAGGCTACAAAGTAGGGGTCTACAGCTCACCTCATCTGGTGCGCTATACCGAGCGCGTGCGGGTACAGAATGCGGAGCTGGCTGAATCCGCGCACACCGCCTCGTTTGCGGAGATCGAAGCCGCGCGCGGCGATATTTCGCTGACCTATTTTGAATATGGCACCCTGTCGGCGCTGTGGCTCTTTAAGCAGGCGCAGCTGGACGTGGTGATCCTCGAGGTCGGGTTAGGCGGACGTCTGGATGCCACTAATATTGTCGACCCGGATGTGGCGGTAATCACCAGCATCGCGCTGGATCATACCGACTGGCTGGGGCCCGATCGCGAGAGCATTGGCCGTGAAAAAGCCGGTATTTTCCGCCCGGGCAAACCGGCTATCGTCGGCGAACCCGATATGCCGCACACTATTGCTGACGTGGCGCAGGAGAAAGGGGCGCTGTTGCAGCGCCGTGACGTCGACTGGCGCTACAGCGTGACGGAAAGCGGCTGGCGCTTTGAAGACGCGGCGGGCGCGCTGGATAACCTGCCGCTGCCCCAGGTACCGCAGCCGAATGCTGCGACGGCGCTGGCCGCACTGCGCGCCAGTGGTCTGGCGGTAGAGGAGCAGGCGATGCGCGACGGCATTCAGCATGCGATTCTGCCGGGGCGTTTCCAGATAGTCAGCGAATCACCGCGTCTGATTCTGGATGTGGCGCATAACCCCCATGCCGCGGCGTATCTCGCAGGACGTCTCAAATTATTGCCAAAAACCGGGCGCGTGCTGGCGGTTATCGGTATGCTTCATGATAAAGATATTGGCGGCACGCTGGCCTGCATGGAGAGTGTGGTCGATAGCTGGTATTGTGCCCCTCTGGAAGGCCCACGCGGGGCGACTGCCGAACAGTTAATGGCGCATCTCGGCGCAGGGCAGCGCTTTGATAGCGTGGCGCAGGCCTGGCGGGCGGCGATGGCCGATGCCAGACCAGAAGATACCGTGCTGGTGTGTGGTTCGTTCCACACGGTGGCACATGTCATGGACGTAATGGATGCGGGGAGAACCGGTGGCAAGTAAGTTTCAGAACCGTTTAGCAGGCACCATTGTGCTGGTGGCGCTGGGGGTGATTATTCTCCCCGGGCTGCTTGATGGACAGAAAAAACATTATCAGGATGAGTTTGCGGCGATCCCGCTGGTGCCGAAACCGGGCGATCGGGATGAGCCGGACATGCTCCCGGCAACACAGGCTCTGCCTGCACAGCCACCAGAAGGGGCGGCTGAAGAGGTGCGCGCGGGCGATGCCGCGGCGCCATCGTTAGATCCGGCGCGTCTGGCAGCTGGAAACAACAACGAGCTGGATCCCGTTCCGGCGCCGGTTGAGCAGTATGCGCCAAAACCGGTGCAAAAACCGAAACCGGTTGAGAAGCCGCAGCCGAAACCGCAGCGCGATAACACCAGCCAGCAGCTGGCGGCGGCGACAGAAACCCCACCGGCCAAACCGGCGGCAGAAGAGAAACCGGCCCCGACCGGTAAAGCCTACGTTGTGCAGCTCGGTGCCCTGAAAAACGCCGATAAGGTCAACGAGGTGGTGGCCAAACTCCGTGGTGCGGGGTATCGCGTTTACACTTCACCTACCACACCGGTACAGGGTAAAATCACCCGTATTCTCGTAGGGCCGGATGCGTCGAGAGACAAGCTGAAGGGATCGCTTGGAGAGCTGAATAAACTCTCTGGTTTGAGCGGCGTGGTGATGAATTACAGCGTGAACTGAGGGTTTCTCTCGTTTACGGGATAAGGCAAAAACAGGCGCAGCAGATTGCCTGAGAAGGTAACCCGCCTGGGGCGCTGAGTATTTTTTCAGCGCTTTTTTTATTTACGCGCGGGAAGGAAATCCCTACGCAAACGTTTTCTTTTTCTGTTAGAATTCGCCCCGAACTGGATGACAGGGCGTTTGATCGTGGGACACATATGGTCTGGATTGATTACGCCATCATTGCGGTGATAGGTTTTTCCTGTCTGGTTAGCCTGATCCGTGGCTTTGTTCGTGAAGCGTTATCGCTGGTAACCTGGGGCTGTGCCTTCTTTGTTGCCAGTCATTACTACACTTACCTGTCTGTCTGGTTCACGGGCTTTGAAGATGAACGGGTTCGAAATGGGATTGCCATCGCGGTGCTGTTTATCGCGACGCTGATTGTCGGCGCCATTGTTAACTACGTGATTGGCCAGCTGGTCGAGAAAACCGGGTTGTCAGGAACGGACAGGGTGCTGGGGATCTGTTTCGGGGCGTTGCGAGGCGCGCTGATTGTTGCCGCGATACTATTCTTCCTTGATACCTTTACCGGGTTCTCAAAAAGTGAAGACTGGCAGAAATCGCAGCTTATCCCGCAGTTCAGCTTCATCATCAGATGGTTCTTTGACTATCTGCAAAGCTCGTCGAGTTTTTTGCCCAGGGCATAAACCCTGAGATGTGGCTTAACGAGGAAATGACGAATGTGCGGTATTGTCGGTATCGCCGGTTTCATGCCGGTAAACCAGTCTATTTATGACGCATTATCGGTGCTTCAGCACCGTGGGCAGGATGCTGCGGGTATCATCACCATTGATGCACACAACTGCTTCCGTTTACGTAAGGCCAACGGCCTGGTAAACGATGTGTTCGAAGCCCGCCATATGCAGCGTCTTCAAGGCAACATGGGTATTGGTCACGTTCGTTACCCGACTGCTGGCAGTTCCAGCGCCTCTGAAGCTCAGCCGTTCTACGTTAACTCGCCGTATGGCATCACGCTTGCCCACAACGGCAACCTGACCAATGCTCACGAGCTGCGTAAGAAGCTGTTTGAAGAGAAGCGTCGTCACATTAACACCACTTCTGACTCTGAAATCCTGCTCAACGTCTTTGCCAGCGAGCTGGATAACTTCCGCCACTATCCGCTGGAAGCTGACAACATTTTTGCCGCGGTAGCCGCCACTAACCGCCTGATCCGTGGCGCTTATGCCTGCGTCGCGATGATTATCGGCCACGGTATGGTCGCCTTCCGCGATCCTAACGGCATCCGCCCGCTGGTGCTGGGCAAGCGCGATATTGGCGATGGCCGCACCGAGTATATGGTCGCCTCCGAAAGCGTGGCGCTGGATACCCTGGGCTTTGAGTTCCTGCGTGACGTCGCACCTGGCGAAGCGGTCTACATCACCGAGAAAGGCCAGCTGTTTACCCGTCAGTGCGCAGAGAATCCGGTCAGCAATCCGTGCCTGTTCGAGTACGTCTACTTCGCTCGCCCGGACTCTTTCATCGACAAAATCTCCGTCTACAGCGCCCGCGTCAATATGGGAACCAAGCTCGGCGAGAAGATTGCCCGCGAGTGGGAAGACCTGGATATCGACGTGGTGATCCCTATCCCGGAAACCTCCTGCGATATCGCCCTGGAGATGGCGCGTATTCTGGGTAAACCTTACCGCCAGGGATTCGTGAAGAACCGCTACGTTGGCCGCACCTTTATCATGCCGGGCCAGCAGCTGCGCCGTAAATCGGTGCGCCGCAAGCTGAATGCCAACCGCGCCGAGTTCCGCGATAAGAACGTGCTGCTGGTGGATGACTCCATCGTGCGCGGCACCACCTCTGAGCAGATTATCGAGATGGCCCGTGAAGCGGGTGCGAAGAAGGTCTATCTGGCCTCTGCGGCACCGGAAATTCGCTTCCCGAACGTGTATGGCATCGATATGCCTACCGCCAACGAGCTGATTGCCCACGGTCGTGAAGTGGATGAGATCCGCCAGATCATCGGTGCCGACGGCCTGATTTTCCAGGATCTGAACGATCTGATCGACGCGGTGCGCGCCGAGAACCCGGATATTCAGCAGTTCGAGTGCTCGGTGTTTAACGGTATCTACGTCACCAAAGATGTGGATCAGGGCTACCTGGACTACCTCGATTCACTGCGCAACGACGACGCGAAAGCCGTCCAGCTGGCGAACGATCTCGAAAGTTTAGAGATGCATAACGAAGGTTAAGCACTATCGCAGGCGAGGACATCTGCCCTCGCTTGCAACTCCCGCCAAAATCCTGCACAGTCAGCCCTGTAACAGAAAGGGCGAACATCATGAAACGATTAATTGTAGGGATCTCAGGGGCCAGCGGCGCGATTTACGGTGTCCGTTTGTTGCAGGTATTGCGCGACGTCGCCGAGGTTGAAACGCATCTGGTGATGAGCCAGGCTGCGCGTCAGACCCTCTCTCTCGAAACCGATTACTCCCTGCGTGACGTTCAGGCGCTGGCCGATGTGGTGCATGACGCGCGCGATATCGCCGCCAGCATCTCCTCCGGGTCGTTTAAAACGGCGGGCATGGTGATCCTGCCCTGTTCCATCAAAACTCTCTCTGGCATCGTCAACAGTTATACCGATACGCTGGTGACCCGTGCGGCCGATGTGATATTAAAAGAGCGTCGCCCGCTGGTATTGTGCGTGCGCGAAACCCCGCTGCATCTGGGCCATCTACGCCTGATGACCCAGGCCGCTGAACTGGGGGCGGTGATCATGCCGCCGGTGCCGGCGTTTTATCACCGTCCGCTAAGCCTGGATGATGTGATTAATCAGACCGTAAACCGGGTGCTCGATCAGTTCGACATTGACCTGCCGGACGATCTCTTTACCCGCTGGCAGGGCGCCTGACGGTAAGGCTGTTCTGCCAGAGTGCATTTCACCGCAACGTGCCCTGTTTCAGGGCAATTCTGCAACAGCGATCATATCCTCAACATTTAATTCCTTTTTTCCTTTCCAGGCACTGCGGTTCGTTTGGCAGACCTGCTATCTTTCACCATTAAGGTAATCCTGCAACCTTTCATTAACATATTTAACGCCGTAATTTTGCGTTATCTGCAATATGGCATAAGACCTGCAAGAGATTGCCTGCAACAACACACAACACAATCTATTACATAAGAAAATCACGACACTTGAGGGTAATGTATGAAGAAGACGGTTCTGGCTCTGTCTTTGCTGGTGGGATTAAGCGCTGCGGCAAGCAGCTTTGCGGCGCTCCCACAGAACGTACGTATCGGTACAGACGCAACCTATGCCCCGTTCTCATCGAAAGATGCGAAGGGGGATTTCGTTGGGTTTGATATCGACCTGGGAAATGAGATGTGCAAACGCATGTCCGTGAAATGTACCTGGGTGGGCAGCGACTTCGACGCGCTGATCCCGTCTCTGAAAGCCAAGAAGATTGACGCGATCATCTCCTCGCTCTCGATTACCGAAAAGCGTCAGCAGGAGATCGCCTTCTCTGAGAAACTTTACGCGGCGGATTCACGTCTGATTGCGGCGAAAGGCTCCCCAATCCAGCCAACCATTGACTCGCTGAAAGGCAAGCATGTAGGCGTTCTGCAGGGCTCAACGCAGGAAGGCTATGCGAACGCCAACTGGCGTGAGAAGGGCGTGGATGTAGTGGCGTACCAGAACCAGGATCTGATCTATTCCGATCTGGCGGCAGGGCGTCTGGATGCGGCTTTCCAGGATGAAGTCGCCGCGAGCGAAGGCTTCCTGAAACAACCGGCGGGCAAAGAGTTTGCCTTTGCTGGCCCGTCAGTCAAAGACAAAAAATATTTCGGCGACGGCACCGGGATCGGCCTGCGTAAAGACGATGCCGAGCTGAAGGCGGCCTTTGACAAAGCTTTCACTGAACTGCGTAAAGACGGTACCTACGACAAACTGGCGAAGAAATACTTCGACTTCAATGTTTACGGCGACTAACCGGAACTGACGGGTGCGCACCATAATGCTCCCCGTTATGGTGCGACAATGGCCTTTGCGAACCAGGATGGTGCAAATCGTGCGCTGTGTTGGTTATAAAGTGAATAGTTAAGCACTCGCAATGCACTTTTTCGCGCTTGCCGGGCATAATCTTTTGCCTTGCCGCGTCGATTAGTGGCACATTAAAGGCGCCCCGTCGGCGTTAAAATCCCGTAAGAAGACAGTCTGTTGAGGATAGATATGAAAAAACTGGTTTTGTCACTTTCTCTGGCTCTGGCCTTTTCCAGCGCTACCGCGGCATTTGCAGCAATTCCGCAAAAAGTTCGTATTGGTACTGACCCGACTTATGCCCCCTTCGAATCGAAGAATGCGCAGGGTGAACTGGTAGGTTTTGATATCGATTTGGCTAAAGAGCTGTGCAAACGTATCAAAACAGAGTGTACCTTCGTTGAAAACCCACTGGATGCGCTGATCCCTTCGCTGAAAGCGAAAAAAATTGATGCCATTATGTCTTCCCTCTCTATCACCGAAAAACGCCAGCAGGAGATTGCCTTTACCGACAAGCTTTATGCAGCGGACTCGCGTCTGGTGGTAGCGAAATCTTCCGATATTCAGCCAACCCTTGAATCCCTGAAAGGTAAACGTGTGGGCGTGCTGCAGGGCACCACTCAGGAGACCTTCGGCAACGAGCACTGGGCACCGAAAGGAATTGAAATCGTCTCTTACCAGGGCCAGGAGAATATCTACGCTGACCTGACTGCGGGCCGTATTGACGCCGCCTTCCAGGATGAAGTGGCAGCCAGCGAAGGCTTCCTGAAACAGCCGGTTGGTAAAGATTACAAGTTTGGCGGTCCGTCCATCAAGGATGAGAAACTCTTCGGCGTGGGCACCGGTATGGGTCTGCGTAAAGAGGATAACGAACTGCGTGAAGCGCTGAACAAAGCCTTTGCTGAAATGCGCGCCGACGGCACTTACGAAAAACTGGCGAAGAAATACTTCGACTTTGATGTCTACGGTGGTTAATCCCTCCACTTAATAACGTGCGGCCCCTTCCGTCCAGGGAGGGGAAAAGACACGGCTACACCACTCACGACAGGGCAGGCGGTATGCTGTACGGATTTTCTGGCGTAATTTTACAAGGCGCATTGGTCACCCTTGAACTGGCTCTCAGTTCAGTGGTGCTGGCCGTGTTGATAGGCCTTGCAGGCGCGGGCGCGAAGCTCTCTGCGAATCGGGCGATGGCGCTGCTGTTTGAGGGCTATACCACCCTGATCCGCGGGGTGCCTGACCTGGTGCTGATGCTGCTGATCTTCTACGGTCTGCAAATCGCCCTTAACGGCATTACGGATGCCATCGGTATGGCGCAGATTGATATCGATCCGATGGTGGCCGGTATCATCACCCTGGGCTTTATCTATGGCGCCTATTTTACCGAAACCTTCCGCGGGGCCTATCTCGCGGTGCCGAAAGGGCATATCGAAGCGGCTACGGCCTTCGGGTTTACCTCCTCACAGACGTTTCGCCGCATTATGTTTCCGGCCATGATGCGCTTTGCGCTGCCGGGAATTGGTAACAACTGGCAGGTTATCCTCAAAGCAACGGCGCTGGTCTCCTTACTGGGGCTGGAAGATGTGGTAAAAGCCACGCAGCTGGCAGGCAAAAGCACCTGGGAGCCGTTCTACTTCGCGATTGTCTGCGGGGTGATTTATCTGGTGTTTACCACCGTCTCCAATGGCGTGCTGCTCCTGCTCGAACGGCGCTATTCCGTGGGTGTGAAGAGGGCTGACCTGTGATCGAAATTATTCAGGAATACTGGAAATCCCTGCTGTGGACCGACGGATACCGTTTTACCGGTGTGGCGATCACCCTCTGGCTGCTGATTTCTTCTGTGGTAATGGGCGGGATCCTGGCGATTTTCCTCGCCATTGGCCGCGTCTCCAGCAACAAATATATTCGCTTCCCCATCTGGCTGTTTACCTACGTGTTCCGCGGTACGCCGCTCTATGTGCAGCTGCTGGTCTTCTACTCCGGGATGTACACGCTGGAAATCGTCAAAGGCACCGAGATGCTGAACGCGTTCTTCCGTAGCGGGCTGAACTGTACCGTGCTGGCGTTAACGCTCAACACCTGCGCCTACACCACCGAGATCTTTGCCGGCGCGATCCGCTCCGTGCCGCACGGTGAAATTGAGGCGGCGCGGGCGTATGGCTTCTCTTCGGTGAAGCTCTATCGCTGCATTATTCTGCCGTCGGCGCTGCGTATTGCGCTGCCTGCCTACAGCAACGAAGTGATTTTAATGCTGCACTCCACCGCGCTGGCCTTTACCGCTACCGTGCCGGACCTGCTGAAGATTGCCCGTGATATTAACTCGGCGACCTATCAGCCCTTTACCGCCTTCGGGATCGCGGCAGTGCTCTATTTAATCATCTCTTATGTCCTGATTAGCCTGTTCCGCAAAGCGGAAAAACGCTGGTTGCAGCATGTCAAACCTTCGACGCACTGAGAATGAAGATGGCTGAGAACAAATTAAACGTTATCGATTTGCACAAACGCTACGGCGAACATGAAGTGCTGAAAGGGGTGTCGCTGCAGGCTAATGCGGGCGATGTGATCAGTATTATCGGCTCCTCAGGGTCGGGTAAAAGTACCTTCCTGCGCTGCATTAACTTTCTTGAAAAGCCGAGTGCCGGCTCGATTGTGGTCAGCGGTGAGAACATCAATCTGGTGCAGGACAAAGACGGTCAGCTGAAGGTGGCGGATAAACACCAGCTTCGTCTGCTGCGTACTCGTCTGACGATGGTGTTCCAGCACTTTAACCTTTGGAGTCACATGACGGTGCTGGAGAACGTCATGGAAGCGCCGGTGCAGGTGCTGGGCTTAAGCAAGCAGGAAGCCCGTACCCGGGCGGAGAAATACCTGGCGAAAGTGGGTATCGACGAACGCCAGCAGATGAAATACCCGGTGCATCTCTCCGGCGGTCAGCAGCAGCGTGTCTCTATCGCCCGTGCGCTGGCGATGGAGCCGGAAGTGTTGCTCTTTGACGAACCTACCTCCGCGCTCGATCCCGAGCTGGTGGGGGAAGTGCTGCGCATCATGCAGCAGCTTGCTGAAGAGGGGAAAACCATGGTGGTGGTAACTCACGAGATGGGCTTTGCCCGTAACGTCTCCAACCACGTGATTTTCCTCCATCAGGGCGTAATCGAAGAGCAGGGGCATCCGGATGAGGTGCTGGCCAACCCGAAGAGCCCGCGTCTGCAGCAGTTCCTTAAGGGATCGTTGAAGTAGTTTGTTGCCCGGTGGCGCTACGCTTACCGGGCCTACAAAACCGTAGGCCGGGCAAACGCAGTGCCGCCCGGCATTCAGGCCGCACTTACCTCCAGTCGGTACACCCAGTCGTCATACCGCACGCCGTTAATCTCATATGCCTGCTCAAGTACCTGGGTGCGCATGAAACCCGCTTTCTCTAACACCCGCACCGATCCGCCGTTGTCCGCCAGCACATATGCGTTAATCGCTTTTACGCCCACCCGGATAAACGCATATTCACACACGGCACGCAGCGCCTCGCTGGCTATTCCCTGGCCCTGGGCGGCGGCAATCACGGTGTAACCTATATCGGCCTCTTCAGGGTAGTGGGAGCTGATTTGCAGGCCAATATCCCCGAGCGGGGTGGCATCATCATGGACGCGGATCACAAAGATGTGCGGGGCGGTAAGACGGGCGGCAAACAGGCGTCGGATCTCTTTTTCCGGGGCGATCGCGGCCATATAGCGCATGATCTCCGGCGCTTCACGCAGCCTGTGGAAAAAAGGCCAGTCGGCGGGCTCAAAAGGGGAGAGCGTCAGCCGGGGAGTGGTAATGGTTGCCATCAAAGCGCCTTGAACAGGGAGCGAAGATAACAAATTAACATCTGACAGGGTAAATTTAACCTACCACATCTCCCAGGGCCTCTTCTAAGTCATACCACCTGAAAGCAAAGCCGGAGGCTTCCAGGCGCTTCGGCAGCGCGCGCTGGCCACCCAGCACCAGCACGGAGGATTCCCCCATCAGCAGCCGGATAGCGGTGGCGGGCGCGCGAACTACGGCAGGGCGATGCACCGCATGGCCCAGGGCATGGGCAAACTGCTCGTTACGCACCGGGTAGGGGGAGACCATATTGAACGGGCCGCGCAGATCGTTATCCAGCAGCCAGAGAATGCCGTTGACCATATCGTCGATATGGATCCACGCCAGGTACTGACGCCCGTTACCGACCGGGCCGCCAAGACCCAGCTTAAATACCGGCAGCATTTTTCCGAGAATCCCGCCTTTGGGGGCCAGCACCACGCCGGTGCGCAACAGGCATACGCGGGTCTTTTCGCTCTGGGCACCGCAGGCAATCTGCTCCCAGCGGGCGCACAGCTTATGGGTAAATTCATTGTGCGGCGGCTCCTCTTCGGTCACCACCACCTCGCCTAAATCGCCGTAATAACCTGAAGCCGAACCGGAGATAAAGACCGAGGGCGGCGTGTCGCTGGCCTTAACCATATCGACCAGCCGCTGGGTGATGTTCCAGCGACTGTTGCACAGACGCTGTTTATGCTCTTTTGTCCAGCGCTTGTCGGCGATGGGCTCGCCTGCAAGATTGATGACGGCATCAAAGCCGTTGAGATCCTGGTGCTCCGTCAGCCCTTTCCAGATATCGATGCCGGAGCCGAGAAGCTGGCGCGCCTTCTCAGGGCTGCGCGTGACCACAGTCAGCTCATGGCCTAATACCTGCAAACGTGGGATTAAATGCCGGCCAATCAGGCCGGTGCCGCCGGTTACCAGGATTTTCATACCACCTCCAGGGTTGCGCTTAGCGTTGCCAGCTTAACGTCATCGAGACGGAGTCGGCGTAGCGCAGCGCGTGAAGTTTATCGATCTCGACTTCAGCATAGGTGACCCAGTGATGTTCGCGTGCGATATCCAGCACATCCTGAGTTAATTTTTCCAGCAAAGAGAAACGGTTATTCTCCACCAGATGAATAATGCTTTTGGTAATGGTGCGATAGTTCAGCGCATCATTAATGTCTTCACTGGCGCGGGCTTTGTCTGCCGGATAGTGGATCGTCACGTTAATAACGATATCCTGGCGATTAGCACGCTCCTCCTCTTTGATTCCAATAAAGGTGCGCAGGCGTAAATTTTTAATACGAATAATTGCGTCTTGCTGGGACATTGCAGGCTTCCTCCGTGTCATTATCGACACCATAATACATGAGGAAAGCGTTTATATCTGCTGCGCTTTTTGCATTGCACGCTCGGTTGCCGGGCGGGTGCGGATACGTTCAAACCAGTTGTTTACCGCAGGCCATGATGCCAGGTCGACACGATGGTTTTCATGGGTGTTGACCCACGGCCAGCAGGCGATATCCGCGATGCTGTAGTGTTCGCCTCCCAGCCACGGCGATTTTTCCAGACGCTTGTTCAGGACGTTATAGAGCCGCTGCGTTTCGACCTGGAAACGTTCGATGGCATAGGCGATAGGCTGTGGCGCAGCATGGTTAAAGTGGTAGTTCTGACCAATCATCGGCCCCAGGCCGCCAACCTGCCAGAAGAGCCACTGCAGCGTGACGTGGCGTTCGCGTAATTCCCCGCTCAGTAGCTTGCCGGTTTTCTCTGCCAGATAGAGCAATATTTCGCCAGACTCAAACAGGCTCAGCGGGGTACCGCCATCCTCCGGATCGCGATCGACAATCGCCGGAATTTTATTGTTGGGGGAAATGGCGAGAAACTCGGGGCGGAACTGTTCGCCTTTGCTGATATTGACCGGCAGGATGCGGTAGTCCAGCTGGGCCTCTTCCAGAAAAAGAGTGATCTTATGCCCGTTGGGCGTCGGGGCGTAGTAAAGGTCAATCATCGCAACTCCTGTCATAGCGCTTTTTTCTACATAGATCGAGTATAGGTGGTGATGATAAATCGTGAGTTTTCATCAAGTGACAGCCGGGGCAGGAGGTTATATTTTGGATATCTACCCATCACGCGAAGCCTTATGAGGACGTTATGAGCCAACCTGCGATTACCCTGTGGTCAGATGCCGACTATTTTTCACCCTATGTGATGAGCGTGTACGTCGCGCTGGCCGAAAAGGGATTGCCCTTTGCCCTGAAAACCATCGACCTCAGCCGGGGGGAGAACCGTCAGCCGCAGTGGCGGGGCTATGGGCTGACCCGTCGCGTGCCGCTCCTTGAAGTGGACGGGTTTGAACTCAGCGAATCCTCCGCGATTACCGAATATCTGGAAGAGCGTTTTGCGCCGCCGGAATGGGAGCGGATCTATCCGCTCGATCTGCAAAAACGCGCCCGCGCGCGTCAGATACAGGCGTGGCTGCGCAGCGATCTGATGCCCATCCGTGAAGAACGTTCTACCGACGTGGTATTTGCCGGGGTGAAAAAACCGGCCCTGAGCGAAACTGCCCAGCGCACGGCAAGCCAGCTGATTGATACCGCCACCTCGCTTCTGGCCCACGGCAATCAGAATTTATTCGGGGAATGGTGCATTGCGGATAGCGATCTGGCGCTGATGCTCAACCGCCTGGTGCTCAATGGTGATGACGTACCACAACAGCTGGTGGATTACGCCAGCTTCCAGTGGCAGCGCGCCTCGGTGCAGCGTTATGTGGCGCTTTCAGCGAAGCGGGCTGGCTGATAAGGCCTGCTGATTCAGGTATGATGGGGCGGCTTTTCACTACAAGGAGTCACTGATGAAGCTGATGTTTGCATCGGACATTCACGGCTCGCTACCGGCGACCGAAAAAGTGCTTTCGCTGTTTAACCAGAGCGGGGCGCAATGGCTGGTGGTCCTCGGCGATGTGCTGAATCACGGCCCGCGCAATCCGCTACCCGAAGGCTATGCCCCCGCTGAGGTTGCAGAGCGGCTTAATGCTTTTGCCTCGCGCATTATTGCCGTGCGGGGCAACTGTGACAGCGAAGTCGACCAGATGTTACTGCACTTTCCCATCACCGCCCCGTGGCAGCAGATCTTGCTGGAGGACTGCCGTCTCTTTATCACCCACGGCCATCTGTTTGGTCCGGATAATCTGCCCGCGCTGAATGCTGGCGATGTCCTGGTTTATGGTCATACTCATATTCCGGTGGTTGGGAAGAAGGGCGACATTATTCATTTCAATCCTGGCTCCGTCAGCCTGCCTAAAGGCGGGTTTCCACCCAGCTATGGGATGCTGGAAGAGGGCCATTTGTGCGTTATGACGCTGAATGACAGCCAGGTTATTGCAGAGTCCAGGATTAATCCGTAACTTACTCCTCAACAGTAAACGCGCCGTGAGAGCGCTATAAAGAGAAGGTTTCCCGATGGTGGAGCAGAGTCATTTGGCAAGTACTGAGTGGGTAGATATAGTCAGCGAAGACAATGAAGTCATCGCCCAGGCGAGCCGCGAGCAGATGCGCGCGCAGCGCCTTCGCCATCGCGCGACCTATATCGTGGTGCATGATGGTATGGGCAATATCCTGGTGCAGCGCCGTACCGAAACGAAAGACTTCATGCCCGGCATGCTCGATGCAACGGCCGGCGGTGTGGTGCAGGCC
This sequence comes from Leclercia sp. LSNIH1, assembly GCF_002902985.1. Lineage (NCBI taxonomy): Bacteria > Pseudomonadati > Pseudomonadota > Gammaproteobacteria > Enterobacterales > Enterobacteriaceae > Leclercia > Leclercia sp. LSNIH1. Next base: position 4,232,219 of record NZ_CP026167.1, on the reverse strand, counting down.
GATGAGCTGTTACTTGACTCCGCCCGCCGTGAAGCGGAAGAGGAGCTGGGGATTGCCGGTGTGCCGTTTGCCGAACACGGTCAGTTCTACTTTGAAGACAGCCACTGCCGCGTCTGGGGAGGCCTCTTCAGCTGCGTCTCCCACGGCCCGTTTGCGCTGCAGGAAGAAGAGGTCAGCGAAGTCTTCTGGATGACCCCGACGGAGATCACCGCCCGTTGCGATGACTTCACGCCTGATTCGTTAAAAGCGCTGGCGCTGTGGATGAGCCGCAATGCCAACAACGAACCGGCTAAGCAAGAAGAAGCGTAACGGTGATAATAAAAAAGGCGACCCTGGGGTCGCCTTTTTACGTTTGGCAGCAGCTTACTGCTGTGAAGCCTGGATCGCAGTGAGGGCGATGGTGTAGACGATATCGTCTACCAGCGCGCCACGAGACAGGTCGTTCACTGGCTTGCGCATACCCTGCAGCATCGGCCCGATGGAGATCAGGTCGGCAGAACGCTGTACCGCTTTGTAAGTGGTGTTACCGGTGTTCAGATCCGGGAAGATGAACACGGTAGCGCGACCAGCAACCGGCGAGTTAGGCGCTTTAGATTTGGCAACGTCAGCCATAACTGCGGCGTCATACTGCAGCGGGCCATCGATAACCAGATCCGGGCGTTTTTCCTGCGCCAGACGGGTGGCTTCACGTACTTTCTCTACATCGCTACCTGCACCAGAGTTACCGGTGGAGTAGGAGAGCATCGCAACGCGCGGCTCGATACCGAACGCAATCGCGGAGTCAGCGGACTGAATCGCGATCTCTGCCAGCTGTTCAGCGGTTGGATCCGGGTTGATCGCACAGTCACCGTAAACGTAAACCTGTTCCGGCAGCAGCATGAAGAACACGGATGAAACCAGAGAGCTACCTGGCGCAGTTTTGATCAGCTGCAGCGGCGGACGAATGGTGTTCGCGGTGGTGTGAACAGCCCCGGAAACCAGGCCATCAACTTCGTCCTGCTCCAGCATCAGGGTACCGAGAACCACGTTGTCTTCCAGCTGTTCGCGGGCAACGGCTTCGGTCATACCCTTGCTCTTACGCAGCTCAACCAGACGGGCAACATAGCTTTCGCGCACCACTTCCGGATCCACGATTTCGATACCCGCACCCAGCTCAACGCCCTGGGACGCCGCGACGCGGGTGATCTCATCCGGATTACCCAGCAGCACACAGGTGGCGATACCGCGCTCGGCACAGATTGCCGCGGCTTTAACGGTACGTGGTTCGTCGCCTTCAGGCAGAACAACGCGTTTGCCCGCTTTACGCGCCAGCTCGGTGAGCTGATAACGGAAGGCTGGTGGAGAGAGACGACGGCTGCGCTCGGAGGTCGCGGTCAGAGATTCAATCCAGTCAGGATTGATGCAACCGGCAACGTATTCCTGCACTTTCTCGATACGCTGATGGTCGTCAGCCGGCACTTCCAGGTTAAAGCTCTGCAGGCTCAGGGAGGTCTGCCAGGTGTTGGTGTTCACCATGAAGACCGGCAGGCCGGTGGCAAATGCGCGTTCGCACAGTTTGCTGACGCGTGGGTCCATTTCATAGGCACCGGTCAGCAGGATCGCACCGATCTCCACGCCGTTCATTGCGGCCAGACAGGCTGCAACCAGCACGTCAGGACGGTCAGCGGAGGTAACCAGCAGGGAACCTGCACGGAAGTGCTCCAGCATGTGCGGAATGCTACGCGCACAGAAAGTCACGGACTTCACGCGACGGGTATTGATATCGCCTTCGTTCACGATAGTGGCGTTCAGGTGACGCGCCATGTCGATAGCACGAGTGGCGATCAGATCGAAGCTCCACTGCACCGCGCCCAGCACTGGAAGCGGGCTGAATTCCTGCAGCTTAGCCGGATCGATTTTCACGATTTTTGCTTTGGACGAGTCGTCGAAAATTTCGGACAGGTCAGGGCGGGTACGGCCTTGCTCATCAACCGGTGCGTTCAGTTTGTTAACAATCACGCCGGTGATGTTGCTGTTTTTCGCGCCGCCGAAGCTGCTGCGGGTCAGCTCTATACGCTCTTTCAGCTGTTCCGGGGTATCGGTACCCTGGGACATCACAAACACGATTTCCGCGTTCAGCGTCTTGGCGATTTCAAAGTTCAGAGACTGGGCAAACTGATGCTTGCGCGTCGGAACCAGGCCTTCTACCAGTACCACTTCCGCATCCTGGGCGTTAGCGTGGTAGTTAGCGATGATCTCTTCCATCAGCACATCTTTCTGGTTGCTGGAGAGCAGAGACTCAACGTGGCTCATCTTCAGCGGTTCAGCGGCTGGCAGGTTAGAGTTTGCACGAACAATAGTGGTGGTCTGGTCTGGTGCGTCGCCACCAGCACGTGGTTGAGCGATTGGCTTAAACACGCTCAGACGAACGCCTTTGCGTTCCATCGCACGGATAACACCGAGGCTGACGCTGGTCAGGCCTACGCTGGTTCCGGTCGGGATCAGCATAATAGTACGGGACACGATTTATCCTCTTTCGTTACCGCCGAAAACGGGCGGGCTTCAAAACAGCACCGCCAGCATTGCTGGCGGTGGGGAATCAGGCAGTCAGACGGCTCGCGTCTTGCGCGATGACCAGCTCTTCATTGGTTGGGATAACCATTGCGAGCGTGGTGCCTTCTTTGTTGATGAAGCCAGACTTACCGAAGCGCGCGGCCAGGTTACGTTCATGGTCAACATCAAAGCCCAGCACGCCCAGTTTGCCCAGGGAGAGTTCGCGCACCATTGCCGCGTTCTCACCGATACCGCCGGTGAAGACCACGCCATCCAGACGACCGTCCATCAGCGCAGTGTAAGAGCCGATGTACTTGGCCAGACGGTGGCAGTAAACATCCATTGCACGTTTCGCGTCTTCTTTCTCGGCGTAGTTGTCTTCAACGTAACGGCAGTCGCTGGTCACTTCGGTCAGACCCAGCAGGCCAGACTCTTTGGTCAGCATCTTGTTGATATCTTCTACGCTCATACCCAGGGTATCGTGCAGGTGGAAGATGATCGCTGGATCGATATCACCGGAGCGGGTGCCCATGACCAGGCCTTCCAGCGGGGTCAGACCCATGGAGGTATCAACACATTTGCCGTTACGGATAGCAGAAACAGAACCGCCGTTGCCCAGGTGGCAAGTGATGATGTTCACTTCTTCTACCGGCTTGTTCAGCATTTTTGCTGCTTCTTGCGTGACGTAGAAGTGGCTGGTGCCGTGTGCGCCATAGCGACGAACGCCGTGCTCTTTGTACAGTTTATACGGCAGGGCATAGAGGTAAGACTCTTCCGGCATGGTCTGATGGAACGCGGTATCAAATACGGCCACGTTCTTGTCTTTCAGCTGCGGGAAGGCTTTCAGTGCTTCAGCGATACCGATCAGGTGAGCCGGGTTATGCAGCGGTGCAAAAGAGGCTGAGTCTTTAATACCGTGAATAACGCTGTCATCGATGACCACAGATTTGGTGTACTTCTCGCCACCATGAACGATACGGTGACCAATTGCGGTCAGCTGGGCGGACAGTTCCGGTTTTTGTGCCAGAATAGTGTTAACGATAAAGTTCAGCGCTTCGCTGTGAGCGGCGCCTGCACCTAAAGCCGCTTCCTGTTTGCTGCCGTCCATTTTCCACTTCAGACGTGCTTCAGGGAGATGGAAACATTCGGCCAAACCAGAAAGGTACTCTTCACCGTTGAGCGCATCGATGATGGCGAATTTCAGGGAAGAGCTACCGCAGTTCAGAACCAGTACTAACTTACTCGACATGGAAGTACCTATTATTGATACGTGGCTAAAAAAACGTCAGTGAGTCAAGGATCGTAGCGCAAGATATCGCTGACATTTATGATTAACATCATGCCTGAAGGACATTCTGGCATGACGAAAAGAATACATATGATTTTATGCCATTTTGCGCATTTTTCCGGCAATGGCATAATGTGCGATAATTTGACGAGTGAACGTTCCTCGTCTAAGGCCTTTGCAGGCCGGCACAGGATACCCGATACTGGGTAGCGCTGACAAAAGTTTTTGAACGTTGTCATGAGCAGTTGTGGTTTTGCACGAATTTTTTAAATTTTATATGTGAAGTTGAGGTAAGCCATGTCGACACCCGAGAATCCATCCGTGAGCTTTTTTAGCCTGTTTCGCCGGGGACAGCACTATGCAAAGACGTGGCCACTGGAAAAGCGCCTGGCGCCCGTCTTTATTGAAAACCGGGTGATCCGCGCCACCCGTCACGCTATTCGCCTGATGCCGCCTCTCGCGGTCTTTACTCTGTGCTGGCAGATTGCGCTGGGCGGACAGCTTGGTCCTGCTGTTGCTACCGCGCTGTTTGCCCTGAGTCTGCCGATGCAGGGGCTGTGGTGGCTCGGCAAACGCTCGGTCACACCGCTGCCGCCATCCGTGTTGTCCTGGTTCTATGAGGTGCGCGGCAAATTGCAGGATGCTGGTCAGGCGCTCGCGCCGGTAGAGGGGAAACCCGATTATCAGGCGCTGGCTGATACGCTGAAGCGGGCATTCAAGCAACTTGATAAAACATTCCTCGATGACTTGTGATTGATCATCGAAACGATGACCAAAAGAAGGCACAGTAACCCACCGTTACCGTGTCTTTTTTAAAGCTGCCATGCGCAACAGGAGTCGAAAGATGGAAATGACCCACGCTCAACGTCTTATTTTGTCCAATCAGTACAAAATGATGACTATGCTTGATCCCGACAACGCAGAGCGCTATCGCCGCTTGCAGACTATCATCGAACGTGGCTTTGGTTTACAGATGCGCGAGCTGGATCGCGACTTTGGCGAACTGAAAGAAGAGACCTGCCGCATCGTCATCGACATCATGGAGATGTATCACGCCCTGCATGTCTCCTGGACCAACCTGAAAGATGCCCAGAGCATCGACGAACGTCGTGTCACCTTCCTGGGTTTTGATGCGGCCACTGAATCCCGTTACCTGAGCTATGTCCGCTTTATGGTCAATGTCGAAGGACGCTATACCCATTTCGATGCCGGTACGCATGGCTTTAATGCCCAGACCCCGATGTGGGAAAAATATCAGCGCATGCTCAGCGTATGGCACGCTTGTCCTCGCCAGTACCACCTGAGCAGTAACGAGATCCAACAAATTATTAATGCCTGACGGAGGTAGATGTGCAGTGTGAAGGTTTTCTGTTTGATCTGGACGGTACGCTGGTCGATTCGCTACCGGTTGTAGAACGCTCCTGGTGCCGTTGGGCCGACAGACATGGCATCGACCATCAGGACGTACTGAATTTTATCCATGGCAAACAGGCCATAACCTCTTTACGGCACTTTCTCCAGGGAAAAAGTGAAGCGGAAATTCAGGCGGAGTTCAGCTGGCTTGAGCAGGTCGAGGCCACCGATACCGACGGTATTACCGCGCTGCCGGGGGCCCAGGCGCTGCTCACCCATCTGAATGAATCGGCGATCCCCTGGGCTATCGTCACCTCCGGTTCGGTTCCTGTGGCTCATGCGCGTCATAAAGCGGCAGGCCTGCCGCTGCCGGAAGTCTTTATCACCGCGGAGCGGGTCAAGCGCGGCAAGCCGGAGCCCGATGCCTTTTTACTGGGCGCGGAGCTGCTGGGGCTGGCGCCTGAAGCGTGTGTGGTGGTAGAAGATGCCGCAGCCGGCGTGCTGGCGGGACTCAATGCCGGAAGCCACGTCATTGCCGTCAATGTCCCCGCTAACTCGCCGCGTCTGGATGAGGCGGATTTTGTGCTTACCACGCTGGAGGCACTCGCCGTCAGCCGCGAGCCCGACGGGAATGTAACAGTCACCCGGAAAATGTAATCACATGATTTAGCCCCACATTGCTGGGGCTTTTTTATGGCACTATCTGACGCACTCTTTTCTGACAAGGATCTGTTGTGAACGGTGAACTCATCTGGGTGTTAAGCCTGCTTCTTATCGCCATTCTTCTTTTTGCAACCGGCAAAATCCGCATGGATGCTGTGGCGCTGCTGGTGATCGTCGCTTTTGTGCTGAGCGGCACCTTAACCCTACCGGAAGCCTTTTCAGGCTTTAGCGATCCCAACGTGATTCTCATTGCCGCCCTGTTTATCATCGGCGACGGCCTGGTGCGGACCGGCGTGGCAACCAGCATGGGTACCTGGCTGGTAAGCGTGGCGGGCAACAGCGAGACCAAAATGCTGGTCTTTTTGATGCTCACCGTGGCCGGACTCGGGGCCTTTATGAGCTCCACCGGTGTGGTGGCTATTTTCATTCCTGTGGTGTTGAGCGTCTCCATGCGCATGCAGATTTCGCCGTCGCGCCTGATGATGCCGCTGAGCTTTGCCGGCCTTATCAGCGGCATGATGACGCTGGTGGCGACCCCGCCAAACCTGGTGGTAAACAGTGAACTGCTGCGTGAAGGCCTGGACGGTTTCAGCTTCTTCAGCGTGACGCCGCTGGGGCTGGTTGTCCTGGTGATGGGCATTGTCTATATGCTGTTGACCCGCTTTGCCCTGAAAAGCGAAAAGCAGGATAAAACCCGCGACGGCTGGAAGCGCCGCACGTTTCGCGATCTGATCAAAGAGTATCGCCTCACCGGGCGGGCCCGCCGTCTGGCGATCCGCCCCGGTTCACCGCTGATTGGGCAGCGTCTGGATGATTTAAAACTCCGCGAACGCTACGGGGCCAACGTCATCGGCGTGGAGCGCTGGCGCCGTTTTCGTCGGGTTATCGTCAACGTAAACGGTGTATCGGAGTTTCGCGCCCGGGACGTGTTGCTCATTGATATGTCTTCGGCAGAGGTCGATCTGCGTGAATTTTGCAGCGAACAGCTGCTGGAGCCGATGGTCCTGCGCGGGGAGTACTTCTCCGATCAGGCGCTGGATGTGGGGATGGCCGAGGTCTCGCTGATCCCTGAGTCGGAGCTGCTCGGCAAAACCATTCGCGAAATCGGCTTTCGTACCCGGTACGGTCTGAACGTCGTGGGGTTAAAGCGCGACGGCGAGGCGATGAACGGCTCGGTGGTGGATGAGCCCCTTCAACTGGGGGATATCTTCCTGGTGGTGGGTAACTGGAAGCTGATTACCCAGCTGGGGCAGAGAGGGCGAGACTTTGTGGTGCTCAACCTGCCTGTCGAGGTCAGCGATGCATCCCCAGCCCATAGCCAGGCACCGCACGCCATTTTTTGTCTGGTGCTGATGGTCGCTCTGATGCTGACCGACGAAATCCCCAATCCGGTGGCGGCGATCATTGCCTGTCTGCTGATGGGGAAATTCCGCTGTATTGACGCTGAAAGCGCTTACAAAGCGATTCACTGGCCGAGCATCATTTTGATCGTCGGCATGATGCCCTTTGCGCTGGCGCTGCAAAAAACTGGCGGTGTCGATTTAGTGGTGAAAGGTCTGATGGAGCTCGGCGGCGGCTATGGCCCATACATGATGCTGATGTGCCTGTTTGTTATGTGCGCCACGATCGGACTGTTTATCTCCAATACCGCAACCGCTGTATTGATGGCGCCCATTGCGCTGGCGATGGCGAAATCGATGGGAGTTTCACCTTATCCGTTCGCCATGATGGTGGCGATGGCCGCTTCCGCAGCATTTATGACGCCGGTGTCGTCACCGGTTAACACCCTGGTGCTGGGGCCGGGAAGATACAGCTTTAGCGATTTCGTTAAGCTTGGCGTGCCCTTCACGATCCTGGTGATGGTGGTGTGCGTAGTGATGATCCCGATGTTGTTCCCGTTCTGACAGTTTTGCCCGGCGGCGCTAAGCTTGCTGCCTGGAAACCGTAGGCCCGGCAAGCGAAGCGCCGCCGGGCATAACTCACAACGGCGAATCTTGGCTAATCTCATCCAGCGAGAGCTGGAAGCTCGGGACAAACACCTCCATGAAGTAGTCCATCTCCTCGCTACGGCGCGCTTCGAGCGTCTTCTCCAGACGCGTTTTCGCCAGTAAAAACTCGTGATTGCCGGCAGAGAGCTCTTCCAGACACTTCAGGTAGGCGCACAGCGCATCGGCCTGCTTCACAATGAAGTGCTCCTCTTCGCTATAGCTCTGCTCGTCTATTAACGGGGCAAAAATATCGCGAAGCTCGTCCGGCACCATGTCGACCAGCTTCTGCTGGGCGATTTTTTCAATCGCCTTGTACTCCTGGGCGATTTGCGAGTTGAAGTATTTTACCGGCGTGGGCAGATCGCCCGTCAGCACTTCTGAAGCATCGTGGTACATAGCCAGCAGCGCGATACGTTCGGCGTTTAGCTGACCATTGAACTTACGGTTTTTGATGGCGGCCAGCGCGTGGGCGACCATCGCTACCTGCAGGCTGTGTTCGGAAACGTTCTCGGTGCGCACATTGCGCATCAGCGGCCAGCGGTTGATCAGTTTCAGTCGGGAAAGATGGGCGAAGAAATGACTCTGACTCATAAGTTACCTTAAATCTGCACAGCGACAGGTTTCATTGTGAGGGGAGGGGCGGTGAGATGCAAATCGGGCTGCCTGTGGCAGCCCGATTATCGTTTACTGATGGTATCCGGAGAGGAAGCGTCCGAACCGGCTGATGGCCATCTCCAGCTCATCTTCACGCGGCAGCGTTACGATGCGAACATGGTCCGGCCACGGCCAGTTAAATGCCGTTCCCTGTACCAGCAACACTTTTTCCTGCAGCAGGAAGTCGAGCACCATCTTCTGATCGTCAAAGATGTTGAAGCGTTTGATGTCGATTTTCGGGAACATATAGAGGGCGCCGTTTGGCTTCACGCAGGAGACGCCCGGAATATCGTTGATCAGCTCCCACGCGCGCTGCCGCTGCTCATACAGTCGCCCGCCTGGCACGATAAATTCGCTGATGCTCTGATAGCCACCCAGTGCGGTCTGGATCGCATGCTGGGCCGGAACGTTGGCGCACAGACGCATGGAGGCCAGCATCTCAAGGCCTTCGATATAGCCTCTGGCGTGTTTCTTCGGCCCGTTCAGCACCATCCAGCCCTGGCGGAAGCCCGCAACACGATAGGTCTTTGACAGGCCGTTAAAGGTGACGGTCAACAGATCCGGCGCCAGCGCGGCAATAGAGTGGTGCTGCGCGGCGTCATACAGAATTTTGTCGTAGATCTCATCCGCGAAGATGATCAGATTATGCTGGCGGGCCAGCTCGACGATCTCCAGCAGCAGCTCTTTGGAATAGACGGCGCCGGTGGGGTTGTTCGGGTTGATGATGACGATCCCGCGGGTGCGCGGCGTAATTTTGGCGCGAATATCATCCAGGTCCGGGAACCAGTCAGCCGATTCGTCACACAGGTAGTGCACCGCTTTACCGCTGGAGAGGGACACGGCCGCAGTCCAGAGCGGGTAGTCCGGAGCGGGAACCAGCATTTCGTCTCCGCTGTTCAGCAGGGCCTGCATCGCCTGGACAATCAGCTCGGAAACACCGTTACCAATGTAGATATCTTCTACAGTCACATCGCGCATACCCTGCGCCTGATAGTGCTGCATGATCGCTTTTCGCGCAGAGTAGAGACCTTTGGAGTCGCTGTAGCCTTGCGCCGTCGGCAGGTTGCGAATCACATCAACCAGAATTTCATCCGGTGCATCAAAACCAAATGGCGCCGGGTTGCCGATATTGAGCTTAAGTACTTTATTACCTTCTTCTTCGAGACGCTTTGCCTCTTTAAGAACCGGGCCACGAATGTCATAACAAACGTTATCTAACTTGCTGGATTTTTCGATGGGTGACATGAATCTTTGACCTTTTCACTGTTATTGCGACGTCCTGCCGTGGAAGTCAGCACGAAACAATGTACTCCTCGAACGCCCGATTTTGAAGCGTTGGCAGAAGAAGATTTTGTGCATTGCTGCCGCTTTGCCCTGAATCTTTTAACTCTTTTTTAATGGGTTAATCACTTTAACGTATGTATTTTTGGTTTTTGTTGGTGTTTTGTCCTGTTGTGGGTGTTTTAATATGGATTTTACACTGTAAAAAAGGGGTGAATTGAGCGGCTTGCGCTGGTGGTGCTACAGTTTCCTGTAGTGATTTTTCGTAAAAGCTGAATGAAACTCACTGGTATTCGCTTTCCTGCCTTTTTATATTAACGTTGCTCATGTGAAATTAATGTTAAGTATTATTAATCATTAAGTCCGGTTTCAATTATTGTTTATTTCTAAATAAAGACGAAATCGCAACTTTCGTTAATATTAATAAAATTAGTTTAGCTAGTTACCATTCAGGTTAAATCAAAGGATTTGCAATAAGGCTTATAAAGAAAAAGGTTTTAGGGTAAGATGTATGCCGGGTTTAGCGATGAAAGATAACAGGTCACAGCAGGCCTTGATGCCTGGACCTTTAATAGTTTATTGTAATTGCTGGAATTATCTCTGCCTTGAGAAGTTAAGCGATACCATTGCCGCTCAACCTGTACTGCGATAAAGTTAACGTTGGATATGCATCTTCTTTAATCGAATTTACATCATCCGGCAAATACCTATATATCTCGAACGATTTTGAGAATAAAAATAACGTCAGATAAGTTGTTTCTGACCACTGATATAACCAGCACAATTACATTATGCAGGCCCCTGCCAGACCGGGACGTCAGCGGATTTCGTTCAGAAGGAACTGTATTACTTTTACGCACACAGCTTAAACCCGGGGCAGCTCCGTACGAGCAACCTGTAAGTGAAAAGATATGATTAATGCAAATCGTCCGATACTGAATCTCGACCTCGATCTGCTGAGAACCTTTGTGGCGGTCGCCGATCTGAACACCTTTGCTGCTGCTGCGGCGGCAGTTTGCCGTACCCAGTCCGCAGTAAGCCAACAAATGCAACGACTGGAACAACTGGTCGGTAAAGAGCTTTTTGCCCGTCATGGCCGCAATAAGCTGTTAACGGAGCATGGTATTCAGCTCCTGGGTTACGCCAGAAAAATCCTGCGCTTCAATGATGAAGCATGTTCATCATTAATGTTTAGCAACCTGCAGGGTGTCTTAACATTAGGCGCCTCTGACGAGTCGGCCGACACCATTCTGCCGTTCCTGCTCAATCGCATCAGTTCGGTTTACCCGAAACTTGCTCTTGATGTCAGAGTGAAACGCAACGCCTTTATGGTTGATATGTTGCAGGAGCAGGAGGTCGATCTGGTGGTGACCACCCATCGTACCAGCCAGTTCGAATGTCTGACGCTGCGCACCTCGCCGACACACTGGTACTGCGCCGCCGAGTTCACGCTGCAGCGCGGCGAGCCGGTGCCGTTAGTCCTGCTGGACGATCCCAGCCCGTTCCGCGACGTTGTGCTGGCTACGCTCAATGCTGCCAATGTCCCATGGCGAATGGCCTATGTCGCCTCCACGCTGCCTGCGATCCGCGCCGCGGTAAAAGCGGGGCTCGGCGTAACGGCACGCCCGGTGGAGATGATGAGCCCCGATTTGCGTGTGTTAGGCAAAGCGGACGGATTGCCCGCGCTGCCGGATACGGAATATCTGTTGTGCCATAATCCGGCCAGTAACAACGAGCTTGCGCAGACCATCTTTAGCACCATGGATGATTACCATAACCCCTGGCAGTACAATACAGTGACTCAACAAGGAGGGGATGACTCGGTAATCATTGAAAGTGATTTCGAGTAAAAGGGTCCCTAATAATCTGATAACAATTCGTCCAGACGATAACGAACCACTGCTGCTGCCTCTGCGCACAGTGGTTCTTTTTTTGCATGAGATTCCAGGGATTTGATTTAAGTCATTGCTAATTTTGTGTTTTATCAATCTGATAGATATCCTGCCTTTCTCCAAAACCCCGCTATACTTGTTCTTTCTAATGTCAATGGGCATGTTAAAAAAGCAGCAAAGATGTTGCTGTTTTTTTGATTGAATTAACAAAAGCGTGTCACAGATCAAGAAAATACTCCTCTTTGGGGGGAGGAATCGACGGCAAATCCTGTCAAAATAGGCGGGTAATCTTTGTATTAGTTCATTACGGACACGATTCAACACCCCCACGCAGGTACGCGCCTCACACTTAATGAGGGTAAAGGGCATTAAATGTTAATGAAGTTCGATCAATGTAATTTAATGTGAAGAAACTTTTGTTAAAGTTGACAAAAGGTTATAGAAAGGAGTAAAAAACCACATCATTTTGCTGTCTATGTCTCATTTTCGACAGTTAGTGTACGGTTATTTGTTCCTCCCCATGAATCGATGTGATGCCCATCTGCCAGAAAGAGCAGTGTTTCAGGTATCACTTTTGATGAGTAAGCAATGAGTATGTCAACATCCACAGAAGTCATCGCTCATCACTGGGCATTCGCAATCTTTCTTATCGTTGCCATTAGCCTGTGCTGCCTGATGCTAGTCGGCGGCTGGTTCCTGGGCGGTCGCGCCCGCGCAAGGCACAAAAACACGCCATTCGAATCGGGTATCGATTCGGTAGGTACCGCGCGTTTACGCCTGTCTGCCAAGTTCTATCTGGTAGCCATGTTCTTCGTCATTTTCGACGTGGAAGCGCTTTACCTGTTCGCATGGTCGACCTCCATTCGTGAGAGTGGCTGGGTAGGCTTTGTCGAGGCCGCAATTTTCATTTTAGTGTTACTGGCCGGTCTGGTTTATCTGGTGCGTATTGGCGCGCTGGACTGGACACCTGCACGTTCACGCCGTGAACGTATCAACCCGGAAAACAGTATCCCTAATCGTCAGCAGTAACAGCGAGGCAATAAGATGGATTATACGCTCACCCGCATAGATCCTAACGGTGAGAATGACCGTTACCCCCTGCAAAAGCAGGAGATCGTAACCGACCCCCTGGAGCAAGAAGTCAACAAAAGCGTGTACATGGGCAAGCTCGAGCATGCCATGCACGATATGGTCAACTGGGGTCGTAAGAACTCCATCTGGCCATACAACTTTGGCCTTTCTTGCTGCTACGTTGAAATGGTGACGTCATTCACTGCGGTGCATGACGTTGCGCGTTTTGGTGCGGAAGTACTGCGTGCATCTCCGCGTCAGGCTGACCTGATGGTGGTAGCGGGCACCTGCTTTACCAAAATGGCACCGGTCATTCAGCGTCTGTACGACCAGATGCTCGAGCCAAAATGGGTTATCTCCATGGGCGCTTGTGCCAACTCTGGCGGCATGTACGACATCTATTCCGTCGTACAAGGCGTAGATAAGTTTATCCCGGTTGACGTTTATATCCCGGGCTGCCCACCGCGTCCGGAAGCCTACATGCAGGCGCTGATGCTGTTGCAGGAGTCGATTGGCAAAGAACGCCGCCCGCTCTCCTGGGTTGTGGGTGACCAGGGCGTGTACCGCGCTAACATGCAGTCTGAGCGCGAGCGTAAACGCGGTGAACGTATCGCAGTGACCAATCTGCGGACACCAGACGAAATTTAATTTGCGCCTGTGGGCATGGAGATAACCTTCGCATATCACTATTCAAATAGCGCGAAGCCACGCCCAACAGTCACCACGGACCTTTTGCAATGGTGAACACTATGACCGACTTAACCGCGCAAGACGCCGCCTGGCAAACACGGGATCATCTGGATGACCCGGTCATCGGCGAACTGCGCAACCGTTTTGGGCCGGATGCCTTTACTGTTCAGGCCACCCGCACCGGGGTACCCGTTGTTTGGGTGAAGCGTGAGCAGTTACTGGAAGTGGTTGATTTCCTCAAGAAACTGCCTAAACCTTACGTCATGCTGTTTGACTTACACGGCATGGACGAACGTCTGCGTACTCACCGCCAGGGTTTACCCGCGGCGGATTTTTCCGTTTTCTACCACCTGATCTCAATAGACCGCAACACGGATATCATGCTCAAGGTGGCATTGTCTGAAAACGACATGCATCTGCCGACGATCACCAAACTCTTCCCGAACGCTAACTGGTATGAGCGTGAAACCTGGGAAATGTTTGGCATGACCTTCGATGGCCACCCGCATCTGACGCGCATTATGATGCCGCAGACCTGGACCGGCCACCCGCTACGTAAAGACTACCCGGCGCGCGCCACCGAATTCGACCCGTTTGAGCTGACCAAAGCCAAGCAGGATCTGGAGATGGAAGCGCTGACCTTCAAGCCGGAAGACTGGGGCATGAAGCGCAGCACCGACAACGAGGACTTCATGTTCCTCAACCTCGGTCCAAACCACCCCTCCGCGCACGGTGCGTTCCGTATTATTCTGCAGCTTGATGGTGAAGAGATCGTCGACTGCGTGCCAGACATCGGCTACCACCACCGTGGTGCCGAGAAGATGGGTGAGCGTCAATCCTGGCACAGCTACATTCCGTACACCGACCGTATCGAGTACCTCGGCGGCTGCGTAAACGAAATGCCGTACGTGCTGGCCGTTGAGAAACTGGCAGGCATCACCGTGCCGGATCGCGTTAACGTGATTCGCGTTATGCTCTCTGAACTGTTCCGTATCAACAGCCACCTGCTCTACATCTCCACCTTCATTCAGGACGTCGGCGCGATGACCCCGGTCTTCTTCGCCTTTACCGACCGTCAAAAGATTTACGATCTGGTGGAAGCGATCACCGGTTTCCGTATGCACCCGGCCTGGTTCCGTATTGGCGGCGTCGCGCATGACCTGCCGCGCGGCTGGGATCGTCTGCTGCGTGAATTCCTCGACTGGATGCCGAAGCGTCTGGCCTCTTACGAGAAAGCCGCGCTGCGTAACTCCATCCTGAAGGGCCGTTCCCAGGGCGTTGCTGCCTATGGCGCGAAAGAGGCGCTGGAGTGGGGCACCACCGGTGCTGGCCTGCGCGCCACCGGTATCGATTTCGACGTGCGTAAAGCGCGTCCTTACTCTGGCTATGAAAACTTCGACTTTGAAGTGCCGCTGGGCGGCGGTGTTTCCGACTGCTACACCCGCGTGATGCTGAAAGTGGAAGAGCTGCGCCAGAGCCTGCGCATCCTTGAGCAGTGCCTCAACAACATGCCGGAAGGCCCGTTCAAGGCGGATCACCCGCTGACCACGCCGCCACCGAAAGAGCGCACGCTGCAGCATATCGAAACCCTGATCACGCACTTCCTGCAGGTTTCCTGGGGTCCGGTTATGCCGGCGCAAGAATCCTTCCAGATGATTGAAGCGACCAAGGGTATCAACAGTTACTACCTGACCAGCGACGGCAGCACCATGAGCTACCGTACCCGTGTACGTACGCCAAGCTTCCCGCACCTGCAGCAGATCCCGTCAGCCATTCGCGGCAGTCTGGTCTCTGACCTGATTGTGTATCTGGGTAGTATCGATTTTGTTATGTCAGATGTGGACCGCTAATTATGCACGAGAATCAACAACCACAAACCGAGGCTTTTGAGCTGAGTGAAGCAGAGCGTGCCGCCATTGAGCACGAGATGCACCACTACGAAGACCCGCGTGCGGCGTCCATTGAAGCGCTGAAAATCGTACAGAAACAGCGTGGTTGGGTGCCGGATGGCGCGATCTATGAGATTGCAAAAGTGCTGGGTATTCCGGCGAGTGACGTCGAAGGCGTGGCTACGTTCTACAGCCAGATCTTCCGTCAGCCGGTAGGCCGTCACGTGATCCGCTACTGCGACAGCGTGGTATGCCATATCACTGGTTATCAGGGCATTCAGGCTGCGATTGAGAAGAAGCTCAATATCAAGCCGGGCCAGACCACCTTTGACGGTCGTTTTACCCTGCTGCCAACCTGCTGCCTGGGTAACTGCGACAAGGGGCCGACCATGATGATTGATGAGGACACTCACAGTTATCTGACGCCGGAAGCCATTCCTGACCTGCTGGAGCAGTACAAATGAAAACTGTAATTCGTACTGCTGAGACGCATCCGCTGACCTGGCGTCTGCGTGATGACAAACAGCCGGTATGGCTCGAAGAGTACCAGAGCAAAAACGGCTATGCCGGGGCGCGTAAAGCCCTCTCCGGCATGGCGCCGGATGAGATCGTTAACGCGGTTAAAGACGCTGGCCTGAAAGGGCGCGGTGGCGCAGGCTTTTCCACCGGTCTGAAGTGGAGCCTGATGCCAAAAGACGAATCCATGAACATCCGTTACCTGCTGTGTAATGCCGATGAGATGGAGCCGGGCACCTATAAAGACCGCCTGCTGATGGAGCAGCTGCCGCACCTGCTGGTGGAAGGCATGCTGATCTCCGCCTTCGCCCTGAAAGCCTATCGCGGCTACATCTTCCTGCGCGGCGAGTACATCGAAGCGGCAGAGAACCTGCGTCGCGCGATTGCCGAGGCGACCGAAGCGGGCCTGCTTGGCAAAAACATTCTCGGCACCGGGTTTGATTTCGAGCTGTTCGTGCACACCGGGGCAGGGCGTTATATCTGCGGGGAAGAGACCGCGCTGATTAACTCTCTGGAAGGGCGTCGCGCCAACCCGCGCTCCAAGCCGCCATTCCCGGCGAGCTCAGGCGTATGGGGTAAACCGACCTGCGTGAACAACGTCGAAACCCTGTGTAACGTTCCGGCTATCCTCGCCAACGGCGTGGAGTGGTATCAGGGCATCTCCTCAAGTAAAGATGCCGGTACCAAGCTGATGGGCTTCTCCGGCCGCGTGAAAAACCCTGGCGTCTGGGAACTGCCGTTCGGCACCACCGCCCGTGAAATTCTTGAAGACTACGCCGGCGGTATGCGTGATGGCCTGAAATTCAAAGCCTGGCAGCCGGGTGGGGCAGGGACAGACTTCCTGACCGAAGCGCACCTTGACCTGCCGATGGAATTCGAAAGCATTGGTAAAGCAGGCAGCCGTCTGGGTACGGCGCTGGCGATGGCCGTCGACCACGAGATTGGCATGGTGTCGCTGGTGCGTAACCTGGAAGAGTTCTTTGCCCGCGAGTCCTGCGGCTGGTGTACGCCGTGCCGCGACGGTCTGCCGTGGAGCGTGAAGATCCTGCGTGCTATTGAGCGTGGCGAAGGCCAGCCTGGCGATATCGAGACACTTGAGCAACTGTGTCGATTCCTGGGCCCAGGTAAAACCTTCTGTGCGCATGCGCCAGGTGCGGTTGAGCCGCTGCAGAGCGCGATTAAGTATTTCCGCGACGAATTCGAAGCAGGCATCAAGCAGCCGTTCAGCAATACCCATTCAATCAATGGGATTCAGCCGAACCTGCTGAAAGCGCGCTGGTAAAAACAGAATTTTGATTAACGCTCGGTTTCGACCGAGACAACTGGAAGCATGCTAATGGCTACGATTCATGTAGACGGCAAAGAATATGAGGTCAACGGGGCGGACAACCTGCTGGAAGCTTGTCTGTCTCTCGGCCTTGATATTCCGTATTTTTGCTGGCATCCGGCGCTGGGGAGCGTCGGTGCTTGCCGCCAGTGTGCGGTGAAGCAATATCAAAACGCGGAAGACACGCGTGGTCGCCTGGTAATGTCCTGTATGACGCCAGCCGCCGAAGGTACCTTTATTTCTATCGACGATGCGGAAGCCAAAGAGTTCCGCGAAAGCGTGGTGGAGTGGTTGATGACCAACCACCCGCACGACTGTCCGGTCTGTGAAGAGGGCGGTAACTGCCACCTTCAGGATATGACCGTGATGACCGGGCACAGCTTCCGTCGTTACCGTTTCACCAAGCGTACCCACCGTAACCAGGATCTGGGGCCGTTCATCTCTCACGAAATGAACCGCTGCATCGCCTGCTACCGCTGCGTGCGTTACTACAAAGACTACGCGGATGGTCAGGATCTGGGCGTCTATGGCGCGCATGACAACGTCTACTTCGGTCGTCCGGAAGACGGTACGCTTGAGAGCGAATTCTCCGGTAACCTGGTAGAGATCTGCCCGACCGGCGTCTTCACCGATAAAACTCACTCCGAGCGTTACAACCGTAAGTGGGACATGCAGTTTGCGCCAAGCATCTGCCAGCAGTGTTCGCTGGGCTGTAACACCAGCCCGGGTGAACGTTACGGCGAACTGCGTCGTATCGAAAACCGTTACAACGGTACTGTTAACCACTACTTCCTCTGCGACCGCGGTCGTTTCGGCTATGGCTATGTGAACCTGAAAGACCGTCCGCGTCGTCCGGTTCAGCGCCGTGGCGATGACTTCATCACCCTGAACGCTGAACAGGCGATGCAGGGCGCGGCGGATATTCTGCGCCAGTCGAAGAAAGTGATCGGTATCGGCTCCCCGCGCGCCAGCATCGAAAGCAACTTCGCGCTGCGCGAGCTGGTGGGTGCGGATAACTTCTACACCGGTATCGCCCAGGGCGAGCAGGAACGTCTGCAGCTGGTGCTGAAAGTGCTGCGCGAAGGCGGTATCCATACCCCGGCGCTGCGCGAAATCGAATCCTATGATGCGGTACTGGTATTGGGCGAAGATTTGACCCAGACCGGCGCTCGCGCAGCCCTGGCGGTTCGTCAGGCGGTGAAAGGGAAAGCGCGTGAAATGGCAGCGGCACAGAAAGTGGCTGACTGGCAGATCGCGGCTATCCTCAACATCGGTCAGCGCGCGAAGCATCCGCTGTTCGTGACCAACGTTGATGACACCCGTCTCGACGACATCGCCGCCTGGACCTACCGCGCGCCGGTGGAAGATCAGGCCCGTCTCGGCTTTGCTATTGCTAACGGCCTGGACAGCAGTGCCCCGGCCGTTGAGCTGGATCGCGATCTGCAGAACAAAGTTGACGTTATCGTGCAGGCGCTGGCCGGTGCGAAGAAACCCCTGATTATCTCCGGTACCAACGCCGGCAGCAGCGAGATCATTGAAGCGGCAGCGAACGTGGCCAAAGCGCTGAAAGGCCGTGGCGCCGACGTTGGCGTAACCATGATTGCCCGTGCGGTAAACAGCATTGGTCTGGGTATGATCGGCGGCGGCTCTCTGGAAGAGGCGCTGAGTGAACTGGAATCTGGCTCTGCGGATGCCGTTGTCGTACTTGAAAACGATCTTCACCGCCATGCTTCTGCCGCACGCGTAGATGCTGCGCTCTCTAAGGCGCCGCTGGTGATGGTTATCGACCATCAGCGCACCGCCATTATGGACAAAGCGCACCTGGTGCTCTCTGCGGCAAGCTTCGCGGAAAGCGACGGGACGGTGATTAACAACGAAGGCCGCGCCCAGCGCTTCTTCCAGGTTTATGACCCGGCCTACTACGACAATACCACCCTGATGCTGGAAAGCTGGCGCTGGCTGCACTCCCTGCACAGCACCGTGCTGAGCCGTGAGGTGGACTGGACGCAGCTCGACCACGTGATCGACGCCGTTATTGAAAAGCTGCCGCAGCTGGCAGGCATCAAAGATGCGGCGCCGGAAGCGAGCTTCCGTATTCGCGGCCAGAAACTGGCGCGTGAACCGCATCGCTACAGTGGCCGTACTGCAATGCGCGCCAATATCAGCGTACACGAACCGCGTCAGCCGCAGGATAAAGACACCATGTTCGCCTTCTCGATGGAAGGGAACAACCAGCCGTCTGCGCCACGTTCGCAGATCCCATTCGCATGGGCGCCAGGCTGGAACTCCCCGCAGGCATGGAACAAGTTCCAGGCTGAAGTGGGTGGTTCTCTGCGCCACGGCGATCCGGGCGTACGCCTGATTGAAGCCAGCGAAACCGGTCTGGCGTTCTTCTCCACCGTTCCGGCACGCTTCCAGGCAGAAGAGGGTAACTGGCGTATTGCGCCGTACTACCATCTGTTTGGTAGCGACGAGCTGTCACAGCGTTCCCCGGTCTTCCAGACCCGCATGCCGCAGCCTTACATCAAGCTCAACCCGGCAGACGCCGCGAAGCTTGGCGTCAACGCGGGCGCGAACATCAGCTTTAGCTATGAAGGCCAGACAATCAGCCTGCCGCTGATTATCTCTGAAGGTCTGACAGCAGGGCAGGTGGGTCTGCCGATGGGTATGCCTGGCATCGCCCCGGTGCTGGCCGGCGCGCGTCTTGATAACCTGCAGGAGGCAAAAGCATGAGTTGGTTAACGCCGGATCTTATCGATATCCTGCTGAGCATCCTGAAAGCGGTTGTTATCCTGCTGGTGGTGGTCACCTGCGGTGCGTTCATGAGCTTTGGTGAACGTCGTCTGCTCGGTCTGTTCCAGAACCGTTACGGACCGAACCGCGTGGGCTGGGGTGGTTCACTCCAGCTGGTCGCGGACATGATCAAGATGTTCTTCAAAGAGGACTGGATCCCGCGCTTCTCGGATCGCGTGATCTTTACTCTGGCACCGATGATCGCCTTTACCTCGCTGCTGCTGGCGTTTGCTATCGTTCCGGTCAGCCCGACCTGGGTGGTCGCTGATTTGAACATCGGCATTCTGTTCCTCCTGATGATGGCAGGTCTCGCGGTTTACGCGGTACTGTTTGCAGGCTGGTCCAGTAACAACAAATACTCCCTGCTGGGTGCGATGCGTGCGTCTGCGCAGACGCTCAGCTACGAAGTGTTCCTGGGTCTCTCCCTGATGGGCGTGGTGGCGCAGGCCGGTTCATTCAACATGACCGACATCGTCAACAACCAGGCCGACATCTGGAACGTTATCCCGCAGTTCTTTGGTTTTGTTACCTTTGCTATCGCCGGTGTGGCAGTGTGTCACCGCCACCCGTTTGACCAGCCAGAAGCCGAGCAGGAACTGGCTGACGGTTACCACATTGAATATTCCGGTATGAAGTTCGGTCTGTTCTTCGTGGGCGAGTACATCGGTATCGTCACCATTTCCGCATTGATGGTCACGCTGTTCTTTGGTGGCTGGCATGGCCCGTTCTTACCGCCGTTCATCTGGTTCGCGCTGAAAACCGCGTTCTTCATGATGATGTTCATTTTGATTCGCGCTGCATTACCACGTCCGCGTTATGACCAGGTAATGTCCTTCGGCTGGAAAGTGTGCCTGCCGCTGACGCTCGTCAACTTGTTGGTAACGGCGGCTGTCATTCTTTGGCAGCAGCCATAAGGGGCTTTGAGATCATGACCTTAAAAGAATTATTGGTAGGTTTCGGCACCCAGGTACGCAGTATCTGGATGATCGGCCTGCACGCGTTTTCTAAACGCGAAACCCGGATGTATCCGGAAGAACCGGTATATCTGCCGCCGCGCTACCGTGGCCGTATCGTGCTGACGCGCGATCCGGACGGTTCGGAGCGCTGCGTTGCCTGTAACCTGTGTGCGGTAGCCTGTCCGGTAGGCTGTATCTCTCTGCAGAAAGCAGAGACGGTGGACGGTCGCTGGTACCCTGAGTTCTTCCGCATTAACTTCTCACGCTGCATCTTCTGCGGCCTGTGTGAAGAAGCGTGCCCGACCACGGCGATTCAGTTGACCCCCGATTTCGAACTGGGTGAATTCAAACGTCAGGATCTGGTGTACGAGAAAGAGGATCTGCTGATTTCCGGTCCGGGCAAATACCCGGAATATAACTTCTACCGGATGGCGGGTATGGCAATCGACGGCAAAGATAAGGGCGAAGCAGAGAACGAAGCCAAGCCTATCGACGTCAAGAGCCTGTTACCGTAAGGAGAGGGGCAATGGAATTCGCTTTTTATATCTGTGGCCTGATCGCCATCCTGGCTACGCTGCGAGTGATTACGCACACCAACCCGGTGCATGCGCTGCTCTATTTAATCATTTCGCTGCTGGCTATTTCCGGGGTGTTCTTTGCGCTGGGCGCACACTTTGCCGGTGCGCTTGAAATCATCGTTTACGCCGGGGCCATCATGGTTCTGTTCGTCTTCGTGGTGATGATGCTGAACCTGGGCGGCTCTGAGATCGAGCAGGAACGTCAGTGGCTGCAACCGCAGGTGTGGATTGGCCCGGCAATTCTGTCGGCCATCATGCTGGCGGTGATCGTTTACGCCATTCTGGGTGTGAACGACCAGGGTATCGACGGCACGCCAATCAGCGCCAAAGCGGTGGGTGTCACCCTGTTTGGGCCATACGTACTGGCGGTGGAACTGGCCTCGATGCTGCTGCTGGCAGGCCTGGTCGTTGCTTTCCACGTGGGTCGCGAAGAGCGCATGGGTGAAGTGCTGAGCAACCGTAAGGACGACAGCGCGAAAAGAAAAACGGAGGATCACGCATGATCCCTTTACAACACGGACTGATCCTCGCCGCGATTTTATTCGTGCTGGGCTTAACCGGTCTGGTTATCCGCCGCAATCTGCTGTTTATGCTGATTGGCCTGGAGATCATGATCAACGCTTCCGCGCTGGCCTTTGTGGTTGCCGGTAGCTACTGGGGCCAGACCGATGGTCAGGTGATGTACATTCTCGCTATCAGCCTCGCGGCTGCGGAAGCGAGTATTGGCCTGGCGCTGTTGCTGCAGCTCCATCGTCGCCGCCAGAACCTGAACATCGATTCAGTAAGTGAGTTGCGTGGATGAACATGCTTGCCTTAACCATTATTTTTCCGCTGATTGGCTTCCTGCTGCTGTCGTTCTCACGCGGCCGCTGGTCTGAGAATCTCTCTGCGACCATCGGCATGGGCTCTGTGGGCCTGGCCGCACTGGTCACAGCGTATGCGGGGATCGACTTCTTTAATAACGGACGTCAGGCTTCCAGCGTTCCACTCTGGACCTGGATGTCGGTGGGTGATTTCAACATCGGTTTTAATCTGGTGCTGGATGGCCTCTCTCTGACCATGCTCTCCGTGGTCACCGGTGTCGGCTTCCTGATCCATATGTTCGCCTCCTGGTATATGCGCGGTGAAGAGGGTTACTCCCGCTTCTTCGCCTACACCAACCTGTTTATCGCCAGCATGGTGGTACTGGTGCTGGCGGATAACCTGCTGCTGATGTACCTCGGCTGGGAAGGGGTGGGTCTCTGCTCTTACCTGCTGATCGGGTTCTACTACACCGATCCGAAGAATGGCGCAGCGGCCATGAAAGCGTTCGTTGTGACCCGTGTGGGTGACGTCTTCCTCGCCTTCGCGCTGTTCATTCTCTACAACGAGCTGGGCACGCTGAACTTCCGCGAGATGGTGGAACTGGCACCGGCGCACTTCGAAGCCGGCAACAATATGCTGTGGTGGGCAACCCTGATGCTGCTGGGTGGCGCTGTGGGTAAATCTGCACAGCTGCCGTTGCAGACCTGGCTTGCCGACGCGATGGCGGGTCCAACCCCTGTCTCCGCGCTGATCCACGCCGCCACCATGGTGACCGCCGGTGTTTACCTGATTGCGCGTACCCATGGCCTGTTCCTGATGACTCCGGAAATTCTGCATCTGGTGGGTATCGTCGGTGCGGTGACGCTGGTGCTGGCAGGCTTTGCCGCGCTGGTCCAGACCGACATCAAACGCGTTCTCGCTTACTCCACCATGAGCCAGATCGGTTACATGTTCCTGGCGCTGGGCGTACAGGCGTGGGACGCGGCTATTTTCCACCTGATGACGCACGCGTTCTTCAAAGCGCTGCTGTTCCTCTCGTCCGGTTCGGTGATCCTGGCCTGCCACCACGAGCAGAACATCTTCAAAATGGGCGGACTGCGTAAGTCCATCCCGTTGGTTTACGTCTGCTTCCTGGTGGGCGGCGCGGCGCTGGCGGCACTGCCGCTGATCACCGCGGGCTTCTTCAGTAAGGACGAAATCCTGGCGGGGGCCATGGCGAACGGGCATATCAATCTGATGGTTGCGGGTCTGGTCGGTGCGTTTATGACCTCCCTGTATACCTTCCGTATGATTTTCATCGTCTTCCACGGTAAAGAACAAATTCACGCTCACGCAGGGAAGGGGATTACCCACCACCTGCCGCTGATTGTGCTGCTGGTACTCTCCACCTTCGTTGGCGCGATGATTGTGCCACCGCTGCAGGGCGTACTGCCAGACACCACCGAGCTTGAGCACGGTCGCGTTCTGACGCTTGAAATCACCTCCGGTGTGGTCGCTATCACGGGTATCCTGATTGCGGCATGGCTGTGGCTGGGCAAACGTACCCTGGTCACCTCGGTTGCCAACAGTGCGCCGGGCCGTCTGCTGGGCACCTGGTGGTATAACGCGTGGGGCTTCGACTGGCTGTACGACATGATCTTCGTGAAACCGTTCCTCGGCATTGCGTGGCTTATCAAACGCGATCCGCTGAACGCGGTAATGAACATCCCGGCCATCCTTTCCCGCCTGGCAGGTAAAGGCCTGCTGTTCAGCGAGAACGGGTATCTGCGCTGGTATGTAGCGTCCATGAGCATCGGCGCGGTTGTGGTGCTGGCGCTGCTGATGGTATTGCGTTGATCGTTAAGTGAATTTTATTCGAATTCGTTGAAAATCAGGCCCCTTCTGGGGGCCTTAAAAAGGAATGCAAATCGCCATGTTACTACCCTGGCTAATATTAATTCCCTTTATCGGTGGGTTCCTGTGCTGGCAGACCGAACGCTTTGGCGTGAAGATGCCGCGCTGGATTGCGCTGATCACCATGGGATTGACGCTCGCGCTCGGTCTGCAACTCTGGTTGCAGGGCGGCTATTCACTGACCCAGTCTGCGGGCATTCCGCAGTGGCAGTCTGAATTTATTCTGCCGTGGATCCCGCGTTTCGGTATCACCATCCATCTGGCGATTGATGGTCTGTCGCTGCTGATGGTGGTGCTGACCGGTCTGCTCGGCGTTCTGGCGGTGCTTTGCTCCTGGCGAGAAATCGAAAAATACCAGGGCTTCTTCCACCTGAACCTGATGTGGATCCTGGGCGGCGTGATCGGCGTGTTCCTTGCCATCGACATGTTCCTCTTCTTCTTCTTCTGGGAGATGATGCTGGTGCCGATGTACTTCCTGATCGCGCTGTGGGGCCATAAGGCATCCGACGGTAAAACGCGTATCACGGCGGCCACCAAGTTCTTCATCTATACCCAGGCGAGTGGTCTGGTGATGTTGATTGCCATCCTGGCGCTGGTCTTCGTGCACTACAACGCGACCGGCGTCTGGACCTTCAACTATCAGGACCTGCTGAAGACCCCAATGTCCCACGGCGTAGAATACCTGCTGATGCTGGGCTTCTTCATTGCGTTTGCGGTGAAGATGCCGGTGGTGCCGCTGCACGGCTGGCTGCCAGATGCGCACTCCCAGGCACCAACGGCGGGTTCCGTTGACCTGGCGGGTATCCTGCTGAAAACCGCGGCCTACGGTCTGCTGCGTTTCGCGCTGCCGCTGTTCCCGAATGCCTCCGCAGAGTTTGCGCCGATTGCCATGTGGCTCGGTGTGATCGGTATCTTCTACGGTGCCTGGATGGCCTTCACGCAGTACGACATCAAGCGTCTGATTGCCTACACCTCCGTTTCCCACATGGGCTTCGTGCTGATTGCTATCTACACCGGCAGCCAGCTGGCCTACCAGGGCGCGGTGATCCAGATGATTGCCCACGGTCTCTCCGCAGCCGGTCTCTTCATCCTGTGTGGTCAGCTGTACGAACGTCTGCACACCCGTGACATGCGTCAGATGGGTGGTCTGTGGAGCAAAATTAAGTGGCTGCCAGCGATGTCGATGTTCTTCGCGGTTGCCACGCTGGGGATGCCGGGGACCGGTAACTTCGTTGGCGAATTTATGATCCTGTTCGGCAGCTTCAAGGTGGTACCGACGATCACCGTCATCTCCACCTTCGGTCTGGTGTTCGCCTCCGTTTACTCGCTGGCGATGCTGCACCGCGCTTACTTCGGTAAAGCGAAGAGTGAGATCGCTGCCAAAGAACTGCCGGGGATGTCGCTGCGCGAGCTGTTCATCATCCTGCTGCTGGTCGTACTGCTGGTGCTGCTGGGCTTCTTCCCGCAGCCGATTCTGGATACCTCGCACTCCGCGATGGGTAATATCCAGCAGTGGTTTGTTAATTCTGCTTCTACTACAAGGCCGTAAATCGCCATGACAATAACTCCACAACAACTGATTGCGCTGCTACCGCTGCTGATCGTCGGATTGACGGTGGTGGTTGTGATGCTCTCCATTGCGTGGCGACGCAATCACTTCCTGAATGCCACGCTGGCGGTTCTGGGTCTGAACGCTGCGTTAGTCTCCCTCTGGTTTGTTGGCCAGGCGGGGGCGATGGACGTCACGCCGCTGATGCGCGTTGATGGCTTCGCCATGCTCTACACCGGGCTGGTGCTGTTAGCCAGTCTGGCGACCTGCACCTTTGCCTACCCGTGGCTGGAAGGGTACAACGACAACAGAGAAGAGTTTTACCTGCTGGTTCTGATTGCGGCCCTGGGCGGCATTCTGCTGGCGAATGCCAACCATCTGGCGGCGCTGTTCCTCGGTATTGAGCTGATCTCGCTGCCGCTGTTCGGCCTGATTGGTTATGCCTTCCGCCAGAAGCGCTCTCTGGAAGCGAGTATCAAGTATACGATCCTGTCTGCTGCTGCTTCGTCCTTCCTGCTGTTTGGTATTGCGCTGCTCTACGCTCAGTCCGGTAACCTCTCATTTGAAGCGCTCGGCAAGAGCCTCGGCGACGGCATGCTGCATGAGCCGCTGCTGCTGGCGGGTCTGGGCATGATGATTGTTGGCCTCGGCTTTAAACTCTCTCTGGTGCCGTTCCACCTGTGGACGCCAGACGTCTACCAGGGTGCGCCAGCGCCGGTATCCACCTTCCTGGCGACGGCGAGCAAGATCGCTATCTTCGGGGTGGTGATGCGTCTGTTCCTCTACGCCCCGGTGGGTGACAGCGAAGCGGTTCGCGTAGTGCTGGGCGTGATCGCCTTTGTCTCCATCATCTTCGGTAACCTGATGGCGCTGAGCCAGACCAACATCAAGCGTCTGCTCGGTTACTCCTCCATCTCCCACCTCGGCTATCTGATGGTGGCGCTGATTGCCCTGCAGAGCGGTCAGATGTCCATGGAGACCGTGGGTGTCTACCTGGCCGGTTACCTGTTCAGCAGCCTCGGCGCCTTCGGCGTGGTGAGCCTGATGTCCAGCCCGTACCGTGGCCCGGATGCCGACTCGCTCTTCTCCTACCGTGGTCTGTTCTGGCACCGTCCGATCCTCTCCGCGGTGATGACCGTGATGATGCTCTCGCTGGCAGGTATCCCGATGACGCTCGGCTTTATCGGGAAGTTCTATGTGCTGGCAGTGGGTGTGCAGGCCGGTCTGTGGTGGCTGACGGCGGGTGTCGTTATCGGCTCCGCGATTGGTCTCTACTACTACCTGCGCGTTGCCGTGAGCCTCTACCTGAGTGCGCCTCAGCAGCTCAACCGCGATGCGCCAGGCAACTGGCAGTACAGCGCCGGCGGTATTGTGGTGCTCATCTCCGCGCTGCTGGTGCTGATCTTCGGTATCTATCCGCAGCCGCTGATCACCATCGTGCAGCATGCGATGCCGCTGATGTAAAAACGGCAGAAAAAAAAACCCGCTTCGGCGGGTTTTTTTATTGCCGGGTGTCGCTGCGCTTACCCGGCCTACAAAACCGTAGGCCCGTGCAAGCGAAGCGCCGCCGGGCTTAAGCCAGCTGCTTACGGCTAATCAGCGGCCCGTCGATTTTCTTGTTGGCGCGCTCCAGCACCTCTTCAATCACCGATGACAGCTCGTTCAGCTCGAACTTCGCCACGTATCCATCGGCTTTCACCTTGCGGATATGATCTTCGTTGGCGTTACCGGACAGGGAAGAGTGGATCACCACCGGAATATCCTTCAGGATGGCGTCGGTTTTGATTTTGCGCGTCAGGGTAAAGCCATCCATCTCCGGCATCTCAAGGTCGGTCAGCACCAGCGAGATCTTATCGGTAATGGGCACCCCTTCCGCCTGGGCCTGCGCGGCCAGCACGCCGATCTTCTCCCAGGCCTCTTTGCCGGTGATATGCAGCTGCGCCGGGATCTGCATCGCCTGCAGCCCTTTTTCCAGCATTGAGCGCGCCACTTTGGAGTCTTCTGCCACAATCGCCACCGCACCCGGCTTGATATTGAATTTGGTGATTTTCAGATCGGTAGCATGCAGGTCGTGGTTAGCCGGAGTGATGTCATAGAGGATCTGCTCAACGTCCAGCACCATCGCCAGATCGTTGGTATCCGTCTTCTCATCCAGACAGGCGATACTGGTGATATAGCGTCCGCTGACCGCGGTTTCCGCCGCATGCACCTGCTTCCAGTCCAGGCGCATGATATTTTCGACCGACTCCACGGCAAACGCCTGGACGCTACGGGCATACTCGGTGATCAGCAAAATGTTCAGCCCCGTCGTTGGCTTGCAGCCTGCCACCGCGGCCAGGTCGATAACCGGGATCACCTGATCGCGAATATTAACCATACCCATCAGGGGCGACTTCATCCCCGCCGGTTTGGTGAACGAGGGCATGGGCACAATCTCGCGAAGCTTAAAGACGTTGATGCCGAACAGCTCAGATTTGTTTTCATTCATTGAGCGGCCAAGACGAAACAGCAGCAGCTCAAATCGGTTCGACAGAGTAAGATTTGCCCTGTCATCAATGTCTTTCTGGAAGTTATCCATGTTTGCCCCTCAGTGAAAAATACCGGCCTGATAGGGTTATCGGCAGTTTCGGGGAAAACCAGAGCATTAAACGCGCACGGTAGCAAAATCTTCTGCCAGCTCGCTGGCAGCAAAGATGGCGCAACACTCCGCCAGCAGCATGGCGCAGCCTTCGGCGTCGTAACGGGAGCTGACGTGGGTGACGATCAGTTTTTTTACCTGCGCGTCGCGGGCAAGCCTGGCCGCCTGATGCGTGGAGCTGTGGCCGCGGCTATTGGCTTTCTCCTCCATCGCTACCTCCAGCGTGGCCTCATGCACCAGCAGATCGACGCCCTGAGCCAGCGCAAGGGCGTTGTCGCAGGGGGCGGTATCCCCGAAGAGGGCCAGCTTCTTACCCGGACGGGGCGGGGAGAGATACGCCGCACCGTTGATGGTCCGGCCATCTTCCAGGGTGACGCTTTCGCCGCGTTTTAGCTGCTGAAACAGCGGGCCGAAGGGCACTCCCGCGGCAATCAGCGCGGCACCGTCCAGCGCGCCGGGTTTATCCCGCTCTTCAATGCGAAAACCGTAACACTCCACGGGGTGATTGAGCGCCGCAGCGGTTACCGTGTAAGCATCATCTTTGAACACCACGCCCGGTTTGATCTCAATAATCTCGAGGGGATAATCCGTCCACGAGCCGCTGATCCGCAGGCTGGTTTCAACAAACTCCCGGATACCGGGCGGGCCGTAAATGGTCAGCGGCTGGATATTGCCCGCCATCGAGCGGCTGCAGAGCAGCCCCGGCAGGCCAAAAAGGTGATCGCCGTGCAGGTGAGTGATGAAAATTTTATCCAGCTTGCCGGGATGCGCGGCGGTGCGCAGCAGCTGGTGCTGCGTGCCTTCGCCGCAGTCAAACATCCACAGCCCGCCGCGGGTGGGGTGCTGGAGATCCAGCAAAATTGAGGTAACGTTGCGCGTACGGGTCGGTACGCCAGCGGATGTTCCTAAAAAAAACAGCTCCATAATGCACTCAGCCTCTGCACCGGGGACGAAAAGTCATTAGTATAACGGCTCCCCTCACGATAAGGAGACCCCAATGATCCAGTGGCAAGATCTGCACCATAGCGAGCTGTCCGTTCCTGTGCTTTACGCCTTACTTCAACTGCGCTGTGAGGTGTTTGTCGTTGAGCAAACCTGCCCCTATCAGGACATTGACGGCGAAGACCTGGTGGGGGAGAACCGCCATATCCTCGGCTGGAAAGATAACCGGCTGGTGGCGTATGCGAGGATTCTGAAAAGTGACGACGATTTCTCCCCCGTTGTGATTGGCCGCGTGATTATCAGCCGCGAGGTGCGGGGCGAGAAGCTGGGCTATGCCCTGATGGAGCACGCGCTGCGTTCCTGCGAAAATAACTGGCCCGACAAGGCGTTATACCTCGGGGCGCAGGCGCATCTGCACACTTTTTATGCCCGTTTTGGCTTTGTGCAGGTGACGGATATCTACGACGAAGATGGCATTCCGCACGTGGGTATGGCGAAAGAGGTACAACAAGCGTAGCAGGCGGAATCGTCAAGCATTGTCTATAGTTACGGAACTGATGCAACCACATGGAGAACACTATGTCTTATCAATCATCGGATAACCATGTAGATGACGATCTGACCCTGCTGAGTGAAACCCTGGAGGAGGTCTTACGCTCTTCCGGCGATCCGGCCGATCAGAAATACATTGAGCTAAAAGCGCGTGCTGAGCAGGCTCTGCATGATGTGAAAACGCGCGTGGGTCATGCGTCCGATCAATACTATTACAAGGCCAAAAAAGCGGTCTATCGTGCGGATGATTATGTCCGTGAAAAGCCGTGGCAGGGGATTGGCGTAGGCGCCGCCGCCGGCCTGGTGTTGGGTATTTTACTCGCCCGCCGTTAACAACACAGCACGAACGCTTCTCCCTGCCAACTCGGGGTACTGCTTTTTCTGTTTAGTACCCCTTATAATGTGAGGTTTTTGAGCTGGGAGAAGTTCGCGTGCACTCGATTTCCACCGCGCTGAAAGGCCTTTGCCAACAATTAGCTGACGATTTTCCCGATACCCCAGGCCTGCATTATCTCGATGTCTCCTTTGCCCTCAACGACGCGTTTGATCCGCTCGGCTGGCTGAATGCCCAGCACATCTACCCGCAGTTCTACTGGCAGCAGCGCAATGGCGACGAAGAGTATGCTGCTCTCGGAGCGATAACGCATTTCTCCTCGTTATCCGTTGCCCGTCAGTTTTTAAACCGTTATCCACACGCACCCGACCTGAGAGTGGTGGGCGTTAATGCCTTCGATCCAAAGCAGGGCAGCCTGTTCCTGCCGCGCCTTTTGTGGCAGCGCTTCGGCGGGACCGCAACGTTGCGCCTGGTGCTCTGGAGCGACACCTCCCTGAAAGCGGAGGCCCAGCGCGCGCGGGAGTTTATGCAGACTTTGGCGGAGAGCCAGCCTGTCGCCCCGGTCACGCAGGCGGTGGTGAGCGAAACGCATCTCCCTGACCGGGCCAGCTGGCTTCAGCTGATTACCCGGGCGACAGAGGCTATCGGCCGGGGGGCATTCGATAAAGTGGTGCTGGCCCGGGCGACAGATTTGCAGTTTAACGAGGCGGTAAACCCCGCCGCGCTGATGGCGGCCAGCCGGCAGGTCAACTTCCAGTGCTATCACTTCTTTATGCGCCCTGATGCCAGCCGGGCGTTTCTCGGCTCATCGCCGGAACGGCTGTGGCGGCGGCGCGGTTTGCTGCTGCGCACCGAAGCGCTGGCCGGTACCGTTGCCAGCCATCCGGACGATGCCCATGCCGCACGGCTGGGTAACTGGCTGATGACCGACGATAAAAACCAGCGGGAAAATATGCTGGTGGTTGAGGACATCTGCCAGCGCCTGCAGCGGGAAAACGGGGTGCTTGATGTCCTCCCGCCGCAAATCGTGCGCTTGCGGAAGGTTCAGCATTTACGCCGCTGCATCTGGACCGCGCTGCAACAGCCGGACGATGAACAGTGCCTGCTGCGCCTGCAGCCTACCGCGGCCGTTGCCGGTCTGCCGCGCCAGGCGGCGTGGGATTTCATCGCCCACAATGAACCCTTCGACCGGGAGTGGTATGCCGGTTCCGCCGGGTATCTCTCGTTAGCACAAAGCGAGTTCTGCGTGGCGCTGCGTTCGGCAAGCGTTGAGGAGAGCTGTGTTCGCCTGTATGCCGGGGCGGGGATCGTCAGCGGTTCTGACCCCGATCAGGAGTGGCAGGAGATTGAAAATAAAGCAGCCGGGCTGCGCTCTCTGCTCCTAAAGGATTAATACTGAGTCATACATTCCCGATTCATATCAAAATTACATCTTTCTCTATTATTTATACTACGTCGCAATATTGATACCGGACAATTCCATGTCAGTGAGTTCCTTTAACCGGCGCTGGGCGGCGGTGATCCTTGAAGCCCTGACCCGCCATGGCGTCAGGCATGTTTGCATTGCGCCCGGCTCGCGCTCAACGCCGTTGACCCTGGCCGCCGCCGAAAACCGCGCCTTTATTCATCACACCCATTTTGATGAGCGCGGTCTCGGCCATCTGGCGCTGGGGCTGGCAAAAGCCAGCCATGAGCCGGTGGCGGTGATTGTGACCTCCGGCACGGCGGTGGCTAACCTCTATCCCGCATTGATCGAAGCCGGTCTGACCGGTGAAAAACTGGTGCTGCTGACGGCAGATCGTCCTCCGGAGCTGATCGACTGCGGCGCCAATCAGGCCATTCGCCAGTCGGGGATTTTTGCCACCCATCCGACAGAAACCCTGTCGCTGCCGCGTCCGACCCGCGATATTCCCGCCCGCTGGCTGGTTTCGACGGTGGATAACGCCCTGGGCGGACTGCGTGCCGGGGCGCTGCACATCAACTGTCCGTTTGCCGAGCCGCTGTATGGCGAAATGGATGATACCGATCTTGAGTGGCAGCAGGCGCTGGGCGACTGGTGGCAGAGCGATAAACCCTGGCTGCGCGCTCCGGCGGCGCTTTCAAGCCCCCAACAGCGCGACTGGTTCTTCTGGCGGCAGAAACGCGGTGTGGTCATCGCGGGCAGGATGAGCGCCGAGGAAGGCAAGCAGGTAGCGCAGTGGGCGCAACGGCTTGGCTGGCCGCTGATTGGCGACGTGCTCTCCCAGACCGGCCAGCCGCTGCCGTGCGCGGATCTCTGGCTCGGCAACGCCAGAGCCGTGACCGAACTGGAGCAGGCGCAGATTGTGGTGCAGCTTGGCGGCAGCCTGACGGGTAAACGTCTTCTGCAGTGGCAGGCCACCTGCAGGCCGGAAGAGTACTGGCTGGTCGATTCCCGCGAAGGGCGGCTGGATCCCGCGCACCATCGTGGCCGTCGGTTGGTATCCAGCGTGGCCGAGTGGCTGGAGCTGCATCCGGCGGAAAAACGTGCCCCCTGGGCAACCGACATTCCTGAACTCTCTCGCCAGGCCTGGGAACTGACGGCGCAACACAGCGACGCATTCGGTGAAGCGCAGCTGGCCCACCGCATCCATCGCTATCTGCCCGAACAGGGGCAGTTGTTTGTGGGCAACAGCCTGGTGGTGCGTCTGATTGACGCTTTCTCCCGCCTGCCGGCGGGCTACCCGGTATTCAGTAACCGTGGCGCCAGCGGTATCGACGGGCTGATTTCAACCGCAGCAGGGGTTCAGCGCGCGAATGCCCGTTCGACGCTGGCGATCGTCGGCGATCTCTCGGCGCTGTACGATCTGAACGCGCTGGCGCTGCTTCGTCAGGCTTCGGCGCCCTTTGTGCTGCTGGTGATCAACAACAATGGCGGCCAGATTTTCTCCCTGTTGCCGACGCCGCAGAGCGAACGGGAACGCTTTTATCTGATGCCGCAGAACGTGCAGTTTGAACATGCGGCGGCGATGTTCAGCCTCAAGTATCAGCGCCCGGAAAACTGGGCGGAGCTGGAGAGCGCGCTCAGCACGGCGTGGAGCAAACCCGGCACCACGCTAATCGAGGTGGTGGTAAACGACAGCGACGGGGCGCAGATGCTGCAAAACCTGCTGGCGCAGGTAAGCCATCTATGATCCTCGCGGGAACCCAGCGTAAAGGTCAGCCGGATAAACCCTGGCTGGTTTTCCTGCACGGTTTTTCCGGCGATTGCCGCGAATGGCAGGTGTCAGGGGAGCGCCTGAGCGATTATTCCCGCCTCTATCTCGATCTCCCGGGACACGGAGAGTCGGCCTCCATTGTGGTGAGTGATTTCCATCATCTCAACGGCTTGCTCAATCGCACTCTGATTAGTTACAACATACTAAATTACTGGCTGGTGGGGTACTCCCTCGGCGGCCGCATTGCGATGTATCACGCCTGCCAGCGGCCCGGGGGGCTACAGGGGCTGATTGTGGAGGGGGCGCATCCGGGGTTGAGCGATGAACACGCGCGGACGAGCCGTCGCGCCTCCGATGCGCAGTGGGCGGCACGCTTGCGCCATGAACCTCTGGCGTCGGTATTTGACGACTGGTATCAGCAGCCGGTATTTGCCTCGCTAACCCCCGCGCAGCGCGAACAGCTTGTCGCCCTGCGTAGCCAGAATAATGGTCCAGCTCTGGCCGCCATGCTCCAGGCGACGTCGCTTGCCGAACAAGCCGATTTACGCCCTGAGCTCGCCTCGTGCGCACTTCCTTTTTTCTATCTCTATGGCGAACAGGACCCTAAGTTTCGGGATATTGCCCGGCAGCTTACCGCCACCCGCCATGAAATTCCTCACGCCGGACATAACGCCCATCGGGAAAACCCCGCTGCGGTGGCTGAGCGTCTGGCCCAGATACTCCCTCTTTCAATTAAGGACACTCTATGATCTACCCTGATGAAAACATGCTCTATGCACCGGTGGAATGGCTGGACTGCTCCGAAGGCTATACCGACATTCGCTACCACAAGTCCACTGACGGCATCGCCAAAATCACCATTAACCGTCCAGAGGTGCGTAACGCGTTTCGCCCGTTAACCGTCAAAGAGATGATTCAGGCCCTGGCGGATGCGCGCTATGACGACAACATCGGCGTTATCGTCCTGACCGGGGAAGGTGAAAAAGCGTTCTGCTCCGGTGGCGATCAGAAAGTACGCGGTGACTACGGCGGATACCAGGACGATGCGGGTACCCATCACCTGAACGTGCTCGACTTCCAGCGTCAGATCCGCACCTGCCCGAAACCGGTTGTCGCAATGGTGGCGGGCTACTCCATCGGCGGTGGTCACGTGCTGCATATGATGTGCGATCTGACCATTGCCGCAGAGAACGCCATCTTCGGCCAGACCGGACCAAAAGTCGGCTCCTTCGACGGCGGCTGGGGTGCCTCTTACATGGCGCGCATTGTCGGTCAGAAAAAGGCGCGTGAAATCTGGTTCCTCTGCCGCCAGTATAACGCTCAGGAAGCACTGGATATGGGCTTGGTGAACACCGTGGTGCCGATTGCCGACCTCGAAAAAGAGACCGTGCGTTGGTGTCGTGAAATGCTGCAGAACAGTCCGATGGCGCTGCGCTGCCTGAAAGCGGCCCTGAACGCCGACTGCGACGGCCAGGCCGGTCTGCAGGAGCTGGCGGGTAACGCCACCATGCTCTTCTACATGACTGAAGAGGGTCAGGAAGGACGCAACGCGTTTAACGAGAAGCGCCAGCCGGACTTCAGCAAATACAAACGGAACCCGTAATGCGCAGCGCGCAGGTTTACCGCTGGCAGATACCGATGGACGCGGGCGTGGTGCTGCGTGAACGGCGGTTAAAAACCCGTGATGGTTTCTTCGTGCAACTGCAGCAGGGCGAAGGGCAGGGCTGGGGCGAGATTTCGCCTCTGCCGGGCTTTAGCCTGGAGTCGCTGGAGGAGGCGCAGGCTGCGCTGGTGGCATGGGTAGAGGAATGGCGTACAGGCCTGAATCCGCCGCAGCCCGACGTCCCTTCCGCCGCGTTCGGCATCAGCTGTGCGCTCGCAGAGCTCGACGGCAGCCTGCCTGATAAGGCCGATTACCGTGCCGCGCCGCTCTGTACCGGCGATCCGGATGAGCTGTTTGCACTGCTCAGCGCTATGCCCGGCGAGAAAGTGGTGAAAATCAAAGTCGGTCTTTACGAAGCGGTACGCGACGGCATGGTCGCTAACCTCTTGCTGGAGGCAATCCCCGATCTGCGTCTGCGTCTCGATGCCAACCGCGCCTGGACGCCGCTTAAGGCGCAGCAGTTCGCGAAGTACGTCAATCCGGCGTACCGCAGTCGCATCGCTTTTCTGGAAGAGCCGTGCAAAACCCGTGAGGATTCACGCGCCTTTGCCCGCGAAACCGGCATAGCCATCGCCTGGGACGAAAGCCTGCGCGAGGCGGACTTTGCCTTTACCGCCGAGCCGGGCGTCAGCGCCGTGGTCATAAAACCGACGCTAACGGGCAGTCTGGCGAAGGTGCGTGCCCAGGTGGCGGCAGCGCATAGCGCAGGGCTGACGGCGGTGATCAGCTCCTCCATCGAATCCAGCCTTGGGCTAACGCAGCTGGCGCGTATTGCCGCCTGGTTAACGCCCGACACCATCCCGGGGCTGGATACGTTAAACCTGATGCAAACCCAGCTTATTCGCCCGTGGCCGGGTAGCGCCCTGCCGTGCGCGGGCGTTGAGGCGCTGGAGCCGTTGCAATGAGTTTTAGTGACTGGCCGTGGCGGCACTGGCGCGAGCAGCGTGCTGATAAACCGGCTCTGCGTCTCAACGACGAGGTGCTGAGCTGGCAACAGCTCTGCACCCGCATCGACAATCTGGCTGCAGGGTTTCATCAGCAGGGCGTGGAGGCGGGTGACGGCGTGCTGCTGCTTGCCCATAATCACCCGCAGACCCTGCTGGCATGGCTGGCGCTGCTCCAGTGCGGCGCGCGTATTCTTCCCGTTAACCCCCAGCTCCCGCGCCCACTGCTGGAGGTATTGCTTCTGCAAATGACGCTGCGTTTTGCGCTGGTGCTGGATGGTCACTATGAGGGACTCGCCGCGCTTGGCATGCATGCACAGTCTGGCGAATACAGCGTGGCATGGCAGCCTGAGCGGCTGGCCTCAATGACGCTCACCTCCGGCTCTACCGGGCTGCCGAAAGCGGCCGTTCATACCTGCGGGGCGCATCTTGCCAGCGCTGAGGGTGTCCTCGCGCTGATGCCCTACGGCGAGGATGATGACTGGCTGCTTTCGCTGCCGCTGTTTCATGTCTCCGGGCAGGGGATCTTATGGCGCTGGCTGCAGGCCGGCGCGCGCTTAACCGTGCGCGAGAAGCAGCCGCTGGAGCAGGCCTTGCAGGGGTGTACCCATGCCTCGCTGGTGCCAACCCAGCTCTGGCGTCTGCTCAATACACACCAGCACATCGCGCTGAAAGCGGTACTCCTGGGCGGGGCCGCCATCCCCGTTGAGTTGACGCAACAGGCGCGCGCGCAGGGTATTTCTACGTTTTGTGGCTACGGCCTGACGGAGTTTGCCTCTACCGTCTGCGCGAAAGAGGCTGACGGTGAGCCGGACGTGGGCTGCGCATTGCCGGGCAGGGAGGTGCAGGTTGTTAACGGTGAAGTGTGGATCAGGGCGCAAAGCATGGCCTCAGGCTACTGGCGCGACGGCGCGCTGCTGCCGCTCACAAATTCTGAGGGCTGGTTTGCCACCCGCGATCGCGGGGAGCTGCATGAGGGTCGCCTGACGATCCTCGGTCGGATGGATAACCTCTTTTTCAGCGGAGGCGAGGGCATTCAGCCGGAGAGCCTTGAGCGGATTATCGCGACCCATCCGCACATCAGCCAGGTCTTTATTGTCCCGCTGAATGACGCCGAATTTGGTCAGCGTCCGGTGGCGGTAGTGGAGTGTGAACCGGGAACGGATTTCACCCGCTTCCCGGAGTGGGTACAGGGCAAAATGGCGCGATTTGAGCAGCCCGTGCACTGGCTGGTGCTGCCAGCAGAACTAAAAAATGGCGGGATTAAGATCTCCCGCCAGGCGTTAACACAGTGGGTGAATGCCCAACTGTCAGGGTAATTAGCCGATATCGGGCTGCGGCTTACGCTGACGGCGGCGAAACAGGCGCAGCACCGGCGGTACGACCACCACCACAATCGCCAGCGTCAGCAGGATCTTCGCCACGTTGCTGTCCCACAGAATGGAGACATTACCATTGCTGATGGACAGAGCGCGGCGCAGGTTCTGCTCCAGCATCTCACCCAGCACAAACCCTAAAATCAGCGGCGACATCGGGAAGTGCATTTTACGCAAGATGTAGCCGAACACCCCCAGCACCACCATCAGAATCAGGTCGAAGGTGGTGCTGTGTACTGCATACACCCCCACCGCCGAGACGGCCGCGATCGCGGGGACCAGGAACCACAGCGGAATGGTCAACATACGGGTGAACAGGCCAATCAGCGGGATGTTCATCACCAGCAGCATGACGTTAGCAATCAGCAGCGCCGCAATCAGACCCCAGACGATGTCCGGCTGTTCGGTAAACATCGCCGGTCCTGGGGTGATATTGTAGAGCGTCAGCGCCCCCATCATCACCGCCGTGGTACCGGAGCCGGGTACGCCGAGCGTCAGCATGGGAATAAACGAGCCGCAGGCCGAGGCATTGTTGGCCGCCTCAGGTGCGGCGACGCCGCGAATATCGCCTTTGCCAAAGCTGTCGCTGTTGCCGCTGAGCTTTTTCTCCGTCATGTAGGTGATGGCGCTGGCGATGGTTGCTCCGGCACCCGGCAGAATGCCGACAAAGAAACCAATCACCCCTGAACGCAGCGTAGTACCGATACACTGCGCGCCCTCTTTGGCGTTAAAGAGCATCCGGCCGGTTTTACGCACCAGCGTCTGCCCGCTGCTGGTATGTTCCAGCATCAGTAAGATCTCAGAGACAGAGAACAGACCAATCACGACCACGATAAACTGCACGCCGTCGGAGAGGTGAACGCTGTCGAAGGTAAAACGATAGACCCCGGTGTTGGCATCCACGCCGACGGTGGCTAACCCTAAGCCAATCAGCGCAGACAAAAACGATTTCAGTGGGTTTTGCGCCATCATGCTGCCGAGACAGGCAATGGCGAAGACCATCAGGGCAAAATACTCTGCCGGACCAAACGCCAGCGACCACTGGGCCAGCGCAGGCGCAAACAGAATGATGCCGCCAATGGCAATCAGCGAGCCAAAGAACGAACTGACGGCGGAAATAGACAGCGCCACGCCGCCGCGCCCCTGCCGCGCCATCGGGTAACCATCCAGCGCGGTCATAATGGCCGCCGCATCCCCGGGCACGTTGAGCAGTATTGACGAG
Source organism: Leclercia sp. LSNIH1 (assembly GCF_002902985.1). Taxonomy (NCBI): domain Bacteria; kingdom Pseudomonadati; phylum Pseudomonadota; class Gammaproteobacteria; order Enterobacterales; family Enterobacteriaceae; genus Leclercia; species Leclercia sp. LSNIH1. The sequence continues at coordinate 4,193,655 of NZ_CP026167.1, read as the reverse complement.
ATTCGGCCGCCATATTCACAGCCGATGTAGACCGTCGCCAGCAGGATCAGCGCTGATTCCGCAGGCAGATGCAGGGCAAACGCCAGCGGGAGCAAAATAGCGACCCCGTTGATGGGCCCAAGTCCGGGCAGCAGACCGACGATCGTCCCGACGAAGCAGCCGATCAGGGCGATCACCAGGTTTTCCGGGGTCATCGCAACGGCGAACCCCTGTGAGAGGTAAATCCAGGTATCCATAGCGTGCTCCGTTAATTAAGCCAGGCGCCAAGCGGCAGCGTCACATCCAGCAGGCGGTCAAAGGCGTACCACAGGAAAATGCCCATCACCACACCCGAGATCCCCGCCGCAGGGAGGCTGGCGTTAAACAGCATGCCGATCACCATCGTCAGGATGGCGGTCGCCACCGGGAAGCCGAGCCATTCAAAGCCCCAGGCATACATCAGCAGCACAATGACCATTACCAACAGCCGCTGCAAAATGCGTCTGGGCGGCCACTCTACGGTATCCGGATGGCGTAACAGCATAGCCACCGAGCAAAGCAGCATCAGGCCGACAATGCCCATTGGAAAGGGGCGGGGCCCCACGGGTTCATAGCTGTATTCGCTGTGGATCTGCCAGGCGACGAACATCCCGCCAATGCAGAGCAACAACCAGATCCCGGCAAAAATGCGATCGCTCATAGCGCCTCCGGTTATTTGGCCAGGCCAAACGCTTTTGCCTTCTCGCGGTAGTCATTCACCTGTTTTTTGACATACTCGTCCAGCTGCTTACCGTTCAGGTTGAACTCAAACAGCCCGCGCAGATCGCGCTGCTTTTTAAATTCGTCTGTCTGCTGCAGTTTGTTAAAGTTGTCGACCCACCACTGGTATTCGGCATCGGTCACTTTTGGCCCGACAAAGAAGCCGCGGATAATCGGCCAGACGAGGTCATAACCCTGCTCTTTTGCAGTCGGCACGTTTGCCAGCTGTCCGGGCAGACGGTTTTGGGAGAAGACCGCCAGCACGCGGATTTTATCCCCGTTCAGGTAGGGCACCATTTCACTGAGGTCACCGGAAACTGCCTGCACGTGGTTGCCCATCAGCGCCGTCACTGGTTCACCGCCGCCCTCAAACGCCACGTAACGCATTTTGTGCGGATCCACTTTCGCCTGCTGCGCCAGCAGGGCGGCTTTCATCCAGTCCTGGCTGCCGATGGAGGCGCCTGCACCAATCACCACGCTGTTAGGGTCTTTTTCCATGGCGGTGAGCAAATCTTTCAGGGATTTCCACGGGGAATCTGCGCGCACGGCGATCATGCCGTAGTCGGTACCGACGGTGGCCAGCCAGCGCACGTCATCCACGCCGTAGCGGCCAAACTTGCCCTGGGAAAGGTTCAGCAGCGAGCCGCCGGAGAAGGCGACCACCGTGCCGGCTTCCGCCGGTCGTTGCGCGACGATCGCGTTATAGGCCACCGCGCCCACGCCGCCTGGCATGTAGGTTACACGCATCGGTTTTTCAATGGCCTTCGTCTCCAGCAGGCTGACCTGAATCAGCTTGCAGGTGAGATCAAAACCGCCGCCCGGTTTGGCCGGGGCGATACATTCGGTGCGGGACGGGGCGTCCTGGGCCTGGACAACAGAGGCACTCAACATTAATACGCTTGCAGCAACCGTTGAAAGTGATTGTTTTTTCATCGTTTATCCTCACGCCGGCGATCCGGGGGTACGGGTACGGGTTTTTTTCTGATTATGTGAACCACCTTGTAGCGGTTCCGTTGCGTGATTGTTAAAACAATAACCTTTCATTTCCCTTTCAACGCGACACCAACTTTACAGGATGTGATATGCGTCTCTTACTGGCGGAAGATAATCGTGAGCTGGCTCACTGGCTGGAGAAAGCGCTGGTGCAGGAGGGCTTTGCCGTAGACTGCGTTTCTGACGGGCGCGCTGCCGATCATCTGCTGCAGGGGGAAAACTACGCGGTGGCGATACTGGACATCGGTATGCCCGGTTTTGACGGCCTGGAGGTGGTACACCGTTTACGAAAACGCGGCCAGACCTTGCCGGTGCTGTTTCTCACCGCACGCAGCAACGTGGCGGATCGGGTGAAAGGCCTGAACGCCGGGGCGGATGATTATCTGCCAAAACCGTTTGAGCTGGAGGAGCTGGACGCCAGGCTTCGCGCCCTGCTGCGCCGAAGCGAGGGGCGAACCCAGGAACGCCAGCGTCTTGGGGAGCTGGAGTATGACGACGACGGTTTTTTCCTGCTGCGCGATGAGCCGCTCTCGCTCACCCCGCGTGAACTGTCACTGCTGAAGGTGCTAATGCATCGCCGCACCCGGCCCGTCTCCCGCCAGCAGTTGTTCGATCAGGTGTTTAGCCTGAATGATGACGTCAGCCCCGAGAGTCTCGATCTCTACATTCATCGCCTGCGCAAAAAACTGACTGGCAGCGGGGTGCGGATCACCACCCTGCGCGGGCTGGGCTATGTGCTGGAGTGCGGCGATGAAGTGGGTTAAGCCTCAGTCGCTTTATCTGCAACTGCTGCTTTTTCTCGGCCTACCGCTGCTGTTGCTGTGGGGATTGTCGGCCTTTAACAGTTACGTCAGCGCCCTGCAGGCGGCGACCCAGGCGTACGACCGCACGCTGTTATCGTCGGCGCGTACCGTCTCTGAGCGGCTGGAGGTGCACAACGGCAAGCTGCTGGTCGATGTTCCCTGGGTGGTGCTCGACAGCTTCGAGCTGAACATGAACGATCGCCTCTATTACAAGGTGGTTGACCCGGAGGGGCGGGTGATCTCCGGCTATGACGATCTGCCGAATATGCCCCGCTCCACGTCGCGCACCACGCACTATCCCGCGCTGGCCTGGTTTTATCATACTGAGTATCGCGGCCAGGCGATCCGCGTGGCGAAGCTGCTCCAGCCAATTAACGAAGACAATGTTTCCGGTATGGCGGAGATCTACGTCGCCGAAACCTTGCAGTCGCGGCGCTATCTCGCCACACAGCTCCTGTTTTCATCGCTCGTTTCGCAGGGGCTGCTGGTGCTGCTGACGCTGGTCTTAACCGCCTGGCTGCTGCGCCGCGTGCTGCGCCCGATGCGTCAGCTCTCCTCGCTGATGGTGCGCCGTGAGCCAGGGCTGCTGGCCCCGCTGCCGGAGCTGCTGCCCTGGTCAGAAACGCGGCTGCTGATCGTGGCCTTTAACCGCTATATCGACAGATTACGCGGCGTGCTTTCCCGCCAGGAGCGTTTCAACGCCGATGCTTCTCATCAGCTCAAAACGCCGCTGGCGGTGCTCAAAACCCAGGTTTCCGTTGCCCTGACGCGAAACGATCCGGCCCTGTGGCAGGAGAGTTTACGCGCCATGAACGTGACGCTGGACAACACCATCGTCCTTACTGAACGGCTGTTGCAGTTCTCCACGGTGAAGCACAAAGAGCAGGGAGAGCGCCAGTTTGCCCCGGTGGATCTGGTTCAGGTGGTGCAGAACTGCTGCTTCTCCCGGCTGGCGCAGGCGCGCAGCAAGGGGATCGATTTAGGTTATGACGGCATTCAGCAATCCGTCATGATTGAAGGTGATGAGGTGCTGCTGGGCGAACTGTGCGCCAACCTGCTGGAGAATGCGATCAAATACACCCCGCAGCAGGGCATCGTCACCGTGTCTCTGCACACGGTTAACGACGCTGTTGAGCTGAGCGTGGAGGACAGCGGACCGGGAATTGCTGAAGATCAGATTTCCCAGGCCATGCTGCCGTTTCATCGGCTGGATAATGTAGGAGATGCCACCGGGTCCGGGATTGGGCTGGCGCTGGCCAACGATATCGCCCGCCTGCACCGCAGCCATCTTCAACTGATGGCCAGTGAAAATCTGGGCGGTCTGTGCGTCAAAATGCGCTTTTTATTGATGACGTAAATGTTGATATTATCAAATCGTTACAAACTAATTGTCCGACGCACACGGAGTCCATTGATCCCATAGCCAGTCAGGTTAAAATCTCGCGGTTTTGGATATCTGTGAACAAATTGTGCGGGATCACGACAATGAAAAAAGTGGCATTAATGGGCTTAGGCCTGATGTGTGTATCGGCAGCGGCCAACGCTATTTCCTTCAACGGCTCGGCGGGCGAGGACTATACCCACCTGGGCTTTGGTCTTGGCACGGATAGCGCAGGCCTGGCGATGACCGGCGGCTGGACGCATAACGACGACGATGGCGATGCGGCAAGCCTGGGCCTCGGTTTTAACGTTCCGCTTGGTCCATTCCTGGCGACCGTCGGCGGTAAAGGCATCTATACCAACCCGAACGACGGTGACGAAGGTTACGCGGCGGCAGTGGGCGGCGGTCTGCAGTGGAAAATTGGCGACAGCTTCGGCCTGTTCGGCGAGTATTACTACTCTCCGGACTCCCTCTCCAGCGGTATCGACAGCTATAAAGAAGCTAACGCGGGTGCGCGCTGGACCATCATGCGTCCGATTACCATCGAAGCGGGCTATCGTTATCTGAACCTGGCGGGCAAAGAGGGCAACCGCGACAACGCGCTGGCTGACGGCCCGTACGTGGGCGTCAGCGCAGGCTTCTAACCCCTCCGGCGCGGCGTCCGTCGCGCCAGTTTCTCTCCTCTCCGTGCCGGTGATTGCGCTATAGTGTTTTCACCATATAAGCGGGAGAACACAATGATTAACGTGGAGATGTTATCCACCGGCGACGAAGTGCTGCATGGACAGATTATTGATACCAATGCTGCCTGGCTTGCCGATCTTTTCTTTGAGCAAGGATTACCGTTAACGCGCCGCAATACCGTAGGCGACAGTCTTGAGTCGCTGGTGACTGTTCTGCGCGAGCGTAGCGAACACTGCGACGTGCTGATTGTGAACGGTGGGCTCGGCCCCACCGGCGACGATCTCAGCGCGCTGGCTGCCGCGACCGCCAAAGGCGAAGGGCTGGTGTTGCATGAGGCGTGGCTGGCCCAGATGGAGCGTTTCTTCTCCGAACGTGGCCGCGTGATGGCCCCCAGCAACCGCAAACAGGCTGAAATCCCGGCCAGCGCCGAACTGGTCGATAACCCGGTGGGTACCGCCTGCGGTTTCGCCGTTCAACTGAACCGCTGCCTGATGTTCTTCACGCCGGGTGTCCCGTCTGAATTTAAAGTGATGGTCGAACAGCAGATCCTGCCGCGCCTTCGTCAACGTTTTACCCTGCCTGAACCGCCAGTCTGCCTGCGCCTGACCACCTTTGGCCGCTCGGAAAGCGATCTGGCGCAGAGCCTCGATCACCTGCCGCTGCCACCGGGGGTATCCATGGGCTATCGCTCTTCCATGCCGATCATTGAACTCAAGCTGACCGGGCCTGCGACGCAGAAAGCGGCGATGCTGGCGCTCTGGCCGGAAGTGCAGCGCGTGGCGGGCGAAAGTCTTATTTTCGAGGGTACGGAAGGGCTACCAGCGCAGATTGCGAAGCATCTGCAGTCGCGCCAGCTGAGCGTTACCCTGAGCGAGCAGTTTACCGGTGGCCTGCTGGCGTTGCAGTTAAACCGGGCCAGTGCCCCACTGCTGGCCAGCGAAGTGGTGCCCTTCCAGCAGGAGACGCTGGCGCAGACGGCACGCTGGGCGTCAGAACGCCGGGTGAAACATTTTGCCGGTCTGGCGCTGTTTGTTGGGGGACTGGATGAAGAGTATCTCAATTTTGCGCTCGCCACGCCGGAAGGGACCCATGCCTTAAGAGTCAAAATGGGTATCAGCCGCCACAGCCTGGCGGTGCGTCAGGAGGTCTGCGCCATGATGGCGCTGAACATGCTGCGTCGCTGGCTGGCAGGTAAGGAGGTGGCCAGCGAGCACGGCTGGATCAACGTGGTGGAATCGCTGTTCGTTGAGTAACCGGTTTGCCGGGGCGGCGGCCCCGGCGATAGCTAACCCAACGCCTTCGCCAGCAGCGTGATGGGATGTTCGCAGCGCTTGCTGGTGGACATCTCTATCTGCCACTTGCAGGTTTCGCAGTCGGTCACCACGATATCGGCGCCGCTCTCCTCAATCTGGCGGAACAGCGGCGCGCCAATCGCCTGTGATGTTTCGTAATTTTCACGCTTAAAGCCGTACGTCCCCGCAATGCCGCAGCAGCGCGAATCCAGCACCGTCAGCGCCAGCCCCGGAATTAACCGCAACAGTTCCAGCGTGTAGAGCGACCAGCCCATTTTTTCCATATGGCAGGGCGTATGGTAGACCACTTTCAGGGGTAAGTTTTTCAGCGGTAACGTCTGCCCGCTGTCCAGCTTGCGCCACAGGAAACGCGTCGCCAGCTCAATCTTTTCGCGCAGGCCGGTATTGTCCACCTCCAGCAGGTGCGGATACTCATCGCGCAGCGTGAAGGTGCAGGTCGAGGAGGTGGCCAGCACCGGAATGCCTTTATCGATGATGGCCTCGCGCAGCGACGAGACGTTGCTTCTGGCCTGTTTGCGCGCTTTATCGGTAAACCCGTTGGCGATCAGCGGCACACCGCAGCACTTCTCCTTGCTCAGCAACTGCACGCCTGTCCCCATGGCGTTCAGCACTTTCAGCAGATCTTTGCCCAACTGCGGGTGGTTGTAATTCACGTAGCAGCCATGGAAGAACGCCACCTGGTCGGCATACCGCGCCTGGTCTGCCGCTACGGATTTGTACCAGCGGCGGAAGGTGCCGTGGGAATATTTAGGCAGGCTGCGGTGATGGTCGATCTTCAGCGTGGCATCCAGCAGCTGGCGCACCGGTTTCAGCGAGGTCGCGGCGTTCACCAGCGGGGCAAACGGCGTGGAGACGCTGCCCATCAGGTCGGTATGGCTGAGAATGGCATCGCGCAGCGACGGTTTTTGCGTGCTATAGCGTGCCCGGGCGCGCTGAATAATGTCGCCGATTTTCACATCCGACGGGCAGGCGACTTCACAGCGTTTGCAGTTGATGCAGTATTTCAGCGCGTCATCGTACAGCGCGCCGTCCTTCAGACGCAGGCGCTCGCCGTCCGGTCCGGCCTGTTTCGGCCCGGGATAGCGCGGGTTAACGCCGCTGACCGGGCAGACGGTGGTGCAGACCGTGCATTTGATGCAGCTTTCAAAGCGGGTGTCGTTCATTGTTCAGCCTCCGTGCGCTGGCAAATCTGCTCTGCTACATAGAGCGCCGTTATGGCGCAGACGCCGCCGCCGCAGCCCTGGGCGATAGGATCGTATCCGCCCAAAAGCGAACCGATGGCGTAGAGATTTGGAACTGGCTTTCCGGAAAGTTGCGGATGCAGCTGGTTATCCACAATCACGCCGAACTGCTGCCAGGGCTGCGGGGAAAAGAAATCGCTCTGATACCAGTCCGCGCGGGAGGCACTCTGGCGCACATCCAGCCCCATAATCGCCTCGCGAATGCCCTCCCGGCTGCTCAGCAGACCGTTGCTGAAGAAACTGCCGCTTGCCAGCACCGCGTAACGCGTGCGAAGCGGAATGTCGTCGTGGTTGCGGGTCCAGATTTCGCTCACCGTGCCGTCTGTCAGGGTGATTTTTTTCACCTCATCGCCCGCCATCCACACGCCACCCTGGGCCACAAACTGGCGCTGAAGCTGGGTATGCAGGCGAATGCCGGGCACGGAAGGGGGAAGCGTCGACAGCAGGCCGAGCGAGCAGGGCAGGCGATCGGAGAGCCAGCACCACAGCCGGTTATCACCTAAGCCAAAGCAGGCTGGCATAAAGAGCGCATCGCATCCCTCTGCAAGCGGTTTGAGCGCCTCATACAGCAGCGGCCATTTCTCTTCGTTATCGAGCAAACGGGCAATATTCACCGCGCGGAACTCGCTGGGATTGTCGCGCAGGAGATCCAGCTCAGGAAGGTCAATCTCTGCCGTTTCAGCGTTGACCCCCTGGCGACTGAGCGAAGCCGCCGCCAGATGGGGCTGAAAATCCAGAAAACCGCTAATACCCACCACCCGCACGCGCGTGGCCTTGAATGGGGCAACGGGGACCTCTTCCGGGCTGAGCCAGGCGGCGCGCAGCGTACCGAGCGGCGTGACGCGCGCGTGATTTTGCCTGGCGCTCCCCTGCATACGTGCGCCACAATCAGCCAGCAGAGATTCGGCTTCCAGGGCAAAGCGGTCAATGTGCTGCGCGCCGATCAGGTGATAAGGATGCTCTGCCGGCAGTTTTTCGCGGTACGTTTCGTCCAGCAGATCCAGCGAGCCCGACGAGAAGTGCAGGGCGCTCTGGCCCCGGGTGATAATGGCGCAGCGCAGTCCCTGCTTCGTGAGTTTGATGCCACAGAGCAGACCCGCCAGCCCGCCGCCGACGATCGCCGTATCAAATTTCATCGCGTTGCTCCTTCTCCAGACCGCAAAGCCCCTGGTACACCCAGCGGGTAAATTCGCTTTCACGCAGGGCATCGCCCCAGGCGACAGGCTGAATGCCTTTCCAGCGCTCGTTTAAAAAATCGCTGAGCTGATCGAGCGACTGGGTGGCGGTGGTGGTATGAAAACGCTGCAACAGCCCGGCGGCACGGCAGGCACACAGCTCCCCCTGACAGGTGCCCATCCCGACGCGGGTGCGGCGACGGAGATCGAGCAGGCTATTCACCGTCAGATTCTCCACCGCGTATTGCACTTCCCCGGCGGTAACGGCCTCGCACTCGCATACCAGACTGCGGCTCAGCCGTCCTTCGCCCAGCCACAACGGCGTTCTGTCGCCATGGCGATAGACAGCCGAACCGCGCAGGGGGGCGGGCAGGGAGAGAATTTTTTGCACTGTTTTCTCGGTGGACTGGCGCGAGCCGGGCAGGGGCTGTTCCGCGGTCACGCACGGTTCGCTATTGCCCAGCTTGCGGCAGACGGCATCCGTCGCCCATTCGGCCATCAGACGGTAGGTCATCAATTTACCCCCGGTTATGGTGATGAAGCCGTTCAGCCCGTCGCGCGCGGCGTGGTCAAGCAGCACAATGCCACGGCTGACGTTGCGTCCGCTCGGATCGTCATCGCTGGCAACAAGCGGACGCACACCCGCGTAGGCGCGCAGGATACGGGTCTGGGCCATCACCGGCGCCAGTTTTTCTCCTTCGCGCAGCAGGATGTCGACCTCTTCTGCGGTGACCCGATTGAAATCAATCTCGCTGTAGTCAATGTGGGTGGAGGTGGTCCCGATTAGCGAGATGGTATCGCCCGGTACAAGGATATCTGCGTCAGACGGTTTGCGGCAGCGGTTGATGACATGGTTATTAATGCGGTGGTCGAGGATCAGCAGCGAGCCTTTGGCCGGAAACATGCGCACAGAGAGATCGGCGTATTCCGCGATGCGTTGCCCCCAGATCCCCGCCGCGTTGACCACCACGGCGGCATAGAGCTCGTGGTGTTCGTTGTAATGCGTATCCAGGACCCGCACACCTACGATGCGATGCCCCTCACGGATAAGCCCGGTGACCTGATGGCCGGTCAGGATCCGCGCGCTATGCTCGCGGGCGTCCAGCATGTTGGCCGCCGTCAGGCGAAACGGATCCACGGTGCCGTCCGGAACTTTCACCGCCCCGGTCAATGCTGGATTAACCGAAGGCTCGATGCGGCGCGCGAGGGCAGGATCAATGGCTTGCGCCTGAATGCCTGCGGCCTGGCAGGCGGTAATGAAGGTTGACTGAAAGGCGAGATCGTCTTCGGGAAGCGTAATAAACAGACCGTCGGTGGGCTCAATGCAGTGACGGGCAATGCGCCGGAGGATCTGGTTTTCGGCGATACATTCGCGGGCCGATTCGCCGTCGGTGACGGCGTAGCGGGCGCCGCTGTGCAGCAGACCATGATTGCGTCCGGTTGCGCCTGTTGCAATATCATGGCGCTCCAGAAGCGTGACGCTCAGCCCCCTGAGCGCGCAGTCGCGGGCGATGCCTGCGCCGGTCGCGCCCCCGCCAATGATAATCACATCGCTATAGCGTGGATCGTGAATTGTCATTGCCATCCCTCAGTGTTCGTTTTGTCTCATTTAGCCACATAAAAACTGTGGTTTGTTTGATATCGAACACAAACGAGCGAAATTCGAAAGTGAAACGTGATTTAATGCGCTTTTTTGCGCATTCTGTCATATTTCTGTAACAATCTGTGCGTTGATTCACAGTAACAATCACCGTGATTTCTTAACATCCCCGCCTCTCTAGCCGGGCGCGTGATGTCCGGTCACTTTTTGAAAGGCCACGGAGGCTGTTATGCTCAGTATTTTTAAACCTGCGCCACATCGGGCGCGACTGCCAGAGGCAGAGATAGACCCTCTCTACCGCCGTCTGCGTTGGCAAATCTTCATGGGGATTTTCTTTGGCTATGCGGCGTACTATCTGGTACGTAAAAACTTCGCACTCGCCATGCCCTACCTGGTGGAACAGGGCTTCTCACGCGGCGATCTTGGTTTCGCGCTGTCGGGGATCTCTATCGCCTACGGTTTTTCGAAATTCATTATGGGGTCAGTGTCGGATCGCTCGAATCCGCGCGTGTTCCTGCCCGCTGGCCTGATCCTGGCGGCAGCGGTCATGCTGTTTATGGGCTTTGTGCCGTGGGCGACCTCCAGCATCGCCATTATGTTTGTGCTGCTGTTCCTCTGCGGCTGGTTCCAGGGGATGGGGTGGCCACCGTGCGGACGCACCATGGTGCACTGGTGGTCGCAGAAAGAGCGCGGCGGTATCGTGTCGGTCTGGAACTGCGCCCATAACGTCGGGGGCGGGCTTCCACCGCTGCTGTTCCTGCTGGGGATGGCCTGGTTCAACGACTGGCACGCGGCGCTCTATATGCCAGCCTTTGGGGCAATCCTGGTAGCGATTATCGCCTTTGCGCTGATGCGCGACACGCCGCAGTCCTGCGGTTTGCCGCCGATTGAAGAGTATAAAAACGACTATCCGGATGATTACAGCGAGAAGCACGAAGAAGAGCTGACGGCAAAGCAGATCTTCATGAAGTACGTCTTGCCGAACAAACTGCTGTGGTACATCGCGGTAGCGAACGTGTTTGTTTACCTGCTGCGTTACGGCATCCTCGACTGGTCGCCGACCTACCTGAAAGAGGTGAAGCATTTTGCGCTGGATAAATCCTCCTGGGCCTACTTCCTCTACGAGTACGCCGGGATCCCGGGGACGCTGATTTGCGGCTGGATGTCGGACAAAGTGTTTAAGGGCAACCGTGGCACGACGGGCGTCTTCTTTATGACCCTCGTGACCATTGCCACCGTCGTCTACTGGCTCAACCCGCCGGGCAACCCGGGCGTGGACATGGCCTGTATGATCGTCATCGGCTTCCTGATTTATGGCCCTGTTATGCTGATTGGTCTGCATGCCCTGGAACTGGCACCGAAAAAAGCGGCAGGCACGGCGGCAGGCTTTACCGGTCTGTTCGGCTACCTGGGCGGTTCGGTCGCGGCGAGCGCCATCGTAGGCTATACCGTTGACTTCTTCGGCTGGGACGGCGGCTTTATGGTGATGATCGGCGGCAGCGTGCTGGCGGTATTGCTGCTGATTGTTGTGATGATCGGTGAAAAACGTCACCACGCGGACGTGCTGGCGCGTCGTCAATAAGGAGCACTGCCATGAAATTCACGCAAATAGCGGCCGGTCTGTTGCTGGCGGGCCTGATGACCGGATCCGCCCTGGCGGCGGATAAAATCGTTATTGCCCATCGCGGCGCAAGCGGCTATCTGCCGGAGCATACGCTGCCGGCGAAAGCGATGGCCTATGCGCAGGGGGCCGATTATCTGGAGCAGGATCTGGTAATGACAAAGGACGACCAGCTGGTCGTCCTGCATGACCACTATCTTGACCGGGTGACCGATGTGGCGGAACGTTTCCCGGACCGCGCCCGTAAAGATGGCCGTTTTTATGCCATCGACTTCACCCTGGATGAAATCCGCTCTCTGAAGTTTACCGAGGGCTTCGAGATTGAAAACGGCAAGAAGGTGCAGGTTTATCCGGGACGTTTCCCGATGGGCAAATCTGAGTTCCGCATCCATACCTTCCAGGAAGAGATTGAGTTTGTTCAGGGGCTGAACCACTCGACGGGCAAAAATATCGGTATCTATCCGGAAATTAAAGCCCCGTGGTTCCATCACCAGGAAGGGAAGGATATCGCCGCGAAAACGCTGGAGGTGCTGAAGCAGTACGGCTACACCAGCAAGAAGGACAAAGTCTGGCTCCAGTGTTTTGACGCCGCGGAACTGAAGCGCATCAAAACCGAGCTGGAGCCAAAGATGGGGATGGATCTCAATCTGGTTCAGCTGATCGCCTATACCGACTGGAATGAAACCCAGGAGAAGCAGGCAGACGGCAAGTGGGTAAATTACAACTACGACTGGATGTTCAAACCGGGTGCGATGAAGCAGATCGCGCAGTACGCCGACGGGATCGGACCCGATTACCACATGCTGGTGGCGGAAGGTTCAACCCCGGGCCACGTGAAGCTAACGGCGATGGTGAAAGAGGCGCATGCCAGCAAGATGCAGGTGCATCCGTATACGGTGCGTGCTGACCAGTTGCCGCCGTACGCCACAGACGTGAATCAGCTTTACGAGGTGTTATATAAGCAGGCGGACGTGGACGGTTTGTTTACGGACTTCCCGGATAAAGCGGTGAGCTTTTTGAAGGATAAAGGCTGAAATTGCCGGGTGGTGGCTGCGCCTTACCCGGCCTATGGACTGCGGTTTTGTAGGCCGGGTAAGCGAAGCGCCACCCGGCACAATCACATCTCGATCTCTATATCCCCTTTCGCCCGGCAGCAGCAGGGCAAAATTTCACCGTCGTTGATGAAGGCCAGTGGTTCAGTTATCCAGTCAACCTGACCGGTCACCAGACGACAGCGGCAGGAGCCGCAATAGCCTTCGCGGCACTGGTATTCAACGGCAATCTGGTGGGATTCCAGCGCAATAAGCAGGGAGGGGTGCTCTTCCTGGCACAGAAGCTCTGTGCCAGAAAGACGAAGCGTTACGCGGCTCATCAGAGCTGGAAGTCGCTCAAATCGTCGGTGTTGACTTCGGAGTCAATCTGACCGACCAGGTAGGAGCTCACTTCCACCTCCTGCGGCGCCACCTGCACGTTGTCAGAGACCAGCCAGGTGTTGATCCACGGGATCGGGTTGGAGCGGGTCTGGAACGGCAGATCCAGGCCGACCGCCTGCATGCGGATGTTGGTGATATACTCGACGTACTGGCAGAGAATATCTTTGTTCAGGCCGATCATGGAGCCGCCCTGGAACAGATATTCCGCCCACTCTTTCTCCTGCTGTGCCGCCTGGACAAACAGGTCATAGCTCTCCTGCTTGCACTCTTCCGCAATCTCGGCCATCTCCGGATCGTCCACGCCGCTGCGCAGCAGGTTCAGCATATGCTGGGTACCGGTCAAGTGCAGGGCTTCATCGCGGGCGATGAGGCGAATGATTTTGGCGTTGCCTTCCATCAGCTCGCGTTCCGCAAAGGCGAAGGAGCAGGCGAAGCTGACGTAGAAGCGGATCGCTTCCAGCGCGTTCACGCTCATCAGGCACAGGTAGAGCTTCTTCTTCAGCTCGCGCAGGCTCACGGTGACGGTTTTGCCGTTTACGGTGTGGGTGCCTTCACCCAGTAGGTGCCAGTAGCTGGTCATCTCGATCAGATCGTCGTAGAAGTGGGAGATGCCTTCCGCACGCTTCAGGATCTGTTCGTTGGTGACGATATCATCGAAGACAATCGCCGGATCGTTGACGATGTTACGGATGATGTGGGTATAGGAGCGGGAGTGGATCGTCTCGGAGAACGCCCACGTCTCGACCCAGGTCTCCAGCTCCGGGATGGAGATCAGCGGCAGCAATGCCACGTTCGGGCTGCGCCCCTGGATGGAGTCCAGCAGCGTCTGATACTTCAGGTTGCTGAGGAAAATGTGCTTTTCGTGTTCCGGCAGCGCCTGGAAATCGATGCGGTCGCGTGAAACGTCAACTTCTTCCGGACGCCAGAAGAAAGAGAGTTGCTTTTCAATCAGCTTTTCGAAGATGTCATATTTTTGCTGATCGTAGCGCGCCACGTTGACCGGCTGGCCGAAGAACATCGGCTCTTTGAGCTGGTCGTTTTTCGTCTGTGAAAAGGTGGTGTATGCCATGAGTGTGTCCTGTGAGAGATTTTGTAGATCGGGCAAACAAAATCGTAGGCCGGGTAAGCGTAGCGCCACCCGGCATTTACATTAAATCTTACATGCGCCGCTTTCGCAGCCATCATCCTGAATGGACGGGGCCAGATCGTCCTGCGCATCTTCCGCACCGTCGCGGGTGTTTTGATAGTACAGGGTCTTCACGCCAAATTTGTAGGCGGTGAGCAGGTCTTTCAGCAGCTGCTGCATCGGCACTTTCCCGGACGGGAAGCGTGACGGATCGTAGTTGGTGTTGGCAGAGATCGACTGGTCGATAAATTTCTGCATAATCCCCACCAGTTGCAGGTAGCCGTCGTTATTTGGCATCTCCCACAGCAGCTCGTAGTTGTTTTTCAGCAGCTCATAATCCGGTACCACCTGGCGCAGGATCCCATCTTTCGACGCTTTGATGCTGACATGACCGCGCGGCGGCTCAATACCGTTGGTGGCGTTAGAGATCTGCGAGGAGGTCTCGGACGGCATCAGGGCAGAGAGCGTGGAGTTACGCAGGCCGTGGGTCTTGATGGATTCGCGCAGGCCTTCCCAGTCAAGATGCAGCGGCTCGTTGGCGATCGCATCCAGGTCTTTCTTATAGGTATCGATCGGCAAAATGCCTTTGGAATAGGTGGTTTCATTGAACCACGGGCAGGCGCCTTGCTCTTTCGCCAGCTCGTTCGAGGCTTTCAGCAGGTAGTACTGAATGGCTTCGAAGGTCTGGTGCGTCAGGTTATTAGCGCTGCCGTCGGAGTAGCGTTTGCCGTTTTTCGCCAGCCAGTAAGCATAGTTAATGACGCCAATACCCAGGGTACGACGACCCATCGCACCACGTTTTGCCGCCGGGATTGGGTAATCCTGGTAATCCAGCAGCGCATCCAGGGCGCGAACCGCCAGCACCGCCAGCTCTTCCAGTTCGTCCAGGCTATTGATGGCGCCCAGGTTGAACGCGGAGAGCGTGCACAGGGCGATTTCGCCGTTTTCGTCGTTCACATCTTCCAGCGGTTTGGTCGGCAGGGCGATCTCCAGACACAGGTTGGACTGGCGCACTGGCGCAACGACCGGATCGAACGGGCTGTGGGTGTTGCAGTGATCGACGTTCTGAATGTAGATACGGCCGGTAGAGGCACGTTCCTGCATCATCAGGGAGAACAGTTCAACCGCTTTCACACGCTGTTTACGGATGCTGTCGTCTTTTTCATATTTGCTGTACAGACGCTCGAACTCATCCTGATCGGCAAAGAAGGCATCATACAGGCCCGGAACATCGGACGGGCTGAAGAGAGTAATATCTTCACCTTTCAGCAGACGGGTATACATCAGCTTGTTGATCTGTACGCCGTAGTCCATGTGACGCACGCGGTTGCCTTCCACGCCACGGTTGTTTTTCAGCACCAGCAGGCTTTCTACTTCCAGGTGCCACATTGGATAGAAGAGGGTAGCTGCACCGCCACGCACGCCGCCCTGAGAGCAGGATTTCACCGCGGTCTGGAAGTGTTTGTAGAACGGGATACAGCCGGTGTGGAACGCTTCACCGCCACGAATTGGGCTGCCCAGCGCACGAATGCGACCGGCGTTGATGCCGATACCGGCACGCTGGGAAACGTATTTCACAATGGCGCTGGAGGTCGCGTTGATGGAATCCAGGCTGTCGCCGCACTCGATCAGCACGCAGGAGCTGAACTGGCGGGTTGGGGTGCGAACGCCGGACATGATTGGCGTTGGCAGAGAAATCTTGAACGTGGAAACCGCATCGTAGAAACGCTTCACGTATTCCAGACGGGTTTCACGCGGGTAGTTCGAGAACAGGCAGGCCGCCACCAGAATGTAGAGGAACTGAGCGCTTTCGTAGATCTCGCCGGTCACGCGGTTCTGGACCAGGTATTTCCCTTCCAGCTGTTTCACCGCGGCGTAGGAGAAGTTCATATCACGCCAGTGATCGATGAACCCGTCCATCTGCTTGAACTCTTCTTCCGTGTAGTCTTCCAGCAGATGCGTGTCGTACTTGCCAAGCTCGACCATCTTCACGACATGATCGAACAGCGCTGGCGGCTCAAACTGACCGTAGGCTTTTTTACGCAGGTGGAAAATCGCCAGACGGGCAGCGAGGTACTGATAATCCGGCGCGTCGCGGGAGATGAGATCCGCCGCGGCTTTGATAATGGTTTCGTGGATATCAGACGTTTTGATGCCGTCATAGAACTGGATATGGGAGCGCAGTTCAACCTGGGAGATCGATACGTTATTCAGTCCTTCTGCTGCCCAGTCGAGAACTCGATGGATTTTGTCCAGATTGATACGCTCGGTGGTACCGTCGCGCTTTGTCACCAGCAGACTCTGATTCATGTGGGTTTTTACCTGTCCGTGAAAATGAAAATATCCCCCGCTTATCCACAGCCTTCTGTGGATAAATACTACATATAGGGGTTTTACAATAAGGATAACGCAAGATGGTGAGTATTCTAGTAAGGATTCTTTTGAGTACAAGAGTTGATTTTGAGGTTAAATTGAGGTTGTTAAAGCGTAAAAAAGCGTAAGTCCTCGTACCGTAAGGCCTGGAAGACATGTCAATATTCCAGAAAAAAAAATGAAAATTTGATCGACTGCTGATTTCTTCAACGGGCTGTCAAAAATGCGCAACAAACTGCTGCGCATTCGTCAGAAAAAGAGTAATTACTCTTGCTCTTTTTTGGCGGTGGTATGGAGCATGTAGTTAACGTCCACGCCTGGCGCCAGTTTGAATTTCTCGGTCAGGGGATTGTAGTGCAGGCCGGTCATATGCTGTTCTTTAAGCCAGGTGTTGTCGACCCAGCTCAGTAATTCTGCCGGCTTGATGAATTTTTTCACATCGTGCGTGCCTTTTGGCACCATTCGCAGCACGTACTCTGCGCCAACCACCGCCATCAGCCAGGCCTTGCCGTTGCGGTTGATGGTGGAGAAGAACACCTGACCGCCCGGCTTCACCAGCGCGGCACAGGCTTTCACCACCGATTGCGGATCGGGAACATGCTCCAGCATCTCCATGCAGGTGACGATGTCGTACTGGTGGGCGTGCTCCGCCACATGGGCTTCAACCGTTTCCTGCACGTACTCCAACTGGATACCGCTCTCCAGCGCGTGCAGACGTGCTACCTGCAGTGGCTCGAAGCCCATATCCAGCCCGGTCACCGTGGCGCCTTCGCGCGCCATGCTCTCGGCCAGGATGCCGCCGCCGCACCCCACATCAAGCACTTTTTTACCGAACAGGCCGCCGGAACGCTCCGCGATATAGCCCAGGCGCAGAGGGTTAATGCGGTGCAGCGGTTTGAACTCACCTTCAAGATCCCACCAGCGCGAGGCCACGGCTTCAAATTTGGCGATCTCTTCGTGGTCGACGTTGTCAGCCATCGGGGATTTTTCCGCATTCATGGACGCTTTTACTCCGTAATTTAAAGACGAGGAAGTATATCAGGATAACAAAGCAAATTAGTTTAAACCTAAGCGGGTGTGTTATAATTTCCGACCTTTGAATCCGGGATACAGTAGAGGGATAGCGGTTAGATGAGCGACCTTGCGAGAGAAATTACACCGGTTAACATCGAGGAAGAGCTGAAGAGCTCCTATCTGGATTATGCGATGTCGGTCATTGTTGGCCGTGCGCTGCCGGATGTCCGCGATGGACTTAAGCCGGTACACCGTCGCGTACTATACGCCATGAACGTATTGGGCAATGACTGGAATAAAGCGTACAAAAAATCTGCCCGTGTCGTTGGTGACGTAATCGGTAAATACCATCCTCATGGTGATTCCGCGGTGTACGACACTATCGTCCGTATGGCGCAGCCGTTCTCGCTGCGTTACATGCTGGTTGATGGTCAGGGTAACTTCGGTTCTATCGACGGCGACTCCGCTGCGGCAATGCGTTATACGGAAATCCGCCTGGCGAAGATTGCCCATGAGCTGATGGCCGATCTGGAAAAAGAGACGGTAGATTTTGTCGACAACTATGACGGCACGGAAAAAATTCCTGACGTTATGCCGACGAAGATCCCTAACCTGCTGGTAAACGGTTCGTCCGGTATCGCCGTAGGTATGGCGACCAACATTCCGCCGCACAACATCACCGAAGTGATTAACGGCTGCCTGGCCTATATCGAGGATGAAGAGATCAGCATTGAAGGGCTGATGGAACACATCCCGGGCCCGGACTTCCCGACCGCCGCCATCATTAATGGCCGTCGCGGTATCGAAGAGGCCTACCGTACCGGTCGCGGCAAGATCTATATTCGTGCCCGCGCCGAAGTCGAAGCGGATGCCAAATCTGGCCGTGAGACCATTATCGTCCACGAAATTCCGTATCAGGTGAACAAAGCGCGCCTGATCGAGAAGATTGCCGAGCTGGTTAAAGAGAAACGTATTGAAGGTATCAGCGCGCTGCGTGATGAGTCTGACAAAGACGGCATGCGTATCGTGATTGAAATCAAACGTGACGCGGTAGGGGAAGTGGTGCTTAACAACCTCTATTCCCTGACTCAGCTTCAGGTCTCCTTCGGTATTAACATGGTGGCACTGCACCATGGTCAGCCGAAGATCATGAACCTGAAAGACATTCTGAGCGCGTTCGTGCGTCACCGCCGTGAAGTGGTGACCCGTCGGACTATTTTCGAACTGCGTAAAGCCCGCGATCGTGCGCACATCCTTGAAGCGCTGGCGGTGGCCCTGGCAAACATCGATCCGATCATCGAACTGATCCGTCGTGCGCCAACCCCTGCCGAAGCGAAAGCGGGCCTGATCGCCCAGCCGTGGGATCTGGGCAACGTCTCTGCGATGCTGGAACGTGCCGGTGACGATGCCGCGCGTCCTGAGTGGCTGGAGCCGCAGTACGGTATTCGCGAGGGCAAATACTGGCTGACCGAACAGCAGGCCCAGGCGATTCTGGATCTGCGTCTGCAGAAACTGACCGGCCTTGAGCATGAAAAACTGCTCGACGAGTACAAAGAGCTGCTGGAGCAGATCGCTGAGCTGCTGCATATCCTCGGCAGCGCCGATCGTCTGATGGAGGTGATCCGCGAGGAGCTGGAGCTGATCCGCGATCAGTTCGGCGACGAGCGTCGCACGGAAATTACCGCCAACTCCGCGGATATCAACATCGAAGACCTGATCAACCAGGAAGACGTTGTGGTTACCCTGTCTCACCAGGGCTACGTGAAGTACCAGCCGTTAACCGACTATGAAGCACAGCGTCGTGGCGGTAAGGGCAAATCAGCGGCACGTATTAAAGAAGAAGACTTTATCGACCGCCTGCTGGTGGCCAACACCCATGACACCATCCTCTGCTTCTCCAGCCGGGGCCGTCTGTACTGGATGAAGGTTTATCAGCTGCCGGAAGCGAGCCGTGGCGCCCGTGGACGTCCAATTGTCAACCTGCTGCCGCTGGAACAAAACGAACGTATTACGGCGATCCTGCCGGTTCGCGAGTACGCTGAAGGGGTGAACGTCTTTATGGCGACCGCCAGCGGTACGGTGAAGAAAACCGCCCTGACCGAGTTCAGCCGCCCACGTTCTGCCGGCATTATCGCCGTCAACCTGAACGAAGGCGATGAACTGATTGGCGTGGATCTGACCTCCGGCTCCGATGAAGTGATGCTCTTCTCTGCCGCCGGTAAAGTGGTGCGCTTCAAAGAGAACGCGGTGCGCGCCATGGGCCGTACGGCGACCGGTGTCCGCGGGATCAAACTGGCGGGCGAAGACAGCGTGGTCTCCCTGATTGTTCCACGTGGCGAAGGCGCAATCCTCACCGTCACCCAGAATGGTTACGGTAAGCGTACTGCCCAGGACGAATATCCAACCAAGTCCCGTGGCACGCAGGGCGTTATCTCGATTAAAGTCACCGAGCGCAATGGTTCCGTTGTGGGCGCGGTACAGGTCGATGATGCCGACCAGATCATGATGATTACCGATGCCGGTACGCTGGTGCGTACCCGTGTGTCGGAAATCAGCGTGGTCGGGCGTAACACCCAGGGTGTGATCCTCATCCGTACTGCGGAAGATGAAAACGTGGTGGGTCTGCAGCGTGTTGCTGAGCCAGTGGATGACGAAGAGCTCGATTCAATCGACGGTAGCGTGGCAGAAGGTGACGATGAAATCGCGCCGGAAGCGGAAATCGACGATGATGCGGCAGATGATGCCGAAGAGTAATCTCTTCTGACGACAAAGGGCCGGTTTCCGGCCCTTTTCTTTTGTCGCGGCGCTGAATTGCAGACAACCGAACGTTGCGACGGCGGCGATTTACCGCTACCTTAACCCATTCCTTGTCAACCTGACGGCGGAGCCTCGCCCCCTTGAAATACCTCGTCTCCTTTCGAACCACGCTGAAAGTTTCTCGCTATCTTTTTCGGGCGCTGGCGCTCCTGATTTGGGTGCTTATCGCGCTATTTTCAGTGTTTTACATCGTCAATGCGCTGCACCAGAAGGAGGCGGAGATCCGTCAGGAGTTTAACCTCAGCTTCGACCAGTCCCAGCGCTATATTCAGCGCACCGCGGACGTCATGAAGGAGCTCAAGTATATCGCCGAGAACCGTCTGACGGCGGAGAATGGCGTTCTGGCTATCCGCGGGCGCGACAGTAAGGCGGACGCTCCCAACTTTGAGCCGCTTTTCCCCGACTCTGACTGCTCGGCGATGGGCTCCGCATGGCGGGGATCGCTGGAGTCACTGGCCTGGTTTATGCGCTACTGGCGCGATAACTTCTCGGCAGCCTATGACCTGAACCGCGTCTTCCTGATTGGCAGCGAAAATCTCTGTATGGCCGATTTTGGCCTGCGCGATGTGCCGGTGGATCGTGACAGCGCGCTGAAAAGCCTGCACGAGCGGATCATCAAGTACCGTAACGCGCCGCAGGATGAACGCGGTAATAATCTGTTCTGGATAAGCCAGGGGCCGCGTTCAGGGGTAGGGTACTTCTATGCCCTGACGCCGGTCTATCTGGGCAACCGTCTGCAGGCGATGCTCGGTATCGAGCAGACTATCCGCATGGAGAACTTTTTCACCCCGGGTAATCTGCCGATGGGCGTCACCATTCTTGATGAAAATGGCCACTCTCTTATTTCGCTGGCCGGGCCGGAATCGCGGCTGAAGGTTGATCCTCGCTGGATGCAGGAGCGCTCATGGTTTGGTTACAGCGCCGGTTTTCGTGACCTGGTGTTGAAAAAAAGCCTGCCGCCTTCGTCGCTGAGCATTGTTTACTCCGTACCGGTGGATATGGTGCTGGAGCGTATTCGGATGCTGATCCTCAACTCGGTACTGCTGAACGTGCTGGTGGGGATTGCGCTATTTACCCTCGCGCGGATGTACGAGCGTAAAATCTTTATTCCGGCGGAGATCGATGCCCAGCGTCTTGAAGAGCATGAGCAGTTTAACCGTAAGATTGTTGCCTCTGCGCCGGTGGGGATCTGTATTTTACGCACCCTTGACGGGACCAACATCCTCAGTAACGAGCTGGCGCATAACTATCTCAATATGCTCACCCATGAGGACCGACAGCGGCTGACGCAGATTATCTGTGGGCAGCAGGTCAACTTCGTCGATGTCCTGACCAGTAACAACACCAACCTGCAGATAAGCTTTGTCCATTCGCGCTATCGCAATGAGAACGTGGCGATCTGCGTGCTGGTGGATGTCTCCGCGCGCGTCAAAATGGAAGAGTCATTGCAGGATATGGCCCAGTCCGCCGAACAGGCCAGCCAGTCGAAATCGATGTTCCTTGCTACCGTCAGTCACGAATTGCGTACTCCGCTCTACGGGATTATCGGTAACCTCGATCTGCTGCAGACCAAAGAGTTGCCGCGTGGCGTTGACCGTCTGGTGACGGCGATGAACAACTCTTCCAGCCTGCTGCTGAAAATCATCAGCGACATTCTCGACTTCTCTAAGATCGAGTCCGAGCAGCTAAAAATTGAACCGCGCGAATTTTCGCCGCGCGAGGTGATGAACCATATCAGCGCCAACTACCTGCCGCTGGTGGTGCGTAAGCAGCTGGGGCTGTACTGCTTTATTGAGCCAGACGTGCCGCTAACGTTGCAGGGCGATCCGATGCGCCTGCAGCAGGTGATCTCCAACCTGCTCAGCAACGCCATTAAGTTCACCGATATGGGCTGCATTGTGATGCATGTCGCCAAAGCAGGGGACTACCTGAGCATTCGCGTGCGCGACACCGGGGTGGGGATCCCGGCAAAAGAGGTGGTCAAACTCTTCGACCCGTTCTTCCAGGTGGGGACGGGGGTTCAGCGCAACTTCCAGGGCACCGGGCTGGGGCTGGCGATCTGTGAAAAACTGATCAGCATGATGGACGGCGATATCTCGGTGGATACCGAACCGGGCATGGGCAGTCAGTTTACTATCCGTATTCCACTTTATGCGGCGCAGTCTCCGGGCAACATGCTGATTGAGGGATTAAGCGATAAACGCTGCTGGCTGGCGGTGAATAATGCCTCGCTGTATGCCTACCTGGAGTCTCTGCTGGGCTCATACGGCATTCGGGTGGCGCGCTACGCCGGCCAAACCCCGGACGCGGAAGATATGCTTCTCACCGACGATGAGCTGACGAAGCCGTGGCAGGGTAAAGCGGCGGTGATCTTCTGCCGGCGCCATATCGGTATCGCCCTGGAGCGTGCGCACGGCGAATGGGTGAACAGCGTGGCCTCGCCACATGAGCTGATTACGCTGCTGGCGCGCATCTATCGTGTGGAAATGGACAGCGCGGACGGAACAGCCTCGCTGCCGTCGCCGGAATCTGAGCAGTCGTTGAATGAGGATATGATGATCCTGGTGGTGGACGACCATCCGATTAACCGCCGCCTGCTGGCCGATCAGCTCGGCTCGCTGGGCTATCAGTGTAAAACGGCGAATGACGGCGTGGATGCCCTCAATGTGCTGAGCAAAAACCATATCGACATTGTCCTGAGTGATGTGAACATGCCGAATATGGATGGCTATCGCCTGACCCAGCGTATCCGCCAGCTCGGTCTGACGCTGCCGGTGGTGGGTGTCACCGCTAACGCGCTGGCAGAGGAGAAGCAGCGCTGTCTGGAATCGGGGATGGATAGCTGTCTTTCCAAGCCGGTAACGCTGGATGTCCTGAAACAGACGCTGTCGGTATATGCGGAGCGGGTGAGAAGAGCGCGGGGATAAAAAAAGCCCAGAAATGGGCTTTTTTATTATTGCCGTGTGGCGCTGACGCTTACCCGGCCTACGCTACCTGTAGGCCCGTGCAAGCGAAGCGCCGCCGGGCATGTAGCTCATTACTCTTTATCCGCCGGACTCAGGGTCACGGAAGAGAGATAGTTCAGCAGGGCGATATCGTTCTCCACACCCAGCTTCATCATCGCCGATTTTTTCTGGCTACTGATGGTCTTGATACTGCGGTTCAGCTTCTTGGCAATTTCGGTTACCAGGAAACCTTCGGCAAACAGACGCAGGACTTCACTCTCTTTTGGCGACAGGCGTTTGTCACCGTAACCGCCGGCGCTGATTTTTTCCAGCAGGCGGGAGACGCTTTCCGGCGTGAATTTTTTCCCTTTCTGCAGCGCGGCCAGCGCTTTCGGCAGATCGGTCGGCGCGCCCTGTTTCAGGACGATGCCTTCGATATCGAGATCCAGAACCGCACTTAAAATCGCCGGGTTATTGTTCATGGTCAGCACGATGATCGAAATGCTCGGGAAATGGCGCTTGATGTATTTGATCAGCGTAATCCCGTCACCGTACTTATCTCCAGGCATGGAAAGGTCGGTGATGAGCACGTGCGCATCAAGCTTAGGCAGGTTATTAATCAGTGCTGTGGAATCTTCAAATTCGCCAACTACATTCACCCACTCGATCTGTTCAAGTGATTTGCGAATACCGAACAGTACAATCGGATGGTCATCGGCAATAATTACGTTCATATTGTTCATGTATAGGGCTACCTTGCTACAGCAAGCTTTTGACGTAGGCGTCAATGTCGCTGATGTATTTTTCTATGCTGGCGGCATCTTTCTCACGAATAAGATGTTCCAGCGTTTCACATAATTGCTTGCCTGGAACCAGATTAAGCATGGCAAACACCCCTTTGAGCCGGTGTGCTGTCTGAGCCAGCGCCGCGAAGTCGTTCACGGCCGATTCAGTATACAACCTCTTAACATCATCTGGAACTGTGTCTACAAAGAGCGAATAATATCCGCTGGCATGAAGTTCAGCATTTTCATTGCCGCCCAGTGGGGATTCCGGGATCGTTTCCTGCGCCAGTTGCTCTTCTATTAGTTGTAGTACAGCTTCCTGCATAGCATTGCTCATATTAAAGTTGACGCGCACCTGGCCGGGGCCAATTTTCCGCACGCCTGGCTCATCATCGCTTAAAAGCAAGCCCGAGGCAGTAAGATTAGACGGATTATCTGTTAAAAAGAGATCATATTCTTGACTTGCCAGCCGTTCGTCCGGCGAGATACAGCTCGCACCCCAGTTTTCCAGCTGACGAACCACAATATTACGGATCTCATTTGAGGTCACATCCACCATTATTACCACATCATCCAGCAGGCGTTCATCCTCCTCCGCATCCTGCGGGCTGGCCGCCATTTTAACGTGAAGAGAGTAACGGGTGCCCAGCGACTCACGCGCTTTGATATTCAGATGGCCGCCAAGCTTACGCGCCAGCTGATCGCAGAGCCAGAAGGTGAGGGCATTGGCTTTGCCATAGTTGTCGCCCTGAGTCTCGTTGAGGAACGGGAAGTGCAGGTTATCAATTTCGCTGGCCGTCACCCCTTCGCCGGTATCCAGAATGCGGAAGGTGAGGCGGTCGTCAGCCGATTCATCGCTGCTCACTTCAAGGGTAATTTTGCCGATCTGGGTGGTAGTGACCGCGTACTGGATCAGCATCAGCAGAATGCGGCGCAGGGCGTCGCGGTCGCCATGACGCTCATCGTTCGCGCGCAGCGGATTGTTGATCAGCAGTTGAAGCCCTTTACGCTTGATGACAGGCAGTACCTCCGGCACCACTTCATCAATCAGATCCTGAATGGAAAACAGCGACGCCGTGCTCTTCCAGGTATCATTTTCCAGCATGTTGGCAAGCTGGATCTCATCCACCAGCCGTACCAGCGTATCGGCATGAGCGGACAGCTGCATGCTCTCCGGGGTGGATAAATGGGC
The DNA here is from genome assembly GCF_002902985.1 of Leclercia sp. LSNIH1. Taxonomy (NCBI): domain Bacteria; kingdom Pseudomonadati; phylum Pseudomonadota; class Gammaproteobacteria; order Enterobacterales; family Enterobacteriaceae; genus Leclercia; species Leclercia sp. LSNIH1. The sequence goes on along the minus strand of NZ_CP026167.1, from coordinate 4,168,421 downwards.
GGCTTCGCTGGCAAGCGCCTTCAGCGGCAGCTTGAACGCTTCGCCGATATTTTGCATAAACGCTGCGCGGCCCTGCTGGTTTTTCTCATACAGCCTTTGCGCCTGCTTGAGCTTTTTATTCACCAGCACCTCGCGATCCTGATCGCGAATAATGAATATTTGCGTGCGCGACGCCACCTGGCTGCGGAACTGGCGGATCTCGTACAGCTCATTATTAATCGTGGCCTGAATCACCCCCTGGTGCTGATCCGCCATGCTGGTGATGTTTTGCAGATTCAGGTGGGGCAGCAGGTGGTCGGCGATTTTGTTGCTGATCACCGTGCGGTTAGCCTCCTGATCGTGCACCAACAGGCCGAGCGGCAGCACAGAGACAATCTCTTCATTCAGCGCGCGCAGGACGCGCAGCTCATTATGGGTACCGGCTGCCACGGGAACATCGCTCTGGCGACCCGGCTGCGAACGGAAGGTGCTGTAACCGAACAGCGCCAGCGCCAGCAGACCAATATTGAGCAGCAGCGGCAACAGGATATTTTGCAGCGTATCCAGCAGCAGCGTGCCGAAAGGCACCTGCCAGACCAGACGCATGCCGGTGGTGTTCAGGGCGGAAGCAATTTCGATTTTCGAACCATTAAAGGAGATGGAGACGCTGTCAGGGCTCTCTTTATCCGTTGGCGCGCGCATATTTTGCACGCTATTGTCCTGCTCCAGGCGGAAACTTTCCAGCGGCATATCCGGCGGGATCAGATCGTTGATGGGCAGATCAAAGGCCACCACCGTGGCCAGATGGCCTGGCTGATTGAACGTCGTACGCAGGGTGAAGTAGTGGCCATTTTGCCATGCCAGTCGGCGCAGGGAGGAGAAACTTTCGCGCTCATCCAAAGCGTTAGCCTGCTGGAGCATCTCCGCGCGACGGGAGTCGACAATATTACCCACCGTAGACTCTTTAAACCCGGAAGAGAGATCTTTAAGTGGCAGGGTGGAGATCAGGATCATGCTGTTGTCCTGACCGTTGAGATAGTACATCGACCAGGGAACAGTCTCAGCGCCCCAAAGCGTATCCAGATAGGTCGACATGCGCTGGGTCATCTCCAGCGTGGCGCTGTCGTGGGAACCGAAAATCAGGGCTTCGGTTTTGCGTCGCGTCTTCTCAAGATAGTAGACGTCCTGTTTCAGGCGCGTCTCCTGCAAACCTTCAGCAGAGGAGGTGGTAGGGGTTGCCGCGATGTTGTCATAAATCTGCCAGGTGGCGTAGCGCCAGGTGTCGATGCGTTTATGCAGCGCGTGGCTGATATCGACAATCTGATAGCTGCGGTCTTTGAGCCAGGTGTTCACGGCGCTCTGCACCATTACGCCCATGGTCACTAACAGCACAACGATCAATAGAAGAAAGAAACGAGTAATGCTGCCCGGGAGCAGGGAAAACTTGTTCGCGGCTGTGGTTTCAGACTGACTCATTGATGTGTTTAACCCGTTATGGCTGCGCTTCAGGCGAATAGGGCAGTATAAAGCGTAATAATCGAATTTCCAGCCTCACGCCACTACCGGGGCTGACTTTTTCATGTCGCTGTGAGACGAAAATGGACTGTTTTAAATCTGTACGCTCAGATAAAAAGTGTACAAATAAGTCTCAATATAGGAAAAAAATAGCACGAATAAACAAGAAATTAAAATCACCATGAAATTTATGCGCCTAAAAATAGCAAGCGAAGATTTAATTAATAGTCGTTATAGTTTCAGGCAGGTAGCACAAATTATTCAAGTTTGCGTAAAGATGAGTAAAAAAAACCGAATGCATTGCATTCGGTTCAATTCTGGATAAACAGACATTCAAATCTGAATGACGGTAATAAATAAAGTTAATGATGATAGCGGTAAATATTTTAGTCGCCGCTGCGGTTTTTGTTTTATCAATCAGTGCTATAATTTGTTTTTGGATAACCAACTGATTTTTATGATTTATTTTGTGTTTTTGATTATTGGTGCTCTATTTTTTAACTAAATGTGCGGCCAAAAAGTTCCCCAAAATTTACAAATTGAAACATCTATGTGGCAATATGAAACATCTTAAAAGTTTTCGTATCATATTCTTATTGGATTATTCTGTTTTTTTGCGGAGAATGAACTTGCCGACTGGTTAAGAGGGTTAATCAGTAAGCAGTGGTAATAAAAGACATATAACAGAGGGTTAAAATAATGAAAGTTAAAGTACTGTCCCTCCTGGTACCAGCACTGCTGGTAGCAGGCGCAGCGAATGCGGCTGAAATTTACAACAAAGACGGCAACAAATTAGATCTCTACGGTAAAGTAGACGGTCTGCACTATTTCTCTGATGACGATGGCGCTGATGGCGATCAGACTTACATGCGTCTCGGCTTCAAAGGCGAAACTCAGGTTAACGACCAGATCACTGGCTACGGTCAGTGGGAATACCAGATTCAGGGCAACACCAGCGAGAGCGAGAACCAGTCCTGGACGCGTGTGGCCTTCGCAGGTCTGAAGTTCGCTGAAGCAGGTTCTTTCGACTACGGTCGTAACTACGGCGTAATCTATGACGTCACCTCCTGGACTGACGTTCTGCCAGAATTCGGCGGCGACACTTACGGTGCCGATAACTTCCTGCAATCCCGTGGTAACGGCGTTGCTACCTACCGTAACCAGGACTTCTTCGGTCTGGTTGATGGCCTGAACTTTGCTCTGCAGTATCAGGGTAAAAACGGCAGCGTCAGCGGTGAAAACGTGGGCGGTCGTAGCCTGCTGAAACAGAACGGCGACGGCTTCGGCGGCTCCCTGACTTACGATCTGGGCGAAGGCTTCAGCGTAGGTGCGGCAGCAGCCTCTTCTAAACGTACCGCAGACCAGAACGGTCCACGCGTTTACGGCCGTGGCGACCGTGCTGAAGTGTACAGCGGCGGCCTGAAATATGACGCAAACAACCTGTACCTGGCAGCGCAGTACTCCCAGACCTACAATGCAACCCGTTTCGGTGACTCTCAGTCCGACCGCGCTAATGCTGTTTACGGCTTTGCCAACAAAGCACAGAACTTCGAAGTGGTTGCACAGTACCAGTTCGACTTCGGTCTGCGTCCATCCGTGGCTTACCTGCAGTCTAAAGGTAAGGACATCGAAGGCAACGGCGACCAGGATCTGCTGAAATATGTTGATGTGGGCGCGACTTACTACTTCAACAAAAACATGTCCACCTATGTTGATTACAAAATCAACCTGCTGGATGAAAACGCCTTCACCGACCGTGCAGGCATCAGCACCGATGACATCGTAGCACTGGGTCTGGTTTACCAGTTCTAAGTCTTACGTACTCTTGCGAAAGGGGCCAAATGGCCCCTTTTTTTGGTTTTACCGTCAGGCCCTTACAAAGCCTGCTTTTTGGTGTACTCTTGCCGGTCTCAGGCTTGAGGATAATAACGAATGGAAATTACTTTTTTACGTGTCGGCTTGCTGGCAACACTTTTTATGCTGACCGCGTGTGACGCACCTGCTCCCTCTGCAAAGAACGAAACCGCCGCCGCGACGGTGCTGGAAGGGAAAACGATGGGCACCTTCTGGCGCGTCAGCGCCATCGATCTCTCCGCTGCCCGGGCGGAAGAGCTGCGTGGGAAGATCCAGGCTCAGCTGGACGGCGATGACCAACTGATGTCCACCTATAAAAACGACTCCGCACTGATGCGCTTTAATCAGTCGAAGAGTACGTCGCCCTGGCCGGTGAGCGAAGCGATGGCGGACATTGTCACCGAATCGCTGCGGGTGGGCTACAAAACTAACGGCGCAATGGATATTACCGTCGGTCCCCTGGTTAACCTTTGGGGCTTTGGCCCAAACAAGCAGCCGGTGAAAACCCCCGATCAGGCGCAGATTGACGATGCCCGGGCGCAAACGGGGCTGCAGCATCTGTCCGTGATTAATCAGTCCGGCCAGCAGTATCTGCAAAAAGATATTCCCGATCTGTTTGTCGATCTCTCCACGGTGGGCGAAGGCTACGCCGCCGATCACCTGGCCCGGCTAATGGCCGAAGAGGGGATCTCGCGCTATCTGGTGTCGGTAGGCGGGGCGCTGGTCAGCCGGGGCATGAACGCCAGCGATAAGCCCTGGCGCGTGGCGATCCAGAAGCCGACCGATGAGCAAAACGCCGTGCAGGCCATTCTCGATATCAACGGCCACGGGATCAGCACCTCCGGCAGCTACCGCAACTATTATGAGCTGGACGGAAAACGCATTTCGCACGTAATCGATCCGCAGACCGGCCGTCCGATTACCCACAACCTGGTGTCGGTGACGGTAATCTCCCCGACGGCCCTGGAGGCCGATGCCTGGGATACCGGCCTGATGGTGCTGGGGACGGAAAAAGCCAAAGAGGTCGTGCGTCAGCAAGGGCTGGCTGTCTATATGATCACCCGGGAAGGGGAGGGCTTCAAAACCTGGATGTCCCCGCAGTTCGCCAGTTTCCTCGTTAACGGGAAGAATTAAAAAGCAAGGTTGCGGGTTTTTGTCGGCTGGCGCTCAGGCAGGCTATGAGTATGCTTACAGTAGGAGCCGATCATGAAAAAGCCGAACCTGAATAATGATGATGAACGCTGGCTGGCGGTGCTGGCCCGCGATGAGAGTGCCGATGGTCAGTTTGTGTTTGCCGTGCAGACCACCGGCATCTTCTGCCGTCCCTCCTGCCGGGCTCGCCATGCTCTGCGTGAGAATGTCCGCTTTTATCCTGATGCCCACCGTGCGGAGCTGGCGGGTTTTCGCCCCTGCAAACGCTGTCGCCCGGATCAACAGGACCCGCAGGCGCAGCGCGCCGCCACCATCGAAAAAGCCTGCCGGTTGCTGGAGCAGGAGCAACCTTTGACCCTTGAGCAGCTGGCGCAGCAGGTGGCGATGAGCCCGTATCATCTTCATCGTCTGTTCAAATCCTCGACCGGAATGACCCCGAAAGCCTGGCAGCAGGCGGCCCGGGCGAAACGGCTACGCCATGCCCTTGCGCAGGGGGATAAAATTACTGACTCCGTGCTGGCAGCGGGTTTCCCCGACAGCAGCAGCTACTATCGCAACGCCGATGCCACGCTGGGGATGACCGCGAAGCAGTACCGCAACGGCGGGGAAGAGACCACCGTGCGCTACGCCCTGAGCGACTGTACGCTGGGGCGGTGCCTGGTGGCGGAGAGCGTGCGGGGGATCTGCGCCATTTTACCCGGCGATGACGACAGCACGCTGATTGCCGAGCTGGAGACCCTTTTTCCTCACGCCCGGCGGGAACAGGCAGATGCCGCCTTTGCCGCCCGCGTCGCCCGGGTGATCGCCAGCGTGGATAACCACGCCGTGGCGCTCCCCCTGCCGCTGGATATTCGCGGCACCGCTTTTCAGCGCCAGGTCTGGCAAGCTCTGCGAGCCATACGTAGCGGCGAGACGGCAAGCTATCAACAGGTGGCAAACGCCATTGGCCATCCTGGCGCGGTGCGGGCGGTGGCCCGGGCCTGTGCCGCCAACACGCTGGCGGTTATCATCCCTTGTCACCGGGTGGTCCGTAGTGATGGTGGGCTCTCGGGCTACCGCTGGGGCACGGCCCGCAAAGCGGCGCTGCTGCGTCGGGAAGCGAAAAAAGAGGAGGTGTGATGCTCGATCTCTTTGCAGATGAACAACCCTGGCAGGAGCCGCTGGCGCCCGGTGCGGTGATCCTGCGCCGCTTCGCCCGGGCTGGGGCGCCTGCATTAATGCAGGCAATCGAACAGGTGGCTACCGTCTCGCCGTTCCGCCAGATGGTCACCCCCGGGGGCTACACCATGTCGGTGGCAATGACCAACTGCGGCGGGCTGGGCTGGACCACCAATCAGCGGGGCTATCTCTACTCCCCGAAAGACCCGCTTACCGATGCCCTCTGGCCGCCGATGCCGGAGGCGTTCGCTACCCTGTGCCACGATGCTGCCTGCGCGGCGGGCTACCCTGAGTTCCAGCCGGATGCCTGTCTCATCAACCGCTACGCGATTGGGGCTAAGCTCTCATTGCATCAGGATAAAGATGAAGCGGACCTGCGGGCGCCGATTGTCTCAGTCTCCCTCGGCCTGCCGGCGGTATTCCAGTTTGGCGGATTACGGCGTAACGATCCCCTTAAACGTCTGCTGCTGGAGCATGGCGACGTGGTGGTCTGGGGTGGGGCATCACGACTGTTTTATCATGGTATTCAGCCGCTTAAGCCTGGTACGCATCCTCTTACCGGCGACTGTCGCTACAACCTGACCTTCCGCCAGGCGGCGGATAGCGAATAAAAATAAGAATTATTCTTGATGTAAACGGCGAGCAGTTTACACTGCTGGCTGTTTTTTCTTGTCTGGATTGCTCTGCATGGAACTCCTGTTACTGGTCTGGCGCCAATACCGCTGGCCGTTTATCGCGGTGATGGCATTGAGCTTGCTCAGCGCCGCGCTGGGTATTGGGCTTATCGCCTTTATCAACCTGCGTTTGATTGAAACTGTTGATACCACCCTGATGGTGCTGCCGGAATTTCTCGGCCTGCTGGTCCTGCTGATGGCCGTCACCCTCGGCTCGCAGCTGGCGCTCACGACGCTCGGTCACCACTTTGTCTACCGCCTGCGCAGCGAGTTCATCAAGCGGATTCTGGATACTCAGGTTGAACGCGTCGAGCAACTGGGCAGCGCCTCGCTGCTGGCCGGACTGACTAGCGACGTACGTTCGATCACCATCGCCTTTGTGCGTCTGCCGGAGCTGGTGCAGGGGATCATCCTGACCTTTGGATCGGCGGTCTATCTGGCCTGGCTCTCCACCAAAATGCTGGCCATCACTGCCCTGTGGATTGCGATCACCATCTGGGGCGGCTACCTGCTGGTGTCGCGCGTCTACAAACATATGGCGGTGCTGCGCGAAACCGAAGATAAGCTCTACAACGACTATCAGACGGTGCTGGAAGGGCGCAAAGAGCTGACCCTGAACCGCGAGCGCGCCGAGCACATCTTCAATAATCTCTATATCCCGGATGCCCGTGAGTATCGCCACCATATCGTCCGGGCCGATACCTTCCACCTGAGCGCGGTCAACTGGTCGAATATCATGATGCTGGGGGCGATTGGCCTGGTCTTCTGGATGGCAAACAGCCTCGGCTGGGCGGATACCAACGTCGCCGCGACCTATTCGCTGACGCTGCTGTTCCTGCGCACGCCGCTGCTCTCGGCTGTCGGTGCGCTGCCGACCCTGCTCAGCGCCCAGGTGGCCTTTAACAAACTGCGCAAGTTTGCCCTGGCGCCGTACAAACCTGAGTTCCCGCGCCCTGAGGCCTTCCCAAACTGGCAGACGCTGGAGCTGCGCAACGTCACCTTCCAGTATCAGGACAACGCCTTCTCCGTCGGGCCGGTAAATTTAACCCTTAAGCGCGGTGAGCTGCTGTTCCTGATTGGCGGCAACGGCAGCGGCAAATCGACGCTGGCGATGCTGCTGACCGGCCTGTATCAGCCCCAGTCGGGCGAGATCCTGCTGGACGGTAAACCGCTCAGCGCTGAAAAACCGGAGGATTACCGCAAGCTCTTCTCGGCGGTGTTTACCGACGTCTGGCTGTTCGATCAACTGCTGGGCCCGGAAGGCAAGCAGGCCGATCCGGCGCTGGTGGAGAAGTGGCTGGCGCATCTGCAAATGTCCCACAAGCTGGAGCTGCAGGATGGCAAAATCCTCAACCTCAAGCTGTCAAAAGGCCAGAAGAAGCGCGTGGCGCTGCTGCTGGCGCTGGCGGAAGAGCGTGACATTATTCTGCTGGATGAGTGGGCTGCCGATCAGGACCCGCATTTCCGTCGCGAGTTTTACCAGGTGCTGCTGCCGCTGATGCAGCAGATGGGCAAAACCATCTTCGCCATCAGCCATGACGACCACTACTTTATCCATGCTGACCGTCTGCTTGAGATGCGCAGCGGCCAGCTGACGGAACTGACCGGCGCGGAGCGTGATGCCGCGTCGCGTGATGCGGTAGCCCGTACCGCCTGAGCGTAACTGTGCCGGGTGGTGGCTTCGCCTCACCCGGCCTGCGATCTTGTTTTCCCCGCCTGCTGTTTTTTTAACCTCTCCTCTCATCCGTTTATTAAAATTTACACAACCCCACGCTATGCTTAATGCCAACTTATTTAATGGATTGATATTTAATGTCTGGATTAACCAAAAACAGCGCAAGGCTGCGCGATGAAGAGCGTGCGCGCCTGATCTGGCTGATGACCACCGACAAAGCGCTCACTTCCACCCTGCTGGGTAAACTGACCCTGGCTGAGCAATATGATGTCGGGACGTTAGCCGACGATATTGCTGAGGTAGGGGCGCTCGTAGCCCATTTGCCGCCGCCGGATCTCGCCGACACCCTCGAAGCGCTGCCCTCGGAAGAGCGCCACGCTTTGTGGCGGCTGGTAGAGGATCACGAGCGCGGTCAGGTACTGCTGGAAGCCTCCGAAAACGTCTGGGACGATCTGATCGACGAGATGAGCGACCAGGCCATTCTCGACGCGGTACGCACCCTGGATATCGACGACCAGCTCTACATGGTCCAGCACCTGCCGCGCAACCTGACCGGACAGTTGCTGGCGTCGCTGCCGCCTCAGGATCGTGCCCGGGTCCAACAGGTGATGCACTATGAGCAGGACCGCGTCGGTGCAATCCTGGAGTTTAGCGTCATTACGGTGCGCCCTGACGTCACGCTGGGCGCGGTCCAGCGCTACCTGCGACGTCTGGGCAAAATGCCAAAGAACACCGATAAGCTGTTTGTGACCTCCCGGGATAAAACCCTACTCGGCGAGCTTGAGCTACAGACTATCCTGCTTAACAGCACCCAGACCCTGGTCAGCGAGGTGATGGAAACGCAGCCGATGCTCTTTTCCCCGGAAGATGACGCCGAAAAAGCCGCCCGCACCTTTGAACGTGACAACCTTCTCAGCGCGGGCGTAGTAGACCCGGCGGGTAAGCTATTGGGGCGCCTGACCATCGATGAGATCGTCGACGTGGTCTACAAAGAGACCGATAACGATATGCGTGCCCTCGGCGGGTTAAGTGCCGAAGAGGATGTCTATGCCCCGGTGAGCAAGGCGGTGAAAACCCGCTGGGCGTGGCTGGCGATCAACCTCTGCACCGCCTTCATCGCTTCACGGGTCATTGACGGATTTGAACACACCATCTCCCAGCTGGTGGCGCTGGCCTCGCTGATGCCCATCGTGGCGGGCATTGGCGGCAATACCGGTAATCAGACCATCACCATGATCGTGCGCGCCCTGGCGCTTCAGCATATTCAGCCGGGCAACTTTACCTTTCTGATCCTGCGTGAGCTCGGCGTGGCGCTGATTAATGGCCTGGTGTGGGGCGGCATCATGGGGGGCGTGACCTGGTGGCTGTACGGCGATATGGCGCTGGGTGGGGTAATGACTCTGGCGATGGTGCTGAACCTGCTGGTGGCGGCGACGATGGGCGTTCTCATCCCGATGATCATGACCCGCCTCGGGCGCGACCCCGCAGTGGGGTCGAGCGTGATGATCACCGCCATTACCGATACTGGCGGCTTCTTTATTTTCCTTGGGCTGGCGACACTGTTTCTGCTGTAACGGCGTGTTTGCGTCGCAGGCGGGCAGGGAGGATCACCATCATGATAATCCCGCCTACCACGCCAATTGCCAGGTTGCCGGTTGAAACGGTGGCCCCGACGGTCACCAGCATCACCAGCGTTTCCGCAACCGGCGCGCCTTTCACCGTGGCAGGGCGAATGCTCTGCCAGTTGAAGGTCTTAATGGCGACAATCGCCATGATCCCCGCCAGCACCGCCATCGGAATTTTCGCCATCACTTCGCTCAGGGCGGTAACCAGCACCAGCAGTACCAGCCCGGCGGCAAAGGTGGAGACGCGGCTGCGGCCTTTGCCCATTTCGACGTTAACGATGGTCTGACCGATCATCGCGCAACCGGCGATCCCGCCAAAGAAGCCCGCCATGATATTGGCCACGCCCAGCCCCATGCTCTCGCGGCGCTTGCTGGACGGGGTTGCCGTCAGCTCATCCACCAGCTTCGCGGTCAGGAGCGACTCCATCAGGCCGACAAAGGCGATACTCAGGGCGCAGGGCCAGATAATGCTCAGGGTGTGCAGATTCAGCGGCACCAGCATCTGGGTGATCCCCGGCAGCCCGCCGCCAATTGACCCTTCATCCCCCACGGTCGGCAGCAGCTGGCCGCTGGTGACGGTATAGAGCGTCAGGACCACAATCGCGATCAGCGGGGAAGGGATACTTTTAATGTAGCGGGGCGCCCACAGCACAATCAGCAGGGTCAGGACGAACAGGCCGACAATCAGCGGGCTTCTGCTCCAGAAATGCGGCACCTGGGCAAAGAAAATCAGGATCCCGAGGGCGTTAACAAACCCGGTCATCACCGCCTGGGGAATAAAACGCATCAGACGCGCCATTCCCAGCGCGCCGAACAGGATCTGGATAAGCCCCGCCAGCAGCACTGCCGGCAGAATATACTGCGCGCCATGCTGATGCACCATCGGCCCAATCACCAGCGCCACGGAGCCCGCAGCGGCCGTCACCATCGCCGGGCGACCGCCCATCACCGACAGCCCCAGGCAGAGGACCACCGAGGCGAACAGGCTCACCTTCGGATCGACTCCCGCGACGACGGAAAACGAGATCACTTCCGGAATCAGCGCCAGGGCGGTGATAACACCGGCAAGGGTTTCACGCATAAACAGCGATGGAGAGCGCAGGATAGAGAGCGCAGAAGGAGAAGCGTGTACTGAAGACATAGTTTTTCGCAGGTCAGGAGAATGAGTGCAGCCCAGAGCTATCTGTGCGCGCGATCACAAAGCGCTGCATAGTAGCGAGAAATGGCGCACTTTTCCAGCACCGGGTTAGCCATACCCCTACAAACGCAGCGACATTTATTATCATAATTACAATAATTATTTAACCTTTAAACAATATTTAATTATTGCTACCGTGGCGCCGCACTCGACTTCATCTGCATAAATAGCGAACAAACGCGTATTACGAAGGCATTAATTATGAAAAAAATGACTGCCCTGCTGCTGGCTGCGGCGGCAAGCCTTAGTGCTGTCTCCACGGCGGCGAAGGCTCAGGCATCGCAAGAGCAGGAAACGGACGTTCTGTTAATTGGTGGCGGGATCATGAGCGCCACGCTGGGAACCTATTTGCAGGAGCTTCAGCCGGACTGGTCCATGACCATGGTTGAACGCCTGGACGGGGTAGCGCAGGAGAGCTCTAACGGCTGGAACAACGCCGGGACCGGCCACTCCGCGTTAATGGAGCTGAACTACACCCCACAGAAGAAAGATGGCTCCATCAGCATTGAGAAAGCGGTGGAGATCAACGAAGCGTTTCAGATCTCTCGTCAGTTCTGGTCTCACCAGGTGAACAGCGGTGTGCTGCACGATCCACACAGTTTCATTAACACCGTCCCGCACATGAGCTTTGTCTGGGGAGACGACAATGTGAACTTCCTGCGCGGACGTTATGCTGCTCTGCAGCAAAGCTCGCTGTTCCGCGGCATGAAGTACTCCGAAGATCACGCCCAGATCAAAGAGTGGGCGCCGCTGGTGATGGAAGGGCGCGACCCGAACCAGAAGGTGGCGGCCACCCGTACGGAAATCGGTACCGACGTTAACTATGGCGAAATTACCCGTCAGCTGGTGGGCTCTCTGCAGAAAAAAGAGAACTTTACGCTGTCGCTGAATACCGAAGTGCGCGGCTTTAAGCGCAACGCGGACAACTCCTGGAGCGTGACCGTCGCCGATCTGAAGCACAATGAAGAAGAGCACGTCATTAAGGCGAAGTTTGTCTTTATCGGTGCGGGCGGCGCGGCGCTGAAGCTGCTGCAGGAGACCGGTATTCCGGAAGCGGAGAATTACGCGGGCTTCCCGGTTGGCGGCCAGTTCCTGGTGTCGGAAAACCCGGAGGTGGTGAATCGCCATCTGGCGAAGGTCTATGGTCAGGCGTCCGTGGGCGCACCGCCGATGTCGGTGCCGCATATCGATACACGTGTTCTCGACGGTAAGAGCGTGGTGCTGTTCGGGCCGTTCGCCACCTTCTCGACCAAATTCCTGAAGAACGGTTCGCTGTGGGATCTGCTCAGCTCCACCACCACTTCAAACGTGGGTCCGATGGTTGATGTTGGTCTGGATAACTTCGATCTGGTGAAATACCTGATTAGCCAGGTGATGCTCTCCGATGACGATCGCTTTGCGGCGCTGAAAGAGTACTATCCGGAAGCGAAGAAAGCGGACTGGCGGTTGTGGCAGGCGGGCCAGCGCGTGCAGATCATCAAGCGTGATGAGGAAAAAGGCGGCGTGCTGCGTCTGGGCACTGAAGTGGTCAGTGATAAAGAAGGCACTGTAGCCGCGCTGCTGGGAGCCTCCCCGGGCGCCTCCACCGCGGCACCGATTATGCTGCACCTGATGGAAAAAGTGTTTAAAGACAAAGTCGCCAGCCCGGAGTGGCAGGCGAAGCTGAAGACCATTATTCCTTCATACGGTACGGCGCTGAACGGCAACGTTGAGGCCACCGAGCAGGAGCTGGAGTACACCAGCCGCGTGCTGCAGCTGAAGTATGAAAAACCGCAGGCACCGGATGCGGCGCCTCAGCCTGAGGCGCAGGCGACCTCCCAGCCGGAAAGCAAACCGGTTGCGGATATCGCACTCTGATATTAAAAAGCCGGGTGATTTACCCGGCTTTTTTTATTAGCGCGTGACGGCGCTTTCAACCTTCTCGTCAGCCTGCCAGATACGGTATCTCACCTCGATATCCGCAGGCGTATAAACCACAATCGGCAACTTACTGTTGTAGCGCAGCAGGCTATGCTCGCCGAGATTCGCGGTTATGAATTTTGTGGTCTTTTTCCCGTCCGGACAGGCCATCATGGTGGAAACCGGCGAAGTGACCTTATCAAAGATGTAATAGTCATATCCCCAGCCTTCCAGCGTCTTGCTGGTTAACTGACCGCCGAGGCGGTGCGCGTTGCAATCCACCTCCAGCGTCTGGCCGATCAGCAGTTCCACCTTGTAATTCGCTTCATCTTTCTGCTCAGGCAGGTCAATGACCTGGCGCTTCATCCCCTGTTCCGCCTGCGGGTAGGGGGCCGTTTTACTGAGCGGCTGGTCAGCAGGGGTGGCGTATGCGCTGGCGCAGGTCAGAGCCAGCAGAGTGATGAGACTTTTAGCGGCGTTTTTCACAGTGATTCCTTTTTATGTCAAACGGTGGCCATACACTACCATGAATGGTGTTTTTTACCTTAATTTTATTTTTAACTGGTTTATATAACTGGTAAGTGCCTTGTGATTTGGTTTTAAATTCTGTATTGGCCCCGGGGGAACGATCGTGGTAGGGTGAGCTGCAATCATTGTTATCTATCTGTGAAGGAAACACGCATGGTACGTAATAAACTCAACACCCCGGCGGGGAAAAAATTTCTGCTGGCACTGCTGACGGTTTTTCTGATCGCGGTGATGGGGGTAGGCCGTGTGACTATTATTGGCGTGGTTGAGCAGTACAATATCCCACTGACGGAGTGGACCACCAGCATGTACGTGCTGCAGTCGGCGATGGTGCTGGTCTACAGCACGGTCTTTACCGTGCTGCTGGCTATCCCGTTGGGCATATTTTTCCTCGGCGGGAGCGATAAACACTGAGTCGCCAACGCGATTAATGCCTGTTTCACTCCTGTGCCGTTTTCGGGTTAAATGATTTTTTCCCCGTTTACAGGAGTGGAGCATGGTTTCTCGGTTTTCCACGCTGAGCCGGATCCCAAAAGGGGTCTGGGTTGTTGGCGGCGTCAGTATGCTGATGGATATTTCATCGGAAATTATCCATAGCTTGCTGCCGCTCTTTATGGTGACCACCCTGGGCGCCAGCGTCATTTTCATTGGCCTGATTGAAGGGCTGGCGGAAGCCACCGCGCTTATCATTAAGGTTTTTTCCGGTGCCATCAGCGACTATCTGGGGAAACGCAAAGGGCTGGCGCTGCTGGGCTACGGTCTGGGTGCGGCCAGTAAGCCGCTGTTTGCGATCGCCTCGTCGTCGGGGATGATCCTCGGGGCGCGTCTGATTGATCGGGTAGGAAAGGGGATCCGCGGTGCCCCCCGCGACGCGCTGGTAGCTGACGTCACGCCGCCGGAACTGCGCGGGGCGGCATACGGGCTGCGTCAGTCGATGGATACCATTGGCGCGTTTCTCGGCCCACTGCTGGCGGTCGGCATGATGCTGCTGTGGAACGATGATTTCCGCACTATCTTCTGGATCGCCGTCATCCCCGGCGTGCTGGCCGTCTTACTGCTCTTTGTGGGCCTGCATGAGCCCGCCACGCCTGTTGCCCATAAACGGTCCAATCCCATCAAAAAAGAGAACCTGAAACGCCTCGGCGCCAGCTGCTGGTGGGTAATTGGCCTCGGCGCTGTCTTTACTCTCGCCCGTTTCAGTGAGGTATTTCTGGTGCTGCGTGCCCAGCAGGCGGACATTCCGCTGGCGCTGATCCCGCTGGTGATGGTCGCCATGAATCTGCTATACGCGTTTTCGGCCTATCCGTTTGGCAAACTCTCCGATGCCATGAGCCATACGCGCCTGCTCCAGTGGGGACTGGCGGTGTTGATCGCCGCCGATATTGTACTGGCGCTGAGCACCCACTGGATCGGGATTATTGCCGGCGTGGCGCTGTGGGGCATCCATATGGGGATGACCCAGGGGCTGCTGACCGCGATGATTGCGAAGACGGCACCCCCCGACCTGCGCGGTACGGCGTTTGGCCTGTTCAGTATGGTGAGCGGCGTGGCGCTGCTGGTTGCCAGCCTGGGGGCTGGCATCATCTGGGAAACGTGGGGCGCGGAATATACCTTTTATGCCGGGGCGACGATCTGCCTGCTGACGCTGGGATATCTGCGCAACCCCCCCGCGGCGTTGTAAAGCGCGCAAGCGCAGAAAAATATTGCGCAAATCATTCGAAGCGTGAGTGCCGTTTTGTTACCAATGTGGTCCTTTCTATCAGGAGATACTTATGAAAAGGACCACACTTTATACCGCGATGGCGTCAGCCCTGCTGTTGCCGTCACTTTATGCCCATGCAGGCCCGCAGGCGCACGTGGTTTGTGCTTATAGCCATACTCTGGGCGATGACGCCATTATGATGTTTGGCAAAACCAACCAGGCGATGTGGCACGACTTTTTCGGCAACACCCGCACGGACGCCCATTCGACCTATCAATCACTGCGTAAGCAGTCAGAAACCACCTGCGATAACAAAGCCGACAGCTCAGCTTACTGGGCGCCGTCGCTGCGCCTGCCGGACGGGACGGTGGTTCAACCCGCCTACCAAAAAACCTATTACCAGGCGTCTAACGTGGAACAGTTCCCGCTCAGCCCATTTCCGGCAGGGCTGGCGCTGCTGGCGGGCGATCACCACGGTACCGGGCCTAACGCCCGCATAACCTTTTTATGCGCTAACGGCAGAGGCTACAGCAATAAAGTCGGTGAAGTGTGTGGGCTGAGAAAAGCCAAAGATGCGGTGCAGTTTAATATCGGGATCCAGTTCCCTAACTGCTGGGATGGTATCCACCTGCAGCCGCACCATGGCATGGCGAATGCGACCTACGATGTGAAAGGGCAGTGCCCGTCCGGCTATCCGGTGAAAATCCCGACGGTAAATATGAACGTGGCCTGGGTGCTGCACGGGATCACCTCCCTGGATACCGCCAAAGCCCAGTTGTCGCTCGATCCCACCATGAATGGCGATGTGCGCGAAGAGCACTGGGGCAGCCTCTATACCGCCCACGCCGACTTTATGAATGGCTGGACTGAAGAGGGTGCCCGCTTTATGACTGAGATGTGCATGAATCAGGGCATGGACTGCGGCACTAACGTCCCCTACGGCTATTCAAAGGCGCTGGCAAACGTCTGGGTGAGTAGCGAGACGCCAGATACCCCGGTACCTGGGGCGCAGACCTTGCTGGTGCAGGATAACTGGAAAAACGGCGGCCGCACCCGTAACAGCGAAACGATGAGTCTGGTTAAGTTTACGATCCCTGCGCTGCCTGAAGGCCAGGATCCTTCTCTGTTCAAATACCGGGTGCGGATCTATGGCGGAAAAGTCGAGGCTAACGGCGCGGATCAGATCTTCTTCTATCCGGCGAGCAACGACTGGGATCCCGCCACCGTCACCTGGAAAAATCGTCCGGCCTGTAACTACTCGTCCGATGCGCTGCTCTATCTCAACAACAAGCGCGAATACCGGATGGTGGATGTCGACAAGGCGGTGCGCAAAGCGCTGGCGGCGGGCAAGACTGAAATCTCCTGGTATATCGGTGGCGACCGTCAGGGTAATCACTATCAGTTCAGCCCTGCCTCTTCTAAAGAGAGCCTGATACTGATGTTGACCGGGTACAAGCATACCCCGGAAATCTAATCAGCAGCATGTTCGTGCAAAAGCCAGCCTGCCATCGGGCTGGCTTTTTAGCCATCTCTTGCAGGCATAAAAAAACCAACCGCGAAGGTTGGTTTTTTTTGGGGAAATTTTGGTCGGCACGAGAGGATTTGAACCTCCGACCCCTGACACCCCATGACAGTGCGCTACCAGGCTGCGCTACGTGCCGACACGTGAAATTTATACTACCTATTTCCGCGTTTAATGCAAGGGTGGTTCTGGCTAACTGATTAATATTAAATCAATTAGCAATGAACCGTTTCTCATCCGTCAGCACCTGTAGCAGCAGGCTTAACTGCGGCGTCTGGTCGTTGAGTTTCTCACCCTGCGGGTTATAGGTTTTGTAATTACCGTTGCTGTTCAGCACCAGCGTCAGGGTTGGCGTTGTAACGGCCAGCGTGTTGTTGCTGGCAGCCGTCACCCAGTTATGACGACGCGTTGCGCTGAACAGATCCTGACCCTGGGAATACTCATTGGCTGGCGTGCTGACGTGGAGCAGACGCTGCATCAGGGTAGTCATCACATCTTTATGATCGGTCAGCATGTTAATGCGCTGGGATGGCGTACCAGGCCAGTGGATCACCAGCGGAACATGCAGGCGAGGGCGCGCCCAGTCGACATCGTTGCGCTCGCTGCCCAGCGGCACACCGTGACCGGCGGTGATCACCACCACGGTATTCTCCAGCTTGCCCGATTCCCGCAGCGCGTCCAGCACCCGGGCAATCTGGGTATCAACATTGCCTGCGGCCTGCGCATAGCGGCGGTTAAAGGTTTTCTGGTTGCTGTCATCCAGCGTCGTGCCGTTCAGAGCAACCCAGGAGAACCAGCGGTTGTCGTCCTGCGCGTAACGGTGAAGCCAGCTGATCCACTGCCCGGCGGTCTGTTCGTCGGACTGGCTCTGTGCGGTCGGCAGAGAGAAGTCGGACAACAGCGCCTGGCGATAGAGCGGACTGCTGAAGCCATCCGAAGAGAACAGCCCCAGCTGGTAGCCCTGCTGGTTGAGCCCGGTGATGAGCGCGGCAGGGATACGCGATGACAGCACGCCGTCCATATAGCCAGGTGAAATGCCGTAGAACAGGCCAAAGATCCCGGCATCGGTTGAGTTACCGGAGCTCATGTGCTGAGTAAAGTTGATGTTCTTCTCGGCGAACTCCGCCAGGGCTGGCATCTGTTTCTCAAAGCGCGAGTAGTTCAGACCGTCGACGGTGATCAACAGGACGTTTTGCCCCTGACCCATGTCACGGTAGCGCAGATCGCTCAGCGGATATTGTACCGATACCGCTTCAGGATCCCCTTGTTCAATCAGGCGGCGCTGATACTCCTGGGCATCCAGCAGACCGTGTTTCTCCAGGAAACGACGAGCGGTCATCGGATAGGAGAGCGGCAGGTTCGCGCGCTGCATGGTGATGGGGCGGTAGAAGTTAGCGTCCGCCCAGATATACATAAAATGCGAGCCGATAAAGGCGACAAAAAAGAGGGCGGCCACCGGTTTGGCATAGCGACGGCGCCGCGTCAGGCTGCGCAGTTTTTGCCAGCTCCAGGTGGCAAACAGCATCTCAATCAGCAGGATAATCGGCACGCTGATAAACATCAGCTGCCAGTCGCGCGCCGTTTCGTTCTGGTCGGGATTGATCACCAGTTCCCAGACGACGGGATTAAGATGCAGGTGAAAACGGGTAAAGACTTCGCTGTCGATAAGCAGCAGCGTCATGCCTGCGGTGGCGAGGATAGCGGAGATAAACCGCATCAGCCGCTGTGACATGACGATAAACGTCAGCGGGAAGAGGATCAGTAAATAGGTGGAGAAGACCAGAAAGCTGAAATGGCCAATGACGCTTATCCAGGAGAAGACCCGTCCGGCAAGCGTCGTCGGCCAGTCGGCGACAAACAGATAACGACTGCCAAGCACCATCGCCAGCAGAATGTTAAACAGGGCAAACCAGTGCCCCCAGCTAACCATCTGGGAGACTTTTTCACGGTAGCGCTGACGATTCGTCACCATAAACTGTCGTTTGTTTCCCTTAGTGCGCCTGGTCGTCGTTAACCGAGGACTGTAAGGCCTGAGCGAAAGATTTCGCGATCGCCTGGCGCTGGGCCGGCGCAACGCTGGTATTGATAAGGTTAGTCACCATATTTCCCAGAACCATCAGGGAAAGGTCGGTCGGCGCCTTATGTTTTTCCAGTACGTTGAGCAGCTCACTGAGCATTTGTTCAACGTGTTCATCACTGTAGCGGGAGAGTTGTGGCATAAATCTAAATCTGTTTGTGGAGGAAAGGGCAACATATTACCGTAGCAACAGCTTTTTTTCCCCTTTTTTATCTTCGGTTGCATACATGACTGGGGGGTGGTTGAATACGGCCCGGTCTAAAAGGAGAGTTTAACATGAGTCTGGATATCAACCAGATTGCTCTGCACCAGCTTATCAAGCGTGATGAGCAAACCCTTGAGCTGGTGCTGCGCGATTCGTTACTGGAGCCGACGCCTACCGTTGTTGACATGATGGCGGAGCTGCATCGGGTTTACAGTGCCAAAAACAAAGCCTACGGCCTGTTCAGCGAAGAGAGCGAACTGGCGCAGGCGCTGCGCCAGCAGCGTCAGGGTGAAGACGATTTTCTCGCGTTCAGCCGGGCCGCCACCGGCCGCCTGCGCGATGAGCTGGCAAAATATCCGTTTGCCGACGGCGGCATCGTCCTGTTCTGCCATTATCGTTACCTGGCGGTCGAGTACCTGCTGGTGGCGGTGCTGAACAACTTAAGCAGCATGCGCGTCAACGAGCAGCTGGATATCAGCTCGACCCACTATCTGGACATCAACCACGCGGATATCGTGGCGCGCATCGATTTGACCGAATGGGAAACCAATCCTGAATCCACCCGCTATCTGACCTTCCTGAAAGGCCGGGTAGGGCGCAAGGTGGCCGACTTCTTTATGGATTTCCTCGGCGCCAGCGAAGGGCTGAATGCCAAAGCGCAGAATAAAGGTTTGCTGCAGGCGGTGGATGACTTCACCGCAGAAGCCGAGCTGGATAAAGCGGAACGCCAGAACGTGCGCCAGCAGGTTTATGCCTACTGCAACGAACAGCAACAGGCGGGCGAAGAGATTGAACTGGAATCGCTCTCCAAAGAGCTGGCGGGCGTCAGCGAGGTGAGCTTCCAGGACTTTACGGCGGAGAAAGGCTACGAGCTGGAAGAGAGCTTCCCGGCGGATCGCAGTACGCTGCGTCAGCTCACCAAATTTGCCGGTAGCGGCGGCGGATTAACCATCAACTTTGATGCCATGTTGCTCGGCGAGCGCATTTTCTGGGATCCGGCGACCGACACGCTGACCATTAAAGGCACGCCGCCAAATCTGCGGGATCAGCTGCAGCGTCGCACCTCTGGCGGCAAATAACGGCCATAAAAAAACCCCGCAATGCGGGGTTTTTTTTCGACAAGTTTGCGATTACGCGCGAACGAAGTCGATGTGAGTCAGTTTTGGCTTGAAAGCGTGACGCTGTACTGCCTGAGCTTTAACTTTCTCTTCTTTACCGTCAACAACCAGAGTCAGCACTTCGCTGTAGAATTCAGCGTTGTTCTGCATGTTCCACACTTTGTCGTGGTCCAGTTCGATTGCGACAGGAGCAGCTTCGCCGCCATAGATGATGGCCGGGAATTTGTTAGCTGCGCGCAGGCGGCGGCTCGCACCCTTACCCTGCTCTTTACGTACTTCTGCATTGATAGTGAACATTGATTTCTCTCTGTATAAAAAATCCTGCTACAGGCGACCCAGCAACAGGTGAGTGTTCTGCCTCACGGATGTGAAGCGGGCGGCATTTTATACTCAAATGGCTTTCACATCAATGAAAAGTCCCGCTATCCCCGCAATTCATTGGCACGGCGGAAGCGGCCCTCATAATCAAACACTTTTTCTCGCACCTGCCAGAACTGCCCTTTTTTCCGCGCCACCACAAAATCGGGGTGGCGCAGCAGCGGCTGTTGATGAACGATATCCGCCGCGGTGATCCAGCGCAGCGGCACGCCCGGCGTGCGGGTATGCGGGCGGATAAACAGCTGTTCAAAGGCGGTGCGTTGGGCGGGTGTGTGCAGACGGAAGCGCTCACTTACATCGGCGCCATCTTCATCGTAGTAGGTGATTTTGAGCCATTCGCCTTTGTCATCGGCACCGTGTGCCAGCGCCATCCCACTGCAGCGGAGCACCAGGGCGTCCTTCAGCTTCAGGGCCGCTTTCAGCATATCGTCGGGATCGACCAGCACCGCATCGCAGGTGCGGCAGCGGCGGGCGGCGATATCGTTCTCGGCGTTGCACTGGGGGCAGTTTTTAAAGCGGAAGCGATAGTCACACTGTTCGCGATGGCCCTCGTCATCTTCAAACCAGCCCTGGCAGCGACGGCCAAAGTGTTCGATTAGCGTGCCGTCGGCGGTGGTTTTACCCCAGAAGGTATTGGCAAAGCCGCAGGCGGGGCAAAACACCTGTACCGGCACGTTGTCACTTTTGCCTTTTGGCGTACCCACCTCCGGGGCATACAGGTCGTGCGGGTTCCCGGCATAATCCAGGATCAGGCAGTCGGTTTTCCCGGGGGCTAAGCGCAGGCCGCGGCCAACAATCTGCTGGTAAAGGCTGACGGATTCGGTCGGGCGCAGAATGGCAATCAGATCCACGTGCGGGGCATCAAAGCCGGTAGTAAGCACTGACACATTGACCAGATAGCGGAACTGCTGCGCCTTAAACGCCTCAATCAGCCGATCGCGCTCGCTGCCTGGCGTTTCGCCGGTGATAAGCCGGGCCTCGCTGGCGGGGAGCAGGCCGGTGATCTCCCGGGCGTGCTCCACGGTGGCGGCAAAAATCATCACCCCTTTACGCGTGGCGGCAAACTCCATGATCTGGCTGATGATATGCGGGGTAATACGATCCTGTTTTTTCAGCTCGCGGTTAAGATCCGCCTCGCTGAAGAGGCCGTTACTCTGCACCTGCAACCGGCTGAAATCATACTGCACCACCGGCATATCCAGCCGTTCCGGTGGCGTCAGGTAGCCATGTTTGATCATGTAGCGCAGCGGCAGCTCGTAAATGCAGTCGCGGAAGAGCGCCTTTTCATTGCCGCGCACCATGCCGTGGTAATGAAAGCGATAAATCCAGCCCTTACCGAGGCGGAACGGGGTGGCGGTAAGCCCCAGCAGGCGGATCTGCGGATTAACATTTTTCAAATGGGTCAGGATCTGCTGATACTGGCTATCGTCATCATCGCTGATACGGTGGCACTCATCGACAATCAGCAGGGAGAACTCGCTCTGGAATTTATCCAGATTGCGCGCCACCGACTGCACGCTGCCAAAGACCACTTTACCGTGGCTCTCTTTACGCTGTAGGCCGGCGGCAAAAATATCAGCCTCCAGACCCAGCGCCAGATATTTGGCATGGTTCTGCGCCACCAGCTCTTTGACGTGCGCCAGCACCAGCACGCGGCCCCGGGCCAGGCGCGCCAGCTCGGCGATCACCAGACTTTTGCCCGCGCCGGTGGGCAGGACAATGGCCGCCGGTTCTTTATGC
Organism: Leclercia sp. LSNIH1; assembly: GCF_002902985.1. Lineage (NCBI taxonomy): Bacteria > Pseudomonadati > Pseudomonadota > Gammaproteobacteria > Enterobacterales > Enterobacteriaceae > Leclercia > Leclercia sp. LSNIH1. The sequence goes on along the minus strand of NZ_CP026167.1, from coordinate 4,146,422 downwards.
TGACGAAAGTGGGCGAGGGTAGCGTCCACGGCTTCCTGCTGGTAGGGGCGAAGTGTAAAGGTCATGGGGTCTCGGTTTGGTTATCTCGCTCATATTATGCCACGAAACTTTTTCCCTTGAGTGGCGCACAGAGCCCGTTATACTGGACTGTTCCTGACTGCTTCTTTTCCGGACGCATTGTCCGGCTCCTGGCCCCTGTAAGGTTTAAAATATTTCATGCGACTTGATAAGTTTATCGCTCAGCAACTCGGCGTAAGCCGCGCTATTGCCGGGCGTCTGATCCGCGGCAGCCACGTTACCGTGGATGGCGACATTGTGCGAGACAGCGCGTTTAAACTCCAGCCTGAGCATCAGGTGGAGTATAAAGGCAACTCGCTGACCCAGCAGAACGGCCCGCGCTACTTCATGCTCAATAAACCGCAAGGCTATGTCTGCTCCACCGAAGACCCCGACCATCCCACCGTGCTCTATTTTCTCGATGAGCCGGTCGCTCACAAACTGCATGCTGCCGGGCGTCTGGATATCGACACCACCGGCCTGGTGCTGATGACCGACGACGGTCAGTGGTCACACCGCATCACCTCACCGCGCCACCATTGCGAAAAGACCTACCGGGTGACGCTGGAAAATCCGGTGAGCGACAGTACGGCAGAGCAGTTCGCCCACGGCGTCCAGCTGCATAATGAAAAAGATCTGACCAAACCCGCCGTGCTGGAAGTTATTACCCCAACCGAAGTGCGTCTGACCATCAGTGAAGGGCGCTATCATCAGGTGAAGCGCATGTTTGCCGCCGTGGGAAATCACGTGGTCGGTCTGCATCGCGAACGGATCGGGGCTATCGCTCTCGACCCGGACCTTGAGCCAGGCGAATACCGCCCGTTGACGGAAGAAGAAATTGCCAGCGTTGGCCTCTCTTCACGCTAATTTCAGGAGTTAATTGTGACCACCAGGCCACACTCGTCGTTCAGCATTGTTTTTATTCTTGGCCTGCTGGCCATGCTGATGCCGCTGTCCATCGACATGTATCTGCCCGCACTGCCGGTGATCGCCGAGCAGTTTGGCGTGCCGGCAGGCAGCGTACAGATGACTCTCAGCAGCTATATTCTCGGTTTTGCCCTCGGTCAGCTGCTTTACGGGCCAATGGCCGACAGCCTGGGGCGCAAACCGGTGGTGCTGGGCGGTACGCTGGTATTCGCCGGCGCGGCGATGGCCTGCGCGATGGCGCAATCTGTCGATTACCTTATTGTGATGCGTTTCTTCCACGGCCTGGCGGCTGCGGCGGCAAGCGTGGTCATCAATGCCCTGATGCGCGATATCTACCCGAAGGAGGAGTTCTCCCGCATGATGTCATTCGTCATGCTGGTGACCACCGTCGCGCCGCTGGTGGCGCCGATGGTCGGGGGAGCGGTGCTGGTCTGGTTTAGCTGGCACGCTATTTTCTGGATCCTGGCGCTGGCGGCCCTGCTGGCCTCGGCAATGATCTTCTTCTTTATTAAAGAGACCCTGCCTGCACAACACCGGCAGAAGTTTCATATTCGCACCACGCTTGGCAACTTTGCCTCGCTGTTTCGCCATAAGCGCGTGCTGAGCTACATGCTGGCCAGCGGTTTCAGCTTTGCCGGGATGTTCTCATTCCTCAGCGCCGGGCCGTTTGTCTACATTGAGCTTAACCATGTCTCACCGCAGCAATTTGGCTACTATTTCGCGCTGAACGTGGTATTCATCTTCGTGCTGACGATGATCAACAGCCGCTTCGTGCGCCGGGTAGGGGCGCTGAATATGTTCCGTATCGGGCTGTGGATCCAGTTTGTGATGGCGGTGTGGATGGTGGTAACCGCTTACTTTGATATCGGATTCTGGGCGCTGGTAATCGGTATTGCGGCCTTTGTTGGCTGTATATCGATGGTCTCGTCCAACGCTATGGCGGTCATCCTCGACGAGTTCCCGCATATGGCCGGTACCGCCTCTTCACTGGCGGGGACCTTCCGCTTTGGTATCGGCGCCATTGTCGGCGCGTTGCTTTCACTGGCGACGTTTAACAGCTCCTGGCCGATGCTCTGGTCAATCGCGCTGTGCGCCACCGGCTCGATTCTTTTCTGCCTTTATGCCAGCCGGCCAAAGAAATTGGTGAAATGATGCACAAAAAAGGGCCTTGTCGGGGCCCTTTTTTGATGCAGGTCAATTAAAAGGCGGTTCTTTGACCTCTTGTTTGTTTCTTTTATGTAAAATCTATTTGTGTAAATAGTCACATCTTTGTAGTTAAAAAGGTTGTGTTAGATCACAGAAACGGGTACATATAGCGCCGCTATAAACCTGAAACACCGTCAGAAAGCCCTGAAAAACAAGGCCCCTGCACCCATGAATAGTGGGTGTAAGCGTTTTCTTATTAAAAACAGAGCAGGCGGTTAATGTTGTGTTACTATAAATGTAAATAGATTGTGAAGTAAATTTGCTTCCGGGGAATAAACGTGAATACATTACAGCTCTCAATTGTGCATCGCTTGCCGCAGAGCTATCGCTGGTCGGCTGGTTTTGCAGGCTCGAAGGTTGAACCGATTCCGCAAAGTGGAACAACCCCTGATAATTGTCTGGTGGCGCTCAAACTGCTGAGCCCGGAAGAGGGCAACGCATGGCCGCTGATGGAAAAGCTGAGCCAGGCATTGACGGACATTGAGCTTTACAGCTCGGTGCTGGAGTGCGAAGGCGAGCCGTGCCTGTTCGTGAAAAGCCAGGATGAGTTTGCAGCAACCTGCCGCCTGAAAAACGTCGGTGTGGCTATCGCCGAGCCTTTTTCTGGCCAGAATCCTTTCTGAGCGTCAGCGTAACGCTAACAGCTGACGCGTATACTCCTGCGTCGGCGCGGCAAACACGCGCTGACAGTCTCCCTGCTCGACCACCTCTCCCTGACGTAACACAATCACCTGGTGACATAGCGCACGTACCACCTGCAAATCGTGGCTGATGAAAATATAGGCCAGACGGTGTTTTCGCTGTAAATCTTTTAGCAGCGCCAGGATTTGCGCCTGCACGGTTTTATCGAGGGATGAGGTCGGCTCATCCAGAATTATCAACTCCGGGCGCAAAATCAGCGCCCGGGCAATGGCGATCCGCTGGCGCTGGCCGCCGGAAAAGGCGGCGGGGTAACGATGCCGGGTCTGCGGGTCGAGCCCCACTTCGCCCATTACCCGAATGACCTCCTCTTCACGCGCCTGCAGGCTCAGGCCAGGCTGGTGTACCCGCAGCCCCTCCTCAATGATCTGCTGCACGTTGAGGCGCGGGTTAAGAGAAGAGTTAGGATCCTGAAAAACCACCTGCATCCGGTGGCGGACGGGCAACATCTGGCGGCGATCCCACTCATGCAGGGGTTTGTCGTCAAACAGGATCTCCCCCTTCGAGGCGATCAGGCGTAACAGCGCCAGCCCGGTGGTGCTCTTGCCGGAGCCAGACTCACCCACCAGCCCCAGGGTCTCACCCGGGCGCAGGGTAAAGCTGACGTTGTTCAGCACCTGCTTGTTATCCACCACCCGGCGCAGGATGCCTTTACGTAGCGGAAACGCCACCGAGAGATCCTTGACCCGCAGCAGCGGCTGAACATCTTGCGGCAGCGGGACGGGATCCCCTGCGGGCTCGCTGTTGAGCAGGCGTTGGGTATAGGGATGCTGCGGTGCGGCAAGCAGCGGCGCGGCGCGGTTCTGCTCCACGCAGCGACCGTTCTGCATCACCGCCACCTGGTCGGCCAGCTTTTTCACAATGCTGAGATTGTGGGTGATAAACAGCAGGCTCATGTTCAGCTCGTCGCGCAGCTCGCGTAATAGCTGCAGGATCTGCGCCTGCACCGTAACATCCAGCGCGGTGGTGGGCTCATCGGCGATCAGCAGTTCCGGAGGGGTCAACAGCGCCATGGCAATCATCACCCGCTGGCGCTCACCGCCCGAAAGCTGGTGCGGGTAATCGGCAAGCCGTTTTGCGGCGTTGCGGATCCCGGTGCGTTCGAGACAATCCAGCATCTCTCCGCGAGCCGCCTCTTTACGCATACCGCGATGCAGGGAAAGCACCTCGTAGAGCTGTTTTTCAAGAGTATGGAGCGGATTCAGCGACACCATCGGCTCCTGAAAGATCATGGCGATCTTATTGCCGCGCACCCCGCGCAGCGTGCGCTCGTCAGCATGGAGCAGGGACTGGCCGTGAAACAGGATATCGCCCTGGGGATAGACCACCGGCGGGGCGGGGAGCAGACGCAGGATCGACAGGGCGGTGACGCTCTTTCCGGAACCCGACTCGCCGACCAGCGCCAGCGTCTCGCCGGCGTCAATTTCCAGGGAGATATCATTCACCACGGTGCGTAGCTCGCCCTGCTGGCGAAAAGCAACGGAGAGCGCGTCGATGTGAAGTAAAGGCTGCGTCATCTTAAACCGCCTTATTTGGATCAAAGGCGTCGCGTACCGCTTCGCCAATAAAAATCAGCAATGAGAGCAGCACAGCAACGGAGAGGAAGGCGGTGATCCCAAGCCACGGTGCCTGGAGGTTATTTTTGCCCTGCAACAGCAACTCCCCCAAAGAAGGCGAGCCCAGCGGCAGGCCGAAGCCGAGAAAATCGAGCGAGGTGAGGGTGGTAATAGAGCTGCACAGAATAAACGGCAGGAAGGTGAGGGTGGCGACCATCGCATTAGGCAACATGTGGCGGAAAATGATCCCGCGATCGCTTACCCCCAGCGCCTGGGCGGCGCGAATGTAGTCGAAGTTGCGGGTGCGCAGAAACTCCGCCCGCACCACGCCTACCAGCGCCATCCAGCCAAACAGCACCGTGATAGCCAGTAGCCACCAGAAGTTAGGCTGCACCACGCTTGAGAGCAGAATAATTAAAAACAGCGTTGGCATGCCGGACCACACTTCGATAAACCGCTGTCCCCAGAGATCAATCTTGCCGCCGTAATAGCCCTGGATCGCCCCGGCCAGCACTCCCATGACGCTGGAAAACAGGGTCAGCAGCAGGCCAAACAGTATAGAAATGCGGGTACCGTACAGAATACGCGCCAGTACATCGCCGCCGTTGGCATCGGTACCCAGCCAGTTTTGTACCGAGGGTGGCGACGGGAACGGGGTGGTAGTGGCAAAGTTAATGCTGTTGGCGCCAAAGCGGACCGGCGTCCAGAGCACCCAGCCGTGCTCATTCAATTGCGCCTGTAGCCACGGGTCCTGATAATCCGCCTCGGTGGCAAAGGGGCCGCCAAAGTCGCTCTCGCTGTAATTCTTGAAAACCGGCACGTACCAGCGATCGTTAAAGTGCACCAGCAGCGGTTTGTCGTTGGCAATGATCTCCGAACAGAGGCTCAGCGCAAAAAAGAGGGCGAAAATCCATAGCGACCAGTAGCCGCGGCGGTTGTGACGAAAGCGAGCCCAGCGGGCCTGGTTGACGGGGCTTAAGCGCAGCATCAGCGACCCTCAAAATCAATACGCGGATCGACCAGCGTATAGCAGATATCACTGAGGATATTCAGCAGCAGGCCAATCAGGGTGAAAATATAGAGCGTGCCAAACATCACCGGGTAATCCCGCGAGACGGTGGCCTCGTAGCCCAGAAGACCCAGGCCGTTAAGGGAGAACATCACCTCAATTAACAGGGAGCCGGTAAAGAACATGCTGATAAAGGTGGCCGGGAAACCGGCGATGACCAGCAGCATGGCATTGCGAAAAATATGTTTCCACAGGATGCGTCGCTCGCTCACCCCCTTCGCGCGGGCGGTGACCACGTACTGCTTGCGGATCTCATCGAGAAAGGCGTTTTTGGTCAGTATGGTCAGGGCCGCAAAGCCGCCGATCACCGTCGCCAGCACCGGCAGGGTAATGTGCCACAGGTAGTCGGTTATCTTTTTGTACCACGGCAGGCTGCTGAAATCGGTCGAGACCAGCCCGCGCAGCGGGAAGAGATCGAAGTAGCTACCCCCGGCGAAAAAGACGATCAGCAGGACGGCAAACAGGAATGCCGGAATGGCATAGCCAATAATAATGAAGGTGCTGCTCCAGATGTCGAACCGGCTGCCATTATCCATCGCCTTACGAATACCTAACGGAATGGAGACCAGATAGATGATCAGCGTTCCCCATAGCCCCAGGGTAATGGAGACCGGCAGGCTCTCTTTGATCAGATGCAGCACCGACGCGCTGCGAAACAGGCTGTCGCCAAAATCGAAGCGCAGATAGTCGCCCAGCATTTTGAAGTAGCGCTCATGGATCGGTTTGTCGAAGCCGTACCGCTGGGTGATCTCGGCGATCACCTCAGGATCGAGCCCGCGCCCGCCGCGATAGTGGCTCTCATTGATATTGCCGACCCCGGTGCGGGCGTGGCTGGCGCGCATGCCCGCATCGCCTCCGCCGGGCATCGTCCCGCTGTTACCAAACTCGATGGCGGCAATCGCCTGATCCACCGGGCCGCCTGGAGCAATCTGCACGATAAAAAAGTTGATGGTGATGATCGCCCACAAAGTGGGGATCACCAGCAGTAAACGACGAAGTAAATATGCGCCCATTGCGTATCCTTAACGCCGTTCGGCGGGTAATTTCGCCGCTTTGTTAACGTCATACCACCAGGTATCAAACCCGAGAGAATAAATCGGGCGCTGGGCGGGAAGGGCGAACTTATCCCAGCGGGCGACCCTGTCTTCCCCCATAAACCACATGGGCAGCATGTAATAGTTCCAGGTCAGAACCCGATCCAGCGCCCGGCCAAGCGGTACCAGTCTGGCTTTATCCCCCTGCGCGGCGACGATCTGCGCAATCAACTTATCCACCGCCGGGTTTTGCACCCCCGGTGAATTGTAGGTGGAATCAATGTACTGAGAGGCCCAGGAGATCTGCAGATCGCTGCTCGGCCACGGCATGGCCCGCCACAGGCGCGGCATCATATCGTAATCGCGGTTGCGCATCCGGTTGGTGATCTGTGAATTATCCACCTGGCGGATATTCATGGTAATGCCCAGCCGCGCCAGGTTGTGCTGGAACGGCAGTACCCACTGATTGTTGCCCCCGGAAGCCAGCAGCAGTTCAAAACTGAGCGGTTTGCCGGTTTGCTTATTGACCCGCTGTTTATTTCGGATGACCCAGCCCGCCTCGTCCAGTAGCTGGCTGGCTTTCAGCAGATTGTTACGATCAAAGCCGTCGCCTTTCGAGACGGGGGGCTGAAAGAGAGTCGTAAACACTTCCGGGGGAACTGCATCTTTTAATGGGTCGAGGAGCGTCAGCTCCGCGGCATCCGGGTAGCCCTGCGCGGCATACTCGGTATTCTGGAAATAGCTGTTGGCACGGCTGTAGGCGCCATAAAAGAGCGCTTTGTTCATCCACTCAAAATCGAAGGCGAGGGTGATGGCCTGGCGCACGCGGCGGTCGGTAAATACCGGGCGCTGAATATTAAACGCCAGCCAGCGCGTATCCTGGGCGGAATCATTTTTAAAGGACTCCTTTACGATATAGTGGCGGTCAAAATTCTTCCCGGTGTAGCGGGTGGCCCAGTTTTTGGCGCTGCTCTCTACCCGCATATCAAAGGCACCCGCTTTAAAGGCTTCAAAGGCCACGTTGTCATCCAGATAGTAGTCGTAGCGCAGGGTGTCGAAATTCCAGCGGCCCCGGTTTACCGGCAGGTTTGCCGCCCAGTAATCTTTTACCCGGGAATAAATCACATATTGCCCCATCCGCCAGCGAGTGATGCGATACGGGCCGCCTGCCAGCGGTGGGGTGGAGAGCGGATCGCTGAGCTTATGATCTTTCCAGAACTTTTCCGGCATTACCGGCAGGGTGAGCAGGCTCAGCATGTCCTCTTTATTGGGGCTGGCAAGGGTAATGCGCACCGTCAACGGCGCGATGGCCGTTACCGTCGCCCCTTTGTAGACCAGCCGGAACTGGGGGACGCCCTCGGTCATAAATTTGTGAAAGGTGAAGGCAACATCGCTGGCCTTGACCGGCGTACCGTCGTGAAACCGCGCCTGCGGGTTGATTGTCAGCTCCATCCAGGAGAAATCATCGGCATAGCGGGCGGTCTCGGCCACCAGCGGATAATAGCTGCCGGGCTCGTCGTCTGAGGTGGTAAAGAGGGTGTCGTAGAGGGCGTCGGTTCTTTCTGCCGCCACGCCGCGCAGCGCATAACGGTTGAAATTATCGAAGGTGCCAATTGCCGCCAGGGTCACAGCGCCCCCTTTAGGCGCGGCAGAATTGACGTAATCGTAGTGATCGAAATTGATGGCATATTTTGGCTCGCCAATAACCGCGAAGGCGTCGCTCTCTTTAATGGTTTGCGCCTGACTGAACCCGCTCATTAACGCCACCATCAGCACCACAATGCGCACTATCATTACGCTACGTTTTCCTTCTCTGTTCGGCCCGGGCAAGATACCTGAATAATAAGTGACGTAGCGGTGGTTGGGCAATTATTCGCGATCAAGGTGAATATCAGGTTGCCAGTTCAGGAATTGCTCCAGGGGCAGGGGTCGGCTTATCCAGTAGCCCTGCAGCAGATTGACGTCGTGATCGCGCAGCCATTTCGCCTGCTCGGGGGTTTCGACACCTTCGGCGACGGTCACCATATTCAGCCGCCGCGCCAGGGTCAGCACCGCATCCAGTACCGGCGAGGTGACAGTTTCCATCCCGATAGCATTCACGAAACCCCGGTCGATTTTGAGGTAGTCCATAGTAAAACGCTCAAGGTAGATCAGGGCGCTGTGTCCGGTGCCAAAATCATCCACGGCGATTTCAAAACCTTCCAGATGCAGCCACTCAAACAGCTTTGTCGCTTCCCGTTGATTGAGCATGTCGCGCTCGGTAATTTCGAGCACAATCTGGAAATGATCCGGCGGCAGCGAGGCGGCAAATTTGCGCATGCCATCTTTAAAGCTCTCGGCGTGCAGATGGCCTGGCGAAATGTTAATGCCCAGCTTGGAGCCTGGCGGCAGCCGTTTCGCTAACGCCGGTGCGTCGCGCAGGATCAGATCGAAAAGGTGCAGCGTCAGCGGCACAATCAGTTGCTGGGCCTCTGCAAAGTTAATAAAGGCATCCGGCGGGATCGCCCCCGCGCCGGGATGCTGCCAGCGCATCAACACCTCCACGCCCCGCATCTGCAAATCGCTGGCACCTACCACTGGCTGGTAGACCACATGAAACTGATTCTGCTTAATGCCGGTCAGGATCTCTTTACGCGGGTTGGCGCGCATCATTAGCCAGTAGAAGCAGAGTACCCCGATGCTGGAACCGCACAACAGACCAAACAGTAGTGCAAAGACCAGATCTTCCATCGTCCAGCTTTCGGCGTAGAGATTAACGGTGAGCGGCAGTCCTTCGATTTTGCTTGAGCGCGCAGGGCGCTCTTTTAGCTCCGAAACGTGGGTGATGCGGTTTGAATAGGTCGAAAAAACCGTATCGCCAATGATCAGAGAAATACCGGCAAACTCATCCTGGCGGGCGGTGTAGAGCAGATAAGGGGTCAGGTTGAGGTTAATGGAGGTAAATATCCCCCCATCTTTCATCAGCAGATTACGATGCCACAACACAATGGCCGGTTTTTTCGGCATCATTGGCGTACCCGGCAGCAGGGCCATATCTACCGCTTTAGTTGCGTCGATTTTCGGCACCAGTTCGCTGAGCGGGACATGCATCGGCCCGGTTGCTGATGAGCAGAAGGCCATTTTATCTTTCACCAGCAGAAAGGCGCGGACGTTCAGGCTGAATGACGCGCGGGAGGTGAGTTCAGATCGTACATCCTGGCACTCGCTGAGCGTCAGTGGCTGTAATTCATCAACAGAAACGCGCAGCTCTTTAAAATAACTTTCGATGTAGTCATGGAGGTCTTTAATCAGGTTATCGTATTTCACTGCACGTTTATGGTAACTGAAAAAAAACTGCATACCGCCGCAGAGCAGGGCGACGATAAGAGCTGAAAGTACGCTGAGCATCAGCACCTTTCGGCGGGAAGATAAATGGCGGGTAAACATAAACGTTATGGGATCCTGATTTGCCGCCCGCATTATCATGACGGCTAAACTCACGCAACGATAAAACTATAACCTGGAACGAGCCGTCCAGAATTATCGCGTCCTGCGATAAAAAAAAAGCACTGCCATAGCAGTGCTTTTTTCCATGCTGTCAGTCAAGGGAAACGGACAGCACAGGCGGTTAACTGCGAGTCAGTACACGACGCGCTTCATTATAGCGCTTTTTCCAGTATGGCTCGTTCATACTGGAGATCGTCACACCACTGCTGGTGGACGCGTGGACAAACTGGTCGTTACCAATATAGATGCCGACATGACGGCCGGTTGAACCCGCACGGAACAGAACTAAATCGCCGGTACGTAAGCTGTTACGTGAAATCGATTTGCCCATTTCCTGTTGTTCATAGGTTGAACGCGGAAGTTCTAAACCAAACTGTTCGCGGAAGGTACGCTGTACGAAACCGGAACAATCAATGCCTTTACGTGTTTCGCCGCCCAGGCGATAGCGCACGCCCTTCCAGCTGGCATACTGGTCCATTAATCGGGATTTGATATCCAGATTGCTGACCATTTTTTCAAATTCATCCTGAGAAGCTTGCAGTGAAGAGGCGTCTTCTGACCCCACAACACGCGTCTCAGGATGCATATTCTTTGCGGTGTTCGATGCGCTACAAGCTGAAAGCAGAACCGCGACTGCAATCGCCGGGATTACCCGTGAGAAGTATCTCAAGATCGGTTGAGATTTGACCATGTTGTTTATTTTCCCTTGAAGTCCTTAACGACAAATATCGTTATAAAAAATGCCAAGCGAGACGAGACTAAATACCTGCGCACTATCAGACAATTCTTTATGGTCAAATCTGTGGCGAATCGCACAAATTTATTTACAACGATAATAATTGTGGCGCTGAGGTAAAACGAGTCTGAGATTACCTGATTGAGGCGGGTAATGCGAGTAAAAATACGCACTTTTTTTATAAGTAATTGTGATAGTAAAAGTACGTTGACAGGAGAGTGGTCGGGCAGGGTAATTTAGGTTAAGTTCTGTACAACGCATTAATTTCTAACGTGATTAATGTGACAGGAAGATGACAAAGGCGCTGAAATCGAGGGGGAAATCTATCAGGGATCGGTAATGATCCCTGATGGTTATTGTTAATTTCTGTTAGTAACTTGTTTCGAATTTGTTTTATTGCCGGGCAGATAACGATTAAAGAAGGCGATTAAACGCTCACTCAATGGGGTCATCAGGCACCACGGAAGACCAATCAACGCCACCGAAAGCGACCCGACGGCAATATCAGTGAACCAGTGCGCACCGATCATTACCCGAGGGAATGCGAAAACCACAAAAATAATCAGGGCTAATGCGAAAGTCTTATGCCCGAAATAACGCCACATAAAAGCGCTGAAAATAAGCAGCATCATTCCGTGATCGCCTGGGAAACTGTCTTTAGAGGCATCTTTTGTGGAAATATGCAGCAATTCACTGACGCGATAAATATCCGGGAAAAATAGCGTCGGACTTGAGCGTTTCACCGGTATTAAGGCCTGCGCCAGCTGGTTCAGCACCACCGCGGTCAGTAGCATCACCAGGCCGATCATCAGAATACGGCGACGCCCGGCGGGACTCTCTTTTCGCCAGAACGTCAGCATCAGATAACCCATCGCCAGCAGCGAGCAGCCGTCAAAGGCACGGTTATTGGTGATCGCCACCAGCCACAGGAAGGCGCGGCTCTCTCCCAGCTGCCGGTTAAAGAAGTGGAATATGCCGCTATCCAGCGGGAACCAGAAACCGTGGTTGACCGGCAGATACCAGGATAAAAAGAGCGCCACACCGGCGACATTAAGCAATAAAATGGGGAAAAGTCGGGTTTTCATCATCACGCCGTAAGTAATTCAATCAGGGCAACGTTAGTTCCCCGAACTTAAACGAAGCTTCAACAAGCTCGACTGTAAGGCATTCCAGTCGGTGTTAACCGCACTAATTAACTCTATTCGGCTGTCCGGCGGCGCCACGCCCTGCGTTTCGATGAAGAAATCTTCCCCCTGACGATTAATCCGTACCAGCCCATCGGGGGTACGCATTACCCCTTTCACCCGTTCAACCGGGGCAAGCCGCGCCCACTCCAGTAAACCGATGGTATCGAAGCAGGTGTCGGCGTCGAAGACCCAGCCACAGGCCTGATGCCCCTGGCCGCTATTCAGGCTGCGACGCCAGCGCTGGTGCGCAGGCAGACTCAGTGCCGCCAGACCCTGTTTTTCGCCGTGGCTGTGGGAATGGGCTGCGCTGGCGGGCAATTCAGCAAGATTACGCCGCGGCAGGTCGAGCAGGGCATTGTCCACACTTCCCTGGGTGGTGTGCGCAAGCTGGCGCTCGCCGCCAAAGTGCTGCCACCAGAGTTCCAGTGCAGCGCGGCTTTCCGGGGTGGCGCGGTCCTCTTTATTGGCAATGATGATGTCGGCGGCGGCCAGCTGATCGCGGAAATTCTCGTTCTGGACAAACTTTTCGTCCAGCAGCTGACGGGGATCGAGCAGGCACAGGGTGGCGCGTAAATCGATCCACGGCTCATAGACCGGGGCGGTCAGCAGGTCGAGGATCTGCTTTGGGTGACCGAGCCCGGTAGGTTCAATCAAGAGCCGGTCGGGCTTGCCCTGTCGCAGCAGGGTATTCAGCCCCACCTGCATCGGCAGGCCGTTGACACAGCACATGCATCCCCCTGGGATCTCCTTTATCAGCGCCCCGTTATCGGCCATCAACGCGCCATCAATGCCGATCTCGCCAAATTCATTGACCAGCACGGCCCACTTTTCGTCAGGATCTTTATTGGCCAGCAGGTGGAGTATTGACGTGGTTTTCCCGCTGCCGAGAAAACCGGTAATGAGGTTGGTTTTAGTCACAGGTGCTCCAGGGTGATAAATGTAATGCTATAACAATTATCAATAATCCTGGCGGAAAAGAACAGCATTGGGAAGGGGAAGGGCGAACGGAAGACTTCCCGCTCGCCTTAAGCGCAATAAAGGTTAAAGCGACAGCGTGTCGATAATCGCCTGGCGCGCGCCCGACTGGCTGATACGCTGGTAAGCCTGGGTGATGGCCTCCACGAACCGGGGTTCCTGAGGCAGGTCGTGGCCAAAAATTTCATTCAGCGCCAGCAGGGCGGTCACGCGCTCCTCCTCGCTGCTGGTCTCGATGATGGCGCGAATTTTATCGCTTAGCGGATCGCGCACGTCAATGGCATTGCCCGCATCATCCACGCCGCTGACGTAGCGCATCCACCCGGCGACTCCCAGCGCCAGCAGTGGCCAGGCGGTGTCACGCTGAAGGTGGAGGCGGATACTCTCCAGCATTCGCTGCGGCAGTTTCTGGCTGCCATCCATCGCAATCTGCCAGGTGCGGTGTTGCAGTGCCGGGTTGGCGAAGCGATCAATCAGGCTGTCGGCGTAGGCGATCAGATCCACCCCGGTGATGCGCAGCGTCGTCGCCTGTTCGTTAAGCATCAGACGACGGGCGGCGTCACGCAGCGCGCTGTCGGCCATGCAGTCATTAATATGGGCGAAACCGGCCAGATAGCCGAGATAAGCGAGGAAAGAGTGGCTGCCGTTGAGCATGCGCAGCTTCATCTGCTCCCAGGGGAGGACGTCCTGCACCATCTGTACTCCGGCCACTTCCCACTCCGGGCGGCCGGCAACAAAGTTATCTTCGATCACCCACTGAATAAACGGCTCGCAGCTAATGGCGCACGGATCCTCGACGCCCACTTCGCGGGCGATTTCCGCAAGGGAGTCGTCGGTGGCGGCGGGTACGATCCTGTCCACCATCGTGCCCGGGAAGCTGACGTTGGCGGCGATCCACTCCGCCAGCTCTGGCGAGCGCTTGTGGGCCATCCCCAGCACCGCATTTTTCACCACGTGGCCGTTGTCCGGAATGTTATCGCAGGAAAGCACGCTGAACGGCGCCAGGCCGCGCTCGCGGCGGCGGTGCAGGGCTTCGACCAGGATACCCGGCGCCGAGTGCGGCGCATCCGGGTACTCCAGATCGTGAATAATACGCTCGTTGCGGGTATCCAGCTTGCCGGTGGCCGGATCGATGCAGTAACCCTTTTCCGTGATGGTCAGGGAGACGATCGCTACCTGCGGCTCGCAAAACTTCTCAATAATGGCCGCCAGCGAATCGAGTTTAGCGTTCAGGCATTCATGTACCGCCCCGACGATAATCGGTTGATTTCCGTCGGCGCCTTTTTCCAGCACCGTAAAGAGATGATCCTGCGCGCGCAGCTGGCTCATCAGCGTATCGCCGCTAAACAGGCTAATCTCACAGATCCCCCAGTTGCCGCCTTTGACGTTGAGCACCCGGTCGGTCAGGAGGGCCTGATGGGCGCGATGAAAGGCGCCAAAGCCGAAATGGACGATACGGGAGCGTAACGCCTGGCGATCGTACTGCGGCTGCAACACGTGAGCGGGTAGCGCGGTGGTGGCAATTGTCTTCATGAAATAAACACCTGATTAACCATTAATTAACAAGGTGAGTGTAAAGTTATATGACAGCAAATTGAATTGGTAAGCCGTAAATATCCGGGAACTGTGAGATGGATCAATCAATATTGCGAGGCGAGTTGACCTGTTTCCGCATGCATGTATGGTAGTCGTCATCACATGACGAAATATTGGTATAACAACTTTAGAGGGTGAATCGATGGAACAAACCTGGCGTTGGTACGGACCCAATGATCCTGTTTCGCTTGATGACGTGCGTCAGGCTGGCGCAACGGGCGTTGTCACCGCGCTGCACCATATTCCTAACGGTCAGGTGTGGCCGGTAGAAGAGATCAAAGCGCGTCAGGCGCTGCTGGCCGAAAAAGGACTCACCTGGTCGGTAGTGGAGAGTATTCCGGTTCACGAAGAGATTAAAACCCACTCCGGCGACTATCAGACCTGGATCGCCAACTACCAGCAGAGCATTCGCAACCTCGCGGCCTGCGGCATTGATACCGTGTGCTACAACTTTATGCCCATCCTTGACTGGACGCGTACCGACCTCGAATATCAGCTGCCGGATGGTTCAAAGGCGCTGCGTTTTGACCAGATCGCCTTTGCCGCGTTCGAGCTGCACATCCTGAAGCGTGAAGGCGCAGCAGCTGACTACACTGCAGAAGAGCAGCAGCAGGCGCAGGCGTGGTTCGATGCGGCAAGCGAAGCGGATATCGAAAAGCTGACCCGCAATATCATCGCTGGTCTGCCGGGGGCGGAAGAGGGCTACACCCTCGACCAGTTCCGCGCGCGCCTGGCGGAGTATGGCAACATCGACAAAGCCCAGCTGCGGGAAAATATGGCCGTCTTCCTGCGCGCTATTGTGCCGGTAGCGGAAGAGGTGGGTGTGCGTCTGGCCGTTCACCCGGACGATCCACCGCGTCCTATCCTGGGCCTGCCGCGTATCGTCTCCACCATTGAGGATATGCAGTGGCTGAAAGAGACGGTCGACAGCATCAGCAACGGCTTCACCATGTGTACCGGCTCCTACGGCGTGCGGGCCGACAACGACCTGGTGCAGATGATTGAAACCTTTGGCGACCGCATTCACTTTACCCACCTGCGGGCAACCTGCCGGGAAGAGAATCCGAAGACCTTCCACGAAGCGGCGCACCTCGGCGGTGACGTGAATATGGTGGCAGTCGTGGATGCCATTCTCCGTGAAGAGAAGCGCCGTAAGCAGGCGGGAGATCTGCGTCCTATTCCATTCCGTCCGGATCACGGGCATCAGATGCTGGACGATCTGCGTAAGAAAACCAACCCGGGTTATTCGGCCATTGGCCGTCTGAAAGGGATGGCGGAAGTGCGCGGCGTGGAGCTGGCGCTGAAGATGACCAAATATCCTGAGCTTCTTTAACCGGTATTGCCGGGTGGCGGCTTCGCCTTACCCGGCCTACAAAAGCAGACACAAAAAAACCGGCTCAATGGCCGGTTTTTTGTAGGCCCGGTAAGCGTAGCGCCACCGGGCAAAACAGCCCGCACTTAGTCAGCACGACCCATATAGCGTTTTTCTTCGATATGGATACGAATTTTCTCGCCTGCGGAGAGGTATTCCGGCACCTGCACAACCAGACCGGTGGTCAGGGTCGCCGGTTTGTTACGTGCAGACGCGGATGCGCCTTTAATGCCCGGTGCGGTTTCCACGATCTCCAGATCGACGGTCTGCGGCAGCTCCAGCGCCAGCAGAACGCCATCCCAGGTCAGAACCTGCATGTCCGGCATGCCGCCTTCCGGAATAAACAGCAGCTCTTCTTCAATCTGATCTTTGGTGAAGATGTATGGCGTGTAGTCTTCTTTATCCATAAAGACGTACTCGTTGCCATCAACATACGAGAAATCGACATAGCGACGGGTCAGGGTAACGGTATCCACGATATCGTCGCCTTTGAAACGCTCTTCAACTTTCAGACCGGTACGTACATCGGCGAAACGCATTTTGTACAGCGTTGCTGCGCCACGGGCGCTGGGTGCCTGAATATCGATGTCTTTTACAATCAGCAATTTGCCGTTGTAATTCAGCACCATACCTTTCTTAATTTCGTTCGCTCTTGGCATTGCAGTAATCCTGTTAACGGGAAGGTCAAAAATATCGCGTCAAAGTACTCGCGCGCGGCATTTCAGGCAAGTGGATTTCGTGGCTTTTGCTATCAATACGTAAAAGGTGTTACTGTGCCCGTCACGCCCGCGGGAGCGGCTTTCTTTCAGGTAAAGTACGAATATGGATTGCCGTCCGGACTGCGGAGCATGTTGCACCGCCCCCTCCATCACCAGCCCCATTCCCGGGATGCCCAACGGCAAGCCTGCCAATACCCCCTGCGTGCAGCTGGACGCGCAACAGCGCTGCAAAATTTTCGGCTCGAGCTCGCGCCCGAAAGTGTGTGCTGGCCTGCAGCCGTCGCGGGAGATGTGCGGCGATACGCGCGGCCAGGCCATGACCTGGCTGCTCGAACTCGAGACGCTTACCGCGCCTTAAATATCCTTAATGCGCGTCAGGCAGAGCGTGGTGAGGATGCACATCCCCAGCGCAATCCAGAATACCGCGTGATAACTCCAGATCTCGGCCACGACGCCCGCCACGGAGCCTGCGATGATCCAGCCGACGCGGGTAGTGTTGGTATAAAGCGTGGTGGCCGCGCCAGCCTGACCCGGCATCAGATCCTGAAAATAGAGCATGCCGATCCCGGCGAGAATGCCAATATAGATGGCGTTCAGCAGCTGTAACCCAAGTAACACTACCGGCGTGTGCGCGGTGAGCATCCCGACGTAAAACAGCAAACCGGCAACGGCGGCAACGCGCATCAGGAAGCGCTTACCGAAGCGTTTTGCGTAGTAGCCCGCAATCAGCATCGTCGGGATCTCCAGCCCGGCAGCGGTTCCCATCATTACCCCCGCCAGCTTCTCGGAGAGATGCAGCTCATTAATGATAAACAGCGGCATGTTAATGATATAGAGGCTGTTGGTGCCCCACATTAACGTGCAGATGGTAAAGAGCAGCAGGGCGTCGCGACGGTTGCGGCGCGGCGACTCCAGCACCCCGGTTGCCAGCTTCGGCTCCTTGCGCATCGTCGGCAGGAAAAACCAGACCATCGCGCCGCAGACCACAAACGCCACGGCGGCGCTGATATACATCACCGGGAAGCCAAAGCCCATCGCCAGCGCATAGGCCACTGGCGGCCCCACGACCCAGGCCAGCGACACCTGGGCACGCAGGATCGAGCTGAACATCACCGCCTCGCGACCGGTATGGTCGGCATGTTCGCGGGCTAAGGCAAACAGCTGCGGGTTGGCGGTAGAGCCAAAGCTGCTAAGGAATACGCCGACAAACAGCAACACAAAGTAGTTACGGTTCCAGGCGAACAGCAGGCAGGCCAGGACACCCAGCAGACAGCAGAAGACGATCAAGGATTTGCGATCGCCCCGCTTATCTGAGCGACCGGCCAGGAACTGACTGACCAAGATGCCGATAATGGCGCTGCCGGTGAAGAAGAACCCCACCATGGCCGGGCGGGCATGCACCTCGTTGGTGAGGAACAGGCTCAGCGTCGGGGTCTGTAACGCGCCGGCAATGCCGGTAAGGAAAGCAACAATCAAAAACGCCGATGAGGTCAAATCAAATGGCTTGGGTGAGGCGGCTGCGGGAGTGGTGTGCATGTTTCTGTATCAGTGATATGAAGAGACGCGGAGTTTACGCCGCTTGTCATAAAATAGACAGATATCCTCGCCAGTTACCCCACAAAAAATCAAAACGTGTTTTCAGTCCGTCGCTGCGCTTGCTGAAGTTGCTGAAGCTGAACGGCTGTTCACCCCTGAAGGCAGCGGCCTGAAGCAA
The DNA here is from genome assembly GCF_002902985.1 of Leclercia sp. LSNIH1. Taxonomy (NCBI): domain Bacteria; kingdom Pseudomonadati; phylum Pseudomonadota; class Gammaproteobacteria; order Enterobacterales; family Enterobacteriaceae; genus Leclercia; species Leclercia sp. LSNIH1. The sequence goes on along the minus strand of NZ_CP026167.1, from coordinate 4,128,089 downwards.
AAATGTGCTGTAACTCTAAATTCTGCAAGCTGAAATGCGGCTTTACTTGCAAGGATGCCTGGAAAGCGCAAGACTTCTTGAAACGTTTCAGCGCTAATTGGTTTACCTAACCCAAACGGATTGGCGCCTTTATTCACATTTAAGCTGAAACGATTCAATTTCAGCAGGAGTGGAGAACCATGTTCCAGTTATCCGTGCAGGACATTCATCCCGGCGAACAGGCCGGCACTAAAGAAGAGGCTATCCGGCAGATTGCTGCCGCGCTGGTAGAGGCGGGCAATGTCGCTAGCGGCTACGTTGACGGCATGCTGGCGCGTGAGCAGCAGACCTCTACTTTCCTTGGCAATGGCATCGCCATTCCGCATGGCACCACCGATACCCGCGATCAGGTGCTGAAAACCGGCGTTCAGGTCTATCAGTTCCCGCAGGGCGTGCTCTGGGGTGAAGGCCAGGTAGCCTATGTTGCCATCGGCATTGCCGCCAGCAGCGACGAACACCTCGGTCTGCTGCGTCAGCTGACGCACGTCCTGAGCGACGACGCCGTGGCTGAACAGCTGAAATCCGCCACCACCGCCGAAGAGCTGCGCGCCCTGCTGATGGGTGAAAAGCAGAGCGAAGCCCTGAAGCTGGATAACGAGACGCTGACGCTCGACGTAGCCGCCTCCGATCTGGTGACCCTGCAGGCGCTGAACGCCGGTCGCCTGAAAGAGGCCGGTGCGGTGGATACCGCCTTCGTGGCCCACGCCATTAACGATAAACCGCTGAATCTCGGTCAGGGCGTCTGGCTGAACGACTGTGCTGAAGGCAACCTGCGCAGCGCTATCGCCGTCAGCCGTGCAACAACCGCATTCGATACCGCCGGCGAAACCACGGCGATGCTGGTGACCGTCGCCATGGCCGATGAACAGCCGGTTGAGGTGCTGAAGCGCCTTAGCGATCTGCTGCTGAACAAAAAAGCTGAACAACTGCTGAAAGCGGATGCTGCGACCCTGCTGGCGCTGCTGACCAGCGATGATGTGAACACCGATGAACTGCTGAGCGCCGGGTTTGTCGTGCGCAACGAACACGGCCTGCATGCCCGTCCTGGCACCATGCTGGTCAATACCATTAAGCAGTTCAACAGCGACGTGACCGTCACCAACCTCGACGGCAGCGGTAAACCGGCCAACGGCCGTAGCCTGATGAAAGTCGTCGCGCTGGGCGTGAAGAAAGGGCATCGCCTGCGCTTCACCGCGCAGGGTGCGGATGCTGAACAGGCGCTGAAAGCGATTGGCGAAGCCATCGCGGCGGGTCTGGGGGAGGGCGCATAATGAGCAGACGTGTTGCCACTATTACGCTGAACCCGGCTTACGACCTCGTGGGCTTTTGCCCGGAAATTGAACGCGGCGAAGTCAACCTCGTGCGTACCACTGGCCTGCACGCGGCAGGTAAAGGGATTAACGTTGCCAAAGTGCTGAAGGATCTGGGTATCGACGTCACCGTCGGCGGTTTCCTCGGCAAAGATAACCAGGATGGTTTCCAGCAGCTGTTCAGCGAGCTGGGGATCGCCAACCGTTTCCAGGTGGTGCAGGGGCGTACCCGCATCAACGTGAAGCTGACCGAGAAAGATGGCGAAGTCACCGATCTGAACTTCTCCGGTTTTGAAGTGACCCAGGCGGACTGGGAACGTTTTGTGAATGACTCCCTGAGCTGGCTGGGTCAGTTCGACATGGTCTGCGTCAGCGGCAGTCTGCCGTCCGGCGTCAGCCCGGAAGCCTTTACCGACTGGATGACGCGTCTGCGCAGCCAGTGCCCGTGCATCATCTTTGACAGCAGCCGCGATGCGCTGGTGGCCGGTCTGAAAGCCGCACCGTGGCTGGTGAAACCTAATCGTCGCGAACTTGAGATCTGGGCAGGCCGTAAGCTGCCAGAATTAAAGGATGTGATTGAAGCCGCCCATGCGCTGCGTGAGCAGGGTATCGCTCATGTGGTCATCTCCCTGGGGGCAGAGGGCGCGCTGTGGGTTAACGCCTCCGGCGAATGGATAGCGAAACCGCCGTCGATGGAAGTGGTCAGCACCGTTGGTGCCGGCGACTCGATGGTTGGCGGGCTGATTTATGGCCTGCTGATGCGCGAATCCAGTGAACATACTTTACGTCTTGCCACCGCCGTTGCAGCCCTGGCCGTCAGCCAGAGCAATGTCGGTATTACCGATCGTACCCAGTTGGCCGCGATGATGGCGCGCGTTGACTTAAAACCCTTTAACTGACAGCAGGAGAGGCATAATGAAAACGCTGCTGATTATTGACTCTGCACTCGGACAGGCGCGCGCCTATATGGCGAAAACCCTGCTCGGTTCGGCGGGACATAAAGCACACCTTGATTTCATCGACAACCCGGGCGATGCCGAACTGGTTATCGTTCTCGGCGACAAAATCCCCGCCGACAGTTCGCTGAACGGCAAAAAAGTGTGGCTGGGCGATATCAACCGCGCCGTTGCACACCCGGAACTGTTCCTGAGCGAAGCGAAAGGCCATGCGGCACTCTATACCGCACCTGTCGCAGCGGCGGAGACGGCTGTTGCTGCGGGTCCGAAACGCGTGGTGGCGGTTACCGCCTGCCCAACCGGCGTAGCGCACACCTTTATGGCGGCTGAAGCCATTGAAACTGAAGCCAAAAAACGCGGCTGGTGGGTAAAAGTTGAAACCCGCGGCTCCGTGGGCGCAGGTAATGCGATCACCCCGGAAGAGGTGGCGGCTGCGGATCTGGTGATTGTGGCGGCAGATATCGAAGTGGATCTGGCGAAGTTTGCCGGTAAGCCGATGTACCGCACCTCCACCGGTCTGGCGCTGAAGAAAACCGCGCAAGAGCTGGATAAAGCCCAGGCCGAAGCGAAACCGTTCCAGCCTGCCGGCAACACCGCGGCTGCGGCTTCTGAAGGCAAAAAAGAGTCCGCTGGCGCGTATCGTCACCTGCTGACGGGCGTCTCCTATATGCTGCCGATGGTGGTGGCGGGCGGTCTCTGTATCGCGCTCTCCTTCGCCTTTGGTATCGAAGCCTTTAAAGAGCCGGGTACCCTGGCGGCGGCGCTGATGCAGATTGGCGGCGGCTCGGCGTTCGCGCTGATGGTGCCGGTCCTGGCGGGTTACATTGCGTTCTCTATTGCTGACCGTCCGGGTCTGACTCCAGGTCTGATCGGCGGTATGCTGGCTGTGAGCACCGGCTCTGGCTTTATCGGCGGGATCATCGCGGGCTTCCTCGCAGGCTACATGGCGAAGCTGATTAGCTCGAAGCTGAAACTGCCGCAGAGTATGGAAGCCCTGAAACCGATCCTGATCATTCCGCTGATCTCCAGCCTGGTGGTTGGCCTGGCGATGATCTACCTGATCGGTAAACCGGTTGCGGGTATCCTCGAAGGCCTGACCCACTGGCTGCAAACCATGGGCACCGCCAATGCGGTCCTGCTGGGTGCTATCCTCGGTGCGATGATGTGTACCGATATGGGTGGTCCGGTGAACAAAGCATCTTACGCCTTCGGTGTCGGCCTGCTGAGTACCCAGACCTATGCGCCAATGGCTGCCATTATGGCGGCGGGTATGGTGCCTCCGCTGGCGCTGGGCCTGGCGACTATCGTTGCCCGTCGTAAGTTCGACAAGGCGCAGCAGGAAGGCGGTAAAGCGGCGCTGGTACTGGGCCTGTGCTTTATCACTGAAGGGGCAATTCCGTTCGCTGCCCGTGACCCAATGCGCGTTCTGCCATGCTGTATCGTCGGTGGCGCGGTGACCGGCGCTATCTCCATGGCGATTGGCGCGAAACTGATGGCGCCGCACGGCGGTCTGTTTGTTCTGCTGATCCCGGGCGCCATTACGCCAGTGCTGGGTTACCTGTTTGCGATTATCGCCGGTACCCTGGTAGCGGGCCTCTCTTACGCGGTGCTGAAACGCCCGGAAGCTGAAGCGGTTGCCGCAAAAGCAGTATAATCTTTCTTCATCCGAAAAGGGCAGAGGCGACTCTGCCCTTTTTTTGCTTTTTATCGTGCTACTGTTCGCAGTTTTTTGTAGACAGCAAAACTCTCTCTACAAAAAATTGTGATTCTGTTCATAACCATTTCACACCCTTTTTTCCACCGCTTTACTTTACCCTTCCTGCGAATACTATAAACACGTGTTCGTATATAAACATGTGCTCTAATAGAATTAAAAGTCACTCACTCGCTTAATTATCATTGCGATGGCCGGCGTGCCAGAGGATGTTCTATGCGTGAAAAGGATTATATTGCTGTTATTGGTTCTGCGAATATGGATGTTGCGGGGTATTCACACGCCTCGCTTAATTATGCGGACTCTAACCCAGGGAAAATTAAATTTACCCCCGGCGGCGTTGGGCGGAATATTGCGCAAAACCTTGCGCTGTTGGGAAAAAATGTCTGGCTACTTTCGGCGGTCGGCGATGACTTTTACGGTCAGTCGCTGCTATCACAAACCCAGGCCGCTGGCGTACAGGTGGAAAAATGTCAGGTGATCGCGGGCGAAGGCACCTCCAGTTATTTATCCTTGCTGGATAATACCGGCGAAATGCTGGTAGCCATTAATGATATGGCTATTTCTGACTACATCAATCCGGACTATCTGGCCCACCACCTGGCCTTTCTGCGTGCGGCAAACGCGGTGGTGGTGGACTGTAATCTCAGTGAATCTGCGCTGGGCTGGATATTTGAAAATGCAGGCCAGGCACCGGTATTCGTTGACCCCGTCTCGGCCTGGAAATGCAACAAAGTGCGCGACTGGCTGGGCCATATCCACACGCTGAAGCCCAACCGGATTGAAGCCGAAACCCTGAGCGGCATTCCGCTCTCCTGCGCGGCGGATGCCCCGAAAGTCGCGGCCTGGTTTCACCAGCACGGCCTGTTCCGGCTGGTATTAAGCATGGGCGGCGACGGCGTTTATTACAGCGAGAAAGGGGGCGAAAGCGGCTGGTCAGCCCCGTTTAAAACCCGGCTTGTCAATGTCACCGGCGCGGGGGACGCGATGATGGCGGGGCTCGCCTTCTGCTGGCTGGAAGGAGCCACATTTGCCCATTCCGTTCGTTTTGCCCAGGGCTGCTCGTCGCTGGCGCTCGCTTCCGTATATACCAATAACCCCGACTTATCGGCTGAAAATGTTAACGCATTAATGGAGAGAGAACATGTCTGAATTAAAATTATCTGCTGAGTTCCTGCAAATTTCTCCTGAGGTTCAGGACGCTTTAAATAATAACAAGCCGGTTGTGGCCCTTGAATCCACCATTATTTCTCACGGCATGCCTTTCCCGCAAAATGCCCAGACGGCGCTGGAAGTTGAAGATGCGATCCGCCAGCAGGGGGTTATTCCCGCCACTATCGCCATTATTCGTGGCGTAATGAAAGTGGGGCTCAGCAAAGAAGAAATTGAACTGTTAGGCCGTGAAGGCCATGCGGTGACCAAAGTCAGCCGCCGGGATTTACCTTTTGTGGTTGCCGCAGGAATTAATGGCGCGACCACGGTTGCCTCCACCATGATTATTGCGGCAATGGCCGGGATTAAGGTCTTTGCTACCGGCGGAATTGGCGGTGTACACCGCGGTGCGGAACACACATTTGATATTTCTGCCGATTTACAGGAGCTGGCGAAAACCAATGTCGCCGTGGTTTGCGCCGGGGCGAAATCTATTCTCGACCTCGGGTTAACCACCGAATATCTGGAAACCAACGGTGTACCGTTAATTGGCTATCAGACCCAGTCCCTGCCTGCCTTTTTCTGTCGCACCAGCCCGTTTGAGGTCAGCATCCGTCTCGACAGCGCTGAAGCCATCGCACGCGCAATGGCGGTGAAATGGCAGACCGGCCTTAACGGCGGCCTGGTGGTGGCGAATCCTATCCCGGAACAGTTTGCGATGCCTGAAGAGACCATCAACGGCGCTATCGATCAGGCGGTGAAAGAAGCGGAAGAGCAGGGTGTGACCGGCAAAGCCAGCACGCCGTTCCTGCTGGCCCGCGTGGCGGAATTAACCGGTGGCGACAGCCTGAAATCCAATATCCAGCTGGTCTTTAACAACGCCCGTCTGGCCTGCGACATCGCGAAGGCGTACCAGCGCATCGCGTAATCTTTTCACAGGCAGTTTGCCGTCGCCTGTCTTCACAGTGGAATCACGGATACCCGGCCAGTCGCCGGGTTTTCAGGTAAGGAAATCATTATGGATGTAATGAGAAGTCTGCTGGGTATGGCGGTGCTGTTAGCAATAGCCTTCCTCCTGTCGGTCAATAAACGCCGTATCAGTCTGCGTACCGTTGGCGCCGCTTTCATTTTGCAGGTGGCAATTGGCGGCATCATGCTCTATTTCCCGCCAGGAAAATGGCTGGTTGAACAGGCCGCGATAGGGGTGAGCAAGGTAATGTCCTACAGCGATGCCGGTAGTGCTTTTATCTTTGGCGCGCTGGTTGGCCCCAAAATGGATACGCTGTTTGACGGTGCCGGGTTCGTCTTTGCCTTCCGGGTGCTGCCCGCCATTATCTTTGTCACCGCGCTGATAAGCCTGCTCTACTACATCGGGGTGATGGGGCTGCTGATCCGTATTCTGGGCTCCATTTTCCAGAAAGCGTTGCGTATCAGTAAAATTGAATCCTTCGTGGCGGTGACCACCATCTTCCTCGGCCAGAACGAGATCCCGGCGATCGTGAAACCCTTCGTCGATAAGCTGAACCGCAATGAGCTGTTTACCGCTATTTGTAGCGGGATGGCGTCCATTGCCGGTTCGATGCTGATTGGCTACGCCGGAATGGGAGTGCCGATTGATTACCTGCTCGCCGCCTCGTTAATGGCCATTCCTGGCGGGATTTTGTTTGCCCGTCTGCTGAGCCCGTCCACGGAGGCGTCACAGGTCACCTTCGATAACCTGTCGTTCAGCGACACGCCGCCGAAAAGCATTATCGAAGCCGCGGCGACCGGGGCGATGACCGGGTTAAAAATCGCCGCCGGGGTTGCGACGGTGGTAATGGCCTTTGTGGCGATCATCGCCCTGCTGAACGGTATGCTGGGCGGCATTGGCGGCTGGTTGGGTATTGAAAGCCTGAGCCTGGAAGGGCTGTTTGGCTATGCCCTGGCACCGCTGGCGTGGCTCATGGGGGTCGAATGGCAGGATGCCACGCTCGCAGGCAGCCTGATTGGACAGAAGCTGGCGATTAACGAATTTGTCGCCTATCTCAACTTCTCGCCATATCTGCAAACCGCCGGTCAGCTGGATGTGAAGACCATCGCCATCATCTCTTTTGCTCTGTGCGGCTTTGCCAACTTCGGCTCGATTGGCGTGGTGGTGGGCGCCTTTTCTGCGGTATCGCCCCAGCGCGCCCCGGAGATTGCCCAGTTGGGCGTGCGGGCGCTGGTGGCGGCCACGCTCTCTAACCTGATGAGCGCCACCATTGCGGGCTTCTTTATTGGTCTGGCAGGCTAGTGACGCAGGCCGGGTAGGGCAACTACCCGGCCTGTTTACGGCTGGCTCTCCAGCAGCGACAGGACGTTATCTACCGACAGCGTCGGGTTATTGATGCTTTCACTGGCGCGGGAGAGCGCCGCGCAGGCACTCGCGAACCGGGCACTTTCCGTAAAATCGCTCCCGTCGAGGAAGCCATAAATCAACCCCGCCATAAAGGCGTCATCGGCACCAAAGCGGTCAACCACCGGGTGGGTGAGCGGCGATAGCAGAAGCGGCTCCGCGCCTTGTTCGCTGCAGAGCACCGAATCATCTTCCAGACAGACCACAATCCGCTGCACCCCTTTCTCATGCAGGGCGGCGAGGGCACTCGTGCGATCCTCGCACTCCGCCAGGATCTGCAGCTCCTTCAGCGTCGGCTTCAGGGTATGGATGCGCGACAGCCAGGGTTTGATCCTGTCGGCTTTAAATTCTGAAACCGTGTCGACAAACACCGGCACATCCCCGGCGAGGGTAAAGACCCACTCCAGCGCTTCCGTAGTGAGGTTACAGTCGGCCAGCACGACGCCCGCATGGGCCAGCAGTTCCCGGGAGTGATTCAGCAGCTGCGGCGTCAGCCCCTGCAGGATATGGGTATCATTGATCGCCAGCACAGTGTCGTCCTGCGGACTGGCAATCGACAGATAGGTTGCGGTGCTTTGTCCGTGCAGGCGGATGGTGCTCTGCACGTTAACGCCCGCCTGGCGGGTCTGCTCCAGCAGGGTTTCGCCATAAAAATCGCTGCCCACGGCAGAGATCAGGTGCACCTCGCGCCCCAGCAGCGCGAGGTTGTGGGCGATGTTACGCGCCACGCCGCCCGCCGCGCACTGAATGGCTCCCGGCTGGGAGGAGGGTTCAGGAAAACGAATATCGGCCACCCCGCGAATATCCATATTGATGGCGCCGAGCGCCACGCAATAATCCTGTTCGGTCAGGATATAGCCTTTGCCCTTGATCGCTCCTTTGCGCATCAGGTCCATAATGTGCGCAGCGACGCGGGAGCGGCTGATATCGAGGATCTGGGCGATCTCATGCTGCTGAATAAGGGGGTTGCGCCGCAGGATCTTCAGGATCTGCTTTTCCCTTTCGTTCATCATTCTGCGGTCGCCTCGGCATGCTGTTGCGCTTTCAGCCAGGCGATCTCCTCGGCCCAGATATCCGGGTTGATGGTTTCCAGCACCAGCGGAATGTTGTCGAAACGCGGATCCTGCATGATAAAGCGGAACGCATCATGGCCGATGTTGCCTTCACCCAGGCTGTGGTGACGGTCAACGCGGCTGCCAAAGGTGCTTTTCGCGTCGTTGAGGTGCATACCGCGCAGGTACTCAAAGCCCACGACGCGCTCGAACTCGGCGAAGGTTTTTGCACACGCTTCCGCGCTGCGCAGGTCGTAACCGGCGGCAAAGGCGTGGCAGGTATCAATGCAGACGCCGATGCGGGATTTATCCTCCACGGCATCGATGATGGCGGCCAGATGCTCAAAGCGGAAACCGAGGTTGCTGCCCTGTCCGGCGGTATTTTCAATCACCGCCGTCACCCCCTGGGTCTGTGCCAGCACGATGTTGATCGACTCGGCGATCCGCGCCAGACAAGCATCTTCGTCGATCTGCGCCAGATGGCTGCCGGGATGGAAGTTCAGCAGCGTCAGACCGAGCTGCTCGCAGCGCTGTACCTCATCGAGGAAGGCCGCGCGGGATTTATCCAGCGCCTCCTGTACCGGGTGACCGAGGTTAATCAGGAAACTGTCGTGGGGCAGGATCTGGCCGGGGGAGAAATGGTATTTTTCGCAGGCCGCTTTGAACTCATCAATCACCTGAGTCGTTAACGGCGCGGCGCGCCACTGGCGCTGATTTTTGGTGAACAGGGCGAAGGCGGTCGCCTCGATTTCGGCGGCGCGAATAGCGGCATTTGCCAGACCGCCGGCAGCGCTGACGTGCGCTCCAACATATTTCATAAAGGGACTCCTGTTAACCCGCAAACGCATATGATAGCGGGTTAACAGGATAAGGCTACAGCGGTTTATGCCATCAGGCTATGCACCGCCAGGTTAATGGCGCCCCCGCCGACAATCAGCCAGACAAAGAGCAGCAGCGCCATCAGCAGCGGTTTCGCTCCGGCTTTTTTCAGGGCGCTGACGTGGGTGGTTAAGCCCAGCGCCGCCATCGCCATTGCCAGCAGGATGGTATCCAGCGTCACCAGCATATCCACGACCGGTTTGGGCAGCAGATGGAACGAGTTAAACACCGCGACCACAATAAACAGAATGGCGAACCAGGGGATGGTGATTTTGCTCTTCTCACCGTTGCCCGCTGGCGCAAGCTGTTTCACTCTTGCGGCCAGGATCAGCAGGAACGGGGCCAGCATCATCACCCGCAGCATTTTGGCGATCACCGCGGCATTTTCTGCGTCCGGGCTGATGGCGTGACCCGCCGCGACCACCTGGGCGACCTCATGCATCGTCGAGCCGATGTAGATGCCGTAGTTTTCCGGGCTAAACCAGTGGGCTACCAGCGGATACATGGCCGGATAGAGGAAGATCGCCAGGGTACCGAAGATCACCACCGTCGCCACCGCCACGGTCACCTTGCTGGACTCGGCCTTTACCACCGGCTCGGTGGCCAGCACCGCCGCGGCGCCGCAGATGCTGCTGCCTGCACCAATCAGCCAGCTGGTCTGTTTGTCGAGCCCGAACACCTTCTGGCCGATAAAGCAGGCCAGTAAAAAGGTGCTCGAGAGGGTTAAGATATCAATCGCAATACCGCTTACTCCGACGTCGGCAATCTGCGCGAAGGTCAGACGAAAGCCATACAGGATGATCCCGAGTCGCAGCAGGTGCTGCTTGGCGAAGATGACGCCGCTGTCGCACGGCTTGTAAATCTTCGGATAAACCGTATTTCCGACCACCATCCCCAGCAGGATAGCCAGGGTCAGGGCGCTGAATCCGGCGCCTGCAACCGCCGGGATGCTGCCGCCCCATAATGCGACACCGGTGACCAGCGCGCTGAGCGCCAGGCCCGGGATGTAGTGCCACACGGTACGATGATGCTGTAGGGTGAGTGTTGTCATAACCGTCTCCTTTTCTCTGGCTAAAAGGTTACGGCGCGCTGGCTTAAAAATAAAATTGATTATATATTTATAATTAATCTTTATAAGTGGTAAGCAGGGTGCTTACCTTACCGGATAGCGACTATGCACATTACCTTACGCCAGCTTGAAGTCTTCGCCGAAGTGCTGAAAAGCGGATCGACTACGCAGGCCTCTCAGATGCTGGCACTCTCTCAGTCCGCCGTCAGCGCCGCGTTAACCGATCTTGAAGGTCAGCTGGGGGTTCAGCTCTTTGACCGGGTAGGGAAGCGGCTGGTGGTGAACGAGCATGGACGTTTGCTCTACCCGCGCGCGCTGGCGCTGCTGGAGCAAACGGTCGAAATTGAACAGCTCTTTCGCGAGGATAACGGCGCCATTCGTGTCTACGCCAGCAGCACCATTGGCAACTATATCCTGCCTGAAGTGATTGCCCGCTATCGCCGGGATTTCCCGACCCTGCCGCTGGAGATGAGCGTTGGCAACAGCCAGGATGTGATCACCGCGGTGATCGATTTTCGGGTGGATATTGGCCTTATCGAAGGGCCATGCCACAACGCCGACATTATTGCTGAGCCCTGGCTGGAGGATGAGCTGGTGGTCTTCGCCTCGCCGGCCTCTTCTTTATTACAGCAGGAGGTGACCCTGGAGCGGCTGGCTCAGGCGCCGTGGATTTTACGCGAGCAGGGCTCAGGCACGCGTGAGATCGTCGATTATCTGCTGCTCTCCCATCTGCCGCAGTTCCATATGGGCATGGAGCTCGGCAATTCAGAGGCCATCAAACATGCGGTGCGCCACGGTCTTGGCATCAGCTGCCTGTCGCGGCGGGTGATTGCCGAACAGCTGGAGAGCGGAACGCTGGTGGAGATCCCCGTGCCATTGCCCAATAAGCTGGTGCGCACCCTGTGGCGCATCCATCACCGCCAGAAGCACCTCTCTAATTCCCTCCAGCGTTTTCTGCGTTACTGCGAAATGTAATCCTGCCCGGCGGCGTTTTGTCCGCCGGTAGTCATTACTCGCATCAATACTATTCTCTGCTTTACTTATAATCCTGGACCGGTCATGAAGCTCTCTTATAACAGGGCATTTGTGCCGGAAGAGCCGGCGATCGTCTGCTACAATCGCGCCTCATTTTTTGAATGGACAGCATTTTCACATGGTTTCCGAAACTAAAACCACAGAAGCGCCCGCGCTACGTCGCGAACTCAAGGCGCGTCACCTGACGATGATCGCCATTGGCGGCTCTATCGGTACAGGCCTTTTTGTCGCCTCTGGCGCGACGATTTCAGCAGCGGGTCCTGGCGGCGCGCTCTTTTCATATATCCTGATCGGTCTGATGGTCTACTTCCTGATGACCAGCCTGGGTGAACTTGCGGCGTACATGCCGGTATCCGGTTCTTTTTCTACCTACGGCCAGAAATACGTTGAAGAAGGCTTTGGCTTCGCGCTGGGCTGGAACTACTGGTACAACTGGGCGGTGACCATCGCCGTGGACCTGGTGGCGGCACAGCTGGTCATGACATGGTGGTTCCCGGACACGCCGGGCTGGATCTGGAGCGCGCTCTTCCTGGCGGTGATCTTCCTGCTCAACTACATCTCCGTGCGCGGCTTTGGTGAGGCCGAATACTGGTTCTCCCTGATCAAAGTGGCAACCGTGATCATCTTTATTATCGTCGGCCTGGCGATGATCGTCGGTATCTTCCAGGGCAGCGAGCCTGCGGGCTGGAGCAACTGGACGGTTGGCGATGCACCCTTTGCGGGGGGATTATCGGCGATGATTGGCGTGGCGATGATTGTCGGCTTCTCCTTCCAGGGGACGGAGCTTATCGGCATTGCTGCCGGTGAATCTGAAAACCCGGAGAAGAACATCCCGCGCGCGGTGCGTCAGGTCTTCTGGCGTATCCTGCTGTTCTATGTGTTCGCCATCCTGATTATCAGCCTGATCATTCCATATACCGATCCGAGCCTGCTGCGTAACGATGTGAAAGATATCAGCGTCAGCCCGTTCACCCTGGTGTTCCAGCATGCCGGCCTGCTCTCTGCGGCAGCGGTTATGAACGCGGTGATCCTGACGGCGGTGCTGTCGGCGGGTAATTCCGGGATGTATGCCTCTACCCGTATGCTCTACTCTCTGGCCTGCGATGGCAAAGCGCCGCGTATTTTCGCGAAGCTCTCCCGGGGCGGTGTGCCGCGCAACGCGCTCTATGCCACCACCGTGATTGCCTGCCTGTGCTTCCTGACCTCAATGTTCGGCAACCAGACCGTCTACCTGTGGCTGCTGAATACCTCCGGGATGACGGGCTTCATCGCCTGGCTGGGCATCGCCATCAGCCATTACCGTTTCCGTCGCGGCTACGTGAAGCAGGGTTACGATATTAACAACCTGCCATACCGCTCCGGCTTCTTCCCGCTGGGTCCGATCTTCGCCTTTGTGCTCTGTCTGATCATCACCCTCGGCCAGAACTACGAAGCCTTCCTGGCCGACACCATCGACTGGGGCGGCGTTGCGGCCACCTATATCGGTATCCCGCTGTTCCTGATCATCTGGTTTGGCTACAAGCTGGCGAAAGGAACGAAGTTTGTGCGCTACAGCGAAATGGAATTCCCGAATAGCTTTAAAAAATAAGCGCATCACCTCTCTCTAACCCGCTCAGCCGAGCGGGTTTTTTATTTCTCCACAGTATGCTCTCTTGACATAACTTTTAACAATTGAATTGATAATAGTTATCGTTTGCTTTATCATTAGCAAAGTAATCAAAAGGATGAAGGAGTCAACTTTCTCGCCCTGGTCAGGGGAGGGGGTGCGGCCACACCTGCAAAGAATTACCAGACCGACCCGCCCAAAGAAGCGGGCGGCATGCAATGCAATGTGAGCAGTACATATTTGATTTTGCTGTGTTTACCTCATGGAGAAATGGAATGTTTAGGTTGAATCCCTTCGTTCGGGGAGGGCTGTGCGCGTCTGCTCTTTCCCTGGCGCTGCCGGTTGCGGCGGTGGAATCTGGCGACACGATGGTCGTTACCGCCTCGGCCAACGAGCAAAACCTGAAGGATGCCCCCGCCAGTATCAGCGTCATCACCCAGCAGGATCTGCAGCGTAAGCCGGTGCAGAACCTGAAAGATGTGTTACAGGACGTGCCGGGCGTGCAGTTAACCAACGAAGGGGACAACCGCAAGGGCGTCAGTATCCGCGGGCTGGACAGCAGCTATACGCTGATCCTGATCGACGGCAAACGCGTCAACTCGCGCAATGCCGTGTTCCGCCATAACGACTTTGATCTGAACTGGGTTCCGGTGGATGCCATCGAGCGCATCGAAGTGGTGCGCGGGCCGATGTCCTCCCTCTACGGCTCCGATGCCCTGGGCGGCGTGGTCAATATCATCACCAAAAAGATCGGCCAGAAATGGACCGGCACCCTCACTGCCGACACGACTATTCAGGAACATCGCGATCGCGGCGACACCTACGGCGGGCAGTTCTATACCAGCGGCCCGCTGGTGGATGGCCTCCTCGGCCTGAAAGCCTTCGGCAGCGTCTCCCAGCGTGATAAAGACGATCCGCAGTCCTCTTCCACCAGCGCCACGGGCGAAACCCCGCGTATCGAAGGCTTCACCAGCCGTGATGCCAACGTGGAATTTGCCTGGACCCCGAACGAAAACCACGATTTCACCGCCGGGTATGGTTTTGACCGTCAGGATCGGGATTCCGACTCGCTGGATAAAAACCGCCTGGAGCGTCAGAACTACTCCCTGAGCCACAATGGCCGCTGGGGGCTGGGCAACAGCGAGCTAAAATTCTACGGCGAGAAGGTGGATAACAAAAACCCGGGCAATGCCAACCCGATTACGTCCGAAAGCAACTCCATTGACGGCAAATATGTTCTGCCGCTGGGGGAGATTAACCAGCTGCTGACCTTCGGCGGAGAGTGGCGTCACGACAAGCTGAAAGATCCGGTCAACCTTACCGGCGGCAGCAGCAGCAATACCTCGGCCAGCCAGTATGCGCTGTTCCTGGAAGATGAATGGCGGATCTTCGAACCGCTGGCCCTGACCACCGGCGTACGCATGGATGACCATGAAACCTACGGCGATCACTGGAGCCCGCGTGCTTACCTGGTTTATAACGCCACCGATACCGTAACGGTAAAAGGCGGCTGGGCAACGGCATTCAAAGCGCCGTCGCTGTTGCAGCTGAGTCCGGACTGGACCACCGGCTCCTGCCGCGGTGCCTGTGAAATTGTCGGTAGCCCGGATCTGAAACCAGAGACCAGCGAAAGTTTCGAGCTGGGGCTGTATTACAGCGGGGAAGAGGGATGGTTAGAGGGCGTTCAGGGGAGCATCACCGCTTTCCAGAACGACGTTGATGACCGGATCAGCATCAGCCGTACCGCCAGCGTTAGCCAGGCGCAGAGCTACCCTAACTATGTCGGGCTGAACGGTGACGGTGAGCCGGTATTCCGCTACTACAACGTCAATAAGGCGCGTATCCGCGGCCTGGAGACGGAGATTAAGTTCCCCATTGCCGAAGACTGGCGAATGACGCTGAATTACACCTATAACGACGGGCGTGATATCAGCAACGGCGGCAACAAGCCGCTCTCCGAGCTGCCGTTCCATACCGCAAACGGCACGCTGGACTGGCAGGCGACCCAGGCGTGGTCCTTCTACGTGCAGGGGAATTACACGGGTGAGAAACGCGCGATTACCGATGGCGCGGCAACGCCGGGTGGCTATGTGGTGTGGAACACGGGTGGTGCATGGCAGGCAACCAAAAACGTTAAGCTGCGTGCGGGCGTCATGAACCTGCTGGATAAAGATCTCAGCCGCGACGACTACACCTATACCGAAGAGGGACGCCGTTACTTTATGGCGGTGGATTACCAGTTCTGATGGTTGAAACGCCGGGCGGCGCTGCGCTTGCCCGGCCTAAGGGCTGGTGTGGGTTTTGTAGGCCCGGTAAGCGAAGCGCCACCGGGCATGAGGCTGGCACTTACTTCAACAGCTGCTGCGCATGGAAGCGCAGATGATCTTCAATAAACGACGCAATGAAATAATAGCTGTGATCGTACCCCGGCTGGATACGTAACGTCAGCGGCCAGGCTTTTTGCCGTGCCGCTTCCGCCAGTACGGCTGGCTGGAGCTGGGTCGCCAGGAACTGATCGGCATCGCCCTGATCGATAAGCGTCGGGAGCGCCTGTTCCGGCTGGCTGTTCAGCATCAGAGCGCAGCTGTCCCACGCCTGCCAGTTTGCAGCATCCTCACCCAGATAGTGGCTAAAGGCTTTCTGCCCCCACGGCACCTGCGTCGGGTTGACGATTGGCGCAAACGCCGAGACGCTGACATATTTACCCGGGTTTTTCAGCGCCATCACCAGCGCACCGTGACCGCCCATCGAATGGCCGCTGATGGCACAGCGATCGGCTACCGCAAACTCCGCCTGGATCAGCGCCGGTAGCTCGTCGCGCAGATAATCATACATCCGGTAATGACGCGCCCACGGCTGCTGGGTGGCGTTCAGGTAGAACCCGGCGCCTTTGCCCAGGTCATACCCGGCATCGTCCGCCACGTCGTCACCGCGCGGGCTGGTATCCGGCATCACCAGGGCGATCCCCAGTTCGGCCGCCACGCGCTGGGCGCCCGCTTTGGTGGTGAAGTTCTCATCATTGCAGGTCAGGCCGGAGAGCCAGTAAAGCACCGGCGGTTTCGCCCCGTCGGTCGCCGGAGGAAGAAAAATGCTGAACGTCATCGCGCAGTTCAGCACCGTGGAGTCGTGACGCCAGCGCTGCTGTCGACCTTCAAAACAGTGGTGCTCTTCGAGCAGTTCCATGCAGGGCTCCTTCAGGAAGGTGAGATCGGGATTGAAAGCCATAATACAGATTATTCAGTAACGTGTGAGCAACTTTCACTTCCGCATTCGCCTCATATCCTGCATCATGAATTTACGAAACTTTAACAATCGGGGTGGTCATGGCGCTGCGTATCGCGCTCAGCGGATTTGTGGTTCTGGTGGTGGCGATGGGAATAGGGCGCTTTGCCTTTACGCCCCAGGTGCCGCTGATGATTACGGCAGGGGAGCTCACCCTGACCAGCGCCGGGCTGGTGGCGGCGATGAACTACCTCGGCTATCTGGTGGGTGCATGGGATGCCATGCGCGCGCACCGCTTCGTTGAAGGACGTTTATGGCTGGGGATCGGGGGCGCAGTGGCGCTGACGCTGCTCTCCGCCGTGGCGGATAATGCGGTGGTCCACGGGCTGCTGCGCTTTGTGATTGGCTGCATGAGCGGCTGGTCGATGGTGCTGGTCGCCGCCTGGACCAACGAGCGGCTGGCCCATTATGGCAAGCCGGGCCTGAGTGCCGCGGTGTTTGCCGGGCCGGGGGCGGGGATCGCCTTAAGCGGTCTGCTGGCGGTCTGGATCCAGGCGCAGGCGCTCTCCGCCAGCGCCGCCTGGCAAATCTACGGCCTGCTGGCGCTGGTGCTCGTCGCGCTGGTGGGCCGCTACCTGCCGCGAGCCGGACAGCTGCATCGTCCGGGCACCACGCCGGAGCCGCTGACGCTAACCCGCGATCTGCGTCGTCTGGTCTGGAGCTACAGTCTCGCCGGGTTTGGCTACATCCTCCCGGCGACCTTTCTGTCGCAGATGGCGGCGCTGCGCTTTCCCGGTAGCGCCTTTGCCCAGTTTGTCTGGCCGGTTTTTGGTGTCGCTTCGATGGTGGGGATTGCCCTCAGCATCGCCCTGCGCCACGTCGCGTCGACCCATCGTCGGCTGGCGATCGTGCTCTGGTTGCAGGCGGTAGGGGTGATTGCCGCCTGGCTGATGCCGGGGATGGCTGGGCTTGTGACCGGTGCGCTGCTGGTCGGCGGCGGATTTTTATGTGCGGTGCAGCTCTCGTTGCTCTATGGGCGTGAACTGGCACCGAATCATACGCGTTACATGGCCGGATTACTGACGACCGGCTATGCCATCGGGCAGCTAATTGGCCCGATGACATCGGCACTGTCGAGCTGGCTTACCCATCAGCTTGAGCCTGCGCTGGGCCTTGCGGGTATCGCATTGTTTGTTGCGGGTGGACTGGTCTGGCAGCGTCAGGTTGAAAGGTAACGACAATTGGAATAATTATCGCGGTGAATACTGGATTATGCTCGCCGCCTCGCGCACAATGAGTGCACATTTTGCCCCACGGAGGGCAGAAGAGCGCCACACCTGCAGGAGAAAAGAATGTCATCAATGAGTAAAGAAGCTGCCCTCGTCCATGAAGCGCTGGTAGCACACGGCCTTGAAACGCCGCTGCGCCCACCGGTTCAGGAGATGGACAACGAAACACGTAAAAGTCTTATTTCCGGGCACATGACCGAAATCATGCAGCTGCTCAATCTCGATCTGAGTGATGACAGTCTGATGGAGACGCCGCGTCGCATCGCCAAAATGTATGTCGATGAGATTTTCTCCGGGCTTGATTACGCCAATTTCCCGAAAATTACCGTCATTGAAAACAAAATGAAGGTCGATGAGATGGTGACGGTGCGCGATATCACCCTGACCAGCACCTGCGAGCATCACTTTGTGACCATCGACGGTAAAGCGACCGTGGCCTATATCCCGAAAGACGCGGTGATTGGCCTGTCCAAAATCAACCGTATCGTACAGTTCTTTGCCCAGCGTCCGCAGGTGCAGGAGCGTTTAACCCAGCAGATCCTCATCGCGCTGCAAACGCTGCTGGGCACCAACAACGTGGCGGTATCGATTGATGCGGTACACTACTGCGTGAAAGCGCGTGGCATTCGTGATGCGACCAGCGCCACCACTACCACCTCGCTGGGCGGCCTGTTCAAATCGAGCCAGAATACCCGCCAGGAGTTCCTGCGCGCCGTCCGTCACGTTAGCTAATCGTCAGGGCAGGGTACATGGAAAGAAATGTCACGCTGGATTTCGTTCGTGGCGTCGCGATTCTGGGTATTCTGCTTCTGAATATAAGCGCCTTCGGTTTGCCGAAGGCCGCTTACCTCAATCCCGCCTGGTATGGCGATATCACTCTCCGCGACGCCTGGACATGGGCGATACTGGATCTCTTTGCTCAGGTCAAATTCCTCACCCTGTTTGCGCTGCTGTTCGGGGCAGGTCTTCAGCTGTTACTGAAACGTGGTAAACGCTGGATCCAGGCCCGGCTCTCTCTGCTGGTGCTGTTCGGGTTTATTCATGGGCTGCTGTTCTGGGATGGCGACATTCTGCTGGCCTATGGGCTGGTAGGGCTGATCTGCTGGCGCATCATCCGCGACGCACACGACGTCAAAAATCTCTTCAATACCGGCGTGGTGCTGTTTCTTATCGGCGTGGCTATATTGCTACTGCTGGGGGTTATCTCCGGCGGCTCGACCAACCGCTCCTGGGTGCCGGATGCGGCGAACCTGCAATATGAGCAGTACTGGAAGCTGGGCGGTGGACTGGAAGCCATCAGCAACCGGGCGGATATGATCGGCAACAGTTTACTGGCGCTCGGCGCACAGTATGGCTGGCAGCTGGCGGGGATGATGCTGATCGGCGCCGCGCTGATGCGTACCGGCTGGCTGAAGGGCGAGTTCAGCCCGCGCCACTATCGCCGTACCGGGATGTGGCTGGTGCTGGTGGGGCTGGCGATCAACCTTCCGGCGGTGATCGCCCAGTGGTATCTGCACTGGGATTATCGCTGGTGCGCATTCCTGTTGCAGGCGCCGCGTGAGCTGAGCGCGCCGTTTCAGACGATTGGTTATGCCGCGCTCATCTACGGTTACTGGCCGCAGCTCTGCCGTTTCAGGCTGGTGACGGCGGTGGCCTGCGTGGGGCGCATGGCGCTCAGCAACTATATTTTACAGACGCTGATCTGTACCACCCTGTTCTATCAGCTTGGCTTATTTATGAAGTTCGACCGGCTACAGCTGCTGGGGATTGTCCTGCCGGTGTGGCTGGTTAATATTCTATTCTCCGTCCTCTGGCTGCGCCATTTCCGTCAGGGGCCGCTGGAATGGGTATGGCGACAATTGACCATACGTGCGTCAGGCGTTTCATCAAGCCATACATCCGGATAACGATCTGGATCACAATCATTAACAAAACCGATGTAACCGTTTTCATCCTTGTGACCTTCTTCACGTAGTCCTCGCCTTGTCGCTGCCAGAATAGGCACCTTGCTAAACACAGGGGGTGTCTGTGAGTCGCTGCAATCTAAATAAGGGTGGTGAATATGATCACCATTCGTGACGTCGCGCGTCAGGCGGGCGTTTCTGTCGCCACCGTTTCCCGGGTTCTTAACAATAGCGCACTGGTCAGCCCGGAGACGCGTGAATGCGTGATGAAAGCCGTCACGGCGCTGGGCTACCGGCCTAATGCGAACGCCCAGGCGCTGGCGACCCAGGTCAGCGACACCATCGGTGTGGTGGTGATGGACGTGTCAGATGCGTTCTTTGGCGCGCTGGTGAAAGCCGTCGATATGGTGGCGCAGGAGCACCAGAAAAACGTGCTGATCGGCAACAGCTATCACGAGGCGGAAAAAGAGCGCAACGCCATTGAGGTGCTGATTCGTCAACGCTGTAACGCATTGATCGTGCATTCAAAAGCGTTAAGCGATGAGGAACTTTCCGCGCTGATGGAGCAGATCCCCGGCATGGTGCTCATTAACCGCATCGTTCCCGGCTATGCCCACCGCTGCGTCTGCCTCGATAACGTCAGCGGAGCGATGATGGCCACGCGGATGCTAATGAACAACGGGCATCAGCGTATCGGCTATCTGGCCTCAAGCCACCGCATCGAGGACGACGATATGCGCCGGGAAGGCTGGCAGAAAGCCTTGCTGGAACAAGGGATTACGGGGTCGGAAAGCTGGATCGGCACCGGCGCTCCGGACATGCAGGGCGGAGAGGCAGCGATGGTGGAGCTGCTCGGGCGCAACCTGCAGCTGACCGCGGTCTTTGCCTACAACGACAGCATGGCGGCGGGCGCACTCACGGCGCTGAAAGACAACGGCATTGCGGTGCCGCAGCATCTGTCATTGATTGGTTTTGATGATATACCGATTGCCCGTTACACGGACCCTCAGCTGACGACGGTTCGCTACCCCATCGCCTCCATGGCCCGGCTGGCCACGGAGCTGGCATTACAGGGGGCCGCCGGGAAGCTGGATATCGATGCAACACACTGTTTCATGCCAACTTTAGTGCGTCGCCACTCCGTTGCCATTCGGCAAACTGTGGTGCCGATCACTAACTAATAATTCGCCGTGATGTAACCGTTTTCAATTTGTGAGTAAATTCACAGTAACTTAACAATGCGCTGTCTATGATGTCAGCGTTTTAGCAACTGAAACGCTATGTAACGGTGATTAATCACTTTGACCATAGCTGAGGTCCGTTAAACATCCAAAAAAACGCATTCTGGAGCGTTACCGACCAAGGAAGATAAAAATTTTATAAGTGGACTTCGGCCGGCAGTAACGTTTCTTTAACATGTGCCCGCCGAGCGTTATTCACACGAACTACCCTGCATAAAAATCGGAGATATCATGAATAAGAAGGTGTTGACTCTGTCTGCTGTTATGGCAAGCATGCTTTTCGGTGCCGCCGCGCACGCTGCAGATAGCCGTATTGGTGTGACTATCTATAAGTATGACGACAACTTCATGTCCGTTGTGCGTAAGGCAATCGAGAAAGAGGGTACAGGCGCACCAGATGTACAGCTGTTGATGAATGACTCCCAGAATGACCAGTCCAAACAGAACGACCAGATCGACGTTCTGCTGGCGAAAGGCGTAAAAGCTCTGGCAATCAACCTGGTTGACCCGGCAGCAGCAGGCACTGTTATTGAAAAAGCACGCGGCCAGAACGTGCCGGTTGTGTTCTTCAACAAAGAACCTTCCCGCAAAGCGCTGGATAGCTACGACAAAGCCTTCTACGTCGGTACCGACTCCAAAGAATCCGGCATTATTCAGGGCGACCTGATTGCCAAACACTGGGCCGCTAACCCGAACTGGGATCTGAACAAAGACGGTCAGGTACAGTTCGTACTGCTGAAAGGCGAGCCAGGCCACCCGGACGCTGAAGCACGTACCACCTACGTTATCAAAGAGCTGAACGACAAGGGTCTGAAAACCCAGCAGCTGGCTTTAGATACCGCAATGTGGGATACCGCTCAGGCGAAAGACAAGATGGACGCATGGCTGTCCGGCCCGAACGCGAACAAAATTGAAGTGGTTATCGCCAACAACGACGCGATGGCAATGGGTGCGGTAGAAGCCCTGAAAGCACACAACAAATCCTCTATCCCGGTATTTGGTGTGGACGCCCTGCCTGAAGCGCTGGCACTGGTTAAATCTGGCGCAATGGCGGGTACCGTACTGAACGATGCAAACAACCAGGCGAAAGCCACCTTCGATCTGGCGAAAAACCTGGCAGAAGGCAAAGGCGCGGCTGACGGTACTAACTGGAAAATTGACAACAAAGTTGTTCGTGTACCGTACGTTGGCGTAGATCAGGAAAACCTGGCGCAGTTCACCGGTAAATAAGTTATAGCATTCCACTGGGCGCAGTTTCTGCGCCCTTTTATCACGCGACGCGAGGCCGAGAAGGTATAATTATGGTCAGCACAACGACTCAGTCGTCCGGTGAATACTTGTTGGAAATGAGCGGTATCAACAAGTCTTTTCCCGGTGTTAAAGCACTGGATAATGTTAATTTAAAAGTACGGCCTCACTCCATTCACGCCTTAATGGGTGAAAACGGTGCGGGTAAATCAACATTATTGAAATGCTTATTTGGGATCTACCAAAAAGATTCTGGCAGCATTCTTTTTCAGGGGAAAGAGATCGATTTCCATTCCGCCAAAGAGGCGCTGGAAAACGGTATTTCGATGGTTCACCAGGAGCTTAACCTGGTACTTCAGCGTTCTGTTATGGACAATATGTGGCTGGGTCGTTATCCGACCAAAGGCGTATTTGTTGATCAGGACAAAATGTATCGCGACACCAAAGCTATTTTTGATGAACTGGATATTGATATCGATCCCCGGGCGCGCGTCGGTACATTGTCTGTTTCACAAATGCAGATGATCGAAATTGCCAAGGCCTTCTCCTATAACGCCAAAATCGTGATTATGGATGAGCCTACCTCTTCGTTAACGGAGAAAGAGGTGAACCACCTGTTCACCATTATCCGTAAACTGAAAGAGCGCGGTTGCGGCATCGTTTATATCTCTCACAAAATGGAAGAGATCTTCCAGCTGTGTGATGAAATCACCGTGCTTCGCGACGGGCAGTGGATCGCCACCCAGTCACTGGAAGGGCTGGACATGGACAAGATCATCGCCATGATGGTTGGCCGCTCCCTGAACCAGCGCTTCCCGAACAAAGAGAACAAGCCGGGCGAAGTGATTCTGGAAGTGCGCAACCTGACTTCACTGCGTCAGCCTTCCATTCGCGATGTTTCCTTCGATCTGCATAAAGGGGAGATCCTCGGGATTGCCGGTCTGGTGGGCGCCAAGCGTACCGATATCGTCGAAACGCTGTTTGGTATCCGCGAGAAATCCGCCGGGACCATTACCCTGCACGGTAAAAAGATTAATAACCATAACGCCAACGAAGCTATTAACCACGGCTTTGCGCTGGTTACCGAAGAGCGTCGCTCGACCGGTATTTATGCCTATCTGGATATTAACTTTAACTCCTTAATTTCTAATATTCATAATTATAAAAATAAAATCGGTTTGTTGGATAATTCCCGCATGAAGAGCGATACCCAGTGGGTGATTGACTCCATGCGCGTAAAAACCCCAGGACACCGCACGCAAATTGGCTCGCTTTCCGGTGGTAACCAGCAAAAGGTTATTATTGGACGCTGGTTGTTAACCCAGCCAGAAATTCTGATGCTGGATGAACCAACCCGCGGTATCGACGTTGGTGCAAAATTTGAAATTTATCAGCTGATTGCTGAATTAGCTAAGAAAGATAAAGGGATTATTATTATTTCTTCCGAAATGCCGGAATTGTTAGGGATCACAGATCGTATTCTGGTTATGAGCAATGGTCTCGTTGCCGGAATTGTTGACACCAAAACGACAACGCAAAACGAAATTTTGCGTCTTGCGTCTTTGCACCTTTAAGATCAGGGGCTCCTCATGAGTGCGTTAAATAAGAAAAGTTTTCTTACTTATCTGAAAGAAGGCGGTATTTACGTTGTTCTTTTAGTCTTACTGGCCATTATTATTTTCCAGGATCCGACTTTCTTAAGTCTGCTGAACTTAAGTAACATTCTGACCCAGTCTTCGGTGCGTATTATTATCGCCCTCGGCGTGGCAGGTCTTATTGTCACCCAGGGTACTGACCTGTCAGCTGGCCGTCAGGTTGGTCTGGCGGCGGTTGTTGCGGCAACGCTTCTGCAGTCGATGGAAAACGCCAACAAGGTCTTCCCGGAAATGGCAACCATGCCTATTTTCCTGGTGATCCTGATTGTCTGTGCCATTGGCGCGGTCATCGGTCTGATTAACGGCATCATCATTGCGTACCTGAACGTAACGCCGTTTATCACCACCCTGGGTACCATGATCATCGTTTACGGTATTAACTCCCTGTACTACGACTTCGTGGGCGCATCACCGATTTCCGGTTTCGACAGTGGATTCTCGACCTTTACGCAGGGCTTTATCGCGATGGGCAGTTTCCGCCTCTCCTACATCACCTTCTACGCGCTGATTGCCGTGGCGTTCGTCTGGGTGCTGTGGAACAAAACCCGCTTCGGTAAGAACATCTTTGCTATCGGGGGTAACCCGGAAGCGGCAAAAGTCTCTGGTGTTAACGTGGCGCTGAACCTGCTGGTTATCTATGCCCTGTCGGGCGTGTTCTACGCCTTCGGTGGTCTGCTGGAAGCGGGCCGTATCGGCTCTGCCACCAACAACCTCGGCTTTATGTATGAGCTGGATGCCATCGCCGCGTGCGTCGTGGGTGGCGTGTCGTTCAGTGGTGGTGTGGGTACCGTGCTGGGTGTGGTAACCGGTGTGATCATCTTCACCGTTATCAACTACGGCCTGACCTATATCGGCGTCAACCCGTACTGGCAGTACATTATCAAGGGCGCCATCATTATCTTTGCGGTAGCGCTGGACTCCCTGAAGTACGCGCGTAAGAAGTAAGATTTCGGTTAGCAAAAAACCCGCCTTGTGCGGGTTTTTTTATGCCCGGCGGCGCTGCGCTTGCGCGGGCCTACGGGGTAATGTAGGCCGGGTAAGGCGAAGCCGCCACCCGGCGGGGGTTACTTCTTCTTCTGCATCTCAAGCAGCTGTTCTGGCGTGACCGCCGGATAACCCTGGGCATCGGCCGGGACTTCCGTCATCGTCGGGATCGGCACCAGCGGGCCTAAGAAGCGCGGTTCGCGTTTAAAGATGTAGAGATCCGCCAGCGCCCCCAGGCGTGCGCCAAACTCGCGTACCCGCACGGTGAGCATATCTTTTGGCGATGGAACGGCATAACACTGGGCCTGAATGCCCATATGCAGGGCGATAAACAGCGCGCGTTCGCAGTGGAAGCGCTGGGTAATGATGATGAAATCGTTGGTATCAAATACCTTACGGGTGCGAACTATCGAATCGAGGGTTCTGAAACCGGCGTAGTCGAGCACGATATCGGCCGGATCAACCCCTGCGGCAATCAAATCCTTACGCATGGTGACCGGCTCGTTATAGCTCTGGAGCGCGTTGTCACCGCTCAGCAGCAGATAATTTACTTTGCCGCTGTTATAGGCGTTGAGCGCCCCCTGAATGCGGTAACGGTAATACTGGTTGATCACCCCGGTGCGGTAATACTTGGCGGTGCCCAGCACCACGCCGACCTGCCGGTAGGGCAGATCCTGAAGGTCATCAAAGATATAAGGAGCCGTTTTCCAGCTCATCCAGCGGTCGAGGCCCAGCGCAGTCAACAGCACGATGCCGATCAAGACAACCAGGCTGTAAAACACGCGCTTTAACATACAGATGACTCTTACCAAAGGTGAAATTTCACTCAGGCTACTTTACCCGTCTGGTAAGCGCAAGAAAGGGCGATTTAATTGGAGGGATTTTCATCAGTTGTGCGGGCATGGCTGCCCGCATCATACGCTTAGCCCAGCAGGACACGATCAATGTTGCTACAACCCAGCGCCCGCAGCGTGGCCGCAGTGGCATCCCACTGGATCAGCGGTGCATCGGCTTTTTCCGCCAGAATGGCGCGCTGGATATCCGGGTAGTCATAACCGTTAAGGCTGAGCAGGTTCAGTGCACCCTGTAACGGCGGCAGCGTCGGGTTAAAGGCGGCGTTTTCGGCATAGCTGCCGGTAAAGATTCGCCCGTCACGACACTCCAGCGCCACGCCGCTCGGCGCGTTGCTGTATGGCGCGTGTGCTTTATTGGCGGCAAGAATAGCAGTCTGGCTCAGTTCATCTCCGCTCACGGCATAACCGTGGTCCTGCTCGTCCATCAGCAGCGATTTGATCTCTAGATCTTTCGGTCCGAAGGCATCGGGCAGATAATCCGCCAGCGTATGCTGGGCGCGGCCCGGCAGGTTGATGCGCAGCGCTAATCCGCTGTTGAGTTCGTTCATAAACTGACGGCAGTGGCCGCATGGGGTGTAGTTGACGGTGATCGCCTCCAGGGCTTGTTCGCCGCGCAGCCAGGCGTGACTGATGGCGCTCTGTTCCGCATGAACGGTCTGCTGCATGGTAGCGCCGAGAAACTCCATATTGCCGCCGAAGTACCAGGTGCCACTCACGCCCCGGGCAATGGCGCCGACGTTGAAATGGGAAAGATCGGCGCGGGCGCAGGCCGCTGCCAGCGGCAGAAGCGCAAAGGCCAGCGCGTCATCATCCAGATCCGTGGCACGTTTCAGTGCGGCGACCTGTTCAGCCGTCAGCAGGGCGGGGAAGTGTGCATCCGCCAGTACCGGGGCCAGGGCTGACTGCAAATTCTCTGCTAGCTCGGCAAAAGCTGATTGAAAACGTGGATGCATGGCGTTGCCTCATAAAGGTTAATGGATCGGTAGTTTACGGAGCCGCTGGGGCTTTATATGTGACTTAGATCTCATTATGTGTGCAACTTATGAAACTCAGATTAAAAATGCGCGACGCGTCGCAAATTTTAGCCCACCACAGCCAGAATTATCGGGAACAGGAAAGGGGCGATCAGCGAGGTCAAAATCCCGCAGATCACCAGCGCCAGCGAACTGAAGGCACCTTCCTGATAATCCAGCTCCGCACAGCGGGCGGTGCCGAGGGCGTGTGAGGCGGTGCCCATCGCCAGCCCACGGGCAGATTTGGTGCGAATGCGCATGGCATTCAGCAGTGTATGGCCTAACACCGCACCCAGAATACCGACATAAATGACGCACACGGCGCTGATCGCCGGAATGCCGCCGAGGCTGCCGCCCACCGCCATTGCAATCGGCGTGGTCACCGATTTGGGCAGAATGGAGGCGGCAATTTCGGGTGTCGCCCCCATCAGCAACGCCACCGAGGTGCCGGTGATCATCGCCACCACGCTCCCGGCGAGACAGATGGTAATAATCGATTTCCAGCGGGCGCGGATCTGGTGCAGTTGCTCATAAAGCGGAAACGCCAGCGCAACCACCGCAGGCTGGAGCAGATCGTTGAGAACTTTGCTGCCCTGGAAATAGTGAGCGTAAGGGATGCCGGTTAACAGCAGGAAAGGGATGATCACCACCATCGCTACCAGCAGGGGATTAAGAAGAGGAAACTTCAGGCGCACCGCCAGCTTGCGGGCGGCGAAGAAGACCGCCACGGTGAGCGGCAACGACCACCAGATATTCGCCATCATTTTTTCTCTCCTTTCTGTCCAATCACTTTGCGCTCCCCGTGCGCCAGATGGGTGCTCCAGCTCACCACTAAAAACACCACCAGCGTACTGATCGTGCAGGAGACGAAGATCGGGCCAAACTGCGCGCTCAGCAGGTCGTAATACTGCATCACGCCCACACCGATGGGGACGAACAGAAGGGCCATATAGCGGATCAGGACCGAGCAGCCTGGCTTGACCCAGTTTGCCGGAAGGATCTGCAAGGCAAGCAGCACAAACAGGATCAGCATGCCGATAATACTGCCGGGAATGGCGATCGGCAGCAGAGAGGCAAGAAAGATACCTGCATAGAGGCAGGCATAAATAAGGATGAAGGCGCGCAGGTATTGCCAGACAACGATCAGTGATTTATTCATGGTGGAAGCCCTTAATGGAACGCATTCATCATACAATTAAAACCGGAAACGTGCTACGGATCACATCATGACTTTTGAGCATACCAGACATTCCCATTTGGAACCTCGGGCATTCCCCCAGCCAGAAGGGTAAAAACATTATAAATCAGCCCGGTTCCACGAGCCCTGAAACAGGGCTTTCCACCGTTACACAGAGCAGATACCATAGCGCCTCTTTTTTTACGGATATTGATATGCGTGTATTACTGGCACCGATGGAAGGCGTGCTCGATTCGCTGGTGCGCGAGCTGCTGACTGACGTTAACGATTATGATCTCTGCATCACCGAGTTCCTGCGGGTGGTGGATATGTTGTTGCCGGTAAAATCGTTTTACAGACTCTGTCCGGAGCTGCATCGCCAGAGCCGCACCGCCTCCGGTACGCTGGTGCGCGTCCAGCTTCTGGGACAATACCCCGAATGGCTGGCAGAAAACGCCGCGCGTGCCGTCGAGCTGGGCTCCTGGGGCGTGGATCTTAACTGCGGCTGTCCGTCGAAAATGGTCAACGGCAGCGGCGGCGGCGCCACGCTTCTGAAAGATCCCGAGCTTATCTACCGTGGCGCAAAAGCGATGCGCGAGGCGGTGCCCTCGCATCTGCCGGTGACCGTGAAGGTACGCCTCGGCTGGGACAGCGGCGACAGGCAGTTTGAAATTGCCGACGCCGTGCAGCAGGCGGGGGCGACTGAGCTGGTGGTTCACGGGCGCACCAAAGAAGATGGTTACAAAGCCGAACGCATTAACTGGCAGGCTATCGGCGAGATCCGTAAGCGGCTGACCATCCCGGTGGTCGCTAACGGTGAAATCTGGGATCGCGAGAGCGCGCTGGCCTGCATGGCCGCCACCGGCTGCGATGCCATCATGATCGGGCGCGGGGCGCTCAACGTCCCTAACCTCAGCCGGGTGATTAAATACGATGAGCCGCGCATGCCGTGGGCGGATGTCGTCACGCTGCTGAAGAAGTACTCCCGCCTCGAAAAGCAGGGCGACACCGGCCTGTACCACGTGGCGCGCATCAAGCAGTGGTTGAGCTACCTGCGTAAAGAGTACGACGAGGCCCTGGATCTGTTTCAGGAGATCCGCGCTCTGCAATCTTCAGCGGAGATTGCCCGGGTCATACAGTCAAAATAGGCCAACATCGATCTGCATCACGTTTTTCAGCGGGACGCATTGAGGCGCAGCGCGAAACTGGTAAAGTGCGCTAACTGGATTGTTACTGCTGCGGCAGGCAAAACCTGATTATCTGGCATCTGCCGGATAATCAGGTTTTTTTGTTTCTGGGGCATGGGATGAAGATTGCCAAAATACTGAATAACAATGTGGTGGTTGTTCTGGATGAACAGGGGCGTGAGCAGGTGGTGATGGGCCGTGGGCTGGCCTTTCAAAAGCACCCTGGCGACAGTGTCCCGAAAGAGAACATCGAGAAAGTGTTTGCCCTGCAAAGCGACGAGCTGGTGCAGCGGCTGGGGGAGTTACTCAGCCAGATCCCGCTGGAAGTGATGACCACCTGCGACCGCATTATCGGGCTGGCGGCGCAGCGGCTGGGGAAACTGCAGGAGAGTTTGTACATCACCTTAACCGACCACTGCTACTTTGCGATTGAGCGGCAGAAGAAGGGGCTGGCGATCAAAAACGTGCTGCTGTGGGACATTAAGCGGCTCTATCCGAAAGAGTTTGAGCTGGGCCAGCAGGCCCGGGCCATCATCGCCAAACGGCTGGATGTCGAGCTGGGCGAAGATGAAGCCGGGTTTATCGCGCTGCATCTGGTAACTGCCCAGCTGCACAGCGAGATGCCGGAGGTCATGCACGTCACCCGGGTGATGCAGGAGATCCTGCAGCTGGTGAAATACAGCTTACAGCTGGAGTATGACGAGGAGTCGCTCAGCTATCAGCGCTTCGTCACCCATCTGAAGTTCTTCGCCCAGCGGATGCTGACCCGCACCGTAGTGGCGGATGATGATGCCACGCTGCATTCGGCGGTAAAAGAGAACTACGGCAAAGCCTGGGTGTGCGCCGAGAAGATTGCCCGGCATCTGCAAAAGAGTTATCAGCGCGAGCTGACCACAGAAGAGATTATGTTTCTCACCATTCATATTGAGCGCGTGAGAAAAGAGGGGCGCTAAGCCCCCCACAAACGGATTGTTACTGCGTTACGCAGGCAAAACCTGAGCGCGGCGCCCGAAAGGGTGTCGTTCTCGGGTTTTTTTATTTTTACGACTCAGTCAAACCCTGCCTGCGGGCAGTGAAAAAGGAAACAGAGATGGAATATCAAGCACTGGCGAAGGATATTCTCGGCCACGTTGGCGGCAAGGAGAATATTGTCAGCCTGGTTCATTGCGCTACCCGGCTGCGTTTTAAACTGAAAGACGCTCAGCATGCCGATGCCGAAGGGCTGAAGAAAAATCCAGGCGTGATCATGGTGGTTGAAAGCGGCGGCCAGTTCCAGGTGGTGATTGGCAACCACGTCCACGACGTCTGGCAGGCGGTATGCCAGGAGGCGGGGCTGGCTGACGACGCGCCCGCCGCAGAGATTAAAGGCGAAAAAACCAGCCTCGGCGGCCAGCTTATCGACATCGTCTCCGGCATTTTTACCCCCTTTATCGGCGTCCTCGCCGCGTCGGGGATCCTGAAGGGGATCCTGGCGCTGGCGGTGGTGTGCGGCTGGCTGACCACCGACAGCGGCACCTACAAAATCTGGTTTGCTACCAGTGACGCGCTGTTCTTCTTCTTCCCGCTGGTGCTGGGCTACACCGCCGGGAAAAAGTTTGGTGGCAACCCCTTTATCACCATGGTGATTGGCGGGGCGCTGGTGCATCCGACCATGATTCAGGCCTTTGAGGCCAGCCAGCAGGCGGGCGCGGCGGCCAATGCCTTCCTCGCCATTCCGGTGACCTGGTTCAACTACAGCTCGTCGGTCATTCCGATCATTCTCGCCGCCTGGGTCAGCTGCTGGCTGGAGAAGCAGGGCAACAAGTGCCTGCCGTCGGCGATGAAAAATTTCTTCGCCCCGCTGATCTGCTTAGGTCTGACGGTGCCGCTGACCTTCCTGGTCATTGGCCCGGTTGCCACCTGGCTCAGCCAGATGCTGGCGAACAGCTATCAGTGGATCTACGTGCTTGCTCCCTGGCTGGCTGGCGCGGCGATGGGCGCGGTCTGGCAGGTCTGCGTCATCTTCGGCCTGCACTGGGGGCTGGTGCCGCTGATGATCAATAACCTCGCCGTGCTGGGTCACGACTCCATGCTGCCAATGTTACTCCCGGCGGTGATGGGCCAGGTGGGGGCCGCGTCTGGCGTCTTCCTGCGAACCCGCGATACACGGCTGAAAATGCTGGCGGGCTCCTCAGTCACGGCGGGGATTTTCGGTATCACCGAGCCGGCGGTTTATGGCGTGAATCTGCCCCTGCGCCGTCCCTTTATCTTTGGCTGCGTGGCGGGGGCGGTCGGCGGCGCGATTGTCGGTTTCGCCGATACCCATGTCTACTCTTTTGGCTTCGGCAATATCTTCACCATCGCACAGATGATCCCGCCGGGCGGGGTGGATGCCACGCTCTGGGGCGGGATTGCGGGTATGGTGGTGGCGCTGGTGCTGAGCTGCGTCCTGACCCTGATTGCCGGCATGCCCGCCAGCCCGGCCACTGCCCCGGTGACGGCGAACGTCGATGAAGGCACGGTGCTCTCGCCGATGCGTGGCACAGTGCTGGCACTGGATCAGGTGCCGGACGCCACTTTTGCCAGCGGCCTGCTCGGTCAGGGCGCGGCGATCATTCCTGCTGATAATAAAGTCATTGCCCCTTTTGCCGGGGAGGTGGCCTCGATATTTGCCACTAAACATGCCATCGGCCTGCTGAGCGACAGCGGCATCGAGGTGCTGATCCACGTCGGGATCGATACCGTGAAGCTCGACGGCAAGCCGTTTACCGCCCACGTGAAGGTGGGTGACAAAATACAGCCTGGCGATCTGCTGCTGGAGTTTGACCGCCAGGCCATCCTCGATGCCGGATACGATCTGGCGACCCCGATTATTATCAGCAACAGCGACGACTACCGTGCTGTCGAGACCGTGGCGGCGACCGCCGTCGAGGCCGGCGCGCCGTTGCTTTGCGTAAGCCATCAATAACAGGAGAACCGAATGAAAACTTTCCCGGACGATTTCTTATGGGGCGGCGCGGTTGCCGCGAATCAGGTAGAAGGCGCTTATCTGGACGATGGCAAAGGATTGTCCACCTCTGACGTACAGCCCCAGGGGGTGTTTGGCCCGGTGGTGGAGCGCGTGGCGGGCGACAGCGGTATCAAAGACGTGGCGATCGATTTCTATCATCGCTACCCGGAGGACATCAGACTGTTTGCCGAAATGGGCTTCAGCTGCCTGCGCGTCTCCATTGCCTGGACGCGTATCTTCCCGAACGGCGATGAACAGCAGCCGAACGAGGCCGGACTGGCTTTCTACGACAAACTGTTTGACGAGCTGGCGGCCCACAACATCACCCCGCTGGTGACCCTTTCGCACTACGAGATGCCGTGGGGGCTGGTGAAGCAGTACGGCGGCTGGGGGAGCCGCCAGACGATCGGGTTCTTCGAGCGTTATGCCCGCACCGTTTTCACTCGCTATCAGCACAAGGTAAAGCTGTGGCTCACCTTTAACGAAATCAATATGTCCCTGCACGCGCCGATGACCGGTGTCGGCCTGCCGGAAACCAGCAGCAAGGCGGAGGTCTATCAGGCGATCCATCATCAGCTGGTGGCGAGCGCGCTGGCGGTAAAAGCCTGCCACGAGATCATCCCGGATGCCAAAATCGGCAACATGCTGCTGGGCGGCCTGGTCTATCCGCTGACCTGCAAGCCGGACGACGTGCTGGAAGCCCTGCAGGAAAACCGCGCCTGGCAGTTCTTCGGCGACGTGCAGTGCCGCGGGGCGTACCCGGGCTATATGCTGCGCTTCTTCCGCGATCACGGCATCACGCTTGACGTCACGGAGGCCGATCGCGAGGCGCTGAAAACGACCATCGACTTTATCTCCTTCAGCTACTACATGACCGGCTGTGTCACTACCGATGAAGAACTGAACCAGCAGGCGCGCGGCAACATCCTCAGCATGGTGCCTAACCCGCATCTGGCAAGCTCGGAGTGGGGCTGGCAGATTGACCCGGTTGGCCTGCGTACCCTGCTGAACGTGCTCTGGGATCGCTATCAGAAGCCGCTGTTTATTGTTGAGAACGGCCTGGGGGCGAAGGACAAGCCGGACGCCGACGGCAGGGTGCAGGATGATTACCGCATCAGCTATCTCAACGACCACCTGGTGCAGGTGCGCGAGGCGATTGACGACGGCGTGGAAGTGATGGGCTACACCAGCTGGGGGCCGATCGATCTGGTGAGTGCTTCCAAAGCGGAGCTCTCAAAACGCTACGGCTTTATCTATGTCGATCGTGACGACAGCGGGGCCGGCACCCTGGCGCGCAGCCGCAAGAAGAGTTTTTACTGGTATCAGGAGGTGATTGCGACCAAAGGCGCTTCGCTGAAAGCCTGATGATTGCAATGGCGCCCGCCACGCCCCGGGCGCCTTTTCCAGGTATGTAAAGGTATGACAAATTGTGGATTGCCACCCATTCCTAAACAAAGGAGGCGAGACGGGCGTATTTTGCCCCCTTCTTTATTGGGGTGAATAACGTGATGAAACGTTCGACTTTTTATTTCTGCTGCCTGCCTTTATCTCTGCTTCTGGTTGCCTGCGCGCCCGGCCACGATCCCGCTGCCTCGCTTAATCAACAGATCCCCGCTGCGAAAATCGATACCGGCCTGGCTGCCGGCCAGTGGCCTAAAGATAGCTGGTGGGAAGATTTTCACGATCCAGAATTAAATAAGCTGATTACCAAAGCCCTGGCCGATGCGCCGGATATGACCATTGCCCGTCAGCGCATCGCCCTTGCCGAAGCGCAGGCCAAAATGGCCATGGCTGCCGATGGCCCGGAGGTTAATTTCTCTGCCGATGCAGAGCGCCAGAAGATGTCAGCCGAAGGGCTAATGGGCCCCTTCGCGATAACCGATCCGGCGGCCGGAACCACCGGCCCCTGGTATACCAACGGCACCTTTGGCCTGACCGCCGGCTGGGATCTGGATCTGTGGGGTAAAAACCGCGCCAAGGTGGAAGCCCGCATCGGGAAGGTCAATGCACAACAGGCGGAGCTGCAGCAGACCCGTCAACTGCTTGCCAGCAGCGTGGCGCGTCTTTACTGGGACTGGCAGACCCAGGCGGCCATCGGGCATCTCTTAACCGCCATCAAACAGGAGCAGCTCAAGATTATCGGTACCGACCGGGAGCTATACCAGCATGGCATTACCTCTTCCGTGGAAGGGGTGGAAACCGACATTAGCGCCAGTAAAACCGATGAGCGACTGGCGGAGGTGAAGGGGAAAATGAAAGCCATCGAGGCACGTCTGGCGGCGCTCACCAACTCCCCGACGGTGAAGCTCACCCCGCATGCCTTGCCCACTGTGGAGAGCAATTTGCCGTCGACCCTCGGCTATGAATTACTGGCTCGCCGCCCTGATTTACAGGAGGCGCACTGGTATATCGAAGCCTCCCTGCATGAGGTGGATGCGGCGAAAGCGGCCTTCTATCCCGATGTAAACCTGATGGCCTTCCTGCAACAGGATGCGCTGCACTTAAGCGATCTGTTCCGCTCCTCGGCGCAGCAGATGGGCGTCACCGCCGGTCTGACCCTGCCAATTTTTGACAGCGGACGCCTGAATGCGAATCTTGATATTGCCCAGGCGCAAAGCAATCTGTCGATTGCTCACTACAACAAAGCGGTGGTGGAGGCGGTCAATCAGGTGACCCGCTGCGCCAGCGACGTTGAAACGCTGATGGCAAAAAATAAACATCAGCAGCGCGTGGAAGCCGATGCCGCCCGGGTCGTGGCCCTGGCGCAGGCGCGTTTCAACGCCGGGATTGTCGCAGGCTCGCGCGTCAGCGAGGCCAGAATCCCCGCCCTGCAGGAACAACTCGCCGGGATTGCGCTGCAGGGGCAATACGTGGATGCCACCCTGCAACTCACCTCTGCGCTCGGCGGCGGCTATCACCACGGGTGAAAAGTGAGAAGTAACTATACTTATCTCTTTGTCTTCTTTTCTGGAGGTGAGTATGGGTTCAACCAATCGTGTGGCTATTGTAACGGCATCAGATTCGGGAATCGGCAAAACCACAGCGCTGATGCTGGCGGAGCGTGGGTTTGATATTGGCGTGACCTGGCACTCGGATGAAGAAGGGGCGATGAAAACCTGTCGCGAGATCGAGGCGCGCGGGCAGCGGGCAGAGGCCATCCATCTGGATCTCAGCCAACTGCCGGACGGGGCGAAAGCCATCGAGACGCTGATTGAACGTTTCGGCCGTCTTGACGTGCTGGTCAATAACGCCGGAGCGATGACCAAAGCGCCGTTTCTTGAGATGGAATATGACCAGTGGCGATCCATTTTTAGCGTCGATGTGGACGGGGCATTTCTCTGTTCGCAGATCGCCGCCCGGCAGATGGTGAAGCAGGGGGAGGGGGGACGTATCGTCAATATCACCTCGGTGCATGAACACACGCCGCTGCCGGAGGCCAGCGCTTACACCTCAGCCAAACACGCCCTCGGCGGCCTGACCAAGTCGATGGCGATGGAGCTGGTTCACCATAACATTCTGGTGAACGCCGTGGCGCCGGGCGCCATTGCCACCCCGATGAATGACATGGACGACAGCGAAGTGAAGCCCGGCTCTATGCCCAACATTCCACTGGCAAGGCCGGGGCATACCAAAGAGATTGCCAGCCTGGTCGCCTGGCTATGTGACACCGACGCCAGCTACGCCACCGGACAGTCATTTATCGTCGATGGGGGCTTTATGCTGGGCAATCCGCAGTTTAAACCGGAGCAGTAATGCTTAGCTGCGATCCCGGCGTTTAAGCCACCAGCGCACCGCGAAAACCAGCACCAGCACCCCAATCAGCCAGATCCAGTGGCGCAGGTGCTGGTCCAGCGCGTGCAGCCAGGGCTCCAGCACTTCACCGCCCACGTAGCCTAAAGTAGTGAAGAGCAGCGCCCAGATGATGGCGCCCACAATGTTCAGCGGCAGAAAAATTTTTGGCGGCAGGTGACTGGCCCCAATCAGCAGCGGGCCGATGATGCGGAAACCGTACATAAAGCGGGTGCCGATCACGAAAAGGTAAGGGTGGCGCTGGATCAGCTGCTGGGCGCGGTTGATTTTCTTCTGATGGCGGGAAAAGCGCCGCAGGATCGCCGGACCAAACCGGACGCCAAGCAGATAGAGTAGCTGATCGCCGATCATGCCCCCCAGCGCTACTGCGGCCACGACCAGGGGAAAACGCAGCAGCCCCTGATGCGCCACCACGCCACCCAGTAGGGTGATAGTCTCGCCTTCCGCTATGCTGCCAATAACCAACGCGGCATAGCCATACTGTGCAATGAGAGTATTAATGTCCATAGGGGTAAGCGTAGCTGTCCTGAGAAAGTCTGCCTAATCATACACTCCCTCTGTCAATGAACCGACAATGACCATTTCCTTGTGTTGCTCAAAAAATAATCTCAGGCTGCATTATACTTGAGTTATCGCTAGCGGGCCGACAACAAGGGGGCGTTATGAACCATGTCTGGGGACTCTTTTCCCATCCCGATCGTGAAATGCACGTGATCAGAAGCGAAAACGAAACGGTCAGCCATCACTATACCCACCATGTGTTGTTGATGGCCGCCGTACCGGTAATTTGCGCGTTCATTGGTACCACGCAAATTGGCTGGGATTTTGACGACGGCAACATTGTAAAACTTTCGTGGACAACCGGACTGGCGCTGGCCGCGGTCTTTTACGCGCTGATGCTGGCAGGGGTGGCGGTAATGGGGCGGGTGATTTACTGGATGGCGCGTCGCTATCCGCAGCGTCCTTCCCTGGCGCACTGCATGGTGTTTGCCGGTTACGTGGCAACGCCGCTATTTTTAAGCGGGATTGTGGCGCTCTATCCTATTGTCTGGCTCTGCGCGCTGGTGGGCACCCTGGCGCTGTTTTATACCGGTTATCTGCTCTATATCGGTATTCCTACCTTCCTGAATATCAATAAAGAGGAGGGCCGCAGCTTTTCCGGTTCTACGCTCGCCATCGGCGTGCTGTTGCTGGAAGTGTTACTGGCGCTGACGGTTATTCTTTGGGGTTATGGATATCGTCTCTTCTGACGTCACTGCATTGCTGGCAGAATTGCCAGCAATGCAGCATCTGTTCACGATTAACTACTGGTAGCAAGGCATCCGGACGGCTATGATGCCTTAGCCAGCCCGTGTTCTCGCTTCGGCCCGGGCGGCGTACGTTATTACGTGCGTGAATAATTATCCGAAATCTCACCATGCTGAAATTCCGCGTTTCTTTACTGAGTCTTGCTCTGTTGCTGGCTGTGCCAGTGGCGACCCCCGCAATCGCCAACACTGCCGCTGTGGCTACGGCGACACAGCCGGAGATTGCTTCCGGCAGCGCTATGATCGTCGATCTGAATACCAACAAAGTGATCTATTCCAGCCACCCGAATCTGGTGCGCCCGATCGCTTCGATTACCAAATTAATGACCGCGATGGTGGTGCTGGATGCACGGCTGCCGCTGGATGAAAAACTGCGCGTCGACATCAGCCATACGCCAGAGATGAAAGGGATTTATTCCCGCGTGCGTCTGAACAGCGAAATCAGCCGTAAAAATATGCTGCTGCTGGCGCTGATGTCCTCGGAAAACCGCGCCGCGGCAAGCCTGGCCCACCACTATCCGGGCGGCTATGACGCTTTTATCCGCGCCATGAACGCCAAAGCGAAGGCGCTGGGCATGACCCAGACGCGTTTTGTGGAGCCAACCGGTCTGTCGATTCATAACGTCTCGACGGCGCAGGATCTGACGAAGCTGCTGATTGCCACTAAGCAGTATCCGCTGCTCGGCCAGCTCAGCACCACCCGCGAAGAGATGGCCACTTTCTCGCATCCGGCCTATACCCTGCCGTTTCGTAACACCAACCATCTGGTCTACCGCGATAACTGGAATATCCAGCTGACTAAAACCGGCTTTACCAACGCGGCGGGCCACTGTCTGGTGATGCGCACGGTCTTTAATGGCAAGCCGGTAGCGCTGGTGGTGATGGATGCCTTTGGCAAATATACCCACTTTGCCGATGCCAGCCGGCTGCGGACCTGGATTGAAACCGGAAAAGTCACCCCGGTTCCCGCCGCGGCCCTGAGCTACAAAAAGCAAAAAGCCGCCCAGATGGCGACGGCGCAGAACGATTGAATCGCGTTTAATGCCCGGCGGCGCTTCGCTTGCACGGGCCTACGGGTTGTGTAGGCCGGGTAAGCGCAGCGCCACCCGGCAATACCGCGTTGAAATAGATTACTCCGGCAGCGTCCAGTCACCCTCGTTAAGGGGGCGCTGCAAAATTAGCGTATCGCGCCAGTCACCTTTCTTATATCCCACGCTTCTGAGCTGCCCCGCCACTTCAAAACCGTGCTTTTTATGCAGGCGTAACGACCCGGCGTTGTTTGGCCCGTCGCCCACCACGGCGATCATCTGGCGCCACGGCCCCTCTTCGCTGCGGGCAATCAGGGCGCTCAGCAGCGCGCTGCCAAAGCCGCGTCCGGGCGTGCTGGCCTCGACGTAAATCGACTCTTCAAGGGTATAACGGTAGGCGGGGCGTGCACGATAGTGGGTGGCGTAGCAGTAACCCACCACGATACCCCGATAGAGCGCCACCAGCCACGGCAACCCCTGACTGGTCACCGCGTGTATGCGCTCGCGCATCTCGTCAACGGTAGGAGGCACTTCTTCAAACGATGCGCGTCCGTTCAGCACGTGCCAGGCATAGATGGCGGCAATGGCATGCGCATCCTCAAGCTCGGCATCGCGAACCTGAACGTCAGTTTCGGAGAAAGTTTCAACAGCCGACATAATATGTCCGCTCCTCATCAAAAAAAGCCAGAGAAACGTTTCTCTGGCGACCCGTGGCTACTCTAGTACGATTTATAGGGGCTTAATAGTAGGTCCGTTCGGGCTAACTGGTGTGATCAGTAGCTTGCGAGCCATTACGCACTGTTTCTGACTCCTCTTTCCAGTTTTTATGCTTGGTTGTTTTGCCAATCCCCGGGTTCATACTGTTAGTTGGGTCATTAGCGCGATAAAACTGTTTTAATGAATCCGGTGCTTCGTAAATGTGACCGACATTGTGTTCCGCCGGATATTGCGCGCCGCGCGCCTTCAACAGGGCCAGCATTTGCGCCTTCAGGGCGTGGGCATCGACCCCTTTTTTAACGATGTAATCCTGGTGGAAGACGTAACACATAAAGTGGCCGTAATAGAGCTTATGCACC
Source organism: Leclercia sp. LSNIH1 (assembly GCF_002902985.1). Classification (NCBI taxonomy): domain Bacteria; kingdom Pseudomonadati; phylum Pseudomonadota; class Gammaproteobacteria; order Enterobacterales; family Enterobacteriaceae; genus Leclercia; species Leclercia sp. LSNIH1. Next base: position 4,088,919 of record NZ_CP026167.1, on the reverse strand, counting down.
AGCTGGCTGTCGATCTCCGGCGGCAGTTTTTCGAACCATTCGGTATCGTTGCGGCGCAGGGCGATATCCAGCGCCAGAATATCCTCTACCTCGTCGGCGTGAACCGCCTGATAGCGGATCGCGGCGCCAGCAGCGGCAAAGCGGTGTAAAAAGGCCTTGCTGCCCTCTTCCGGGGTGCAGGCAAAGAAATCCCCCTCCGCGGTTTTGAAGAATTCGCTCAACCAGCTTTGCGCTTCGGCAATGCCGTCGCCCGCCATTTTCAGCAGCAGGTGATGTTCATACTTATCCCGCCAGCTTTTCATCCGCGGCGGCAGGTGTGCCGGGAATGCGCTGCCCAGCTTCTGCATGAAGCGGTCGGTAAAGTTAGGCTTAAACAGCGACACCTTCTCCAGCATCGCATCGGTGCGTCCCTTCATGGTGAAGAAGAAGGGCATCTTGTCGGTGCCGAGCTTGTCGATCATCAGGAAGGTGTCTTTGCCATAGCGTTCGGCGATGTCGTAAATATCCCGGTGCATATACTCGCCGGCAACCGGCAGATGGGTAAACTCCCCGAGAATGTGGCGACGGATAGTGGTCAGCACCTCCGGCTGGTTGGTGCCGATATAGAACACCTGCTGGCGTTTCTCGGCCGGGAAGGTGTCCAGGCGTACGGCAAAGACCGCCAGCTTGCCGGCACAGCCGGAGGATTCAAACAGACGGTCCGGGTCGGCGTTATAGCGCGCCGGGGTGTCGGCATCAATTTCACGTACCCGGCTGATGTAATCATGGTCGTGAGCGTGGCGCCCGTCATGCAGGACATCGCTATCTTTAACGCGGTCATCATCCAGCTTGCTGAGGATCTGCTCCGGCGTGACCCCTAAATCGATACCCAGATGGTTCACCAGCGTCAGCTTGCCCTGCTCATCGATGCGGGCGAACAGCGACATTTCGGTATAGGCCGGGCCGCGCTGCACCAGCGAGCCGCCGGAGTTATTGCAGATCCCGCCGATCACCGAGGCGCCAATACAGGAGGAGCCAATCACCGAATGCGGCTCCCGGCCCAGCGGCTTGAGCGCCTTTTCCAGGGAGTAGAGCGTGGTGCCCGGGTAGGCCAGCACCTGCTCGCCCTTATCCAACAGATGCAGCTTATCGAGGCGCAGGGTGCTGATGATGACAATGTCGCGATCGTAATCATTGCCGTTCGGCGTGGAGCCTTCGGTCAGGCCGGTATTGGCCGCCTGCATCAGAATGATTTTGTCTGCCGCGACGCAGGCATTAAGTACCCGCCACAGCTCCAGCAGCGTGCCCGGGAACACCACCGCCAGCGCGTCCCCTTGGCCGGAGCGAAAGCCCTTGCGGTAGCGGGCGGTTTTTGCGGCGTCGGTAAGCAGGTGCGCCTGGCCTACCAGACGTGACAACTCGTTAATGAAGCTGGTGTTATCGTGCAGTTGTACAGAAGACATCATCCACCCCTTGTGGTTATTCAAATGCGTCGTCGAAAATCATAGCGCGATTAATGTTTAAGCGAACGACTATTCACCAGAAAAATCAGAGAATAAACCCTGCAACGTTCAGAGGGTTTATGGCACACTGCGCTTTTCGTACGGTCTGGCCGCGACTATCCGGCGGTTATTGATGAGAGAGTAAACGAAATGAAATGGCTCTGTTCTGTAGGTGTGGCTGTAAGTCTGGCGCTGCAACCCGCGCTGGCTGACGACCTGTTTGGCAATCATCCGCTCACGCCGGAAGCCCGGGACGCATTTGTAACCGACCTGCTTACTAAGATGTCGGTTGATGAGAAAATCGGCCAGCTGCGCCTCATCAGCGTCGGGCCGGATAATCCGAAAGAAGCCATTCGCGAGATGATTAAAAACGGGCAGGTAGGGGCGATTTTCAACACCGTCACCCGCCAGGATATCCGCAAGATGCAGGATCAGGTGATGGAACTCAGCCACCTGAAAATCCCGTTATTCTTCGCCTATGACGTGGTTCACGGCCAGCGTACCGTCTTCCCGATCAGCCTCGGCCTGGCCTCCTCCTTTAACCTCGAGGCGGTGAAAACCGTCGGTCGCGTCTCTGCATACGAGGCGGCGGATGATGGCCTCAACATGACCTGGGCCCCGATGGTGGACGTCTCCCGCGATCCACGCTGGGGCCGCGCCTCAGAAGGCTTCGGGGAGGATACTTATCTCACCGCGACGATGGGTAAAACCATGGTAGAAGCGATGCAGGGCAAAAGCCCGGCAGATCGCTACTCGGTGATGACCAGCGTCAAACACTTCGCCGCCTATGGCGCCGTGGAGGGCGGTAAAGAGTACAACACCGTCGACATGAGCCCGCAGCGCCTGTTTAACGACTATATGCCGCCGTACAAAGCGGGTCTGGATGCCGGCAGCGGCGCGGTAATGGTGGCCCTGAACTCCCTGAACGGGACGCCGGCCACCTCCGACAGCTGGTTGCTGAAAGAGGTTCTGCGCGACAAGTGGGGCTTTAAGGGCATCACCGTCTCCGATCACGGGGCGATCAAGGAGCTGATCAAGCACGGCACGGCGGCGGATCCGGAAGATGCGGTGCGGGTAGCGCTGAAATCCGGCATCAACATGAGCATGAGCGATGAGTACTACAGCAAGTACCTGCCGGGTCTGGTGAAGAGCGGTAAGGTCACCATGGCGGAGCTGGATGACGCCACGCGCCATGTTCTGAACGTCAAATATGATATGGGGCTGTTTAACGATCCGTACAGCCACCTGGGGCCAAAAGAGTCTGACCCGGTAGACACCAACGCTGAAAGCCGCCTGCACCGCAAAGAGGCGCGTGAAGTGGCGCGTGAGAGCCTGGTGCTGCTGAAAAACCGTCTCGAGACCCTGCCGCTGGCGAAATCTGGCACCGTGGCGGTGGTGGGCCCGCTGGCCGACAGCAAACGCGATGTGATGGGCAGCTGGTCTGCGGCAGGCGTGGCGGATCAGTCCGTCACGGTGCTGACGGGCATTAAAGATGCGCTGGGCGACAAAGGCAAAGTGATTTACGCCAAAGGGGCCAATGTCACCAACGATAAAGACATCGTCACCTTCCTCAACCAGTATGAAGAGGCCGTGAAGGTCGATCCGCGCTCCGCCCAGGAGATGATTGACGAAGCGGTGAATGCTGCGAAGCAGTCTGATGTGGTCGTGGCCGTCGTGGGTGAAGCTCAGGGGATGGCGCATGAAGCCTCGAGCCGTACCGATATCACCTTGCCGCAAAGCCAGCGCGATCTGATTGCCGCGCTGAAAGCCACCGGCAAGCCGCTGGTGCTGGTGCTGATGAACGGCCGTCCGCTGGCGCTGGTGAAAGAAGATCAGCAGGCTGACGCGATTCTGGAAACCTGGTTCGCCGGTACCGAGGGCGGTAACGCCATTGCCGACGTGCTGTTTGGTGACTACAACCCGTCGGGTAAACTGCCGATGTCCTTCCCGCGCTCGGTGGGGCAGATCCCGGTCTATTACAGCCACCTGAATACCGGCCGTCCTTACAACGCCGACAAGCCGAACAAGTACACCTCGCGCTACTTTGACGAAGCCAATGGTCCGCTCTATCCGTTTGGTTATGGCCTGAGCTACACCACCTTTAAGATTTCTGAGGTGAAAATGTCGGCCCCGACCATGAAGGCGGACGGCACGGTGACCGCCAGCGTGGATGTCACCAACACCGGCAAACGTGAAGGGGAGACGGTGGTTCAGATGTACGTTCAGGATATTACCGCCTCCATGAGCCGCCCGGTAAAACAGCTGCGTGGCTTTGAGAAGGTTAACCTGAAACCGGGTGAAACGAAGACCATCAGCTTCCCGATCGACGTGGATGCGCTGAAGTTCTGGAATCAGCAGATGAAATATGACGCTGAGCCAGGCAAGTTCAACGTCTTTATCGGTACGGATTCTGCCCGCGTAAACAAGGGTGAGTTCGAACTGCTGTAAAAATAGCCCGGCGCTGCCGGGCAATATCCAGACGGGGCCGCCTCACCTGATTCGTGATCGGCCCCGCAATTTTTTTCCCGTCCCGCCTGAAACCGACCTGATTCCCTCTTTTTTATCCCTCCCTGGCAGGTGATTTGTGATGATTTTCACACTTCATTTTTGCCGCCCCTGATAAAACGTGAACCCCATCAAAAGCCCTTTCTACCGCCTTATCCTGGCGTGACGATCTTCACTCTTCGCTCAAAATCCCCAGACAGGGCCCGCGAGCAGGGGGATAAAACGGCGTTAAATGCCTGTCACTTAACAGCTGACAGGTATCAACATGAAGCTCTCGTTAGAAAATGTCGTTCTCGACCGCAGCGGTCTGACTCCCGTCACCGATCTCCTCCAGGGGCTGATTGCGACCCTCGCCCAGGCCGGTGGCGGTACGCTGGTGATCACGCCGGGTACCAACCTGACGGGCACGCTGGTATTACCGTCAAACTTCACCCTGCATCTGGAAGCCGGTGCGCGTCTGCTGGCGAGCCCCCATGAGGCGGACTACCAGGCCTGCGAAACCCAAAGCATGGCCGAGCTTTCCAGAATGGCGCTCCTCTATGCGCGTGATGCCCATCACCTGACCCTGTGCGGTCCAGGCTGCATCGACGGCAATGCCAGCGCCTGGTTTGCGCCAGCGCCGGACGCCCAGGGCTACCGTCAGCCGAAAACCCATCGTCCGCGCATGCTGGTGCTGGAAGGGTGCGAGCAGGTGCGGATCGCCGATATCACGCTGTACGACGCACCCATGTGGACCGCGCACCTGGTCAGCTGCAGGCATGTTTTTATCAAACAGATCACCATTGATAACGATCTGGCGCTCTCCAATACCGATGCGCTGGATCTCGACAGCTGCCAGCATGTGCACCTCAGCGACAGCTATTTCAGCGCCGCCGACGACGGCATCTGCCTGAAGACCACCGCCAAAAGCGCAGCGTTGCAGCAGCCGATGGAGAACGTCACGGTCAATAACTGCATCATTCGCTCAAAAAGTTGCGCCATCAAAGTGGGCACCGAGACCTTTGCCGACATCCGCAACCTGGTGGTCAGCAACTGCGTCATTTTCGAATCCAACCGCGCCATCGGCCTGGTCTCCCGCGACGGCGGACGGTTCAGCCAGATGCTGTTCAGCAATATCGTCTTTGATTGCCGGCACGGCGATCCCTGCCACTGGGGAAAAGCCGATCCGGTCTTTGTCTCCGTCCGCCACCGCGCGCCCAACGTCGCGCCCGGCGAGATAAGCCAGGTCACGTTCTTAAGCCTCAGCGGAAGCGGGGAAGGGGCTATCAACCTGCACAGCGACGTGCCGGGCGCCATTCACGACATCACCTTTAACGGGCTGAGCTTCTCTCAGCGCCTGAGCGCCAGCGAGGAGCAGGGCTGCTATGACGTGCGCCCTCCCTGTAACCCCGCGCGCCCGACAGGGATGGGACTGGATAACGCCTGGCGCGTTAACCCGCAAACGGGGCGCGCCTACGGCGTAGAACGCTATCCGCACGGACTGCCCGCGCTCTATGCCGCAGGTGTTGAGGGATTACAGCTGCACGTCATCCAGATTGCCCGTCCGCTGCCGTTACCTGCGGGCTGGGATGAAGAGAGCATCCGAACTTACCCGGCGAATACAGGGAATACAAAATGATAAAAAAAGTGCGAGAAATTAAACTGCGTAACTATGTCTGTTACGGGCTGGCAGATGTGATTGGCTCCGGTGCCTTCACGCTGGTCAGCGCCTGGCTGCTGTTTTTCTTAACCACCTTCTGCGGGCTGACGCCGATTCAGGCGGGCTCGCTGTTTGCGGTGGCGCGTATTGTCGATGTGATCATGTGTCCGGTCATCGGCTACATTTCCGATAACTTCCATAAGACGGCGCTGGGCCGACGCTTTGGCCGTCGCCGCTTCTTCCTGCTGGCCAGCATTCCGCTGGTGTCGGTCTACAGCCTGCTGTGGGTGGAGGGCTTCAATTACTGGATGTACCTGCTGTTCTACATCCTGTTTGAGATCGTTTACACCATGATCATCATCCCGTACGACACCCTGTCGGCAGAGATGACCTCCGACTTCAAAAAGCGCTCAAAACTCACCAGCGCCCGCATGTATATCGCCCAACTGGCCGGTTTTGCTGCCGCCTTCCTGCCGGGACGTCTGGTGGCATACTTCGGGCCGGAGTCGTCAGCGTCATTCTTTTATACCGGCGCCATTTTCACCGTCTCCTTTATGATCGTACTGTTCTTTGTCTACTTCGGCACCTGGGAACGTTCGCTGGAGGAGATCCAGCAGAGCGAAGCCCACAGTGAAGAGGAAGAGAAGGAGCCGCTGGCAACCCGGACGTACCATATCTATTACGATTTCCTCTCCACCCTGAAAATCAAAACGTTCAGATCGCACCTCGGGATGTATCTGGGCGGTTCAGTGGCGCAGGATATCTTCAACTCCGTCTTTACCTACTTCGTGGTCTTCGCCCTGATGACCTCGTCGGTGATGGCCTCTAACCTGCTCGGCGTGATCAATGCCCTGCAATTCTTTGGCGTCGGGATCGCCACCTGGCTGACCCTGCGTTACTCCCCGTCCCGGGCCTTCGCCACCCAGGCCTCAATGGCTCTGGTGGCCTTTGCCCTGCTGGTGTCAGCGTACTTCCACCAGACCGGTGGGATGGTACTGCTGTATGCCGGGGCGGCGATTGCCGGCCTGGCGCGCGGCGGGATCTACGCCATTCCATGGAATAACTACACCTTCGTGGCAGACGTGGACGAGATCCTCACCTGTCAGCGTCGGGAGGGGATCTTCGCCGGCTTTATGAGTCTGCTGCGTAAGGCCTCTCAGGCGATGTCGATTTTCCTTGTTGGCGTGGCATTGCAGATGTCGGGCTTTGTCTCCGGGCAGTCCGCGCAGCCGCAGTCTGCCATCAACATGATTATGGTGATCATGATTGTGCTACCGATGATCCTCACCGTCTGGGGGATCTGGTCGGCCTGCCAGTTCCGCATCAACAGCCGCACCCACGCCATTCTGAACGAAGAGGTGGCGCGCCTGAAGCAGGGCGGCAGCAAGGCGACCGTCAGCGCGGAAAACCGTGCGGTTATCGAAAGCCTGACCGGTATGCCGTATGAGCACTGCTGGGGCGAGAACACCGTTGGCTATCTCAACCGCAAACGGATGATGGCGCGTCAGAGCCCTCCGCAATTCACCAACGCCTGATCCTCACAGGCTGACCGGGTCCGGGCCCCCGGTCTTTCAGGACGAAGCACATGACAGAACACAGCGTATATATTCAGCAAGGGATCTGGGCCAGACTGGGTCTGCCCCGGGAACTGAGCTGGGGTTTTATCGGCATTTTTCTGTTTATTACCGGTGCCACCATCGAGCAAAGCTGGCTGGCCTCGATGCTGCAAAACCGCGGCTTTGATGCGTTTCACATCAGCCTGCTCTCATCGGTGTTCGGCCTGTGCGTGGCGGTGATCTCCTGGTTTGCGGGGATCGGCGCGGGGGTACTGGGCCTGCGTCGTCTGATGTGGAGTGCCACGGCGATCTACTTTCTCGGTTCGATCCCGTTTATCGGCTATGCCCTGCCGCAGGGAAACTACCCCCTGATGGTCGCCAGCTACGCCCTGCGCGGCGTGGCTTACCCGCTGTTTGCCTACTCGTTTCTGGTCTGGATTAACCAGCGCTGCGAGCCGCGTATCCTGGGGCGGGCGGTTTCCTGGTTCTGGATCGCCTTTGGCGTGGGGATGACCATTATCGGACCGTGGTACGCCAGCCTGATGCTGCCGCGGATCGGCGAAACCGCCACCCTGTTGAGCGGCTTTATCTTTGTGGTACTGGGGGCGTTCTGCGCGCTGGTGCTCAATCCCGATCGGCCGCAGACGGCGCAGGGCGGCAGCATGGGGGCGGCACTCACCGAAGGGATCATGGTGATGGTGCGGGAGCCTAAAATGCGTCTCGCGGTGATCGTCAAAACCATCAACGACATCGGCAAATTTTCGCTGGTGATCCTGATGCCGGTCTACCTGCCGCGCTTTGGCTTCAGTATCGCGACGTGGCTCACCATCTGGGGGCTGGTGAACGTTGTTAATATTTTCGCCAGCTACTTCTTTGGCTGGCTGGGGGACACCATCGGCTGGCGTAACACGGTGGTCTGGTTCTCCGGCACCCTGTGCGGGCTGGCGATGGTGGCGGTATGCTACGCCCCGGTGCTGTCTGGTAACAGCGAGCCCGCGCTGTTCTGCGCCTTAGCGCTCTATGCCATTGGGCTCGGGGCGTTCGGGCCGCTCAGCGCGCTGATCCCCTCCCTGCTTCCTGATAACAAAGGCGCGGCGATCGCCTGCCTCAATCTGGGCTCCGGCCTGAGCAACTTTGTCGGGCCGCTGATTATCACCCTCTGCGTGGCCCCCCTCGGCGTGGAGGGAACGCTGTGGGTGATCGCCATGCTCTACTTTGCCGCCAGCGTGCTTACCCTGCCGTTAAAACTGCCTGAGACGCGCTAAAACGCCACTTATCGACTACGCTTTTCTCTCAAGCCTCTGAAAAAGGCGGCAAAATCATGAGGAAAGCGGAATGACTATTTTAAAGGGGATTGTTGGTTCAGCGGCGCTGCTGGCGGCGTTGAGCCTGCCATTACAGGCAGCGGAGCCGGTAAAGGTCGGGTCGAAAATTGATACGGAAGGGGCGCTGCTGGGCAATATTATTTTGCAGGTGCTGGAGAGCCATGGCGTCAAAACCGTCAATAAAGTGCAGCTGGGTACTACCCCGGTAGTGCGTGGCGCCATCACCTCCGGCGAACTGGATATCTACCCGGAATATACCGGCAACGGGGCCTTCTTCTTCAAAGATGAAAATGACCCGGCGTGGAAAAATGCCAGCAATGGCTACGAGAAAGTGAAAAAACTCGATGCCGAACAGAACAAGCTAATCTGGCTTACCCCGGCTCCGGCGAATAACACCTGGACCATCGCGGTACGCAAGGATGTGGCGGAGAAAGGCAAACTCACCTCCCTTGAGGATCTCAGCCGCTACCTGAAAGAGAAGGGTGATTTCAAACTCGCCGCCTCAGCCGAGTTTATCGAACGCCCGGATGCCCTGCCTGCCTTTGAAAAAGCCTATGACTTCAAGCTCGATCAGAGCCAGCTGCTCTCACTGGCGGGGGGTGATACCGCCGTCACCATCAAAGCAGCCGCTCAGCAAACCTCGGGCGTGAACGCGGCGATGGCCTACGGTACCGACGGCCCGGTAGCGGCGCTGGGTCTGCAAACCCTCACCGATCCAAAAGGCGTTCAGCCGATCTATGCCCCGGCGCCGGTGGTGCGCGAGGCGGTGCTGAAGGCTTATCCGGAGCTGGACGCCTGGCTGAAGCCGGTATTTGAAACGCTGGATGAGAAAACCCTGCAACAGCTGAACGCCAGCATTGCAGTCGAGGGGCTGGATGCCAAAAAAGTGGCGGCAGATTACCTGAAGCAAAAAGGGCTGGTGAAATAACCCGCCGCAGGACTGTGCTGTGCCGATAAGATGTCATAACCGCGTGCTGCTGCTGATGGCTCTCATTGCCCTGGCTGCAGCCGCGCTACCCTTTGTGAATTTTGCCCCGAACCGGCTGGTGTCCGGGGAAGGGCGTGCCGTCTGGCAGGTGTGGGCGTTCTCGCCTGCACTGCTGCTTATTGTGCCGGGTCTGTTAATCGTGCTTGCACTGATGCGTGGTCGCGGGGCAGTGGTGGCGACGCTTGTGGTGTGCGAGCTGCTGTTCGCCGGGCTGGTCTGGAGCGCGGGGCTTGCCGCCACGCATCTTGCCAGCAGCGAAAGTCCGCTGGCGCGCACTGCCGTGGGCAGCGGCCTGTGGCTCTGGCTGGCGCTCTGCCTGCTCGCCTGCAGCGATGCCATTCGTCGGCTTAACCTGCCGCCGCTCTGGCGCTGGCTGCTGCAGGCGCAAATCTGGATCCTGCCGTTGCTGCTGCTGTTCAGCGGCGAACTCAACGCCCTCTCGCTGATGAAAGAGTACGCCAACCGGCAGGATGTCTTTAACGATGCCGGGCAGCAGCACCTCACGCTGCTGCTGGGCACCCTCATCCCGGCCCTGCTGATTGGCGTGCCGCTGGGGCTGCTTTGTTATCGCCGTCCGGCCTCTCAGGGGCCAGTGTTTGCGGTGCTGAATATCATTCAGACCATCCCTTCCGTGGCGTTGTTCGGCCTGCTGATTGCCCCGCTTGCCGGGCTGACCCGCGCCTGGCCGTGGCTGTCTTCGCTGGGCATTGCCGGAACCGGCCTGACGCCCGCGCTGATCGCCCTGGTGCTCTATGCCCTGTTGCCGCTGGCGCGCGGGGTGCTGGCGGGGCTCAGCCAGGTGCCCGCCGAGGTGCTGGAGAGCGCCGACGCGATGGGGATGAACAGCCGCCAGCGTTTCTGGCAGATCCAGCTCCCGCTGGCCCTGCCGGTGCTGTTGCGCGGCCTGCGCGTAGTGGCGGTGCAGACCGTGGGGATGGCGGTGATAGCGGCCTTAATTGGCGCCGGAGGATTCGGCGCGCTGGTGTTCCAGGGGCTGCTGAGCAGCGCCCTGGATCTGGTGCTGCTGGGCGTTATACCGACCATCGTGATGGCGGTGGTGGTGGACGCGCTGTTTGCGCTGTGGATCGCCCTGCTGCGAAGGAGAACCGATGATTGAGTTTGATGATGTAAGTAAAACCTTTGCCGGCGAGCCCGCGGTCAGCAATCTGGATCTGACCTTTGCCGAAGGGGCCTTCACGGTGCTGGTGGGCACCTCGGGCTCGGGCAAATCGACCACCCTGAAGATGATCAACCGACTGGTGGAGCATGACAGCGGTCTGATCCGCTTTGCCGGGCAGGAGATCCGCAGCCTGCCGGTGCTGGAGCTGCGTCGGCGGATGGGTTATGCCATTCAGTCCATCGGTCTCTTCCCGCACTGGACGGTGGCGCGCAACATCGCCACCGTGCCGCAGCTGCAAAAATGGCCTCGGCAACAGATTGACGACCGGGTGGATGAACTGATGGCGCTGCTGGGGCTGGATCCTGCCCTGCGTGAGCGCTATCCGCACCAGCTTTCAGGCGGGCAGCAGCAGCGGGTCGGTGTGGCGCGGGCACTGGCCGCTAACCCGGAGGTGCTGCTGATGGATGAACCTTTTGGCGCCCTCGACCCGGTCACCCGTAGCGCGTTGCAGCTGGAGATGACCCGCATCCATCGCATTCTGGGGCGGACCATTGTTCTGGTAACGCACGATATCGACGAGGCGCTCCGGCTGGCAGACCACCTGGTGCTGATGGACAGCGGCAGGGTAGTGCAGCAGGGGACGCCGCTGGCGCTGCTGACCCGACCGGCGAATGGATTTGTGCGCGAGTTTTTTGGCCGCAGCGAACTGGGCGTACGCCTGCTGTCGCTGCGCACGGTCGGCGAGTCGATGCGCCCGGAAATCACCTCGGGCGAGTCCAGCCCGCTGCGGGCGTCCATGAGCCTGCGGGATGCGCTCTCGGCATTTGTCAGCCAGGGCTGTGAGCGTCTGCCGGTGGTGGACGATCAGGAAAGGCCGTGCGGCACGCTCTGGTTTCGCGATCTGCTGGCCCGGGAGGCGTCGTGAGGCTATTACGCGATCCACTTCTGTGGCTGGTGGCGCTGTTTGTGGCGCTCCTGTTCCTGATGCCCTACAGCGCGCCGCTCTTCAGCGCGCTGTTCCCGGAGCTGCCGCGCCCGGTCTACCAGCAGGAGAGCTTCGTTAGCCTGACGCTCGCCCACTTCTGGCTGGTCGGCATCTCCAGCCTCTTTGCCATCGTGGTGGGGGCAGGCGCCGGGATTGCCGTAACGCGGCCGGCGGGCCGGGAGTTTCGCCCGCTGGTGGAGACCATCGCCGCCGTCGGGCAGACCTTCCCGCCCGTGGCGGTACTGGCCATTGCGGTACCGGTGATGGGCTTTGGCCAACAGCCGGCGATTATCGCGCTGATCCTCTATGGGGTGCTGCCGATTTTACAGGCGACGCTGGCGGGGCTGGCGGCAGTGCCCGCGGCGGCCATCAGCGTAGCCGAAGGGATGGGGATGAGTGGCTGGCAGCGCCTGCGCAACGTCGAGCTGCCGCTGGCCGCGCCGGTGATGCTGGCGGGGATCCGCACCTCGGTGATTGTGAATATCGGTACCGCAGCCATTGCCTCAACGGTAGGGGCAAACACGCTGGGGACGCCGATTATTATCGGCTTAAGTGGCTTTAATACCGCCTATATTATCCAGGGTGCGCTGCTGGTGGCGCTGGTGGCGATTGTGGTCGATCGCGCCTTCGAACGGCTGGCACGAAGCCTCAGCCAACACCGCCACGGACAATAAACGAATAACCTGCCAGCATCACGCCCCCAATACCGCTGACGGCCATGAGAAAGAAGAGGGTGATAACCGCGACTTTGGTTGCCTTCATAATGTGCTCCTGATGTTAACAGGGCGATTATACGGTGAAGCGCGGGTGTTAATGAACCATTAATTGCCTTTCAGCGGGAAGACGGGATAGCCGTGCGCCTGCCACTGGGTGAGCTGCTGCTCCTGCGCCGCCGTCGGTGATTCTCCGCACCAGACCAGCAGCGTCTGTCCGTCGAACAGCTCCGGGCGCAGCTGAGCCAGCGAATGCGCCAGCACGTCGACGCGCCAGCCCTGCTGGGCGGCAATCCACGCTTCAAACCACAGGCGAGTCGTGTCGTGCACGTTCCAGCCGACTACCAGCGCATCTTTGCTGTTCTTCTTTCGCGCCGTAGCAAGATAAATACAGATATAGTTGATAAGTACGCCGTCCAGCGCGCTCAGCAGTGCCTGGAGCGTGGGCTGCTGCGATTGCAGACGCCTTCGTAACGGGATGAACAGTTGGGTAATAAGGGTTTGCGCAGGGTATTCACTGCCTCGTTCCTTGATCCATATACGCAGACGGTGCAGATGGCCGCATTGCAGATAACGCAGCAGCACCTCCTGTTGTTCGCGCCAGATGTCCTGCTCCTTCTGACCTTCCGGGCTCAATAGCGTTTTAACCTTCCCGACCTGGACGCCATTATCGATCCAGCCTTTGATCTCACGGATCCGGTCGATATCCGCATCCGTAAACAGCCGGTGGCCACCGTCGGTTCGCTGCGGTTTCAGTAATCCGTAACGTCGCTGCCATGCCCGTAACGTCACAGGATTGATATCACACAGGAGTGCCACTTCTCCTATCGTGTAGAGCGCCATGTTTTCCCTCCGGCTTGCGCATGCCCAGATTAACTGTAGACGGAGAATGCTGAACCAGGAAGTTTCGCTCTTTTTTCCCAAAAAAAATGCGAATATCAGATTATGTTCGGCTAAAGGTGTGATGGCTCACACGAAAACACATTTTCGTTCTTTGACTGCAAAGAAAGTTATTGCGCTTCGGTGTATGTTACGCGCTTTAAGAATTTGCGGTTTGTGGGTATGTACGAATTTAATCTGGTGTTGCTGCTGCTTCAGCAGATGTGTGTGTTTCTGGTCATCGCGTGGTTGATGAGTAAAACACGCCTGTTCATCCCCCTGATGCAGGTCACCGTTCGTCTGCCGCACAAGCTGCTCTGCTACGTCACCTTCTCTATCTTCTGCATTCTCGGCACCTATCTGGGCCTGCATATCGAAGACTCCATTGCCAACACCCGTGCGATCGGCGCGGTGATGGGCGGCCTGCTCGGCGGCCCGGTTGTCGGCGGACTGGTGGGGCTGACCGGGGGACTGCACCGCTACTCAATGGGCGGCATGACGGCGCTGAGCTGTATGATTTCGACCATTGTCGAAGGGCTGCTTGGCGGCCTCGTCCACAGCGTGATGATCCGTCGCGGTCGCCCGGATAAAGTCTTCAGTCCCCTTACTGCAGGCGCGATAACCCTGGTGGCCGAGCTGGTACAGATGCTGATCATTTTGCTGATCGCCCGTCCCTTCGAGGATGCCCTGCATCTGGTGGGCAGCATTGCCGCGCCGATGATGGTCACCAACACCGTAGGCGCCGCGCTGTTCATGCGCATCCTGCTTGATAAGCGGGCCATGTTTGAAAAGTACACCTCGGCCTTTTCGGCAACGGCGCTGAAGGTTGCGGCCTCGACGGAGGGGATCCTGCGTCAGGGCTTTAACGAAGAGAACAGCATGAAGGTGGCGCAGGTGCTGCACCAGGAGCTGGATATCAGCGCGGTCGCCATTACCGATCGCGAAAAGCTGCTGGCTTTTACCGGCACCGGCGATGACCATCACCTGCCAGGCAGACCGATTTCGTCCGCATATACGCTTCGCGCCATCGAGACTGGTGAGGTAGTCTACGCCGACGGTAACGAGGTGCCGTACCGCTGCTCGCTGCATCCGCAGTGCAAGCTGGGCTCGACGCTGGTGATCCCCCTGCGCGGTGAAAACCAGCGGGTGATGGGCACCATCAAGCTGTATGAGGCGAAAAACCGTCTGTTCAGCTCCATCAACCGAACATTAGGAGAGGGGATCGCCCAGCTGCTCTCGGCCCAGATCCTCGCCGGGCAGTATGAGCGGCAGAAGGCGTTGCTCACCCAGTCGGAGATCAAGCTCCTGCACGCTCAGGTGAACCCGCATTTTCTGTTTAACGCCCTCAATACCCTGAAGGCAGTGATCCGTCGGGACAGCGATCAGGCAACGCAGCTGGTGCAGTTTCTCTCGACCTTTTTCCGTAAGAACCTGAAGCGGCCCTCGGAAATTGTCACCCTTGCGGATGAAATTGAGCATGTGAATGCCTATCTGCAAATCGAGCAGGCCCGGTTCCAGTCGCGTCTGCAGGTGACGCTGTCGGTGCCGGATGAGCTGGCCTGGCAGCAGCTGCCAGCCTTTACCCTGCAGCCGATTGTGGAAAACGCCATCAAGCATGGCACCTCCCAGCTGCTGGGCACCGGCGAGATCGCCATCACCGCCAGCCGCTTTAACCGCTATCTGGTGCTGGATATTGAAGACAATGCCGGGCTCTATAGCGGTGCAAAAGAGGGGGGAGGCCTGGGAATGGGGCTGGTGGACAAGCGTCTGCGCGCCCATTTTGGCGAAGATTGCGGCATTACCGTCACCTGTGAGCCCGACAGCTTTACCCGTATAACCTTACGACTGCCTCTGGAGGAACACGCATGTTGAATGTGCTGATTGTCGATGACGAGCCGTTAGCGCGAGAAAACCTGCGATTTTTGCTGCAGGAGCACAGCGATATTGAGATTGTCGGCGAGTGCGCTAACGCCATTGAAGCCATTAGCGCCGTGCACAAGCTGCGTCCCGACGTGCTGTTTTTGGATATCCAGATGCCGCGCATCAGCGGCCTGGAGATGGTGGGCATGCTCGACCCGGAACATCGACCCTACATTGTCTTTCTCACCGCCTTTGATGAATACGCGGTAAAAGCGTTCGAAGAGCACGCCTTTGACTATCTGCTGAAACCCATCGAAGAGCCGCGGCTGGAAAAAACGCTTAACCGCCTGCGCCAGGAGCGCAACGTGCAGGACGTATCGCTGCTGGCGGAACACCAGCAGCCGCTGAAGTTTATCCCCTGTACCGGCCACAGCCGGATCTATCTGCTGCAGATGGAGGACGTGGCTTTTGTCAGCAGCCGGATGAGCGGGGTGTTTGTCACCAGCCACGAAGGCAAAGAGGGCTTTACCGAGCTGACGCTGCGTACTCTGGAGAGCCGCACGCCGCTGCTGCGCTGCCATCGCCAGTACCTGGTGAACATGGCGCATCTGAAAGAGATCCGCCTTGAAGAGAACGGTCAGGCGGAACTGGTGCTGCGCGCCGGACAGACGGTGCCGGTCAGCCGTCGCTACCTGAAAAGTTTGAAAGAGGCGATAGGGCTGTAAAACTGCTACACTGCGCGCCATTGCATCATCGACACTCGAAGGCTCTATGCTCAGTAATGATATTCTTCGTAGCCTGCGCTACACCCTGAAAGCAAATAACAACGACATGGTGCGCATTCTTGCGCTTGCCGACATGGAATCCACCTCGGCCGGGTTCGACACCTGGATGACCAAAGAGGACGAGGAGGGGTTTGTTCGCTGCCCGGACATCATCCTCTCCGGTTTTCTGAACGGCCTGATCTACCACAAGCGTGGCAAAGATGAATCTGCGCCTGAGCTGTCGCTGGAGCGTCGTGTAAACAACAACACGGTGCTGAAGAAGCTGCGCATCGCCTTTTCACTGAAAACCGACGATATTCTGGCCATCATGAGCGAGCAAAAGTTCCGCGTCTCAATGCCGGAAATCACCGCCATGATGCGCGCGCCGGACCATAAAAACTACCGCGAGTGTGGGGATCAATTCCTGCGCTACTTCCTGCGTGGGCTCACCAACCGGGTGCATGCCGCGAAGCCGTAATGTTGCCCGGCGGCGGGCCTACAGGTTATGGAGGCCGGGTAAGGCGAAGCCGCCACCCGGCAAAAAGGCATAAAAAAAGCCGGAGATTATCTCCGGCTTTTTTATTTATTTCACCTGGTGACCAGGCAGCGCACCGCTGTCCGGGCTTAACAGGAAAATATCTTTCCCGCCAGGACCTGCGGCCATCACCATCCCCTCAGAGATGCCGAAGCGCATTTTGCGCGGCGCAAGGTTCGCCACCATCACCGTGTGGCGACCAATCAGCGCCTGCGGGTCCGGGTAGGCGGAACGGATGCCGGAGAAGACGTTGCGCTTCTCGCCGCCCAGATCGAGGGTCAGGCGCAGCAGCTTATCGGAGCCCTCCACAAATTCCGCGTTTTCGATCAGCGCCACGCGCAGATCGACCTTCGCGAAATCGTCAAAGGTGATGGTTTCCTGAATCGGATCGTCCGCCAGCGGGCCGGTTACCGGTGCGGCGGCGGCTTTCACCTCTTCTTTCGAGGCTTCAACCAGGGCTTCAACCTGCTTCATCTCGATGCGGTTGTAGAGCGCCTTGAAGGCGTTCAGCTTATGGCCGAGCAGCGGCTGATTGATGCTGTCCCAGCTCAGTTCGGTGTTCAGGAACGCTTCGGTACGCGCGGCCAGCTGCGGCAGAACCGGCTTGAGGTAAGACATCAGCACGCGGAACAGGTTGATACCCATGGAGCAGATCGCCTGCAGGTCAGCGTCGCGGCCTTCCTGTTTGGCAACTACCCACGGTGCCTGCTCGTCAACGTAGCGGTTCGCCAGGTCGGCCAGGGCCATGATTTCACGCACCGCTTTACCAAACTCGCGGCTCTCCCACGCTTCGCCAATCACGGCAGCCGCGTCGGTGAAGGTTTTGTACAGCTCAGGATCGGCCAGTTCCGCCGCCATCACGCCGTCGAAACGCTTGGCGATAAAGCCGGCGTTACGGGAGGCCAGGTTGACCACTTTGTTCACGATATCGGCATTGACGCGCTGCACGAAATCTTCCAGGTTCAGGTCGATATCGTCGATACGGGACGAAAGCTTCGCCGCGTAGTAGTAGCGCAGGCTGTCGGCATCAAAGTGGTTCAGCCAGGTGCTGGCTTTAATGAAGGTGCCGCGCGATTTGGACATCTTCGCGCCGTTCACGGTGACATAGCCGTGGACAAACAGGTTGGTCGGCTTGCGGAAACCGCTGCCTTCCAGCATGGCTGGCCAGAACAGGCTGTGGAAGTAAACGATGTCTTTGCCGATGAAGTGATAGAGCTCGGCCGTGGAATCTTTTTTCCAGTATTCGTCGAAGCTTACGGTATCGCCGCGCTTGTCGCACAGGTTCTTGAAGGAGCCCATGTAGCCGATAGGCGCATCCAGCCAGACGTAGAAGTATTTGCCCGGCGCGTTCGGGATTTCGAAGCCGAAGTAGGGTGCATCGCGGGAGATATCCCACTGCTGCAGGCCGGATTCAAACCACTCCTGCATCTTGTTCGCCACCTGCTCCTGCAGCGCGCCGCTGCGGGTCCACGCCTGCAGCATTTCGCTGAACGAAGGCAGGTCGAAGAAGAAGTGTTCGGAGTCACGCATCTCTGGGGTCGCGCCGGATACCACGGACTTCGGCTCAATCAGCTCGGTTGGGCTGTAGGTCGCGCCGCACACTTCGCAGTTATCGCCATACTGGTCCGGCGACTTACATTTCGGGCAGGTGCCTTTCACGAAACGGTCCGGCAGGAACATGCCTTTTTCCGGATCGTAGAGCTGAGAAATAGTGCGGTTTTTGATAAAACCGTTCTCTTTCAGACGGGTGTAGATCAGCTCCGACAGCTCGCGGTTTTCGTCGCTGTGCGTGGAGTGATAGTTGTCATAGCTGATGTCGAAGCCAGCAAAATCGGTCTGATGCTCCTGACTCATTTCGGCAATCATCTGCTCCGGGGAGATACCCAGCTGCTGCGCTTTCAGCATGATTGGCGTGCCGTGCGCATCGTCTGCACAGATGAAGTTTACCTCGTGGCCGCGCATTCGCTGGTAACGGACCCAGACATCAGCCTGGATATGCTCCAGCATGTGGCCGAGGTGGATTGAGCCGTTAGCGTACGGCAGAGCGCACGTCACCAGAATTTTTTTCGCGACTTGAGTCATAGTAGGTATTACTTCTTTTAGCTGTAAAAAGGGTTTTTGATGTTACCCGAAAGGGAATAACTACGCCAAGTGATAAGGGCATTAATCCATAAATGAATAATTGTTACCTCTGGGGTAAACTTGGTAATTACATCTCTTTTTCAGAACAACTACAAAGGAGTCGGGATGAGTTCTCAATCCCAGGCCAAATCACCGGAAGCCTTGCGCGCAATGGTTGCCGGGACGCTGGCTAATTTTCAGCACCCCACCCTGAAGCACAATCTCACCACGCTGAAAGCGTTACATCACGTGGCGTGGCTGGATGATACCCTGCATGTCGAACTGCATATGCCTTTCGTCTGGAGCCATGCATTCGAGACGCTGAAAGAACAAACCAGCGCCGAGCTGCTGCGCATCACCGGGGCGAAAGCCATCGACTGGAAATTAACCCATACCATCGCCACGCTGAAACGGGTGAAGAACCATCCGGGTATCAATGGCGTGAAAAATATCATTGCGATCAGTTCCGGCAAGGGCGGGGTAGGGAAATCCTCCACCGCCGTGAACCTGGCGCTGGCGCTGGCCGCTGAAGGGGCGAAGGTCGGTATTCTGGATGCCGATATCTATGGCCCGTCAATTCCTAACATGCTGGGCGCGGAAAATCAGCGCCCGACCTCGCCGGATGGCACCCATATGGCGCCGATTATGGCTTACGGTCTGGCGACCAACTCCATTGGCTATCTGGTTACCGACGACAACGCCATGGTGTGGCGCGGGCCGATGGCCAGCAAGGCGCTGATGCAGATGTTGCAGGAGACAATGTGGCCGGATCTCGATTATCTGGTGCTCGATATGCCGCCTGGCACCGGTGACATTCAGCTGACCCTGGCGCAGAACATCCCGGTGACCGGCGCGGTGGTCGTCACCACTCCGCAGGACATCGCGCTGATTGATGCCAAAAAAGGCATTGTGATGTTCGAGAAGGTTGAGGTGCCGGTGCTGGGTGTCGTTGAAAACATGAGCATGCATATTTGCAGCAACTGTGGTCATCATGAAGCCATCTTCGGCACCGGCGGGGCAGAAAAACTGGCTGCGCAGTATCATACCCAGCTGCTGGGACAGATGCCGCTGCACATTACGCTGCGTGAAGATCTGGATAGCGGCAAGCCGACCGTCGTCAACCGCCCTGAAAGTGAGTTCGCTGAGATGTATCGTCAGCTGGCAGATCGCGTTGCCGCACAGCTTTACTGGCAGGGTGAGGTGATCCCGGGCGACATCGCGTTCCGCGCGGTGTAAGCCTTTGCCGGGTGGCGCTTTGCTTGCGCGGGCCTACACCTCAGGCCAGGTAAGCGAAGCGCCACCTGCGCATTAAGCGATTAACGGTGGTAGAAGATATCGCCGTTATACGCTTTGTAGATCTTACCGTCCGTATCACCCACCAGTACGTAGTTCTCGCCCATGTAAGTCCAGTGGGTCCCCGCATCCGGTTCAGGCAGGTTACGCAGCTTATACTGCTTGATGGTGTACTCAGGTGTCAGGTACTGCGCCGGGGCGAAATCACCAATCTTGTATTTCGTAAAATCGGCTACAAACTCCTGTTCCTCATAGGCCTGGATGCCAGAGGGGGCCGCTGCGGCTTGTGGGGCAGCAAATGCTGCGCTCGCCAGTGACATCAATACGCCCAGAAGTAGAATTTTACCTTTAGTCATTTTATCTCCAGATTTACCGTGGCCATTACTCTTGTTCTGCCGTTTCGTGGCTGAGCAACAGATAGTCTATTTTATGTTTTGCCGGTTGGCTAAGGGTGTAAAAAATGTAACAAATCAACACATCCCCCCGCTAATCGCATCAGCTTTAAATATTTACATTGTGAATTTATTTCCTGATTTAGATTTATAGTGTTTATCTTTCTTTTTATAAATTCTTAAATCACTGCCTTCAGACATAATAGTCGTCAACGTGCTATGTTATTTTTTCTGTGGAATGTTTATGATGCCGTTTGATTAATTTGTGCTGTTTTTGATTTGCTTTTTTAAAAAGATATCAACAGACAATCTCCAGTACGGCCAGTGTTTTTTTATTAGGTTATTTTTTTGTAACTCTCTGACTATAGTTAATATTTTTAAATTTAATAATGTAGCAAATTTAATGAGAGCTACAGGGAAATGCGTGGGCATTTAACGGAATATAATAGAGCACCTCTTATTAATGACAATACCACTCCGCACCAGTGTAAGTTTTATTTGCGCACTATTATTGACAGGCTGCACCATTACGCCTGGCCAGCATATAAATACTTCCGGGAAAAATAATATTGCGGTTACTGACAATCCATATGATTTAAATAAAAAAATGGATGTCTGGCCATTAACGCCCTCCGTGATTGAACAGCTTCGCACAAGCCAGGTGAAATCTCAGGCAAATCCGAATCTGGATGAGCAATTAAAGCACTGGGAGTACCGTATCGGCCCCGGAGATGTGCTGATGATCACCGTCTGGGATCACCCTGAACTTACAACCCCTGCCGGGCAGTACCGTAGCGCAAGCGACACCGGAAACTGGGTCGGCGCAGACGGAACGCTCTTTTATCCTTACGTCGGTAAACTGCACGTTGCCGGAAAAACGCTCGCCCAGGTGCGCGAAGAGATCACCGCCCGCCTGGACAGAGTGATTGAAAGCCCGCAGGTTGACGTCAGTATCGCGGCGTTTCGTTCGCAAAAAGCCTACGTTACTGGCGAAGTGGTGAAGTCAGGGCAGCAGCCAATTACCAATATTCCGCTGACCATTATGGATGCGATCAATGCGGCGGGTGGCCTCTCCCCGGATGCGGACTGGCGAAATGTGGTGCTGACGCACAAGGGTAAGGACACCCGGATCTCACTTTATGCCCTGATGCAGCACGGGGACCTGACGCAAAACAGGTTGCTGTGGCCGGGGGATATTCTGTTTGTACCACGCAATGATGCCTTGAAAGTTTTTGTCATGGGTGAAGTGGTGAAACAGAGCACCCTCAAGATGGATCGCAGCGGCATGACGCTGGCAGAAGCCCTGGCGAACGCGGGTGGCCTGAACCAAAGCATGGCCGATGCGACCGGTATCTTCGTCATTCGCTCCAACGGCAACAACAGTCAGGACGGCAAAATCGCGCGTATCTATCAACTCAATGCCCGCGATGCGTCTGCGATGGTGCTTGGCACAGAATTTCAGCTCCAGCCCTACGATATCGTCTATGTCACCACCGCGCCTGTCTCGCGCTGGAACCGGGTATTGACGCAGCTGGTGCCGACGATCAGCGGCGTGCATGATCTGACCGAAACCGTGCGCTTCATTAAATCGTGGCCTGAATAATGATCCGATCCATTCTGGTGATTTGTACGGGAAATGTTTGCCGTTCCCCGATTGGCGAGCGGCTGTTACAGCAACAGCTCCCCTCGTTAACCATCGCATCCGCAGGTATCCGCGCGCTTGCCGGGTATCCGGCGGATCGCTATGCGCAAAAAATTGCTGCCAGGCATGGCCTGTCGCTGGCGGATCATGTTGCACGGCCGCTGACGATAGCAATGATGCGGGAATACGATCTGCTTCTTGCCATGGAGTCAGATCAAATAAACCGGATCTCGCTTATCGCCCCTGAGGTGCGTGGCAAAGCCTTGCTGTTTGGGCAATGGCTGAGGGAACAGGAGATACCCGATCCGTACGGCAAAAGCATGGAAGCTTTTGAATATGTTTTTCGCCTGCTTGGCGAAGCAAGCCAGGAATGGGCCAACCGACTTACCGTTAAGGGATTACGTACATGTCGTCGAACATTGTAAATACTCAGGGTCAGGCTGATAGCCAACATGAGCTTGATCTGGCGCGCCTTCTGGGAGAGTTAATCGATCATCGCGTGGCTATTCTCGGCATTACGCTAATTTTTGCGCTCTTCGGAACGTTATACGCACTCTTTGCATCACCGGTCTATCTTGCCGATGCGATGGTGCAAATAGAAAATAAGCAGCAGAACAGTATTCTCAAAACCTTAAATCAGCTGACACCGGCGCTTTCACCAGATTCCAGCGCCGAAATTCAAATACTAAAATCGCGAATGATCCTGGGTGAAACGGTGGAAGCGCTGCGCTTACGCGATGAAATCACTCAGGTTCGCCTGCCGCTGATAGGCAAAGCATGGGCGAAGCTGACTGGTCAACCCGACGGCACATTGATTCTGGATAATCTGACGCTTCCCGAAACCGCTGCCGAGCCGATTATTTTGACCCTGACCGCCGAAGATAAAGGCCGTTTTCTGCTGGAAGGAGAGGGTATCAGCGCGCACGGCACGGTAGGTAGACCATTGCAGCATGGCGGGGTGAGCATTACCGTTCGCGAATTGTCAGCACCGCCTGGCACGCAATTCCGGGTTCGGCAACGTGGCCCACTGGAAGTGATAAATGCCCTGAGCCGTCAGTTTATCGTGACAGAGCAGGGCAAAGAGAGCGGGATCCTGATGCTGAGTCTGACAGGCCACGATCCTGTGCAGATTAAAAACACGCTCAATCATATCATGCACAATTATCTGCAGCAGAATATTGCCCGCCAGGCCGCACAGGATTCACAGAGCCTCGTCTTTCTGCAACGCCAGCTGCCGCTGGTGCGGCAAGAGCTGGAGCAGGCCGAGGAGCGTCTCAATACCTATCGTAAACAGCGGGACTCGGTGGATTTAACCCTGGAAGCCAAGTCAGTGCTGGAACAGATTGTTAACGTTGACAATCAGCTGAATGAGCTTACTTTCCGCGAGGCGGAGGTCTCTCAGCACTTTAAAAAAGACCACCCCACCTATCGGGCGCTGCGTGAAAAGCGGCAGACTTTAGAGAGCGAACGTGAACGACTGAACAAACGTGTTGAGACGATGCCGTCTACGCAGCAGCAGGTTTTGCGCCTTAGCCGCGACGTGGATACCAATCGGGCGGTTTATCTTCAGCTTCTGACCCGTCAGCAGGAGCTCAATATCTCCCGCTCCAGCACGATTGGCAATGCGCGCATTATCGACTCGGCAGCCACAAACCCTGGGCCTATCAAGCCGCGCAAGGCGTTAATTGTCGCTTTTATGACCCTGTTCGGATTCTTTATCTCTGCCGCTGGCGTGCTGGCAAAAGCAGCGTTACGACGCGGCATTAACGCACCGGAACAACTTGAAAAAGAGGGTATTAACGTTTATGCCACCTTGCCCCATTCGGTCTGGCTGCACAGCAAAACCCGGGTGGGCAACCGCTATTTCTTCCACTGCTCCAGGCGGCATAAAATCAAAGATGTGCCATTCTTGCCCGTCGACAGGCCGCTGGATAATTTTGTCGAAGCCGTGCGCGGATTACGCACCAGCCTGCACTTCGCGATGATGGATGCCGTAAATAATATTCTCATGTTCAGCGGCCCGACTCAGGACTGCGGTAAAACACTGGTTAGAACCTCACTGGCGGCGCTGGTGACGCAGGTTGATAAACGGGTGCTGTTTATTGATGCTGATATGCGTAAAGGCTACGTGCATAACATCTTTGGGTTGCGCAATGATGCCGGTTTGTCGGATGTACTGTCAGGTAAAGTGACCTTCCAGGCGGCGATTCAGACTTACACCAGCGGACAGTTTGATGTCGTGACCTGCGGGCAGTATCCGCCTAATCCTTCAGAGCTGCTAACGCACGATCGTTTTCGTGAATTCATGACCTGGGCCAGCGAACAGTACGACATAGTGATTGTCGACGCTCCGCCGGTTCTGGCGGTCACCGATGCTGCGCTGGTAGGTCGGATCGCTGGCTCTACCCTGCTGGTAGCCCGGTTTAACGTGACCAGCGTTCGCGAGATGGAGGTCAGCCAGCACCGTTTACAGCAGATGGGGGTCAACATCAAAGGGGCAATTCTGAACGACGTCGTGAAATCGGCGGCCAGCTATTATGCTTCCGGTTACAATGCTTATGGTTATTCTGCCGGACAGCACGAAAACGAGAAGAGTAAAGCGAGATAACGAAAGAGAGACCCGGCAGCGAACGCTGCCGGGTGGGACAACTTACTTAGCCAGCAGCTCGTTCGCCGTGCGTTCCACCAGTGACAGCAGGACTTTAACATCCTCCAGGGTCACAATTGGGTTCAGCAGGGTCAGCTTCAGGCAGGTGACACCGTTATGCTCGGTAACACCCACGTTAGCGCGGCCTGATTCCAGCAGGGCATCGCCAATCTTCTGGTTGAGCAGCGCGATGGCCGCGTCATCCAGCTGATGCTCCGGACGGAAACGGAACAGAACGCTCGCCAGCTGCGGCGGCATGACCAGTTCCAGTCGCGGCTGCTCAGTGACATACGCCGCAACCTGTTGGGCCATGGTGACACCGTGATCGATGATCTCAGCGTATTTCTTCTCGCCCAGCGCTTCCAGGCTCATCCACAGCTTCAGCGCGTCAAAGCGACGGGTGGTCTGCAGGGATTTGGACACCAGGTTTGGTACGCCAGCCTCTTCGTCGAACTCAGAGTTCAGGTACGCCGCCTGATAGCGCATCAGCTCATAGTGACGCGCCTCTTTCAGCAGGAACGCCCCGCAGCTGATGGTCTGGAAGAACTGCTTGTGGAAGTCCAGAGTAACGGAATCCACCAGCTCGATACCGTCGAGGTAATCGCGATACTTCTCGGACATCAGCAGCGCGCCGCCCCATGCCGCATCGACGTGAACCCAGATATTCTGCTTCGCCGCCAGCTCTGCAATCGCACGCAGCGGATCGATAGCACCCGCATCGGTGGTTCCTGCGGTGGCAACGATCGCCAGAATCTGTTCGCCGTTGGCATTGCACTGCTCAATTTTCGCGGCCAGATCGTTAAGATCCATGCGCGAACATTCGTCAGTTTTTACCTGGATAACGGACTGGTAGCCGAGGCCCATCAGCGCCATGTTCTTCTGCACAGAGAAGTGCGCGCTCTCGGAGCAGAGCACACGGATCTTACGCAGATCGCCCACCAGACCATCCTGCTGGACGGAGTGGCCCTGACGCGCAAAGAAGGCATCGCGCGCCAGCATCAGACCCATCATGTTGCTCTGGGTGCCGCCGCTGGTGAAGACCCCAGCGTCGCCCGCCTGGTAACCCAGGCGGGTACGCAGCCACTCGATCAGTTTTATCTCGATAATGGTCGCGGACGGGCTCTGATCCCAGGAGTCCATGCTCTGGTTAGTGGCGTTGATCATTACTTCCGCCGCCTGGCTTACCACCAGGCTCGGGCAGTGCAGATGCGCCACACACTGCGGATGATGCACCGCCAGGCTGTCTTTCAGGAAATATTCAACGGCACGCTCGATAGCAGTTTCGTTGCCCAGCCCTTCCGGACTGAATTCCAGGTTGATACGCTCGCGCAGTTCGGCGACCGTTTTACCCTGGTACATTTCCGGCTGTTTCAGCCACTGCATGACCGCCTGGGTGCTCTGCTCGATCGCCTGCTGGTAGGCTTCGATGCTTTGCGCCGAGGACGACAAAATCGGGTTTAAATCTGACATTCTATCCATTGTCTCCGGTTAAACTGGGCGAATGCCCGCAGCAAGCAGCGCCTGCTCAAATTTGTCCAGGAACACATTCAGCTCCTGATCGCTGATCAGCAGGGAAGGCAGCAGACGCACAACGTTACCGTTACGGCCGCCACGCTCCAGAATCAGGCCCGCTTCGAAGCACTTCTTCTGGATCAGCGCAGCGAGCTCGCCGTCGCCCGGGAAGCAGCCCATATGGTCGGCAGCTTCGTGCGGTTTAACGATCTCGATGCCGATCATCATGCCCAGACCGCGCACGTGACCGATAACCGGATAGCGTTTCTGCAGCTCAACCAGCTTCGCTTTCAGCCACTCGCCCTGGGCGGCAACTTTATCAGCGATGTTCTGCTCTTTGAGGATCTGCAGGGTGGTAAGGCCAGTAGCCATCGCCAGCTGGTTGCCACGGAAAGTACCGGTATGGTGACCCGGAGACCAGGCATCGAACTGCTTTTTGATACCCAGAACGGCCAGCGGCAGACCGCCGCCTACAGCTTTGGACATCACCACGATGTCTGGCTGAATACCTGCGTGTTCGAAGGCGAAGAATTTACCGGTACGGGCAAAGCCAGCCTGAACTTCGTCGAGGATCAGCAGAATGCCGTGCTCTTCAGTCACTTTACGGATGCGCTGCAGCCATTCAACCGGCGCCGGGTTCACACCGCCTTCGCCCTGGACCGCTTCCAGAATCACGGCAGCAGGTTTACGCACGCCGCTTTCCACGTCGTTGATCAGGTTTTCGAAGTAGTAGGTCAGCGCTTTCACGCCCGCTTCACCACCGATACCCAGCGGGCAGCGGTACTGGTGTGGGTAAGGCATGAACTGGACTTCAGGCATCATGCCGTCAACCGCTTCTTTCGGAGAGAGGTTGCCGGTTACAGACAGTGCGCCGTGGGTCATGCCGTGATAAGCACCGGAGAAGCTGATAATGCCGCTGCGGCCAGTTACTTTTTTCGCCAGCTTCAGCGCGGCTTCAACGGCGTCTGCACCGGATGGGCCGGTAAACTGCAGGCAGTACTCTTTACCCTGACCTGGCAGCAAGGAGAGCAGGTATTCTGAGAACGCGTCTTTTAACGGCGTAGTCAGATCCAGGGTATGTAACGGCAAGCCGCTGGTAATGACACTTTGAATGCTTTTCAGCACATCAGGATGGTTATGACCCAGCGCCAGCGTTCCCGCACCGGCCAGGCAATCAAGATACTCTTTATTATCCGCATCGGTGATCCACACCCCTTCCGCCTTCGTAATAGCTAAAGGCAGTTTGCGCGGATAACTCCTGACATTGGATTCCATTTCGGCCTGACGGGCCAGATAGGTTTCGTTGGTTTTGAAAGAAGAAGCATTCAAAGTATCAATACGGACTTTATCCGTCATCATATCACTCCTACAACCGCAGCTCAGCACGTGGCTCCGATTGAATAATTAATGAAAAAAATGAGAAGGGCCTCAAAAAACGCGGCCAATATAGAGCCTTTTTGCCCGGGGCTCAATGGTTAATTGTTTATCGTTTTGTAACGCGCGTTGAATCAACGCGCGTAAGGCGTAACCCCGCATGGTAGCTGAGGTTTTGTGGGGGGCGCTTCGTGTAAAAAAGAGGGGCGTTTTAGAATACTTTTGGACTACTTTTGAACGACGTTCAGAATGCCGTTGTCGCGCCCATGGGTTTTATTCCACGAGGCATCGGTCACGCCGTCCGCATCCAGTGAGATCGACAGGACGTAACCTGCGCCTCTGACTTCGTAGAAGTTAGCATTAAAGCGTTTCACCGTGGCTTTTTTGCCGTTGATGGTCGCCTGGGTAAAGCCGTTATTGATGCTGGCTTTGATACCGTTGGCGCTAAATGACGCTTCACGCAGCGGGTCGGCAACGTGTGCCGCCTGACCGTGTTGTACGGCTTCATGCGCATTCTCGAGGGCCTGTTTTTCCGCCGCGGCATTGATGGCGGCCTGACGGTTCTGGTCGGCAACGTAGCAGGCGTCGCGGCTTACGCCTTTGGCCTGACACTGCGCCAAGCGCTGCTCTTCTGAGACGCAGCCCGCAAGAAGCGTAGCCACTATCCCGACTAACAGAATCTTTTTCATACATTAACCTTAAATAAGTTGAGGAACCGATATTCCCCGGGGTTGATAAGTTCATTATTGTTGGTCTGGCCATTCTTACCGTGCGTCTATAATAGAAACGCAGCGATGGCTCGGGATGACTATCGCGGAAGAGATGCGTTATCAGGTTGACGGAGATCACATTTAGCACGAATAGCTAAAAACTTGAGAGTTATCCTGGGACGATTATTGGAGGTTGGGTGAAAAACAAACTATATCTTACGCAAAAGGTGGGACGGGAGAAAAGCGGGGGATCACTGAACATTATTTATAAGCTGTTATTATCCTCAACTCCGTATGTTGTTGATGGGCTTTATTAATAGTAAATAATGAAAAATGAAATCAAGATAGTCAGTATTCCTACTTGCAACCGTCGCTTTCTTTCCTAGGACAAATTTTAAAATTAAATAGCCAAGCGTGTATCTTGGCTATTAATTTTATAGTTATATTTCAAATAATTGTGGCAAATAGAAAACTGCTAACATTATGAACAGACAAATAAAACCAACGATTGAAAGTCGCACTTTTACTCGTAACCAATCAGTGTACTGATTAGGGAGATCTTTGATGAAGCGAATTTGTTCATTGTCCATTCTGCGGGTATGAAATGAATTTTCCCTAAAATATAATGCTTTAATAAAGAAAGCATCACGCATAAAAGAGAAAAAAATCCTGCGTCTTGATAAATTAAAACTTCTGCTGGTCTTGCTCCGAACTTATCTACAAATAATGAGCAAAGCTTAACAAATTTTTCATTGGATAATTTGTCATATATTACGCTGGAAGCGTATGTTGTTATTCCAAGAATCATAAAGATTCCAGAAATCTCAATTCGATGAATGGTCAAAAAATTAATTGCCGAAAACATTACACAATTGCTCCCCGCTTAACTCACCAACAGCACTGCCTACTGTACTGCCAGCATACCCTAAACTAATACCGGCAATGACAGTACAAACCAGTCCACCAACACCTGCACTACCAACACCGATTGCGACACATAATGGTATGGCGTAACCGCCAGCGTAAACTCCACCGCCTGTACCCAAAGCAAAACTACCGATCTCGGTATACTTTTTCTTAGAGCATTCTTTCTCACGACCCACTGAGCAAGCCTGACTTACTTCATTAAGTGAATGGAGTCCGCTGAAGCCAATACCTAAATAACCAGTGTATCGCATTGCTTTAACATATTTGGCTGCCCGTTCAATGTGAGTTGCGTATCCATCAATATCACCCACTCCCGTTTCATTCCATTTGTGGGTAATAGAACTGCTCGAGAGGCCGAGTGCGTTTTTTATTTTGTTATATTCAACAAATTTCATGGCTTTATTAAGGAAACTGACTTTGAGTATGGACTCAAGCTCTTTAAACAACTGGCTACGCTTAACGTAAAATTGTTCACCAATCAACGCACCTCTTGTTATGTAGGTATTCTTATATGTATCCTGAATCTCTTAAAGAATTTTCTCGATATTCTCAAAGTATTTCCCAACAGGATCAGCAGCAAGGCCAATTCCAATATCAGCGTAGCTGGTAAAATTAGCTATAGTAGCGTAATGCTTATGTAGGAAATTAGCTTCCTTGTGCGTCAATGGTGCCAATGCCGCATCAACTTGCGCTTTCGTGGATTTCATATGGGCGATCTGCTCATCGTCCTGCTTATCAGGATCAACCAGAAGCATAATAGAACCAGCTTTATAGCTTTTGCCTGTACCATTCAGTGTAACGAATAACTCTTTGGCTCCTATAGGTGGGTTTTCCGTGAACAGCAGACGTTGCCAGGCCTCTGTGGTGCCGCCATAAGGGAGAACGGCAAAACCTGCATCTATGCCAGTCTTCTTCGCTGTCTGAGCGTACTGTTCAGGGTCTGGTTCAATCTGATCTGGGAATACAGACATTTTGACGAGGTGAGACAGATCGGTGTGTGCTACTGTTTCATCTCCACCAAGTTCGTAATGATCTTCGAAGTTTGAAGGGACGAATTTCGATTTGCAGGGACAGGAGCTATAGCTGTGCAGAGTTCCAGCTATCCTTTTACCATGTATAGAGTCAGTATCAAGACCGCCACAGATACGGTAACGACCTGGATGTTTACCACAGGTCACTTGATGACCTTCACAGGCCATGTCTTTACCGAAAAACTGGTGATCATTCCATCCTTCAATAATCCGACCGCCGCATACCGTCTTATCACCTCTGAACAGAAAGTAACCTTTGGCTGCCATTAGTGCTTATTCCCTGGCATGTTTAAGAATCCTTTCGGGAATGTGTCACCTTCAGGGAAAATCAGCCTGCTGACGGACTGTGGTATTGAGATTATTTCGTCGCCATTATCAAGTATACTTCCAACCAGTGCTGCAGATGCGCCCTGCCTAATACGTGCTCCACCTGCACCGGAAATAACAGTGGCTTCACTGCTATCAGCGTAAACAACCTTATCTCCAACTCGTGCCATCCTATAACCGCCAACCGTACTACCTCCCGAAAGATTGCAGAGCATTCCCTCGTCGCGGGTAACGCTTCCCCCCACAGTGAACCGGAAAATGTAAGTTAATGAGCGACTAACGTGTTTGTTAAAATCTTCAAACTTTTCACGAGTCTTGCTGTCCCAGCTTTCTAAAAAATCTTCGTAGTAGGGTGACTGTGAAGAGGATTCTCGGAGTTCAGGCGTGATCTCATTGGTATATTGCTGCATAAATCCCTATGCTTGTTGTGGAAATATATTCTGTGGCTATTTTACAAACAATGACCACATGAGCAACAAGTATTGAATTTAAGTAAAACTACGTTTCGTAATAGATGGTTGGGAGATAGGGCGATGCTTTGTGATATTGCTTGGTCTATTAAGCACAAACCTTGAGTTACTTCCGATTTTACGCCGACAACTTCTAAATATCAGGTTAATACTAAAAAATCAGTACCAAGTTTCGACAGTTGTTAACATTAGCTGTAAGCAGCGGCCAAAGTAATTCAGGAGCAAGCAAACAAAGCAGAGTATAGCGCTAGTCCTATGGTGATGCCTCAACGATCATTTGATGATGTTTCTAGTTGTAGTGATTATGGTTATGCATGGATTAAACAATAAATTCGATAAAAAATATGGCTTAATTTAAGCCCTTAAAAACTGCAAATAGGGTAAGTTTACATAGTAGATGAACTACCTCTCATCTTATGTGTAAACTTCGATTTGAAACCCGCATAGAATGGGCATTCAAGGGATATATTTTTTAAAGCTATGGTCTAATTTTAGTTTGCAAGATTCTGAAGGGTTATCTAACCCTTTTTGATGCTGAGAGTGCTGAACCCCACTATAAACGGTTTACACATTAATTATGATATAATGAATAACATCAAGTTAATGTGTTTACGCATTGTGCTATTATTAAGGACATTAGGAATAACGAGATAATAGTAATGCAACATCCCCTTAGTAGATCCCTTGAGTAAGGATTTATTAAGGGGTATTCTTTATTTACCATCGATAATTTTTATCACTTCTTGCATAACAGGATCTTCATCAATCCAGTCATTTACCTTTTTAATAAATTCTCCAGCAGCTATAAGGGCTTCTTTCTCTTTAATATAACGGGGCAGTGTGTCAATAATACTCAAGGCCGTTTCTACAGGTTCACCAGTAAAACCTTCATTATCTAAAATACTTGAAGTGATGCTTTCAACAGCACCATTAATGATCGTTACTTGTTTTACAACCTTCTTCAAATCTCCTATAGCCATGTAATCAGTTCCAGCTCTGATAGCTAGAGCTATGTTACTTCTCGCAGCAGTATTACCCGCCTTTACTACTAAATCTTTGAAGAATCCCATTTTATGTTCATTTCTCAATTAATAAACTTATACAGAGAAAGAGACTAATAGCAGGTTAATAAATCCATGATAGAAACGCTATCAATCTCTTTTCCTATATAGCCCCCTAATAAAGAAGGGCTAATAGTACCTGTTTACTCCTATTTGGAAAGCTGAGCGTTTAACACAATTCCATTTTCAACTACAAGCGTTAACGTGTAGCCTTTCTTATGCCATTTCCCGTTATTAGGTTTCCAGCCTTGCCCTAACAGAAACTCAGAACCATCACCGATAGTACCATTGATTACAGCATCAGACTCAGCACTCACCTGTTTAAAAGCGGCGTCGTGATTAACTGGCTTATGTGCGCTTTGTGCGTATTGAATGAATTCACCGTTAGCGTCGTAATAACCCTTTTTACCATGCTTATAGACTACGCCATTATCCTGATCATCTTCATGATAGTTTTCCGAATCAGAGAGGTGATGATGATGATGGTGCTTGTGCTTACTATCGCTACCAATCTCTTTACCATCGAAAGCAGCAGCATGAGCGTTAGCAAGCGCCTGATTCATTGCAGCGCCCTTATATGCGGCGTTAGTCATTGCTTGCTCTTCTGGTGATACGTAGCGTTGAGCACAGCCAGCCAGCACAGAAGTAAGTACACAAACCAAAACTATTTTATTCATTAGTGATTTTCTCCAATATTATCTTCACAATCCGAAAGGAAGCTAATCACATCCTCATAAGCGTTATATGCACGTTTGGAATATTCGTAGGCTTTTTCCGATAAACCAATAGCATCAGCATTTTTAGCTTTACGTGAAAAGTCACTAGCATCTTGAGCAGCAGATCTAGCAGAGTCTAAATCACATGCTATAACATTAACTGTAAACAAAGCCATTAAGCCCACAATCAATAACTTTTTCACACCATCACCATCTATTAATTAAAAGCCTAGAGATATTGTTATTATTTCAAATGATAAAAAACCAACTACTAACCAAATTGTAAAACTAAAATCATCCATTAGCCTTAACCAATCTCAAGGCAATAAATAAGCCAATAAGACTAAAGGCCATGCATAGCAATAATATTTTCATTTAGGATTTTGTATTTATTGCATCGGTTAGTAATGGAATCCACCGCCAGATTTACCGCCGCCGATATGTGAGCCAGCAGTAGAGAAACCGCCAGCAGAGCGGGAAGCTTGCGCGTTGTTAGCACCATTACCAGTGCCATGCTCAGAACGGCTATTTTTCTGATGATCGCTATGTACTGATTTTACAGGGGCATCAAATACGCTTTCATAGGGTATTGAAATCTGGATAGTGGAATCGATAGCAGCGATAGCGCCAGCAGTGGTGATGATACTACCCACTTGCACAGGTGTAGACGCTGGTACAGATGAAACACCTACGTTAATTGAGCTATTCGCAACTTTGCTAGTAATGGCTACAGGATTCCCCACTGGATTAGTTTTAACTCCTGGATTCATCGTAGAAGGTGCAACACCCGGAGCAGCAGCAGAGCTAGCCATTTTGCTAGCAGTCAATGCCGCTTGTAGAGCAGCAGCATCAGTAGTGTTTGCTACAGTGGTGCTAGATAACGTAGCAGGAGCCGCTACACCATTAATCACACTTCCAGCAGGTAAACCAGCTACGGGTGCTGTTGACAGGTTTGGATTAACTACCGTCTGAGATACGGTGTAAGACACTGGAGCAGGAGCAGCACCAACAACAGTACCGGGAGCCATACCGGGTGCGGTAGTAGGGGAGGCGGTGTTTACCGTTACAGTGAGTGGTGCTGATGGTGATGCTGGCGCTGATGGTACTGATGGTGTTGCTGACGGCGTTACAGATTGCACAGGAGCAGCTGGAGCATTAGGTGTAGCACTCATGTTAGCCGTAACCTGATTCATATGTGCTGTAACTTGAGCTTGTTGATTAGCTAAGTCTTGAGACTTCAAAGCATTCAGTTGACCAATTGAAGCGGCTTGAGCATCACGCTGTTGTGCTAACTGATTTCTAAGGGCAGTAGAACGCACTTGAGCTAATGCAGAGTTTAGATCTTTCTGAGCGCGGGATATCTGAGAAGCATCACCAGATTTAGCGGCTTTATCCATATTGTAAGAGGCAAGGCTAGCAACAGCTTTAGCAGCAGCCATATCACGACCTGCCTGAGCTTGCAGAGGTTCAGCATAAGCATTGAAAGCTGAGATAGTAGAAGTAGCGACGATGATAGCAAGAATAGAACGTTTCATGGACTGCTGAGATCCTAATTAAGTTGTTGATAGTAATGATTAATTTTCTAAGGCATTGATTATGCGAATACAAAATTTACATTTGTCAGGTTTGGTAATCTTTTTTAATGCCGTGAAGAAACTATCATCGAAACGGTGTTTTGAAATGTTGATGTACATCACGAAAAGCACGTATAGCTTAAGAGATATGATGTGATAAGTTAGGGAAGTAAGGCTTATTTCTTAGAATGAAAGAAGTGAGTGCTTAAAATGAAATTAAATATTAATTAATCAATCAAATGATTAATTAGAAGAGCATGGTTATTACGATGTTAAATTATTTTAACAAGGTTGGAACCTAATTTTACTGCTGTGTAATATACTTAATCTAGAGCATTGAAAAAACTCTTGCAGAATCCCGACGACAATAAGGCGCGGGCAAACAGCTACCGACAATTACGCCATGAGCGGGAAGCTACTTCAAAGGCCGGATGCACAACCGGGTAAACAAAGGGAAGAAAGCTTAAAAGTAAGCTTTTCAGGAGTTGCCTACTCTCCTACTTTAACCAAACTGTATCTAAAATATAGTGATTAAGATAAATATTACCTTGAATGATTTACTTTACAGGTAAAGCAAAGCTTTACAATGTAGGATGTGTCTTAGGAAAGTTAATAACTTCCTTTCAATTACTTCTAATAACTTCAAAGCCTTTGGCTTTTCGTAGTAAGTCAAAGACAAAAGCAATAATATTATCTTATTATTAAAATAAATATTTCCCTTCAGTTATTTCTAATAACAACACAAATCTAAAGATTTGGTTGTAAGTAAGTCAAAAGATTAAATTCAAAAGACCGATAGTAAAAAGAACAAAGCAAAAGACTGATATTGCATATAGAGATAATTATCTTCTCTTATCGTACCTAATACGGCCTTTCCCTTTTATCGATCTTTTAATCCTTTCCCTCTCAATGGGAATTTGCTCTCTCTATCGGCCTATTAAAGCTTGCGGCTTTCGGACACTGGATAGTTTAAAAACTCATACTCGATCTTTCAAAGTAATCATAGTAGAAGCGCTTTTATTGTGAAGCTCCCTGACAGGTTGAGTGTGAGTCTTTAAGTTATCCATCCTTGCAGCTTAAATTTACACCCTCATTAGTTAACATTTCCTTGTGTTAGTTTGATCACGTACATATAGAGAAATAAAGAATTCCCCCTCACATGAAAAAGAATTTCTATGCCTAGAGAAACTAATTTTTGTGATGGGGCTTTTTTTAATCAATATGTAGTTATATGGTACTGGTTTTATATTTCTTGTAATAATATAAATATATACCCACCTAATTAATGAGATAGTCATTATGAATACATTCAAAGATATTGAGTACTACCAGCCAATCACTAAAAGAGTAGAGAGATTTAGTGAAAGCTATAAACAATCGGTTGGTTTCAAAAAACAGAAACGTAAAGCTAAGAACATCAACACTCTCAGGCAAGAAGCAATTCATGGCAGAGGGTATAAAGTAGATCTTATCTTCCCTTTATCGTTGGGAAAGTTGGAAGGGCTTCTTAATGGCAATTATCGTTTCAATGATTGGAATGAGTTAGAAGAAGTTTAATTGTTTACGGCCTTACGGCGATTTTTCAGCTTTAACCAAACTTAGATTCGCCGTAATACTTTGTATTCTCATGAGATACATTAGTAAATCCCTGGGATTGCATGATTAATTTTATCATTAACCGATACTCCCCAGTTTCTTAAGATTTTTTCACTATTCAAACTATAGTGCTCAACGGCAATTGATTGGATCATAATACCTTCATTTATGTCTAACTCTAAAGCTTGTGTGATTATCATGCAGGCATTCCAGTAAGCGTTTATAGCCATTTTTATATCATCTTCGCATGAAAACTTGGTAACAAATCGCTTTGTAAACC
Source organism: Leclercia sp. LSNIH1 (assembly GCF_002902985.1). Taxonomy (NCBI): domain Bacteria; kingdom Pseudomonadati; phylum Pseudomonadota; class Gammaproteobacteria; order Enterobacterales; family Enterobacteriaceae; genus Leclercia; species Leclercia sp. LSNIH1. The sequence continues at coordinate 4,052,896 of NZ_CP026167.1, read as the reverse complement.
CTTCCTCGTTAGAAAAATTTACTAAGAGTAATTTTTTAATTTCAATGGGCTTGAAAAGTAATATTCTATGCATGTTATCAAGAATGTTTTCAATTGATGCTATATATTTTAATGTTGATTCAGCACTCCTGGTAGGTGGGTTTTCCAATTTCTCTTTTAAAGCAATCCATAGATTATCTACTCGGCGTACGAAATTTTCGTCAGCGATGAATTCACCACAGCTAGTAGACGCCATAGGATAAGAGTACCTATAGGTCGAATAACAGTTGTCAAACTCTAGAGTATATTTTTCGCCTGCCACTTGGAAACTTTTAAATGGTAAGCTTTCAAACATCTCAATAGTGTTTTTTCTATGAGAGTAAAAACCATCGGCCTTGTTTTTTCTTTCTGCTTCTTTTATCTGTTTATCAGTCTGAATGGTTCGATGTATGTTATTTACAACTACGCCAAAGGGAATTGATAAGGATAACAATCCTAACGGCAATTTGCTGATTTCAATGAATTTATTAAATCCATCTGCATCAAGTTTCAGATCGTATTCTCTCCAGCATATAAACCCTATCATCAAGAAAGAAACTATAGGTATTATGATTGCTGCTTTAAATAATTGTTGGTGAGTAAGAGGCTCAGCATTCATTTTGAATGCTTTAACCTTAAACAAATATAAAATGTGTAGTACTAAATATAATAGGAAAAATGCAAATATACCTGAGTTCAATGTCATTTTATCATGCCTTTGATTTTTAATTATTGGTAACTTTTAAATTAAATAATGAAGAGCGCTAAAGCAGCTTCACAAACAACCCTAGTATAATTTTAGCTATTAAACTAAAGGTTTTAACTCTCTTTACTATGAAATCTGATTGCCAATTCTAATTTGTTTTAGTGTCGAGTGAAAGAGGGTTTTAATAATTTGAATGATTTATAACCTTACTTAATCTTGTTGTCTTGACCCACACCCTTACTATCGGACAGCTAACGCAGTTAGCGTTTCTTCTGTCTTTTGCTCCTGCCTTACGCGAAGAAGCGATTGCCCGGAGACGAGTAACTGGAAGCCTGCGACAGTTACAACTTACCTACGCTCTTCACCTCAAGCGGATATACAAGCGGGTGAGCACATTACAGGTGTCTTATTACGTGAGAAACCTATTTCTGGTGTGATAACTGCTGTGATAAGCACTGTGATAAATCGATAATCCTTGCACCCTGCCTACGGCCCCGGTTACACTAAACGCCTACAATTTGTTTCTGTGTAAATGATTGTTTTGTAATTGATTTGACTCGGGGTGCCCTTCTTTGTGAAGGCTGAGAATATACCCGTACCACCTGATCTGGATAATGCCAGCGTAGGGAAGTCAGATGCCCTCCGGGCTATCGCTTCTTCGCGCAAGGCAGGAGCGATACCATGCAGCCTGACCTGCTTAATCTACACGCCTTACACCATTTCCGAACCCGTTCTCCGCTGACCCACTGCATGACCAACGACGTGGTGCAGACCTTTACCGCCAATGTCCTGCTGGCCCTTGGTGCATCACCGGCCATGGTGATTGAAGCCGAAGAGGCGGAACAATTCTCTGCGATTGCTGATGCCTTACTGATTAACGTCGGGACGTTAACCGCGCCCCGCGCCCAGGCGATGCGCCGGGCCATTGAAAGCGCGGTGGCGGCGGACAAGCCCTGGACGCTCGATCCGGTAGCCGTTGGCGCGCTGGCGTACCGCACCCGTTTTTGCCAGCAAATTCTCACCCTGAAACCGGCGGCCATTCGTGGCAATGCCTCGGAAATTCTCGCGCTCGCCGGGATGAGCGCGGGCGGGCGTGGGGTGGACACCACCGACACGGCGGCCAGCGCGCTGCCCGCTGCCCAGGCTCTGGCGCGGCAAACCAATGCGATTGTGGTGGTGACGGGGGAGGTGGATTACGTCACTGACGGACTGCGCACCCAGACCCTGACGGGGGGCGACCCGATGATGACCCGGGTGGTGGGCACCGGCTGTGCGCTGTCGGCGGTGGTGGCGGCCAGCTGTTCGCTGCCGGGTGACCGGCTGGATAACATCGCGGCGGCCTGTGGCTGGATGAAACGGGCCGGTACCCTTGCGGCTGCTCAAAGCCGCGGGCCGGGCAGTTTTGCGGCAACGTTCCTTGATGCCCTGTGGGCACTGGGGGCACAGCGATGAAACGCATTAATGCCCTGACCATTGCCGGTACCGACCCCAGCGGCGGCGCTGGCATCCAGGCTGACCTGAAAACCTTCTCCGCGCTCGGCGCATACGGCTGCTCGGTGATCACCGCCCTGGTAGCCCAGAATACCCGGGGGGTGCAGTCGGTCTATCGCATTGAGCCTGATTTTGTAGCGGCGCAGCTGGAGTCGGTGTTCAGCGATGTGCGCATCGACACCACCAAAATTGGCATGCTGGCGGAGGCCGATATCGTCGAGGCCGTCGCGGAGCAGCTCCTGCGTCATCAGGTTAAAAACGTGGTACTGGATACGGTGATGCTGGCGAAAAGTGGCGATCCGCTCCTTTCACCTTCCGCCGTCGATACGCTGCGTAAGAAACTGCTGCCGCAGGTGGCGCTCATTACCCCTAACTTACCCGAAGCCGCGGCGTTGCTGGATGCGCCCCATGCCCGCAATGAGCAGGAGATGAAAGCCCAGGGCGATGCCCTGCTGGCGATGGGGTGTGAAGCGGTGCTGATGAAGGGCGGGCATCTGGACGATCCTGAAAGCCCCGACTGGCTGTTCACCCGGGATGGAACCCTGCGTTTTACCGCCCCGCGCATCAATACTAAAAATACCCACGGCACCGGCTGTACGCTCTCGGCCGCGCTGGCTGCGCTGCGCCCGCAGCATGATAGCTGGGCAGATACGGTGCGCGAGGCCAAAGCCTGGCTCTCCTGCGCGCTGGCACAGGCGGACACGCTGGAAGTGGGGCAGGGCATTGGTCCGGTCCACCATTTCCATGCCTGGTGGTGAAGGTTAACGCCTATCGCTGGAAAATTCGCCACCCACAGACCAGGCTTAGGGAGCTCGCAATCCTGTGAGCCTGGAGAAAACATGCCGACAGCCCGTCGGCACTAAGGGGAGCAAAACTATGACTGATATTGCGCAGTTGCTTGGCAAAGATGCCGAAAGCCTGTTACAGCATCGTTGTATGACCATTCCAGCCGACCAGCTCTATCTGCCTGGCCACGACTACGTTGACCGCGTGATGGTCGACAACAACCGCCCGCCAGCGGTACTGCGAAATATGCAGACCCTGTATAACACCGGGCGTCTGGGGGGAACCGGCTATCTGTCGATCCTGCCGGTGGACCAGGGGGTGGAGCACTCGGCCGGGGCGTCGTTTGCCGCTAACCCGCTCTATTTCGATCCGAAGAATATCGTCGAGCTGGCGATCGAGGCGGGCTGTAACTGCGTGGCCTCCACCTATGGCGTGCTGGCCTCGGTCTCGCGACGTTATGCCCACCGCATCCCGTTCCTTGTCAAGCTCAACCACAACGAAACCCTGAGCTACCCTACCGAATATGATCAGACCCTGTATGCCAGCGTCGAGCAGGCGTTCAACATGGGTGCGGTAGCGGTAGGGGCGACCATCTATTTCGGCTCCGAGCAGTCGCGCCGCCAGATAGAAGAGATCTCCGCCGCCTTCGAGCGTGCCCATGAGCTGGGCATGGTGACGGTGCTGTGGGCCTATCTGCGTAACCCGGCCTTCAATAAAGACGGCACGGATTACCACGTCTCTGCCGATTTAACCGGGCAGGCCAACCATCTGGCGGCCACCATCGGGGCGGATATCGTTAAGCAGAAAATGGCCGAGAACAACGGCGGCTATACGGCGGTCAAGTTTGGCTATACCGACGATCGGGTCTACAGCAAACTGACCAGCGATAACCCCATCGACCTGGTGCGCTACCAGCTGGCGAACTGCTATATGGGCCGCGCGGGGCTGATCAACTCAGGCGGTGCGGCAGGAGGCGAGACCGATCTCACCGATGCGGTGCGCACGGCTGTGATCAATAAACGCGCGGGCGGTATGGGGCTGATCCTTGGCCGTAAGGCGTTTAAAAAATCGATGGCCGACGGCGTGAAGCTGATTAACGCCGTGCAGGACGTGTATCTCGATAAAAAAGTCACTATCGCCTAGCCATTCTGCCCCTCTTCCGTTGGAAGAGGGGCAGATGCCGGGCGGCACTTTATTTGCCCGGCCTACAGCGACGAGAACTGCTAACGAAACCTTGTTTCATTTCATTCAAATCACCCTTCCGATCCACTTCACATTTCCCCTCTCTTTTGTGAAAAGTATCACTCCCTCCCGTGCAGATGCACAAAAAATGGTCAGCGCTTAGCGGAATTTGTCTAAGGCAGTGGACGAATTTTGCGCTTAAAGTTAGTTTCGAAACAGCTTTTCAAAATGAAAGAACACGCTGAACCTACGCCGTTTTAAGGACAAAAAATGAAAATCGAATCTGTAAACGTCACCGTCTTTCAGTATCCCACCCGCCGGGTCTCTGACAGCGCCGGACATTCCCATCCGGGACCGGAAAGCCTGGCGAAAATGGCGATGCTGACCATTACCGCAGACGATGGCACTAAAGGGTACGCCTTTGCACCGCCGGAAGTGGTGCGCCCCTTTGTGGTCAATACCTTCTTCCGTAAGGTGCTGATCGGCCAGGATGCGTTTAATCGCGAAAAGATCTGGCAGGAGCTGGCGCACTGGCAGCGCGGCAGCGCTCATCAGCTGACCGAGCGCGCGCTGGGCTTTGTCGAGCAGGCGCTGTGGGATCTGATTGGCCGCAAGCTGAATATGCCGGTGTGGAAACTCCTCGGCGGCTATCGCGATAAAGTCCCCGCCTACGGCAGTACCATGTGCGGCGATGACCTGCCGGGCGGTCTCTCCACCCCGGAAGAGTACGCCAGCTTCGCGGAAAAACTGGTTGCCCGCGGCTACAAAGCGATCAAGCTCCACACCTGGATGCCGCCAGTCTCTTTCGCCCCCAACCCGAAGATGGATATCAAAGCCTGCGCCGCGGTGCGTGAAGCGGTCGGGCCGGATATCGACCTGATGATCGACGGCTACCACTGGTACAGCCGCGCGGAAGCACTGTGGATCGGTAAGGAGCTGGAAAAACTCAATTTCGCCTGGTTTGAAGAGCCGATGGAAGAGGAGAGCATGGCCTCCTATGCCTGGCTGGCGGAAAACCTCTCCATTCCGATTATCGGGCCGGAAAGCCTGGGCGGTAAACACCACAGCCGCGCCGACTGGGTTAGAGCCGGGGCGTGCGACATCCTGCGCGCCGGTGCCAATGGCGTGGGCGGCATTTCGCCAACCCTGAAAGTGGCCAACCTGGCCGAATCGTTTGGTATGGACTGCGAAGTGCACGGCAACGGCGCGGCGAGCCTGGCGGTGATTGGCGCGATCAAGAACTGCCGCTGGTACGAGCGCGGACTGCTGCACCCGTTCCTCGATTACGATGAGCCAGCTGCGTACCTGCACAGCCTGATCGACCCGATGGATGATGAGGGCATGGTCAGCCTGCCGACGCGTCCGGGACTCGGCGAAGAGATTAATTTTGCGTATATCGAAGCCAATACCGTCAGCCACGACTGATAAATAAAACTTCTACCCTACAAACGGTATACACAGATGAAGAAAAACTCCCTCACGAGGGCGTGTTTACTCGCGCTCTCGCTGATGATGGGGAGCGGTGCGGCGTACGCGAAAACGCCGCCCGATCAGCTCATCATCGGTATGAACATGAATAACCTGCTGACCCTCGATCCGGCCGCGATGACCGGCAACGAGGTGGTGGGCATTGTGGTCAATCTCTACGATTCGCTGGTGGAACTGGATCCTAACACGCTCACCAACGTCAAACCGGCGCTGGCGAAATCATGGGATATCTCGCCGGACGGCAAAACCCTGACCTTCCACCTGCGCGATAACGTCACCTTCCACTCCGGTAACCCGCTGACCGCCGAAGACGTGGTGTGGTCCATGCGCCGCCTGCTGCACCTGAACCTCGCTCAGGCCTCGGTATGGAAATCTTACGGTTTCAGTAAGAAGAACATCGACCAGCAGATTAAGGCCCTGGATGACTACACCGTACAGCTCACCTTGCCTAAGGCCAACGATCCGCAGCTGGTGATCTACTCCCTCGGGGCGCTGGGCAACCTTGGCGTGCTGGACCGCAAAACGGTGCTTAGCCACGAGGTGAACAACGACTGGGGCAACCGCTGGCTCACCACCAACGAAGCCGGATCCGGGCCGTTTATGCTGGAGACCTGGCAGGCAAAAGATGTGCTGCGCATGCAGCGCAATCCGCACTACTGGCGCGAAGAGCCGAATATGAACCGCGTGGTGTTGCGCCACTTCCAGGAGTCGCAAACCCTGCGCCTGATGGTGGAGAAAGGGGATCTGGATATCGCCAGCAACATGGCGGTGGCTGACATCAACGCCCTGCGCAAGGATCCGCAGCTCACTGTCGAAGCCGTGCAAAAGGGCACGGTCTACTACGTGGCGATGAGCATGAAGGAGAAACACTTCGCCAACCCGAAAGTGCGCGAGGCGGTGCGCTATCTCATTGACTATCAGGGTATCAACAAGGCGCTGATGCCGGGCTATGGCGTACTACACCAGCGGCCCATCAAAGCGGGAATGCCGTCGACGCTGCCTGATCCGGGCTACAAACTCGATATCCCGCGCGCCAGAAAGCTGCTGGCGGAGGCGGGCTATCCGGAAGGTTTTGACACCACCCTGCGGGTGCTGGCGGATCAGCCGTTCCTCAATATCGCCATCGCCGTACAGTCCACCCTGATGCAGGCGGGTATCAACGCCAAAATCATTACCGGCACCGGGAATCAGATCTACGGCGCGATGCGCGAGCGTAAGTTCGACATGCTGGTGGGGCGCGGCGGCAGCGGCGTGGAGCCGCACCCGCACTCCAGCCTGCGCGCGCTGGTCTATAACCCGGACAACAGCGATGAAGCCCGGTTGACTAACTTCCAGGGCTGGCGCACCAGTTTTTACGACAAAACGCTAAACGAGATGATCGATAAAGCGCTGCTGGAGCGCGATCCGCAAAAACAGATCGCCGACTATCAGCAGATTCAGGTGCGTTACGACCAGCTGATCCCGGCGCTGATCCCGCTCTCCCAGATGGTCGATTCGGTGGTGGTGCGTAACGAAGTCAAAAACTTCCAGTCGCATCCCTCCGCCACCACCTTCCTGCGGGAAGTCTACAAAACTGGAGGTGAAAAATGAGTGTTGCGATCCTCGCCCCAGGCTCCCGCACCCGGCGTTTTTCAAAACGCCTGACCCAGGTACTGGTGACCCTGTTCGGCCTGCTGGTGCTGACCTTTTTCATTGGCCGCGTCATGCCGGTCGACCCGGTGCTGGCCATTGTCGGCCCGGATGCGGACCACAGCACCTATCAGCAGGTCTATCAACAGCTGGGCTTCGATAAATCCCTGCTGACCCAGTTCGGGATCTACCTCAATAACCTGCTGCACGGCGATTTTGGCAATGCCCTGCTGACCGGCAAACCGGTGCTGGATGATATTCTGCGCGTCTTCCCGGCCACCCTGGAGCTGGCAACCATGGCGATTATTGTCGGCGCCGGTTTAGGGATCCCGCTTGGGGTGCTGGCGGCCGCGCGCCGTAACAGCGTCTCGGATTATGTGGTACGCATCATCAGCCTGGCCGGGTACTCCACGCCAATCTTCTGGGTGGGAATGATGGGGCTGCTGCTGTTCTACGCCTGGCTTGGCTGGGTAGGGGGCGCCGGACGGCTGGATTTAGGGCTGGATGGCCTGGTGCCGCGTCGCACCGGACTGATGACCGTCGATGCCCTGCTGGCGGGTAATAGCGCGGTCTTCTGGAACGCCATTAACCATCTGGTGCTGCCCGCCTCGCTGCTGGGCTTCCACTCCCTGGCTTACATTAGCCGCATGACCCGCAGCTTTATGCTGGCCCAGCTGTCGCAGGAGTTCATTATCACCGCCCGGGTAAAAGGCTTAACCGAGCGCCAGGTGATCTGGAACCATGCGTTTCGCAACATCCTCGTGCAGCTGCTGACGGTGGTGGCGCTGGCCTACGGCTCATTGCTGGAAGGGGCGGTGCTGATTGAAACCGTCTTCTCCTGGCCGGGCTTTGGCTCCTATCTCACCGGCAGCCTGCTGCTGGGGGATATGAATGCGGTGATGGGCTGCGTGCTGCTGGTGGGGATGATCTTCGTGATGCTCAATCTGCTCTCCGACATGCTGTATCAACTCTTTGACCCGAGGACGAAATCATGACCGTTTCTCTGGATACACCGCTGCGCGCTTCCCGCAGCGAAGGGCGCCAGCGTCTGGCGCGGATGGCCCGCCGCACCTTTGGGTTTGCCGGGCAGATGGCGCGTAACCCGCTGACGGCCATTGGCGGCGGCATTATTCTGCTGCTGTTGATCGTGGCGGCCTTCGCGCCCTGGATCGCCCCGTACAACCCGCTGGTGCAGGATCTCAACAACGCCCTGGTGGCGCCGAACGCGCAGCACTGGTTCGGCACTGACGAATTTGGCCGGGATATCTTCAGCCGCCTGGTCTACGGCTCGCGCATCACGCTCTATATCGTACTGCTGGTGTCGGTCACCGTTGGCCCGCTGGGGCTGCTGCTGGGTGTTACCGCCGGCTACTTTGGCGGCAAGGTGGATGCGGTCCTGATGCGAGTCACCGATATCTTTATCTCTTTCCCGAGCCTGGTGCTGGCGCTGGCGTTTGTCGCAGCGCTCGGCCCGGGGCTGGAACATGTGGTGATCGCCATTACGCTCACCGCCTGGCCGCCGATAGCCCGACTGGCTCGCGCTGAAACCCTGTCGTTACGCCAGGCCGACTTTATCTCCGCCGTGCGTCTGCAGGGGGCCTCCCCGGTACGGGTGCTGTGGCGCCACATCGTGCCGCTGTGCCTGCCGTCGGTGATTATCCGTATCACCATGAATATGGCCGGGATCATCCTGACCGCTGCCGGGCTGGGCTTCCTCGGCCTTGGCGCGCAGCCGCCGGAGCCGGAGTGGGGGGCGATGATCTCCAGCGGCCGCACCTACATGATGGAGTGCTGGTGGGTGGTGACAATTCCGGGGCTGGCGATCCTGATTAACAGCCTGGCGTTCAACTTCTTAGGAGATGGCTTACGTGACATCCTCGATCCTCGCAGCGCCTGATGCGCCGCTGCTCGACGTGCGCGATCTGCACGTCGATTTTATCAACGGACGCGCGGTCACCCACGCGGTGCGCGGCGTCTCCTTTCAGCTCGGGCGCGAGAAGCTGGCGATTGTCGGTGAGTCGGGCTCCGGGAAATCCACCGTCGGGCGGGCGCTGCTGCGCCTGCACCCGGCAAAGGCGCAGATCACTGCCACCCGAATGCAGTTTGGCGATGTCGATTTACGCAGCGTCAGCGAGGCGCAGATGCGCGGCATCCGCGGCAAGCGCATCTCGATGATCATGCAGGATCCGAAGTACTCCCTGAACCCGGTGGTCTGCGTTGGGGATCAGATTGCCGAGGCCTGGCTGACTCATCATCCTGGGCGTAAGGCCGAGGCGAAAGCCAAAGTGCTGGAGATGCTCGATGTAGTGCGCATTCGCCAGCCGGAGCGGGTCTATCAGCTCTATCCGCATGAGATCTCCGGCGGGCAGGGGCAGCGCATCATGATCGCCATGATGCTGATCACCGACCCGGAGCTGGTGATTGCCGATGAGCCGACGTCAGCGCTGGACGTCTCGGTGCGGCTACAGGTGCTGGGCCTGCTGGACGATTTAGTCCAGTCCCGCGGGCTGGGGCTGATCTTTATCAGTCACGATATCAACCTGGTGCGCAGCTTCTGTGACCGGGTGCTGGTGATGTACGCCGGGCGGGTGGTGGAGTCCATCGCCGCCCACGATCTGCACAACGCGAAGCACCCCTACACGCAGGGGTTGATCAATGCCCTGCCTGAGATGAATCACCGCCGTCCGGTGCTGCCGGTGTTGCAGCGCCAGGCCAGCTGGCTGACCGAATAAGGAGCGAAGATGATCGAGGTAAAAAACCTGAATCTGGCTTTTGGTGAAGGGGAAAAACGCAGCCAGGTTCTGTACGACGTCAATATCAGCGTGCAGCCAGGGGAGATTTATGGCCTGGTAGGGGAGTCGGGTTCCGGTAAAACCACGGTGTTAAAGTGCCTGGCAGGATTATTCACCCACTGGGAGGGGGCGCTGGCGATTAACGGCCAGGCGCTGGAGCGGCGCATCAGCCCGCAACGCTGCCGTCTGGTGCAGATGGTATTTCAGGACCCGTACGGTTCGCTGCACCCCCGGCACACCATCGGCGATATTCTGGAAGAGCCGCTGCAAATTCACGGCATCAACGACCGGGAGCGACGTATTCACGGCTTGCTGGACAAGGTTGGTCTCAATCGCGCTTTCCGCGACCGCTACCCGCATCAGCTCTCCGGCGGCCAGCGCCAGCGCGTGGCCATTGCCAGGGCACTGATCCTGGAGCCGCAGGTGCTGTTGCTGGATGAACCTACCTCAGCGCTGGACGTCTCGGTACAGGCAGAAATCTTAAACCTGTTGGCGGAACTGCAGCGCGAGTCGAAACTCACCTACCTGATGGTGACCCATGACCTGGGGGTGATCGCCCATCTCTGCCAGAAGGTGGCGGTGATGCAGTACGGCAAAATTCTGGAAACGCTGACGGTGGATGACCTGGTGGCGGGGCAGGCTAAAACCGATTACACCCGAATGCTGGTCAGCGCCAGCCAGCAGTACAGCCGCGAGATGGCGAGGGAGGTGGCGGTCTATTAGTGCGGTCTGTTTGCCGGGTGGCGGCTTCGCCTTACCCGGCCTACAAAACCCGTAGACTCGCGCAAGCGCAGCGCCGCCGGGCAACTCAGCGCAGAAGCGGACAGTCCGGCGGCAACCGACATTTGAGCGCCCCCGGCAAAAGGGCGATGTGGAAGTGGTCCCCGCTCAACGGCTCGCCATCCAGGTTAAAGGTCATGCCGTGCGGCGCCTGAATTTCGAACCACGCCGACTCGCCATCCACAAGATGCGGGCTCTCTTCCGCTTTGGTCAGAGTAGTGAACAGGGCAGGCAGCAGCTCATCGCCAGTGATGATACGCACCCCGAGCAGCCCGTCATTGATCAGCGCCTCCGGGCAAAGCTGCTGACCGCCGCCTGCCTGACGGCCATTGCCGATGCCAATCACCAGGGCGTTACCCTGCCAGTGGAAGTTCTCGCCGCGGATTTCGCACAGATCGGGTTTCAGGGTATCTAATCGCGCCAGACCATGGATCAGGTACGAGACCCCACCCAATGCCGCTTTCAGTTTTTCCGGGGTTTCGCTGGTAATACGGGTGCCAAATCCCCCCGTCGCCATATTGATAAAGCAGGTTTTGTCGTTGACCCGGGCAATATCTACCGCCGTGGCTTTTCCGGCGATAGCCAACTGCAGGGCTTTATCGAGCGCCTCCGGGATGCCTGCGCTGGTGGCAAAATCGTTCGCTGTGCCGAGGGGCAGTATACCCAGCGCGGGACGGTGATCGCCCTGCAGATTAATTAATGCGGACGCCACCTCGTTAATGGTGCCATCACCACCGCCCGCAATGACCGTCTCGACGCCAAGCGTGCGGGCTTCATTGATATAGCGTGCCGCGTCGCCTTTTTCCCAGGTGACGCGCACGTGGATTTGAACGCCTTCGTCGCGTAACAGTGTAACCGCCTCGCGCAAAAGATCGTTGCCCGCGCTTTTACCATTGAGAATTAATAAACTTGCCGGATAGGTCGCCATCCACGTTGCTCCTGTGCTGATCTTCAAGAAGTGTATCGCAGCGCGGAGAAAAGCGGGTAAGAAGAGGACGAAAGGCGAAAAATTAAATGAGTGGCGATCCTAAGTTTGCGCCACTCGGTCAGGATATTAAGACGTTATCGCGCCATAGGGACATAATGCAAAGACGCAGTCGCGACGATGCATACAGCGGGTGATCAGCGCCCCCTCATTGCCAGGGCAGCCGGAACTTTTCAGAAATGATGACCAAAGCGTGGGGTTATAAGGGAATGTACGAAGAATGTTTAGTGCTCTGATTTTACCGTCGATAACAATACCGAAGGGACTTGTCACAAGGACCGAGCCGACGCTGATAAAATAATCTCCCTTGTACCAGATTATCAGCCTGAGATTTTTAACGGTGAGTACATGTATAAAAATTGTTCCAGTACGAGGGCAAACCATCCTTTTTTCAACCACCCAGTACATATTTCCTCCTTCTCCTTAAGTGAAATTTCCTTCATAAGAAGAATAGCATCAGACATGTTTATGAATAACCTGACTTTAATAAATTGATAAATTAAGTCACTTCCCGGCGAAAAAAGAAAGAAATTTACGTTAAGGGCGGGCTTTGAGGTCGTTACGATACTGGGTAGAAAAAAGAAGGGGTTTTTAGACAAAAAAATTAGCCTGCGTAAGGGAGATTACTCAGGCTAAGGAGGTGGTTCCTGGTACAGCTAGCATTTATGGGTTATGTTTTTCAGCGTTGGCAATAATACCCTCATCAAACGCAGCGGTATGTGATCGAATTCTAAGAATCATCTCATACCAAAAAATAACCCGCTTTCATTACTTAACGTGCGGCGCTTGGGTATTTTCGCCGTTAAAATTACGCATCAGTAACGCATAATCCAGGGCAATCTCTTCCGGGACCGGCAGCCAGACGGTATGTCCATCTCCCGGTGCGACGGTGACCGACTCGCCTTTGCCATTCACCATATGCTCCAGGGTAAAGTTGATATTGCCCTGCGGGGTCATCAACTCCAGGCTGTTGCCTACGAGGAACTTGTTTTTAACCGCCACCGCCGCAAGGTTGCCCTTGCGCTCGCCGGTGAACTCGCCGACAAACTGCTGGCGTTCAGAAACCGAGTGGCCATATTCATAGTTCTGGTAATCGTCATGGGTATGGCGTCGCAGGAAGCCTTCGGTATAACCGCGGTGCGCCAGCCCTTCCAGCGTTTGCAACAGGGTACTGTCGAACGGTTTACCTGCAGCCGCATCGTCAATCGCCTGGCGATAAACCTGGGCGGTACGCGCGCAGTAGTAATAGGACTTGGTGCGGCCTTCGATTTTAAGGGAGTGCACACCCATCTGGGTGAGGCGCTCCACGTGGGCAATGGCACGCAGATCTTTGGAGTTCATAATATAGGTGCCGTGCTCGTCTTCGAACGCGGTCATGTATTCACCCGGGCGCTGGGCCTCTTCAATCATAAACACGCTGTCGGTCGGAGCCCCGATACCCAGCGTCGGTTCAATATTTTGCACCGGAATAGGCTCGTGCTTATGCACGATATTGCCTACCTCATCCTGCTTACCTTCCTGAACGTTATACTCCCAGCGGCAGGCGTTGGTGCAGGTGCCCTGGTTCGGGTCACGCTTGTTGATATACCCGGAGAGCAGGCAGCGGCCAGAGTAGGCCATGCACAACGCGCCGTGAACGAATATCTCCAGCTCCATGTCTGGCACCTGGGTGCGGATCTCTTCGATCTCTTCCAGCGACAGCTCGCGGGACAATATCACGCGGGTCAGCCCCATCTGCTTCCAGAATTTCACCGTCGCCCAGTTTACGGCGTTGGCCTGTACCGAGAGATGAATGTCCATCTCCGGGAAGTGCTCCCGCACCAGCATGATCAAACCCGGGTCCGACATGATCAACGCGTCTGGCCCCATCTCCACCACCGGCTTCAGGTCACGGATAAACGTTTTCAGCTTGGCGTTATGCGGCGCGATGTTGACCACCACGTAGAATTTTTTACCCTGCGCGTGGGCTTCGTTGATGCCGAGCTGCAGATTCTCATGGTTAAATTCATTATTACGCACGCGCAGGGAGTAGCGCGGCTGGCCCGCATAAACGGCATCGGCGCCGTAGGCGAAAGCGTAACGCATATTTTTCAGCGTTCCCGCCGGGGAGAGGAGTTCCGGTTTAAACATGTTCGTTCTCGTTCTGATGACAGGTCAGATGCGCGCACAAGGTGGGCGCCGGGAGGAGATCCCATACATTAAGGGCGGGCATTGTAGCGCTGCGGGAAGGGGAGGTAAACCATTGAGTGAGTAAACGCCGACGGCAGGACAGTACCGTCGGCATCAGCTCAGGCGTGGGGAATCAGAGGTCGTCCTGGGTGTGATCGACAATGATTTCCAGGGTCTTACGAATGACATCGGCACGGACAACGTCGCGCGTCGATTCAATTTCGCGGATCAAACGTAAAATAATCGCTTTGTTAGTCAGCGGTTCCTTCGCATCCAGAATGGCACCCGTTACAGTCTGAAGCAGCGCCCACTCTTCGGCCAGCAAACCGCCAGCACTGCGAAAGTAGTTGGACAATGCAGCATTGGGCAGTTCGTCGTAAAAATCATTATTCTGGAGCATAGCCTGGCTCATAGTGTCACACCGGTTCAGTTATATAAGTTAATTATGCAGTTAATGCTTATTTCTGTTGGCTTGCGGGCTATTGCCAAACAGAGGATAGACATTGCTGCTGCAGTGTCGACCATCCGTGTCCCACGCCTGTTGTTCACTTTGGTTATTACGCCGGGCGCTCCCTTTTCCATCATTGGAAATTTCCAGAATAATTTGGGAAAGCGCATTCCGGCGCTGCCCGTCCTGCTCTACCGATAACATCTGCTGCAGCCTCTCCAGCAACAGCTTCATGCTGATGGGGCCATTATCTTTCAGTAAAGAAAACGTGGCTTCGCCAATAAGTTCATCAGTCAGTCGTTCATGGTCACTTCTGTTCATAACTACGTCTCTGTCGCCGCATCTTCCTGCCAGGAGAGAAGCGGCATAAAGTCAGTCTGTGGCGACAGTATAAAAAAACTGTTGCAAAGAAAAAACTGACTCAAAAAACAAGGTAATCAGCTGCTGTGGCGTATCGCTTAACGTTCAAACAGCAGGCCAACCAGAGTTTGATATCGGCTCTCCTCTTCCCGATCCGACGCCTGTTCCATGCGGTGAAGAAGACGGGTACAAATCGCCTTTCGGTTAAGGATTTTTCCTTCCCGTAGAATTTCAACCACAATTTGACCCAGCGTCTCCTGCTGGGAGGGCTGGTTTGCTTTGTTAAAGTACTGGGCAATGGCATTGGCTGTGTTCGGTGTGTACCCGTTCTCGCGCATATGTCACTCCTGAATTCCGCTGTATTTAAATGGTTAATATCTTGTTAACTGGTAAATACTGTACATACTAATTGTACAAGTTAACAAATATATTTTGATCAATACGTGCTAAGTGTTTCTATTCAACATCTTAAAAAATACAAATTGTGTAAAACAGTCTAAAAAGATTGTACATTGTCGACGATTTTCGTCATTAAGGCGGGTACAGGTGACGGGCTATTTTCCCGTCTGGGCAGGCTGCCAAGACGTGCAGCCAACCATCTGATACTGTGGACTTTCATTCACCTCCTCTTATTGGAAACCCGATGCTCACTACCATCATTTACCGTAGTCATTTTCGTGACGACGTACCGGTTACCGTGCTGGAAGACATGGTTGTTGCAGCGAATGTAAAAAACAGAGAGGCCGGAGTAAGCGGCATTCTCCTGTTTACCGGCAAGCTCTTTTTTCAGCTGCTCGAAGGACCTGAGGAGAAGGTAAGAGCCATTTACCGCGCGATCTGTGAAGACCCGCGTCACCACAACGTGGTGGAACTGTTGTGCGATTACTCCCGCGCCCGACGCTTCGGCAAGTACGGCATGGAACTCTTCGATCTGCGCCACTATGACCGTCACGAGGTGATGCAAAACGTGCTGGATAAGGGCACCACAAAGTACCAGATGACCTACAACGACAGGGCGCTGCAGTTCTTCAGAACCTTCGTCGAGGAGAGTGAGAAAGAGAACTACTTTGAGCTGCCGTCAGGGGATCACTGGGTATTTGTCCCGGATAATGACGCTCCCAGCGTACGCGCGCTGCAGGGGCGTTTAAGCAATACGTGCAACTTCGCGTTCCAGCCGATTATCGACCCGCTGGCCCGTGAAATTGTCTCCTTCGAAGCCCTGATCCGCACCCCGGACGGGGAGTCTGCCCAGCACTGGTTTGAGGGGCTCGAAGGGGATGCTGTCTACGAAGCTGACCTCAAAAGCAAGAGCGTTGCTTTCGCGATGGCAAGCGAGTTGGGGCTGGGGGAACAGAGCCTGTCAGTGAACCTTTTACCGATGACGCTGGTCAATGTTCCCAATGCGGTCAACTATCTGCTCCAGGAGATAGAAGCCAACGGGCTGGTAGCCGAGCAGATTGTGGTAGAGTTTACCGAGCACGAGGTTATCTCCCGTCTGGACGAGTTCACCGGCGCGGTACGTGAGCTAAAAGCCGCAGGTATCGGCGTGGCGATCGATCACTTCGGTGGCGGGTTTGCCGGCTTATTGCTGCTGGCGCAGTTCCAGCCAGACAGAATTAAGATCAACCGGGACCTGATCCGCGACGTGCACAAGAGTGGTCCAAGGCAGGCGATTGTGCTCGCCATCATCAAATGTTGTACAGCTTTGGAAATATTGATCTCCGCGGTGGGCATTGAGCAGCCAGAAGAGTGGATGTGGCTCGAATCTGCCGGCGTTTCGCAGTTCCAGGGGCACCTGTTTGCCCACCCTGAACTGGCCGGCATCCCGCCAGTTTCGTGGCCTGAGCCGCGCGAGGAAGTCGTGCGCTAACCTTCGCCGGGCAGTGTTACAATTCTGTTGTACAATATAACGAGTTGTACAGCCCGGCGAGATTCGTTACCTTGAACAATGAATATATCGATCAGTCATGAGGAATCGATGGCCTTTTACAGTATTGGCGATGTGGCAGAACGTTGCGGCATCAACCCCGTCACCCTGCGTGCATGGCAGCGTCGGTATGGCCTGCTAAAACCGCAGCGCAGTGAAGGCGGACATCGACAATTTGATGATGACGACCTCCAGCGCATTGAGGAGATCAAGCGCTGGATTGAGCGTGGCGTACCGGTTGGTAAGGTAAAAGCCCTGCTTGACGGGGATAAAGCCCCCGAGCCGGGAGACTGGCGCGTGCTGCGGGAAGAGATGATTGCCACCCTGAGGCAGGTCAACCCGGCAAAATCCCGCGCGCAGATCGCGATTTTCTGTCAGCACCACTCCGTGGATGCGCTGGTAGACCATGTATTTATTCCCGTGCGGGCCACTCTCCGTCTCGATCACGCCACCGCGCGGGCGATGGGCAGCCTGCTGGACGGTATTCTGATCGAGCAGGCGGTCACCAGCCTGACGGAGTCGCGTGCGAAAGCAGGCAGGGATGCGTTACTGATAGGCTGGGGTATTGAGGACCGAACCCGCCTGTGGCTGGAAGCGTGGCGCCTTTCGCATCGGGGCTGGCGCATCAACGTATTTGCTGAACCTCTGGCGTTACCCCATCCGGAGTTCTTCCCGGGCCAACATATTCTCGTCTGGGCAGGCGAGACATTATCAGACGAACAGCGCCAGCAGCTGGAGCACTGGCAAAATCAGGGGTATGTCATTACGGCACACGGGGCGGCTGACGCCGTCTGATGCCATTACCCGCCGCAGCGGGTAACGTTCTCTCTTATCACCCGCCAATCCGGCACGCATCCGCTTCCCAGCGATACCCCACGCCATACACTGCGCGAATAAACGACTGGTCGGCATCCAGCGCTTCAAGCTTGCGGCGCAGATTTTTGATATGGCTGTCGATGGTGCGGTCCGTCACCACCCGGTAATCGTCATACAGGTGGTTCAGCAGCTGCTCGCGGGAGAATACCTTCCCCGGCTCATGGGAGAGGGTTTTCAGCAGACGAAATTCCGCCGGGGTGAGATCCAGTAACTTACTGCGCCAGCTTGCCTGAAAACGACCTTCATCAATGATGAGTGGGCTTTCGGCATCCAGCACCTGCAACTCACGCTGCGGTTTACAGCGGCGCAGAATGGTTTTCACCCGGGCCACCACTTCGCGCGGGCTGTAGGGTTTGCAGATGTAATCGTCGGCACCGATCTCAAGACCTAACAGGCGGTCAATCTCTTCAATTTTGGCGGTGACCATCACAATCGGCACTTCAGAGAAGCGGCGGATTTCGCGGCACAGGGTCAGGCCGTCGGTGCCCGGCAGCATCAGGTCAAGCAGGATCAGATCCGGCGGGGTCTGGCGTACATATGGCAGGACCTGATCGCCGTGGCTGATAAGCGACGGGGCGTAGCTCGCCGCCCGCAGATAGTCGATTAATAACTGCCCAAGCTTAGGCTCGTCCTCCACAATCAGAATGCGGGGTGTGTTTTCGTCAATGGGTAACTCAGTCATGCTTCTCTCGATAAATCGCGTTCCAGCGGTAGCTCTACTGTAATGCTAACCCCGCCAAAAGGCGAATGGGCGGCGCGGAGGGTGCCGCCGTGGGCTTCAACGATGTTGACGCAGATCGCCAGTCCCAGGCCGGAGCCGCCGCTGGCACGATTGCGGGAGCCTTCGGTGCGGTAAAAACGCTCAAACAGCTTGTTGAGCTGGTCGTCCGTGACGCCAGGGGCGGTATCGGCGAAGGTCAGCGTAAAGCGCTGCTCTTCGCACTTGCCGGCGATCCGCAGCGCGCCGCCCGCGTCGGTATAGCGCAGGCTGTTTTCCAGCAGGTTGTTAAACAGCTGCATCAGCCGGTCGCGATCGCCAAACACTACGGCGTTTTCCGGTAGCGAGAGCTCAATGCGCAGGTCGCGGCTGGCAAAGCGTTCCCGGAAGGCGCCGCTGGCGACTTCCAGAATGTTGATCACATCCACCGGCGCTTTCTGGTAGGCCAGCGCCCCTTCGTCGGACATCGACAGCTGATGCAGATCCTCTACCAGTTTAGTGAGGGTGCCCACTTCCGCCTGTAAAGAGGCGACCGATTCCGGGGTGAACTTACGCACGCCATCCTGGATCGCCTCCAGTTCGCCGCGCAGCACCGCCAGCGGGGTGCGTAGCTCGTGGGAAATATCCGCCATAAAATCCCGGCGCATCTGCTGGTTTTTCTCCAGGGTACTGGCGAGCTGGTTAAAGTCCTGCGCCAGCTTGCCCAGTTCGTCCTGGCTGCGGGTATCGACGCGGGTGGAAAAATTCCCCGCAGCCAGCTGGTGGGTGCCGTCCACCAGCCGTTTGACCGGGGCCAGCAGGCCGCGCGCCAGCGGAAAGGTCGCCAGCGCCGCCAGCAGGGTGGAGAGCGCCACTATCAGCCAGCTGGTCTGGCGCTGCTGTCGATCAAAATTGATGTCGGTATTGCGCGTCAGCCGTTCGACCGGGGAGGCGATCACCCAGCCCACGGCCGCGCCGTTGACGGTGATGGCCCGCTTCGTGCCGTCCGGCGGTACCGGAGCCCGCGGGCCGACCAGCACACGCATCTCCTGGTCGATCACCCAGAACTGGGTGCGCCAGCCGTGGGGCGGCATGCCGGGTCCGGGACGATCGCTGTCGGTATCGTGCTCCAGCGAGCGCAGGATTTGAAAGACAAAGCGGTCATTGTTGCGTAAAAAGCGCCAGTTGCCGTGGAGAGCGTACTGCTCGGCCAGGGCATCGCTCAGGCCCTGCAGACGCTGCTCGTTACCGTGTTTGATGTAGTCAATAAAGCCGCGCTCAAAGCTGACCCGCACCGCCCAGTGCATGGTGATCAGCAGGACCATACAGGTGGCGAAAATGGCCAGAAACAGCTTGCCGGTGATACCCGGTCGCCAGAACTTCATCTTTCACTCCTTTTGCGCCGCCTGATGACGACATTCTTGCTGGTATCATCCGGAACCCGGGCGAAAATAAAGGCTGGCAGGGCGATAATCAGCGCCATGCTCAGGTAGGTGTAGAGGAATACCTGATGGACGACGGCACTGTCGGCGGTGAGCTGATGCTGCCCGTACAAGCCCAGCAGCAGCCCGGCAATCGTCACGCCCACGCTCATCGACAGCTGCATGATCATCGACAGCAGGCTGTTGCCGCTGCTCGCCTGCTCATCGGGCAGATCTTTCAGCGTCAGGGTATTCATGGAGGAGAAGCGGATGGAGTTGATCATCCCCTGGCAGAACAGCACCAGCGGCAGAACGTAGTACCAGCCCAGCAGCGCAACGCCCATAAACAGCAGGCTCACCAGCGCCAGCCCCAGGGTGGAGGCGACCAGCACCCGGCGATAACCGAAGTAGTTCACCACCTGCACGACAATGCGCTTCATCCCCATGCTGCCGAGCACCATCGGGATCATCATCAGCCCGGCGTGAAACGGCGAAAAGCCGAGGCCAATCTGCAAAAAGACCGGGGTCATAAACGGCAGCATGCCGCTGCCGATGCGTCCGGCCAGGCTGCCGAGCAGCCCCAGCCGGTAGGTGGTGTTCTTAAACAGCGTCAGGCTGAACAGCGCCCGGTCATTGCCCCGGGCGTGCCACAGATACCAGAGAATCGACAGCACGCCGATGGCCACCAGCCCGGCGAGGGCCAGGGAGGAGATCCCGAGCCCCTTTTGCCCATCCAGCGCCAGGGTCAGGGTCGCCATCCCCGCCGCCAGCAGGAAAAAGCCACCCAGATCGAAACGCCGGGTCTGCATTTTGTAGTTCGGCATCAACATCAGGGTGGAAATCGCCCCGATAATCCCCACCGGCAGGTTAATCAGGAAGATCCAGTGCCAGGAGGCGTACTCCACCAGAACACCGCCCAGCGCCGGGCCCAGCAGCGGCCCCACCTGGCCGGGGAGGGTCACGAAGGTCATCGCCGCCATGTACTGCTCGCGCGGGACGATCTTCATCACCGTCAGCCTGCCTACCGGCACCATCATCGCGCCGCCGACGCCCTGCAACACCCGGGCCATCACCAGCTCGTTGAGCGTCTCCGCCCGGGCGCAGAACAGGGAGCCTGCGGTAAAAAGCACGATGGCGGTAAAGAAGATATTGCGCACCCCCACTTTGTCCGCCAGCCAGCCGCTGGCGGGGAGCATCACCGCCACCGTCAGCACATAGGCGACAATCACCATATGCATATGCAGCGGGCTCTCCCCAAGGCTTTTCGCCATTGAGGGGAGGGCGGTGTTGACGATAGTCGTATCCAGCGACTGCATAAAGAAGCCGAAGGCGACAATCCACAGCTGCCAGCGAACGTTCGCGGGGAGATCCGTCATTAGCCTGTTACCGTCTCTTTCTGTTTACGTGAAAAACGCACCCGTAAGCGATCAAAGAACAGATAGACCACCGGGGTGGTATAGAGCGTCAGCAGCTGGCTCATCACCAGCCCGCCAACAATGGTGATCCCCAGCGGCTGGCGCAGCTCCGCGCCATCCCCGCTGGAAATTACCAGCGGCAGAGCGCCGAACAGCGCCGCCAGGGTGGTCATCATAATCGGGCGAAAACGCAGCAGACAGGCCTGGAAGATCGCCTCCTGCGGCGTCATGTTGCCGTTGCGCTGTGCCTCCAGGGCAAAGTCGACCATCATGATGGCGTTTTTCTTCACGATGCCGATTAACAGCATAATACCGATCAACGCGATCAGGCTGAACGGGGCGCCAAACAGCTCCAGCGCCAGCAATGCGCCCACGCCCGCCGAGGGCAGGGTGGAGAGGATCGTCAGCGGATGAATATAGCTCTCATACAGCACCCCAAGCACGATATAGACCGTGGCGATCGCCGCCAGAATCAGGATCACCTGTGAGTTCATGGTCTCCTGGAACACCTGGGCGGTGCCGGCAAAGCTGCCACGCACGGTGGACGGCACCCCAAGCTGGGTCATGGCGCGGTTGATGGCGTCGCTCGCTTCCGAGAGGGATTTCCCGGTCGGCAGGTTAAACGACACGGTCGAGGCCGCCGACAGCCCCTGATGGTTGACCGACAGCGGCGCATTAGCGGGCTGCCAGCGGGCGAAATAGGAGAGCGGGATCGCCTTACCGTCGTTATTAATCACAAACATCTTATCCAGAGCGCTGATATCCTGCGTATAGCGGGGATCGACCTCCATCACCACCTTGTACTGGTTCATCGGCTGATAGATGGTGGAGATCTGCCGCTGGCCAAAGGCGTTGTTCAGCAGGCTGTTGGCGGCGCTGACGTCAATCCCCAGCCGCGACATGGTTTCGCGATCGTAGGTCAGGGCCATCTCCGCGCCGTTGTCCTGCTGGTCGGAGTTAACGTCCGCCAGCTCCGGCAGCGCTGCCAGCGCTTTGCGGATCTTCGGCTCCCACTCTCTGAGGGCGGCAAGATCGTCTGACAGCAGGGTGTACTGGTAGCTGGCATTCGACTGGCGCCCGCCCACGCGGATATCCTGCACCGCCACCAGGAACATATTTGCTCCCGGCTCTTTCGAAAGCGCGCCCCTGAGGCGGTCGATCACCTGCTGCGCAGTTTCGTTACGCTCGTCACGGGGCTTGAGGGTGATAAACATCATCCCGCTGTTGACCCGCGAGCCGCCGGTAAAGCCGGTGACGTTATCCACGGCTTTGTCTTCGCGGATGATCTTCATGAAATCCTGCAATTTGCCGCGCATCGCCTGGAAGGAGATGCTCTGGTCGGCCTGAATTCCCCCCATCAGCACCCCCGTGTCCTGCTCCGGGAAGAAAGTTTTTGGAATGGTGATATACATCCAGACATTGAGGGCGATAGTGCCGATCAGCACCAGCCCGACGATCCGGGTGTGGTTCAGCACCCACTTCAGCGATTTACCGTAGCCTGACTGCAACGCCATCAGCATCCGGCCAAAGCCCCGTTTGCGCGGCTGCGACGTCGGCGGGCTGCGTTTCAGCATCCAGCCGCACATCATCGGCGTGAGCGTCAGCGACACCAGCAGCGATATACCTATCGCTACCGACAGCGTGACCGCAAACTCACGCAGCAGACGCCCCGGCAGTCCGTCCATCAGCAGCAGGGGCAGGAACACCGCCACCAGGGAGAGACTCATGGAGAGCACCGTAAAGCCCACCTCACGCGAGCCTTGCAACGCCGCCTGCAGCGGTTTCATCCCCGCTTCGAGGTGGCGGGAGATGTTCTCCAGCACCACGATGGCGTCATCCACCACAAAGCCGGTGGCGATGGTCAGGGCCATCAGAGACAAATTGTTGAGGCTAAAGCCGCACAGGTACATGGCGGCGAAGGTGCCAATCAGCGACACCGGGACCGCCACCGCCGGGATCAGCGTCGCCCGCCCGGAGCGCAGGAAGAGAAATACCACCAGGATCACCAGCGCCACCGAGATAATCAGCGTTTGCTCTACCTCTTCGAGCGAGGCGCGAATGGTGGGGGAGCGATCCTGGGCAATCTGCAGATCGATGGCCGCCGGAATGGTCTCCTGCAGCTCCGGCAGACGGGCGCGGATGCTGTTCACCGTCTCAATAATGTTGGCTTCCGGCAGTTTGCGGATCATCAGCAAAATGGCGGGCTTAGCGTTGGTCATCCCGGCGTTGCGCACGTCCTGCACCGAGTCGGTGACGCTTGCCACGTCGCTTAAGCGCACCGCCGCGCCGTTATTGTAGTGGATGATTAAGGGCTGATATTCCTCCGCGGTCTTCAGCTCGTCGTTGGTCTGGATCTGCCAGCGGCGGCTGCCATCCTCCACCGACCCTTGCGGCCTGCGCACGTTGGCGTTGCTGATGGCGCTGCGCACGTCGTCCAGCGAGACGCCCTGGTTAAAGAGCGCCTGCGGGTTCAGCCCCACGCGCACCGCGGGCAGGGAGCTGCCGCCGACGTCCACATCGCCCACGCCCTCGATCTGGGCGATGGTCTGCGCCAGCTGGGTGGAGGCGAAGTCGTACAGCTGCCCCTGGGAGTAGGTGTCCGAGGTGAGCGTCAGGATCATAATCGGCGCATCGGACGGATTGGCTTTGCGGTAGGTCGGACGGCTCGGCATGCCGCTCGGGAGCAGGCTTTGCGCGGCGTTGATCGCCGCCTGCACGTCGCGCGCCGCACCGTTGATGTCGCGGTTAAAGTTAAACTCCAGAATGATGCGCGTACTGCCGAGGGAGCTGCTGGAGGTCATCTCGTTGACCCCGGCGATGCGCCCGAGCGAGCGCTCCAGCGGCGTTGCCACCGACGAGGCCATCGTTTCCGGGGAGGCGCCGGGCAGCGAGGCGCTGACCATGATCACCGGGAAATCCACCTGCGGCAGCGGGGCCACCGGCAGCAGCCGGAAGCCGAGCACGCCGCAGAGGGTGATGGCGAGGGAGATTAAAATCGTCGCCACCGGGCGGTAAATGAAGAGGGCGAAAAACTTCACTTACGCCTCCTCTTCTTCACGTTTCGGGAAGCGGCTTTTGCTCCACAGGGCCAGGCGGTCAAAGAGCAGATAGATCACCGGTGTGGTAAACAGAGTTAACACCTGGCTCACCAGCAGACCGCCCACCATGCCAATCCCCAACGGACGGCGCAGTTCGGCCCCGACCCCGGTGCTGAGCATCAGCGGCAGGGCGCCGAGCAGCGCGGCGAGGGTGGTCATCAGGATCGGACGAAAACGCAGCAGACAGGCCTGATAGATCGCCTCCCGCGGCGGCATGCCCTGCTCGCGCTCGGCGGCGAGGGCAAAGTCGATCATCATGATGGCGTTCTTCTTGACGATGCCGATCAGCAGGATAATGCCGATGATGGCAATCACATCCAGCTCGTTGCCCGCCAGCATCAGCGCCAGCAACGCACCCACACCCGCGGTGGGCAGGGTCGAGAGGATGGTGATGGGATGAATAAAGCTCTCATAGAGCACCCCCAGCACGATGTACATCGCCACTACCGCGGCCACGATCAGCCAGATGGTGCTCCCGAGCGCCGCCTGGAACGCCAGCGTACTGCCCTGGAAGTGGGTCTGGATATCGGTCGGGAAGCTGAGACGTTTTTCCGTATCGGTAATGGCCTGAATCGCTTCGCCCAGCGAGTAGTCGTCCGGCACGTTAAACGAGATGGTGGTGGAGGGGAACTGATCCAGATGGTTCACCGCCAGCGGCGTAAAGCGCTCTTCCACTTTGGCAATTGCATTCAGGGGCACAATCCCGCCATCTTTGCTGGTCAGGCGCACCGAATCCAGTCCTGCCAGCCCCGGCGTCTGCCGGGTATCGTGCTCCAGCACCACCCGGTACTGGTTAGCCTGGGTATAGATGGTGGAGATCAGTCGCTGACCGAAGGCGTTGTACAGGGCGTTATCCACATCCGCCATGCTAATGCCCAGCCGGCTGGCGCTGTCGCGATCGACATTGATATAGGCCGCCAGGCCTTTGTCCTGCCAGTCGCTGCTGACGTCCGAGAGCTGCGGCAGCTGCTGGAGCTCATCCACCAGCTGTGGCACCCAGGTGCTGAGCGCATCAAGGCTGGTGGCCTGCAACGTAAACTGATACTGAGTGCGGCTCACCGTGGTGTCAATGGTCAGATCCTGCGTCGGCTGCAGGTAGAGTTCCACGCCAGGCACCTTCGCCACTGCATTTTGCAGTCGGTCGATCACCGTGTTCACCCGGTCGTCGCGATCGTCCAGCGGCTTGAGGTTGATTTGCAGGCGAGCGCTATTGAGGGACGGGTTGGTGCCATCAACGCCGACGAACGAGGTCAGGCTCTCCACCGCCGGATCTTTCATGATCGCTTCTGAGACCGCCTGCTGGCGCTGGGCCATGCTGGCGAACGACACCGACTGCGGGGCCTGCAACGTGCCCTGAATAATGCCGTTATCCTGGATCGGGAAGAAGCCTTTTGGGATCATCACCCACAGCAGCACGCTCAGGGCCAGGGTACCCAGCGCCACGCCGAGGGTCGCCCACGGATGGTTCAGCACTTTGGCCAGCAGGCGTCCGTAAGCGGCAATAATCCGCTCGAACATCCGCTCCGAGGCGCGGGAGAAACGGTTCTGCTTGCGCAGAGATTCATGGCTCAGCATGCGGGCGCACATCATCGGCGTCAGGGTGAGCGACACCACCGCTGAGATTAAAATCGCCACCGCCAGGGTCACCGCAAACTCCCGGAACAGACGCCCGACGATATCGCCCATAAACAGCAGCGGGATCAGCACCGCAATTAACGAGAAGGTGAGGGAGATAATGGTGAAGCCGATCTCACCGGCCCCCTTCAACGCCGCCGCCAGCGGTTTCTCGCCTTTTTCGATATAGCGGGAGATGTTCTCGATTACCACGATAGCGTCATCCACCACAAAGCCGGTGGCGATGGTCAGGGCCATCAGCGTCAGGTTATTGATCGAGAAGTCGAGGAACACCATAACGGCGAAAGTGCCCACCAGCGACAGGGGCACCGCCACCGCCGGAATAATGGTCGCCGGAACGTTGCGCAGGAACAGGTAGATGATCATTACCACCAGCGCAATCGCCAGCATCAGTTCAAACTGGGTATCGCTCACCGACGCGCGAATGTTGGTGGTGCGATCCGACAGCACCTTAACGCTCACCGATTTTGGCAGACTATCGATAAGGGTGGGCAGCATCGCACGAATGCTGTCGGCGGTATCGATGATGTTAGCCCCCGGCTGGCGCTGGACGTTCATCACAATCGCCTGCTGTTTGTTGGCCCACGCCCCGAGCCAGCTGTTTTCTGCCCCCTGCTCGACGGTCGCCACGTCGCCAAGCCGGATCGCCGCCCCGTTCTGGTAGGCGACAATCAGCTGACGATACTCATCCGCGGACTGCATTTGGTCGTTAGCGGAGAGGGTCACCGCGCGGGTCGGACCATCGAGTGAGCCTTTCGCCGAGTTAACGTTGGCGTTAGTGATGGCGGTGAGGATGGTTTCGCTGGTCAACCCCAGGGAGGCGATCGCCTGGGCGTTGAGCTTCACGCGAACCGCCGGACGCTGGCCGCCGGAGAGGGTCACCAGCCCGACGCCGGAGACCTGGGAGATCTTCTGCGCCACGCGGGTTTCCACCATATCTTCCACCTGGGTCATCGGCATGGCAGAGGAGGTGACGGCGAGGGTCATGATCGGCGGATCCGCCGGGTTCACCTTGCTGTAGACCGGCGGGTTAGGCAGGTCGGACGGCAGCAGGTTGGTGGCAGCGTTGATAGCGGCCTGCACCTCCTGCTCGGCGACATCCAGCGACAGGCTGAGCTGGAACTGTAACGTCACCACCGACGCGCCGCCGGAGCTTTGGGAGGACATCTGCTTCAGGCCCGACATCTGCCCAAACTGGCGCTCCAGCGGGGCGGTGATGGCGGAAGTGACGACATCCGGGCTGGCGCCGGGGTAGAGCGTCACCACCTGAATGGTGGGGTAATCCACTTCCGGCAGGGCAGAGACCGGCAGGAAGCGGTAGCCAATGATCCCCGCCAGCAGGATCGCCACCATCAGCAGGGTGGTGGCGACAGGGCGCAGGATAAACAGACGCGACGGCCCGCCTGTAGCGCTCGGGGGCATCACCTGCATCAGGCGTTCTCTCCCTGTTTTTTAGCTTCGCGTTTGCCAGGATCGGCAGGGGTGTCGGCGTGGGATTCTACGACCTCCACTTTTGCCCCTTCGGTCAGACGGTCGATGCCGTCGGTCACCACGCGGTCGCCTGCCGACAGCCCGGCGGCAATGACCACGCTCTGGCTGTCCTGAATGCCCGGTTTCACCAGGTGCTTGCTGACCTTGTTGTCACTGTTCAGCACCCAGACGAAGTTGCCTTCGTTACCCATCTGCAACGCTGCCGTTGGGATCACCACCGCATTCTCTTCGGTAGCGACCAGCATGCGGGCGTTAACAAACTGGTTCGGGAACAGGGCGTCGTCCTGATTGTTAAACCGTGCTTTCAGCTTGATGGTGCCGGTGGTGGTGTCGATCTGGTTATCGAGGCTCAGCAGGGTGCCGTCGCTGAGCTTCTGCTTGTTGGCGCGATCCCAGGCCTCCACGGTTAAGCTTTTACCAGCTTTCTGCGCCTGGATAATGGTGGTGATATCGCTCTCCGGCAGGGTAAACACCAGATCGATAGGGTGGGTCTGGGTGAGCACCACGATCCCGGTGGTATCGCCGCTGGAGATCTGGTTGCCGATATCCACCTGTTTTAATCCCACGCGTCCGTCGATAGGGGCGGTGATGCGGCTCCAGTCGAGCTGGAGCTGCGCGCTGGCGACAGCGGCCTGGTCTGCCTTAATGGTCCCCATGCTTTCGCTCACCAGCGCCTGCTGGGCGTCGAGCTCCTGGCGGGAGACGAGGTTGGTTTTCACCAGCTGCTGATAACGGGCCAGATCCCGGCGGGCATTAGCAAGGGTGGCCTGATCTTTAGCCAGCTGTCCCTGGGCCTGGGCCAGCGCAACCTTGAACTGGCTGGGATCGACTTCGGCCAGCAGATCGCCAGCCTTCACCTGTTGTCCTTCCTGGAAGTGCAGGGCGATAAGTTGCCCGTCGACGCGGCTGCGCACGGTGACGGTGTTGGCGGCGGTAATGGTGCCGAGCCCGGAGAGATAACGCGGCACGGATTTACTGACTGCGGTGGCGGCCTGAACCGGCGCCAGAGCGCCGCCGCGCATGCCGTGACGTCCACCGCCTGCCGGGCGCTGCGCCTGGCTGGATGCACCGGCAGGAGCCGAAGCGTGTTGATGCCAGTACCACGCGGCGGCAAGGGCCACCACAATGATGCCAGCGGCGATTACCCAGCGGGATTTATTGCGGCCTTTCATCGTTATATGTTCTCGTCCTGAAACAGTGCGGAAAATAATACTAGTTTAGTGAGGCAATTGAGCGGAAAAATGGAGGAAATATGAAAGACTGTCGGGAATTGTCCGAATGGCGCGGGGCAAGGCCGGTGCGGTCTGCATGCCGGGTGGTGGCTGCGCCTTACCCGGCCTACGGGTTGGATGCGGTCTGCGTGCCGGGTAAGGCGTAGCCGCCCGGCATTTCCAGCCTAGCTGAAGACCACCTGCGCCCAGCGCGCCAGCCCGGCGGTGACAGAGCCAAAATCATCACCCCCGGCAATCGGGATGCCCGGCAACTGCTGCGCCAGGGCTTTTTTGATCAGCGGCGAACGGGCGCTGCCGCCGGTCAGGTAGATCACGTCCGGCTTCTCATTGCCGTTATCCAGCGCCAGCTGCACCTGCTCGAGGATGCGCTGTAACGGATGCGCCAGCGCCGCCTCCAGCCCCTGCTGGCTGATGGCCGTCGCCAGCTCATCGCTGATGAACGGCAGCGTTACGGCGTGTTCTGCGGCCTCGGAGAGGGCAATTTTGCTCTCTTCCGCGCTGCGTACCACCCGGTAGCTCAGACGTTGACGCCACACTTTATGCAACAGCGCCACTTTGTCGCCATCCTGAGCGTCGCGGATCAGATCGTTAAGAAAACGGCCATTGGCGACACTGTAGAATTCGCTTTGCGCCGGCACATCGTTTATCGCCACGGCGTTCCACCACGGCAGGATCGGAAGCGCGGTGCCTTTTTCTGTCTGCCCGCCCATGCCGAGCAGCGGCATCAGGCTCTTAAAGGCCAGGGCGATGTCCAGGTCATTACCGCCAATACGACAGCCGCTATGCCCCAGCAGGCTGTTCTCGCGATCCCGGCGCTGATGCCACTGCGGGCCCATCAGCAGCAGCGAGCAGTCGGTGGTTCCGCCGCCGATATCCACGACAAGTACCCGTTTTTCGCTCTCAAGCGTCGCCTCAAAATCGAGACCGGCAGCGACTGGCTCATACTGGAATACCACATCGCGGAAACCGGCGCGCTGCGCGGCGCGTTCCAGAATCCCCTGCGCCTGCTGATTGGCGTCATCGCCGCCCAGCCCCTGGAAGTTAATCGGCCGGCCAATCACCGCCTGGGTGATCGTATCCGTCAGCTGAGTCTGCGCCTGCTGGCGAATATGCAGCATCATGGCGCAGACCAGATCTTCAAACAGCGCCACCTGCTGCGGCTTCAGGCCGCTGGCGCCGAGGAAAGATTTTGGCGACTTCACAAAGTAGACCTCTTCCGGATCCTCAATGTAGTGACCCAGGGAAGAGAGGCCAAACTGTACGCTGGCCGGGGTGACGTCGATATCTTCTTCGCGGTTAAAGCTCACAGCCCGACGCAGCAGCGCCTGGGTTTCTGTGCCGGTAGCCGGCACCTGATGATGGCGGTACAGCCACTCGCTCACCGCCTCGCGGGTCGGCGCGCAGAGCATCGACGGCAACAGCGTGCTGTTATTTTCCATTTTCAGCAGCTGCGGCTGCCCGTTTTGCATCACCGCAACTGAACAGTTGGCGGTGCCATAGTCAAATCCGATAAACACTTCAGCGTCCCCATGCCATTGAGAAGGGGCGAGACTGTAGCGAAATGTCTGGCTGGCGACAACAGGAATATGAAAGCAAGGCGCAGGTGGCAATCTCCGTTTATGCTGTGACAGGACAAAATAAGGAGCGACGATGTTTACCCTCACCTGGCAGCCGCCCTATGACTGGCAATGGATGTTGAAATTTCTCGGCGATCGCGCGGTCGCCGGGATTGAAACCGTGACCCCCACCGACTACACCCGCAGCTTTGCCTGCCTGGGACACCGGGGGCTGATCCGCGTTACGCCACAGCCCGGGGGCACGCTGGAAGTAGGGCTCAGCGAGGGCCTGCTGCCCATCGCTGAACTGTGCCTGGCACGGCTTACCCGCCTGTTCGATTTGCACTGCGATCCGCAGCAGATCGCTCAGGCGCTGGGCTCGCTCGGCGCCGCGCGGCCTGGCCTGCGCCTGCCGGGCTCGATGGATACCTGGGAGCAGGGCGTGCGCGCCATCCTCGGGCAGCTGGTCAGCGTGGCCATGGCCGCGAAACTCACCGCGAAGCTGGTGGCGCTCTGTGGTGACCCCCTGCCGGAGGCGCCGGGCTATTGCTGTTTCCCGACGCCTGCCGCGGTAGCACAAACCGATCCGCTGGCACTGAAAGCGCTGGGCATGCCGCTGAAACGCGCAGAGTCGCTGATCCATCTGGCCCGGTCGGTCATGGCAGGGGATTTCCCGACAGAGGCCCCGGCCGATATTGAAAGCGCGATTAAAGGGTTGCAGACCCGGCCCGGAATTGGCCGCTGGACGGCAAACTACTTTGCCCTGCGCGGCTGGCAGGCAAAAGATGTCTTTCTGGCGGACGATTATCTGATTAAGCAGCGCTTTGCCGGCATGACGCCGGCGCAAATCCGCCGCTATGCTGAACGCTGGCAGCCGTGGCGCTCGTACGCCCTGCTGCATATCTGGTATACCGACGGCTGGTCGCCGTCAGTTGATGCCGAAATAGCTGGTATTCAGTAGCAGCTCCAGCGGCTGCGGCTCGCCAATGGTATTGCCGTAGATATAGTCGATGCCAATGCCGGAGAGGGTATCCATCATGATCGGTTGATTGCTCGGCCCGGCGATTGTTTTGATGCCCAGCCGCTGGGCGTGGCCCTGGATAATGGTCACCAGCATCTCATCCATCAGATTTCCATGAACGTTCGCCACCAGCTCGGGATCGAGGAGCAGATAATCGGCCATCTGCGCGCTCAGGTGGTTGAACACCTCCATATCGCGGCCCACATGGCTCAGGATGATACGGCATCCGGCTTCACGCAGCTTCTGCAGATTGTGGTGGGTATTGTCATCCTCCTGCGTCAGGACGCTGACGTTAACGATCAGATGCAGCAGTCGCGGCTGCAGCGGACAGGCGCGCAGCATCTCCAGCAGTTCATCCACCAGCGTGGCGCTGGCAAGACCGGCCATGGAGAGCGGCAGGGCGACCCCGGTGCCTTTGTTGGTCAATGGGGTGGCGAAGTTGCGGAAAAACTCCTGCAAAATACGTCTGTCCAGGGCGTGGATTAACTCCGGCTCCGCCAGCCCCGCCCGGAAAGCCTGCTCTTCGAGCATCTCGCCGTCGTTGGTCCACAGGCGCAGGGCAAGCATCCAGAAGGTGCTGCTTTCAGGGATACGCGGCGAGGCGACGCTGCGGGCAATCATCAGCAGATGATTGTCTTTGATCATGTGCCACTGCTCGTCCAGCGAGATGGTGCCCGGCGCGTTCAGCATTCGCTCCTGTTGCGGTTCATACACCGTCACCACGCCACGGCCACTGTTCTTCGACGAGTAGCAGGCGATATCGGCCTGGGACATCACCTCTGAGGCCTGGTTATTGCGCTCGTCGATCTGGGTGATCCCGGCGCTGGCCCCGATGCGGTGCAGGCGGCCCTCCCACATAAAGTGATACCCATTGATGGCGTCGATGATACGACCGGCAATATAGCGCGCGCTTTCGGTGTTGCAGTCCGGCAGCAGCAGGCCAAACTCATCCCCGCCCAGACGGGCCAGCATATCGGTAGAACGCAGCATGCTCAGCATCAGGGAGGAGAGCTCCCGCAGCAGCGCATCCCCCGCCGCGTGGCCTGCGGTGTCGTTGACGGCTTTAAAGCGGTCCAGATCGATAAACACCAGCGCGTGACGCTGGCGCGTCTCCTGCACGGTGTGCAACATCCGCTTAAGGGAAGCCTCAAAACTGACGCGGTTCGCCAGGTGGGTAAGGGCATCATGAGAGGCGTTATAGCTCAGCTCGCGCAGCATTTTACGCGATTCGGTAACGTCCTGAATAACCAGCACCGAGCCGATGTTCTGCCCGTCGAGGGTGCTTAGCGGGGTAATGCTGTAGTGAATATCGTAGCTGCCGCCGTTGCGGCTGTGCAGCACCACATCCTGTTCGATATCGCTACGGGACATATCTCCGCTGTGGATGTTCTCCATCAGCGGACCGTTATCGCCGAAGGTGATATGCAGGACCGAGAGGATCGGCTGCGACAGCGCCTCTTCCTGCAGCCAGCCGCTCATCTTCTCCGCCACCGGGTTCATAAAGGTGACGTTCATATTGATATCGGTACAGAGCACCGCTTCGCCGATGGAGTCGAGGGTAATATGCAGGCGCTCTTTTTCCTGGAACAGCGCCTCGTTCAGCTCTTTCACCTCGGTCATATCCATATTGATACCAAGCAGGCGTTCCACTTCACCCTGCTTATTCAGCACCCGGTTCGCCAGGGCGCGAATATGGCGGATACCGTCTTTCACCCGGATACGGAACTCCAGCTTGAACGGAACGCGGGCCGCCAGCGAATCCCGTACCACCTGTTCCGCCATGGCACGATCTTCCGGCAGCATGCACTCATGCCAGAGCTGCCAGGTGGGTTTAACATGGGCAGGCACTTCATACAGCTCGAACATGCGCTTATCCCAGCTGATAACGTTGGGTTTGACGTCCCACTCCCAGATACCAATTCCGCCAGCCTCGTTGGCAAGCGTAATACGTTCCATCAGTCGCTTGTTCACCCACTCGGTATGCTTGAGGTCGTTAATATCTTCAATCTGGGCAATAAAGTAGAGCGGGGTACCATCGACGTGACGTACCAGGGAGACCGCGAGCAGAGCCCAGACCACCTCGCCGCTACGGGTGTAGTAACGCTTTTCCAGCGAGTAACTGTTGATTTTGCCTTGCAGCAGTTGATCCAGTTGCTCCAGATCGCTCTCTAAATCTTCCGGCCAGGTAAGTTGCTGGAAGCTAAGGGAACGCAGCTCGGACTGGGAGTAGCCGAGGAACTGACACAGCGCTTTGTTCGCCTGCAGCCACTGCCCGTCGGTGCTGACCAGCGCCATACCGATAACGGAATACTCCATCGCATTGCGAAAACGCTCTTCGCTCTCGGTAATGTGCTTACGCTCGGCGCGAAATGCGTACATCACCATCGTCATTACGTTGGCGGGCAGCAGCATCATCAGAAAGGGCAACCATGGGGCGTTGGTCATCGCGCCAAAATTTTGCGTGGTCAGCGGAACCGGATTTTTGGCAATCATCAACGACACCATCATTACCGTCACCAGGAAGACCAGGAAGGCTTCAAGACGCGGCAGACGCACGGCGCTCCACATCAGCAGAACAATGATGGCCGTAAAGGGCCAGGGCAAAAAATGCAGAGCGATCCAGCTCAGAAGCAGCGTCACTGCCATGGTCAGCAGGGTTTCAAACAGCAGGCGCGGGTTGCGATGGCGCAGCAGATAGTGCGGCTTAAACAGCAGGCCTAATGGCACCAGCGCCAGCGAGCCGACAGATTCTGACAGCACCCAGACCATAAAGCTGCGCAGCGGCTCGTCGCTTGGGACCAGCAGCCAGACCAGTACGCCGCCCAGCAGGGGCGGGATAAGCGCGCTGCCGATCGCCAGACGGATCCAGTCTCCGAGATTCTGTAAGGGGTTGTAGGCGGGGAGCAGTTTGCGCAGCAGT
This sequence comes from Leclercia sp. LSNIH1, assembly GCF_002902985.1. Classification (NCBI taxonomy): domain Bacteria; kingdom Pseudomonadati; phylum Pseudomonadota; class Gammaproteobacteria; order Enterobacterales; family Enterobacteriaceae; genus Leclercia; species Leclercia sp. LSNIH1. The sequence continues at coordinate 4,018,773 of NZ_CP026167.1, read as the reverse complement.
AAAGCACCGGCAAAGGCCTCCACAACGTTGATGCCCGTGTACCACAGGTTGACGGTGTCCCAGGAGAAGATAAGCCAGGTGGCGAAGATATTCCCGACGCTACAGGCGAGGGCGATCCCGGGCCACATCTTTCCGGCGTGGCGGTAAAACGCCACCATCATAATTGAGGTCGGGAACCATAAAGGTGCTAAAAAAGTGCCTAAACGCGTTAATTCGAGCGAGAAAAGTGTGAATATAAAGGTAACCAGTCCAAGACTGACAAGCCGTAGTAAAGGATGTGGCGTAGTGACCAAAACGCGCTGGTATTTTTTATTCATTACCGCTCTATCCGAAGACACCATGCCGCCAGGAGTCTTCTCCAGACGAGTTCATTTTTTAATTTTGATCATGCTAGTACAAACAATTTACAATTTATATGGTATGCGCTCATAAATTGACATCACAGCATTATTAAATACTTATCCTGCAAAAAATTCATCTTTGGCGCTGGAAAAGTAGCCGAAAAAATTTGTATCAGGAGTAATCTGCACGGACTTTGAACGTGTCTCGCATAACATTTCTATTCGGCTGGTATCAGGCCGATGAAATCCCTATAATTGCCGCGTTTGACGCTCAGGCGTCGTCCTTCCTTACATCCAGGTTACTCAGGTCGCAAAATTTATGACTGATAAGTCTCATCAGTGCGTCATTATAGGCATCGCCGGCGCATCGGCTTCAGGTAAAAGTCTCATTGCCAGTACGCTTTACCGTGAATTACGTGAACAGGTCGGTGATGAGCACATCGGCGTTATTCCAGAAGACAGCTATTACAAAGATCAAAGCCATCTGTCGATGGAAGAGCGTGTCAAGACCAACTATGACCATCCCAGCGCGATGGACCACAGCTTGTTATTCCAGCATCTTCAGGCCCTGAAGAACGGCACTGCCATTGAGCTGCCCGTCTATAGCTATGTTGAACACACCCGTCTGCAGGAAACCGTGCGCATTGCGCCGAAAAAGGTCATTATCCTCGAAGGGATCCTGCTGCTCACCGACGCCCGTCTGCGCGAATCCATGAACTTCTCGATTTTTGTCGACACCCCGCTGGATATCTGCCTGATGCGCCGCATCAAACGCGACGTGAACGAACGCGGCCGCTCAATGGATTCGGTGATGGCGCAATACCAGAAAACGGTCCGCCCAATGTTCCTGCAGTTTATTGAACCGTCCAAACAGTACGCCGATATCATCGTGCCGCGCGGGGGTAAAAACCGCATCGCTATTGATATTCTGAAAGCGAAAATCAGCCAGTTTTTTGAATAACACGCGCGAATTGTGTACCGTTCAAAGATAACCGGGTTCGCCCTCCGGCTCTGGTGGCCTGAGGGCGCGCTGCACGAAAGGAGAAAGTGATGCGTCTTTGTGACCGAGATATTGAAGCCTGGCTGGACGAAGGACGTCTGAGCATTACCCCCCGCCCGCCGGTCGAGCGCATTAACGGCGTGACTGTCGATGTCCGTCTGGGGAATAAGTTTCGTACCTTTAGCGGCCATACCGCGCCCTTTATCGACCTCAGTGGGCCGAAAGATGAAGTCAGCGCCGCACTCGATCGGGTGATGAGCGACGAAATCGTGCTGGACGACGGCGAGGCGTTCTATTTACATCCGGGTGAACTGGCGCTGGCCGTCACCTTTGAATCCATCACCCTGCCTGCGGATCTGGTTGGCTGGCTCGACGGACGTTCGTCGCTGGCGCGTCTGGGGCTGATGGTACACGTGACTGCGCACCGTATCGATCCGGGCTGGTCAGGGCGTATCGTGCTGGAGTTCTTCAACGCCGGTAAACTGCCCCTGGCGCTGCGTCCGGGCATGATGATTGGCGCGTTGAGTTTCGAGCCGTTAACCGGCCCGGCGGCACGTCCGTACAACCGCCGCCAGGATGCTAAATATCGCGATCAGCAGGGTGCTGTCGCCAGTCGTATTGATAAAGATTGAGCTTAAATCCGGTCCATTGAGGAAGCCATGAGAAGAGTTCTGACAACGCTGATGATTTTGCTGGTGGTGCTGATTGCAGGCCTGTCAGCGTTGGTTCTGTTGGTCAATCCCAATGACTTTCGCACCTACATGGTGCGTCAGGTGGAGGCGCGCAGCGGCTATGTCCTGAAGCTGGATGGCCCGCTGCGCTGGCACGTCTGGCCGCAGCTTAGCATCCTTTCCGGACGCATGTCCCTCACCGCGCCGGGGGCGTCGGTGCCGATGGTGACTGCCGACAATATGCGCCTTGACGTGGCGTTAATGCCGCTGCTGTCGCATCAGTTGCAGGTCAATGAGGTGATGCTCAAAGGGGCGGTGATCCAGCTGACCCCGCAGTCTGAAGCGGTACGTAATGCCGATGCGCCGGTGGCCCCGCGTGAAAACACGCTGCCGGATAAAGCCGAGGATACCGGCTGGTCATTCGATATTGGCCGTCTGAAGGTGGCTGACAGCCTGCTGGTGTTCCAGCACGAGGGGGACGAGCAGGTCACGGTTCGCAATCTCAACCTGCAGATGGAACAGGATGAACACCACAAAGGCAAAATCGATTTTAGCGCCCGCGTGAACCGCAATCAGCGCGATCTGAACCTCGCATTTAGCGCTAACGTCAACGCCTCTGACTATCCGCATCTGCTGAGCGCCGACATTGAGCAGCTCACCTGGCAACTGACCGGCGTCGATCTGCCGGCGCAGGGCATCAGCGGGCAGGGCACCTTACAGGTTCAGTGGCGCGAGGAGCAGAAACAGCTCGCGCTCAATCAACTCAATTTGCAGGCTAATGACAGTGCCCTCACCGGACAGGCCAGCGTGATCCTGGGTACCGACCCGCAGTGGAACATGAATCTGCAGTTCGACAGGCTTAATCTGGAAAATCTGCTCCCGGCGCAGGCGACCGCAGCGGCAAACAATCAGGCGGTACAGCAGGGGCAAAATCAGGCCAGAGCCCAGCGCCCGGTTATCGCCTCCAGTCTGGACCAGCCTGATTACAACGGTCTGCGTGGCTTCAGTGCCGATATCCAGCTCAAAGCCAACAGCGTACGCTGGCGTGGGATGGACTTCACCCAGGTCAGCAGCCAGATGAGCAACGAGAACGGGCTTCTGACCATTGCGGAACTGAGCGGTAAATTGGGGGAAGGGCAGCTCTCCTTGCCCGGTACGCTCGACGTGCGTAAAGCCACCGCCCAGACCACCTTCCAGCCGCGTCTCGATAACATTGAGATCGGCACCATCCTGAAGGCCTTCAATTATCCGATTGCGCTGACCGGCAGCCTGAACCTGGCCGGGGACTTCTCCGGCAGCAAGATTGACGCGGAAGCCTTCCGCCACAACTGGCAGGGTAAGGCGCATCTGGAAATGCACAATACCCGCATGGAAGGGCTTAACTTCCAGCAGCTGGTGCAGCAGGCGGTGGAGCGCAGCAGTAACGTGAAGGTCAAAGACAACTTTGACAATGCGACCCGTCTGGACAGCTTTGTCACCGATCTGACCCTTAATAAGGGGCAGGTGACGCTGGAGGGGATGCAGGGCGAATCACCAATGTTGATGCTCGAAGGCAACGGCACGCTGGATCTGGTTAAGGAGACCGCCGACACCCGCTTCAAAGTTCGGGTGCTGGAGGGCTGGCTTGGCGAAGGTAAGCTGGTCGATTTCCTGAAAACGACGCCGATCCCGCTGAATGTCTACGGCAAATGGCAGGCGCTGAACTACGCCCTGCAGGTGGATCAGCTGCTGCGTAAGCATCTCCAGGATGAAGCGAAACGTCGTCTGAGCGACTGGGCGGAGAAGAATAAAGAGTCGAAGAACGGGAAAGATGTGAAGAAGTTGCTGGATAAGCTTCAGTAGCGCTATCTCCCCTCACCCGAGAGGGTGAGGGGAACCGCATCACACCTCGTAATCCACATCATCCTCCGTGATCAGCGGGATTAGTTGTACCTTCTGCACCCGGTGGTTCTCCACCTCCAGCGTTTTCAGCGCGTAATCGCCCACCTGCACCTCTTCCCCAGGCTGGGGGATTCGCTGCAGGTTCTCCATCAGCAGCCCGGCGATGGTGTGATATTCGCGCTTATCATCCAGCGGCAACGGCACATACTGCACCAGATCTTCCAGCGGCATATGGCCGTTCGCGGTCCAGCTTCCGTCGGCGTTCTTCTGGATATCATGCCGGGCGTCGATCTCTTCCACTTCGTTTGGCAGGTTACCCGCGATGGTCTCCATCACGTCGCTAAGGGTGACAATCCCCTCCACGGAACCAAACTCATCCACCACAAAAGCAAAGTGGGTGCGCGCGTTGCGGAACTGCTCCAGGGCCTGCAGCAGCGGCAGCACCTCCGGGAAGACCAGCGGCTGACGGATCAGCACCCGCAGGTTTAACGGCTCGCCGCGCAGTTGCTGATTGAGCAGATCAATCACATGAACCACCCCCAGCAGCTCCTCTTCCCGGTCGCTACCGGTGACCACAATGCGGGTGTGCTGGTTTTTATCCAGCAGCGCACGGATGGTCGCCTCCGGGGCATTGAGGTCGATATGCTCGATATCATGGCGCGAGGTCATGATGCTGCTGACGGAGCGCTGGTTCAGGTGGAGCACCCGCTCAATCATCCGCCGCTCCTGAGGAGCGAAGATCGGGCTGTTGTCATGGTCGGCCAGCAGGGAGGCGGACTGCGCATCCAGCTCGGCATCCTCCTTTTTACCGCTCAGCAGACGAATCACCGTCTCGGCGGTGCGCTGGCGCAGCGTCTGATTGGCGGAGAGAAAGCGACGGCGGTTGAAAATCGCCAGCTGGTTCAGCGCCTCGATTATCACCGAGAAGCCGATCGCGGCGTAGAGATACCCCTTCGGAATATGGAAACCAAAACCGTCCGCCACGAGACTAAAGCCAATCATCAGCAGGAAGCTCAGGCAGAGAATGACAATGGTCGGGTGGTCGTTAACGAAGCGCGTCAGCGCCTTGCTGGCCATCACCATCAGCGCAATGGCAATAATGACGGCGGCCATCATGACGGGCAGATGATCGACCATCCCCACGGCGGTGATGACTGAATCCAGCGAGAAGACGGCGTCCAGCACCACGATTTGCGCCACCACCGCCCAGAACTTCGCCCCACGGCGTTGGGTGGGGTTCTCGCTGTCCTTGCCTTCCAGCCTTTCGTTGAGTTCGACAGTGGCTTTGAAGATCAGGAAAAATCCCCCAAACAGCATGATCAGATCGCGGGCGCTGAAGCCAAAGCCGTGGACGGTAAACAGCGGGCGGGTGAGGGTCACCAGCCAGGAGATAGAGGCCAACAGCAGCAGGCGCATGACCATCGCCATTAACAGACCGGTGATGCGGGCGCGGTCGCGCTGAGCAGGGGGCAGTTTTTCGGCGAGAATGGCGATAAAGACCAGGTTATCGATACCGAGCACAAGTTCCAGCACCACCAGGGTGACCAGACCGGCCCATATTGATGGATCTGCTATCCATTCCATAGTGAGCGTAATACCTTTCGTTATATGACAATTGTCACATTTCGATCATGGATACTGCGCCAGAAAAATGCAATGCCGGCCTGGCATTTATCTGCATAGATTTTCCTTATCTGGCCGGTAATAAACCCTGCATTCTGTGCGTTAATATCGGAATAATTCCGAATCAATAAAAATAAGAAATATCGCAGGGTGAATGGTGTTATTTAATAATGTCAATATAAAGCTATTCCTAAAAACACGGAAATGCGACCGTTAATATTATTCTTAAAAGACACGCCTTCGTTGATGATTCCTTGCCTGCTTTTCAGATAGCTGCAACAATTCTTTCAGCATCAAATAGCGGTCGTTTTTGGTGCTATTTCTGTGTCGGTTTAATGACCTGAAAAATGTATATCGTGTTCGGATTAATCCTGCCCGTTATATATTCTCATTAAACCCTGTCAAAGAGGGTGCTTGCCCCTAACTAGCTGTTTAAACAGTAGATTGGTAACTGAAAGCCAAGGGCGGTAGCGTGCCTGAAAGCGTGTTAATCAGCCTCGATTATTCTGTCAATAGCCTGAGAGCGAATAAGCTTCTTTTAGGACTGATGCCAGTTATATTTCTCTTTTAATGACTGCATGCTAAAAGTAATACGCCTTCGCACTTATTTAAATGCACAGGATAATAACTCTGCCATAGTGATAAATAATCAATGATGAAATCCAAAATGAAATTGATGCCATTATTGGTCTCTGTGACCTTGATGAGTGGTTGTACGATCTTCCCCGGCAGCAATATCTCAACTTCCGGTAAGGATGTGATTAAACAGCAGGATGCTGATTTTGACATCAACCGCATGGTTAACGTTTATCCCATGACCCCGCAGCTGGTTGAACAATTACGCCCTCGCCCGATTGTCGCACGGCCGAATGTCGATCTCGACCAGGAGATCGCCAACTACCAGTACCGCGTCGGGCCCGGGGACGTGATTAACGTCACCGTCTGGGATCACCCGGAGCTGACCACCCCGGCGGGGCAGTATCGTAGCTCCAGCGATACCGGTAACTGGGTTCAGGCAGATGGCACCATGTTCTATCCCTATGTCGGCAAACTTCGCGTGGCGGGCAAAACGCTCGCACAGATCCGTAGTGATATTACCGGCCGTTTAGCGCAGTACATCGCTGACCCGCAGGTGGACGTTAATATCGCCGCATTCCGTTCGCAGAAAGTCTATGTCTCCGGCCAGGTGAATAAATCCGGCCAACAGCCGATCACCAACGTGCCGCTGACGGTGCTTGACGCCATCAACTCCGCGGGCGGGCTCACTGATGGCGCCGACTGGCGCAATGTGGTGCTGACCCATAAAGGCAAAGAGGAGCGTATCTCCCTGCAGGCGCTGATGCAGAACGGCGATCTGAGCCAGAACCGTCTGCTCTATCCGGGCGACATCCTGTTCGTGCCGCGCAATGACGACCTGAAAGTGTTCGTGATGGGTGAAGTGAAGAAACAGAGCACCCTCAAGATGGACCTGAGCGGTATGACCCTGACCGAAGCGCTGGGCAACGCGGAAGGGCTGGATATGAGCACCTCCGACGCCAGCGGTATCTTCGTGATCCGTCCGATTACAGGAAACAATGCGAAGGGCAAGATTGCCAACGTCTACCAGCTGGATATGTCTGATGCCACCTCACTGGTGATGGCGACCGGCTTCCGCCTCCAGCCGTATGACGTGGTCTATGTCACCACCGCGCCGATAACGCGCTGGAACCGTGTGATGAACCAGCTGATGCCGACCATCAACAATATCCATACCATGACCGACACGGTACATCAGTACCACAACTGGTGATAACGATGTTTAACAAAATTCTGGTGGTTTGTGTGGGGAATATCTGCCGTTCCCCTACCGCTGAGCGGCTACTTAAGCAGTACCAACCGCAGCTCACCGTGGCGTCAGCCGGGTTGGGTGCGCTGGTGGGCAAAGGGGCCGATGAGCGTGCAAGTCAGGTTGCGGCAGAGCATCAGCTTTCACTCGACGGGCATTGCGCCCGTCAGGTGACGGCCAGCCTGTGCCGGGACTACGACCTGATCCTCGCGATGGAGAAACGCCACATTCATGCCCTGTGCGATATCGCACCGGAGATGCGCGGCAAAGTGATGCTGTTTGGTCACTGGGACAACGAGCGTGAGATCCCCGACCCGTACCGCAAAAGCCATGAAGCGTTTGAGGCGGTTTACACCTTACTCGACCAGTCTGCCCGCCAGTGGGCAGAGGCACTGAACGTTCAGCAGGGATAATAATGACAGCAAACGTAAAACCTTCTGCCGCCCCGAGTGCGGGCAGTGATGAAATTGATATTGGTCGTCTGATCGGAACCGTGGTCGAGGCGCGCTGGTGGGTGATTGGCATCACCGCGCTCTTTGCCGTTGCGGCGGTGATTTACACCTTTTTTGCCACCCCGATCTACAGCGCCGACGCGCTGGTACAAATAGAGCAAAACACCGGCAATTCGCTGGTGCAGGACATTGGTTCGGCGCTGGCAAACAAGCCGCCCGCCTCACAGGCGGAAATTGAGCTGATCCAGTCCCGCCTGGTGCTGGGAAAAACCGTGGACGATCTGGATCTCGACATCGGCGTTACTAAAAACACCTTCCCGGTGTTTGGTGCGGGCTGGGACCGGTTGATGGGCCGTCAGAATGATACGGTTAAAGTGACCACCTTCCAGCTTCCTGCCGGGGGCGCCAGCCAGGAGTTTACCCTTGAAGTGCTGGGGAAAGATCAGTATCAGCTTACCAGCGACGCCGGGTTTAGCGCCCGCGGCAAGGTGGGGGAGATGCTGAATAAAGATGGCGTCAGCATGATGGTCAGCGACATCCATGCCCAGAGCGGCAGCGAGTTCACCGTCAGCAAATTCTCAATGCTCGGGATGATCAATAATCTGCAGGGCAACCTGTCGGTCACCGAAACCGGAAAGGATACCGGGGTGCTGAGACTGACCTTTACCGGCGAGGATAAGGACAAGATCCGCGACATTCTCAACAGCATTACCCGCAACTACCAGGCGCAGAACGTGAAGCGTAAGTCGGAAGAGGCGTCAAAAAGCCTCGACTTCCTCGCGAAACAGCTCCCGGAAGTGCGCGCCCATCTGGATCAGGCCGAGAACAAGCTCAACGCTTTCCGTCAGGATAAAGACTCCGTCGACCTGCCGCTCGAAGCGAAGTCGGTGCTGGATTCGATGGTCAATATCGACGCCCAGATCAACGAGCTGACCTTTAAAGAGGCGGAAATTTCCAAACTCTACACCAAACGCCATCCGGCCTACCGTACGCTGCTGGAAAAACGCCAGACGCTGGAAGAGGAAAAAGCCAAACTCAATAACCGCGTCACCGCGATGCCAAAGACTCAGCAGGAGATCCTGCGTCTGACCCGCGACGTGGAGTCTGGCCAGCAGGTCTATATGCAGCTGCTGAACAAACAGCAGGAGCTGAAGATCACCGAGGCTAGCACCGTTGGCGATGTGCGTATTGTCGACCCGGCCATCACCCAGCCGGGCGTGCTGAAGCCGAAGAAGGCGCTGATTATTCTCGGCAGCATTATTCTCGGTCTGATGCTCTCCATCGTCGGCGTACTGCTGCGCTCCCTGTTTAACCGTGGGATCGAAAGCCCGCAGGTTCTGGAGGAGCACGGCATCAACGTCTACGCCAGCATCCCGCTGTCGGAGTGGCAGAAATCGCGTGACAGCGTCAAAACGTCCAATGGCATCAAACGTTACAAGCAGAGCCAGCTGCTGGCAGTCGGCAATCCGACGGATCTGGCTATCGAGGCTATCCGCAGCCTGCGCACCAGTCTGCACTTCGCCATGATGCAGGCCAGCAACAACGTATTGATGCTCAGCGGGGTCAGCCCCTCCATCGGCAAGACCTTTGTCTGCGCCAACCTGGCGGCGGTAGTCAGCCAGACTAACAAGCGCGTGCTGCTGATCGACTGCGATATGCGTAAGGGCTATACCCACGAGCTGCTCGGCACGAACAACGTAAACGGTCTGTCGGACATCCTGCTGGGCAAGGGCGATATCAGCCAGTGCGCGAAGCCGACCTCCATCCCTAACTTTGACCTGGTCACGCGCGGACAGGTGCCGCCGAACCCATCGGAACTGCTGATGAGCGAACGCTTTACCCAGCTGGTGAAGTGGGCCAGTGAAAACTATGACCTGGTGCTGATCGACACCCCGCCAATCCTCGCGGTAACGGATGCGGCAATTGTCGGTCGCCATGCGGGCACCACGCTGATGGTGGCGCGCTACGCGGTGAACACCCTGAAAGAGGTCGAAACCAGCCTCAGCCGCTTCGAACAGAACGGCATTGCGGTGAAAGGGGTGATCCTCAACTCCATCTTCCGCCGCGCCACCGGGTATCAAGATTACGGGTATTACGAGTACGAATATAAGTCGGACAGCAAGTAATGAGCCATTCGGGGAACACCATGACACCACGTCCTTTGATTTCCATTTATATGCCGACATGGAACCGTCAGCAGCTGGCGATCCGTGCGATAAAATCGGTATTACGCCAGGATTATGACCACTGGGAATTGATCATCGTCGATGACTGCTCCTCCTCGTACGAGCAGCTCCAGAAGTTTGTCGCTGACCTGGACGACCCGCGGGTGATCTACACCCATAACGCCATTAACTCCGGCGCCTGCGCGGTCCGCAATCAGGCTATTTTGCAGGCCTCTGGCCAGTATCTGACCGGTATTGACGATGACGACGAGTGGACGCCAAACCGGCTGTCTACCTTCCTGGCGCATCAGCATCACCTGGTTACCCACGCCTTTTTGTACGCCAACGACTATGTTTGCGAGGGGGAGGTCTACTCTCAGCCCGCCAGCCTGCCGTTGTACCCAAAATCGCCGTACTCCCGCCGCCTGTTCTACAAGCGCAACATTATCGGCAATCAGGTCTTTACCTGGGCGTGGCGCTTCAAGGAGTGCCTGTTCGATACGTCACTGGCCGCCGCCCAGGATTACGACATCTTCCTGCGGATGGTGGTGGAGTATGGCGAGCCGTGGAAGGTAGAAGAAGCCACTCAGATCCTGCACATCAATCATGGTGAAATGCAGATCACCTCGTCGCCGAAGAAGTTTTCCGGCTACTTCCACTTCTACCGCAAGCACCGGGATAAGTTCGACCGCGCCAGCCGCAAGTATCAGCTCTTTACGCTGTATCAGATCCGCAATAAGCGGATGAACTGGCGCACCCTGTTGACGCTGATTTCGGTTCGTAACGGTAAGCGTCTGGCCGACGGACTGCGGGGGAAATAATGGTGCTGGAAGATTGTCGCGCAAACAGCTGGAGCTTGCGCCCCTGCTGCATGGTGCTGGCCTATCGGGTGGCCCATTTTTGCTCGGTGTGGCGCAAAAAAAACGTCCTTAACAATCTCTGGGCGGCGCCGGTTCTGGTGCTTTACCGCCTCATCACCGAGTGCATTTTCGGCTACGAAATCCAGGCTGCGGCCACCATCGGCCGCCGCTTCACCATTCACCACGGCTATGCCGTGGTGATCAATAAATTCGTGGTCGCCGGGGATGATTTTACCATCCGCCACGGGGTGACCCTCGGTAACCGCGGCCCGGACAGCCTGGCCTGTCCGGTCATCGGCAATAACGTTGAGCTGGGTGCCAACGTGGTGATGATCGGTGATATCACCGTCGGTAATAACGTCACCGTGGGGGCAGGAAGCGTAGTGCTGGACAGCATCCCCGACAACGCGCTGGTGGTGGGCGAGAAGGCCCGCGTGAAGGTGATCAAATGAACATTCTGCAATTTAATGTCCGTCTCGCCGAGGGCGGGGCGGCGGGAGTGGCGCTGGATCTGCACCAGCGCGCGCTGCAAAAAGGACTTCAGTCGCGCTTTATCTACGGCTACGGCAAGGGCGGTAAAAAAAGCGTCAGCCACGATCGCTATCCGCAGGTGGTGAAACATACCCCGCGCCTGACCTCGGTGGCCAATATTGCCCTGTTCCGTCTGTTTAACCGCGATCTCTTTGGCAATCTTAACCGCCTCTATCGCACCGTTACCCGCACGCCGGACCCGGTAGTGCTCCATTTTCACGTCCTGCACAGCTACTGGCTGAAACTGGAAGAGGTCGTGGCGTTTTGCCAGAAGGTGCAGGCGCACAAACCCGACACCACGTTCGTCTGGACCCTGCACGATCACTGGAGCGTCACTGGCCGTTGCGCCTTTACCGACGGCTGCGAAGGCTGGAAAACGAACTGCCAGAAGTGCCCGACGCTCAGCAACTATCCGCCGGTGAAGGTGGATCGCGCCCATAAGCTGGTAGATGGCAAGCGTCAGCTGTTCCGTGACATGCTGGCGCTGGGCTGTCAGTTTATCTCTCCCAGCCAGCACGTGGCCGATGCCTTTAACAGCCTGTACGGGGCAGGGCGCTGCCGGATCATCAATAACGGTATCGACGTGGCGACAGAGGCGATTCTGGCAGAGCTGACCCCGGTCGCCGTTACCGCCGGCAAGCCGAAAATTGCCGTCGTCGCTCACGATCTGCGCTACGACGGCAAAACCAACCAGCAGCTGGTGCGGGATATGATGGCGCTTGGCGACAAGATCGAGCTGCACACCTTCGGCAAATTCTCGCCGTTTGAAGGGCCGAACGTGGTGAACCACGGCTTCGAAACCGACAAACGCAAACTGATGAACGCCCTGAACGGGATGGATGCGCTGGTGTTCAGCTCCAGGGTGGATAACTACCCGCTGATCCTGTGCGAAGCGCTCTCCATCGGAGTACCGGTGATCGCCACCCACAGCGACGCCGCGCGGGAAGTACTGGAAAAATCGGGGGGCAAAACCTTCAGCGAAGAGGAAGTGCTGCCTCTGGTGCAGCTGGCGAAAGCGGATATCGCCCAGGCGGTATTTGGCACCTCCCTTGAGGCATTCCGCACCCGCAGCCGCCAGGCCTACAGTGGACAACAGATGCTGGAGGAGTATGTCTCGTTCTATCAGAATCTGTAGCTATCTGCTGCTGCCGCTCATCTACCTGCTGGTCAACGTCAAGATTGCCCAGCTGGGAGAGAGCTTCCCCATCACTATCGTGACCTTTTTACCGCTGCTGCTGTTGCTGTTTGTCGACAAAATCAGCGTGAAAAAGCTGATGATAGCGCTGGGGCTGGGGGCGGGGCTGACGGCCTTCAACTACATTTTTGGTCAGTCGCTGGATGCCAGTAAATATGTTACTTCCACCATGCTGTTTGTCTATATCGTCATCATTATCGGCATGGTGTGGAGTATCCGCTTTAAAACCGTCTCGCCGCACAATTATCGGAAGATCCTCAGGTTCTTTTATCTGGTCATTGGAATCATTGTCACCCTCGCCGCACTGGAGATGGCGCAAATTATTCTGACCGGTGGCAGTAGCCTGATGGAAATAATTTCGAAATATCTTATTTACAGTAATAGCTATGTACTGAATTTCATTAAATTTGGCGGCAAACGTACCACAGCGCTCTATTTTGAACCGGCATTCTTCGCTCTGGCGTTAATCTCAATTTGGCTCAGCATCAAACAGTTTGGTATCAAAACGCCCAAGAGCGATGCTATGATTCTTACAGGAATCGTTCTGTCAGGATCGTTCTCTGGGGTTATGACGTTTATTCTGTTTTACCTTCTGGAGTGGGCGTTCCAGTATCTGAATAAAGAGGCGATCAGGAAAAAGTTACCTTTAGCGATCATTTCATTGTCCGTCTTTTTAGTCGGGGTGGTATTTGCCTTCCCGTATATTTCCGAGCGTCTGGGTGATTTGGGCACCGAAGGGTCATCATCTTATTATCGTATTATCGGTCCGCTGGTGATGGTGGGGTACTCTTTAACCCATATTGACGGTATAGTCAGATTTGGCTCACTTTATGAATATGTCGCATCATTCGGAATCTTTAACGGTGCGGACGTCGGAAAAACAATAGACAATGGCTTGTATCTGCTGATTATTTATTTTTCATGGTTCGCAGTATTATTAACGGCGTGGTATCTGTTTAAAGTTTTCAAAATGATGATCAGCGCCTTTGGTGATAATCAGAATTTTCGCGTACAGCTTTACCTCTTTACGCCAGTATCGCTGTTTTTTACCGGGTCAATATTTAGCCCAGAGTATGCATTTTTGATTGTATGCCCGTTTATTTTGCGCAAGGCGCTTAATATTACGCATTCATAACGAGGTGGTTTATGTTACTAAGCGTTATTACTGTCGCCTTTCGTAACTACGAGGGCGTGGTAAAAACCTGGCGGTCGCTGCGTAATCTGGCAGGCGATCCCAGCCTCAACTTTGAATGGATTGTGGTGGATGGTGGTTCGAACGACGGCACCGCAGAATTCCTCGAAAAACTGAATGGTGAGTATAACTTACGCTACATCAGCGAGAAAGATCGTGGTATCTACGATGCCATGAATAAAGGTATCGACATGGCGCAGGGGCGCTATGCCATCTTCCTTAATTCTGGCGATATTTTTCATGACGACGTAGCGCAGTTTGTCCGTCAACTCGTTCGAGTCCAGGATAACGCCATGTACATGGGCGATGCGTTACTTGATTTCGGTGATGGAAATAAAGTACGCCGTACGGCGAAACCGGGCTGGTATATTTATCACAGCCTGCCGGCCAGCCATCAGGCGATTTTCTTCCCGCTGAGCGGGTTAAAAACGTACCCGTACGATCTGCAGTACCGCGTTTCATCGGATTACGCACTGGCCGCTCGGCTGTATAAAGCCGGATATCCTTTTAAACGTCTGCCAGGTCTGGTTTCTGAATTTTCGATGGGCGGCGTGTCAACGTCGAATAATCTGGAATTATGCCAGGATGCCCGCAAGGTGCAGCGCGACATATTACGCGTGCCGGGCGTATGGGCGGAATTATCTTATTTATTGCGCCTTAAAACCACGGGTAAAACCAAAGCCTTATATAACAAAGTCTGAATATAAGGAAAAAGTATGCAGGAATTAAGCGGCTTCTCTGTGCCAAAAGGATTCCGTGGCGCAGGGGGGATTAAAGTGCAGTTATGGTGGGCGGTACAGGCGACATTATTTGCCTGGTCCCCACAAATTATGTATCGCTGGCGCGCATTTTTATTACGCAGCTTCGGTGCAAAAATCGGAAAAAACGTAGTGATTCGCCCGTCGGTAAAAATTACTTACCCATGGAAATTAACCCTTGGGGATAACGCCTGGGTTGGTGACGGCGCGGTGTTATATACGCTGGGTGAAATTTCGATTGGCGCGAATGCAGTGGTATCTCAGAAATGCTACCTCTGTACCGGCAGCCACGATTATATGAGTCAACATTTTGATATTAACGCGCAGCCAATCACCATTGGCGAGAAATGCTGGCTGGCGACCGACGTATTTGTCGCCCCCGGCGTCTCCATTGGCAATGGCACCGTTATTGGTGCGCGCAGCAGTGTTTTTAAGTCGCTACCGGCAAACAAACTTTGCCGTGGCAATCCCGCAGTGGTGATACGCGAACGCGTTGAAACTGAATAACTTCTGATAAGTCTGGAGAAAATAAACATGTCTAAAGTCGCTCTCATCACCGGCGTAACCGGACAGGATGGTTCTTATCTGGCGGAACTCCTGCTGGAAAAAGGCTATGAAGTGCACGGAATCAAACGTCGTGCCTCCTCTTTTAACACCGAGCGCGTGGATCATATCTATCAGGATCCGCACGCGGCGAACCCGAAATTCCATCTGCACTACGGCGATCTGACCGATACCTCCAACCTGACCCGTATTCTGCAGGAAGTCCAGCCGGATGAAGTCTATAACCTGGGCGCGATGAGCCACGTGGCCGTCTCCTTCGAATCCCCGGAATATACCGCTGACGTGGATGCCATCGGCACCCTGCGTCTGCTGGAAGCGATTCGTTTCCTCGGTCTTGAGAAGAAAACCCGTTTCTATCAGGCCTCCACCTCCGAGCTCTACGGCCTGGTGCAGGAGATCCCACAGAAAGAGACGACGCCGTTCTACCCGCGCTCCCCGTATGCAGTGGCAAAAATGTACGCCTACTGGATCACCGTTAACTACCGTGAATCCTACGGCATGTACGCCTGCAACGGCATCCTGTTCAACCACGAGTCTCCGCGCCGTGGCGAGACCTTCGTGACCCGTAAGATCACCCGCGCGATCGCCAACATCGCCCAGGGCCTGGAGAAGAAGCTCCACCTCGGCAATATGGACTCCCTGCGTGACTGGGGCCATGCCAAAGACTACGTAAAAATGCAGTGGATGATGCTGCAGCAGGAAAAACCGGAAGACTTCGTTATCGCCACCGGCGTGCAGTACTCCGTGCGTCAGTTCGTTGAGATGGCCGCTGCTCAGCTGGGCATCAAGCTGCGCTTCGAAGGCACCGGCGTGGACGAGAAAGGTATTGTGGTCTCCGTCACCGGCCACGACGCACCGGGCGTACAGCCGGGCGACGTGATTGTGGAAGTTGACCCGCGCTACTTCCGTCCTGCCGAGGTAGAAACCCTGCTGGGCGACCCGACCAAGGCGCACGAAAAACTGGGCTGGAAACCAGAAACCACGCTGCAGGAGATGGTCTCCGAGATGGTGGCAAAAGATCTCGAAGCGGCGAAAAAACACTCCTTGCTTAAATCCCACGGCTACGAGGTTGCCATCGCGCTGGAGTCCTGAGAATGACCAAACAACGTATTTTTGTTGCCGGACATCGCGGGATGGTGGGTTCGGCGATTGTTCGCCAGCTGGAGCAGCGTGGCAACGTCGAGCTGGTGCTGCGCACCCGTGACGAGCTTAACCTGCTGGATGCGCAAGCAGTCGAGGCTTTCTTTGCTGAACAGCGCATCGACCAGGTCTATCTGGCGGCGGCAAAAGTGGGTGGGATTGTCGCCAACAATACCTACCCGGCGGATTTCATCTACGAGAACATGATGATCGAGAGCAACATCATTCACGCGGCGCACCTGCACAACGTGAACAAGCTGCTGTTCCTCGGCTCATCCTGTATCTACCCGAAGATGGCGAAGCAGCCTATTGCCGAGAGCGAGCTGCTGCAGGGCACGCTTGAGGCAACCAACGAGCCCTACGCGATTGCCAAGATTGCCGGGATCAAGCTGTGCGAGTCCTACAACCGCCAGTATGGCCGCGACTATCGTTCGGTGATGCCGACCAACCTGTACGGCCCGAACGATAACTTCCACCCGAGCAACTCCCATGTGATCCCGGCGCTGCTGCGCCGGTTCCATGAAGCCACCGTCAGCAACGCACCGGAAGTGGTGGTGTGGGGCAGCGGCACGCCGATGCGCGAATTCCTGCACGTGGATGATATGGCTGCCGCCAGCATTCATGTGATGGAGCTGGC
This sequence comes from Leclercia sp. LSNIH1, assembly GCF_002902985.1. NCBI lineage: Bacteria > Pseudomonadati > Pseudomonadota > Gammaproteobacteria > Enterobacterales > Enterobacteriaceae > Leclercia > Leclercia sp. LSNIH1. Next base: position 4,001,938 of record NZ_CP026167.1, on the reverse strand, counting down.
CCGCGAGGTGTGGCAGGAGAATACCGAGCCGATGCTGTCGCATATCAACGTTGGCACCGGGGTGGACTGCACTATCCGCGAACTGGCTGAAACCATCGCTGAGGTGGTGGGGTACAAGGGCCGCGTGGCCTTCGATGCCACTAAACCCGACGGCACCCCGCGCAAGCTGCTGGACGTGACCCGTCTGCACCAGCTGGGCTGGTTCCACGAGGTGACGCTGGCCCAGGGGCTGGCCAGCACCTATCAGTGGTTCCTGGAAAATCAGCACCGCTTCCGGGGGTAATTATGTTTTTAAGTCAGGAAGATTTTGCCACGGTAGTGCGTTCCACGCCGCTGATCTCCATCGATCTGATTGTGGAGAACGAGCGTGGCGAGTTCCTGCTCGGACAGCGCACCAATCGTCCGGCACAGGGCTACTGGTTCGTGCCAGGTGGGCGGGTGCAGAAAGATGAGACGCTGGAAAATGCCTTTGCGCGTCTGACGCAGGCGGAGCTGGGGCTCCGTCTGCCGATGACGGCAGGGCAGTTCTACGGGGTCTGGCAGCACTTCTATGACGACAACTTTTCCGGCACCGATTTCACCACCCACTATGTGGTGCTCGGTTTTCGCCTGAAGGTCAATCAGGCAGAGCTGCATCTGCCTGATGCGCAGCATGACGACTATCGCTGGCTGACGCCCGACGCGCTGCTGGCCAGCGATAACGTCCATGACAACAGCCGGGCCTATTTTCTGAAGCAGGCCGGAGTGCCGGGTTTATGAAAATTCTCGTATACGGCATTAACTACTCGCCAGAGCTGACCGGGATCGGTAAGTACACCGGCGAGATGGTGGAGTGGATGGCCCGCCAGGGTCATGAGGTGCGGGTCATTACCGCACCACCTTATTACCCGGAGTGGCAGGTGGACGAGCACTATTCCAGCTGGCGCTACCGCCGCGAAGAGGGGGCCGCGACCGTCTGGCGCTGTCCGCTTTACGTGCCAAAGCAGCCCTCGACCTTAAAGCGGTTGATTCATCTGGGCAGCTTTGCCCTGAGCAGTTTCTTCCCGCTGATGGCGCAACGTCGCTGGAAGCCGGATCGCATTATCGGCGTGGTGCCGACCCTGTTTTGCACCCCAGGTATGCGCCTGCTGGGCAAGCTCTCAGGCGCCCGCACCCTGCTGCACATTCAGGATTACGAAGTGGACGCCATGCTGGGCCTGGGAATGGCCGGGAAAGGCAAGGGCGGCAAAGTGGCGAAACTGGCCAGCGCCTTCGAGCGCAGCAGCCTGCATAACGTCGATTACGTCTCGACCATCTCCCGCTCGATGATGAACAAAGCGCAGGAGAAGGGCGTGGCAGCGGAGAAGGTGATCTTCTTTCCAAACTGGTCGGAAGTGGCCCGTTTTCGCGATGTGACTGCTGTTGAGGCGGCGGCCCTGCGCGAGCAGCTGGGTCTGCCAGAAGCCAAAAAAATCATTCTCTATTCGGGCAACATCGGTGAGAAGCAGGGGCTTGAGAACGTTATTGATGCCGCTGAGCAGCTCCGCGACCAGCCCTGGCAGTTTGTGATTGTCGGCCAGGGGGGTGGCAAAGCGCGGCTGCAAAAGATGGCCCAGGAACGTGGCCTGCAGAACATCACTTTCCTGCCGCTGCAGCCCTACGAGGCCTTACCGGCGCTGCTGAAGATGGCCGATTGCCATCTGGTTGTGCAAAAGCGCGGCGCGGCGGATGCCGTTCTGCCCTCCAAGCTGACCAACATTCTGGCGGTGGGCGGCAACGCGGTGATCACCGCCGAGGCCCATACCGAGCTGGGCCAGCTGTGCGACACCCTGCCGGGGATCGCGGTGTGCGTCGAGCCGGAGTCGGTATCCGCCCTGGTAGGCGGGATCGAACAGGCGCTGAATATGCCCAAAGAGAACGCCATCGCGCGTGACTATGCCGAACGCACGCTCGAGAAAGAGAACGTGCTGAACCAGTTTATTGCAGATATTCGGGGATAAATCATGAATAAGAATACGTTGTACCCGGTTGTGATGGCGGGTGGCTCAGGTAGCCGGTTATGGCCACTCTCCCGCGTGCTCTATCCGAAACAGTTCCTCTGCCTGAAAGGGGAGCTCACCATGCTGCAGACCACGGTAAACCGTCTTAATGGCGTCGATTGCGAAAGCCCGGTGGTGATCTGTAATGAACAGCACCGCTTTATCGTCGCCGAGCAGCTGCGACAGCTGAACAAGCTCACCGAAAATATCATTCTTGAACCGGCCGGACGCAATACCGCCCCGGCCATCGCTCTCGCCGCGCTGGCGGCGAAGCGCAGCAGCCCGGATTGCGATCCGCTGATGCTGGTGCTGGCGGCGGATCACGTCATCCAGCAGGAAGAGGCGTTCCGCGATGCGGTGCGTGCCGCCATCCCTTATGCCGAAAGCGGCAAGCTGGTCACCTTCGGCATCGTGCCGGACCTGCCGGAGACCGGCTATGGCTATATCCGTCGCGGTAACGTCACGCCGGGGGAGGGCGACAGCCTGGCCTTTGACGTCGCGCAGTTCGTTGAGAAACCGAATCTGGAAACCGCGCAGGCCTACGTCGCCAGCGGCGAGTACTACTGGAACAGCGGTATGTTCCTGTTCCGCGCCGGACGCTATCTGGAAGAGCTGCAAAAGTATCGCCCGGACATCCTGGAAGCCTGCGAACGCGCAATGGCCACCGTCGACCCGGATCTGGACTTTATCCGCGTGGACGAAGCCGCGTTCCTTGCCTGCCCGGAGGAGTCGGTGGATTACGCGGTAATGGAACGTACCGCCGATGCGGTGGTGGTGCCGATGGATGCGGGCTGGAGCGACGTCGGCTCCTGGTCATCCCTGTGGGAGATCAGCGCGCACACGCCGGAAGGTAACGTCCATCACGGGGATGTGATCAGCCATAAAACCGAGAACAGCTATGTCTATGCCGAATCGGGCCTGGTCACCACCGTCGGCGTTAAAGATCTGGTTGTAGTACAGACCAAAGACGCGGTGCTGATTGCCGATCGCAACGCGGTGCAGGACGTCAAAAAAGTGGTGGAGCAGATCAAGGCCGATGGCCGCCATGAGCACCACATTCACCGCGAAGTCTATCGTCCGTGGGGCAAATATGACTCCATCGACGAAGGTGACCGTTATCAGGTGAAACGCATCACCGTTAAACCGGGCGAGGGGCTGTCGGTGCAGATGCATCATCACCGGGCGGAACACTGGGTAGTGGTGGCAGGTACCGCCAAAGTCACTATCGACAATGTTGAAACCCTGCTCGGTGAAAACGAATCGATTTATATCCCGCTGGGGGCGACGCACTGCCTGGAAAACCCTGGGAAAATCCCTCTCGATCTGATTGAAGTGCGCTCCGGCTCCTATCTGGAAGAGGACGATATCGTCCGATTTGAGGACAGATACGGCAGGGTGTAGCACTAACGCATTTTGCCCGGTGGCGCTGCGCTTACCGGGCCTACGAAAACAAAAAAATCAAATTGGCCTGTATATCGGGCGGGCCAACTGTTGCCTGAAAAAGGGGTAATGATGCAAAAATTAACCTGTTTTAAAGCCTACGACATTCGCGGCAAGCTCGGTGAAGAGCTGAATGAGGACATTGCGTGGCGCATTGGCCGCGCGTACGGCGAATATTTAAAGCCGAAAACCATCGTGCTGGGCGGCGACGTCCGTTTGACCAGCGAAGCGTTAAAACTGGCGCTGGCTAAAGGGTTGCAGGACGCGGGCGTGGATGTGCTGGATATCGGCCTTTCCGGTACCGAAGAGATCTATTTTGCCACCTTCCATTTAGGCGTGGACGGCGGGATCGAAGTGACCGCCAGTCATAATCCGATGGACTATAACGGCATGAAGTTGGTGCGCGAGGGTGCGCGCCCGATCAGCGGCGATACCGGCCTGCGCGACGTACAGCGTCTGGCGGAAGCCAACGACTTCCCACCGGTGAACGAGTCAACGCGCGGCAGCTATAAGAAAACCGATCTGCGTGATGCTTACATCGATCACCTGCTGGGCTACATCAATGTGGCGAACCTCAAACCGCTGAAGCTGGTCATCAACTCCGGCAACGGCGCCGCAGGCCCGGTGGTGGATGCCCTGGAAGCGCGCTTTAAGGCGCTTAACGTGCCGGTCACCTTCGTCAAAGTGCACAACACCCCGGACGGCACCTTCCCGAACGGTATTCCAAACCCGCTGCTGCCGGAGTGCCGCGACGATACCCGCAATGCAGTGATTGAACATGGCGCGGATATGGGCATCGCCTTTGACGGCGACTTCGACCGCTGCTTCCTGTTCGACGAAAAGGGGCAGTTTATCGAGGGCTACTATATCGTCGGCCTGCTGGCGGAAGCCTTCCTTGAGAAAAACCCCGGCTCGCGCATCATTCATGACCCGCGCCTCTCCTGGAATACGGTGGATGTGGTCTCCGCGGCAGGCGGCACACCGGTGATGTCCAAAACCGGTCACGCCTTTATCAAAGAGCGGATGCGCGAAGAAGACGCGATTTATGGCGGCGAGATGAGCGCCCATCACTACTTCCGCGATTTTGCCTACTGCGACAGCGGGATGATCCCGTGGCTGCTGGTGACCGAGCTGCTGTGCCTGAAGGGCCAGTCGCTGGGTGAACTGGTGCGCGACCGCATGGCGGCCTTCCCGGCGAGCGGCGAGATCAACAGCACGCTGGCGGCACCTGCCGAGGCGATTGCCCGGGTGGAGCATCACTTTGCCCTGCACGCGCTGGAGATCGACCGTACAGACGGTATCAGCATGACCTTCCCGCAGTGGCGCTTCAACCTGCGCTCGTCCAACACCGAGCCGGTGGTGCGCCTGAACGTAGAATCCCGTGCCGATGCGGCGCTGATGGCGGCGCGAACACAGGACATTATGGCGCTGTTGAATCAGTAACCTTTCCCCCTCTCCCGTTGGGGGAGGGGGCCCTGAAACAGGAACAACGATGACAAATCTAAAAAAGCGCGAGCGAGCCAAAACGAATGCATCGTTAATCTCTATGGTGCAGCGTTTTTCTGATATCACCATCATGTTCGGTGGGTTGTGGATGGTGTGTAAAATCAGCGGGCTGCCGTTCCTCTACATGCATCTGCTGATGGCGCTGATCGCGCTGGTCGTCTTCCAGATGATCGGCGGCATGACCGACTTCTACCGTTCATGGCGGGGCGTCAAAATCACCACCGAGCTGCAACTGCTGTTGCAGAACTGGACCTTAAGCCTGGTCTTCAGCTTCGGGCTGGTGGCCTTCAACAACGACTTCGATAATCGCTTTGCTACCTATTTTGCCTGGTATCTGCTAACCAGCGTGGGGATGGTGGTCTGTCGCTCTCTGATCCGCTTTGGCGCGGGCTGGCTGCGTAACCGGGGTTACAACACCCGCCGGGTGGCGGTAGCCGGGAGCCTGCCGGCCGGACTGGCGCTGCTTGACGGTTTTCGCAAAGAGCCGTGGCTGGGCTTTGACGTGGTGGGCGTTTATCACGACGCGCAGCCGGGTGGCGTCTCTTCGGACTGGGCCGGTAACTATTCGCAGCTGATTGACGATGCCAAAGCGGGCAAGATCCATAACGTCTACATTGCCATGCCGATGAGCGACGAGGCCCGTATCAAAACCCTGATGCGTAAGCTGGCAGACACCACCTGCTCGGTGATCCTCATCCCGGACGTGTTCACCTTTAACATTCTGCATTCCCGTATCGAAGAGGTGAACGGCGTACCGGTAGTGCCCCTGTATGACACGCCGCTCTCTGGCCTCAACCGGGTGCTGAAGCGCGTGGAGGACATCGTGCTGTCATCCCTGATCCTGCTGCTGATCTCCCCGGTGCTGTGCGCCATTGCGCTGGCGGTGAAGCTCACGTCAAAGGGGCCGGTGATCTTCCGCCAGACCCGTTACGGTATGGATGGTAAGCCGATCATGGTGTGGAAATTCCGCTCCATGAAGGTGATGGAAAACGACAACGTGGTGACCCAGGCGACGCAAAACGATCCGCGCGTCACCCGCGTGGGTAACTTCCTGCGCCGCACCTCGCTTGATGAACTGCCGCAGTTTATCAATGTGTTTACCGGTGGGATGTCCATTGTCGGCCCACGCCCGCACGCGGTAGCGCATAACGAGCAGTATCGTCAGCTTATCGAAGGTTACATGCTGCGCCACAAGGTGAAGCCGGGTATCACCGGCTGGGCGCAGATCAACGGCTGGCGCGGCGAAACTGACACCCTGGAGAAAATGGAAAAACGCATTGAGTTCGACCTCGAGTACATCCGCGAGTGGAGCCTCTGGTTCGATATCAAGATCGTCTTTCTGACCATCTTCAAGGGCTTTGTGAACAAAGCGGCGTACTGACATGAGCTTACGTGAAAAAACCCTCAGCGGGGCAAAGTGGTCGGCTATCGCGACGGTGATCATCATCGGCCTTGGGCTGGTGCAGATGACGGTGCTGGCGCGCATTATCGATAGCCACCAGTTTGGCCTGTTGACCGTCTCGCTGGTGATCATCGCCCTCGCCGATACACTGTCTGATTTCGGCATCGCCAACTCGATTATTCAGCGCAAAGAGATTAGCCAGCTGGAGCTAACCACCCTCTACTGGCTTAATGTCGGCCTCGGTATTCTCGTGTTCGTGTCGCTGTTCCTGCTGAGCGATCTTATTGCCCGGGTATTGAATAACCCTGAGCTGGCGCCCCTGATGCGCGCGCTGTCGTTCGCGTTTGTGGTGATCCCTCACGGACAGCAGTTCCGCGCGCTGATGCAAAAGGAGCTTGAGTTCAGCAAGATCGGCATGATCGAGACCAGCTCGGTGCTGGCCGGATTTACTTTTACCGTGATCAGCGCCCACTTCTGGCCGCTGGCGTTAACCGCCATCCTCGGCTACCTGGTCAACTCTGTCGTGCGCACGCTGCTGTTCGGCTACTTCGGGCGCAAAATCTACCGTCCGGGCTTCCACTTCTCGCTCGCATCGGTGTCTTCCAACCTGCGCTTCGGCGCCTGGTTGACCGCCGACAGCATCATCAACTATGTGAATACCAACCTCTCTACCCTGGTGCTGGCGCGTATTCTCGGTGCCAGCGTCGCCGGGGGCTATAACCTGGCGTACAACGTGGCGGTAGTGCCGCCAATGAAGCTCAACCCGATCATCACCCGGGTGCTGTTTCCGGCGTTCGCTAAAATTCAGGACGACACCGACAAGCTCAGGCTCAACTTCTACAAGCTGCTGTCGGTGGTGGGGATCATTAACTTCCCGACCCTGCTGGGGCTGATGGTGGTCTCCGGCAATCTGGTGCCGCTGGTATTCGGTGAGAAGTGGCTGAGCATTGTACCGATCCTGCAACTGTTGTGCGTGGTGGGGCTGTTGCGCTCCGTCGGCAACCCGATCGGATCGCTGCTGATGGCAAAAGCCCGCGTCGATATCAGCTTTAAATTCAACGTCTTCAAAACCTTTCTGTTTATTCCGGCGATCGTTATCGGCGGCCATCTGGCAGGCGCGATGGGCGTCACGCTGGGCTTCCTGCTGGTGCAGATCGTCAACACCATCCTGAGCTACTTCGTGATGATTAAGCCGGTGCTGGGCTCCAGCTACCGCCAGTACATCCTGAGCCTCTGGCTGCCGTTTTACCTCTCACTGCCAACCCTTGCCGTGAGCTATGGCTTAGGGCTGGCCCTGCAAGGCCATCTGCCGCTGGCGGCGTTGCTGGCGGTGCAGGTCGCCGCGGGCGCCCTGGCCTTCGCGGTGATGATTGTGCTGTCGCGGAACGCGCTGGTGGTGGAGATCAAGCGCCAGTTCTGCCGCAACGAAAAGATGAAAACGCTGCTTCGCGCAGGTTAATTATTTCCTCCCCCTCTCCGTTGGGGAGGGGAATTTTTTAAGAGGTTATTATGAAATTATTGATTCTGGGCAACCATACCTGTGGCAACCGCGGTGACAGCGCCATTCTGCGCGGCCTGCTGGATGCGATTTACACCCTCTCCCCTGAGACAGAAGTGGATGTGATGAGCCGTTATCCGGTCAGCTCCTCCTGGCTACTGAACCGCCCGGTGATGGGCGATCCGCTCTACAGCCAGATGAAGCAGCATAACAGCGCCGCGGGCGTGATGGGCCGGGTGAAAAAGGTGCTGCGCCGCCGCTATCAGCACCAGGTGCTGCTGTCACGTGTGACCGACACCGGCAAGCTGCGTAATATTGCCATTGCCCAGGGCTTTACCGATTTTGTCCGTCTGCTCTCCGGCTACGACGCCATTATTCAGGTGGGCGGATCCTTTTTTGTCGACCTTTACGGCGTGCCGCAGTTTGAGCATGCGCTCTGCACCTTTATGGCGAAAAAGCCGCTGTTTATGGTCGGTCACAGCGTCGGTCCGTTCCAGGATCCCCAGTTCAATCAGCTGGCAAACTACGTGTTTGGTCACTGTGACGCGCTAATCCTGCGCGAGTCGGTGAGCCTGAATCTGATGCAGCGTAGCGAGATCGACACAAGCAAGGTCGAGCAGGGAGTGGATACCGCCTGGCTGGTGGATCATCAGGAGGCGAATTTTACCCCCAGCTATGCCGTGCAGCACTGGCTGAACGTGGCGGCGCAGCAGAAGACCGTCGCCATTACCCTGCGCGAGCTGGCGCCGTTTGATAAGCGTCTTGGCACCACCCAGGCGGCCTATGAGAAAGCCTTTGCTGAGGTGGTCAACCGGGTGCTGGACAGCGGCTATCAGGTGCTGGCGCTCTCTACCTGTACCGGCATCGACAGCTACAACAAAGATGACCGGATGGTGGCGCTGAATCTGCGCCAGCACGTCAGCGATCCGTCCCGCTACCATGTGGTGATGGACGAACTTAACGATCTGGAGATGGGCAAGCTGCTGGGGGCGTGCGATCTGACCGTAGGCACCCGTCTGCATTCGGCCATTATCTCCATGAACTTCGGCACCCCGGCCATCGCGATTAACTACGAACACAAGTCTGCCGGGATCATGCAGCAGCTGGGTATGCCGGAGATGGCGGTGGATATTCGTCATCTGCTGGACGGCTCCCTGGGGGCAATGGTCGGCGATACCCTCGGCCAGCTGTCAGCCATCAACGAACGCCTGGCGGTAGCGGTGAAAGCCGAACGTGAAAACGGCATCAAAATGGTGAAATCGGTACTGGATCGGGTCGGGGAGGGCAAATGAAGGTTGGTTTCTTCTTACTGAAATTCCCGCTCTCCTCCGAAACGTTTGTGCTTAACCAGATCACCGCCTTTATCGATATGGGATATGACGTGGAGATTATCGCCCTGCAAAAGGGCGATACGCAAAATACCCACGCCGCATGGACGCAGTATGACCTCGCCAGCAAAACCCGCTGGCTGCAGGATGAGCCCCAGGGCCGGCTTGCGAAACTGCGTTACCGCGCCCGCCAGACCCTGCGCGGGCTGCACCGCCCTGGCACCTGGAAGGCGCTGAATATCTCCCGCTATGGCGCCGAGTCGCGCAATCTGATCCTCTCCGCCATTTGCGGCCAGACGCAGCGTCCCTGGCGTGCGGATGTGTTTATCGCCCACTTCGGTCCGGCAGGCGTGACGGCGGCCAAGCTGCGCGAGCTGGGCGTTATTGAGGGGAAAATCGCCACCGTCTTTCACGGCATTGATATCTCCAGCCGTGAGGTGCTGAACCACTATACACCTGAATACCAGCGGCTCTTTCAGCGCGGCGACATGATGCTGCCCATCAGCGAACTGTGGGCCGGGCGGCTCAAAACCATGGGCTGTCCGCCGGAGAAAATCACCGTTTCGCGCATGGGCGTGGATATGCAGCGCTTTACCCAGCGGCCGGTTAAAACGCCGGGAAGCCCACTGCAAATCATCTCTGTTGCACGTCTGACGGAGAAAAAAGGGCTACACGTGGCAATCGAAGCCTGCCGCCAGCTGAAAGCGCGTGGGGTGGATTTTCGCTACCGTATTCTGGGCATTGGCCCCTGGGAGCGCCGGCTGCGCACCCTGATCGAACAGTATGAGCTGGAGGCGCATGTCGAGATGCCAGGGTTCAAGCCCAGCCATGAGGTCAAAGCCATGCTCGATGCCGCCGATATCTTTTTACTTCCCTCCGTTACCGGCGCAGACGGTGATATGGAGGGGATCCCGGTTGCGCTGATGGAAGCCATGGCGGTGGGCATACCGGTCCTGTCCACAGTGCATAGCGGTATTCCTGAACTGATCGAACCAGGCCATTCCGGCTGGCTGGTGGAGGAGAACAATCCGGAGGCGCTGGCTAACCAGCTTGAACAGTTTGCCGCGATTGCCCATCAGGAGCTCTCGCCTGTGCTGCACAATGCGCGCAAAAAGGTGGAGACCGATTTCAATCAACACCTTATCAATCGACAGTTAGCCACTCTGCTACACACGCTTTAAACGGAGGCGATATGCCGAAAGAGATGACGCGACGCGCTTTTGTCACCACCTGTTCCGTGCTGGCGGCCGCGCCGCTGGTCGGCGTTCGGGCCGCCAAAAACGCTGCCACGGTGGAGATCAGCCGGTATGACCTTCGTGACGGAATTGCCGCATTTAAGAAGGCCTTTACCGAGGGTGATACCGTCGTGGTACCTGCGGACGTCACCTGCGAGAACATCAACGCCGCCATTTTTATTCCTGAGGGCAAAACCCTGCGCATTCTCGGTGCGATGACCGGCAATGGCCGCGGGCGGCTGGTATTGCAGGATGGCAGCAAGGTAATCGGGGAAGGGAAGGGGCGCAGCGAAAACATCACCCTCGACGTGCGCGGTTCTGACTGCGTGATCCAGGGACTGGCGATGAGCGGCTATGGCCCGGTGACCCAGATCTACATTGGCGGTAAACAAAAGCGGGTGATGCGTAATCTGCTGATCGACAACCTGCGGGTCACTAAAGCCAACTATGCAATCCTGCGCCAGGGGTTTCATAACCAGATGGATGGCGTAAAGATTACCAACTGTCATTTCAGCTACCTGCAGGGTGACGCCATCGAATGGAACGTGGCGATTAATGACAAAAACATCCTCATCTCAGACCACGTGATCGACCATATCGACTGCACTAACGGGAAAATTAACTGGGGTATCGGCATCGGTCTGGCGGGCAGCACCTACGACAATAACTACCCTGAAGACCAGACGGTAAAGAACTTCGTGGTGGCCAATATTACCGGGAGCAATTGCCGTCAGCTGGTGCACGTTGAAAACGGCAAACACTTTATCATACGTAATGTGAAGGCCCGCAATATCACCCCGGACTTTAGTAAGAAAGCGGGTATTGATAACGCAACGGTCGCGATATATGGCTGCGATAATTTTGTCATCGATAATGTTGAGATGACCGACAGCGCCGGGATGTTAATTGGTTACGGCGTGATTAAAGGCGACTATTTGTCGATACCGCAGAATTTCCGCCTCAACAATATTCATCTGGATAACCAGAAACTTGCACGAAAATTGCGCGGAATACAGATCTCCTCCGGCAATAAAACCTCGTTCGTCGCCCTCACCAACCTTGAGATGAAGCGCGCCTCTCTGGAGTTCCATAATAAACCTCAGCATCTTTTTATGCGTAATATCAACGTGATGCAGGATGCAGACAGGGGCCCAGCCCTGAAGCTGAATTTTGATCTGCGCAAAGATGTGCGCGGGAAGTTTATGGCGCGGGACGAAACGCTGCTTTCGCTGGCGAACATTAACGCGGTTAATGAAAAGGGGCAAAGTTCGGTCGATATCGACCGAATTGACCATCATACGCTCAATACGGAACGGCTGAATTTTAACCTGCCGAAGCGCTAAATATTAACCAGCCGGCATTTTGCGAGGATTCCTGGAATTAAAGCGCGACTATTCGGATTGCATCCGCTGAAATTTACGCTGTAATTGCGTAACATCATCTCCAGATTTGTAGCAATTCGTGCTGGCGAAACCAGGCTAAAGGGCTATAATTCGGCAACCATTTTAAGGTGGAAGAAATATGATTAATTTGAAAGCAGTCATTCCGGTAGCCGGTCTGGGCATGCATATGCTCCCGGCCACAAAAGCCATTCCTAAAGAGATGCTGCCGATCGTTGACAAGCCGATGATTCAGTACATCGTCGACGAGATTGTTGCTGCAGGGATCAAAGAAATCGTTCTGGTTACGCACTCCTCCAAGAATGCGGTGGAAAACCACTTCGACACCTCCTACGAGCTGGAAGCCCTCCTGGAGCAGCGCGTTAAGCGTCAGCTGCTGGCGGAAGTGCAGTCCATCTGCCCACCGGGCGTGACCATTATGAACGTTCGCCAGGCGCAGCCGCTGGGGCTGGGCCACTCTATTCTGTGCGCGCGTCCTGTAGTGGGGGATAACCCGTTCGTGGTCGTCCTGCCCGATATCATTCTGGACAATGCTTCTGCCGATCCGCTGCGCTATAACCTGGCGGCCATGGTGGCGCGTTTCAACGAGACGGGCCGTAGCCAGGTGCTGGCGAAGCGCATGAAAGGCGATCTGTCTGAATACTCCGTTATTCAGACCAAAGAGCCGCTGGATACCGAAGGTAAAGTCAGCCGTATCGTTGAATTTATCGAGAAGCCGGATCAACCTCAGACGCTGGATTCCGATCTGATGGCCGTCGGCCGCTATGTGCTGAACGCGGAAATCTGGGCTGAACTTGAACGTACCGAACCAGGCGCCTGGGATCGTATTCAGCTGACGGATGCTATCGCTGAACTGGCGAAGAAGCAGTCTGTAGACGCTATGCTGATGACCGGCGACAGCTACGACTGCGGCAAGAAACTGGGATACATGCAGGCCTTTGTTCAATATGGCTTGCGTAATCTGAAAGAAGGGCAGAAGTTCCGCGAAAGCATGATGAAACTCTTAACGAACAGCTAATAGTTGTTCGTCGTTATCTGAACGGCAGTGGTTCATTCCGGGCTAACCCTGGCCAGGCGAATGACACTGCCGTTTCTTTTTTTTTAATAAATTCCTAATTTTCAGTAAGTTAACATCTGGCTTTTTGTTTCATTAGCCCTATTTTTCCCTTGTTTCTGTCAGCGTTTAAGACGACAATTATTAATTGATTTGCGCGCTACCCTGTTGCCATTATGCTGGGCTCTGGCGGCAAAAAACCTCTATTAAGACCACGTTCAGTGCACTGGTAGCTGTTAAGCCAGGGGCGGTAGCGTGTCTGCTTTCTGAATTTCTACTATGAAAATTTTCAGAAACCCAATAACTCTATGAATCATTTAACGGAAATTAACGCGTGAAAATTCTTGTTACTGGTGGTGCCGGTTTTATCGGCTCTGCGGTTGTCAGACATATTATTCAGAACACCCAGGATTCAGTGGTTAATGTCGATAAATTGACCTACGCCGGTAACCTGGAATCTCTGGCTGACGTGAGCGACAGCCCGCGTTACGCTTTTGAACATGCGGACATTTGCGACAAAGCGGCGATGGAGCGTATTTTTGCCGAGCACAAGCCTGATGCGGTAATGCATCTGGCGGCTGAGAGCCACGTTGACCGCTCCATTACCGGCCCGGCTGCATTCATCGAGACCAATATCGTCGGGACTTACGTGCTGCTGGAAGCTGCCCGGGCATACTGGTCAACGCTTGGCGAAGAGGCGAAGAAAGCCTTCCGTTTCCACCACATCTCCACCGACGAAGTGTATGGCGATCTGCCGCATCCGGATGAACACCCGGCGTCAACGGAACTGCCGCTGTTTACCGAGACAACGGCCTATGCACCAAGCAGCCCCTATTCAGCCTCGAAGGCCTCCAGCGATCACCTCGTGCGCGCCTGGTTACGTACCTACGGTTTCCCGACCATCGTGACTAACTGCTCGAACAACTATGGCCCTTATCATTTCCCGGAAAAACTGATCCCACTGGTGATCCTGAACGCGCTGGAGGGGAAAGCGCTGCCGATTTATGGCAAGGGCGATCAGATCCGCGACTGGCTCTATGTAGAGGATCACGCTCGCGCGCTCTATACCGTAGTGACCCAGGGTAAACCGGGCGAAACGTACAACATCGGTGGTCATAACGAGAAGCAGAACCTGGAGGTAGTCCATACGATTTGCGATCTGCTTGATGAAATCGTACCGAAAGAGGGGTCGTATCGCGATCAGATTACCTATGTGACTGACCGTCCGGGTCATGACCGTCGTTATGCCATCGATGCCGATAAGATTAGCCAGACGTTGGGCTGGAAGCCGCAGGAGACCTTTGAGAGCGGCATCCGCAAAACGGTGGAATGGTATCTGGCTAATAACGAATGGGTTGAGAACGTGAAAAGTGGCAACTACCAGTCCTGGATTGAGCAGAACTATGGGGAACGTCAGTAATGAATATCCTTTTGTTCGGCAAAACAGGGCAGGTGGGTTGGGAGCTACAGCGCTCGCTCGCGCCCCTGGGTAATCTGATTGCCCTGGATGTTCGCTCCACCGAGTATTGCGGGGATTTCAGCGATCCTGAAGGGGTGGCTGAGACCGTCCGTCGCATTAAGCCTGATGTCATCGTGAATGCGGCTGCCCATACCGCCGTAGATAAAGCCGAGTCAGAGGCAGAATTTGCGCAGTTGCTGAATGCTACAAGCGTTGAAGTCATTGCCAAAGAAGCCGCCAAAATCGGTGCCTGGGTTGTGCACTATTCCACCGATTATGTTTTCCCGGGCAACGGCGAAAAACCATGGCGGGAGACAGATGCCACTGCGCCGCTGAATGTCTATGGCGAAACCAAACTGGCCGGTGAGAAAGCTTTGCAGGAAAATTGCGCCCGCCACTTAATTTTTCGCACCAGTTGGGTTTACGCGGGTAAAGGCAATAACTTTGCGAAAACCATGCTGCGTTTCGCCAAAGAGCGTACGGAGATGTCGGTCATCAACGATCAGTTTGGCGCACCGACAGGAGCTGAGTTGCTGGCAGACTGTACAGCGCATGCGATCCGTGTGGCCATGAAGCAACCTGAAGTTGCAGGACTCTATCATCTGGTTGCGGGTGGTGTGACCACCTGGCACGACTACGCCGCCCTGGTATTCGACGAAGCGCGTAAGGCTGGTATTGAACTGGCAATAACAAAGCTCAATGCAGTGCCAACGAGCGCTTATCCTACCCCTGCACGCCGCCCGAATAATTCCCGTCTGAACACGGAAAAATTCCAGCAAAACTTTGACCTCGTATTACCTCAATGGGATATCGGGGTGAAACGAATGCTGGCTGAGCTGTTTACGACTACTGCGGTCTGACCTTACATTAAATGCCCGTTTACGGGCATTTTGCACATATAGAGATGATGAAATGAAAACGCGTAAAGGGATTATTTTAGCCGGTGGCTCAGGAACTCGTCTGTATCCGGTCACTATGGCTGTCAGCAAGCAGCTGCTGCCCATCTATGACAAACCGATGATCTACTACCCGCTCTCCACGCTCATGCTGGCGGGTATTCGTGACATTCTGATCATCAGTACCCCTCAGGATACGCCACGCTTTGAGCAGTTGCTCGGTGATGGCAGTCAGTGGGGCCTTAATCTGCAGTACAAAGTCCAGCCGAGCCCGGACGGCCTGGCGCAGGCCTTTATTCTCGGCGAAGAGTTCATTGGTGACGATGACTGTGCGCTGGTGCTGGGCGATAACATCTTCTATGGCCACGATCTGCCGAAATTGATGGACTCCGCTGTGAACAAAGAAAGCGGTGCTACAGTCTTTGCTTATCACGTGAACGATCCTGAGCGTTATGGCGTCGTTGAGTTTGATAAAGAAGGCACGGCTGTCAGTCTCGAAGAAAAACCGGCTGAGCCAAAAAGTAATTATGCTGTAACCGGTCTTTATTTCTATGACAATAGCGTGGTGGAAATGGCGAAGAGTCTGAAGCCCTCCCCGCGTGGCGAACTGGAAATCACTGACATCAACCGTCTGTATATGGAGCAGGGCCGTCTCTCCGTTGCGATGATGGGCCGTGGTTTTGCCTGGCTGGATACGGGAACGCATCAAAGTTTGATTGAAGCGAGTAACTTCATTGCAACCATTGAAGAGCGCCAGGGATTGAAGGTGGCTTGTCCGGAAGAGATCGCCTACCGTAAAGGCTTCATCGATGCGGAGCAGGTTAAAGACCTTGCGAAACCTTTAGCGAAAAATGCTTACGGTCAATATTTGTTGAAAATGCTAAAAGGCTACTGATATTTAAAGTCAGATTATTTCACACCAACCCCGAATGATGACAATCGAGGCGGGGGATTAATGCATCATATTTTGCTTATAGTTATTAAAAGGGGCTAAAAGCCCCTTTATTTATTAAGATGAGATAATGTAAACGGAATGGGATTAATTAAAAATAGTGTCTGGAATTTAGCAGGTTATGTTGTACCTACTGCTATAGCTATCCCGGCCATGGGTTATCTTGCTCGGGTACTAGGGGTTGAACTTTTTGGTGTTTACACTTTAGCAATTGCCATTGTAGGTTATGCAGGCATATTTGATATTGGTTTGACTCGCGCAATTGTCCGAGAAATTGCGGTGTATCGGGGCGATATCGATGAACGTAAAAAAATAATTTCTACAGCAACAATATTTTTATTTTTATTTAGCGTTTTTGGCGCAATTCTCATATCACTTTTCACGCCAAATATTATTTCTCTCTTGAATATCACAGCATCCAATCATACTGATGTTCAAAATTCCATTCGCGTCCTGGTCTGGACTATACCCGCTTTTCTGCTTAATCAGTTATGGATGTCTATACTTGAAGGCGATGAACGTTTTGCAATATTAAATATACAAAGAAGTTTCGGTAGTTCTATAATTGCTGGCTTACCGGCTTTGTTTGTATTGGTTTCACCATCGCTATTCTCTGCAATCCTTGGCTTAGCAGTTGGTAGATTATTGTCATTAATAATTGCATTTGTGATTGTTCGGAATGAAATCATTAATGCCGGTTTTATATTTTATAGAGAAACATTCAGACGAATGATTTTCTTCGGAGGATGGATCACTGTTAGCAACATCATAAGCCCGGTGATGGTGTACTTCGACCGGTTCGTTATATCAGGCTCATTGGGTGCTGATAAGGTCGGTTATTACACCGCTCCCTCTGAAATCGTATCGCGTTTAGGTCTCCTTCCCGGAGCGCTTTCCAGAGCCGTTTTTCCTAAGCTGAGCGCAGCAAAAACATATGATGAGTTGAAAAAAAATATCAGATTCGCCTATCTGATAATGGGGCTGGGATGTTTACCATTAGTTCTTATCCTGATCTTCCTGGCTAAACTGATTATGCAGCTTTGGCTCGGCGATGAGTATGCCCTCCATTCACAGGCCATTTTCCAGATTTTGTTAGTGGGCTTTTTCTTTAACTCTATCGCTCAAATTCCTTTCACCGTCATACAGTCTCTGGGTAAAGCGAAATATACCGCTTTTTTACACTGCATTGAGGTAATACCCTATTTGGCCCTGCTGTATTTTTGTGTGAATGCATATGGCGTGCTTGGTGCTGCTTATGCGTGGACAATTCGCGTATTTGTAGATTGCATTTTACTTATTATTGTTTCCCGGGAATGTATAAATAAACATAGAGGGAAGATATGAGTTACGAAGTTATTCTTGCGACTTACAATGGTGAGCGCTATATCAGAGAGCAGGTTGTAAGTATCCTTGCACAATCCATAAAACCTTCCCGGATTATTATACGAGATGATGGATCGACTGATAGTACCCTCGCCATACTTGAGGCGTTAAAAACAGAAACGGATATTAAAATTGATATCATCCATGATGGGCTCAATTTAGGCTATATCAAGAATTTTGAAAAATTAACGGAGCACGTCACATCTGAGATTGTGTTTTTTTCAGATCAAGATGATATTTGGGTCGAAAACAAAGCAGAAACACTACTGGCGGTTTTCTCAAATCAAAGTTATGCCAATGTTGTTTTCTCTGATGCCTGGCTGATAAACAATGCCATGGAGAGGCTGGGGACGCTCTGGCAGCATGTGAACTTTACGCCAGCCAACGGAGATATAGCATTAGAAAAAATTCTCATAAATAATGTTGTTACCGGCGCCACTATGGCTGTACGAAAGGTTTTCCTTAATTCCGTTATGCCTTTCCCGGAAAAAATTCCGCATGACTATTGGCTCGCAAGCAATGCATGTGCGCTTGGGTCATTAGTCCCGGTCGAAGACAAATTGATACTGTATCGTCAGCACGAAAATAATCAAATTGGTGCAAAAAAGAGTACTTTTGCAGGGAAGTTAAAAGCTGCGTTTGATAGAAAAAAAAGAGATAAGCGCATCGCTCATTATCGGGAGATCTATGATTTAACTCATGCACTACGTAAATCACAGCAGACCTCACAGATGAGAGAAATATCTGAATACATCCTAAATTATCTGGGCTGTGTTAATACAATTTACAGAGGCAGTATCTTTGCTGGCGGGGAAAGAAAAGGTCTTGTGTCAGCATTATTGAGTTCTAGTTATATGAAATACTCAACTAAAAAATCAATTATAAGGGATTTGCTTGATGGATTATTTATTAGATTGAATTTTTCATAATGTTATATTGAGTCCAGGATGAGATTTGAGTAAATAAAATGAATAATATAAACGAAATTTGCGCTATTATAGTAGCCTATAACCCGGTGCTCTCCGATTTAACACAAACCATTATGTCTTTAAAAAATCAGGCATGTGATATTGTGGTCGTGGATAATAGCCCTTACGAAACAGAAGAGCTTAAGGAAATGGGGGTTGAGTACCGCTGGTTGCAAGGTAATAAGGGAATTGCTTTAGCGCAGAACATCGGTATTGAATATTGTATTGAAAATGGATATGAAAATGTCATTTTCTTTGATCAGGATAGCAAAATTCCTGATACTTTTATCCATGATATGCTCAAATTTGCCGTGGAAAATAACGCGCTTATATCAGCCCCAGTTTTTTATGATGAGGCTCGCGGCTTTGAATATGCGATAACGCACATTAAAAAGAACGGCTTTCGTGAAAAGCTTTATTCTCGTGGCGAGAAAAAAACTTTCACTTCATCTGTGGTTATTTCATCCGGTTCAATGGTTAAAACCTCACTCTTCGACCAGGTGGGCATGATGGATGACTCATTATTTATCGATTATGTTGATACAGAGTGGTGTCTTCGCTGTTTCGATAAAAACCATTTAGTGTATATAAACCCGAATGCTGTCATGATTCATTCTATCGGTAATTCATCTTTTTCGGTCTTTGGATTTACTGTACCCGTCCACTCGGCGGCAAGACGATATTATCGTGTGAGAAATGCAATTCGTTTGCTACGTTACCCTCATGTTCCTAAACTGCTCGCGCTTCGCGAAATTACGTTTTGCGTTGTGCATAGTGTCATTTTAATTATTCATGAAAATGACAAGAAAAACTACTTCAAATCCTTTGTCTCTGGCGTTTGGGATGGTATCCGAAATGTAGCAGGTGAAAATCCTCGCACGTCTAATAAAGAACATAAGTAATTTTGAGAATTTATAATGAATAAAGTGGCAGTTTTACTTGCAGTTTATAATGGTAGGACCTGGATTGATGAACAATTAGAATCTATCTTAGTTCAAACTGGGGTTATCGTTGATGTTTTTATCAGTATTGACCTCTCAAATGATGGTTCATGGGAATATCTGACGGAAAAATATAATAACTTCAAAAATATCTTTTTTTTGCCTTATGGTGATAAATATGGTTCGGCTGGAAAGAACTTCTACCGTTTGGTAATGGATGTGAATTTTGACGGTTATGACTATATTTCCTTTGCCGATCAGGACGATATTTGGTATGAAAATAAACTCCAGCGCGCAATTAATGCTATTGCGAGTAAACAAGTAGATGCCTATTCGAGTAATGTACTTGCTTTTTGGGAAGATGGCAGGACATGTTTGATTGATAAAGCGCAGCCTCAGACTTTATTTGATTATTACTTCGAAGCAGCAGGCCCCGGTTGTACGTATGTTTTTTCCAATAAATTGGGAACTGCATTCCGCGAATTTCTTTTATCGAATGAATTAGCTCGAAGTGTGTCTTTACATGACTGGCTGCTTTATGCATATGCGCGTACTCACAACTATAACTGGTATATTGACTCTATACCAGGAATGAAATATCGTCAGCACTCTTCAAATCAAGTTGGGGCAAACATTTCATATAAAATGTGGGTCAAGAGAATTAAGTTGGTTAATTCAGGCTGGTATAGGAAAGAAGTTTTTACAATAATTACACTCTTCAAAACTGAATATCGGCCTCTTTGTAATATTTCAAACAAACGAGCTTTTAAAACGAATCTTATGCTCATTCCCGTTGTATCCAATCTCAGACGTCGAATGAGGGATAAAATGGTTTTGGGGGTTTTATTAATTCTTAATTTGTTTTAGGTGTTATTTTCCATGAAAAAAATGTTAATTAACCCCTTTCTTATGTTTGGTTTGACTTTTCTTTCGGTTTTATTTTTTTATCAATTAGGATTGTCCGGGCTTTATTTTAAAGATGAGGGAAGTGTAACCGTTTTTCTAATGGTTATTTTTGCGATTATTTCCATGGCTATTGGTTTTGTTTTTCATCCCTTGTCAAGGTTTTTTATTGAAAGAAAATTAATAAACTTTAGTTTGAAATATAAAAAAAATTATTCCTTATACATTTTGCTAATAGGTTTTGCTCTTGAATGTCTCAATAATGGAGGTATCCCACTTTTAATGGTTTTAAAAGGCCAGGTATATGATTATACTCAGTTTGGTATAAAAACCTTTCATGTTTTTTACATGGGGTATCTCTCTGCTGCTGCTGTTATCAATATTGAAAGGTATGCATATACTAAAGATAAAAAATATCTGAAAATCCCTGCTGTAGCGATTTTAGTTACTATTTTAATTTTAAATAGAGGTGCCACTCTTTTAATAGTCTTCCCTATGGGGCTTATGCTTATTGCTTTAATGAGAAGCAAGTTGACATTCCGGCATATTTTTTTGACGTTTATAGCCATCATTGCTTTTATAATAATGTTCGGTGTTTTAGGAGATAAGCGGATGTCTTCCTCCGGATATGATGATCCTAAAGCCATACTACAGATAGGTGAAGCCGATCCTGTATTTAATGTTCTACCCTCAGGCTTTTTTTGGACGTATTTATATGCAACTTCTCCGATGGCAAACTTGATACATCAGGAGAGTGTTGCAAACCTATCTATGGGAACCGTAGATGATTTTTTAGCTGCTACCATTTATCCTGATTTTGTATCTAAATATACGGATGCCGAGTTATCAGAAAAATATGATCTAAAGAAAATCACTCCAGAATTGAATGTGGGAACTGGATTTAGCATGGCATTTATAATTATGGGGTTTGCAGGAGGATGGTTTCTTTTTCTTTGGTTTATACTAATTACTGCATTTTTTATGTATGCAAACAGGTATACCTATTTTTCATCTGCATGCGCCACGTTGACATCTATGGCAATATTTATGTCTTTTAATAATATGTTAGTATTTAGCTCGTGCGTCTTGCAATTGATTTTTGTCACAGTATTAACCCGCTTTAGATTTAATAATACATTAATAATTTAGTTTTTAGCTATGATAGGCAATAAATACTGATACCCGAACTAATATTAGGATGCCTTATAAGGTTGGCTAATTTTCTAAAGTTAGAACGTATGATGCCTATTTTAATTGTAGTTGAATCTTGTATGTGTTCGTTTATCAACCCTTTTCATTATTTTCTTGGTCACATTTAGACCATGATTATTTTTTACTGTTGAAAATGCTTATTTTATTATTGTGATTCAGCATGTAGAATCATCTTAAACACACCTGACAGGAGTAAATAATGTCCAAACAACAGATCGGCGTCGTCGGTATGGCCGTGATGGGGCGCAACCTGGCGCTGAACATCGAAAGCCGTGGTTATACCGTCTCCGTTTTCAACCGCTCCCGTGATAAAACTGAAGAAGTAATTGCCGAGAACCCAGGCAAAAAACTCGTTCCGTTCTATACGGTTCAGGAGTTTGTTGAATCCCTGGAGACGCCTCGTCGTATCCTGTTAATGGTGAAAGCTGGCGCTGGTACTGATGCTGCCATCGACTCCCTGAAACCGTATCTGGAAAAAGGCGACATCATCATTGATGGCGGCAACACCTTCTTCCACGACACTATTCGTCGTAACCGTGAGCTCTCTGCTGAAGGCTTCAACTTCATCGGCACCGGTGTATCCGGCGGTGAAGAGGGCGCGCTGAAGGGCCCATCTATTATGCCTGGCGGTCAGAAAGATGCTTACGAGCTGGTTGCGCCAATCCTGACTAAGATTGCAGCTGTTGCTGATGACGGTGAGCCGTGCGTGACCTACATCGGTCCGGACGGTGCGGGTCACTATGTGAAGATGGTTCATAACGGTATTGAATACGGTGATATGCAGCTGATTGCTGAAGCCTATTCCCTGCTGAAAGGCGGCCTGAATCTCTCTAACGACGAGCTGGCGCAAACCTTTACCGACTGGAACAACGGTGAGCTGAGCAGCTACCTGATCGACATCACCAAAGATATCTTCACCAAAAAAGATGAAGAGGGTAAATACCTCGTCGATGTGATCCTTGATGAAGCAGCGAACAAGGGTACCGGTAAATGGACCAGTCAGAGCTCCCTGGATCTGGGCGAGCCACTCTCCCTGATTACCGAATCGGTCTTTGCACGTTATATCTCTTGCCTGAAAGAGCAGCGTGTAGCGGCATCTAAGGTACTGAGCGGTCCGCAGCCGAAACTGGCTGGGGATAAAGCGGAATTTATCGAGAAAGTTCGCCGTGCGCTGTACCTGGGCAAAATCGTCTCTTACGCACAGGGCTTCTCTCAGCTGCGCGCTGCATCTGACGAGAACAACTGGGATCTGAACTATGGCGAAATCGCGAAGATCTTCCGTGCCGGTTGCATCATACGCGCTCAGTTCCTGCAGAAAATCACCGATGCCTATGCTGAAAACGCGAGCATCGCTAACCTGCTGCTGGCACCTTACTTCAAGCAGATCGCCGACGATTACCAGCAGGCGCTGCGTGACGTCGTGGCTTACGCGGTTCAGAACGGTATTCCGGTTCCAACCTTCTCTGCAGCCGTTGCTTATTACGACAGCTACCGTGCCGCAGTACTGCCTGCCAACCTGATTCAGGCGCAGCGTGACTACTTCGGTGCGCACACCTATAAACGTACGGATAAAGAAGGTGTATTCCACACCGAGTGGCTGGATTAATCTGATTTAACTCAGTCATGTAGCGAAGCCCGGTGAACATCACCGGGCTTTTTTTATGTGTAATACCCTGCATTACCTCGGCTGATTCAACCGACACGCTAGAGCGCAGCATAAACCACTGTATTTATGTCTTTCTGTAGCCAGCCATACGCCTTGACATCAACTCGGCATACGAGGTAAAACCCCCAAAAGTTGCTTATTGCGGTGGGGCGGTAGTCGCTCCCGGACACTTAATCTAAAGAAGTTAACTCGATGAAAATAACAATCTCCGGAACAGGTTATGTGGGTCTCTCAAACGGGATCCTGATCGCGCAACACCATGAAGTGGTCGCACTGGATATCGTGCAGGCCAAAGTTGATATGCTGAACCAGAAGATCTCTCCTATCGTGGATAAAGAGATCCAGGAGTACCTGACAAACAAGCCGTTGAATTTCCGGGCCACTACAGACAAAGTTGATGCCTACAGCGGGGCCGATTTTGTCATCATCGCAACCCCAACTGACTACGATCCGAAAACGAACTACTTCAATACTTCAAGCGTTGAAGCGGTGATCAAGGATGTGACGGCAATTAACCCGAATGCGGTGATGATCATCAAATCGACCATTCCTGTTGGCTTCACTCAGTCGATCAAAGAAGAGCTGGGTATCGATAATGTCATTTTCTCACCAGAGTTTCTGCGTGAGGGCAGGGCATTGTACGATAACCTGCACCCGTCCCGTATTGTCATTGGCGAGCGCTCAGTGCGTGCGGAACGTTTTGCTGCGCTGCTGCAGGAAGGCGCAATCAAAAAGAACATTGACGTGCTGTTCACGGACGCGACAGAAGCGGAAGCCATTAAACTCTTTGCTAATACCTATCTGGCAATGCGTGTTGCCTATTTTAACGAGCTGGACAGCTACGCAGAGAGCCTCGGGCTGAACACCCGTCAGATCATCGAAGGTGTGTGCCTCGACCCGCGTATCGGCAACCATTATAACAACCCGTCCTTTGGTTATGGCGGCTATTGCCTGCCGAAAGATACCAAGCAGCTGCTGGCTAACTATCAATCCGTGCCGAACAATCTAATCTCTGCCATTGTGGATGCCAACCGGACGCGTAAAGACTTCATCGCTGACTCCATTCTGGCGCGTCACCCGAAAGTGGTGGGCGTGTACCGTCTGATCATGAAGAGCGGCTCGGATAACTTCCGAGCCTCCTCCATTCAGGGGATCATGAAGCGTATTAAGGCGAAGGGCGTACAGGTTATTATTTATGAACCGGTGATGAAAGAAGATGAATTCTTCCATTCACGTGTGGTTCGCGATCTGGAGGCCTTCAAAAAAGAGGCGGATGTGATCATCTCCAACCGGATGGCGGAAGAGCTCTCTGACGTGGCGGATAAGGTCTATACCCGCGATCTGTTTGGTAGCGACTGATACAGCAGTTAAAAAAGCCCGGCATTATCGCCGGGCTTTTTCTTATACCTTGTAAAATCCGCGGTACCAGTCAACGAAGTTTTTCACGCCATCCTTCACCGAAGTCTGCGGTTTAAAGCCGATGACCTCATACAGGGCGGAGGTATCCGCGCTGGTCTCCAGCACGTCGCCAGGCTGAATCGGCATCATGTTTTTGTCCGCTTCAATGCCTAACGCCTCCTCCAGCGCCGTGATGTAGTCCATCAGCTCCACGGGGGAGCTGTTACCGATATTATAAACGCGATACGGCGCGGAACTGGTGGCCGGAGTGCCAGACTCAACCGTCCATTCACTGTCTGCCTGAGGGATCACATCCTGCAGGCGAACAATGGCTTCAGCAATATCATCGATATAGGTGAAGTCACGCTTCATCTTGCCAAAGTTATAAACATCGATGCTCTTACCTTCCACCATGGCTTTAGTGAACTTAAACAGCGCCATGTCCGGACGACCCCAGGGGCCGTAAACGGTAAAGAAGCGCAGACCGGTCGTTGGCAGTCCGTAAAGATGTGAGTAGGTGTGCGACATTAATTCGTTGGCTTTTTTGGTCGCGGCGTAGAGCGATACCGGGTGGTCAACGGAATCGTCGGTTGAAAAAGGCATTTTACGGTTTAGTCCGTAAACAGAGCTGGAAGAGGCGTACAGCAGGTGCTGTACTTTATTGTGACGGCAGCCTTCCAGTATGTTCAGATGACCAACCAGGTTAGCTTCTGCATAGGCGTGCGGATTGTCCAGGGAGTAGCGTACGCCTGCCTGCGCGGCGAGATGAATGACGCGATCGAATTTTTCTTCAGCGAACAGGGTGGCCATACCTTCGCGGTCAGCCAGATCGAGTTTTTGGAAGGTGAAGTTAGCGGACGTCAAAAGATCAAGACGCGCCTGCTTGAGGTTCACATCGTAATAGTCATTGAGGTTGTCGATACCCACAACCTGATGACCCGCATCCAGAAGCCGCTTGCTGACATGTGCGCCGATAAAGCCTGCTGCGCCAGTGACCAGAAATTTCATAACTGTCCTCATCTATGACTTATCATGTCCGGTGCGTTAAGTACCGAATTTAGCGTATGATAACGCGATGCGCAGGGTTACCAAACATCATATTTTCGATATGCCTCATCGGATTCCTATAGATAATCCGAAAACAATCGATAAACTATATCCCAGACTTTATACTTTGCGCTTATTTGCATTCCAAGGACTATATGACTCACAACAATAACGTGGTCACGCGAAGCAGTGACCCTGAGCAGATTGATCTGATTGATCTTGTCGTCCAGCTGTGGCGGGGAAAATGGGTCATTGCTGCTTTTATCGCCATCGCATTGATTCTTGCAGGCGTGTACCTGGCTTTTGCTAAAGAGAAGTGGACTTCTACAGCAATCATTACTGAACCAGACGCTGCCCAAATAGGGAACTACAGTACTGCACTGAATATTCTTTTTGGTACCGCGGCACCAAAATTATCAGATATCCAGGAGACTGTAATTACCCGCTATAACGCCTCGTTCTCGGCGTTGTCCCAATCTCTTGAGAACCAGGTCGAACCGGAAAAGCTGACAATCGAGCCTACTGTTAAAGGCCAAAACTTCCCATTAAGCATTAACTATGTGAATAGTTCAGCCGAGTCGGCGCAAAAACAGGTGGCGAAGTATATCCAGCAAATTGATGAGCAGATTCAAAAAGAGCTTGAAGTTGACCTCAATGACAACATTAAACAGCAGGTTGCTACCCTGAAAGACGTGTTGAGTAATCAGGAAACTATTGCTCAGGAACAAAAAGACCTGCGCATCAAACAGATTTCAGAAGCGCTCAAGTACGCCGAGGCGGCAAACATTACCACTCCTAAAATTCAACAGACTCAGGATGTTACTCAGGAAACCATGTTTCTGTTAGGTACCGAAGCGTTGCAAGAAATGATCGCGCGTGAGACTTCACGTCCGCTAACATTCTCTGAAAGTTATTATCAAAACAAACAGAAACTGCTCGACATTCAGAAGTTGAAAATCGATCCAACCACCATTCATGCGTATCGTTACGTGATGAAGCCAGATCTGCCGATTCGTCGTGACAGTCCTAAACGCGCGCTAGTTCTGGTTCTGGCCGTATTACTCGGCGGTATCATTGGCTCCGGTGTGGTGTTAGGCCGCAACGCGCTGCGTAACTATAACGCCACAGCCTGATACAGATTCAACAGCTAAAAAAACCGGGTTTCCCCGGTTTTTTTATTTGTGTCGCTGGCGCAGATTTTCAATCACTGTCGTTAAGTCCAGATCCTGATCCTGGAGCAGCACCAGCAGGTGATACATCAGGTCAGAGGCTTCATTGGTTAATTCAGCCCGGTCGTTCACGGTGGCGGCCAGGGCTGTCTCAACGCCTTCTTCACCCACTTTCTGCGCGATGCGCTTGGTGCCGCTGGCATAGAGTTTCGCGGTATAGGAACTTTGTGGATCGGCCGTTTTACGTTCAGCCAGCAACTGCTCCAGCTGATAGAGGAATAGCCACTGGTGGCTGGCGTCTGCAAAGCAGCTACTGGTGCCCAGGTGGCACGTAGGCCCGATAGGGTTAACCAGCACCAGCAGCGTATCGTTATCGCAGTCAGGGGTGATACTGACCACATTCAGGAAATGACCTGAGGTTTCGCCCTTGGTCCACAACCGCTGTTTGGTGCGTGAGAAGAAAGTCACTTTGCCGCTATCGACGGTCTTCGCCAGGGCGTCCTGATTCATATAGCCCAGCATCAGTACTTCACCGGACACCGCGTGCTGCACCACCACCGGCATCAGGCCGTCGGTTTTTTCCCAGTCCAGCTGCGCACGTTGTTGCTCTGTTAACATACCCTAATCTCCACGCCCTGATTCGCCAGGAACGTTTTTAACTCACCAATATTGATAATCTGCTTGTGGAATACCGAGGCCGCCAGCGCGCCGTCAACATCGGCATCACGGAAAGCTTCCAGGAAGTGCTCCATCGTGCCTGCGCCACCCGAGGCAATCAGCGGCACATGGCAGACGGCGCGCACCTTTTTCAGCTGCTCCAGGTCATAACCGTTGCGCACGCCGTCCTGGTTCATCATATTCAGGACAATCTCCCCCGCACCGCGCTTCTGCACTTCCTGCACCCAGTCCAAAGTCTCCCACTGAGTCACGCGGGTACGGCTCTCATCGCCGGTGTACTGGTTAACGTGGTATTTGCCGGTGGCTTCATCAAACCAGGTGTCGATGCCGACCACAATGCACTGTACGCCAAAGCGATCCGCCAGACGGGTAATCAGTTCGGGATCGGCCAGGGCAGGGGAGTTGATGGAGATCTTATCGGCGCCAAAGGAGAGAATTTTGGCCGCATCGTCCGCCGATTTAATCCCACCCGCCACGCAGAAAGGAATGTCGATCACTTCCGCCACGCGCGCCACCCAGCTTTTATCCACCACGCGTCCATCGCTGGAGGCGGTGATATCATAAAAGACCAGCTCGTCAGCCCCTTCTTCCGCATAGCGTTTTGCCAGGGGAACGATATCACCGATGATTTCATGGTTGCGGAACTGCACACCCTTCACGACCTGACCATCCCGCACGTCGAGACAAGGAATTATCCGTTTTGCCAGCATTGAATCGCCTCCGTTACAGTAAATTTTTCTTCCAGCAGGGCGCGACCAACGATAACCCCACGAACGCCCGTACCGCGCAGGGCCGCGATATCATTTAAATCACCAATGCCGCCCGAAGACTGGAATGCCACCTGCGGGTAACGGGCGCACACCTCTTCGTACAGCGACACGTTAGAGCCCGCCAGGGTGCCGTCGCGGGAGATATCGGTGCATAAAACATGCTTCAGGCCCACCGGCAGGTAGAGATCGACCAGCGCCTCCAGCGTCACCCCAGAGTTCTCCTGCCAGCCGCTGACCGCAACCTGTTTTTGACCCTGGTCATCGATACGCACATCCAGCGCCAGCACCAGCGCGTCGGCACCGAAGCGCCTGAACCAGCCTTTTACCGTCTCGGGATCGTTCACCGCGGTGGAGCCGACCACCACGCGCGCCACGCCCGCGTCGAGCAGCGCCGCCACATCTTCTTCGGTACGCACGCCGCCGCCAACCTGCACCGGGACATTAACGCCCGCGACCAGTTTTTTCAGCAGTGGGATCTGGCGTCTGGCCGGTTCTTTCGCCCCGGTGAGATCAACCAGGTGCAGCACCTCGGCGCCCTGGGCGGCATAGTCCTGCAGTCGGGGCAGCGGATCGTTGCCATAGTCGCGTTGCTGGCCGTAATCGCCCTGGTGCAGACGGACAACCGTGCCGTCAATTAAATCTAAAGCAGGAATAATCATCACATCTCCAGGAAGTTTTTCAGCAGCTGCGCACCTGCGGCACCGGAGCGCTCCGGGTGAAACTGCACGCCGTAGAAGTTATCTTTCTGCACTGCGGCGGTGAAGGGCTCGCCGTAATGACACTGAGCGATAGTGTGTGTGTTCACCGGCATTGCGTAGCTGTGCACGAAATAGAAGTACGCCCCGTCCTCAATACCACGGAACAGGCGATCGCCCGCTTTCGGGTAGACGCGGTTCCAGCCCATGTGCGGCAGAGGTAAACCGTGATCGGTCATTTTCGGCACGTCTTCATCAATAATGCCCAGCAGGTCCACGCCGTTGGACTCTTCACTGCGGCGGCCCAGCAGCTGCATGCCCAGACAAATTCCCAGCACCGGCTGGGTACAGGCCTTAATCAGCTCGACCAGCTCACGCTGGTGGATCTGATCCATCGCCGCCTGTGCCGTACCGACGCCCGGTAAAAAGAGTTTACTGGCGCGCAGTACCACATCCGGATCGCGGCTAACCAGCGGCTCGTAGCCATGGCGGGCAATGGCTGATTTTACGGAGTTAAGGTTGGCGCAACCGGTATCGAGGATCACCACGTTCATCACAGCACTCCTTTCGACGACGGCAGGGTATCGCCTTCCACGCGAATGGCCTGGCGCAGGGTGCGGCCAAAGGCCTTAAAGAGGCTCTCCACGCGGTGGTGATCGTTCTTACCTTTGGTTTTCAGGTGCAGCGTCAGGCCCATGGCGTAGGAGAGGGAGCGGAAGAAGTGCTCAACCATCTCGGTGCTCAGGTCGCCTACGCGCTGGTAGGTAAAGTCAGCTTTATATTCCAGGTGCGGACGGCCAGAGATATCCAGCGCGCAGCGCGCCAGGCACTCATCCATCGGCAGCACAAAGCCAAAGCGGTTAATCCCGCGCTTGTCACCCAGCGCGAGCTTCAGCGCTTCGCCCAGCGCCAGGCCGGTATCTTCCACGGTGTGGTGATCGTCAATGTAGAGATCGCCTTTCACGCCGATCTCCATACGGAATCCGCCGTGGGTAGCGATCTGATCCAGCATATGATCGAAAAAGCCCACGCCGGTGTGGATTTTGCTGCCGCCTTCGCGATCCAGCCAGACCTTAACGTCGATCTGCGTCTCTTTGGTATTACGCTCCACGTGGGAGAAACGATCGCGTTTGGTCAGCTGCTCGCCAATCATCGCCCAGTTCAGGGCGTCACGGTGATAGCGCAGGCCCGTAATTCCCATATTAGCGGCCAGTTCTATGTCGGTAGCGCGATCGCCAATCACGTAGCTGTTGGCTTTATCCAGCGCCGCTTCGGCCAGATACTGCTCGACCAGCTTCACTTTCGGCTTACGGCAGTCGCAATTATCAGCGGGTAAATGCGGGCAAATCAACACTTCATCAAAGGCGACGCCCTGTGAGGTCAGGATCTGCATCATCAGATCGTGCGGGCCGTCAAAATCGGCCTGCGGGAAGCTGTCGGTGCCCATACCGTCCTGGTTGGTGATCATTACCAGCTTAAAACCGGCTTTTTGCAGCTTAAGCAGCACCGGAATGACATCGGCTTCAAACGCCAGCTTGTCGAAACGATCGACCTGAAAATCCGAGGGTGGTTCCGAAATAATGGTGCCGTCACGATCGATAAAGAGGTACTTCTGGCTCATACTTTCTCCGCATTCAGGGCGTCGATAACGCGCTGGCTCTCTTCACGGGTACCCACGGTAATGCGTAAGCAGCCACTCAAAGAGGGTTGTTTGTTCTGGTCTCTAAGGATAATGCCCTGATCCCACAAAGATTTAAATACTGCACTCGAGGCGGTAAAACGCGCCAGAATATAGTTGGTTTCTGAGTCGAAAACCTGTTCAACGCAGGCAATGGTTTTAAGTGCGCTGACCAGATACTGACGCTCGTCAACGATCTGCGCCACGCGGCTGCGCATGGCCGTAATGCCGTCTGCCGACAGCGCCTGCGCGGCGATATCCGCCACTGGCGTCGAGAGGGGGTAAGGCGCAATCACCTTCATCAGCAGATCGATCACCTCTTTATTCGCCAGGGTAAAGCCGCAGCGCAGCCCGGCCAGGGCAAACGCTTTTGAGAGGGTTCGCAGGATCACCAGGTGCGGATACTCTGCCAGCCAGCCGGCCAGCGTCGCCTGGGGGCAAAACTCAATATAGGCTTCATCGGCGACCACCAGCGCTTTGCCGCGGGTCATCTCCAGCAGGGCGCGAATATCCTGCGGATTAATCAGCTGGCCGGTGGGGTTGTTCGGACTGCAGACAAAGACCACCTTCACGCCGTCGAGATTATCGGCAATGCCCTGTAAATCAAGCTGCCAGTTTTCCAGAGACGGTACTTTACGCAACTCAACGTTGAACGTTTCGGCGCTGACGCTGTACATGCCGTAGGTTGGCGGGCAGTAGAGCACCGCGTCTTTGCCCGGCTCGCAGAAGGCGCGGATCAGTAGTTCGATACCTTCATCCGCACCGCGGCTCACCAGCACCTGCTCCGGTTGCACACCAGCGTAGGCCGCATAGTTTTCAATGACCGCTTTCGGCTGACACTCCGGATAGCGGTTCAGCGTCTGCTGGGTCAGCGCAAAGGCGACAGGCGTCGGAAATTCGTTGGCATTCAGCCAGACATCGCCATTGCCCCCCAGGCGGCGGGCAGACTGATACGGGGTCAGGGCGCGAACGTTGTCGCGGGCTAACTCTTCAATACTCATGCTTGCTCCTTCAGGGCGGCAACGCGCAGCGTCACGGCATTTTTGTGGGCGGTCAACCGTTCAGCGGCGGCCAGGGTTTCAATCGTCGCGGCAAGAGAGGCAAAGCCCTCGCGGCTAAGCTCCTGCACAGTCATGCGCTTCTGGAAATCCGCCAGCCCCAGGCTGGAGCAGGTGGCGGTATAACCGTATGTCGGCAGCACGTGGTTCGTTCCGGAAGCGTAATCCCCTGCGGACTCCGGGGACCAGTCCCCAAGGAATACCGAACCGGCGCTGGTGATGCTGTCGACCAGCTCACGGGCGTTGCGGGTCTGAATGATCAGGTGCTCCGGGCCATAGAGATTAGAAATGGCGATGCACTGGTCCAGATCCCGGGCGACAATCAGGCGGCTGGCAGAGAGCGCCTGACGGGCAGTCTCTGCCCGGGGCAGATCCGCGAGCTGACGTTCTACGGCTTCACCCACTCGTTTTGCCATATCTGCATCCGGTGTCAGCAGGATAACCTGTGAATCCGGGCCGTGCTCGGCCTGGGAGAGCAGATCGGAAGCGACAAAATCCGGGGTCGCGCCGCTGTCTGCAATCACCAGTACCTCCGACGGACCGGCTGGCATATCGATGGCCGCACCGTCCAGCCGCTGGCTGACCTGGCGCTTGGCTTCGGTGACGAAGGCGTTGCCCGGGCCGAAGATTTTATCCACGCGCGGAACGGACTCCGTCCCCAGCGCCAGCGCCGCAATAGCCTG
Organism: Leclercia sp. LSNIH1; assembly: GCF_002902985.1. Classification (NCBI taxonomy): domain Bacteria; kingdom Pseudomonadati; phylum Pseudomonadota; class Gammaproteobacteria; order Enterobacterales; family Enterobacteriaceae; genus Leclercia; species Leclercia sp. LSNIH1. The sequence continues at coordinate 3,969,501 of NZ_CP026167.1, read as the reverse complement.
CGCCCCGCCGACGTTGAAGATCTCCTGTACCCCGCACAGCTGCGCGGCATAGAGGATTTCATCGGCAATCGGTGGCGGAGAGCAGAGCACCACTTTACGGCAACCGGCGATACGGGCAGGGGTCGCCAGCATCAACACGGTAGAGAAGAGCGGAGCGGAGCCACCCGGAATATACAAGCCCACCGAGTCGACCGGACGGGTCACCTGCTGGCAGCGTACGCCGGGCAGGGTTTCCACATCGACGGTTTGTAGCTTTTGCGCAGTGTGGAAGGTATCAATGTTCTGTACCGCGACAGCCATCGCCTGCCTTAACTCATCGCTCAGACGCGCTGCGGCCTCGGTAATCTCCTGCTCGCTGACCTTCAGCGCCGCGACGTCGGTTTTATCAAACTTAGCGCTGTACTCCCGCAGGGCGTCGTCGCCTCGGGTTTTCACATTTTCCAGAATCTCCGCCACGGTGCGGGTAATGCTCTGTGACGCGGAGATAGCCGGGCGCATCAGCAGGGCGCGCTGCTGTTCCGCGCTACAGGTGTTCCAGTCGATCACGGTGTTAAAGCTCATGGTTGTTACTCCATCATCTTCTCAATCGGCAACACCAGGATAGAGCTGGCCCCCAGCGCTTTCAGTTTTTCCATAGTTTCCCAGAACAGGGTTTCGCTGCTGACCATGTGCATCGCCACGCGCTGCTGATCCCCTGCCAGCGGCAGAATAGTAGGGCGTTCAGCGCCCGGCAGCAGGGCAATCACTTCATCCAGGCGTTCGGTAGGCGCATGCATCATGATGTACTTAGATTCACGGGCCTGGATCACACCCTGAATACGGGTCAGCAGACGGTCAATCAGCTGCTGCTTGGCTTCCGGCATTTCGCCGTCGCGCTGGATCAGACAGGCTTTGGAGCGGTAGATCACTTCCACTTCGCGCAGGCCGTTCGCTTCAAGCGTGGCGCCCGTGGAAACCAGATCGCAAATTGCATCAGCCAGACCGGCACGCGGCGCAACTTCAACAGAACCATTCAGCAGACAGGATTTAAACTGCACGCCCTTCTGATCGAGGTAGCGCTTCAGCAGGTGAGGGTAGGAGGTGGCAATTCGCTTGCCGTTCAGGGAAGCCGGGCCGTCCCACGGTTCGTCAGCCGCGGTGGCCAGCGACAGGCGGCAGCCGCCAAAATCCAGACGGCGCAGCGTGAAGTAGCGCGGATCTTCGCCCTGGGCGCGGCGGGTCAGCAGCTCTTCTTCCAGCACGTTTTCGCCAATGATGCCCAGATCCACCACGCCGTCCATCACCAGGCCCGGAATGTCATCGTCACGCACGCGCAGAATATCAATCGGCATATTCTCTGCCAGCGCAATCAGACGCTGCGTGTGCAGGTTAATTTTTATGCCACAGCGCGCCAGCAGTTCGCGTGAATCGTCGCTAAGACGACCTGATTTCTGCATAGCTATGCGTAAACGTGAATTATCTAACATTGTCGGTTCCTCATGATCCTGTTGTAACTTGCCTGAACACGGTCCAAAAAAAAGCCCCCGGAAGATGATCTTCCGGGGGCTTTTTCTTGCGTTCATGCACCACTGGAAGATCTAACTGTCTTCCAGCACACATCGCCTGAAAGACTAGTCAGGATGATGGTGATGATGGTGGTGTTTAAATTGAACGCGTGTCATAAAATTCTCGATGAATGCTTATTCATGTGATGTCGTTTAACCTAAACCACTTGCGCTATATAAAGCAAGGGCTTTTTTTAATCATTAAATGATTTCATATTAGCGCTATCAATTGTCAGTTCAGCGTGGCTGGCGTAGCCTTACAGCAGAGGCGTAATAGTCAGGAGAAAACGCATGAAAAAGGTCGCAATTGTCGGTCTGGGATGGCTTGGAATGCCGCTGGCTATGTCGTTACAGGCGCGGGGCTGGCACGTCACTGGCAGCAAAACCACCGCAGATGGCGTCGAGGCGGCGCGGATGTGCGGTATTGAGAGCGTTGAGTTGCGCCTTGAGCCGGAACTGGTATGCGACGCCGATGACCTGGACGCTCTGATGAATGTGGATGCGCTGGTATTAACGCTGCCGGCACGTCGCACCGGTCCGGGTGAAACCTATTATCTGCAAGCGGTGCAGGAAATTGTCGACAGCGCGCTGGCACACCATATTCCGCGCATTATTTTCACCAGCTCAACCTCGGTATATGGCGATGTCGAAGGTGCCGTCAAAGAAAATATGCCGCGCCAGCCGGTAACCTCCAGCGGGCGTGTTTTAAAAGAGCTGGAGGACTGGCTGCATAATTTACCCGGCACCCAGGTGGATATATTACGGCTTGCGGGGCTGGTTGGGCCTGGCCGTCATCCGGGGCGCTTTTTTGCCGGAAAATCAGCGCCTGACGGACAACATGGCGTCAATCTGGTACACCTTGAAGATGTTATTGGTGCGATTACTCTGCTATTACAGGCTCCAAAGGGCGGGCACATCTATAATATATGTGCGCCCTCTCATCCGACACGCAGTACATTCTATCCGGTGATGGCTCGTCAGCTTGGCCTGGCACCACCGCACTTTCACGATGCCCCTGGAGAGGGGAAGGGCAAATTGATTGATGGGAACCGCATCTGTCATGAACTGGGATTTGAGTATCTCTTTCCCGATCCGCTGGTTATGCCTATGGAGTAACGCCGCTGGCGGAGCGTAAGCGCACCACAAGGGGGTGAGCATGAAACCGCTGCTGGATGTCCTAATCATCCTCGATGCCCTGGAAAAAGAGGGGAGCTTTGCTGCGGCGTCGGCGAAGCTCTTTAAAACGCCCTCCGCCCTCAGTTATACCGTTCATAAGCTTGAAAGCGACCTCAACATTCAGATCCTCGACCGTACCGGCCACCGGGCGCGCTTTACCCGCACCGGAAAAATGCTGCTGGAAAAAGGGCGGGAAGTGCTGCATTCAGTACGCGAGCTGGAAAAGCAGGCCGTCAAACTGCATCAGGGCTGGGAAAATGAGCTGGTAATCGGCGTAGACGACACCTTTCCCTTTTCACTGCTCTCGCCGCTGATTGAAGCCTTCTATCAGCGACACAGCGTTACCCGGCTTAAGTTTATCAACGGCGTCCTCGCAGGCTCGTGGGAAGCGCTGGTGCAGGGGCGGGCAGATATCGTCGTCGGCGCATTACACGAGCCGCCCCAGCTCAGTGAATTTGGTTTTGCCTGTCTGGGGCAGCTCGAACAGGTCTTCGTCATTGCCCCGCACCATCCTTTAGCCCAGGAGCCAGAGCCAATTAACCGTCGGGTCATTAAAAGCTACCGTGCCATCGTGGTGGGCGACAGCGCTTTGCCTGGCTGCACCGCGTCATCGCAGCTGCTCGACGATCAGGAAGCCATTACCGTTTTCGATTTTAAAACCAAACTTGAACTGCAAATAAGCGGCTTAGGCTGCGGTTACCTTCCGCGTTATTTAGCTCAGCGTTTTATCGAAAGTGGGGCGTTAATTGAGAAGCAGGTGATGGCGCAATCCAGTTATGATTCAGTATGGATAGGCTGGAATGAACAGACTGCCGGCCTCGCCAGTGCCTGGTGGCGGCAGGAAATTTTAGCAAATAGTGCTATTGCTGCTGTTTATGCCCAAAGCGAAGCCGGAAAATCAAGCAATTAGTATGAATTATTGTTTCAAATTGCCGTCGCACCCTTGCCTTTTCGCCTCAAACCAGGGCAAAATGCGCCGCTGCAAACATATAAATAATCGACGATATAAAAGGCGTCGGTTATTTTTTTTTGCATGTAAGAAAATCATTTAAATCCAAGAGGCCGGGCTTCGTACCGGATAGATATTTACTAAAATCCGACAGTTGTTGTCGCTGAGGAAGAAAGAAATGGGGCAATCATTCGCTTACGTGGCGGTATTCACCGTAAAGGAGAATAACTATGTCGCATAACGCAACTCCAAAAACCTCTCGCGTGGAATTACGTAAAACGCTTACGTTGATTCCGGTTGTTATGATGGGCCTTGCCTATATGCAGCCGATGACGCTGTTTGATACATTCGGTATCGTATCAGGCCTCACTGACGGTCACGTTGCAACGGCGTATGCCTTTGCGCTGGTCGCGATCCTCTTTACTGCGCTGAGCTACGGCAAGCTGGTTCGCCGCTTCCCGTCCGCAGGCTCTGCGTACACCTATGCTCAGAAGTCCATTAGCCCGGCTGTTGGCTTTATGGTGGGCTGGTCATCACTGCTGGACTACCTGTTCATGCCGATGATCAACATTCTGCTGGCAAAAATTTACTTCGAAGCGCTGGTGCCTTCCGTGCCGTCGTGGATCTTCGTTGTGGCGCTGGTGGCCTTTATGACCATCTCTAACCTGCGCAGCATCAAGACCGTTGCCAACTTCAACACCCTGATCGTTATCCTGCAGATGGCGATTGTGGCGGTCATTGTCGGTCTGATCATCTACGGCGTTTCTCACGGTGAAGGTGCGGGTACGCTGGTAAGCTCACGTCCGTTCTGGTCTGAAGATGCGCATGTTGTGCCAATGATCACCGGTGCGACGATCCTCTGCTTCTCGTTCCTGGGCTTCGATGGTATCTCTTCTCTGTCTGAAGAGACGAAAGACGCAGAGCGTGTCATCCCGCGCGCTATCTTCCTGACGGCGCTGCTGGGCGGCATCATCTTTATCGGTGCGTCTTACTTCCTGCAGCTCTACTTCCCGGATATCTCTCGCTTCAAAGATCCGGACGCGTCACAGCCAGAAATCATGCTCTATGTTGCGGGTAAAACCTTCCAGTGGGGCGTGCTGATCTTCTCCAGCGTTACCGTACTGGCATCCGGCATGGCGGCGCACGCGGGCGTTTCTCGTCTGATGTATGTCATGGGCCGCGACGGCGTATTCCCGACGCGCTTCTTCGGTTATGTTCATCCGAAATGGCGTACCCCAGCATGGAACGTGCTGCTGGTCGGTGCGATTGCGCTGCTGGCGATTAACTTTGACCTGGTTACCGCTACCGCCCTGATTAACTTCGGTGCGCTGGTTGCCTTTACCTTTGTTAACCTCTCCGTGATCTCGCAGTTCTGGATCCGTGAGAAGCGCAACAAAACGCTGAAAGACCACTTCAACTATCTGCTTCTGCCGGTCTGTGGCGCGCTGACCGTGGGTGCGCTGTGGATCAACCTGGAAGAGAGCTCCATGGTTCTGGGTCTGATCTGGGGTGGTATTGGTCTGGTTTACCTGGCATGTGTGACTAAAAGCTTCCGCAACCCGGTACCGCAGTACGAAGACGTCGCCTGATTAATAGACCACAAAACCCGTAGGCCCGCGCCACCGTAGTGCCGACGGGCAAAAAAAAGCCGGAGACATCGCCTCCGGCTTTTTTGCTTTCTCAGGTCACACTATCTCCTGCGCATACTGATACAGCGCTTTCAGCAGTGCCTGCTTCTCCGCATTGCCTTCATACTCACCGTAGAGCATCTCCAGCTCCTGGGCATAAGCCTGTAAATACTCCGGCGTAAAGACGTTACGGCGATGCTGCAACCAGCGCTCCTGCTCGGCCTCATCCAGCGTGCCGGGGAAATTTCGCGCGCGGTAGTTAAACATCAGCTTCCTGATACGCTCATCCACAAAGGTAATGTCCAGTGCGGGCAGGTTGCGGGGATCGGTCTGCAAAACGATGTTCATGGCATTGCGGTCCGCATCGCTGAAAAAGCCGTTATAGAGCTGGGCATCGACATTCTCAGAAGGAATAAATGGTTCCGCTTCAGCGAAGATCGCCACCGCTTTTTCCCGCACCTGCGGGTTTTCCCGCAGCAGCTTCAGGTTAGCCAGGCAGCGTTGACGATCGATGCCCAACCGCTCGGCATCGATCGGGCGCAGGGTGTTGGCTGGCGCCAGCACCGGACACTTATTGATATGCACCAGCTTCACCGGTACGGCGGCATCGTCACCCAGCGCCTCTTTCGGCGTATACAAACGCTCGCGAAGCTGGTCGCTGTCGAGCGTCAGCAGCGGGGTAATATCGCCAGCCAGATCCACCATAATCACCGCGTTGCGGTTGTCCGGATGCCAGGCCAGCGGGGCGACCCAGCTGGTGTTGCCTCGCCAGGCGCCAAACATCCCGGAGATGTGCATCAGCGGTTTCATCTGCGGCACATCAATCAGAGTGGTTAATTTTTGCTTGCTGCGATGGCTTAGCAGATATTCAAACAGCTTCGGCTGTCGGGTCTTAACCAGCTTCGCCATCGCAATGGTGGCATACACATCCGCCATGGCATCATGGGCATTACTGTGTTCAATGCCGTTCGCGCGGGTCAGATGCTCCAGACGGAAGCTGGGCAGCCCGTCGTCGTTTTCCGGCCAGTTAATCCCCTCCGGACGCAGGGCGTAGCAGGCGCGCATCACGTCGAGCAGATCCCAGCGCGAATTACGGTTTTGCCAGCTCCAGGCGTAGGGATCGTAGAAGTTACGGTAAAAAATATGGCGGGTTACTTCATCATCGAAGCGCACGTTGTTGTAGCCCACCACGCAGGTGTTGGGCACGGTGAACAGGTCGTGAATGCGACGGGCAAACTCCGCCTCATTCACCCCTTTCTCGCGGGCCTCCTGCGGCGTAATACCGGTCACCATCACCGCCCCCGGCTGGGGTAAATAGTCATCGGCCGGTTTGCAATAGAATACCTCCGGCTCGCCAATAACGTTGAAATCCGCATCGGTGCGGATGGCAGCAAACTGGGCAGGGCGATCCAGCGAAGGGCTGGTGCCGAAGGTTTCGTAATCGTGGAATAAAAAAGTCGGGCGCGCGGCGGAGTCAGACACCAGTAATACCATCCTGTTTATGAGTGACACTGCTATGGTAAACCATCCGGCCAGGCACGCCGAAGAAAAAGCGCTGTCCACCTGCAAATTTGCGACCTGGTATCCGGGAAAAACATGCGTGCTGTCACATTTTTTTGCAATTATTCCAGGTATCCAGCGGGAAACTTCCGTAAAAAGGGCAACGATTTTAAATGACCTGAGGATATACCGTTGAAACGCCGTCTGTTTATTGCTGTTTCTTTACTCACTTTGAGCATTTCATCCGCGCTGGCTGCCGACCCGATTAATTATGCGCCGCAGCCGCCAGCTATCCAGGCGGGTTCCTGGGTGCTGATGGACTATACGACGGGACAAATTTTAACGGCGGGCAACGAACATCAGCAGCGCAATCCGGCCAGCCTGACCAAGCTGATGACCGGCTATGTGGTTGACCGCGCGATCGACAGCCATCGCATTACGCCGGACGATATGGTGACCGTAGGCCAGGACGCGTGGGCCAAAGGGAACCCGGTTTTTAACGGCTCCTCGCTAATGTTTTTGAAAGCGGGTGAACGGGTCTCCGTGCGCGACCTCAGCCGCGGACTGATTGTCGATTCCGGGAATGACGCCTGCGTGGCGCTGGCCGATTACGTGGCGGGCGGACAGCCGCAGTTCGTCAATATGATGAATGATTACGTTAAAAAGCTGAATTTGCGCGACACCCACTTTGAAACGGTACATGGTCTCGATGCGCCGGGCCAGCATAGCTCCGCTTACGATCTGGCGGTGCTCTCCCGCGCCATCATCCACGGCGAGCCGGCGTTTTACCATATGTACAGTGAAAAGAGCCTGACCTGGAACGGTATCACCCAGCAGAACCGGAACGGTCTGCTGTGGGACAAGTCGCTCAGCGTGGATGGCCTGAAAACCGGACACACCTCTGGCGCCGGCTTTAACCTGATCGCCTCTGCTGTTGACGGTGAGCGCCGTCTGATTGCTGTCGTCATGGGGGCTGAAAGCCTAAAAGGCCGCGAGGATCAGGCGCGCAAACTGCTCCACTGGGGCCAGCAGAATTTCGATACCGTGCAGATCCTGCGTAACGGTAAGCAGGTGGGCAACGAGCGCATCTGGTACGGCGATAAAGAGCGTATCTCGTTAGGTACCGATCGGGACTTCTGGCTGGCACTGCCAAAGGCGGAGCTGCCGAACATCAAGGCGAAGTATGTCCTGGATAAGAAAGAGCTCGAAGCACCGATTGCCGCCCATCAGCGGGTCGGGGAGATCGAACTGTACGATCGCGATAAAGTGGTAGCCCACTGGCCGCTGGTGACGCTGGAGAATGTGGGTAAAGGCGGGATGTTCTCGCGGCTGAGCGACTATCTGCACCATAAGGCGTAGCGCCTGGAGGAGCAGGCTGGCGACAGTGCGAGCCTGCTCCCATAATAGACAGGTCATTATTGTTAAACCGCTTTTTTCTGCATTACAGTGTATGTATATACAGTAAACAATCGGAGGCAGCATGGACTACAGCATCACGCACCAGAATAAACGCAAAATTGCCGGTTTTCATATGGTTGGCCCGTGGGAGCAAACCGTTAAGCAGGGTTTTGAACAACTGATGATGTGGGTAGAGGGGCGTCAGATCCAGCCGCTGGAGTGGGTGGCGGTCTATTATGATAACCCTGACGAAGTGCCTGCCGAAAAACTACGCTGCGACACGGTTGTCACCGTGCCGGACGATTTTGTTATTCCTCCCAACAGTGAAGGGGTGATCCTGACCGAAGTGGCGGCAGGCGACTACGCGGTGGCGACGGCCCGCGTTGAGAACCATGGTTTCGCCACGCCGTGGAATCGGTTTTTCGACAGTCTGCTTGAGGATGTCGATTACCAGATCGCGCCAAAAGCCTGTTTTGAACGTTATCTGAATGATGGGAATGTCGACGGCTACTGGGATATTGAGATGTTTATTCCTGTACAGAGCCGCATGGCATAACGGTTCCTTAATGCCCACACTTAACAGGGTTTTTCTGCCGGGGAGCACAACTCCGGCAGAAAACGCAGTACAATCAGGGTTTGCCGTAAAGCTGGAGAGCGTGTGCGCCCCGACAAATCTCTAACGCCTTTTGAAATTCGACTGTATCGTCATTACCGCATCGTACATGGATGCCGTATCGCGCTGGCGTTTATCCTCACTTTTTTACTGGTGCGTCTGCTGGCCGTGCCGGAAGGGACATGGCCGCTGATCACCCTGGTGGTCATCATGGGGCCGATCTCCTTTTGGGGGAACGTCGTTCCGCGCGCGTATGAGCGCATTGGCGGCACCATTCTGGGCTCGGCAATGGGGTTAATTGCCCTGAAACTGGAGCTTATCTCTCTGCCGTTGATGCTGCTGTGGTGCGCGGCGGCCATGTTTCTCTGCGGCTGGCTGGCACTGGGCAAACGACCCTATCAGGCGCTGCTTATCGGTATCACCCTTGCGGTGGTGATTGGTGCGCCGACCGGGGATATGCAAACTGCGCTTTGGCGAAGCGGTGATGTTATCCTGGGGTCATTGCTGGCGATGCTCTTTACTGGCATCTGGCCGCAGCGGGCCTTTTTGCACTGGCGTATTCAGATGGCGAACTACGTCACCGCCTTTAACCGGGTCTATCAGGCGGGCTTTTCCCCCAACCTGGTGGAACGACCACGGCTGGAAAAACACCTGCAAACCATCCTCAACGATGTGGTCAAAATGCGCGGTCTGATTACCCCGGCCAGCAAAGAGACCCATATCCAGAAAGCGATCTTTGAAGCGATCCAGACCGTGAGCCGCAATCTTGTCTGCATGCTCGAGCTACAGATCAACGCCCACTGGTCCTCCCGGGCCAGCCATTTTGTGATGCTGAATGCCCGGACCTTAAAAGAGACGCAGCAGATGACACAGCAAACGCTGCTCACCATTGCCCATGCGCTTTATGAAGGCAATCCGCAGCCCATACTGGCGAACACCGAGCGGCTGAACGAAATCGTTGCCGAGCTGCGTCAGCTGATCAACGATCATCACAATGAAAACGTGGCGGAAACGCCCATACACGGCTATGTATGGTTGAGCATGGAACTTGCTCGCCAGCTGGAATTATTGTCGCATCTAATCTGCCGGGCATTGCGCAAATAAAAAGCGGCTATGCAGGGTTGTGTTGTCTGCTGCTTCGATTCAGCAGAAATTGAGGTTATGATAGGGACAACGGAAAATTATTGTCATCAGCAATCGCTGTCAGTAAGGTTAATGCTATCGCGGTTGTTTAAACGAATCCGAATCTCACATTATCAGGGGTGTAAAAATGGAAACAACTAAGCCTTCGTTCCAGGATGTTCTGGAGTTCGTCCGCCTGTTCCGCCGCAAGAACAAACTGCAACGTGAAATCCAGGACGTTGAGAAGAAGATCCGTGACAACCAGAAGCGTGTTCTGCTGCTGGACAACCTGAGCGATTACATCAAGCCAGGCATGAGCGTTGAAGCAATCCAGGGCATCATTGCCAGCATGAAAAGCGACTACGAAGACCGCGTAGACGACTACATCATCAAAAACGCCGAGATCTCTAAAGAGCGTCGCGAGATCTCCAAGAAACTGAAAGTTATGGGCGAGATGAAGCACGCGGAAGCCAAAGGCGAGTAATCACCGCCAAAAAGCAAAGCCCTCCGACCTGTCGGGGGGCTTTTTTTTGGGCGCCGGTCTACCGTCATCAGAAAAGCAAAAAGCCTGCTCGAAAGCAGGCTTTTTAAATGTGGCTCCTCTGACTGGACTCGAACCAGTGACATACGGATTAACAGTCCGCCGTTCTACCGACTGAACTACAGAGGAATCGTTGTGGAGCGTTATCTTAGCGGCGAAAAAACTTTTGTCAAACCTGATCTTAGTCCGATTCGACCAACTGCCGATTCTGTCACCAGTTTGTCGTAATTCCCTACATATTTTTGTGGGAAATACTTTGCAGGATCTGCATTTCTCCCTCATTATTTGAAATGTAGTTTCAACTTTCTCTTTAAGGTCCACTTTGAACGTCACCTCCGCTTTACGCCAGGCCGTGATGCGCACGCGCTGGTATAGCAAACGCAAGAGCTACAAAGTTCTCTTCTGGCGCGAAATCACCCCCCTTGCCGTGCCTATCTTTCTGGAAAATACCTGTGTACTGCTGATGGGTGTGCTTAGCACTTTCCTGGTCAGCTGGCTCGGTAAAGAGGCGATGGCGGGTGTCGGGCTGGCCGACAGCTTCAATATGGTCATTATCTCCTTCTTCGCGGCGATAGACCTCGGTACCACGGTGGTGGTGGCCTTTAGCCTGGGCAAGCGCGATCCGCGCCGGGCCAGGGCTGCTGCGAGGCAATCGCTGGTGATCATGACGCTGTTCTCCATTGTACTGGCGGCGGTGATCCACTATTTTGGCGAAGAGATTATCGATGTGGTGGCTGGGGAAGCGACCGGAGAAGTAAAAGCTCTGGCGCTGTCGTATCTCGAAATGACGGTGCTCAGCTATCCGGCCGCGGCGATTGCGCTGATTGGCAGCGGGGCGCTGCGTGGGGCAGGGAACACCAAAATTCCGCTGTTGATAAACGGTGGGATGAACATCCTCAACATTCTAATCAGTAGCGTGCTGATTTACGGGCTTTTTTCCTGGGACGGGCTCGGTTTTATCGGGGCCGGTCTGGGTCTGACTATCTCCCGCTACATTGGCGCCATCGCCATTATTGTGGTGCTGGCGGTTGGTTTTAACCCGTCACTGCGCATCAGCCTCAAAAGTTATTTCAAGCCGCTCAACTTCGCCATTATCTGGGAAGTGATGGGGATCGGCGTCCCCGCCAGCATTGAGTCGGTGCTGTTCAACGGCGGCAAGCTGTTGACCCAGATGTTCGTGGCGGGAATGGGTACTGACGTGATTGCCGGTAACTTTATCGTCTTCTCCATTGCCGCGTTGATCAACCTGCCGGGTAACGCGCTGGGTTCAGCCTCCACCATCATTACCGGTAAACGGCTCGGGAAAGGGCAGATAGGCCAGGCGGAGCGCCAGCTGCGCCATGTCTTCTGGCTTTCGACAATCGGGCTCACGGCCATTGCCTGGGGCACCGCGCCGTTTGCCAGCCTGATGGCGTCGTTCTACACCCATGAGCAGGATGTAAAAGACGTGGTGGTTATCTTAATCTGGCTGAATGCCGCCTTTATGCCCATCTGGGCGGCGTCGTGGGTGCTGCCTGCCGGGCTTAAAGGGGCGCGGGACGTCCGTTTTGCCATGTGGGTTTCGATGCTCGGGATGTGGGGCTGCCGCGTAGTAGCAGGTTACACCCTGGGGATCATGCTGGGTATGGGGGTGGTGGGTGTCTGGCTGGGGATGTTCCTCGACTGGACGGTTCGCGGCGCGCTGTTCTACTGGCGAATGGTCAGCGGGCGCTGGTTATGGAAATATCCGCGGCCTGTGCGTGAAAATGTGGCGGCGATCCCCGCAGAACGGATAGTGAATGCGCAAAGTGGGGAATAAATCGGCAAACGATGCAAAATCTGCATTCTGCCTTTGACAACGCCAGGTGGCATCGTTAATATTCGCCCCGTTCACACGATTCCTCTGTAGTTCAGTCGGTAGAACGGCGGACTGTTAATCCGTATGTCACTGGTTCGAGTCCAGTCAGAGGAGCCAAATTTTAATCTTAAGAGAGCGCAGTGACTCTTAGGATGCTTTAAAGCCAGATTAACCCGGCCATCTGAGTAAGATGGCCGGGTTTTTTGATCTCTGTCGCTTTTGCGGCCTGGTCGGGAACTTCACGCTCCGTTGGCCGTTTCTGATCCCCCATGGTCTCCTTCACTGATACCGCTATTCGCAAGCTCAGCCTCGTAGATAAATCCTTCACATCCGGCAAGCACCCGCGCAGTCAGTTCCAACCCTTACTGATATTTTCTTCGAATGCTTAATCCTCGAAAGCTTTTATAGCTTCCTGATAGATCACCTTAAAGAAACAGTCATCACGACCCAGAAATTTCTATTTCCAGATGATTAAGGCGTTATTAAATTACACCAATTATAACGGATAATAACATCTTCGCTTTTGTAGCTGACATAAATAAAGATAAAACAAGAATAATATAATTACAGAACTATTAGTAACAATGGCAACGATCTTATTAATACAAATGATTTTATCATCACTGCAATTAATACCAACGAGCATAAGCAGTAATGAGTAATAATTTTAACACCGTCGCCAAACCAGGGGGCAATCTTTGTAATGTGGCATGTGATTATTGTTTCTATCTTAAAAATAATGTGTCCCGTCCTGCCTGTACCGTAATGGATGACGAAACGCTGGGAGCCTATATCCAGAATACCATTGCGTCGACACCCTCTATGAGCGTGGAGTTTTGTTGGCAAGGTGGTGAACCCACATTATGTGGACTGGCGTTCTTTGAACAGGTGGTTGCGCTGCAACAGCGTTACCGTGGTAACAAAACCATTCACAACAGCCTGCAAACCAACGGCATTCTGCTTGATGATAAGTGGGCCCGTTTTCTGAAAGAGAACGATTTTCTGGTGGGGTTATCAATTGATGGGCCCGCTTCACTTCACGACGCATGGCGTAAAACGCGTGCGGGAAAGCCCTCCTGGAAAAAAGTCGTACAGGCAATTCGCTGCCTTCAGCAGCACGATGTCCCGGTTAACGCCATGGTGGTGGTCAGCCATCAGTCTGAGACTCAGGGACAGACCCTCTACCGTTGTCTGACCCGGAAACTGGACCTCCGCCATATTCAGTTCATTCCTCTCGTTGAACCTGCGTTTCCCTGGTCAGTGACGCCAGAGGGCTGGGGGGAATTTTTGTGCGCTATTTTCAATGAATGGCTGGAACAGGATGTCGGAGAGGTGTTTATCCAGTTTTTTGACAACCTGCTTGGCGTATGGACAGGGCAGCCCGCAACACTTTGTACAATGCAACCGACCTGCGGACAGAGCTTACTGGTTGAAAAAAATGGCGATGTCTACAGCTGCGATCACTTTGTCTCACCGGAATATAAGCTGGGCAATCTTAAACAGGACTCAATGGCCGTTCTGGCCAGTTCGCCGTTTCAACGGCAGTTTGGGCAAGAAAAGGCCCGGCTTTCCTCACGCTGTATGAACTGTCACTGGCGCTTTGCCTGCCATGGCGGATGCCCTAAACACCGTATTATCGCCGAGGGCAACGAGGCACAGAATTACCTCTGCGAAGGCTATTTAGCTTTTTTCCGCCATATCACACCCTATATGAACGTCATGAGAACGCTTCTATTAAATCACCAGCCGCCCGCATTGGTGATGAAAATTGCCCCGGAAATCCGGGCGCAGGTAGTAAAATTAACGGAGTCTGGAGAATGAAAGAAAAGAATATAATAAATGAAAATCGTCGTGATTTATTAAAAGGCCTGGGGATTGCCGTTGTTGCCAGTCTGTTGCCAGAAACCGGAAATGCAGCGCAGAGCTGTGCTGAAACTAAACCTGCCTGGGATAGGCCGTTTACAGGTAAAATTCCGGAAACCCTCCCTGAAGGCTATAACATTTTATTGATAACCTGCGATCAGGAACGTTTTTTCGATCGTTATCCCTTTCCTGTGCCTGGACGTGAGCGGTTGATGAAAACAGGGGTGACTTTTACCAATCACCAGAATACGGCCAACGTTTGTACACCTTCACGGTCAGTGATGTATACCGGGTTACATATGCCGCAAACCCGCATGTTTGATAACCTTGGCTTTCCATGGATGAATTACGATCTTGATCCTGAGCTCCGCACCGTCGGTCATATGATGCGTGAACTGGGCTACTACTCCGCTTACAAAGGAAAATGGCACTTAACACGGGAAATCGATCAGCCTGTTGCTGGGAAATCGGTAGAAGATATTGATATTGCAGAAATCCCAACGCCTCGCCTGAACCAGATTATGGAAGAGTATGGTTTTTCTGACTATCACGGTATTGGCGATCTTATTGGTAAAAGTAAAGGCGGCTATTTCTTTGACTCGGTGACCACAGGGCAAACGATAAGCTGGTTACGTAATACCGGGCGCCCGCTGAATGATGAGAACAAACCCTGGTTTGCCGCCGTTAATCTGGTTAATCCACATGATGTGATGTTTATCGATACTGATGAAGCGGGTGAAAAAGTGCAATGGAAAGGCCCAATGGATAAAGAAAATCATACATTGCTCCCGACACAGCCGCCGCATAATAAAATTTATCAGCAGAGCTGGCCTGATTATCCTCTTCCGGCCAACCGCCACCAGCCATTTGACGAACCCGGAAGACCTGCCGCACATAAAGAGTATCAGAATGCCCGGGCCGTCATGGAGGGGCAGTTTCCAGACGAAGATCGCCGCTGGCGCAAATTGCTGGATTATTATTTCAACTGTATTCGCGACAATGACCGGCATCTTGAGGCTATTCTCAACGAACTGGATAATCTGCTCCTGACCGATAAGACCATCATCGTTTTTACCGCAGACCATGGGGAATTAGGCGGGGCACATCAGATGCATGGCAAAGGTTCATCAGTTTACAAAGAGCAGATTCACACCCCGATGATTATCCGCCACCCCGCTTATCCGGGAAACAAACGTTGTAATAGTTTAACCAACCATCTGGATTTAGTGCCGACGCTGGTGGGTCTGACCGGATGTGATATAGAAAAACGCAGTAAAGTTCTGGCTGGCAGGAAAGGCCGCGATATGAGCGTACTGCTTAGTCAGCCAGAAAGAGCAGGTGTACATACCCTTCGCTCTGGCTCACTTTATTGCTATGGGATGATCTTATATATGGATGCGAAATATACTGCACAATTCAGAGCGCTTGCAGCCCAAAAGCTTCCCCATGAGGAGTTCAAAAAAGAGATATCTAAAATAGCGCCTGATTTTAAGCACCGCTCCGCTATCCGAATGATTAATGATGGTCAGTATAAATTTGCTCGCTACTTCTCCCTGAAACAGCATAATACTCCAGTGACACTGGAAGCATTGCTGGATAATAACGATGTTGAACTCTTCGATATCGTCAACGATCCCGATGAAAACCATAATCTGGCTACAGAGCCGGAACGCTATCGCGATCTGATCATAAAAATGAACGACAAATTAAATCAGCTGATCGCGGATGAACTCGGTGTGGATGATGGCAGCTATATGCCACTATTTGATGGAGGCCACTGGAATCTGACGGCTTCAGAAATGTACCAGTATATGCGTGATTAACATCTTTCCGCTTCCCTGAAAATGGGTCGGTAAACCGAAAACGGTAACCCGAAGGTTACCGTTTCTGGTCTTTGTGCTTTAACCGTGTACGCGAACAGGCGCCGTGGCCGCGATCAGCCATGGGCGCGCCTCACTGTTAACGTGCGGCGAGAGTGCCTCACGCACCTGCTGATGATAATCATCCAGCCATTTAATCTCTTTTTCGCTCAGCAGATGCAGATCCACCTGACTCAGGTCGATGGGGACCAGCGTCAGCGACGCAAAGCGGCAGAAGCCCGGTACGCTCTCCACCACCTCTACCTGGTTTTCAATGCGAATGCCATATGCATCGGCCAGGTAATAGCCCGGCTCGATGGTGATGATATTTCCCGCCACCAGCGGCCAGGGGTTAACCTTCTTCGCGATACGCTGCGGATTTTCATGGATCAGCAGCTGATGACCCACGCCATGTCCGGTGCCGTGATCAAAATCGAGCCCCAGCCCCCACAGCTCACGCCGCGCGAACGCATCGATCTGATGCCCGCAGGTTCCGGACGGGAATTGCAGGGAAATAAGCGAGAGAAAGCCTTTTAGCACGGCGGTGTAATGCAGACGGCACTGGTCGCTCAGCGGCCCGAAAGCCAGCGTGCGCGTGGCGTCGGTCGTGCCGTTGTGATACTGCCCGCCGGAATCATTGAGGTAAAAATGATTGCGGGTGATAGCCGCATTAGTCTGCTCGCTGGCGTGGTAATGGCACATCGCCGCATTGCTGCCAGAGGCGGAGATAGTGGCAAAACTCTGCTCGATAAAGCCCGGTCGCTGCTGACGGAAGAGAAGCTGCTGCGCCTGGGCTTCCAGCTCGGTAATGGGTTGACCAGAGGCTTCGCGACGCGGCACCTCGTGCGCCAGCCAGGCCAGGAAATTGACCCATGCCACGCCATCCTGATGGTGGCTGTCGCGGTAGCCCGCCAGCTCAATCGGGTTTTTGTACGCTTTTATCGCGGTGATCGGGTCAGCGTGCCAGAGAATCTCCCCCTGCGGCTCTACGGCAAAGCGCAGGGCGACAGGGGCGGAATCGGCATCCACCATCACGCGCTTACCGGCGCACAGCTGCTGGCTTTGCGACAGAAAATCGGATTCAGGCGCCAGCGTCAGGCTCTCCAGCAGCGCGGGAGGAAGCGCGCGGGTTTTTTCAGGCGTGACAAACCACGTCACCGCGCCGTCGCGGCTCAACAGGGCAAACGAGTTCGGTACCGGGCTCGTCGGAATATCGCTGCCGCGTACGTTCAACAGCCAGGCGATGTTATCCGGCTGGGTGATGGCCAGATAATCGGCGTGCTGTTCTGCCAGAATGGCAGCAACGCGCTGGCGCTTGTCGGTACTGCTTTCACCGCTGATCTCCACCGGCATTTCGCGGATGGCACCCGCAGGCGGGGCCGGACGATCCTGCCAGAGGGTATCAAACGGCGATGCATTCAGGGCGACAAGCTCACAGTGACTGGCATTGAGTGCTTCATACTGGGTATGGGTCATCAGCATCGCTTCAAAGGCGATACGCGCCCCGGGCTTCATGTTCTGCTGTAACCAGTCTGCCAGCGGATCGTTGTGCAGATGCAGGATCTCAATCTCGGCCAGATTAACCTGTTCCCGGGCCTGAACCTGATAGCGTCCATCAACAAACAGCAGGGCGCGATCGCGCAGGATCAGGGCGTGTCCCGCCGAGCCGTCAAAGCCGGTCAGCCAGGCGAGAATATCGTCATGAGGGTGGCAATATTCGCTCTGAAAGGCATCGGCGCGGGGGACGATAATGCCATCCAGCGCCTGGGTCTCCAGCCACTGGCGCAGGGTGGATAGGGGTGAGGTGGTTTGCATAACTTTCCTTTTTTATGATCAGCGGAACGGCGGCTCGTTAAAGGTACGCAGTTTACGCGAGTGCAATTTATCCCCTTCGGCGCGCAGCAGATCGATAGCGCGAATGCCAATCTGCAGATGCTCGGAGATCGCCCCCTCGTAAAAACGGTTTGCCTGGCCGGGAAGTTTAATTTCCCCGTGCAGCGGCTTGTCGGAGACGCAGAGCAGAGTGCCGTAGGGTACGCGGAAGCGGTAACCCTGAGCGGCGATGGTGGCGCTCTCCATATCAATCGCCACCGCGCGGCTCAGGTTAAAGCGCAGCGCCGAGGCCGAGTAGCGCAGCTCCCAGTTACGGTCGTCAGTGGTAACAACCGTGCCGGTGCGCAACCGCTGCTTAACTTCTTCTCCCGGCATGCCGCTCACCTCTTTGGTGGCGTCGTACAGCGCCCGCTGCACTTCGGCGATGCTTGGGATCGGAATGTCCGGCGGCAACACCGCATCCAGCACATGGTCGTCACGCAGATAGGCGTGGGCGAGCACGTAATCGCCAATCAACTGGCTCTCACGCAGGCCGCCGCAGTGACCAATCATCAGCCAGACGTCCGGGCGTAGCACGGCGAGGTGGTCGCAGATGGTTTTGGCGTTCGACGGGCCCACGCCAATGTTAATCAGGGTGATGCCCTGACCGTCGGCGGTGACCAGGTGCCAGGCGGGCATCTGGTGTTTTTTCCACGCCAGGTCAGAAATGGCCTGCTCAGGCGCTTCGGTTTCGGCGGTGATCCAGATCCCGCCCGCGCAGGAGAGAGCAATATAGGGGCTGTTGGGATCGAGGATCTGGCTACAGCCCCAGCGGACAAACTCATCCACGTAACGGGTGTAGTTGGTGAACAGCACAAATGGCTGAAAGTGTTCGGCGGGGGTGCCAGTGTAGTGTCGCAGGCGCGCCAGCGAAAAATCGACCCGGCGGGCATCAAAGTGCGACAGCGGGGAAAACTCCGCCGGATGGTAGATCCCGTCTGCGGTCTCATCGCCGATCTGCGAAAGCTCGGTGGTCGGGAAATGGCGCGTTAAGCCCGCGCTCATGGAGCGGTCCAGGGTCAGCTCTGAGCCATCGATAACGTACGGGTAGGGGATCTCATGGCGCGAGGGCTCCACGGTGATATGGGCACCGTAATCCTGATACAGCAGCGTCAGCTGCTCCTCCAGGTAAGGGCGGAACAGCGTCGGACGGGTGACCGTGGTGGAGTAGCAGCCAGCGTGGGTGAATCGCGCATAGGCGCGGGTCTTCGGCGTATTGGTGGCGCTGCCATCCCAGGTCACGGAGAGTGACGGATAAACAAAGAGGCCATTCATTCTGGCCTCGGCATCGGGGAGCGTTCCGTCTTTGATATAGTCGCCGATGGCGCTGCGCAGGGCGTTAACCGCCTGATCGTACAGCGCATCCAGCATGTCCAGTGCCTGAGCCGGGGTCAGGCTGGAGTCCTTATTATTCATCTCTGTCTCCTTGTTCCACAGGTGTACGGCGTTACCCGATAGTATGTCACCTGTATGTGAAACAAAAGTGAGATCAGGTAGCGGCCGGTTTCATCACCAGGCAGGTGGCGGCGGAGAGCAGGCACCCGGCCAGCAGGTAGATCGCCACGCTGTGCCAGTCACCGCCGGAGAAGGTCACCAGCGCGGCGGCAATAAACGGCGTAAAACCGCCGCCTACTACGCTCGCCACCTGATAGCCAACCCCGGCGCCACTGTAGCGGTAACTTGCGCCAAACATCTCAGTGAACATCGGCTGCTGGACACACACCACCATGTCATGGGCGATATTCGCCAGCAAAATGGCAAACACCACAATCCAGATAACGGACTGGGCTTCGAGGGCCATAAAGAACGGGAAGGTACTCAATGCGCCCGTTAACGCCCCGGTGATATAGACCCGACGGCGGCCAAACCGGTCCGCCAGCCAGGCAAAACAGGGAATAGTGAGAAAACTGATGCCCCCCACCAGCAGGCCGATATTCAAAAACAGCTCCCGGGGCAGGCCGAGATTCTGGGTGGAGTAGCTCAGCGCAAAAGCCGTGACGATATACATGGTCAGCAGCTCGCACAGGCGCAGGGCGATAATTTTCAAAAACGCGGCCGGATGACGGATCAGCGCGTCCATCACCGGCAGGCGACGCTTCTCTGCGGGTTGTTGCCGCTGCTGCTCGAACTCGGCAGACTCATCCATCCTGTTACGCACCCACAGTGCCCCCAGCACCAGCACAATGCTGAAAAGGAACGGGATGCGCCAGCCCCAGCTCAGGAACTGTTTATCGGTGGTCAGCGTGCTGATCAGCGACACCAGCCCGGTAGAAAGCAACAGACCTACGCCATAGCCCACCTGTACCCCGCTGCTATAGAAGGCTTTTTTCCGTGCCGGGGCGCTTTCAACGGACAGCAGCGCGGCGCCACCCCATTCGCCGCCGACGGCAAAACCCTGCACGGCCCGCAGGGTCACCAGCAGAACCGGTGCCCACCAGCCAATAACGGCAAAAGAGGGGAGGAGACCAATCAGCGCTGTGGCGATGCCCATCATCCAGACCGTCAGCATCAGCATTCGCTTGCGGCCCAGCTTGTCGCCGAAATGGCCGAAAATCACCCCGCCCAGCGGGCGGAACAAAAAACCGACGCCAAAGGTGGCAAAGGCGGCGAGGGTGCCCATCGCCGGATCGATCTGCGGGAAAAACTCACGGTTAAAAACCAGCGCGGCGGTAATGCCGTAGAGCAA
This sequence comes from Leclercia sp. LSNIH1, assembly GCF_002902985.1. NCBI lineage: Bacteria > Pseudomonadati > Pseudomonadota > Gammaproteobacteria > Enterobacterales > Enterobacteriaceae > Leclercia > Leclercia sp. LSNIH1. The sequence continues at coordinate 3,948,913 of NZ_CP026167.1, read as the reverse complement.
AAAATCGTACCAGTCGACTACCGCACCGGCAAAACTGCCGAGGGCCGCGCGGCGCGCGCGATGCAGCGATGGTATAGCCCCGTCGGGGGACGAGGAGGCGAGGGTGGTATCCATAGTGATCCTGTCTGACGTTATTTTTTATAGGTATTAGAAAGAATATCGCTCACGTTGCGGTCGCCCTGAAACGGCGACGGGTATGAGACTACCGCGACAGCGGACGGGTGAAAACGATTTTATCCCCGCGTGAGGTAAACGGGTGATATTCATTGAAATGATGGTTTGTTAACTGGCGATAAACACAGCAACAGGGCTATGCTTGTCAGATACGCGGAGCGACAGAGGAAGGGAATAATGCGTCGTATAATGAAGTTGGGCTTTATCGCTGCTTTATTGGTCAGTCAGCATGCGCTGGCGGTGAGTTATCCGTTGCCGCCTGAAGGGAGTCGTCTGGTGGGAGCCTCGCAGGTGATCACCGTTCCGCAGGACAACAAACTGCCGCTGGAGGCGTTTGCGGCCCAGTACGGGCAGGGGCTCAGTAATATGCTGGAGGCGAACCCGGGCGTTGATCCGTTTTTGCCTCAACCCGGTACACAGCTGGTAGTGCCGCAACAGCTCATCCTCCCCGCAACCGTGCGTGAGGGGATTGTGGTCAACGTGGCGGAGATGCGCCTCTATTATTACCCGCCAGGGGGTAGCACCGTTGAGATCTTCCCCATCGGTATCGGCGAAGCCGGGCGCGAGACGCCGCGTAACTGGGTAACCGCCGTCGAGCGCAAGCAGGACGGGCCCACCTGGACGCCAACCCCAAACACCCGTCGGGCTTACGCCAAAGAGGGCAAGACTCTGCCCGCGTTTGTACCTGCGGGGCCGGACAACCCGATGGGGCTGTATGCGCTCTATATCGGCAGGCTTTACGCAATTCATGGCACCAATTCAAACTTTGGGATCGGGCTGCGCGTGAGCCAGGGCTGCATTCGTCTGCGCAACGACGATATCAAATACCTCTTCGATAATGTTCCGGTCGGGACGCGCGTGCAGCTTATCGATCAGCCGATTAAAGTCACCACCGAGCCGGACGGCAGTCGTTGGGTCGAAGTGCATGAGCCGCTGTCCCGTAATCGTGCGGAGTTTGAATCGACAAATAAGGTGCCGCTACCGATGACCGCAGGGTTACGCGCCCAGCTCAACGGCGCGGATGTGGATGCCGTGAAGGCTAGCGGGGCGCTGGAGCGCCGGTCGGGGATGCCGGTGAATGTCGGTATCGGCGCACAGAGCACGCCGCTGGTCATGACGTCCAGCCAGTAAGCCTGGCCGTAAGAATAAAAGCCCGCTTAAGTCTCCTTAAGCGGGCTTTTACTTTAATGCAGGTAAAGCGTCTGTCAGAGTAAAATTACGCTGGGTTTTCATTGTTGGCTTAAATGAAAAGATAAATACTCTGGTGAAATATTTACCAGCTTATTTAAAACCCAGATTTTATGAAACGTTTCAGAAATATCCTTTTTACCGTTTTGCTGGCACTCTCTGGCGCATCGTCAGCCTATGCGGGCGTTAATATAGGCGGAACGCGAGTGATTTACGACGGCGGAAAAAAGGAAGCAGCCATTAGCGTTTCCAATCCCGATACCGTGCCTTACCTTATTCAGTCATGGTTTGATAATCAGGATAATAGCACCGGAAGGATCCCCTTTATTATTACGCCTCCTCTGTACCGACTGGATCGCGGTCAGGAGAATGTGATGAGGATCGTCCGCGCCGGGAATTTACCGGACAATAAAGAATCGATGTACTGGTTAAATATCAAGGCCATTCCTGCGGCGGAAAAAAAGCGAACTCGCTTCAGATTGCAGTAAAAACACGCATCAAATTAATTTATCGCCCTTCGTCATTAAAAGGAAAGGTGCCTGAGGATTTTGCTGAAAAATTGATTTGGAAAATTTCTGCGAATCACGTTTCGGTGCGTAATCCGGGTAATTATTATATGAATTTTAATGAAATTACCGTTGCGGGAAAAAACGTGCCTGAACCGACTTTTGTCGCACCAGGCGCATCGGCGTCGTTTTTACTTCCGGCAGGGGTCAGTTCCGGGCCTGTCACATTTAAATTGATTAATGACTATGGTGGTGTCGGAGCGACACATCATGCCGCTATTTAAGGCGTTGATAACCAAGGGATGGTTAATAAAAACTCATTATGCGCACGATATTATGTTGCTGGTTTCCACCGACCCGGCTCGCCTTATTAATTATACTGGCTTTACCCGGTGTGATGCAGAGCGCCTGTGCAGAGGAGTATTTTAATCCGGCACTGCTGGAAGTCGATAATCCCTCCATGAAAGGCGTTGATCTCTCATCCTTTGCGCGTGGTGCGCAGGTGCCAGGGAAATATCGCGTTGAGGTGGTTGTTAACGGTCAGACGGTGGATACACGCGAAATTGCATTCAGATCGGTTGCCACGACCCGGGGTGATAATCGTCTGCAGCCTTGCCTGTCGCCAGGTTTGCTACAAAGTTATGGCGTCAAAACCGATCGCTTCCCCGGGCTCGATACCGAAAGCGAATGCGTAGAACTCGCCGCCATTCCTCAGGCGTCTGCCGACTTTATCTTTGGTGCGCAAAAACTGTTGTTGAGTTTTCCGCAGGCCGCACTCACTTCCCAGGCGCGCGGCTATGTTGCGCCGGAAATGTGGGACGAGGGGATTAACGCCTTGCTGCTGAATTACAGTCTCAGCGGCGATAATACCTGGGGCAGAAACAGCACGACGAATAACAGCCATAGCGAGTATGCCAACCTGCGCCCGGGTATCAATATGGGGCCCTGGCGTCTGCGAAATTATACAACCTGGCGCCGGGATAACGACGGCAAAGCGCAGTGGGATTCGGTTTACACCTATGCCCAGCGCAACATTATCCCCCTGAAAAGCCAGCTGACGCTCGGCGACAGTTCATCGCCTTCCGACGTTTTCGACAGTATCCCTTTTCGCGGCGGTCAGCTGGCCTCTGATGATGAGATGCTGCCGGACAGTCAGAAAGGGTACGCGCCCGTGGTTCGCGGCATTGCGCGCACGAATGCCCAGGTAGTTATCCGCCAGGATGGCTACATCATTTATCAGAGTTATGTTGCCCCGGGCGCATTTGAAATTACCGATATGTATCCCACCGGTGGCGCCGGTGATTTAACGGTTTCCGTTAAAGAAGCGGACGGCAGCGAACATGATTTTGTGGTGCCCTATGCCTCTGTGCCTGTTCTGCAGCGAGAGGGGCGGTTGAAGTACAGCCTGACGGGCGGTCAGTATCGTCCCAGTGACAGCGAGGTTGAAAAGCGTCCGCTGATGCAGGGCACCGCCATTTATGGTCTGCCTCAGGGCTTAACACTCTATGGCGGCATACAGGTATCTCGCCCATATCACGCCTGGGCCCTTGGCATCGGTAAAAATATGGGAACGATTGGCGCCTTGTCAGTGGATGTCACCCAGGCGTGGTCGAACCCTGCCTCGATGAGCAAATCAAGCGGGCAAGCCTGGCGCGTACGCTTCAGTAAAAATTTCACCGATACCGGAACCAATTTTTCGGCGACCAGCTATCGCTACTCTACGGCAGGCTATTACGCAATGCAGGAGGTGCTGGATGCCGACGGCGAGAGTGATTCGTTGCAGGATCGTCGGCGTAACCGTGCTGAAATGACGTTAAGTCAGACGCTGGGGCCCGCCTTCGGCTCCCTCACCGGCAGCGCAATCCGTGAGGATTACTGGAATGCTGACAAGACGATGAGCTCATACAGCGTCAGCTATAACAACGCATGGAACGGCATTACCTGGGGGCTGAGTTATAGCTACAGCAATAATGCGAGCGCAGCGGGCAGCGGCGGGGGGAAAACGTACGATAAAGATCGGATCCTGGCATTAAATATCAGCATTCCGTTGGATCGTTTCCTGAGTCATACCTGGGCCAGCTACAGTCTGAATACCAGTAAAAAAGGAAACACAACCCAGACGGTGAGTCTGAGTGGCACGGCGCTGGAAGAAAACGCCCTGGACTGGAGTATGCAGCGAGGGTATAGCAACAACGCAGCAGGTCGTACCGGTAATCTTAGCGCTGACTATCACGGAACCTACGGCGAAGTGACCGGCGGTTATAGCACTGACGAAAATATGCAGCGCGTCAACTACGGCCTGAATGGGGGGATTTTGGTTCATGCCAACGGGATGACGCTGGCTCAGCCTTTTGGCGAAACCATCGCGTTGATTAAAGCCCCGGGCGCGTCGGGCGTGGGCGTCTCTGGCCAGACCGGCGTGAGAACGGATTTTCGCGGTTATACTGTCGCCAGCAATGTCTCGCCATATCGCAAAAATAGCCTGAGCCTGGAGACGGAAACGCTACCTGATGATGTTGAACTGCAATTAACGACTCAGACCGTTATTCCTACTCGCGGTGCGGTGGTCAGCGCGAAATATATCGCTAACGTGGGGATCCGTGTATTAATGACCCTGACACGGGGAAATGGGCTGCCCGTTCCCTTCGGAACTACGGTGACCCTTGCCCGAGACAAAAATTCTCGCGGATTTATTGTTGGGGATCAGGGCCAGGTTTACCTCACCGGACTCGAAAACAGCGGAGAGCTCATTGCACGCTGGGGCCAGGCAGCGGATGAACAATGCCGCGTTAATTATGTGCTTCATGAATCTGCAATTAATTCCGGAGTGGTATTAAGCAATGAAATATGCAAATAAAATTATGGGCGCTAAGATCCCTGGCGTATTACTCATAATGGTATGCTGGTTTTCCAGCTTTGATGTGTTTGCCGATTGTGTATTTGCTGAGGGCCAGGGACAACAAATCCTGAGCTTTTCGCCCAATAACGTGATAGTGCAAAGAGATGTACCCGTTGGCTCCGTAATCTATTCAAGTTTGACCGGAGTAGGCCAGAAACTGCTGGAATGCAAGGGTGACACAAATACTAACTATTATAAAATGACTTATCTGGGTGGCGTAGCGACATCGATTACCCATGCCTATGCGACCAATATTCCCGGTGTGGCTATTGAAGTAAACTTTTCGTGGGCATATCTGGACAACCCGCCCTCCACCGATAATACAGTTTCAGGTTCAGTGAACCTCCCCCCGATTAGCTATACATTGTATAAAACGGGCGTTATTCAGTCCGGTGCATTCACTATCGGACAACTTGGCACCTGGTCGGTATCAGGAATCACACCCGTTATTGTTCATTTGAACGGGGGAGGCATTACCCAGGTGGCCTGTTCGATCACTACACCTAATTTAACGTTTCCGATAGGCAATGTTTCAAAAGCGGATTTTGGCACAACGCCAGGCTTTACCCCTGGAAAAACCAGCACGCAGAATCTTGGCCTGGATTGCGATCGAGCTGCCAATATCTATGTCACGTTGAACGGACAGCAAAACCCGGATGTCAGCGATCCCAGTGTAATGGCATTAAATAATCAAGGTGGCGCTAATACCGCGCAAGGCGTTGGGGTGCAGTTATTATATGATGGTAAACCTCTTATTATTAACAGCAGGCTGGCGTTAAAAACATCCAGCGGCGGGAAAGAGTTATTTCCTGTTACTGCCCGTTATTATCAGACAAAAAATCATGTCACTGTCGGTGAAGCGAATTCAACTGCTACGCTGACACTGACATATCAATGACGTTTGTCATATCTTAATATCATGCCAAGGTGGGCTAAAATGAAAAAATGTTTATGCTATTTGACCGCATCCATTTCCGCTGTTCTTTTTGCTGGCAATATTTACGCGGCAGATACGGTGGGTATCAATGTCACAGGAAAAGTGATTGCTACTCCCTGTAAAACACTTAATGGTGGCTCCAGTACATTGAACGTGGACTTGGGACAATCCATCGCGGCCACGTCCTTAGAGGCGGCAGGTTCGGGGTCACCCATAACCATGTTTGATTTACCTGTGACCGACTGCCCGGCCAGCACCACTAATGTAAAAGTGACTTTTACGGGTACCCCTGACCAGACAGATGCCACGCGATGGGCAAACAACGCGGCGCAACCTGCAGCCAATACTGCCGTTGAGTTATCTCAGCAAACCACGGGAACCATTTTGAGCAATAACAGCTCATTAATCGGTGCTGTGGAAGGGGGGAGTACCACTTTCAAACTTCAGGCGCGCGTTTATTCGAAAGCGGGAACCGTTATGCCAGGGGACGTTTCTTCAGCCATCGTGGCCTCTTTCGAATACCAGTAAACCCGGTGGTGCCGACGCTGTCGGCACCCGTGCACAAAAACAAAAAGCCCGCATAAGTTTCCTTAAGCAGGCTTCTTAAATTTGGCTCCTCTGACTGGACTCGAACCAGTGACATACGGATTAACAGTCCGCCGTTCTACCGACTGAACTACAGAGGAATCGTGTGAACGGGGCGCATATTATCGACGTGGGTCGCCGTTGTCAAAGGGTGATCTCCTCTGTTTGACGCGTTTGCTGACAAAATCAGCAAAGTGATGCTTTCCCCAGCGGATTGCACGTTTTTGGTGCGGATATACCCCGAATGGGGCAGATCATAAACCGCTGTTTCACTTTAAAATGCGACGACAGTGATTGGATTTCCTTATTTTCAGCCGCTTAGCGGACATATCGGACCTCTTTTAAAAACTGGCAAGCATCTTGCAAAACCCTCTGTACATTCGCGCCGGAACCGGCAACGCATTTCGTACAGGGGGCAACATGAACTTAAGACGACTGAAATACTTCGTAAAAATCGTCGATATCGGCAGCCTGACCCAGGCCGCTGAAGTGTTACATATCGCGCAGCCGGCACTGAGCCAGCAGGTGGCCACTCTGGAAGGTGAACTCGATCAGCAACTCTTGATCCGCACGAAACGCGGCGTGACCCCGACCGAAGCAGGCAAGATCCTTTATACCCATGCACGCACTATTTTGCGCCAGTGTGAACAGGCGCAGCTGGCGGTGGGCAATGTCGGGCAGACGCTGACCGGCCAGGTTTCGATTGGCCTGGCACCGGGTACGGCGGCCTCGTCTGTGACTATGCCGTTATTGCAGGCGGTGCGCGCAGAGCTGCCGGAGGTACTGGTCTACCTGCATGAAAACAGCGGCGCGGCGCTGAACGACAAATTACTCAGCGGACAGCTGGATATGGCGGTGCTTTACGATCGCTCCCCCGTGGCGGGGATCACCAGCCAGCCAGTACTAAAAGAAGATCTCTATCTGGTAGGGACGCGGGATTGCCCGGGTCAGAGCGTCGATTTAACGGCGGTGGCCGAGATGAATCTGTTCTTACCGCGTGATTATAGCGCCGTGCGTTTGCGCGTCGATGAAGCCTTCTCGCTGCGCCGTCTGACGGCGAAAATCATTGGCGAGATCGACTCCATCTCTACCCTGACCGCTGCCATTGCCAGCGGAATGGGGGTGACGGTGCTGCCTGAATCGGCTGCGCGATCGCTCTCCAGTGCCGCTAACGGCTGGATGGCGAGAATTAGCTCGCCGTCCATGAGCCTGCCGTTATCGCTTAACGTCTCGGCCCGCGGCTCGCTGTCACCGCAGGCGCAGGCGGTGAAAGAGATCCTGATGTCGCTGGTGAGCCGCCCGTCGCTGGAGAACCGCGAGCTGCAGCTGGTCAGCTAATATTCCATAAAAGCATAAGTTGCGGATTTTTATTATTTGTTTACACGGCGGACGCACTTTAACAATAGCGTCATGTCAGTTTCGCCGGAGTGAACCGTGAATTTCCAGCAGCTTAAAATTATCCGTGAGGCGGCCCGTCGGGATTACAACCTGACCGAGGTCGCCAACATGCTCTATACCTCTCAGTCGGGCGTCAGTCGCCATATCCGCGAGCTGGAAGAGGAGCTGGGCATTGAGATCTTCATTCGTCGCGGCAAACGTCTGCTGGGAATGACCGAGCCCGGCAAAGCACTGTTGACCATCGCCGAACGTATTCTCAATGAAGCCAGCAACGTGCGCCGTCTGGCAGATCTCTTTACCAACGACGCCACCGGCGTGTTAACTATCGCGACCACCCATACTCAGGCCCGCTACAGCCTGCCCCCGGTGATCAAGGCCTTTCGGGAGCTGTTCCCGGATGTGCGCCTGGAGCTCATCCAGGGTACGCCCCAGGAGATAGAGATGCTGTTGCAAAACGGTGGGGCGGATATTGGCATTGCCAGCGAGCGCTTAAGCAACGATCCGCTGCTGGCGGCGTTCCCGTGGTTTCGCTGGCATCACAGCCTGCTGCTGCCCCCAGACCATCCGCTGACGCAGGTCTCTCCGTTGACGCTCGAGGCTATCGCAAAATGGCCCTTAATCACCTATCGGCAAGGTATCACCGGGCGGTCACGCATTGATGAGGCCTTCAACCGCAAAGGGCTGACGCCGGATGTGGTGCTCAGCGCCCAGGACTCCGACGTGATTAAAACCTACGTCGAGCTCGGGCTGGGTATCGGGCTGGTGGCGGAACAGTCCGGCGGCGAGCACGAGCAGGGGAGCCTGGTGCGTCTTGATACCCGTCATCTTTTCGATGCCAACACCGTGTGGCTCGGCCTTAAGCGAGGGCAGTTGCAGCGCAACTATGTCTGGCGCTTTATCGAACTCTGCAACGCCGGACTGTCGGTAGAGGAGATCAAGCGTCAGGTTATGGAGCCGGAAGAGGTGGCGATTGACTACCAGATATAGCCAGATTAACCCTGCGATGCGGGGTTTTAACGGTGAGAAATAGCAAAAAGCCCGCTTAAGTTTCCTTAAGCGGGCTTCTTAAATTTGGCTCCTCTGACTGGACTCGAACCAGTGACATACGGATTAACAGTCCGCCGTTCTACCGACTGAACTACAGAGGAATCGTGTGAACGAGGCGCATATTAATGGCCTCGCTATTTTGTGTCAACACTAAATTCAACGCACTGATTCAATTGATTAATTATGACACAGGCTGCTGTTTTAGTGTACTTGCGCGGCGGAATCTTCGCCAGGTCCTTCATTTTCACGTAAACGCTGTAGCGGGTCCTGCTGGTAAAAGTGGCAAAAACGCTGCCACAGGGCCGGGAAGCGCGGAGCGAAAAGTTCGGGTGCACTGAAGAAATATTCCGACAATACCGCAAAGCATTCGGCGGGATCGGTGGCAGCATAGGCGTCGATACTGGCCGCGCTTTCGCCCACCAGATCGATCTCATCCTGAATATTGTTCATGGCGGCGTGCAGATCGTGTTCCCAGCCTGCCACTTCACGCAGGGGAATAAAGGGAACGCCGCTGGCGCGATCGCCGTTACGGGTATCCAGTTTGTGGGCCACTTCGTGAATGATGAGGTTGAAACCTGACGCATCGAACGAGTCCTGAATATCCAGCCAGTTGAGGATAATCGGCCCTTGCTGCCAGCTCTGACCGGACTGCACCATCCGCTGATTGTGCACCAGCCCGATCTCATCCTCCCATTCGTCATCCACTACAAAAGGTGCCGGATAGATAAGAACTTCATGAAAACCGTCCAGCCACTCGATCCCCAGCTGCAGTACCGGCAGGCAAAAGAGCAGCGCTATGCGGGTGCTTTTGCGATCGTCGAGCTCAAAACCCTGCAATGGAACCAGGCGTTTTTGCTGTAAGAACCGTATGGCAAGCTGTACCAGACGCGATTTATCCTCATCCGATAAGGTGGACAGGACGGGGATCGCCAGGGCCTCTTCCCACGGCAGCGCCGCGCTTCGGGCGGATTCATTCGATTTCCAGGGCCACTTAATCATCGCTTTGCTCGCAAACTCGTCACTTGAACAAAATTGAACGGTTATGGTCTGTTAAAATGCCAAATTACCCGGCATGATGGCAACATCAAAACGGAGAGATGCCGGAGCGGCTGAACGGACCGGTCTCGAAAACCGGAGTAGGGGCAACTCTACCGGGGGTTCAAATCCCCCTCTCTCCGCCACGCTCTCTTCCGTCACCCTTTCCGCACGTTTTCTCGTCAGAGATCTTTTACGCTGGCTACCTTATCATTCCACTTATGTGGAGTAATAGCCCTTTACTGCCTCAAGACAATATATGTGAGCTAAATCAGGATGTTTATCGGAAGAGGTTGAAGTGCATTCATTACTCTTGGTGGCAATACTGTCTGAGCAGGGCAATCTGCTCGGGCCGCAGGCGATAGCGATAGACCGGTCGGCCGGTCGCGCCGTAGTGAATGCTGGTGTGCAAAATGTTGACCTGCGCCAGCCAAATCAGGTATTTGCGGCAGGATACCCGCGAGATATTAACTGCGCCAGCCAGTTCGTCGGTGGAGAACTCCGTTTCCGGATGCGCATCAATCCACAGGCATAGCGTTCGCAGCGTCTGCGGGGTTAACCCTTTTGGCAGACGGCGGCTGTCTGCCAGCGCCGGCGCACCGCCACGCAGAAGCCGGTCAACATCAGCCTGGTCATAATACTGATGCGCTTCCATCAGCTGCTTTTTTTCGCGCCAGCCCTTTAGTGCCTCTTCGAAACGCGGGAACTGAAACGGTTTGATCAGATAGTCCACCACACCATAGTGCATGGCGACCTGAATAGTGGCACCATCAGAGGCCGAGGTAATCATAATGACGTCTGTTTTGCGCCCGGATGCCCGGATAACCGGCAGCAGGCTCAGGCCATTATCGCGCTGCATATAGACATCCAGCAGGATCAGGTCAACCTGCCGGGCAGGGGAGTGAAGTATGGCCCCGGCTTCTGCCAGGGAAGTGGCTACGCCGCAGCAGCAAAAACCCTCAACCCGATTGACGTACTGGCGGTTAAGATCGGCCACCATGGCATCGTCATCAACAATTAAAACATGTATCACGCGCTATTCCTTTCACTCTCCCAGGGGAGTTGCACAAAAAACTGGGTAAACACGCCCGGTTCCGATTCAACGACGATCTCTCCGCCCAGATCCTCGATCTGCTGACGGGCCAGGTATAATCCCACCCCCCGGTTCTCCCCTTTGGTAGAAAACCCTTTGCTAAAAATGGTGTGCAGATGTTCCGGGGCGATGCCCGGACCATCGTCGCTCACCTCGGCGCTAAGCCAGCCCTGCTGATAGTGCAGCAGCAGACCGATTTCGCCCTCGGGCTGCTCAGTCATAGCATCAAGCGCATTTTCAATCAGATTACCCAGCACGGTAATCAGCCCGGCGACCTGCTGCGCATTGGGATTATCCGGCACCTGACTGGCATCGGAGAGCGTCAGGCGAAACCCTGTCTCTCTGGCGCGATTGATTTTACCCAGCAGAAATCCTGCGACCACCGGCGATTTGATGTTGCGCTGTAGCGTGCCGACATCGGTCTGCCAGGCGTTGGCGGTCGACAGAACATACTCTTCCAGTCTGGCATAGTGCTTCATATGCAGCAGCCCAAGTATCACATGCAGCTTGTTCATAAACTCATGGGAGTGGCTGCGCAGCGCATCCAGATAGTTCACCATACCGTCCAGCCGTTGCAGGAGCTGGCTAATCTCCGTCTTATCACGAAACGTCGTGATGGCGCCCATCAGCTGATTATCGCTCCTGACGGGCAAGGTATTGCAGAGCAACAACCTGCCGTGGCAGTTGAGCTCCTGGTCCTGGCGAGCCATGCCGCTACGCAGCACCTCGCGCAGATTCGCCAGCAGCGGTTCCTCGTGCAGGGCCTTGCTGCTGGCGCTGATATTCAGGATCTGGCGGGCGGCGTGGTTGACCATCGTTACACGCCCCTGCTGATCCACGGCGATCACCCCTTCGCGCAGGGAGTGCAGCATCGCCTGACGTTGTTCGAGCAGGGCTGAGATTTGATAAGGCTCCAGCCCAAACAGAATGCGCTTCAGCATCCGCACCAGTCCCCAGGCGCCGAGCGCGCCCAGCAGCGCGCTGAACAGCACCAGCCAGATGGCGTCCCAGCGATTGCGGGCGATCTGCTGCTCTACTTTATTCAGTGAGATCCCCACGGCAACGACACCAATTTGCTGGTGGTGCGCGTTATACACCGGAGTGAACACGCGCAGCGCCTCGTCGAGTACGCCGTGATTGATGGCGACATTCTCTTTATCCTCCAGCGCAGGCCGCAGATCGGCCCCAATAAAAGCTTTGCCGAGCAGGGCGCTGTTAGGATGGGAATAGCGGATCCCCTGCATATTGGTGACAACGGCAAACAGCAGATTATTACGCTGCATCACTGCCATAGCGACAGGCTGAATAATGTTGCTGTCCGGCGGGAAGGATAAGCCGCGGATCACCTCCGGGCTGTCGGCCAGGGTTCTGGCGACGGCGAGAGCGGTATCCCGCACACCATCACGGGTGGCGCGGGTGATTTGGGCAAAGTAGAGAACAAAAATCACCAGTAATATTGCGCCCGTTACACCGTACACCATCAGCGTGACCAGCGTGTTCAGTTTCATTGGGCGCTTGTGCGTGGGGGGAAGGGGCGGCAAATCGCGCATTGAAACTCCGGTCAAGAGGGAAAGGGGGGCATTATCGCTGATGGGCGGGATTTGTAAAAGCGATGTAAAACTGGTGGCGACAGAAAGTAAAAAGCCCGCTTTGCAGCGGGCTTAAGAGCGTTTGGCGATCTCAATCAGAACTGGTAAACGATACCCATCGCGAACTGGTCATCAGCATGCGCGCCAGTAATACCCGCTTCGTCTTCATCCAGCAGGTTGAATTTATAGGCGGTATAAACGTTCATGTTTTTGTTGAAGTAGTACCAGGTACCCAGTTCAACATAGTTCACCAGATCGGCATCAACGCCGCCATGACCGTTACGTGCATACAGGTCTTTGCCCTGGGAGTAGACGTAGCCCAGAGAAGGACGCAGGCCGAAATCGAACTGGTACTGGACCACGGCTTCGACGTTGCGGGTTTTGTTAGCGAAACCCGCATCTCCCGCCCAGGTCATGTTACGGGTTTCACCGTACATCACCGCAGCATAGAGGTTGTTGGCATCATACTTCGCTGCCAGTGACCAGATTTCTGCGGTATCGCCGTAGCCGTCAGCAGTCTGCTTGTTGGTACGGTCAGACTTACCGTATACACCCACGAAGCCGAAGCCATCAAAGTTGTAGGCCAGAGAAGTGCTGTAGCCGTCACCGTTGGCTTTTTTCATCTGACGATCGTTGTTTTTACCCTGGTACTGGAGGGCAAAATCCAGACCCTCAACGGCACCAAAGAAGTCGCTGTTGCGATAGGTCGCCACGCCGGTTGTGCGGCCAGTCATGAAGTTATCGGTGTGAACCCAGGAGTCGCCACCCCATTCCACCAGCATATCGGTGTATGCACCTGCATCGTACGCCACGCCGTAGTTACGGCCATAGTCGAACGAACCATAGTCACCGAATTTCAGGCCTGCGAACGCCAGACGGGTGCTCTCATCCTGCTCGCCTTCCGGAGTGCTGGCGTTCAGGTTGTATTCAAACTGGCCATAACCGGTCAACTGGTCGTTGATCTGCGTTTCGCCTTTGATACCGAAACGGGCATAGGAGGTATCGGCATTCTCGCTGTTGCTATCATCGGTCTTGTCCCAGATACGCTCACCGACCATTTTTCCGTACAGATCGAATTTATTGCCGTCCTTGTTGAAAATCTCCGCCGCATTAGCCGCGCCAGCGCATAATAAAACAGGGACAAGAACTGCCAGAACTTTTCTTTTCATTATATATTCCTTTGTATGTATTTTCTTCATGAATATACGTAAGCCCCTCCGGGTTACGGAGGTAATACTATTTCAGTGCAGGTTTTTTCTGTTTAAAAATAAATGTAACAGAATTATTTAGAGTATTTCAAAATATTAATATAAGTGTCTTTATATGTTTATTTTATACGTTTAAGACAAGCATATACGGTGATTATTGATTTTTATATCAGTTAGTTATTGATGGTTTGGATTTATTAGGTTGCTTTATGTTTTCAGGACGGGAAAAAGTAATAAAAAAGCCCGATAATATTATCGGGCGAAGATAAGGGTAATTTAAGGGTGTTTAATCATGAAACGACAAAAAAGCTCATAACCTCTTTATCATTACATAATTATAAGCTTTAGAAAACAGGTTTATCGGAATGCTGAGAGCAAAATAATGCCGCAATATAATTGATCTCCTGCTGACCTCTCATTAGCGCGTAAGCGAAGCCGCGTAATAAACAGGCACGCTTAAAAATTACTTAAGATCAACTTAACGCAAATCGGCAGCATAAAATCTGCTCAGGAGAGTGCATTAAATAGAAAAATGTGATTTATTTCACATTTTATATTATTGATGTGAATGTAGTGGTGCTGCTGCGCTGAGAGGAGAACATGGCAATGAAAAACGAACGCAGCCTGGGCGGCAAACTGGCATTGTGGGTATTTTACGCCTTTTGCGGCTACTTTCTCTGGGCGATGGCGCGCTATGTATGGGTCATCAGTAAAGTCAGCTCGGTATCAGGTTCGCTGATTCAAAGCGATCCCGGCTCGACAGCCGGCAAGTGGCTGGGCGCCCTGTGCGGCTTTCTGGTATTGAGTGTTGTGGGGGCGATCCTCGGCGGCATTGCCTGGTATACCCGGCCGCGTGATATGTCAGATCGGTAAATAGTTGCTATTGTACAGCTTTTCACTTTATGGAAAGCGCTATGGAACTTGTGCAGTGGCAGCAACGCTTTGAAAACTGGCTGACGGCGCATTACGCCAGCGAGGATACCGCCCATGATATCTCCCATTTCCGTCGTGTCTGGAACACCGCTAAACGCCTGATGGCTGACCAGCCGGTCGATGCGCTGGCGATCCTGGCCGCCTGTTATTTTCACGATATTGTCAGTCTGCCAAAAAATCATCCGCAGCGAGGCCGCTCGTCGCAGCTTGCAGCGGAAAAAACGATCGCGATCCTGCGCGAGGACTTTGCCGATTTCCCGCCCCCACGCTACCCAGCCGTTCAGCATGCGATTGAAGCGCACAGTTTCAGTGCCGGGATCCCGCCGCGCACGCTGGAAGCGAAAATCGTGCAGGATGCTGACAGACTGGAAGCCCTGGGTGCTATTGGTCTGGCACGCGTGTTTGCCGTCTCTGGCGCGCTGGGTGTGCCGCTTTTCGACCCGGAAGATCCCTTTGCCGATGAGCGCGAGCTGAACGACCGCGCCTTTGCGCTTGACCATTTTCAGACCAAATTGCTGCGCCTGCCGCAGACGATGCAAACCGCCGCCGGGCGTGAGCTGGCGCGTCAGAGCGCTGATTTTTTAATCCAGTTTATGGCCCGGCTGAGTGCCGAACTACGCGGTGATTACGAAGGCACCGACAGTGCGGTGTTACAGCGTTTCCGGGAAAGTCTGTAAAGGCTTTCTGTGTTACTCTCTTTTAACCCCTTTTGGTCCGGTTAAATGTATGCAGGAAAATGTATCAGTGACGGAGTCCGCGTTTTTGCTGGCAGAAAAATCAACGGCGTCAGTGCAGGCGTTATTGTGCCAACTGCTGGAAATTTACGATGCCAGAACGCTGGCGCATCTGCTGAATGCTCAGGGCGAAAGCCACTGGAGCCCGGCAATCATTAAGCGGCTGGTGACCAGTGAGCGGGCAGGGCGTCGTCTCAGCGACGGCGAATATAGCGTCTTGCAAAATCTGCTGCCTCGTCCGCCAGCCTGTCATCCTCACTATGCTTTCCGTTTTGTCGATCTCTTCGCCGGGATCGGCGGCATCCGCCACGGCTTTGAGGCGATTGGCGGGCAGTGCGTGTTTACCAGCGAATGGAATAAACACGCGGTGCGTACCTATAAAGCCAACTGGTATTGCGATCCTGACGCGCATCAGTTCAACGAGGACATTCGCGAAGTGACGCTCAGCCACCAGAGCGGTGTGACGGACGAAGAGGCGGCGCAGCACATTCGTGACAACATTCCTGCCCATGACGTCCTGCTCGCGGGCTTCCCGTGCCAGCCGTTTTCCCTGGCCGGAGTATCAAAAAAGAACGCGCTGGGCCGCGCGCACGGCTTTGCCTGCGATACCCAGGGAACCCTCTTCTTCGATGTGGCGCGCATTATTGATGCCCGCCGCCCGGCCATCTTCGTCCTTGAAAACGTCAAAAACCTGAAGAGCCACGACGGGGGCAAAACGTTCCGCATCATCATGCAGACCCTGGATGAACTGGGATATGACGTGGCGGATGCCGCTGACAGCGGCCCGGACGATCCTAAGATCGTTGACGGTAAACATTTTCTGCCGCAGCACCGCGAGCGCATTGTGCTGGTAGGCTTTCGTCGCGATCTCAACCTGTGTGGTAATTTTACGCTGCGGGATCTCCCGGGGCTGTGGCCGACCCGACGCCCGACCATTGCCGATCTGCTTGAGCCCGTGGTGGACGCCAAATTCATTCTCACCCCGGTGCTGTGGAAATATCTTTATCGCTATGCCAAAAAGCATCAGGCGAAGGGCAACGGTTTTGGTTTCGGCATGGTCGATCCTACCAACCCACACAGCGTCGCCCGCACGCTGTCGGCACGCTATTACAAAGATGGCGCCGAGATCCTCATCGACAGAGGCTGGGATAAAGCCCTTGGCGAGCGCGATTTCGATGATGCCGAAAACCAGCGCCACCGTCCGCGCCGTTTGACGCCGCGGGAGTGCGCGCGATTGATGGGATTTGAAACCCCTCAGGGCTACGGCTTCCGCATTCCGGTATCAGATACACAGGCCTATCGCCAGTTTGGTAATTCGGTGGTCGTGCCAGCTTTTGCAGCTGTCGCCCGGTTGCTGGAGTCGCGCATTTTGCAGGCAGTTGAGAAACGCAAGGCTGAGGCCGCGAATGGCGGACGTTCATAATAAAGCCACCCGCAGTAAAAACATGCGCGCCATCGGCACGCGGGATACGGCTATCGAAAAACGGCTGGCCGGCCTGCTTACGGAGGTCGGTTTTGAGTTTCGTGTGCAGGATGCCGCCCTTGCCGGACGGCCTGATTTTGTCATCGACAGCCATACGTGTGTGATCTTTACCCACGGCTGTTTCTGGCATCGTCACGACTGCTATCTGTTTAAAGTCCCGGCGACCCGCACCGATTTCTGGCTGGAAAAAATTGGCAAGAATGTCGCGCGTGATGCACGAGATATCGCTGTGTTGCAGGAGCAGGGCTGGCGGGTGCTGGTGGTGTGGGAGTGCGCGCTGCGCGGCAAAATGAAGCTCGATGACAGGGCGCTCACGGAGCGGCTGGAAGAGTGGATCTGCAGCGGCGGTAACGCCGCGCAGATCGACACGCAGGGCATTCGCCCGCTTACGGTTTCTCAGCCTGACAAGAGGTAACCACCGGTTTTGCCGGCAGCAGGTACTTGCCGAGCGTCACCAGCACCACCGCCATAATAATAATCCCCAGCGCCAGCCACTCTGTCGCCGAGAGCGATTCCCCGCCAAGACCCGTGCCCAACAGGACGGCCACTACTGGATTGACATAGGCATAGCTGGTGGCGACCGCCGGTGAGACATTGCGGATCAGAAACATATAGGCGTTAATCGCGATCACCGAACCGAAAATCGCCAGATAGCCCACCGCCAGCCACCCTGAGAGGTCGGGTAGGGCGGTCATTTTCTCCCCCGACAGCAGGGACGCTGCCAGCAGTACGATCCCGGCGGTGACCATCTCAATGGCGCCGGCCATCATGCCGGAGGGCAATTCAATGCGCGAGCCGTAAACCGAACCAAACGCCCAGCTCATCGAGCCAATCAGGATCAACACCGCTCCCCACGGATTACCGCTGAGGTTACCACCGCTGTTAAGCAGAATAATGCCCACCATCCCGATGGCGATCCCCAGCCACTCCAGCTTGCGCGTTTTGATGCCAAAAAGACGGCTGAAGCAGAGGGTGAACAGCGGAACGGTGGCCACCACCACCGCGGCGATACCGGACGGCACATTCTGATGCTCGGCGACGGTGACAAAGCCATTGCCCACCGTCAGCAGCAGGACGCCAATCAGGGCGGCATTGATCAACGGACGCAGCGGCGGCAGCCTATGGCCGCGCAGGAGCAGAAACGCCAGCAGCAGCGTACCCGCCGAGAGGAACCGCACCCCCGCCATCAGCAGAGGGGGCCAGCTTTCCACCCCAATGCGGATCACGAAGTAGGTGGAGCCCCAGATGATATAGAGCGCAAACAGGGCGCCCGCTAATGGTAAGACTTGCCTGAAACGCATACTCCCTCACGGCGAATTAAAAAGGTCGCATATAGTTAACGTGAAAACTATCACGCTGGCGAGTCCTTTAATTGTGTCGTTGATGTGAATAATTTGTTGACATATACGGGGTGGTTTCGAGGTTTGCGGTTTTACTCCATACTGTCGTGGTAATTAACAAAAAGAAGGAACCTTATTTTGGCGGGAAGTAGCTTATTAACTCTGCTGGATGATATCGCCACGCTGCTGGACGATATTTCACTGATGGGAAAACTGGCGGCGAAAAAGACCGCAGGCGTGCTGGGTGACGATTTGTCGCTAAACGCCCAACAGGTGACGGGCGTGCGTGCCAACCGGGAACTGCCCGTGGTCTGGGCCGTGGCGAAGGGATCGTTGCTCAATAAAGTGATCCTCGTGCCGCTGGCGCTATTGATCAGCGCCTTTATTCCGTGGGCCATTACGCCGTTGCTGATGATCGGCGGGGCGTTTCTCTGTTTTGAAGGGGCGGAGAAAATCCTCCACTCCCTGGCATCACGTAAAGATAAGGAGAAGGAGTCTCCGGCCGCGCGGCAACAGCGTCTGGAAGCGCTGGCAGCAAAGGATCCTGTCGCCTTCGAGCGCGATAAGGTGAAGGGGGCTGTTCGCACCGACTTTATTCTGTCGGCGGAAATTGTCGCCATCACTCTGGGTATCGTGGCGGATGCGCCGCTGCTGAATCAGGTGCTGGTGCTCTCGGGGATCGCCGTTCTGGTGACCATTGGGGTTTACGGTCTGGTAGGGCTCATCGTCAAACTGGACGATATCGGCTACTGGCTAAACGAAAAGCGCAATGCGCTGGCGAAGGCCACAGGCAAAGCGCTGCTGGTGATTGCGCCCTGGCTAATGAAGTCGTTATCGGTGATTGGCACCCTGGCGATGTTCCTGGTCGGCGGCGGGATTGTGGTGCACGGTATTGCGCCGCTGCATCATGCCATTGAACACTTTTCAGAATCGCAAGCATCTGTTATTGCAGACATTTTGCCAACCTTACTCAACCTGGTGCTCGGCTTTATCATTGGCCTTATCGTTGTGGCAGTCGTGAAAGTTGTGGAAAAAATGCGAGGGCACTCACATTAATAGGTTGAAGCTATACCAGGCATAACTGTTATTCCTCGACTAAATTGATACAGTTTCACACTGATAAAGGAGGCGGTTATGGTCTTTCTGGTCAGCGATGAAGTTAAGCCTAAAAATGGCGGCCCACGTATGGTCGTCACCGGCTATGCAAGCGGAATGGTGGAATGTCGCTGGTACGACGGTTACGGCATCAAGCAGGAAGCGTTTCATGAAGATGAGCTTCAGCATGGTGATGGCACCCGGCGACAGGACAAGGCTTAAGTCACGCTACGCCCGGCACTGCCGGGCGTTTTTGTACGTTATAATCGCGCCAACCGCAGTAGCATTGCAAAATCAGCCAGGCTTTGACGTCATGCAGATGGCGAAGGTGGCCTTCACGGAGTAGGTGTGGAGCACGACATCGTTTCAGGAAAAGACGCTTTTACGGCACGACATCGCTTTCATCCGGGACGGGTTGTTAACATCTGCTTTATTGTCGTCCTCATCTTCTCCACGCTGTTGACCTGGCGTGAAGCCGTGGTGCTGGAGGATGCGTACGCGGCCAGCCAGAAAAATCATCTGGAGACGGTGGCCAATTCACTGGATCGCCAGCTTGAGTTCAGCGTGGAAAAGCTGCTGTTCTTTCGCAACGGCATGCGCGACGCCCTTGAAACGCCCCTCGCATCCCCACTGTTGCGTAATACTGTCGACCACTTTAACGATCTGCAGGGCAAGCCCTCCTGGCAGCTGACCTTCGATGTGCGTCGCACCTTACCCTTGAACGGTGTTTCTGATGCCTTTGTACGGCAAACCACCAGCCTGTCACGTGATGATGAACGGATTGAAAGAGAGTTGAGCGCCGCGTTTGAAATGGGCTATTTGCTGCGCATCGACTCTCCGGCAGCACACGCCAGGCGCGTGGTCTATGTTTCCCGCGCCGGGTTTTACGTCTCAACCGATCCCACCGACTGGGGAGGTGACATTATCTCCCGCTACTATCATTCGGTCACACGTCCGTGGTACACCGGCCAGTCGGAGCGTGAGAACCGGGCCCGAAGCGTGCGCTGGTTTACGCATGGGGCAGACGATCGCACCGTTACCGTCAGCGTACCGGTCGATTACCAACGCTACTGGTACGGCGCGCTGGCGTTAGAGTTTACGCTCCCGGGGCTGAAGAAACTGCTGCAGGATGCAGTAGACGGCAATGGTGAAGGTGAGTTCCAGCTCTATGATAAAGGCTTTAATCTGCTCGCCACGTCGGAGAATATTGCGGACAACGTGAATCATTTTGACGAGCGCGAGCGGGCGCAAATTGCCGCTGCTCTGGAAAAAGATACCGAAGGGGATATCCGTCTGGGGAGCCGCTACGTCAACTGGCATCATCTGGATCATTTTAATGGTCTTGTGCTGCGCATCCACACCCTGAGGGAAGGGGCGAACGGTGATTTCGGCAGCATTACTATCGCGCTGGCGATGCTGTGGCTGCTCTTTACCGCGATGCTGGTGGGCTCATGGTTTGTGATCCGCCGGATGGTCAGCAATATGTACCGCCTGCAACACTCGCTGCAGTGGCAGGCCTGGCACGATCCGCTGACCCGGATAAATAACCGTGGCGCGCTGTTTGAGCGGGCAAAAGCGCTGGCGAAGCGGTGTGAACAGCAAAATCAGCCCTACTCGGTGATGCAGATGGATCTTGACCATTTCAAACGGGTTAACGACAGCTTTGGTCACCAGGCGGGGGATAAAGTGCTGACGCATGCGGCTGGCTTAATTACCCGCACGATAAGGGACACCGATGTTGCCGGACGTGTCGGCGGAGAAGAGTTCTGTGTAGTGTTACCGGACACCGGGCCGGAACAGGCGATGGCAATTGCCGAGCGGATCCGCGAGCGCATCAATCGTCGGGAAATCCTGGTGAAAAAAAGCCAGACGACGCGCGTCAGCGTGTCGATTGGCGTCAGCAGCGCAGAGGAGAGCGGTAACTACGATTTTGAACAGCTACAGTCCATCGCCGACGCCCGGCTTTACCAGGCGAAGCAGCGAGGACGCAACCAGGTGGTGGGTCAGGACGAGAAGAAGTGATCCAGCGCTTCACGCCAGCCAGCAGGACCAGGCTGGTGGGTGTGGTAAACCCGCGCCGGATCGTCGTTTTTGAGCGTAATTCCCTGGCGATTGATGCCTTTAACCACCACCGCGAAATCGACACTATCCAGCAGCGGCGCGTCGTTTGGCCCGTCACCCAGACCGAGAGTAGTGGGAAGCGCGCCTTCGCGCTGCAGGTATTGCTCGTTGAGCCAGTTAATCGCCTGATCCTTACCGCCGCGCTCATCAAGAATGTGCCAGAACCGTGCGCCCTGAACATACTTCAACCCCAGCGCGGTCAGCGCATCTTCAAACGCAGCCATTCTCTCATCGCTGTCGCGCCAGATGAGCGTCACCGAGGCTTCATGCAGTTTCGCCAGCCTAGCACGGGCATAATTAAGACCGGTCCACTCACTAATAACCCGCTCGTCCACGTCATCGAAGGTGGTGAATTTGTAACCCTCCCGGGCGCGCAATTGATTGATGATGTTAACGATATCGGCATGGGGAGCGCCATTGATTAACCGTGGGGCGTTGGGATGGTCATCCCAGCGGACATCCAGCTGGATCACCGCGCCATTTTCGGCAATAAAGGGCAAGCCCTCCAGCCCCAGATCGCTCTGGATCTCCAGCATCTCCGCCGCGGTTTTGCTGCTGCAGAGGATCACCGGGATCTGATGGTCCTGTAAGGTATCCAGCCAGCCAAGAGCGGGCTGCCAGTCATAGGTGTGAATATCCAGCAATGTGCCGTCCAGATCGCTATAGATAAGCAGCGGATCGTCGAGTGAAGGCATAGCATCTCCCCTAACAGATGAAGGTCTTTTATAAGAATTTTCTTAAAATAAAATTCTGCAAAACGGTTATCTTATGGAACCGATCCCGCGCACCCCACGGCTGACGCCTGTTGGGCAACTATAATCAACATTTTAATTGCACAGGGAAACTATAAATATGAAGAATATTTCCTTGTCTTGCAAAAAAATTGCAGATAATGTTTACGCGACATCAGATTTCCTGGTGTAACGAATTTACAAGTGCTTCTTGCATGAGCAAGTTTGATCCCGGTCACCCATGACCGGGATTTTTTTCGCATCAGCGATTCACCTCTGTGACGCTGAAATCATGGATATCCAGCTCAAAGGCTTCAGCCAGCTCGCGCCAGGTATGGTAATCCCGATTGTTAACCCGTACCCGGGTAGGGTCATCCTCTATGCGCTGTACTTCGCTCTCGCTGATTTCATTGATCGCGGCGAGCAAGGCATCCACATCAACATTCACTTCCCGTTTAGCCGTTTCGCTGTACTCTTTTTCGGTCTTCATTGCGTACTCCTCGTTTACCCTTTACAGCTTTAAGTATAGACCGCCGATAAAAGCGGCAATCGCGCAGCAACACGCTGCCAGTTTTCACGTTTTGTTCTACACTGGCTCAAAACCAGAGGAGGATTTTATGAACGTCAACGATCGGGTAACCGTCAAAACCGACGGCGGGCCGCGTCGCCCGGGTGTGGTACTGGCAGTTGAGCAGTTTAATGAAGGCACGATGTATCTGGTCTCGCTGGAGGACTACCCGCTCGGGATCTGGTTCTTTAACGAGCTTGGCCACCCTGACGGGATTTTTGTTGAGAGCGTGGAGTAACATGCGTGTCGGCTGACGCGGGCTGGCGCGGCCGAAATGAAAAATCTCTGGCATAGCCAGAGATCGGTTTACGTGGCAAAAAGGGAAGGGGTTAACGCAGATTAACGTAAATTCCGTTGGTCACATTGTCGGTCAGGCGAACGACATGATAGATCACTTGCTTATTATGCGTTTTAATCTTCCTTTTAATATTTCCTTTATGTGACGATACGGTTTTCGCCTTGATATTCATCTGGTCTGAAATCTGAATCGTTCCCTGTCCAGCCATCCACATTCGCAGCATGCTGGATTCAGTTCGGCTTAATGATAAAGTGGGAAAATTAAATTTCGCTACACTCTTTATCTCTTTGTTTAAATAATCCCCGATCAGTTCATCCAGCGATTCCGGCTTAATAGATTTCGAACTAATCAGAAGATTCTGACGCACCCGCAAATATTCATCGAAATGGATATTGGCTATAGCCATAAAAACAATAAACAGGGTGCCGGGATGCTGATTAATGATCTGCTTTATTTGCTGACTGTTGGCGGGATCGTGAATGAAACAGTCCTCATTAATAAACACCACACCTGGCGTAAGGGCGTCACATGCGGCGGCAAGTTCGTCAACCGTATGTACATCGTTGATCTCTTTTTTCTTTACCCCTCTGCTGGCCAGATACCCGGTTAACCCTAGCCGGGTGTAACTGCATAAATCCATAATGATCGTTGACATGGCATACCCTCACTCAATGCATAACGATAATTCACCACCTGCCTGAGAGCTCTTTAACAGCCAAACGGGATGGAAAAATAAATTACCTGTGAGCATTACAAGGACTTTCAGGCGAACTCACTATCCCGTAAAGTTACGTATAATTTGCCAGGAAACTTCTTAAAGTAAAGTAAATGTTGAATTATGTGAGGAGTATAAAAGCATTAAACCCGCTCCAGATATATCCTGGCAGATGTTTCTCATTTTCTATTTTAGGAATATCCTCAGAAAGACAATATAAAAAAGAGGGTTTATTGTTTCACGGAAAGCTCGCGCACGATATTGGCCAATAAATTAAATATTTCACTAAATAGATGTTCGCAGAATGGCGCAATAAGCGGCATTAAGAGGCCGATAAGCACAAGGCCGATAGTCAGGGTGATAGGGAAACCAATGACAAACACCGACAGCTGTGGCGCCATACGGTTAAGTAAACCCAGCGCCAGGTTGACGATCAGCAGCAGGGTAATCAGCGGCAGCGCCAGCATCAGGCCGTTAAGGAAAATCAGCCCGGCCGCACGGGTCAGCGCCATAAAAGCGTTGCTGTTTACCGGCTCCCCGCCAATCGGCAGGGTGTGGAAGGTATCCACCAGCATCGAAATCAGCCACAGATGCCCGTCAAAGGACATAAACAGCAGCATCGCCAGCAGGTCGATGATACGAGCAATGATCGGCATGTTAAGCCGACTGCCAGGGTCAAAGAAGGTGGCGAAGGAGAGACCCATCTGCAGACCAATCAGCTCCCCGGCGGTGCGCACGGCGGCAAAGGCAAACTGCATCGTAAAGCCGATGGCCACGCCAATCAGGATCTGCTGTAGCCCAACCCACAGGGCTGGCGCGGAGAAAATTGGCACATTTACCGGCGGCAGCGTTGGGGCAACGATGATGGTAATGAGAATAGCCAGGCCCAGCTTGACCCGCTTGGGTATCGCCCGCTCGCTCAGGATCGGCGCGGTGGAGATCAGGGCCAGGATGCGCAAGAGCGGCCAGAAGTAGAGGCCCAGCCACTCAAGCCACTGGATGCTGGTAACTTGCAGCATACCTAGCCGATGATATAGGGCAGGTTAGTGAACAGATTGCGCATGTAATCCAGCAGCAGGTTGAGCATCCACGGCCCGGCGATAATGATCGCCACAAACACGGCGATGATTTTCGGGATAAACGACAGCGTCATCTCGTTAATCTGCGTGGCGGCCTGCAGGATACTGATGATCAGACCGGTGACCAGCGCCACCAGCAGCAGGGGAGCGGCAACGGAGATGGCGACCTTCATCGCTTCCGTGCCCATCATCATGACCGATTCTGGCGTCACCGGGCGCTCCTTAACTGTAGAAACTTTGTGCCAGCGACCCCACCAGCAGCTGCCAGCCGTCCACCAGGACAAAGAGCATCAGCTTGAAGGGCAGGGCAATGGTTGCTGGCGGCACCATCATCATCCCCAGCGCCATCAGGACGCTGGCGATAACAAGGTCGATAATCAAAAACGGAATGAAGATCGTAAAACCAATCTGAAAGGCGGTTTTCAGCTCGCTGGTGACGTAAGCGGGCAGCAGAATGCGCATCGGCACCGCCTCAGGCCCCTGGATCGGCCCGGCGTTCGCCAGACGGGCAAAGAGCGCCAGGTCAGCTTCGCGGGTCTGACGTAGCATAAATTCCCGCAGCGGTTGCGCCCCTTTTTCCAGCGCCTCCTGCATGGAGATCTTCTCTTCGCTGAAGGGCTGATAGGCGTCGGTGTAAATCTTGTCGATCACCGGCGACATAATGAAAAAGGTCAAAAACAGGGAGAGACCGAGCAGCACCTGGTTAGGCGGCGCGGACGGGGTACCCAGGGCGTTTCGCAGCAGACCGAAGACGATGATGATGCGGGTAAAGCTGGTCATCATCAGCAGAATAGCCGGGATAAAGGTCAGCGAGGTGATAAACACCAGCGTCTGAACAGGCAGAGACCAGCTCTGACCGCCATTGGCCATCGGCGTCGAGATCAGGCCGGGCAACTGGGCATACACGGCGGGAGCAAACAGGCCAACCCCGGCAAGCGTAAGGGATAACAAACGGCGCATCACGATCTCCCGGAACGCTTAAGCAAACTCTTCATCACGGACTGAAAATCCTGTGGAACCTCTGTGCGACTCTCCTCAGAGACCGGCGCAGGCGGTAATTTATGCAGAATATTAATGTTTGAGGCGGTCACACCCAGCACCAGCCGGGCGTCTTCCACTTCAACGATCACCACGCGCTCACGCGGGCCCAGCGAAGTGCTGGCAGCGAGCTTCAGCCCGCGGGCACCGGCGGTTTTGCCCGCCAGTCCCACGCGTTTAGCCAGCCAGGCGGCAACGAGAATAAAGGCAATAATACCCAGCAGCGCGCCGCTGACCTGAAGCAGCGGCGAACCTGGCACCGCAGAGGGCTGAGAGACGACTGCCTGGGTCTTCATGCTTAACGGCTCAGACGACGCATACGTTCAGACGGGGTAATGATGTCGGTGATACGCACGCCGTACTTATCGGCGACAACCACAACTTCACCCTGGGCAATCAGGTAGCCGTTGATCAGAATATCCAGCGGCTCACCGGCCAGGCCATCCAGCGCCACGACCGAACCCTGCGTCAGGCGCAGCAGCTCTTTAATGGTCATGCGGGTACGGCCCAGCTCCACGGTCAGCTTGACCGGGATATCCATAATCAGATCGATATCCTGCAGCGTACCGCTGACGTCGCCGCCGCCCAGCTGCTGGAATACCGAATCGGCAACGCTTTTGCTGGCCGGTGCTTTTTGTTCGTTTAACGCCTCAGCCCACAGATCGTCCAGTGCTCCGGTGTTGTCATCGGACGGATTGTTCATATCACTCATTTGGGCTGTTCCTCATTCAGAGAATTCAAAATCGGGTTGATCAGGTGCTCAACGCGTAACGCGTACTGATTATTCACGGTGCCATACTGGCTGGTCAGCACGGGCACGCCATCCACATGCGCAATGATGCGGTCGGGTTTTTCTATCGGCAGAACATCGCCGGGTTTTAATTTTAAGATCTGCGACAAACGCAGCGGCACGTCGGCAAAATTGGCCACCAGTTCTAACTGGGAGTGCTGAACCTGGCGTACCAGGTTCTCACGCCAGTTCTGATCTTCATGGCGGGAGTTCTCCAGCGGCGGGTTCACCAGCACTTCGCGCAGCGGCTCAATCATGCTGAACGGCAGGCAGATATTGAATTCGCCGGTCAGGTTGCCGATCTCCACGTGGAACGGGGTGTTGACCACGATGTCGTTTGGCGAGGTGGTAATGTTGGTGAACTTCACCTGCATCTCGGAACGCACATACTCCACGTCGAGCGGGTGGATCGCCTTCCATGCGTCGCTGTACCCCTCAAGGGCCAGCTTCAGCATGCGGTTGATAACGCGCTGTTCGGTGTGGGTGAACTCGCGGCCTTCCACTTTAGTCGGGAAACGTCCGTCGCCGCCGAAGAGGTTATCTACGGCGATAAACACCAGGCTTGGCGAGAAGACGAACAGACCCGTGCCACGCAGCGGTTTCAGATGGATTAGGTTGAGGTTCGTCGGCACCGGCAGGTTACGGGCGAACTCATGATACGGCTGAATGCGGATCGCACCGACGGTAATATCCGGGCTACGGCGCAGCAGGTTAAACAGCCCCATACGGAACTGACGGGCAAAACGTTCGTTGATGATCTCCAGCGCCTGCAGACGCTCGCGCACCACGCGACGCTGGGTATTGGGATCGTAGGGGCGAATATCACTTTCGCCCGCCAGGCCCGCTTTTGGTTCGTCGGCTTTATCGCTGTCGCCGTTGAGCAGCGCATCGATTTCCGCCTGAGAAAGAATACTGTCGCCCATGTCGTTACCGCAGAATGAAAGCTGTATACAGAACGTCGGTGACTTCCTGCTTAGGTTGACCGCTGATCAGAGGCGCGGCCAGCGTTTGCTTAATGGCTTCCACCAGCTTCTGCTTACCTTCATCGGTAGAGAGCTGGGTGGCATCCTGACGAGAAAACAGCAGCAGCAGACGGCTGCGCACTTCCGGCAGGTATTCACTCAGACGCGCGCGGGTAGCTTCGTCTTTCAGACGCAGCGTAATGCCCACGTAAAAGACGTGATCGGCGTCGCCCAGGTTAACGGTGAACGTATCCAGCGCAAAAAAGACAGGTGCCGCCGGCGGTGGTGGCTCCACTTTGGCTTCGGCTGAAGGGGCTTTATTCATACGCCAGTAGCTGTAACCTGCGGTGGCGCAGGCGGCGAGCGTAATTAACACCAACAGCGGGATCCAGATGGAACGCTTACTTTTTTTGGTGATGGCGGAGTCAGTCATCTGTTGCGTGCTTCCTGTTTCGGGACTGCTAATGTGGTGATTATCCCGTGTCCTGTCGCCGTCAAAGGGTCGAAAAGACGGGGATAATCACGCTACCTCTGGCGTTTAGGTTTAGGCGAAGATATCGACGGCACTGTTTCCACGGGCTGCAGACTGCAGCGAGGCCGGTGCCGCCAGCAGCTCATCGCTCTCTTCATCAAATCCGCCGTTATTGCCGGAGCGGGATGCCTGCTGCTGATGCTGAGAGGAGGCCTGCTGTTGACCGTTAAAGTTTTCACTGCTGATGCTGCTTTGCGTAAGCTGAATACCGTTTTCCGCCAGCTGAGTACGCAGCACCGGCAGTGCCGCTTCCAGCGCCGCGCGAACGTGGCTGTGGCCTGACACCATCTGCAGCTGCGCCTGGTTATCATCCAGCTTAAGCGTAATTTGCACCTGGCCCAGATCTTCCGGGTGCAGACGCAGCTCGGCGCTCTGCTGGCCCTGACGGGTGAACAGCGTGATGTGCTGGCTGATGGTCTGCTGCCACTCATTGCTGCCCAGCTGGGCGCTGACCACCGGTGCGGCGGCCATCGTCGGCTGAGCAGAGGTAAGATTGCTGACAATCGGCCCCATCGTGATGGTCGGCCCGGTCGGGGATGGTGTGCTCTCAGCCGCCTGTCTGGTCGTTGCCGCGGCGACGGCTGGCGTCAGTTGGGTGTCAGAAGCTAAGGCCGCACCTTTATCCTGAGCCACGTTTTTTGCGGTGCGCAGCGCATCGGTATCCAGCGCTGGCTGATGACCACGATCGCCATTCAGCATCGCCTTCACATCCAGGCTTCCGGCGCTCACTGGCTGAGGCGCGGCCGCGGTTGCGGTCTGCTGGTGGGGAAGCATCGCCATGAGGGCGCTTAATCCCGCCAGCTCTTCCTCGCTAAGCTCCGTTTTGCTGTCAGCCTCTTTAGCGGCCTGGGCCAGCGATTTCAGCACCTCGCTTTTGGCGACCGGCAACAGGCCGTGTGCCAGCCCCGGCTGGCTGGCATCTTCATCGGATAGCGTCAGATCCTGACGCGCCAGCAGCTCGGCAAGCTTGCCGGCATCGGCGTCAACGTCGCTATCGGCGGCACCGGTTTGCAGCGCCGCCTGGGCGAACTTGCCGCCCGATGAGTGGAGATCGTTCAGCGTCAGGCCGACATCTTTGCCCTGACCTTTGGCATCGCTTAACGCGCCCGCCAGCAGGGCAAGAAAATCCTGCGCGCCGTCGGCCGCTTTTCCGCCCCGCGCGCCAGCCGTAAGATCGCTGTCGCTCGAAAGCAGTTGTTGAAGGGTGATCATTCCGGGGTCCTCATTGATGCCCGCTGGGCAAATTCATCCATTTTTTTCTGATCGAGACGGCTTTCCGCCAGGGTTGCGGCGGCAAGCTGGCGATCCTGCAGTGTCTGCCAGGCCTGTAAGCGCTGTTTCTTCTCTCGCCAGGCTGTTAACGCAAGGTCGACTTTATTGCTCCACTGAACCACCTGCTGGCGATGCTGTTCGATCGCTTTCTCCAGCGTCTGGATGAACTGTTGATAGTTGATCCAGCGCTGGCTGCCGATGCCCTGCGTCATATCGGTATTGAGGTTGGTGCGATACTCATGCTGGTAGTCAATCAACATTTTCAGCTGCTCTTCCGCCTGTTGCTGTCCGCGGCGCATCACCCCAAGGTGCTGCGCGGCATGATCAACATCTTGCTCGGCCAGATCTTTCAGCGTGGTTAATGCGCCGTGTTGTGCCATGACATTCGCCCTCTACCTTGTTACACCTGCGGGAAGATCATCTCCAGAGCCTGGATTGAGCTTTCCCAGTCGGCCTTCTCAAAAATACCCTGCTGCAGATACGCCTCCAGATGCGGCCACAGGGCAATCGCCTTGTCGAGCATCGGGTCGCTGCCTTTGGCATACGCCCCGACGCTGATCAGATCGCGGTTGCGCTGGAAGCTGGAGAGCAGCTGTTTGAAGTTACGCACCCGGGCGTAATGCTTCTCGGTAATCAGCGCCGTCATCGCACGGCTGATAGAGGCTTCGATATCGATAGCCGGATAGTGGCCCGCTTCGGCCAGGCGGCGCGACAGGACGATATGGCCGTCGAGGATCGCGCGTGCCGAGTCGGCAATCGGGTCCTGCTGGTCATCGCCTTCGGTCAGCACCGTGTAAAAGGCGGTAATGGAGCCCCCGCCATTGATGCCGTTCCCGGCGCGCTCCACCAACGCCGGGAGTTTGGCAAACACCGAAGGCGGGTAGCCTTTGGTAGCCGGTGGCTCGCCAATCGCCAGAGCGATCTCACGCTGGGCCATCGCATAACGGGTCAGGGAGTCCATGATCAGCAGCACGTGCTGGCCGCGGTCGCGAAAATCTTCGGCGATACGGGTGGCATAGGCAGCCCCCTGCATGCGCAGCAGGGGAGAGACATCCGCCGGGGCGGCAATCACGACCGAGCGGGCACGCCCCTCCGCACCGAGGATGTTCTCGATAAAATCTTTAACTTCACGGCCACGCTCGCCAATCAGTCCCACCACGATAACGTCGGCCTGGGTGTAGCGGGCCATCATGCCGAGCAGCACCGATTTTCCGACGCCGGAGCCGGCAAAAAGGCCCATACGCTGGCCGCGACCGACGGTCAGCAGGGCGTTGATCGGGCGCACGCCGGTATCCAGTACGTGTTCGATTGGGGTGCGTTGTAACGGGTTGAAGGGCGGTGTGACCAGCGCCCCGGTTTCGGTGGTGTCGGGCGCGGGCAGGCCATCCAGCGGCTTACCGGCGCCGTCCAGCACCCGTCCGAGCAGCGCCGGGCCGAGCGGCAGTTGCTTGCCGCTGTGCAGTCCGTCGCTGGAGAAATTTTTGGCATAGACCCGCGCGCCGGGCAGCACGCCTTCGACCTCTTCCAGCGGCATCAGGAACAGACGCTGGCCGTTAAAGCCGACCACTTCGCTCTCGACTTCGTGGATCTCGTTACCGTCCTGCCGTTCGATAATGCAGGTGGCCCCCAGCGGCAGTTGCAGGCCCGTCGCCTCCAGTACCAGACCGGTGGCGCGGGTTAAGCGGCCATAGCGACGAACGGGGGGCAGTTGCGCCATCTTCGCTTCAAAGTTGTCGAGGGTGGTGAGCCAACGGGTGAGGCGAGCGGTCATCAGATGACTCCCGGTGCCGCCAGGCGGCACAGTTCCTGCCAGCGGGTTGCCACGCTGGCATCCAGATCCCCTTCATCGGCAGAGACTTTGCAGCCGCCGTGATGCAGGGTCGGATCGCCGCGCAGACGCCAGCCGTGCAGGCTCAGGGTCGCGCCGAGCATCTCTTCCACGCGCTGCAGATCGTCTGGGTGGACGCGCAGCTGCGGTTTGCCGCTGAACAAGGGCTCCTGCTGCAGCAACCCCTGGATCTGTTTGATAAGCGAAGAGTTATCCACTGGCGGCGTATGGCCAATCACCTGGCGTGCCGCCTCAAGCGCCATCTGCATCAGGCGCGAGGCGATCACGCTGTCCAGCGCGTCCAGGGTATTCTGGAACTCGCTCACCAGCTGCTGCATCCGGGCATGGATCGGCGCCTGCTGCGAACGCGCCTGTTCTAACCCCTGGGCCAGCCCCTGAGTCAGACCTTCCTGATAGCCCTGCTCCTGGCCTTTCTGCCTGCCTTCGTTCAGACCGGCCGCGTAGCCTTGATCGTGCGCCTGCATCTGGATCTGCGCCAGCTGCTGCGCGCGCTGCTCCTCTTCGCTCAGCTCTGGCGCGTCCTCTTCCTCGCCCAGATCGGCAGAAGCGACGGCCGCAGGCACAAATTCCGCGCGGGGAGGGGAGAGATCGTCCGGGGTCCAGACTTTCCACGGCAGTTCATCAGACATAGGTATCCTCGCCGCTGCCTACCACCATCTCGCCGGTTTCTGCCAGACGACGCACAATAAGCAGGATCGCTTTCTGTTCGTTTTCCACCTGAGACAGACGGACCGGGCCACGGTTGGCAAGGTCGTCGCGCAGGATATCCGCCGCACGCTGGGACATGTTGCGCAGGAACTTCTCGCGCAGCGGCTGTTCGGCGCCTTTGAGGGCGATAAGCAGCGATTCGGAGTCCACTTCCTGCAGCAGGCGCTGGATACTGCGGTCGTCCACGTCGACCAGGTTTTCGAACAGGAACATTTCGTCGATAATTTTCTGCGCCAGTTCGCCGTCGAATTCGCGCACTGCGGTAATAACCGCCTCTTCCTGCTGCGTTTTCATCAGGTTGATAATTTCGGCCGCCGTTCTCACGCCGCCCATTTTGCTGCGCTTGAGGTTCTGGCCATCAAGCAGGCCATTCAGTACCTCGGTCAGTTCCGCCAGCGCCGCCGGCTGGACGCCGCCGAAGGTGGCGATACGCAGCATCACATCGTGACGCAGGCGCTCGTCGAACAGCGCCAGAATATCGGCCGCCTGACCACGCTTAAGGTGAACCAGGATAGTGGCGATGATCTGCGGATGTTCGTCGCGAATAAGATCGGCTGCGGTCTGCGGCTCCATAAAGTTGAGCGTTTCGATGCCGCTGGCGGTATCGCGGGTCTCGAGAATATCCTCCAGCAGGCTGGCGGCACGCTCTTCGCCGAGGGCTTTGACCAACACCGAACGCAGGTATTCGTTGGCATTGACGTTGAGCGCCGCAAACTGTTCCGCTTCCTGCTCAAACTCCGACAATACGTCGGTCAGCTGTTTGTTGGAGATCTGACGCACGTTGGCCATTGCCGCACTGAGAATCTGCACTTCGCGCTGGGAGAGGTGTTTGAACACCTCCGCCGCCCGGTCCTCGCCAATGGTCATCAGCAGGATGACGCTTTTATCCGTTCCGGTAAGGTTACTCATTTTCGTTACTCATCCACTGGCGAATGACCAGCGCCACGACGCGCGGATCGTTATCTGACATTTCGCGAATACGCTGGCTCATCACCTCAGCGCCCATGCGCTGGTTAGCACGGCGCTGCTGCAGCTGTTCGTCTTTGCTGAGACGGACTTCCACCGCTTCTTCTGTTTCCTGACGCAGCATGGTCTGCTCTTTCAGCGCCTTCGCCTCTTCGGCGCGGCGTACCAGCTGCGGACGTACCGCTTTACGCCACAGCAGCCAGGCGACAATCACCACCAGCAGCCAGCGACCGGCATCCATCATCTGGGCGATAAAGGACTGAGTTTTCCAGAACGGCAGCTCGCCGCTGTTATCGTCAACCGCACTGAACGGCGAGTTCACGACGTTTAAGGTATCGCCACGCGTCTCTGAGTAACCCATCGCTTCACGGGTCAGGTTTTCAATCTGTTTCATCTGCTCGGCGGTCAGCGGTAGCGGCTTACCGTCCGGCAGAGTTTTGTAGTTGACGACCACCGCCACGGAGAGACGCTGCACATCACCCGTGTTCATTTTGGTGTGGCGAATGGTGCGATCGACTTCGTAGTTAGTGGTTTCGTTGCGGCTGCTGGTGCGCGGGCCGGAATTGGCCGCAGCCGCCGTTTGCTGCTGATTCGCCTGCTGACCGTTCTGCGGGTTCTGCGCTGGCGCATTAATCGGCGCAGTGTTGGCCGGGGCTGGTTGGTTAGAGAGCGCACCCGGTACACCCCCCGGGAATGGGCCGCCCACCTGCAGATTTTCATTTACCTGACGCGAACGCATCACCGCCTGGGCGGCATCGCCGTTCGGACGATACTGCTCTTCGGTCTGCTCTTTATCGGAGAAATCGATCTGCGCGGTAACCTGGGCATGAACGTTGGTTGTCCCTACAATCGGCCCGAGAATGGCTTCGATGCGGCTCTGAATGCGATTTTCCACATCAGTGGCATATTTCAGCTGTGCGTCATTGAGGTCGCGATCGCCGGTGTTGGATTTGGTTAACAGACGACCCGTCTGATCCACCAGGGTCACATTACCCGGCGGTAAACCCGCCACGGCGCTGGAGACCAGATGCACCACCGCACTGATTTGCCCTTCGTCCAGCGCGCGGCCAGGCTGCAGATTAACGGTGACGGATGCCGAAGGGGCTTTTTGTTCCCGGACAAACAGGGTCGGTTTCGGCATGGCCAGGTGCACGCGGGCGCTTTTCAGCGGACCCAGCGTTTCGATGGTACGGGCCAGTTCGCCTTCCAGCGCGCGCTGATAGTTCACCTGCTCGCTGAACTGGCTGATGCCAAATTTTTCCTGATCCAGCAGTTCAAAGCCTACTGCCCCGCCTTTCGGCAGGCCTTGCTGGGCAAGACGTAAGCGGAGTTCATGAACTTTATCGGCGGGGACTTCCAGCGCGCCGCCGTTATCCGCGAAGCGGTAAGGGACGTTCATCTGGGTGAGCTGGGTGACGATAGCGCCGCCATCCTGATCGGAAAGGTTGCTGAAGAGCGTGCGGTAGTCTGGTTGTTTGGCCCATAAGACCATAGCGACAACAATCGCGATGGCGGCAGCGCCTGCCACGATCAACGGCACTTTAGGGTTCGCGCGCAAGCGGCTCATCCATTCGAGAGATTTAGTTTGAGGGCTTGTTGTTGCTGACGCACTCATAGCGCACCTCGCGACTCATCGTGGATTTCATTATTAGTGTGGAGAAACAAAACAGACTCCCGGGTCGGCAAACACACAAAAAATTCCATAATCATGGCTGTGCCATTATTTGTTGAAACGGGAATTTCTATGCGTCAAATAACCTGGTTTTTTAACGCTATTTAGCGCCTTTATCTCATTGACAGACTGCTACTCTTGAGCGCGTAGAAAACCATCAGGGGAAAGTCATGGCAATACAGGGCATTGAAAGCGTCATCAGCCAGCTCCAGGCAACGGCGATGACCGCGCGTAATCAGAACGTGGCTGATGTGCAGTCGACGGTCAGCTTCGCGGGCCAGCTGCATGCGGCGCTGGACCGGATCAGCGACACGCAAACCGCGGCGCGCGTGCAGGGCGAAAAATTCACCCTCGGCGTACCGGGCATTGGTCTGAACGATGTGATGGCCGATATGCAAAAAGCATCGGTATCGATGCAGATGGGCATTCAGGTGCGTAATAAGTTGATGCAGGCGTATCAGGACGTTATGTCGATGCAGGTTTAGGTGTTTTAATCTAAGCGATATACCGTCTTTAACATCAGAGCCTTTTGCGCGGGATGCTGATGGGGTCAAGCTAACTAATTCTGGTTTTAAATGCTCACCTGTTCCTGGTTGTTTTCGGCCATCCAGGAACCCTGGACACAATAAACCCGCGCATCTGAGTGACCCATTTGCCTGGCTATAACATTGGGGGTGGCCCATGCAGTTGATGATCAGTATGTGTAAGTGTGTGGTTGCGGCGTATGTTTATAACTCCAGATTCGAAATCGATATCTAGCCACTAACTTTCCATGCCGTACGCCGCTATAAACAGCATGAGGCTTCGTATTTTCAGGCTGCTGATGCCGACAGGCATCAATCATCCTTATGACCCCCTCACGAATAAAAATGGCTGTTTGGATTCGGAACTATTTTAGTAGCTAAATACCAGAATACGGGTCACCTTTATATAAACACTGTCAGCGGCGAAATGGAATAAAATGGCCATAATCTCTATATTATTGCTAACAGTCGGATTCATCCTTTCTTTTACTGGCGGTTGATGCCCTTTCTTAAGAATGTGTTTACCCGACAGCAAACTCTGTCTTATAAACGGTAGGTCTTCCAAGGTAACGAAAAATGCCAGCCTGTTGTTTCCTTTCCATGACACATGATTACGAATCCTGGACTGGTAATTACCAGGGAGCACTGAATCGCCAAGGGTTAAACAGACAACTCAGAGTCA
Source organism: Leclercia sp. LSNIH1 (assembly GCF_002902985.1). Lineage (NCBI taxonomy): Bacteria > Pseudomonadati > Pseudomonadota > Gammaproteobacteria > Enterobacterales > Enterobacteriaceae > Leclercia > Leclercia sp. LSNIH1. The sequence goes on along the minus strand of NZ_CP026167.1, from coordinate 3,913,162 downwards.
TATATGATGGCTTATAAATAGTTGCCCAAGAGCGGTGCACATTATCCCGAATAGCTTTAAATTGAATCATTCAAATAAATTGTGAATTGTGGTTACTTTATTTCCAGCGTTGTACTTGTCTCGATATCACCGTCTACACTTTTTATAACAGGATAATGAATTACGAGCCGGATTCTTCCACTATCAAAGAGTCAAGAAGGGATGCCACGCCTGAAGACAAAATTGCAATAGTACCTCAGCCAGAACAATACTATTGATTGAATATAACTACATGAGATATTGTTTGTTGATAAGAATCCTGACGCCAGCAAGTACTGTCAGTGGGGACTTCGTAAAATGATTATTGTATTTACATTAAATCCCTCAAGGCAGATCTTTGATAGATTGATTGAGTCATTTCAAATTAATAATGTTTAACCTTAGCTATTTATTATTATACCTAACAGTGCAATAGTTATGATTTATATGTCAACGCCTTTATCTATAATTAGATTCATTATTTTAAATTTGATTATATGGTGGGAATGCCCCACCATATACAGAATTAATTACTGAACATTCCTGAATGCAAGTAGCTTTCCTCTCTCATCATTGATGAGTATTGTAATAGCCGCAATAGAGGCAGTAATGAACAATAGGTATGGAATATAGAGTATCCTATTACCTGACGCATATACCGTAGGGGAATATCCTAACATTGAAGCTGATGCTATTGCTCCACCTATCATGGCCAGTATCAGAAACGATAACAAACTTGTTGTTTGAGATATGATTACAGGTACCAATATTAAAATGGTGACGGTTAATGCAAATAATACGCGACAAATCGACAATGCAGAAAATATAGTATCTCCAGAAAGTTTGATTTTTGACAATGCTACCGGCGTAGAAGGTATTACACATAAAAATAGCAGGATTAAGCCTGCGGAAATGGGAAGCGCTCTGGTCTTTTTATCGCAAATTATTGCCATGGAAAACGCCATCACAGAAGGAACAATTGACTTTTCAGCAATCAACATATCAGCATATAAATTAATTCCAAGCATGGCTTTCTGCAGTACATTGAAGCTACCATACTCTTTATACCATGTTGCAATCTCACTATAATACCTTGCTTTATTTCCGGGGCATGTTGCTATATAAACTATCACTAATAATATAATACCGAGGGCTATCATTGTTGACGATATTTTTTTACCATGGAACTTACTATATATGATTAATGATAGCATAACTAACAAGTTAACAATAGCTAATTGCTCATTGAAAGATGAGAGAAAAATAGAAATATAGCATAATCCGGCACGCCATTTTCCCTTTTCCTGATGCATTATTTTTCCAATAAGTAGTGAGTATCCATAAAAAGCAAGAGCAGAGGGCCATAAATAATTAAATGATCCAGTAATCCATATAGTCCCATTAAAAAATATGTCTCTTGGAATGCTAAAAATAAGCAAAGATGTGGCAATTGCTGGAGCTATTTTCCAACCTTTATCATTAAGGCTACCATTTATTGAGTATATACCAATAACCAACAGCGAAAACATGAATGAGTTTATTATTGCCCAGATATTAAACTTGTTTATCAGGCTAATAAGAGCGTATTCAATTGGCGTGCGTGAGGACCAAGAAAAATATCTACTAATAACCCATTTTATGTGATCTGGCTCTGAAAACGATCTTTCAGAAAACCATAAATCATCAGATATCAGTGAGTATTGGTTGATATGTAATAGAGCTATTGCAAAAATGAAGCAACAGGCAAAAATACCATAGTTTGATCTGCTCATTTCTTACCCTTTAGTATGTATTTTGGACGTTTTTTCGTTTCAAAGTATATTCTTCCTATATATTCGCCAAGAACGCCTACTCCAATTAGTTGAACGCCACCCAAGAATAATATTGAGACTAATATGGATGGATATCCTCGTACAGGGTTACCGAGGATTAAGGTGCCGATAATCATATACGCACCATAGATGAATGCTAAACCTGCGACAAGCAAGCCGATGTATGTCCACATTCTTAAGGGAAAAGTTGAGAAGCTTGTTATTCCTTCCAATGCGAGATTCCATAATTTCCAACCATTGAACTTGGAATCGCCAGCTACTCTTCCCGCTCGAACATACTCAACGACATCAGTACGACCACCAACCCATGAAAGGATACCTTTCATAAATAAGTTGCATTCAGGCATAAGTTTAATATTTTCAACAATTTCACGAGACATGAGACGAAAATCGCCAACATTTTCTTCAATCTGTGGATTGCTGATTTTGTTATGAAGTTTATAGAACCATTCTGCAGTTTTGCGCTTTAGTCGTCCATCAGTTGACCTATCTGAACGTTTTGCAAGAACCATATCAGCGCCATTCTGCCATTTATTAATAAGGTGCGGGATAACCTCTATGGGGTCCTGTAGATCAACGTCAATTGGTATAATAGCTTGCCCTGTAGCATGTTCCAGACCGGCAAACAAAGCGGGTTCTTTCCCGAAGTTGCGTGTGAATGACAGGGGGATAACAAGTGGGTCAGACACCGCCAGAGCATTGATAATAGATTCTGTTGCGTCTTTACTTCCGTCGTTGACAAAGACTAATTCTATTTCAAATTTCTTTAACTCATCATATTCCCTTACCGTTTTATAAAAAATTGGTATCGTGTCCTCTTCATTAAATACTGGAATTACAAGAGAAATTTTCATTTTTCATCCCTAAAAACAATTAACTTTGAATATATGAATCCGCATAATAGGCTAATAGTAGAGAAAACAATAAGAGTGATAATCGGCTGCATGCCTGCCTTATCTGCAGTCCAGCCAACAACCGCACTTAAAATGCCCATAAATCCGACGTACGTTATATAACGTAGTTTCGATGGAGAAGCATTGAATGTGAACCTCGCATTAGCAAAAAAACTAAACGATACTGCTACAAGGAATCCAAACAGGTTAGCGATAGCCTGCGTAGTCTGTAAAAAATAAATACAGCTGGCAAAAACAAGCCAATGCACTAGTGTATTGATTACACCGATAGATGTATACTTCGCAAATAACTTCAGCATAATAAAAAATCAGTAAATTCTTAAAGGTCAGAAGTTTAACATCATTTTCAGATTTGAGCGACTACAGGAATTGATTGTTGCTAATGGGACCTTCTCAAGGAGTAGTCATTTTCATTAGTTGTTAACTTTCATGTTACGAAGCGGTTAAAATGATGGGTGTTGTAACATATTCTATACTTTCTTACGTGACTGGTTACTTTCTGTACTCGAGGGTGAGAGGAAAAAACACAAAAGAGTTTATGATCTCACCAAACAACACTCTAACTAAGGAAAATTTAGGCGGGCACGGGATATGAGGTATGGTCAAGATATGATCTCTTAATCTTTAGATATATTTTTTCTTTTCACTAAAATGCTTCAACACATGATTCTTGCTCCGCTCTAGCATCAATGTTGCTGGCGACCAGACCGCTTTGATGCCACACTCTTTATTTTCTTCCTAGACGGAACAATGATGAAAAAAATAGCAATTATAGCGGGGCTGCTGGCCTTAACCGGCTGTGTACAGGTCGACAGATATCAGGACGTGATCAAACATCCTGTCCCGGCTGAACTGGCGGGTTACTGGCAGTCGAAAGGGCCGCAGAGCAGCATGGTCAGCCCGGAAGCGATCGCGACGCTGGTCGTGACGCAGGAGGGGGATACCCTCGATTGCCGGCAGTGGCAGCGCGTGGTGGCCGTGCCGGGGAAAATCATGCTGCGTTCTGACGATTATTACAACGTCACCCGCAAGCTGGATATCTACCCGCTGGAGCGGGAAGGCTCCGCCATTGAGTACGATGGCATGAGCCTGCAGCGCGTCGACAAACCTACCGTCGAGTGTGCAAATTACCTGAGTAAAAATCCGCTTGAGAGCAAGCTGCCTTAAGGGATTTGCAGGCCGGGCAGGGGCAACGCCGCCCGGCTATCAACGCCTTACTATTCCGCTTCTATAACCCACACGCTGACGCTGCCGCCGTTGCAGGTGAAGACACCGGTACCGGTTTCGTCGGTCATTACCACTTCCTCGCGGTTACCGAGAAAATCTTTCCAGGTTTTATGGCCGTAGTTTTCCCCAAGCGTAATGGTTTTCTCGCCTTCGTCACCGTTAGAGAGCACCACCACGCAGCCGGGATTATCGTCGGTGCCGCTGCGGCTGAAGGCGATGCAATTAGGGTGATCGAACCACAGAGTCTGAATGCCGTGAGCAAAGCGCTGGCGGGCGAGGATCAGCTGATCGAGCTGCTCAATCACCGGCATATCGATGTGGTACATCTCGCCGTCACCACCGGTATCGTCATAGCTGGCGCCGTACAAATCGGGGTAGAAGACGCTGGGAACGCCGTTTTCGCGCAATAAAATCAGGGCATAGGCCAACGGCTTAAACCAGGCTTCAACCGGTGCCTCCAGCGCCTGTAGCGGCTGGGTGTCATGGTTAGCGACCAGGGTCACCGCGTGGAAGGGGGCTGCCTCTACCAGCGTGCCGGTAAAGATCTGGCTCATGTCGTAATCACGCCCCTGCAGAGAAGCTTCGTGAAACTTCATGTGCAGCGGGGCGTCAAACAGCATGGTTTTCCCCTCCACCTGATCGATATATTGTCGCAGTTTATCAACATCTGGCGACCAGTATTCCGCCACGATAAACAGCGGTTTCGGCGCCACTTCCTGGACATGTTCTATCCACTCTTTATAGAACCAGGCCGGAATATGTTTCACCGCATCCAGACGGAAGCCGTCACACTGGGTTTGCTCCATCAGCCAGCGCGCCCAGTATTTGATCTCCTCGGTTACCGCACGGTTACGAAAATCGATGTTTTCGCCCATCAGATAGTCAAAGTTCCCCATCTCGTTATCGACCTGATCGTTCCAGCCATCACCGGTGTAATCATTGACGATCTTGAAGATGCCATTTTCATCAGGGTTTTCGATATGGTCGATGCCGCTGAAGCATTTGTAGTCCCAGATGAATTTTGAATACTTTCCGGCGCGAACCGGGAAGGTGTAGCGGGTCCAGGCTTCACACTCGATAATCTCGTCATCGATCTGGTTGCGATCGTCGGCGTTCACCCGCTGAACGCGGATGGCCTCTTTCTCGTCGGCACCCATTTTGTGGTTCACAACCACGTCCATCAGCACCGCGATATTGTTGCGTTTCAGCGCGTCGATAGCGGCAAGCAGCTGGGTTTTGTCACCATATTTAGTGGGAATAGATCCTTTTTGATCGAACTCGCCGAGATCGAAAAGATCGTAGCAGTCATAGCCGACAGAGTAGCCGCCGGTCGCGCCTTTATACGCCGGGGGCAGCCAGACCATGTTGATACCGATATCATTTAAGCCGTCGGCGCGCTCGGCCACTTCCGGCCAGAGTTGACTGCCTTCAGGGTAATACCAGTGGAAGAACTGCAAGAGGGTGGGGTTTTTCATCTTCCGTGCTCCAGTTTAAGAACACAGAGAGTATGAGCGAGGCGGGGATATTTAGCGGGTGAAATAACGAAATATATTCACCCGCCTGTTATCAACCCCAGTTCAGATGTCCGTGGGGAAAAGAATATTGCCAGAGAGACGTCCATAAGTTGCATTCAGATTATGTTGTCGGGAGGAGTGCCCAACTAAAGTTCTCAGCTCGTCCATACGCTGTTGCAGCAAGGCTTTAAGCTCAATTTCATTATCGATGATCTGCCGGAGCATGGGGCGTATTTGCGCCTGTATGTGCGGCGCAATCTCGTTCGCATCCTGAAACTGTGTCAGTTTTTCAACGGCGGTTAAATACTTCACTTCAAAAGTAATTAGCTCATCCCAACGCCCCGATTTTGAAAGCGCCAGCATCGAGGCGCTGGTAGTTAACAGGTGCTGATAGTGTTGGAGCAATCCCAGATTGGCTTCCATTAGTCATTGTCCCGCATATGTTGAGAATTGGGGCCTATCTCTTTCCAGGCATCGGCGATGTTGTTGAGCAATTCCATTACTTCATTAATGGCATCAATGTCATTATGAATATTGGCCTGTAAAAGACGTCTGGTCATATAGTCATAGAGGCTGTCGAGGTTGGTAGCCAACTCACCACCCACCTCGTGATTTAGCCCTGACTGCAGACCGTTACTGATAATATTGATGGCTTTTCCCAGCGCCTGCCCTTTACCAGGAATGTCCCCTTGCTCAATCAATATGACGGCTTTTTTCATGGCGCTTAACGCGCCATCAAAAAGTAAAACCACCAGTTGATGCGGGCTGGCACTCAGGACGGCACTTTCAACACTTACCTGCGCATAGGCCTGAATTCCCGATTTTGTATACATCGTAAAACCTCAACTCATCATTCATTAACTGTTCATGGCATTGAACTGTTGGGTCAGATAGCTCCCGGTTTGATCCATAGAGGAGACCAGCTGACTCAAACTGGTAAATTGCGTTTTGTAGCGCGCCATCGTGGCCTCGATTTGCGCATTAACACGGTCATACTGGTCGGACAGATTTTTCAGCGTTTTGTTGATGCCATCAGTGGCGCTTTTGACCGAACCTTCGTTGCCTAACATGTCTTTCAACAGGTTACTGGTTTGCGTCGCCATGCCGGTTGTTTTACCGTCGCCTGAGAGAAACGCGAGCACGTCGGTAGACTTATCCGTCAGGGCCTTACCTAATTTGGTGCTGTCTACGGTCAATTTGCCGTTAATATCCTGGGTGATGCCCAGTTGCGACAGCGTCGCCAGTTCGCCGGTACCTTGCGCTGACGAGACCATAGAGCGCAGGCGGGTCTGGATATTACGCAGGGTGCCATCGCCCAACAGGTCGCCGTTGCTAGAGTCCTGAGATCCATCGCCCTGTTTCACCGCAGTATATTTCGTCTGGTTGCTGATGGTCGTCTGCAACGAGTTATACGCATCGACAAAGGCCTGGATCGCATCGGTCATCGGCTGATTGTCTTTCGCAATCGACAATGTTTCCGGGCTGCCAACGTTGGTCTTGGTCAGGTTGAGCGTGACGCCTTCCGGGGCATCGGTAATGGCGTTGCTGCTACGGGTAATTTTGATGCCATTGATGTTAACAATGGCATCAGCCGCGGCAATCTGAACTTTCATTCCCGTTGATGAATCAAGCGGATCGTGGCTGATATATTTCGCCAGTTCGCTGTCATCGGTGGTGATCGTCATTTCGTTGGCGACACCGCTGTCACGCGAGGTCAGTGACAGATAGTAACTGTTGTCATCCGCTTTAATGATGCTGGCGGTTACGCTGCCTTGTTTAGCGTTAATTGCGTCCCGTACATCTGCAAGACTGGTCTTGTCGCTGGCCAGCGTTACCTTTAATGGATCTTTCTGACCTGGCTGCGTGATAGTGATCGTGCGCGAACTCATGCTGCTATCGCCAAGATCGGTATCTTTGCTAGCCACTTTCGGGCTCAGCAGCGTCTGGGCTGCGGCCAGCTGCGTCACTTCTACCGAGTAAGAACCGGCCGAGGCACTGCTTGCCAGCGTGGCACTAAATGCCGTATTCGTGCTGGTCACTTTTGACTGCGCGATAGCAGACGTATTTTTCAGCGCATCCGACGCCGTTTGAAACTTGGTTAATGCAGTTTGTACCACGCCCCAGGCCGTCAGTTTTGCTTTATAAGAGGTCTGCTGCTGGGTAATCGGCGTGAGTTTGGTCTGCTCGGCTGTCTGTAAATTGTCATACAACGTATTGAGATCCAGACTGGTACCTGCACCGAGTGAACTAATACTTGCCATGTTTTCATCCTTTATTGAGACAATCGCTGGATGCTCTATCGGCAGAAATTACGAAAAGATTAGCTTTTTTTACCGTCTTCAATGCGGAAATTAAGCGGAAAAATAGCGGGCAGTTTGTCCCTTTAAAAAAATGATCTTTTTTCTAAAGGTTAGGAAGAGGAGGTCGATAATCAGGTTAGCGGTGAGAAAGCCGTAGGCAGAAGCCTAAATCTGAAACTTTTTTTGAAGGAATACATCATGGCTGTTATCAATACTAACACCCTGTCTCTGACGACTCAGAACAACCTGACTAAATCTCAGTCCTCTCTGGGCACTGCTATTGAGCGCCTCTCTTCCGGTCTGCGTATCAACAGCGCGAAAGATGACGCTGCGGGTCAGGCGATCGCTAACCGCTTCACCTCCAACATCAACGGCCTGAACGTTGCTGCACGTAACGCTAACGACGGTATCTCCCTGGCGCAGACCGCAGAAGGCGCGCTGAGCGAAATCAACAACAACCTGCAGCGTGTGCGCGACCTGACCGTACAGGCGCAGAACAGCTCTAACTCTGCTTCCGACATCGACTCCATTCAGTCTGAAGTTAACCAGCGTTTGGCTGAAATCAATCGTGTCACCAAAGAAACTGATTTTAACGGTATCAAAATCCTTGACAACACCACCAGCCAAGACTTCTCCTTCCAGGTCGGCTCTCGTGATGGTGAAAAAATTGCTATCACCATGGATTCAAGCGCTGGCTGGAACCTCTACTCTAAGGATTCCGTTAAAGTACCCGCAGACGCAACTGATGTGCAGACCGGTGAATTGGCTCTCGTGAATGGCGAAGCACGTAAAGTTAACGCTGACGGCTTTGACGTTCGTGCCGCGGTAACTGCTGCAACTGCCGGTACTCCCGCTGTTGCTGGTAACGACGGTCCAGATGGCATTCCGGGTAACGCTGATGATGTCGCAGCTACACCTGCAGTTGCAGCCACACCTGCTTCAGGTCCGCTGACCACTATTGATGCAGCTATCAAAGCGGTTGACTCCCAGCGCAGCTCGCTGGGTGCGTCCCAGAACCGTTTCGAATCTACCATCACTAACCTGAACAACACCGTGAGCAACCTGACCGCTGCCCGCAGCCGTATCCAGGACTCCGACTACGCGACCGAAGTGTCCAACATGTCCCGCGCTCAGATTCTGCAGCAGGCTGGCTCTTCCGTACTGGCGCAGGCCAACCAGGTTCCGCAGACCATGCTGTCCCTGCTGCGTTAATTCTAACGTACCGCTCAAACCCCGCTCCGGCGGGGTTTTTTACTTTCCAGAAAACCAATAACCCCCAAATAACCCCCCATTCCCCCTCCTATTCACACGATTAAAACCCCTCCAGAATCGGATAATCATGCCGATAACTCAACTAACGCAGGGCTGTTTATCGTGAATTCACTCTATACCGCTGAAGGTGTAATGGATAAACACTCGCTGTGGCAGCGTTATGTTCCGCTGGTGCGTCATGAAGCATTGCGGCTTCAGGTACGTCTGCCAGCGAGTGTGGAACTGGACGATCTGCTACAAGCGGGCGGGATCGGGTTACTGAATGCAGTTGACCGATACGACGCTCTGCAAGGAACGGCATTTACGACTTACGCAGTACAGCGTATTCGTGGTGCGATGCTGGATGAACTGCGCAGCCGGGATTGGGTGCCGCGCAGCGTTCGCCGCAATGCACGCGAAGTAGCGCAAGCGATGGGGCAGCTGGAACAGGAGCTTGGACGTAACGCGACGGAAAGCGAAGTTGCGGATCGTCTGGGGATCACTACTGCCGACTACCGTCAGATGTTGCTCGATACCAACAACAGCCAGCTCTTCTCTTATGATGAGTGGCGCGAAGAGCATGGCGATAGCATTGAACTGGTGACGGACGATCATCAGCAGGAAAACCCGTTGCACCAGTTAATGGAAGGCAACGTACGCCAGCGCGTAATGGAAGCTATTGAAGCTTTACCGGAACGCGAACAACTGGTGCTGACCCTTTATTACCAGGAAGAGCTCAATCTCAAGGAGATTGGTGCCGTGCTGGAAGTGGGGGAGTCGCGGGTTAGCCAGCTGCACAGCCAGGCCATTAAACGCTTACGTACCAAGCTGGGTAAGTTATAGGTGATCCTTGTCACCCGTTAAGTGCCGCACAACGTATTGACAACCAGGAGTTATCATGACGGTGCAGCAATCTAAAAGACGGCCATTAAGCCGCTACCTGAAAGACTTTAAACATAGCCAGACGCATTGCGCCCATTGCCATAAATTGCTTGACCGCATCACGCTGGTCCGTCGTGGAGAGATCGTCAATAAAATCGCGATCTCCCGTCTCGATACCCTGCTGGATGAAGCCGGATGGCAGCAAGAGCAGCAGGAGTGGGTGGCGTTATGTCGTTTTTGTGGCGATCTGCACTGCAAAGAGCAGAGCGACTTTTTCGATATTATTGGCTTCAAGCAGTTCCTGTTTGAACAGACAGAGATGAGTCACGGAACGGTGCGCGAGTATGTTGTGCGTCTACGTCGTCTTGGCCAGCATCTGACCTCGCTGAATATTTCCCGTGAGCTTCTGACCGACGGTTATCTGGATGAAAACCTTGAACCGTGGCTGCCTGCGACCAGCACCAACAACTACCGGATCGCGCTGCGCAAATATGCGCAATACAGGTCGCAAATGCCGATGGCGGTGAAGCAGAAAGTCCACCGTGAAACAACTTCTGATATATATTAAAAATGAATAACATGTAGCGCAGTCGTGTTTGACCTTGCGGCCGAACGCCCTACACTACAACCAAAATTCCAATCATATCGGGGTATGTATGAAATTTGCACTTCTGGGTCGTCAGGCGCTGATGGGTGTAATGGCCGTTGCGCTGGTTGCGGGTATGAGCGTCAAGACCTTCGCTGCAGTGGGTCTTTTAAACAAAGTTAAAGAGCGCGGCACGCTGCTGGTTGGGCTGGAAGGAACCTACCCTCCGTTCAGCTTCCAGGGTGACGACGGTAAACTGACCGGTTTTGAGGTGGAGTTTGCCGAAGAGCTGGCAAAACACCTCGGTGTGAAAGCCTCGCTGAAGCCGACCAAATGGGACGGCATGCTGGCGTCGCTGGACTCAAAACGTATTGATGTGGTGATTAACCAGGTCACCATCTCTGACGAACGTAAGAAAAAGTATGACTTCTCCACCCCGTATACCGTCTCCGGTATCCAGGCGCTGGTGAAAAAAGGTAACGAAGGCTCCATTAAATCTGCTGCCGACCTGAAAGATAAAAAAGTGGGCGTCGGTCTGGGGACCAACTACGAAGAGTGGCTGCGCCAGAACGTGCAGGGCGTTGATATCCGCACCTATGACGACGACCCGACCAAATACCAGGATCTGCGCGTAGGCCGTATTGATGCCATTCTGGTTGACCGCCTGGCGGCGCTGGATCTGGTGAAGAAGACCAACAACACCCTGGCCGTAGCCGGTGATGCCTTCTCCCGTCAGGAAGCGGGCGTTGCGATCCGCAAAGGCAACGAGGATCTGGTCAAAGCTGTTGACGGTGCCATTGCCGAGATGCAGAAAGACGGCAGCCTGAAGGCGCTCTCCGAAAAATGGTTCGGGGCAGACGTCACAAAGTAAGCAGTTGACTGAAAAAAAAGGCGCTTTGATAAGCGCCTTTTTTATTTCCTCGCCATCAACGTGCATAATAAAAAAATCAGACTTAGACAGGGTTATGGAGGTTTTCATGTCATTACAGAACCTGACGCGTTTTCCGCGCCTGGAGTTTATCGGCGCGCCGACGCCGCTGGAGTATTTGCCGCGCTTATCGGATTACCTGGGGCGCGACATCCTTATCAAACGTGATGACGTGACGCCCATAGCAATGGGGGGCAACAAACTGCGCAAGCTGGAGTTCCTCGCGGCGGATGCGCTGCGTGAAGGGGCCGACACGCTGATCACAGCAGGCGCTATCCAGTCGAACCATGTTCGCCAGACCGCTGCCGTCGCGGCAAAGCTGGGGCTGCACTGTATCGCCCTGCTGGAAAACCCGATTGGCACAAAGGCGGAAAATTATCTCAGCAACGGCAACCGTCTACTGCTGGATCTGTTCAATGTACAGATAGAGATGTGCGATGCGCTGACCGATCCCGTGGCGCAGCTGAATGCGCTGGCGACCCGCGTTGAAGCCCAGGGTTTTCGCCCGTATGTGATCCCGGTTGGCGGTTCGAATGCGCTGGGTGCGCTGGGCTACGTCGAAAGCGCCCTGGAGATTGCCCAGCAGTGTGAGGGCACGGTCGGTCTCTCCTCGGTGGTGGTGGCCTCCGGCAGTGCAGGCACCCATGCCGGGCTGGCGGTCGGGCTTGAGCAGCTGATGCCGGAGGTTGAACTGATTGGCGTCACCGTATCGCGCAGCGTAGCCGATCAAAAACCGAAGGTAGTGTCGTTGCAACAGGCGGTGGCACAGCAGCTGGAGGTGAGCGCAAAGGCGGATATCGTGCTGTGGGATGACTATTTCGCGCCGGGCTACGGCACGCCTAATGATGAGGGGACCGAGGCGGTGAAGCTGCTGGCGCGTCTTGAAGGGATTTTGCTGGATCCGGTCTATACCGGCAAAGCTATGGCCGGGCTTATTGACGGAATCGAACGGAAACGCTTTAAAGATGAAGGCCCGATTCTGTTTATTCATACTGGCGGGGCGCCCGCTCTCTTTGCCTACCATCCTCATGTCTAAATCACAGGCAGAAAAATCATAATGCAAGAAAGTATCCAACTGGTGATTGATTCGTTGCCCTTCCTGCTGAAAGGCGCCGTATTTACGCTGCAGCTGAGTATTGGCGGGATGTTTTTCGGTCTGGTGCTGGGCTTTGTGCTGGCGTTGATGCGCATGTCGCCTCTGCTGCCCGTGCGCTGGCTGGCGCGTTTTTATATTTCCATCTTCCGCGGCACGCCGCTAATTGCCCAGCTGTTCATGATTTACTACGGCCTGCCGCAATTTGGTATTGAGCTGGATCCCATCCCGGCGGCAATGATCGGCCTGTCGCTTAATACTGCTGCCTATGCGGCGGAAACCCTGCGTGCAGCCATCTCCTCCATCGACAAAGGCCAGTGGGAAGCTGCAGCCAGTATCGGGATGACGCCGTGGCAGACCCTGCGCCGGGCCATCCTGCCGCAGGCCGCGCGCGTGGCCCTGCCACCGCTCAGCAACAGCTTTATCAGTCTGGTAAAAGACACCTCGCTGGCGGCCACCATTCAGGTGCCGGAGCTGTTCCGCCAGGCGCAGTTGATCACCTCGCGCACGCTGGAGGTCTTTACCATGTATCTGGCTGCCTCGCTGATCTACTGGATCATGGCAACCGTGCTGTCCGCGCTGCAAAACTATTTTGAAAACCAGCTTAACCGCCAGGAGCGTGATCCGAAATGAGTGCTATCGACGTTAAAAACCTGGTGAAGAAATTTCACGGCCAGACGGTGCTGCACGGTATCGACCTGGAAGTGCAGGAGGGCGAAGTGGTGGCGATTATCGGGCCCAGCGGGTCCGGTAAAACCACGCTGCTGCGCAGTATCAACCTGCTGGAGCATCCGGAAGCCGGCACCATTCGCGTGGGTGATATCACCATTGATACCGGTAAGTCGCTGGGTCAGCAAAAGGGGCTGATTCGTCGTCTGCGTCAGCACGTCGGCTTTGTCTTCCAGAGCTTCAATCTGTTTCCCCATCGCACGGTGCTGGAAAACATTATTGAAGGGCCGGTAATTGTCAAAGGCGAACCCAAAGAGGAGGCCACAGCCCGTGCCCGGGAGTTACTGGCAAAAGTGGGGCTTTCCGGGAAAGAGGGCAGTTACCCGCGCCGTCTCTCCGGTGGACAGCAGCAGCGTGTGGCGATTGCCCGCGCGCTGGCAATGCGTCCTGATGTGATCCTGTTTGATGAACCGACCTCAGCCCTGGATCCGGAGCTGGTGGGGGAGGTGCTGAATGCCATTCGCCAGCTGGCACAGGAGAAACGTACTATGGTCATTGTCACCCATGAGATGAGCTTTGCCCGCGATGTGGCAGACAGGGCGATTTTTATGGATCAGGGACGTATTGTGGAGCAGGGGCCGGCGAAAGCGCTGTTTGCCGATCCTCAGCAGCCCCGTACCCGGCAATTCCTTGAGAAATTCCTGATGCAATAGCATATTTGCTTTTAATTGCTCCGGAATTAATCTCCGGAGCAAAATATTCATCCCTGAAATGAATGGTCCCGCGATTTTATCCCGCCACAAACCCCCTAAGTGCATAAAATCTGTAGATAATTACCTCAGGGTCGATATTTTATACATATAAATAAGATTTATGTGTTAATTTAAGAAATCATAATAATGATTATCTTTACAGGGGCTTCATTCACTTGGTATGAAGGATTTAGACTTTTTTACATGGCGACGGGAGTGCTATCTCCGTTTTCAGGAGATGACATCCGCCAGCGAGGTATATCCCGAACTTCAGCGTCAAACTCAGAGCCTGGGTTATGAGTATTTTGCTCTCTGCGTCCGTCATCCGGTACCGTTTACCCGACCGAAAGTCTCGGTGCATTCAACCTATCCGCAACAGTGGATGGCGCACTATCTGGCGGAAAATTATTTCACCATCGATCCTGTGCTGAAACCCGAGAATTTCGTCCACGGGCACTTACCCTGGAACGACGCCTTATTCGCCGAAGCGCAATCCTTATGGGACGGCGCGCGCGACCACGGCCTGCGCAAAGGGATCACCCAGTGTCTGATGCTGCCTAATCATGCGATGGGGTTCCTGTCGGTCTCCAGCACCAGCCTGTCGGTTAATATGATGGCGAATGAAGTGGTTGAGTTGCGTCTGCAAATGCTGGTGCACATGGCCTTGACCACGCTGCTACGCCTGGAGCATGAAATGGTGATGCCACCCGAGATGAAATTCAGCAAGCGCGAAAAGGAGATCCTGAAATGGACAGCGGAAGGCAAAACCTCAGCAGAAATAGCGATTATTCTCTCTATCTCTGAAAACACGGTGAACTTCCACCAGAAGAATATGCAGAAGAAATTCAATGCGCCGAATAAAACGCAAATAGCCTGCTATGCGGCAGCGACGGGCATTATCTGACTACACTTCAGTTCTGCGTGGCAGACGAGTAAACGGCTGAATGCACTGCTTTCAGCCGTTTTTGTTTTATTGACGGTAAGCTTGCTTGATTTGCTTAACGGTGCTGGAAAATACCTCAGCCTGAGCCTGGTCTTCCATCTGCGCAATCTGGCGTTCCATCTTAATGATCACACGACCGGCATCCGCCTGGCCCATTGCCTGCAGCATCAGGGTCAACAGAGATTTCAGACAGGAGACTTCCTGTGCCAGTTCTTGATTATTCTCAGCAGTGGCAAAATCAGGTGTGCTCATTTATTTTCCTCATGATAAAAACGGCGCTTGAGCGCATAGTTCAAAGTTCAAGGCGGCGGAGTATACCACAAGCCTTAAAAAAAAACGCAGTGCTTGTTTTTTGTACTTTTAGCCGGTTTGGTTATTTAATTGAATGACCGTTCGCCCTACACTTTTAAGGCGTTAAGCGCAGGGTAATTGTTTAACTAAGGTAGTTAACAGGTTAATTATTGTTACAAAATTACGTGTGGTATTTTAACAATAAGAAAATAGCCTCTCAAATCTGTAAATTTTTGAAAACATTAGCCTAAAAAATGATGCCTAAGCCGCATGGCGCAAGGCTTCCGTTTCCAGTTGATGTACAAGTTAATTTCCAAAAAAGAGAGTTATAACGAAGGCCTGCATTTTTTAACGTTTTCAGTTTGCGATAAAAAACGTTAATATGAGCCGAATTAACTGTCTGTAGCGTTATCCCTATTCTGGAGAATTTCCTTTGATCAACGTCCTTCTTGTTGATGACCACGAACTGGTGCGCGCAGGGATACGACGCATTCTTGAAGATATTAAAGGTATAAAAGTTGCTGGCGAGGCCTGCTGCGGTGAAGATGCCGTCAAATGGTGCCGGACGAATAGTGCTGATGTTGTCCTGATGGACATGAACATGCCCGGTATTGGCGGCCTTGAAGCAACGCGTAAAATCGCGCGCGCCTGGGTTGATACCAAAGTGATCATGCTGACGGTTCACACTGAAAATCCTCTTCCTGCAAAAGTGATGCAGGCGGGCGCCGCGGGCTACCTGAGCAAGGGCGCAGCCCCTCAGGAAGTGGTTAATGCTATCCGTTCTGTCTATTCCGGGCAGCGCTATATCGCTTCTGATATCGCGCAGCAAATGGCGCTCAGCCAGATTGAACCAGAAAAGACCGAATCACCGTTTGCCAGTTTGTCTGAGCGCGAATTGCAGATTATGCTGATGATTACCAAAGGCCAGAAGGTGAATGAGATCTCTGAGCAGCTTAATCTCAGCCCAAAAACGGTGAACAGCTACCGCTACCGTATGTTCAGTAAGCTGAACATTCATGGCGATGTCGAACTCACTCATCTGGCCATCCGTCATGGTCTGTGCAATGCCGAGACCCTAATTAGTCAGTGAGTGAAGTGTTTGATTCCAGTGCTTTCCTGAAAACCGTCACCAGCCAGCCAGGCGTCTACCGGATGTATGACGCAGGCGGGACGGTTATCTACGTCGGTAAAGCGAAAGATCTTAAGAAGCGTCTTTCCAGCTATTTCCGCAGCAATCTTGCCTCCCGCAAAACTGAAGCGCTGGTCGCTCAGATCCAGCAGATCGACGTCACTGTGACCCACACAGAGACCGAAGCGCTGTTGCTGGAGCATAACTACATTAAGCTCTACCAGCCGCGTTATAACGTGCTGCTGCGCGATGACAAATCCTACCCGTTTATTTTTCTCAGCAGCGATACCCATCCACGTCTGGCTACCCATCGCGGTGCCAAACATGCGAAAGGTGAGTATTTCGGCCCGTTCCCTAACGGCTACGCCGTGCGGGAAACGCTGGCGCTGCTGCAGAAGATATTCCCGATTCGCCAGTGCGAAAACAGCGTCTATCGCAACCGCTCTCGCCCTTGTCTGCAGTATCAGATTGGTCGTTGCCTCGGGCCCTGTGTGGAAGGGCTGGTCAGCGAAGAGGAGTACGCACAGCAGGTAGAATATGTGCGCCTGTTCCTGGCCGGTAAAGACGATCAGGTGCTGAACCAGCTTATCGCCCGTATGGAGAAGGCCAGCCAGGCGCTGAACTTTGAAGAGGCGGCGCGGATCCGCGATCAGATCCAGGCGGTACGACGGGTCACGGAAAAACAGTTTGTCTCTAATACCGGCGATGACCTGGACGTGATTGGCGTGTCGTTTGATGCGGGCATGGCCTGCGTGCATGTGCTCTTTATCCGCCAGGGTAAGGTGCTGGGCAGCCGCAGCTATTTCCCGAAAGTGCCGGGCGGTACCGAACTGGGTGAAGTGGTCGAGACCTTTGTCGGCCAGTTCTATTTGCAGGGCAGCCAGATGCGAACCCTGCCGTCGGAAATTTTGCTCGATTTTAATCTCAGCGATAAAACGCTGCTGTCAGATTCGCTGTCGGAGCTGGCGGGACGCCGGGTTAACGTCCAGACTAAACCGCGCGGCGATCGTGCCCGCTACCTCAAGCTGGCGCGCACCAATGCGGCAACGGCATTGACCACCAAACTGTCGCAGCAGTCGACTGTCCATCAGCGTCTTATCGCGCTGGCAACCGTGCTTAAGCTGCCGGAAGTGAAACGGATGGAGTGTTTCGACATCAGCCACACGATGGGGGAGCAGACGGTGGCCTCCTGTGTGGTATTTGATGCTAACGGACCGCTGCGGGCGGAGTACCGGCGCTACAACATTACGGATATCACTCCCGGTGACGATTACGCAGCCATGAACCAGGTGCTGCGCCGTCGCTATGGTAAAGCTATTGAAGAGAGTAAGATCCCGGACCTTATCCTGATTGATGGTGGTAAAGGCCAGCTCGCCCAGGCAAAATCCGTTTTTGCTGAACTGGATGTAAGCTGGGATAAGCATCATCCGCTGCTGCTGGGCGTGGCGAAAGGCACCGATCGTAAAGCCGGGCTGGAGACGCTGTTCCTTGAGCCGGAAGGGGAGGGCTTTAGCCTGCCGCCGGACTCGCCTGCGCTCCATGTGATCCAGCATATTCGCGATGAGTCGCACGATCACGCCATTAGCGGTCACCGTAAAAAACGGGCAAAGGTGAAAAATACCAGCACTCTGGAAACGATCGAAGGGGTCGGGCCAAAACGTCGCCAGATGTTGCTGAAATATATGGGCGGTTTGCAAGGATTACTCAACGCCAGCGTAGAGGAAATTGCAAAAGTGCCAGGTATTTCGCAAGGGCTGGCAGAAAAGATCTACTACTCGTTGAAACATTGAGGGCTCTGTAGCAACATAGGGCTAATAATTACTGACAACAAACAGTTACCGTCACTATGCGATTAAATATCCCTACATTGCTGACGCTTTTCCGCGTCGTTCTCATTCCTTTCTTCGTACTGGCGTTTTATCTGCCATTTGTCTGGGCGCCTTTCGCATGTGCACTTATCTTTTTTGTTGCGGCAGTCACTGACTGGTTCGACGGCTACCTGGCGCGTCGCTGGAATCAAAGCACCCGTTTCGGCGCGTTTCTCGACCCGGTGGCTGACAAGGTGATGGTGGCCATCGCCATGGTGCTGGTGGTTGAGCACTATCACAGCTGGTGGGTCACACTGCCTGCGGCAACCATGATTGCCCGTGAGATTATTATCTCTGCCCTGCGCGAGTGGATGGCGGAGCTGGGTAAACGCAGCAGCGTGGCCGTCTCCTGGATCGGTAAGGTCAAAACCACCGCGCAGATGGCGGCGCTGGTATGGATGCTGTGGCGTCCAAACGAGTGGGTAGAGTGGGCGGGTATTGGCCTGTTTATGGTCGCGGCGGTGCTGACGCTGTGGTCAATGTTGCAATATTTGAACGCCGCGCGTGGGGATTTGCTTGATCAGTGATCGTTTCGGCGCAATTTTCAGCAAACGATCTATCCTTGCGAAAATTAACGTTGACTCAAAACGTCAGGTAAGTAGAATGCAACGCATCGAACGACGGCACGGCCCGTTAGTCGATAGCAAAATCAAGTGATTAGCATAATGACTTGATAAATGCGGGAATAGCTCAGTTGGTAGAGCACGACCTTGCCAAGGTCGGGGTCGCGAGTTCGAGTCTCGTTTCCCGCTCCAAATTTAAGACATGCGCAATAGCGGGTGTCAGTCGTAAGACAAAAGATTTAAGGCGCGTTAGCAAAGCGGTTATGTAGCGGATTGCAAATCCGTCTAGTCCGGTTCGACTCCGGAACGCGCCTCCACTTTCTTCCCGAGGCCGGATGGTGGAATCGGTAGACACAAGGGATTTAAAATCCCTCGGCGTTCGCGCTGTGTGGGTTCAAGTCCCACTCCGGCTACCATGGGAAAGACAAGAATAATCAAAGCAATAAGCAGTGTCGTGAAACCACCGAAAGGTGGTTTTTTTGTGCCTGAAATTTCATCGCCCTCTCAAACTTTCCTCGTATTCACCGGAATTAATCACCTTTCTTTACGACCAGCTTCGCGTTACGGATAACTATTCTGTAAAAAGGTAGTACTCGCTAATAACGACCATTTCGCGAGAGGTTCAAAATGAACAAACTGACCTTGATTACCGCGTTAGTGACATTCGCTGCATCATGCGCCTGGGCTGCGGGCGATGACGATATCATCTATGACAGCCACGGCCATCCCATCCGCCATGATAAGCAGGATGATGATCAGGGCAAACAGCGCAGTGACGACCACACCAACCGGCGCAGCGAGCACAATTAGCGGCAATCAGGGTTTACCAAACAGACGCGAGATCTGCGCCCCTTTCAGGAAAATAAACGCTAACAGCAAACCGCCCCACAGAGCCATGGTGATGTAGCTGCTCACGCCCAGAATATTGAGGCCGCTCTCCAGCATCTGGAGCAGGATCAGCGCCATCACCATGCCAAAGACTTTACCGAAGCCTCCATCCGGATTTACCCCGCCCAGTACAGCCGCCAGAATCGACACCAGCAGATAAGATTCACCGTAAGAGGCCTTGGCTGAATTGAGTTTCGACATCATCAGCAGGGCGGCGATCACGCACAGCACCGAGGAGAGCACATAGACCCAGATGAGGGTTTTACGGGTGTTAATCCCGGAGTAGTGGGTCGCCTGCTCGTTAGAGCCGATCAGGTAGAGGGTGCGCCCGAAGGCGGATTTTTCGAGGATCACCCACAGTACGACCACCACCGCCAGAAAGACCAGCAGCGGCAGCGGGATGCCGAGGATGTTGGTGCTGTTAATCACCAGAATATAGTCCGGGAAGTTAGAGATCGCCGAACCTTTGGAGATGAGGATATTAATGCCTTTCAGCAGGGTCATGATCCCAAGGGTGGCTAAAATCGGCGAGACCCGCACCACGGCAACCAAAAATCCAATCACCGAACCGATCGCCAGGGCCATGACTAACCCGGCGGCAATCACCAGCAGCATGCTGCTGAAGGTTGGAGGATAATGGGTAGCGACCCAGGCCATCACCAGCCCGCAGGCGTTCATGGTGGTGATGATGGACAGGTTGATCCCCCCGGTGAGGATCGTCACCGCCATCGCGAGGGCCAGCACGCCGAGGATCGGCATTTGCGAGGCAATGGACTGGAAGTTAGCGGCTGACCAGAAGACCGAGGGTATCAGGAAGCTGAACGCAATCACCACCACCGCGATTAACACGCTCAGGTAAATCTCGACGCGATCCTGGGTTTTGTTGGCGCTCATACTATGACTCCCTGACCTTTACGCTGACTCCATGCCGTCATACTGATACTGGTGACGATCACCACCCCGGTAACGACCGTATGCCAGTACGAAGAGATCCCTAACAGGTTAAGACCGTTCTGCAACACGGCGAGTAAAATCACCCCTAACAGGGTGCCGAGTAAGGTGCCGCGCCCGCCGACGATACTGGTTCCGCCTAACACCACGGCGGCGAGTACCGTCAGTTCGTAGCCCAGCAGGGAGTCGGGCGCGACGGTTAAGACGGTCGCGGATTGCACTACGCCTGCCACCCCGGACATCAGCCCCATGTAGCCATAGACAAACAGCTGCATTTTAAAGATGCCAAATCCCATGCGGGAGGCCGCCTCCCGGTTGCCGCCCATGGCATAAATCATCCGCCCGACGCTGGTTTTATTCATGATGAAGCCGGTTAACGCCACCACCGCCAGCAGGGTGAGGATCGGCAGGCTTAAGCCATAATCGTAGCCATCTGCGGCGGTGAATTTGAATAGCATCACCCCCTCTTCAAACCACTCAGGATAGCTGTAGAGCCAGACGCCTTTGGTCAGGTAGAGCAGCAGGCCGTAAAAAATATTCAGGGTTGAGATGGTGATAATGATGGAAGGCACGTTGAGCCGGTTGACCAGCGTGGCGTTGATCAACCCGAGCAGCAATCCCAGCCCCCCGGCCAGCGCAAACGCGAGGGCAAAATTACCGGTGGTACCCTGAATCAGCGTCACCATCACGTACTGTGAAATGATGGTCATGGCGGGAAAGGAGATATCGATCCCGCCGGAAATCAGCACAATAAACAAGCCGCAGGCCAGAATGGTGAGCATGGCGTAGTTATTGATTAGATCATAGATATTGCCGAGCGTCAGGAAATCGCTGCTGGCAAACGACAGATAGCCGCCAATCACCAGAATGGTCAGGCCTAAAAACAGCTCGTGGGTTTTAATCCCGAATTTATTAACCATTGACCACCTCCGCCAGCGCGGCTTCCGAGGTCTTTTCCGGGAGGAGTTCCGCGACGATCTCACCCTTGCGCATGACTAAAATGCGATGACTGTTAAAGTAGGCTTCATCGATCTCATCGGTGATCATCAGCACCGCGATCCCCTGGCGCGACAGGGCAGAGATGATTTGATAGATCCCCGCTTTATTGGCAATGTCCACCCCGACAGTGGGGGAGTCGAGGATCAGCACCCTGGGATTGATCGCCAGCCATTTGGCTATCGCCACACGCTGGGCGTTGCCCCCGGAGAGGGTATTGACCGGCAGATTGACGCTGCCAATTTTAATGCTCAGCTGCCCGACTAAATCGGCGACAACGCGGTCCGCTTTGGCTCTGTCTAACAATTTAAAGGGGGTTTTCAGCCGTCGAAGCACGGTAGAGATAATGTTGTCGTTGATGGACTGTTCCATCACCAGGCCGGTACTCATCCGGTCTTCAGAGACATAGCCAATCCCGGCATTGATCGCATCCCGGTTGCTGGCGAAGCGCACCGCTTTGCCTGCCAGCACTATCTCCCCGGAGTCAGGCTGCGTGAGCCCAAACAGGCTCAGGCAAAGCTCTGTTCTGCCCGCACCGAGTAATCCGGTAATGGCGAGGATCTCACCCTGATGCACCTGAAATGAGATGTTCTTGTATTGGTGATGCTTAGTGAGGTTCTTAACGCTCAGCGCTACGTCGCCAAGTTTTTCTATCGGCGGTAATAACGCATACGAAAACTCTTTACCGGTCATCAGGAAAGCGAGTTTTTTATTATTGATGTCGCTGGCAGGCCAGGTGCCAACCAGGGTGCCATTTTTGAGCACGCTGATACGGTCGGAAATAGAGAGCACTTCATCCAGACGGTGGCTGACAAACACGACGCAAATGTTTCTTTTCTTTAAATCGCCAATCACCCGCAGCAGTCCTTTTACCTCCTGCATGGTGAGAGAGGCGGTGGGCTCATCCATAATAATCAGCCTGGCTTCCTGGGCCAGCGCCCGGCAGATCGCCACAATCTGACGCTGGGCAATGGGCAGGGATTCTACATTGGCATCCAGATCCAGCTCCGCCTCAATGCTTTTGACGGTGCGCGCGGCGATGCGATGGATCTCGCTCTTATTCACCAGCAGATTATGGTGATGCAGGTGGATCGCGATGTTTTCCGCCACGGTGAGGTTCGGGAACAGGGAGAGATCCTGATAAATAACCTGTATTCCGGCTTTCACCGAGTCGATGGGGGAGAGGTGGGAGCGGGGCTTACCGTCAATGACGATCTGAAAGCCGGGATCGGGTTTATAGACGCCAGAAATAATTTTAATCAGCGTCGATTTACCGCATCCGTTCTGCCCGGCCAGACAGTGAACCTCCCCGGGAAATAGCGTCAGGGCGATGTTATCCAGCGCTTTCACACCGTAGAACGTTTTGCTGATATGACCCAGTGAAATAAACGGCTCCATTATTACCTCTCAGGGGCTCACACAGCACGCCCGTATTGCGACGATCGCAGCAGGGCGTGCAGAACCAACGGGTTAATACAGACTGTCGATATTTTCTTTCGTCACGCGCAGGACTTTGTGGAATTTGATGATGCGTTTTTCGGTATCCACATCCGCTTTACCGAGATTGGGGATCTCAAGACCCTGACTAATCTCTTCTCCCTTCAGAACCTTGTCGGCCACGGCGGTAATGGCGTAACCCGCAGAGGCAGGGTCGTAGGTGATGCCCATGGCGATATCACCGCTCTTAATCAGGGAAGCGGCCTGAGAGGGGATCATCATGCCGTAAACGAACACTTTGCCTTTCGCCCGTTTCTCTTTCACCGCGCGGCCCGCGCCAATGGGTCCCTGAGAGCCAAAGGAGACAATCCCTTTCAGGTCGGGGTGAGCTTTCATCAGGTCGATGGTCGTCCGGCGGGCATCGTCGATATTCTCGGCCACCGGCATACGGCTGGTGACTTCATGCATATCCGGGTAGTGCTCTTTCTGATATTTAACGAACAAGTCCGCCCACAGGTTATGTTGCGGCACGGTCAGACTGCCGACATAAATAACATAGCCTCCTTTACCGCCCATGGCTTTGGCCATCTCTTCAACGTTATCGGCGGCAAATTTTTCGTTATCAATAATTTCAACGTCCCAGTTGGCGCTCGGTTGTCCGGGAGATTCGTTGGTTAATACCACGATGCCAGCATCCCGCGCCTTTTTAAATACCGGCTCGAGCACATCGGCATCGTTGGGGACAATCCCGATCGCCGATACTTTTTTCGCGATTAAGTCTTCAATAATTTTTACCTGCTGCGGGGCATCAGTGCTGGAAGGGCCTACCTGAGAGGCTTTAATACCGAGATCGCTGCCGGCTTTGGTAACACCTTCCCCCATACGATTAAACCAGGGCATGCCATCTATTTTTGAAATATTTACCACTTCAATTTCTTTCGCCATTGCGGAAGTGGAAAAGACCATCAATCCGAGCAAACCAGCCGACAGTAATTTTGTTAAGCACATTTTACTCATCTCATACCTCTGAATGGTGGTGAAAATAAATGATAGTGATAACGTTGTTTCGCTGTTTGACCTACCCGTGTGCGTTTTAATATTAGGTGATAATAATCCTTTCCTCGCAGACTTTATCCCGGATAAAGCCAGGGGAAATAGCAAGTTAGCTCCGCTGGTTTAAAAGAATTAACAGTAGGGTTTTCATATTTATAATGTTATGGAACTACTGGCTTATCGCATGGACTATTTTGCCAATACTCCGTTTTGGGATTTCCATCACTTATTAGGCTTACTGCGCCATCCGCCGGGCTGAAGCAACCGTCTGGCGCGTTTGAGAGAAACTGCCGCTTTTTTTTGACTTCAAGCCTGTACAACCGGCGCTGAAAAGCGCCTAATACCGTCTCCAAAATTTTTTATCATTCACAGTTAACAGGTCTGTTATTGATGAATAAATCCCATCGCTTCGCGCCAGCGCCTGTCTGCTGTGATGAACCTCTGTGCTGTCGGCCCGTTTTGCCGTCGCCAGACTCATTTTCAAGGGACAGATAGCCATGCAGCGTCGACAATTTCTTAAAAATAGCGTTCTTCTTTCTGCCGCAGGTTTAGTAGGCCCGGCTCTCGCCAGCGAGACGGTAAAAACCAGCCTGGCGCCCATAGCGCCGGTGATGCGCCGCCGCTTTGTCTTGTCGCAAACCTATAAACTGGTGCCGCCGCAGGGCTCCAGCGGCGTCGTGAAGCTGTGGATCCCGCTTCCGGTGGATACTGCCTTTCAGCAGATGACCGGCATGGCGTTTACCGGCAACTATCAGCAGGCCTATGTCACCACCAACAACGCCTATGGTGCGAAAACTTTGTTCGCAACCTGGCCAAAAAGTGAAGGCGACCTGCTGCTTCAGCTCGATCTGGAGATCGAAACGGCGGACTGGGAGCCGCTGAAACATGACGCGCTGAAAAACTGGCAGGCACCGGAACAGATTGTTTATCCGCTGGCGGTGAAGCCATACCTGCTGCCAACAACGCACACACCGGTTGATGGCCTGGTGCGCGAAACGGCGCAAAAAATTACCGGCGGCGAAACCGATCCACTGAAGAAAGCGCGCCTCATTTACGAATGGGTCAGCAGCCATATGGAACGCGATAACGACGTCATTGGCTGTGGCACCGGCGACGTGGCGACCATTCTGCAAAGCGGCAAGCTCAGCGGCAAATGCACCGACATCAGCTCGGTGTTTGTGGCGCTGGCGCGCGCCAGCGGGATCCCGGCGCGGGAACTGTTCGGCATCCGTCTGGGCAGAGCCAACAAACTGGAGCGCTACTCCGCCAGCGCCTTCGGCAAAGCCGATAGCGCGGGCGTGGCCGATGTCAGCGGCGGACAGCACTGCCGCGCGGAGTTTTATCTGGCCGGTTACGGCTGGCTGCCGTGTGACCCGGCGGACGTCACCAAAATGCGTCTGGCGGAGAAAAAAGCCCATCAGGATCCCGATGTGCAGGCGGTGAATGCTTACCTCTTTGGCAACTGGGAGATGAACTGGGTGGGCTTCAACTATGGGCGCGATTTTGAGCTCTATCCGGCGACGGAGCAGGGGGCGGTAAATAACTTTGGCTACCCCTATGCCGAGGTGGACGGCGATCCACTCAATTTCTACGATCCAAAGGTGTTCACTTACCACTATGTCTCAACCGAACAACGCTAAGGGGGCAGGCCTTACCCTGCTGACGGCAGCCGCGGCTGCCGTTACCGCCGGGCTCTGCTGCGTCGGTCCGCTGCTCTACCTGCTCTTTGGCATCTCGGCGGCGGGGTTTGCCGGGCTCAGCCAGCTTGAGTTCCTGCGCCTGCCGATGATTGTGCTCTCCCTCGGGCTGATGCTGCGGGTGTTCTGGCGGCTCTATTTTTCAAAAAGGGTGTGGTGTACCGGGCGTTTAACCCTGGGGCAGATGCGTCTGCTGTTCTGGCTCACGCTGCCGGTGCTGCTGCTGGTGCTGTTCTACCCCACGGTGGTGACCTGGGTTTATGAGGTGATGGAATGAAACGACTGTTGATAAGCGCGTGTCTGCTGCTTCCGCTGTTTGCTCAGGCGGCGAATCAAAAAGTGGTGCTGGATGTTCAGGGCATGACCTGTTCGCTGTGCGTCATTTCGGTTAACCAGGCGCTGCGGGAAACCGAAGGGGTAGTGAAAGCGAAAGCGTCATTAAAGACCCGACAAACCGACGTTATCGTCGCGGAAGGTTTCCCTGTCGAGACATTATTACAGGCGGTGGCGAAAACAGGTTATACGGCGACGCTCAATCATATTGAAAAGCTGTAAATATAATACGAACTCATGATGGATTAATTGTTGTTTAATGTATTTTTGCCTTTCCCTGGATGAGGGGAAGGTGTTATTTCAGACAATTATTTATAAATAATGATGATACGCCTTCAGTTTTATAAATATATTGTTACGAAACGTTGATCTTCCCGTTCGTCCGCTCTATCTTTTGATAAGTTTCTCCATAAAACGATCCTTTTTATCCATGCCTTTTCTTTATCGGCGGTGGAGCGCTCCTTGCTCTCAGCGTTTTTACACTATATTTTTGGTGATGGTAAATATGAATATAACAGCCAGCAAATATACCCTCTGGATCCGCGATATTACGCTCAATCCCTGGATCGCCTTTTATTTTCTTCAATCCGTACTAATAAATTACTCTTTCGGCTACTCATTCAGCGCAATCTATACGGTGGCATTTTGCTGCGTGCTGTTAGTGCTCTGGCGAATCACCCCCCGCCTGCAAAAAGGCGTTATTATCCTGTACAGTCTGCTGGCTGCGATCTACTTTCCTTTTCAGCAAGCGTATGGCGCGCCAAATTTCAATACGCTGTTAGCATTACATTCCACCAATTTTAATGAGTCCGTCGAGATCCTGACGATATTTCCGTGGCACAGCTACCTGGTGTCATTCATTATTCTGGTATTAGGCCTCATTGCACTCCGGCGTAAGATTATGCCCAAACAGGGCTGGCGCCGTTTCGATATGCTCTGTCTGGCCTTTAGCGTCCTCTGTTTCTTTTTAACCCCCCTGAAAAACCTGGTTTACTGGGGGCACTTTACCCTGATGGACGTGGGGTATCCGGTGTTCCGCTTTGTAAAAGATGTGGTGATCAACAATCGGGAAGTGGTTACGGAGAAAGCCCGCATGCTGGAGCTGGCCAAAGTGAAGGACAACTGGACCGTTCTGGCGGTGAAGCCCCGCTACCATAACTACGTGATGGTGATCGGTGAAAGCGCACGCCGGGATGCGCTGGGTGCCTTTGGCGGGCAGTGGAATAATACGCCGTTCGCCAGCTCGGTGAAGGGAATCCTGTTTACCGATTACATTGCCGCCAGCGCCTCCACCCAAACCTCGCTGGGGTACTCCCTGAGCCGGGTGAGTGGTGATACGCCGGAGTATCAAAATAACGTTGTCACGCTGGCGAATCGCGCCGGATTTCAGACCTGGTGGTTCTCCAATCAGGGGCAGATTGGCGAGTACGATACCGCCATTGCCAGTATTGCGAAGCGGGCCGATGAGGTGCAGTTTCTCAGAAAGGGGTATTACGAAGACGAGAGTAATCCTCGGGACGAAGCCTTACTGCAGATGACCCAGCAGGTGCTCTCAACCCCGCGCATAGAAACGCGACTGATTGTCCTGCACCTGATGGGTTCCCATCCGCAGGCCTGCGAACGCACCCAGGGGAAATACGCCGAGTTTGTGCAGTCGAAAGAGACCTCCTGTTATATCTACAGCATCACCCAGACCGATACCCTGTTAAAACAGCTTTATCAGCAATTGCAGAACACTGGCGACAGTTTCTCGATGGTCTACTTTTCCGATCACGGTCTGACCTATAAAGCCCGTCTGACCGGCGGGCAATATATGGCTCACGGTGATGCCTGGCAGCAAAACTACCAGGTGCCGTTTATGATCGTATCGAGTGACGATAAAGAGCACCGCCTGATCAAAGCCCGGCGTTCCGCCAATGATTTTCTCGATTTCTTCTCGGACTGGACCGGCATTCAGGCGAAGGAGCTGACGCCGAAATACGCATTTGTCTCGGAACAGGAGGCGGGCAGCGCCTGGGTGACCAACTTTAAGATGCAGAAAGTAGATTTCGCGCAGTTGCCGGACGATTTCCACCCGTAGGGGGCGCCGGTTACGCTCCGTCCATCTCATTAACAGCAAAACAGATACCCGGTGCAACGGTCATGATTTAACCTTTTTTGCACCAGCTAAGACCGCGGATAAACAGGGAAGAGAACCGTTTCTGTGTTACCCTGCACGCCATTCTATTCTGCAGGAGATTGACCCATGACTGAAGGCCCGTTAAACGAAACCGAAATGGAGTGGCTGGAAGAGACCTTAATGACCTACGGTCATGATGACGAGTCCGTTATGGATGTCTCAGAACTCGACGGTATGTTGACCGCGGTGCTTTCCGGCCCCGTGGTGGTGGAGCCGGACCGCTGGCTGGTGGCGGTGTGGGGCGGTGAAAAGAACATTCCGCGCTGGAAGAACGAGCGCGAGATGAACCGCTTCATCGATCTCTGCTTCAAGCATATGAACGATATCGCCGAACGCCTGAGCGACTACCCGGATCAGTTTGAACCGATGTTCGGCATGAACGATGTCGACGGTGAAACCTATACCGTGGTGGAAGAGTGGTGCTTCGGCTATATGCGCGGCGTGGCATTGACCGACTGGTCATCCCTGCCGGAGTCACTGCGTGCCGATCTGGATTTAATTGCCCTGCACGGCTCCGAAGAGAACTTTGAGCGCCTGGATTCCTTCAGTGAAGAGGAGTTCCAGCAGAGCATCGAGGGGATTCGTCCGGCAGCGCTGCGTCTGTATAACTACTGGATTGCCAACCCGCAAGAGCCGGTTACTCAGCAGCCGGTGATCAACGGCACCAAAGTGGGACGCAACGATCCCTGTCCGTGCGGCAGCGGCAAGAAATTCAAGAACTGCTGTCTGCATTAACAGCGCCCGGCGGCGTTTCGCTTGCGCGGGCCTACACTATTCGTAGGCCGGGTAAGCGCAGCGCCACCCGGGATCATTGCACGCTATCCCACCTCTGGCAGCAACCCCGCCGTAATCCCGAACTGCACCAGGATTATCGCGATCCCGCAGGCGAAGACCAGACAGAGCACAGGCTTACCGCCTGGTACCCGGTAGTTCCCTTCAGGATGATGCTTACGGC
This sequence comes from Leclercia sp. LSNIH1, assembly GCF_002902985.1. Taxonomy (NCBI): domain Bacteria; kingdom Pseudomonadati; phylum Pseudomonadota; class Gammaproteobacteria; order Enterobacterales; family Enterobacteriaceae; genus Leclercia; species Leclercia sp. LSNIH1. Next base: position 3,883,913 of record NZ_CP026167.1, on the reverse strand, counting down.
TTTGCCAGACCAGCAGAGAGGGCAGCAGCAGCGCCAGCACCGCCAGCGCCACGCCCGCGTATCCCAGCGCCATCACAAAACCCCGTGGGTAGAACAGGGCGAAGGCCAGCGGCGGCAGAAAGGTGATCGCCCCGGTCTGGATACGTCCGCTGAACGTGCGGCTGCGCTGGAACAGGTCGGCGAGGTAGTCGAACAGACCCAGCGCCACTCCCAGGAACGAGGTCGCCAGGGCGAGGTCGGCAAAGAGATGCACCGCCAGCTCAACGTGCGGCGAGGCAACCACTTCGCGTACGGCCTGCAACAGCCCGTTCAGCCCACTATGGTTTGCCAGCATTCCCATGAAGCTCGACGAGTTGATACTGCCGAGGGTGACCAGCTGCCAGAAGATGTAAGCCACCAGCGGAATGGCGCTGCCAGTGATAAAGATCCAGCGCAGCTTGCGCACGTTGCCATTCATATAGCTGACAATGCTCGGCACGCTGCCGTGAAAACCAAACGAAGTAAAAATGACCGGTATAGCCGACAGTGCCAGCCCTTTCTCCAGCGGCAGCGTCAGTAAGTTGACCTTATGAATGTGCGGGACCAGCAGGGCCAGCATCACCACCAGGAAGACTATTTTTGCCGAGAACAGGAGGCGGTTGAACAGATCGACCAGCGACGTGCCCACGCAGACCACGCCCCCACCAATCAGGGTAAATAAGATCACCCCTGTGGCGGGAGAGATATCAGCGTTGAACCCGTCATTGACGCTGGAGGCGATTAACTCCCCGGCGCCGCTGATGTAGGCTGCCGTCAGGGCATACATCAGGAACATCATGCTAAAGCCGGCGATCCACTGGCCGAATCGCCCCAGATAACGCCCGGCCAGCGATCCCAGCCCGGTATCGGCTGGAACGTGTTGATACACTTCGAGCAGCAGCAGGGCGGTGTAACACATCAGTGCCCACAGTACGCCCAGTAACACCAGCGTAACGCCAAAACCGACACCTGCCGCCGCCAGCGGCATCGCCAGCATCCCGGCGCCAATCGTCGTTCCGGCGACGATAAAAATACTACCCAGCGTTCTGTTCTTCACGTTTTCCTCTAAAACCCTACGACACGACGACAAAATCTGCGGCGCAGAGTAAGGGAAAAGAACGGACTCGTCAAACCGGCGTTACAACGAGTGTAATGTAATCTTTACGTTATTTAACTTAAGCGTCGCTCTGGTCATATGCCCGTAAAAATGAGGAGGTTTGCCTACTTCATAAGAGCAATGTTTTCGCCCGATAATCAGGCGTAACGTAAACGTTTCTTATAAATATTCAAAAAAAGTGAGACGGCGATGACGGCCAGTAATCCCTTCTGTGCGAAATGGAGTCGTTCAGGCAATTTATTGTGTCACGGGCACTGGATAATTAGCTGGCAGGGCCAGGTGCTAACCTTACCGGAGGCAAGGCGGGAAAAGGATATGGGTACCTGGGCCATCTATTCGATTATCGATCCCGAAGATGAGACCTTTGCCCAGGGGTTGCAGGAAGATGAGTGGATCATTGAAAACGTCGAATGGCTGACCGATCTCTTTTTCGACCACGGCGTTCCGCTGGAGACGGCCAGCTATCGCCAGTTTTATCAGGCGGTCAATAAACAGGACTGGCGCTGCACCAGCTGTGCGGGTTGCATGTAAACCTGCGCCAGCGCAAAGCGTTGTGGGGAGGAAAGGGTTAGGCTGCGCCTTTTCTTCTGGAGGGTTTATGGCATCCATTCATGGGCACGATGTGCTGACGATGATGATCGAGTCCGGCGAGCAATACAGCGAAGAGAGTCTGATTGCCGCGATTACGGCGCGTTTTGGTGACGAGGCGCGTTTTCACACCTGTTCAGCCGCGGACATGACGGCAGCAGAGCTGGTGGCATTTCTGGCGGCGCGCGGTAAATTCATTTCGCAGGCGTCGGGTTTTTCAACTCATGAAAGTAAAATCTGCCGCCATTAATAATAACGCGGCGCCAGATAGCGCCGCATGAATATTAATTTTGGGCATCGAGCGTCGACAGCTCTTTATCAATAAAGTACAGACCTTCACCCGATTTTCCGGCCAGGGTGAGTTTATCGATAACCGATTTAAACAGCTTCTCTTCTTCGTGCTGTTCTGCCACATACCACTGCAGGAAATTAAAGGTGGGATAATCCTGGCTGGTCATAGCCGCGTGTACCAGTTCGTTAATTTTTTGTGTGATCAGCTGTTCATGCTCGTAGGTAGCGCGGAACAGTTCATCTAATGAGGCATATTCTGCAAATGGCGATGCTACCGGGTTGATGCGCGGCAGGCTGCCGGTATCTGTAAGATAATCAAAGAGACGCTGCATGTGTGTCATCTCTTCCTGGGCGTGACGACGCATAAACGCCGCCGCGCCTTCAAAACTGTGATAGCTACACCAGGCACTCATCTGTTGATAGAGCAGGGAGGAGTAAAGCTCCAGATTCATTTGCTCATTGAGCTTGTCGATCATTTCACTTTTAAGCATGGTGTGGCTCCGTTTTATTATTAACTGGTCAACGTGAGCGTCACTATAATTTGTTATTTATTTATTTGCAAAAAGTAAAATAAATATTTAAGCAATCATAATACGAATGGGAATAAAACGCATTGCGCGCAACTCAAATATATTAATGAGAATTATTCTGTTTCGTGTTCAGAATTTTATTGCCAGCTCTAAAGCTGGCAACGAAATTAGTAATAAGCCGAGGTCGTGACGGCAGGGGCGGGGGCGTAACCGTGGCACTGGTACTGGATAGTGACGGTTTTGTTCAGACACAACGAGCCGCTGATCACGCTACAGGTTTCGATCGGCTGACCGTAGGCCTGGGCCGTACTGTATCCCATGGCCTGACATTCGCGGGTGGCAGTGCCACTTGTTACATAAGCATCATCATAAGAGGTCTGGAATAGTGGCTGACCATAATCAAGCCTGACGACCCCCGAGGTGACATCGACGCTGCTCACTTCAGCTTTGCGGGTAATACCGCAACCTGCCAGTAACAGCACCAGACCGACCGTGCATAATCTCTTCATAGAACACTCTGAATGCGTTGAAATAACCTATACTAACGCCAGACGTAAAGCGCAATGCCAGGAATAACCACCTGTTCTCTCTTTTCTCTTCGCCACGAGCATCCGGCTCCTTCAATCATAAGCCATCCTTTTGCGAACCGGTGCTCACATCCCTCTCCATCAAAATTGTGAGCGCATCTTTGTTTTTTGAAACTATTTTTCACTTAATTTGAAAGTGCGTTTGCTTAGTAGTAAGGTGGATTGAGTAAGCTATTCACAGCGGGGTGCCCCGCATCGCATTCAGGAGACGAAGTATGAAAATTGCACTGATGATGGAAAACAGCCAGGCGCAAAAAAACGCCATCATCCTCAAGGAATTGAACGCCGTTGCTGAAGAGAAAGGTTTCCCGGTTTATAACGTTGGGATGAGCGACGAAAACGATCACCACCTGACCTATATTCATCTGGGGATCATGGCGAGCATTCTGCTGAACTCTAAAGCGGTTGATTTCGTGGTGACCGGTTGCGGTACCGGCCAGGGTGCGCTGATGTCCCTGAACATCCACCCGGGCGTGGTGTGTGGCTACTGCATCGATCCTGCTGACGCCTTCCTGTTTGCACAGATCAACAACGGTAACGCACTCGCCCTGCCATTTGCCAAAGGCTTCGGCTGGGGTGCAGAGCTGAACGTGCGCTTTATCTTTGAAAAAGCCTTCACTGGCCGTAAAGGCGAAGGTTATCCGCCAGAGCGTAAAGAGCCTCAGGTTCGCAACGCGGGCATCCTGAATCAGGTGAAAGCGGCTGTGGTGAAAGAGAACTATCTCGACACCCTGCGCGCCATCGATCCGGAGCTGGTTAAAACTGCGGTTACCGGTCAGCGTTTCCAGCAGTGCTTCTTCGAGAACTGCCAGGATAAAGAGATCGAAGCCTTTGTCCGCGGTATTATCGGCTAAGTTGCTAACACCGATAAAAAGCCAGCTTGCGCTGGCTTTTTTTATGCCTCTTTTCTGGATACCGCACTGCCGGCATCTTTTACCAGCCGCAGGGTATCGACCATCCCCAGCAGACAGACCAGCGCAATCGCCACAAACGCCAGCCGGAAGCTGATGCCCGGTAGCGACGCCATCCCCAGCCATTCGCTACACAGTTCGCCGATGCGGATCCCGATGGCGCCGAGGGTGATCCCCAGCCCCACTGCCAGCTGGGTGGCGGTGGAAAATAGGGTGTTGGCATAGCTCATTTGCGGCGAAGGCACATCCGCAAAGGCAAGGGTGCTGATGGCGGTAAACTGAATGGAACGGAACAAGCCGCCGAGATAGAGCACCAGCATGATAACCCACACCGGGGTTTGCGGGGTCAGGAAAGCGCAGGCCAGCAGGGCCAGCACGTTCAGCGCGCCGTTGATCAGCAGCAACTTTTTAAACCCCAGCCCGCGCAGCAGTGGCGTGGTGGCGGGTTTGATGGTCAGGTTACCGACGAATACCGCCAGCACCAGCAAACCGGAGTGGAAGGCATCCATGCCAAAGCCCACCTGAAAAAGCAGCGGCAGCAAAAACGGCACGGCGCTGATGGAGGCGCGAAACAGCGAGCCGCCAAACATCGTTACGCGAAACGTGGGCACCTGCAGGGCATCAAGACGGATCATTGGCCACTCGGTGCGCCGGAAATGGCGCAGGGCATAAATCATGGTCACCATCCCTGTTGCCAGCAGTGCAAGGGTCACGCCTGTATTCACCTCCTGCGCCCCCATCATCTCCATGGCATAGACCAGGCTCACCATCGCCACCGAGGTGGCGATAAAGCCCGGCGTATCGAACGGGCGACGGATCTCTTCATAGATATCGGGAATAATGCGCAGCGCCAGCACGATAGCTATTAGCCCTAACGGCACGTTAATAAAGAAGATCCAGCGCCAGTTAGCATAGCTGGTAATAAAGCCCCCCAGCGGCGGGCCGATGATGGGTGCCACCAGCGCGGGCCAGGTGAGGGTGGCGATGGCGGTAATCAACAGGTGCTTGGGCGTGGTGCGCAATACGGCAAGGCGGCCTACCGGCACCATTAATGCACCGCCCATTCCCTGCAGTACGCGCATGGCGATGAACTGATCCACGCTGGTGGCGAGACCGCACAGCACCGAGGCGAGAGTGAAGATCGCCAGGGCAAGGGTAAACACCTTACGCGCGCCAAAGCGATCGGCGATCCAGCCGCTGGCCGGAATAAGTACCGCCAGGGTGATCAGATAGGCGCTGATCCCGAGATTAAGATCGACCGCCTGTACGCCAAAGCTTTTCGCCATATCGGGTAATGCCGTGGCGATCACCGTACCGTCCAGAAACTCCATAAAGAACGCGCCGGCCACCAGCAGCGCGGCGGGAGAGATCCCGCTGGCCGCTTTAGCGGAGTGATTTTCAGTCATTTTTTCTCTGCCACTTAAAATTTTTTTAAAAATTTACGGTAACCCGCGGTGCGATAATTTGCTGATTAATATTAGATTTTAATCGGAACGGTGTTTTGTTTTAAATAAACTGGCGTGATGAATATCACAAAAACATTGATTTTTGTGATGAAGGTCATATTATAGCCGCATCAACATTAACACCTGCATAACACTTAGCCGGAGCATACCGATGAAATTGCGCAAAATTCTGAAAAGCATGTTCGAATCCTACTGCAAGACCTTTAAGGACGTACCGCCAGGCGCGATGTTCTGATAAGAAAAACCTGCTCCGGCAGGTTTTTTTGTGCCTGTACGCCGCATCAGGGCTGACGTTTTGCTACTATGACGGCCTTTCAAACAGGAGAAGCCTATGTCTCAAAACCTGAGTGCCGATCAGGAACTGATCTCTGACGTCGTTGCATGCCAGCTGGTCATCAAACAAATTCTTGATGTGATTGAAATCATTGCTCCCGCAGAAGTGCGCGAGAAAATGTCCAGTCAGCTGAAAAACATCGATTTCGCCAGCAATCCTGCGTCGGCCGACCCTGTTACGCTGCGCGCCGTGCAGAAAGCCATTGCGCTGATCGAGCTGAAATTCACGCCGCAGGGTGAGTCTCACTAAAATAAACCGGTGTTTTGATTTTATAAACGGTTTTGTGAGAATAATGTGAACGGGCGACCCAGGGTCGTCCGAAATGTGAGTTACATGAAGCTCTGCACCAGTAGGGTGTTGACTCTTTTGCAAAAAATTACCCGGCACAGGCCGGGTAATTCAGTTAACGCGCAGAATCAGTGGTGCTGACGGCTGACGACGTTAAGCAGCTGGCGATCGGTCTGTTCCAGACCCATGCCGGTGAGACGTGCCTTGCGAACTTCATCAAGGATGGTTTTGAGTAATACTCCATCCTGCTGCTGTTCTTTCTCAATATCATGCAGGAAGTTAAGCGTAGAAGTGTCTTTCATTTTCCGCGCTTCATCCGTTAATTGATTCAGCGTCTGACAGCGCTGCTCATACTCTTCCAGCGTGCGCTGGAAAACTGCTTCCAGGCAATTGCACTCTTCGTCAGTCATATCCACGGGTTTCAAAACCGGCATAGCGCCTGATGCTTTTAAAAAATCGAAAACGCGCATCATTTGCGTAACGTTGCTCTGCGCCTGGAGGCGCAGGAAAGTCGCGGAACCGGTTAGCTGATGTTCTGAACACCACTCGCTGAGGTGCAAAGAGAGATTAGACGCATGAAACTCGAGGTTCATCTGCGTGTTGAGCCTGGTGATCATATCCGAGACAGCCATATCCATTCCCTTTTCTTCGTTTATGTAACCAAAAAATAATCATCATTAACGATAGTTCACTACAGAATAAAAGCATTCTGTTTTCCCTGTATGTGATCCCAAATTCGTTTCAGGCATCAGGTAAAATTCATCATAACAGCGAATCCATTATAAGAAAATCCTTATAAATATATTCTTACTAAACCTTACCCCCCATCAGGAATTAAAAAAAATGGAGGATTTGGAGAAGGGAGGGTCGAGGTTGAAGATGATTAAGAGATTGTATTATAGGGATTTGTATAAATTTAATGCTATCCGAAAAGTGAAATTACTTTATGTTTTTCTCAGGAGCGGTGAAATAGGCGCTTAGCGAAAAAAAAGATAATTATTCCTGTCAGGTGGAATACAGATAATTTTGGTAATTAATGGATTTTTACACCTGGCTAAAATTGCGTCAGATCATTTTTGCTGGAAATAGTGCGATATGTGATCCCGCTGGAAGTTTTCCGCTACACACGCTGTGAAAATGAAACATTGTTTTATATTCCCTAACGGAGTTCATTATGGCAAAAGTAGCGGTGCTGCTGGCACCCGGATTTGAAGAGGCGGAGGCGATTATCACTATTGATATCCTGCGCCGTCTCAACATTGAGGTAGATACCCTGGCCTGCGCCGAGTCGCGGGCGGTTGTGAGCTACCATAATATCCCGATGGTGGCGGACAGCACCCTCAGCGAAAAAATCGACAGTTACTACGATGCGGTCGTATTACCCGGCGGCCCGCAGGGCAGCGTGAATCTGGCGGCCAGTGCCGATGTGGTGCGTTTTGTCGCCGCGCATGACGAAGCGGGTAAATTTATCGCTCCAATTTGTTCGGCTGCGGCGCGTGTGCTGGGCGGCAATGGCCTGTTAAAAGGGCGTCGCTATGTCTGCTCGGGGGAACTCTGGCAGGAGATTCAGGACGGCGAATATGTCGATGCGCCAGTGGTGGAAGATGGCAACCTCATCAGCGGCAAGGGACTGGGCCATGCCTTTGACTTTGCGCTGACGCTCTCAGCACGTCTGCTGGGTGAGGAAGCACCGGTACGCGATCACGCCGAGCATATCTACTATCCCTGGTAATATTATGCCGGGCGCCCGCGCGCCCGGATCACAAGGATATCTTAGCTAATCTTATGGACTAATCTGCTGTACCCCTTTCTATTTGTCAGACAAATACCTGCATATTTATGTCTTTTTCCGCTGAATCTATGTACGCAATTACTGTAATTCTGCGGTGTGATGGCGCTCTCTTATGGATGATTAATTTCCCGCTAAAACTATCTCAAGCAAATGCGCTTAATACACGCCTGGCGCTAATGCCTTGTTTTAAGTCCGATTAAAAACATTTTAGTTGTTATTCCCCTACAAATTAAAACGCTAAAGCTGGAGTTAACCATGCACAAATTTACTAAAGCGCTGGCGGCCATCGGTCTGGCTGCCGTTATGTCACAATCCGCTATGGCGGAGAACCTGAAGCTCGGTTTCCTGGTGAAGCAACCGGAAGAGCCATGGTTCCAGACAGAGTGGAAATTTGCCGATAAAGCCGGGAAAGATTTGGGTTTTGAAGTCATTAAAATTGCTGTGCCTGATGGTGAAAAAACGCTGAACGCCATCGACAGCCTGGCAGCCAGCGGCGCGAAAGGGTTTGTCATCTGTACTCCGGATCCAAAACTGGGCTCGGCTATCGTGGCGAAAGCGCGTGGCTACGACATGAAAGTCATCGCTGTGGACGATCAGTTCGTGAACGCCAAGGGCAAGCCGATGGATACCGTGCCGCTGGTGATGATGGCGGCGACCAAAATCGGCGAGCGCCAGGGCCAGGAGCTCTATAAAGAGATGCAAAAACGCGGCTGGGACGTGAAGGACACCGCGGTTATGGCGATCACCGCCGATGAACTGGATACCGCACGCCGTCGCACCTCCGGTTCGATGGAAGCCCTGAAAGCGGCCGGCTTCCCGGAAAAACAGATCTACAAAGTGCCAACCAAATCCAACGACATCCCGGGCGCTTTCGATGCGGCCAACTCCATGCTGGTGCAGCACTCTGAAGTGAAACACTGGCTGGTGGTGGGGATGAACGACAACACCGTCCTGGGCGGCGTGCGCGCCACCGAAGGCCAGGGCTTCAAAGCGGCAGATGTTATCGGCATCGGCATCAACGGCGTTGATGCGGTGAGCGAGCTTTCTAAAGCGCAGGCCACCGGCTTCTACGGTTCTCTGCTGCCAAGCCCGGACGTACATGGCTATAAATCCAGCGAAATGCTCTACAACTGGGTCACCAAAGGTGCCGAGCCAGCGAAATTCACTGAAGTTACCGACGTGGTGTTGATCACCCGTGACAACTTCAAAGCAGAGCTGGAGAAAAAGGGACTGGGCGGTAAGTAATTCCACTGTGATTGCGCCCCCCGGGCATCGGGGGGCCAGACGTTCACTACTCGATCCTCGGAGACGTTATGCAACAGTCTGAACCGTATCTCTCTTTTCGCGGCATCGGCAAAACCTTTCCCGGTGTCAACGCGCTGACCGACATCAGCTTTGACTGCTATGCGGGTCAGGTTCATGCCCTGATGGGTGAGAACGGCGCCGGAAAATCCACGCTGTTGAAGATCCTCAGCGGTAACTACACCCCCACGACAGGCACCCTCGCCATCCAGGGCAAAGAGGTCGCCTTCGCGGACACCACCGCCGCGCTGAATGCCGGTGTCGCCATCATCTACCAGGAACTGCATCTGGTGCCGGAGATGACCGTGGCGGAGAACATCTATCTTGGGCAGCTTCCGCATAAGGGCGGTTTTGTTAACCGTTCGCTGCTCAACTATGAGGCCGGTCTGCAACTGAAGCACCTTGGGCTGGATATTGATCCCCAGACCCCACTGAAGTATCTCTCCATCGGCCAGTGGCAGATGGTGGAGATTGCCAAGGCGTTGGCGCGCAATGCCAAAATTATCGCTTTTGACGAACCCACCAGCTCGCTGTCGGCGCGTGAAATCGAGAACCTGTTCCGGGTGATCCGCGAGCTGCGCAAAGAGGGGCGCATCATTCTGTATGTGTCGCACCGTATGGAAGAGATCTTCGCCCTCAGCGACGCTATTACCGTGTTTAAAGATGGTCGCTATGTCCGCACCTTCAGCGACATGCAGCAGGTCAACCACGACCTGCTGGTGCAGGCGATGGTGGGGCGCGAACTGGGTGATATCTATCACTGGGAACCGCGCCAGTATGGCGGCGAACTGCTGCGCCTTGAAGAGGTTAAAGCCCGGGGCGTACGCACCCCGATAAGCCTGACGGTGCGCAGCGGTGAAATCGTTGGCCTCTTCGGGCTGGTAGGGGCAGGGCGCAGCGAGCTGATGAAAGGGTTGTTTGGCGGCACCCGCATCACCGCAGGCCAGGTGTTTATCGACGGCCAGCCTGTCGATATTCAGAAACCGGCCCATGCCATTCGCGCAGGGATGATGCTCTGCCCGGAAGACCGCAAGGCCGAAGGGATCATCCCGGTGCACTCGGTACGGGATAACATCAATATCTCGGCCCGCCGGAAGACCATCCGTGCCGGATGCCTGATTAACGACACCTGGGAGGTTAGCAACGCCGATCACCACATTCGTTCGCTTAACATCAAAACCCCGGGCGCGGAACAGCTGATCATGAACCTCTCCGGTGGCAACCAGCAAAAGGCCATTCTGGGCCGCTGGCTGTCGGAAGAGATGAAGGTGATCCTGCTGGATGAACCGACGCGCGGTATCGACGTGGGCGCCAAGCACGAAATCTATAACGTCATTTATGCCCTGGCAAAACGTGGCGTGGCGGTGCTCTTCGCCTCCAGCGATCTGCCGGAAGTACTGGGCGTGGCCGACCGTATCGTGGTGATGCGTGAAGGGGCCATTGCCGGTGAATTGCTACATGAACAGGCGAATGAACAGCAGGCGTTAAGCCTCGCCATGCCTAAAGTCAGCCAGGCTGTCGCCTGAGTAAGGAGAATAAGATGTCCTCTGTCACTACATCCGGAGCGCCAAAATCGGCCTTCAGCTTTGGGCGGATCTGGGATCAATACGGCATGCTGGTCGTGTTTGCCGTACTGTTCCTCGGCTGCGCCATCTTTGTGCCTAACTTCGCCACCTTCATTAACATGAAAGGGCTGGGGCTCGCCATCTCCATGTCGGGCATGGTGGCCTGCGGGATGCTGTTCTGTCTGGCATCCGGCGACTTCGACCTGTCGGTCGCCTCGGTTATCGCCTGTGCGGGTGTCACCACTGCAGTGGTCATTAACATGACCGAAAGCCTGTGGATTGGTGTGGCGGCCGGGCTGCTGCTCGGTGTGCTCAGCGGGCTGGTGAACGGCTTCGTGATTGCGCGCCTGAAAATCAATGCCCTGATCACCACGCTCGCCACCATGCAGATTGTGCGCGGGCTGGCCTATATCATCTCTGACGGTAAAGCGGTGGGGATTGAAGATGAGCGCTTCTTTACCCTCGGCTACGCCAACTGGCTCGGTCTGCCAGCCCCTATCTGGCTGACCGTCGGCTGTCTGATCATCTTTGGTTTCCTGCTCAACAGAACCACTTTTGGCCGTAATACCCTGGCGATTGGTGGTAATGAAGAGGCGGCGCGTCTGGCGGGTGTGCCGGTGGTACGGACCAAGATCATCATCTTCGTGCTTTCCGGTCTGGTGTCGGCGGCGGCGGGGATTATTCTGGCTTCACGTATGACCAGCGGCCAGCCAATGACCTCTATCGGCTATGAGCTGATCGTCATCTCAGCCTGCGTTTTAGGTGGCGTATCGCTGAAGGGCGGCATCGGAAAAATCTCATATGTGGTGGCCGGGATACTGATTCTCGGCACGGTTGAGAACGCCATGAATCTGCTGAACATCTCCCCGTTCTCGCAGTATGTGGTACGTGGCCTAATCCTGCTTGCGGCGGTGATTTTCGACCGTTACAAGCAAAAAGCAAAGCGCACCGTTTAACCCTTTTTTCCACCCCCTCCCGACTTAACTTTTAAGTGTAGCCCCCCTTCCCAGCCGCAGCGGGAAGGGGGATGTCAAATGGCGAGCCCCGTCACACTGTCTATACTTACATGGCTACTGAGATGTTTGCCGTTTTTCATCTCGCCAACTGTAAGGAGGATCAGGGTGGCCGATACGTTAACTTCACCGCCTTTACTATCAGAAAACTTTGCGTACTTTTTCGACCTCGACGGGACCCTTGCTACCATCAAGCCACACCCCGATGAGGTAGTTGTTCCCGCAGAAGTATTACAGGCACTGAATCAGCTGGCACAGCTGAATGAGGGGGCACTGGCATTGATATCAGGGCGTTCAATGGCCGAGCTGGACCAGCTCGCCAGACCCTACCGTTTCCCGCTTGCCGGTGTACACGGGGCGGAGCGCCGCGACATCCATGGTCATTCGCAATCCGTTTCCCTTCCCCCGGATCTGATCCAGACGCTGCATGCGCAGCTTACAACGGCGCTTTTATATCTGCCTGGCACCGAACTTGAAGCCAAAGGGATGGCATTTGCAATCCACTACCGTCAGGCTCAGGAATATGAGAAGAATATTTTCGCCCTGGCGGAACAGATCGTGCACGACAATCCGCAGCTGTCACTCCAGCCTGGTAAATGCGTGGTCGAAATCAAACCGAGAGGGATCCACAAAGGCGAGGCTATCTCAGCCTTTATGCATGAAGCGCCTTTCCTCGGCAGAACGCCGGTTTTCTTTGGTGATGACCTCACCGATGAGCATGGCTTTGAAGTGGTGAATCAGCTTAAAGGGGTATCAGTGAAAGTCGGCGCAGGTGAGACCAAAGCCAGCTGGCGGCTGGCTACGGTACCTGATGTCTGGCAATGGGTAATTAAAGCCGCTAACCATCAACAAGAACAAGAAATAGCGCAAATTAACAGGAGAAAACCTTATGGGTCGCTTGATCGTAGTTTCTAATCGCATCGCTCCCCCGGATGATAAAAAAGCCAGCGCAGGTGGACTGGCTGTTGGGGTGCTGGGGGCGTTAAAAAATACGGGGGGGCTCTGGTTTGGCTGGAGTGGAGAGATTGGTAATGAGGACAAACCGCTAAAAAAGGTGACGCGCGGGAATATCACCTGGGCTTCATTTAATCTCAGTGAACAGAATTACGATGAGTATTACAGCCAGTTCTCCAACGCCGTGCTGTGGCCTGCGTTCCACTATCGCCTCGACCTGGTAAAGTTTAAGCGCGAGGCCTGGGAAGGGTACACGCGGGTCAATAGCCTGCTGGCCGATAAGCTGCTGCCGTTAGTCCAGCAGGACGACGTGCTATGGATCCACGATTATCATCTGCTGCCGTTTGCCGGCGAGCTGCGCAAGCGCGGCGTAAACAACCGGATTGGCTTCTTCCTGCATATTCCGTTCCCGACCCCGGAGATCTTCAACGCGCTGCCGCCGAGCGACGAGCTGCTTGAAGAGCTTTGTGATTACGACTTGCTGGGCTTCCAGACCGAAAATGACCGCCTGGCCTTCCTTGACAGCGTGGCCAGCAAAACGCGCCTGACGGCGCATGACGATGACTCGCACTCCGCCTGGGGCAAGCGCTTCCGCACTGAGGTCTATCCGATTGGTATTGAGCCGGACGAGATTATCGAGCAGGCCTCCGGGCCACTACCGCCTAAGCTGGCGCAGCTGAAAGAAGAGCTGAAGCACGTAAAAAACATCTTTTCCGTTGAGCGTCTCGATTACTCCAAAGGGCTGCCGGAACGCTTCCAGGCTTACGAGACCCTGCTGGAGAATTATCCTGAGCACCACGGTAAGATCCGCTATACCCAAATCGCACCGACCTCGCGCGGCGAGGTGCAGGCCTATCAGGACATCCGACATCAGCTTGAGAACGAAGCCGGTCGCATTAACGGCCGTTACGGCCAGTTGGGCTGGACGCCGCTGTTCTATCTCAACCAGCATTTTGAACGCAAGATCCTGATGAAGGTCTTCCGCTATGCCGATGTCGGCCTGGTCACGCCGCTGCGTGACGGGATGAACCTGGTGGCGAAGGAGTATGTCGCCGCGCAGGATCCGGCCGATCCGGGCGTGCTGGTGCTGTCGCAATTTGCGGGTGCTGCCAATGAGCTCACCTCGGCGCTGATCGTTAACCCGTACGATCGGGACGATGTGGCCAATGCTCTGCACCGTGCGCTGAATATGCCCCTCACGGAGCGTATTTCACGTCATGCCGACATGATGAAAGTGATCCGCGAAAATGACATAGACCGCTGGCAGGCGCGCTTCATTGAGGACCTGAACCAGATCACTCCCCGCAGCGTGGAGAGCAATCTGCAAAAAAAGGTCGCAACCTTTCCTAAATTAGCCTGATTATATTCCACTCGGCGTTTTATTCTGCGCCGAGTGGAATTAAAAGCACATCAACCTGACTGTTGCTGACGATTGTTTTAGCGGAACATGCTGCGCGTGAAAAAAAGCTGTGGTTGTGATTTCCGCATATCACCAGGTCTACCTTTTGCTTTTGACATATATCACTTATCTGCTCGCTTAATTCTCCTGTCGCGCACAAAGTTTGCGCGATGGGATATTCTGCGCGGGCAATGAGCTCGTCAAGAAATTGCCTGGTTTCCTCCTGAAGAACACCACGAATATCTTCCAGCATCGGTGCTGCCAGTTGATTATACATCTCTGGTTCGGCCATTAACGTGACCACCGTAATACGCGCCTGCGTTGGCCTGGCGATAGCAACCGCTTTGGCGATCAATTGATGACTTTCAGGAGAAACTGAAACAGAAACAAGGATATGGGAATAGCTCATTTTACCCACCTTCATTGTGTGGTTATTGCACATACTTCAGCATTAGCGCGAATGCTTTTTTTGCGCAATAGCCAAAGATGGCATTAGTGTGACAATTGTCATAATTATTCATTAATTATTCTTATGCAATGAATTGCAGGGGGACTGGACGAAAGGGCAAAAATCCGCTTCCTAAACGTAAATCATGCGCTTTGAGCCCGCTGTAATCGCAAAAAATCCACCTAAATGCTTCAACTAAAAATGATAACGCCAGGTAATAACTTTTGTCACTTTTTCATGTAAGCACTTGTTTTAAAACCATATTAACAAAGTGTCTCTGTGATAGATATGGACTGGTTTGTTGCCAGTTTACGCTATGACAACGACAGGCAATTAACATGCCCTCTTTGTTCATACTTCTGCATGAATATTCGCCCGGAAAGAATATATTCTGCGCTTAATCGCTCATAAAACAAACAAATTAGAAGGAGTGCTGATGGATTTTTGGGTAAAATTCACTTAAATTATGTGATCTGCGTCACATTTTTTTATAAATTTCAGGTGAAGCCACATTGTATGTGGTACATCGGACGGGTAAAGTTGCCGCGAATTAGGAAAAGTCTTAGTTAATTGTAAGAAGCGATAAATGTGTAAGAGACAGATTTTGTTTTTCTTAACGTGATTCATCGATACAAAACTTAATTCAACTATGCGTTTTAGCCTTTTCTTTTTTTTACCGGGGTTTTCCCGGCGACATCACGGGGTGCGGGTTGACCGCACAAGAAATTAAAGTGTTATTCGGGAAGGAATAAATGAACACATCCGAATTGCTAAAACACATCTATGACATCAACCTGTCATATTTATTACTTGCACAACGTTTGATTAGCCAGGATAAAGCCTCTGCAATGTTTCGTCTGGGTATTCAGGAAGAAATGGCCACCACGCTTGGCGGTTTAACGTTGCCGCAGATGGTGAAACTGGCCGAGACAAACCAACTGGTTTGCCAGTTCCGCTTTGATAATCACCAGACCGTCACGCAGCTGACGCAGGAATCCCGCGTGGATGATCTGCAACAGGTTCACACCGGTATTCTGCTTTCTACCCGTTTGCTTAACGAAATCAGCCAGCCTGATGACGTAGCCCGTAAGAAAAGGGCCTAAAAATGAGTGAGAAGAGCATTGTTCAGGAAGCGCGTGATATTCAACTGGCCATGGAACTGATTACGCTAGGTGCTCGTTTGCAAATGCTGGAAAGCGAAACCCAGCTGAGCCGTGGCCGTCTTATCAAGTTGTATAAAGAATTACGTGGCAGCCCACCCCCAAAAGGGATGCTGCCATTCTCTACCGACTGGTTTATGACCTGGGAGCAGAATATTCATGCTTCCATGTTCTGTAATGCCTGGCAGTACCTGCTCAAGACCGGCTTATGCAGCGGCGTTGATGCGGTCATTAAAGCGTACAAACTTTACCTCGAGCAGTGCCCGCAGCCTGAAGAAGGCCCTTTGCTGGCCCTGACCCGCGCATGGACATTGGTGCGTTTTGTTGAGAGCGGATTGCTGGAACTCTCCCGCTGCAACTGCTGCAGCGGCAACTTTATCACCCATGCACATCAGCCCGCGGGCAGCTTCGCCTGCAGTTTGTGCCAACCACCGTCTCGTGCGGTAAAAAGACGTAAACTTTCCCGGGATGCTGCCGATAGTAATCCACAACTGCTGGATGAACAGATCGAACAGGCTGTTTAACCCGAACGTGTGGGCAAGGATCCAGCAGCGGTAGAGATTACCGCTGCTTTTTTTTGCCCCGCAGAAGGATAAACCCCGACCTGCGCATCCTGGCTACAGTCACTAGCGGAAGGATGATGTCGTGCTTATCGTATTAGGTTACCTGGTAGTTCTCGGTACAGTTTTCGGCGGTTACATGATGACCGGCGGGCACCTTGGGGCACTCTATCAACCGGCCGAACTGATTATTATCGGTGGTGCAGGGGTGGGGGCGTTTATCGTTGGCAACAACGGCAAGGCGATCAAGGGAACGTTAAAAGCGTTGCCGTTACTGTTCCGTCGTTCGAAATACACCAAAAGTATGTATATGGACCTTCTGGCGCTGCTCTATCGCCTGATGGCCAAGTCGCGTCAACAGGGGATGTTCTCCCTGGAGCGCGATATTGAGAATCCGAAAGAGAGCGAGATCTTTGCCAGCTACCCGCGCATTATCGCCGATAAGATGATGCTTGAGTTTATCGTCGACTATCTGCGTCTGATCATCAGCGGCAACATGAACACCTTCGAAATCGAAGCGTTGATGGATGAAGAGATTGAGACGCATGAAAGCGAAGCTGAAGTCCCGGCCAACAGCCTGGCGATGGTGGGTGACTCCCTGCCTGCGTTCGGTATCGTTGCGGCGGTCATGGGGGTCGTTCACGCCCTGGCCTCGGCGGATCGTCCGGCGGCTGAACTGGGCGCCTTGATCGCGCACGCCATGGTGGGAACCTTCCTCGGCATCCTGCTGGCGTACGGATTTATCTCTCCGCTGGCGACCGTATTGCGTCAGAAGAGCGCTGAAACCACCAAAATGATGCAGTGCGTCAAAATAACGCTGCTCTCGAATCTTAACGGTTATGCCCCGCCGATCGCGGTAGAGTTTGGCCGTAAAACCCTGTACTCCAGCGAGCGTCCGTCGTTTATTGAGCTTGAAGAGCACGTGCGCGCTGTGAAGAACCCAAACCAGCAGACGAGCACTGAGGACGCATGAAAAACCAGTCCCATCCCATCGTCATAGTCAAAAAGCGCAAGCATAAAGGGCATGGAGGCCATCATGGTGGCTCGTGGAAAATCGCCTACGCCGATTTCATGACCGCGATGATGGCGTTTTTCCTGGTGATGTGGCTGATCTCTATCTCCAGCCCGAAAGAGCTGATTCAGATCGCAGAGTATTTCCGTACCCCGCTGGCAACGGCGGTGTCGGGGGGGCCGCGTATCTCCAACAGCGACAGCCCGATCCCGGGCGGTGGAGATGACTACACGCAAAAGCAGGGTGAGGTGAAGCGCGAGCCGAACATCGACGAGCTGAAAAGACGCATGGAGCAGAGCCGCCTGAAAAAACTGCGCGGCGATCTGGATCAGCTGATCGAAGCGGATCCGAAGCTGCGCGCCCTGCGTCCGCACCTGAAGATCGATCTCGTTCAGGAGGGGCTGCGCATTCAGATTATCGACAGCCAGAACCGTCCCATGTTTAAAACCGGCAGCGCCGATGTGGAGCCCTATATGCGCGACATCCTGCGCGCCATTGCGCCAGTGCTGAACGGGATCCCTAACCGAATCAGTCTTTCCGGTCACACCGATGACTTCCCTTACGCCGGTGGCGAAAAAGGGTACAGCAACTGGGAGCTCTCGGCAGATCGTGCAAACGCATCCCGTCGTGAGCTGGTGATCGGCGGGCTGGACGATGGCAAAGTGCTGCGCGTCGTCGGCATGGCCGCTACCATGCGCGTGACCGACCGCGGCCCGGACGACGCCATCAACCGCCGTATTAGTCTCTTAGTGCTCAACAAACAGGCAGAGCAGGCCATCCTGCACGAAAATGCCGAAAGTCAGAATGAGTCACTGGATGATTTAAAACAGCCAGGCCCTGCGCCTTCGGCTGCCGTTCCAACATCGCCACCAGCCAATCCGAGGTGATAGCGTGAGCATGGATATTAGCGATTTTTACCAGACGTTTTTTGATGAAGCCGACGAGTTGTTGGCGGATATGGAGCAACACCTGCTGGATCTGGTGCCCGAGGCGCCGGATTCAGAGCAGCTCAATGCCATATTTCGCGCAGCTCACTCCATTAAAGGAGGCGCCGGTACGTTTGGCTTTACCATTTTGCAGGAAACCACTCATCTGATGGAGAACCTGCTCGATGAGGCCCGACGCGGTGAGATGCAGCTCAATACCGACATTATTAACCTGTTTTTGGAAACGAAAGACATTATGCAGGAACAGCTCGATGCCTATAAAAGCTCGGAAGAGCCGGACGCTGCCAGCTTTGAATATATCTGCAACGCGCTGCGTCAGTTAGCGCTGGAAGCCAAAGGCGAGACGGCAGCCGTTGCCGTCAGCCCGGCAAAACTGAGCGTTGTTGAGCCCGCTCCGGCGGCCGCGCCTGCCGCTGACAACCGTCTGCGCGTGGTGCTGTCCGGCCTGAAAGAGAGCGAAGTTAACCTTCTGGAAGAAGAGCTGAGCAATCTCGCCACCCTGAGCAACGTGGTGAAGGGCAAGGACACGCTGGCAGCTAACCTTGATGGCGGCATCAGCAAAGATGACGTGATCGCCGTGCTCTGTTTTGTCATTGAACCTGAGCAGATTGACTTTGAGGCCGTGACCGATGCACCGGCTGCAGAAACGGCGGAAGTGGCCGAAGTCGCGGCTGCACCGGCGGTACCGGCCGTGGCACCTGCCGCGCCTGCGCTGAAAGCCGTTCCGGGCGAATCCGCTGCGCCAAACCGCGGCGAGCGTGAAAAACCGGCCGCCCGCTCCAGCGAATCGACCAGTATTCGTGTCGCTGTGGAAAAAGTGGATCAGCTGATTAACCTGGTGGGCGAACTGGTGATCACCCAGTCGATGCTGGCCCAGCGCTCCAACGAGCTGGACCCGGTCAACCATGGCGATCTCATCACCAGCATGGGCCAGTTACAACGTAACGCCCGCGATCTGCAGGAATCGGTGATGTCCATCCGTATGATGCCGATGGAATACGTCTTCAGCCGCTTCCCGCGTCTGGTGCGCGACCTGGCGGGCAAGCTCAATAAGCAAATCGAACTGACGCTGATGGGCAGCTCCACCGAGCTGGATAAGAGCCTTATTGAGCGCATTATCGACCCGTTAACGCACCTGGTGCGTAACAGCCTTGACCACGGGATCGAACTGCCGGAAAACCGTGTTGCCGCAGGGAAATCCCCGGTGGGTAACCTGATTTTGTCTGCGGAACACCAGGGCGGGAACATCTGCATCGAAGTGACCGATGACGGCGCAGGCCTGAATCGCGAGCGTATCCTGGCGAAAGCGATGTCGCAGGGGATGGCGGTCAGCGAAAACATGACCGACGAAGAGGTGGGTATGCTGATCTTCGCCCCAGGCTTCTCCACCGCGGAGCAGGTGACAGACGTCTCCGGGCGCGGCGTGGGTATGGACGTGGTGAAACGCAACATCCAGGAGATGGGCGGCCACGTTGAGATCAAGTCGAAGCAGGGCTCAGGCACCACTATCCGCATTCTGCTGCCGCTGACGCTGGCGATCCTCGACGGCATGTCGGTCAAAGTGGCGGACGAAGTGTTCATCCTGCCGCTGAACGCGGTGATGGAATCGCTGCAGCCGCGTGAAGAAGATCTGCACCCGCTGGCAGGCGGTGAGCGCGTGCTGGAAGTGCGTGGCGAATACCTGCCGCTGGTGGAACTGTGGAAAGTGTTCGACGTGGACGGCGCCAAAACCGAAGCCACGCAGGGGATTGTGGTTATTCTGCAAAGCGCAGGCCGCCGTTACGCTCTGCTGGTCGATCAGCTGATTGGTCAGCATCAGGTGGTGGTGAAGAACCTCGAGAGCAACTACCGCAAAGTACCTGGCATTTCAGCCGCCACCATCCTCGGCGATGGCAGCGTGGCGCTGATCGTCGATGTTTCGGCGCTTCAGGGATTAAATCGTGAACAACGTATGGCGCACACAGCCGCCTGATTCAGTTAAGAAGGTAAAAAAATGACCGGTATGAGTAATGTAACCAAGCTGGCCGGCGAGCCATCAGGGCAGGAATTCCTGGTTTTCACCTTAGGTGACGAAGAGTACGGTATCGATATTCTGAAGGTGCAGGAGATCCGTGGCTATGATCAGGTGACCCGCATCGCCAACACGCCAGATTTCATTAAAGGCGTGACCAACCTGCGTGGCGTTATCGTGCCAATCGTCGACCTGCGCGTGAAGTTCAGCCAGGGCGATGTCGAGTATGATGACAATACGGTCGTGATCGTGCTCAATCTGGGCCAGCGCGTGGTCGGGATTGTGGTTGATGGGGTTTCCGATGTCCTTTCCCTGACCGCCGAGCAGATCCGCCCGGCGCCGGAATTCGCGGTTACGCTGTCCACCGAATACCTGACCGGTCTGGGGGCGCTCGGTGACCGTATGCTGATTCTGGTGAATATCGAGAAGCTGCTGAACAGTGATGAGATGGCGCTGCTGGACGTGGCGGCAAGCCACGTAGCCTGACGCCATCACCGCTGCGGCGGCCAGGACAACACTTCAAGGGGACCATGCTGGTCCCCTTATTTATTTCTCCCGTTATGTACCGACCTGTTCTTATTTCTGCCCGTTATTTATTCAAATTGTGAATATATTCATCACCCGAATTCAGGTAATCGTGTCTCTGGCTTAACTCTTATTTAACCGCTATTAAAATAACCAATGAAAACAAGAAGATATATTGTGATCTGTATCACATTATTCCTATTTTTTATCTCGCCTGGCTTCGATATTCAGGTGTTTTAAAAATTTATCCTGTTGTTATTAAAAGATAATTTTTGTCAATACGCCGTTTGTCTTAGCCGTCTGGCTAAAGTGGTTGTTCGCGGTGCCTTAATCTAAATTGATTTTAACCACCTATTAACAATAGTAATGGGTGCTAACAATTTGAGCGTTATCAAAAATAGAGGATAACGACGGCGACATTTTCTGGAGGGTGGAAAATGAACAGAAAAATTTTGGTGTTATTGGCGGGATCGGCCCTGGCGATGGCGGCAGTTCCGGCACAGGCGGTAACCAGCAGCGGGACCATCGGCGCAACCCTGACCTTGACCAACGGCTGCCTGATCAACGGATCGCCAAACCAGAACGGCATTAACTTCGGTACCCTCGATTTCGGTACCCATCCGGCAACCTTCTCCACGCTCACCACCCAGCTCACCGGAGCCAATGGGGGCAATACCTTTACCATCCAGTGCACCACCGACAGCTACACGGTCGCCATTACCGGCAATACCAATTCCACCGCGCCGGGAACGGTTGTGGGTACGCCCGGCACGCCAGCGCGCTATCTGGTCAACACCGCGAATACCGCTCAGGGTGTGGCATATAGCCTGTTCAGCGACAGCAGCTTTAACAACGTGATCGCCAATAACGCGCCGATCCCGGTGGCCTCTACCGCAGGCGGGGTTAATAGCTACACGCTCTATGGCCGTATTACCGGCGGCGGCAACAGCGTCACCGTGGTCCCTGGCACCTACACCGACACCATAAACGTCAGCGTCACTTACTAGCCGCGCGATTGATGAAGCGCATGACCATATCACTCCTGTCGTGGAGTGAGGGGAGGCTGCATGCCATTTTTTGCCTGGTCGCCCTGATGCTGACGACGACCAGTGCCCGGGCGGTGACCAGCCAGTCGTTTCAGGTGAATGCCACCATTACTCCCGGCTGCTCGGTGATTTCCGGCACCGGCGGAGTCCTGGGGGCGCTCAATTTTGGCAGCTACAGCGGGGTGCAGAGCGGTCAGGTCAGCACCAGCTTTGTGCCTAATGGTTCGCTGAGTATCGCCTGCACGCCGGGGGTGGCGCTGAGCATGAGCATCGATGGCGGACAGTATTACGCCTCGGTGCGCAATATGCAGCGCGCCGGCGGCACCCAACGGGTCGCCTACCGGCTCTACAGCAGCAGTTCGCTGGGGGCAAACAGCGAAATCGGCGTTAACCAGGCCATACCCGTAACTTATACCAATAGCAATAACATCGCCCTGCCGCTGTTTGGCGTGGCGCTTCTGACGGGCTTTAGCCCGGCCGGGAACTATTCAGATCAACTCACCGTGACCTTGTCCTGGTGATACAGGGAGAACGACCATGAAGGCATTTGCAAGCGGCCCGCTGGCGCTGCTGGTGGCGCTGGGGATAACGGCGCACGCCGCCCAAGGCGCGGCATCCATTCTGCTGTGGCCCATCGATCCCTGGCTATCGGCCGATACCAAAGCGACCGAGCTGTGGGTGCAGAACCAGGGCAACAGCGCCACCACCATGCAGGTGCGCATTGTGCGCTGGCGCCAGGAGAGCGGCCTTGAACGCTACACCGCCCAGCAGGAGGTGGTAGCCAGCCCGCCGATTGTCACTATTGCCAAAGGCAGCAAGCAGCTTATTCGCCTGATTAAACAGGGCGGGGTGCCGATGGGGATTGAGCAGGCCTACCGCATCATCGTCGACGAAATTCCCCAGCCTCAGGACAACGCCACGCCGCAGATCGGCCTTAAGCTGCAGATGCGCTACTCCATTCCGCTGTTTGTTTACGGCCAGGGGATCGAAACCATCAAAGAGGGGGAACATCATGCCCTTGCCGAGCCGCGCAACCTGAGCTGGCGGGTTATCCGCGAAAACGGCCAGCCCGCGCTGCAGGTACGTAACCGGGGTGATGTCCACGTTCGGCTCAGTCAGGTCTCCCTGACTCAGGGCGGACAGAAAAGGACCATGGCGGACGGTCTGCTGGGGTATGTTCTGCCGGGCAGTGAACGCAGCTGGCCTCTCCCCTCAGGCATCACCCAGCCGGGCCAGATGAGTGCGCAAATTAATGCCAGGGATACCGAATGGCAGTCGGCCCCCGTCAACTGAAACCCACGATGATGATCCTGCTTTGCGTCTCCACGGCAGGCTGGGCCAACACCGGCGACGATGCGCTACCGCCGCCGCCCGCGCCCCAGTCCCTGAACGACGAAGCGGTCTTTCAGCTGGCGCTGATCGTCAACCACTACGATACCGGGCTGGTGGTGCCTGTCACCCGGCGCAACGGCGATTATCTGGTCTCCAGCGCTGACCTGCTGCGCGCAGGCCTGCCGCCGGAAAATGTCCCGCCGGGGGAGGTCAATCTGACGACCCTCGCCGGCGTGCGCAGCGAGTATGACAGCGCCGGGCAGCGCCTGCTGTTGAGCGTGCCCCGGGAGTGGATCTCCGCCCGGGTCACCCCTTTTGGCGGCGAGCTGACCCAGAGCACTCCCCACTACGGCAGAGGGGCGCTGCTCAACTATGACTTCTATACCAGCAAGACCGATCATGCGGGCGGGCAAGCCTCGCTCTGGCATGAGTTCCGCTACTTTGACGAGCGGGGTTCTCTCTCCTCCACCGGCTTTGTGCGCAAAAACTTCTCCGGCGGCGGCATGCAGGAGGGATACGTGCGTTACGACACCACGCTGCTGGTCACCAATGAAGATAATGCCACCACCTGGACCGCCGGGGATGTCATCAGCGATGCCGTCAGCTGGAGCAGCAGCGTGCGCATGGGGGGCATCAGCTATGGCCGCGACTTTTCCCTCCGCCCGGATCTGGTCACCTGGCCGCTGCCGGAGTTCTCCGGGGAAGCGGCGGTGCCCACCTCGGTAGACCTGTTCGTTAACGGCTATCGCGCCGGCTCCACCCGCCTGCAGCCGGGGCCGTTCACCCTCACCAATCTGCCCTATATCAACGGCGCCGGAGATGCGGTGCTGGTCACCACCGATGCGTTGGGCCGCCAGGTGAGCACCACGCTGCCGTTTTACGTCACCAGCGAACTGCTGAAGGCGGGGCTGAGCGACGGGGCGGTGACCCTCGGCAGCCTGCGCCGCAACTACGGTATTGAAAGCTTTGATTACGGCCCGGCGGCGGGGAGCGGCTCTTACCGCTATGGGCTGACCGACTGGCTGACCCTCGAAGGACATGGCGAAGGGGCCGAAGAGCTGGCGCTGGGCGGTGTGGGCACGGTGGTAAAAATGGGGCGTTTCGGCGTGGTCAATACCGCATATACCCGCAGCCGGATGTATGGTGAAGAGGGGGGGCAGGTTAACTGGGGCTACCAGTACAGCACCAGCGAATTCAGCATCGCTACCCAGCACAGCCGCCGGGATCGCGGCTTTGGCAACCTGGCCCTCTACGACCAGCCGACGGTATACGACGAATTCAACCAGCCCATCGCCAGCCTTAGCCGCAATACGGACCAGTACTCCCTGAGCCTTAATCTGGGTGATTATGGCAATATCGGCGCCGCCTGGATTGGGGTGGAGAGTTTCGACAGCGAGAAAACCGAGCTGCTCAACCTCTCCTGGAGCCGCAACCTGTGGCGCAGCAGCAGTATCTATCTTGCCGCCAGCCGGGACCAGCAGCGGGGCGACTGGACGGTCGCCCTGTCGCTGCAAATTCCGCTCGGCGAACGCGACAGCGCCGCCGTCACCCTGGAAAACACCCCGGACGCGGGCAGCACCCAGCGCATTAACTACAACCACGCCATGCCCACCGACGGCGGCTTTAGCTGGAACATGGCCCTGGCGAACCAGTCCCGATCCCGCAGCTACCAGCAGGCCTCGCTGGGCTGGCGTAACAACAATATTGAAGTGCAGGGCGGCACCTACGGCGAGCGCGACATGATGACCTGGTGGGGCGAGGCGCTGGGCTCGCTGGTGCTGATGGACGGCGAACTCTTTGCCGCCAATAAGATCAACGACGCCTTCGTGGTCATCAGCACCGACGGCAAGCCCGACGTGCCGGTAAGCTACGAAAACCAGCCGGTGGGAAAAACCAACCAAAATGGCTACCTGCTGGTGAGCGGCGTATCCGCCTACTATCCGGCGAGCTACAGCATCAACACCCTGAACCTGCCCGCCGATACCCGGCTAAAAGAGACCGAGCGGCGGGTGGCGCTGCGCCGCAACAGCGGGTATCTGGTGGATTTCCCGATGGAGGAGGAGCGGGTGGCCAGCGTGATCCTGCACGACGGCGAGGGCCAGGATATTCCGCTCGGCAGCCAGGTGCGACGCGCCTCACGCGCCCCGGCCACCGTGGGCTATGATGGCATCGCCTGGCTGGAGAACCTGAATGACGTTAACCCACTGGAGGTGCGCACCCCGGAGGGCAAATATTGCCAGGTGACCCTGACCCTTGCCCCTAACCCGGACCATAAGCTGCAAACTTACGGCCCGCTGACCTGCAGGCTGGCACCATGAGGCGCCTGCTGCTGTTACTGCTGCTGTTGGTCTCCGGTACCGGCTGGGGGGCCTGTACCGTCAGTACCGTCAACGCCAGCTTTGGCAGCGTGACCTCTTTCGCCCTGAGTGGGGGCAACGAGGTACAGACCACCGGCACCCTGGTGGTAAGCTGCGATGCGGTGCTAAACCTGCTGACCAACGACTCCATTACCCTCAACTACACCGGCGCCACCGTCAGCGCCGCCAGCCGCGCCACCCTGAAACGCACCGATAACGCCACCATCACCGATGTTATTCCCACCCGACTGTGCGGTGCGTCGGGCTGCACCGGCACCAGCGAAGTGCAGATCGCCCGCTCCTACACCTGGAGCGGTAGCACGCTGCTGGGGCTGCTGGGTTCCAGGCAGTACAATATTCCGCTCTATTTCCGCACCGTCGCCGGGCAGAACGTCAGCGCCGGGCCCTATCAGGTGACGCTTAACTTCAGCGTTAATTACAACGTCTGCCAGGTAGGGGCCGTGGGGCTCTGCCTGACCCCCCAGACCGGTACGGCGGTGACCAGCATCACCCTCAATATGAACGTCACCAATGATTGCAGCGCCATGACCACTCCGAACATCAACTTTAACAGCGCGCCGCTGGTACAGAATTTCCCTACCATCTCCCAGTCCATCGCCGTCACCTGCACCAAGGGCAGCGCCTATACCATCGGCATCAATAACGGCCTCAACGCCCTGAATAATGTCCGGCGCATGGCCAGCGGCAACAACCGCATGAGCTATGAGATCTATAAAGAGGCCACCGCCAACCGCTGGGGCGTAAGCGGCACCGAGCGCTGGTCGAGCGGAGCCTCATCCCAGGTGAGTACCGACGGCCTGCTGCGCACCTATAACTACACTGCCCGCATCCTCCCCAACCAGACCACGCCCCCTGCCGGCAACTACAGCGATACCCTCGTGGTAGACGTCGCGTTCTGAACCGCGCTTTTCCCTTTCGCAAATGTAAAGTTCCTCTCAGTTGTGCCGATAACACCGAGAACAAAACAATGAGAAGGTGTTGTATGTTGAACCGTATGCGCGTTGTGACAATGCTGATGTTGGTGCTGGCTGTCTTCGCTCTGCTGCAGCTCGTTTCCGGCAGTCTCTTTTTCTCTTCCATTAAAGCCAACCAGGACAGTTTCGCGGTTTCTAACGCGTTCCGGGTTCAACAAAGTGAAATCACCTCCACCTGGGATTACCTGCTGCAAACGCGCATCAACCTGAGCCGCGCCTCCGCACGTATGGTGACCGATCCCGCTAAGCCGCAAACGGAACTGATGAACAGCGCCCGCACTACGCTGGCGGAAGCGGATAAACACTTCAAAGCTTACAGCGCCATCCCTCCACAGCCTTCGATGGAGCAGGTGAGCCAGACCATCAATGAGGCATACCGGGACTATGCAGCGGCGCTCACTGAACTGATCCAGTTCCTTGATAACGGCAACATGGAGGCCTATTTCGCCCAGGCAACCCAGTCAAAACAGAACGCGCTGGGGACCGCTCTGCGGGATTACGTTTCCGCGTCCGACGCGCGTAACCAGGCGGCGTTTAATGCCAGCGTGAAGGATTACACCTTCGCCAAATGGCAGATGGGGATCCTGGCCCTGGCGCTGGCGATCGTACTGGTGGGGGTCTGGTACGGCATTCGCCATACCCTGCTTAACCCGTTAAACCGTGTCATCGACCATATCCGTCACATTGCCAGCGGCGATCTGACCCAGTCCCTGACCATCACCGGGCGCAGCGAAATCACCCAGCTGGCCATCAGCGTTGACCACATGCAGCGCTCGCTGAGCGAGACGGTGGCGAACGTGCGTCAGGGCTCGGAGGCCATCTACACCGGCACCAGCGAAATCGCAATGGGTAACAACGACCTCTCCTCCCGTACCGAGCAACAGGCGTCGGCGCTGGAAGAGACCGCGGCCAGCATGGAGCAGCTCACCGCCACCGTGAAACAGAATGCGGATAACGCCCGCCAGGCCTCACAGCTGGCGAACAGCGCCTCTGAAACCGCACAGCGCGGCGGCAAGGTGGTGGATGGCGTGGTGAAAACCATGCACGACATCGCCGGGAGCTCGAAGAAGATCGCCGACATTATCAGCGTGATCGACGGTATCGCCTTCCAGACCAATATCCTGGCGCTGAACGCCGCGGTAGAAGCGGCGCGTGCCGGTGAGCAGGGGCGCGGCTTTGCGGTGGTCGCCGGTGAAGTGCGTAACCTTGCCAGCCGCAGCGCCAACGCGGCGAAAGAGATCAAAGCTCTGATTGAAGACTCTGTCGCGCGCGTCGACACCGGCTCAGTGCTGGTGGAGAGCGCGGGCGAAACCATGAATGACATCGTGAATGCCGTTACCCGCGTCACGGACATTATGGGGGAAATTGCCTCCGCTTCCGATGAGCAGAGCCGTGGTATCGACCAGGTGGCCCTGGCGGTATCGGAAATGGATCGCGTCACACAACAAAACGCCTCGCTGGTTCAGGAGTCCGCAGCCGCTGCGGCGCAACTGGAAGAGCAGGCGAGCCGTCTGAAGATGGCCGTCTCGGCGTTTCGTCTTAACTCTGGACCTGCAAGCACGGTTTCATCGCGCGTCAGCCCGCAACCGGCCGCGCCGGTTAACGCACCGGCTTACGTACGCGCAGTGGCAACCGGGAAAGATGAGAATTGGGAAACATTTTGATTGTACGTTAAATCGCGGCTGCTGGCCGCTAAATGGGAGCGTGGATGTTAAATCGTATTCGTATCTCGACCACCCTGTTTTTGATTTTGATTCTCTGTGGGGTGTTGCAGGTTGGCAGTAACGGCTTGTCATTTTGGGCTTTTCGCGATGGTTATCAAAATTTACAGGAGATGCAGGGCAGTAATCAGCAGCGTGAGCTGCTTACCCAGAGTCGGGCAGTCTTGTTGCAGGCCAGCACGGCGCTGAATAAAGCGGGCACCTTAACCGCCCTGAGCTATCCGCCCGATGACATTAAGGCGCTGATGGTGACCGCACGCGGTAGCCTGAAGCAGGCTGATGGCCTGTTCAAAACCTTTAGCGGCCAGGCGGCGATTAGCGCCAAGGACGCAGAGCTGAAAAAAGCGATGCAGGGTGCGTTCAGCCAGTGGTATGGCGATCTGGAGCATCAGGCGACGTGGCTTGAGAACAACCAGCTGTCAGATTTTCTGACCGCACCAGTGCAGGAATCGCAGGCGGCATTTGACGCCAGCACCGACGCCTGGCAGCAGGAGATCAATAACTTTGTGCAGGCGGCGGGGAATGACAGCCGCAACAGCTACCACATGTCCGGCGTGATTTTCGCCACCATGATTGTGCTGGCGGTGTTGCTGACCAGCGCCGCGCTGTTCTGGTCGCGCAAGATGATTGTCCAGCCGCTGGCAATTATCAGCAGCCATTTCGACAGCATTGCCAAAGGCGATCTGGCGCGGCCGGTGGCGGTATACGGCAAAAATGAAATTTCTGCCATTTTCGCCAGCCTGAAGGCGATGCAGGGCTCGCTGCGTGAAACGGTATCGGAGGTGCGTCAGGGCAGTTACGCCATGCACACCGGGATCGCCGAAATTGCCGAGGGCAATAACGATCTCTCTTCGCGCACCGAGCAGCAGGCGGCATCGCTGGCGCAAACGGCAGCCAGCATGGAGCAGTTAACCGCCACCGTCGGGCAGAACGCCGACAACGCCCGCCAGGCCTCTGGTCTGGCAAAGAGCGCGGCGCAGACGGCGAAGAAGGGGGGCGATCAGGCATCCCACGTGGCGAACACCATGAATGAGATCGCCGCCAGTTCGCAAAAGATTGGCGACATCATCAGCGTGATCGATGGCATCGCGTTCCAGACCAATATTCTGGCGCTGAACGCCGCGGTCGAAGCCGCCCGCGCGGGTGAGCAAGGGCGTGGCTTTGCGGTGGTGGCCGGCGAGGTCCGTAACCTGGCGAGCCGCAGCGCCAACGCGGCGAAAGAGATTAAGGTGCTGATTGAAGAGTCGGTGTCCCGCGTTCAGCAGGGTTCGGCGCTGGTGGATACGGCGGCGAAAACCATGACCGAGATCGTCAGCTCGGTCACCCGGGTTAACGACATTATGGGCGAAATCGCCTCCGCATCCGATGAACAGCGCCGCGGTATTGAGCAGGTGGCGCAGGCGGTAAGTCAGATGGATCAGGTGACTCAGCAGAACGCCGCGCTGGTGGAAGAGGCCGCGGCAGCCACCGATCAGTTAGCCGGCCAGGCGGATCACCTTACCTCGCTGGTGGCAGTATTTAATGTGAATGAACGTGTTGAAACAGTTACAGAAGTCGGGCGGTCGCAGGCCGTACCAGTCGGAACCTGAACGTGATTAAGTAAGAAGGCGCTATGACATCACCACTGCCCTCAGGGCAATCGTCATTATTGTTACAGATGACACAGCGCCTCGCGCTGTCCGACGCGCATTTCCGTCGGATATGTCAATTAATCTACCAGCGCGCGGGGATTGTGCTGGCCGATCACAAGCGGGACATGGTCTACAACCGCCTTGTGCGTCGCCTGCGCACGCTCGGACTGGATGATTTTGGTCGCTATCTGGGGATGCTGGAAGCAAATCCAAACAGCGCGGAATGGCAGGCGTTTATCAACTCCCTGACCACCAACCTGACCGCCTTTTTCCGGGAAGCACACCACTTCCCGGTGCTGGCGGAGCATGCCCGCCGCCGCAGCGGCGGCGAATATCGCGTCTGGAGCGCGGCGGCGTCGACAGGGGAAGAGCCTTACTCGCTCGCCATCACCCTGGCCGACACGCTGGGTACCGCCCCGGGCCGCTGGAAGGTGATCGCCAGCGATATAGATACCGAGGTGCTGCAAAAAGCACAGAGCGGGATCTATCGCCAGGAGGAGCTAAAAACGCTGTCACCCCAGCAGCTTCAGCGCTACTTCATGCGTGGCACCGGTCCGCACGAAGGGCTGGTGCGGGTGCGTAGCGAACTGGCAAATGCGGTGGAGTTCTCCATGGTCAACCTGCTGGAGAAGCAGTACAACGTGGCGGGGCCTTTTGACGCCATTTTCTGTCGTAACGTGATGATCTATTTCGACAAAACGACGCAGCAGGAGATCCTGCGCCGCTTTGTTCCGTTGCTCAAACCTGACGGTTTACTGTTTGCCGGGCACTCGGAGAACTTCAGCAATCTTGTGCGCGAGTTTAGCCTGCGTGGCCAGACGGTATATGCGCTGAGTAAGGATAAAGCATGAGTAAAATCAGGGTCTTGTCAGTTGATGATTCAGCGTTAATGCGCCAGATCATGACTGAGATTATCAACAGCCACAGCGACATGGAGATGGTGGCGACGGCCCCCGATCCGTTGGTAGCCCGGGATTTAATTAAAAAATATAACCCCGACGTGCTGACCCTGGATGTCGAAATGCCGCGCATGGACGGCATCGACTTCCTCGAAAAGTTAATGCGTCTGCGGCCGATGCCGGTGGTGATGGTCTCTTCACTGACCGGAAAAGGGTCCGAAATTACCCTGCGGGCGCTGGAGCTGGGGGCGGTGGATTTCGTCACCAAACCGCAGCTTGGCATTCGCGAGGGGATGCTGGCGTACAGCGAGATGATCGCGGAAAAAATTCGTACCGCGGCAAGGGCGCGGGTTGCTACGCATAAGCCGCTGGCGGCCCCGGCCACCCTGAAAGCCGGTCCGCTGCTGAGCTCGGAAAAGCTGCTGGTTATCGGCGCCTCTACCGGCGGAACAGAGGCAATTCGTCATGTACTCCAGCCATTGCCGCTTTCAAGCCCAGGTATTCTGATCACTCAACATATGCCGCCAGGCTTTACCCGCTCGTTTGCGGAGCGTCTGAACAAGCTGTGTCAGATTAGCGTGAAAGAGGCGGAGGATGGCGAACGCGTTCTGCCGGGGCATGCCTATATCGCCCCGGGCGACAAGCATATGGAGCTGGCGCGCAGCGGCGCTAACTATCAAATCAAAATTCATGACGGGCCGCCGGTTAACCGGCACCGTCCGTCGGTGGATGTGCTGTTTCATTCGGTGGCGAAACACGCGGGGCGCAACGCCGTTGGGGTGATCCTGACGGGGATGGGCAACGATGGCGCCGCCGGAATGCTGGCGATGCACCAGGCTGGCGCCTGGACCATCGCGCAGAATGAAGCAAGTTGTGTGGTGTTCGGCATGCCGCGCGAGGCCATCAATATGGTTGGCGTCAGCGAAGTGGTCGATCTTAGTCAGGTTAGTCAGCAGATGCTGGCGAAAATCAGTGCCGGACAGGCAATACGTATTTAACGAGGAGTGTAGTTTTATGGCGGACAAAGAGCTCAAGTTTTTGGTTGTGGATGACTTTTCCACCATGCGTCGCATCGTGCGCAACCTGCTTAAAGAGCTGGGTTTTAATAACGTAGAAGAAGCAGAAGACGGCGTTGATGCGCTGAACAAACTGAATGCCGGCGGCTTTGGTTTTGTTATTTCCGACTGGAACATGCCGAACATGGATGGTCTGGAACTGCTGAAAACCATTCGTGCGAATGCCGCGATGGCCTCTATGCCTGTGTTGATGGTGACGGCTGAAGCGAAGAAAGAGAACATCATTGCTGCGGCACAGGCTGGCGCAAGCGGATATGTGGTGAAGCCATTCACCGCGGCAACCCTGGAAGAAAAACTCGGTAAGATCTTCGAGAAACTCGGCATGTGAGGTACGGGAGATGATGCAGCCTTCGATTAAACCTACGGATGAGCATTCACCCGGCGACATAATTGCCCGCATCGGCAGCCTGACGCGTATGTTGCGCGACAGCCTGCGTGAGCTGGGCCTGGATCAGGCGATTGCGGAAGCGGCGGAAGCGATTCCCGATGCCCGCGACCGTCTGGATTATGTTGTACAGATGACTGCCCAGGCGGCAGAGCGTGCGCTGAACAGTGTTGAAGCGTCACAGCCGCATCAGGACGAGATGGAAAAGGGCGCAAAAGCGCTGACCAAACGCTGGGACGAATGGTTCGAAAATCCGATCGAACTCTCCGACGCCCGCGAACTGGTGACCGATACTCGTCACTACCTGAAAGCGGTGCCGGACCATACCAGCTTCACTAATGCCCAGCTGCTGGACATCATGATGGCGCAGGATTTCCAGGACCTTACGGGTCAGGTGATCAAGCGCATGATGGACGTGATCCAGGAGATTGAGCGTCAGCTGTTAATGGTGCTGCTGGAGAACATGCCGGAACCTTCCGCACGTCCACAACGCGAAAACGAAAGCCTGCTGAATGGCCCCCAGCTCGACACCACCAAAGCCGGTGTCGTGGCAAGCCAGGACCAGGTGGACGACCTGCTGGACAGCTTAGGGTTCTGATAGCCTGCGTTTTGCTGGAATTGCCGGGTGGCGCTGCGCTTACCCGGCCTACAAAACCTGCAATATCATCATATTGCGCGGTTCCGGTAGGCCTGTGCAAGCGAAGCGCCGCCAGGCAAAAACGCTACCTGTAAAGGTGGCGTTTTGTTCTTCCATTTTCCCTGTCACAGGCGAAAGCCCTAAATCAGCCCTTTTCACGCCCCTAATTAACGCATTGGTCAGGCGCGGCTTTGGCATCATATCGTCCAGACCTCTACCTGCGAGATGCTTGCCGTGGCAGAAGAAAGCGACGACAAAACAGAAGCCCCCACACCCCACCGACTTGAAAAAGCGCGTGAGGACGGGCAAATACCCCGATCCCGAGAACTCACCTCGCTGCTGATTTTATTGGTTGGCGTGTGCATTATCTGGATAGGCGGGGAGTCCCTTGCCCGCAGACTGGCCGGCATGCTCTCGGCCGGGTTGCGCTTCGATCACAGCATGGTCAACGACCCTAACCTGATCCTCAGCCAGATTATCTTGCTGATCAAAAGCGCGATGGTCGCGCTGCTGCCGTTAATCACCGGCGTAGTGCTGGTGGCTATCGTATCGCCGGTGATGCTGGGCGGGCTGGTGTTCAGCGGGAAATCGCTGCAGTTTAAATTCTCCAAGCTGAACCCCTTGCCTGGTATCGCGAGAATGTTCTCCGCGCAGACCGCCGCCGAACTGCTAAAGGCGTTGATGAAAGCGACGCTGATGGGCAGCGTGGCGGGATTTTTTATCTGGCATAACTGGCCGGAGATGATGCGCCTGATCAGCGAGTCGCCGTTCACCGCCATGCGCAACGCGCTCAATCTGGTGGGGCTCTGTTCGCTGCTGGTGGTGCTCTCGATTATCCCGATGGTCGGATTTGACGTCTTCTTCCAGATCTACAGCCACATTAAAAAACTGCGCATGTCCCGCCAGGACATCCGGGATGAACATAAGCAGATGGAAGGTGACCCGCACGTCAAAGGGCGTATTCGCCAGATGCAGCGTGCCGCCGCACGTCGCCGGATGATGGAAGATGTACCGAAAGCGGATGTGATTGTTACCAACCCAACCCACTACTCCGTTGCGCTGCAATATGACGAAAACAAAATGAGCGCGCCTAAAGTGGTGGCGAAAGGGGCGGGGCTTATCGCGCTGCGCATCCGCGAAATTGGTAATGAAAACCGTATCCCGATGCTGGAAGCGCCGCCACTGGCGCGTGCGCTCTACCGGCATGCGGAAATAGGACAACAGATCCCGGGCCAGCTCTATGCCGCAGTCGCGGAAGTGCTGGCGTGGGTATGGCAGTTGAAACGCTGGCGTCTTGCCGGTGGTCAACGGCCTGTCAAACCTGAGAATCTCCCGGTGCCTGCCGCGCTGGATTTTATGAACGAGAAGGACTCTGATGGCTAATCTGGTGGCAATGTTGCGCCTCCCCGGCAACCTGAAATCGACTCAATGGCAGATCCTTGCCGGGCCGATCCTCATCCTGCTAATCCTGTCGATGATGGTGTTGCCGCTGCCGGCATTCATCCTCGACCTGCTTTTCACTTTCAACATTGCGCTCTCCATTATGGTGCTGCTGGTGGCGATGTTCACCCAGCGCACCCTGGAGTTCGCCGCGTTTCCGACCATCCTGCTCTTCACCACGCTGCTGCGTCTGGCGCTGAACGTCGCCTCCACCCGTATCATTCTGATGGAAGGGCATACCGGCGGCGCGGCGGCAGGTAAGGTGGTTGAGGCCTTTGGCCACTTCCTGGTCGGCGGCAACTTCGCCATCGGGATCGTGGTGTTTATCATCCTCGTGATCATCAACTTCATGGTTATCACCAAAGGTGCGGGGCGTATCGCAGAAGTTGGCGCGCGTTTCGTCCTGGACGGGATGCCGGGTAAACAGATGGCAATTGACGCCGATCTTAACGCCGGTCTGATTGGCGAAGATGAAGCGAAAAAACGCCGTGCCGAAGTGACCCAGGAAGCGGACTTCTACGGCTCGATGGATGGTGCGAGTAAGTTCGTTCGCGGCGATGCCATTGCCGGTATTCTGATCATGGTGATCAACGTGATCGGCGGCCTGCTGGTGGGCGTGCTGCAACACGGAATGGCTATGGGCCAGGCAGCAGAGAGCTACACGCTGCTGACCATTGGTGACGGTCTGGTCGCCCAGATCCCGGCGCTGGTGATCTCCACCGCAGCCGGTGTGATCGTAACCCGCGTCGCCACCGATCAGGACGTCGGCGAGCAGATGGTCGGGCAGCTGTTCAACAACCCGAACGTGCTGATGCTCTCTGCCGCGGTACTTGGCCTGCTGGGCATGGTGCCGGGAATGCCGAACTTCGTCTTCCTGCTGTTCACCGCCGCACTGCTGGGGCTGGCCTGGTGGCTACGCGGACGCGAAGCCAAACCGAAGAGTGAGCCTGCTCCGGTGAAAATGCCGGAAAACACCCAGGCGGTGGAAGCCACCTGGAACGACGTCCAGCTGGAAGATTCGCTGGGCATGGAAGTGGGCTACCGCCTGATCCCGATGGTCGATTTCCAGCAGGATGGTGAACTGCTGGGACGTATCCGCAGTATTCGTAAAAAATTCGCCCAGGACATGGGCTTCCTGCCGCCGGTGGTGCATATCCGCGACAACATGGATCTGCCTCCTGCGCGCTATCGCATTCTGATGAAAGGGGTGGAGATCGGCAGCGGAGATGCCTATCCGGGGCGCTGGCTGGCCATTAACCCTGGCACCGCGGCGGGTACGCTGCCGGGTGAACAAACTATCGATCCGGCCTTTGGCCTGGCCGCCATCTGGATCGAAAGTGCCCTGAAAGAGCAGGCGCAGATCCAGGGCTATACCGTGGTGGAAGCCA
Source organism: Leclercia sp. LSNIH1 (assembly GCF_002902985.1). Taxonomy (NCBI): domain Bacteria; kingdom Pseudomonadati; phylum Pseudomonadota; class Gammaproteobacteria; order Enterobacterales; family Enterobacteriaceae; genus Leclercia; species Leclercia sp. LSNIH1. The sequence continues at coordinate 3,848,188 of NZ_CP026167.1, read as the reverse complement.
GTACCGTCGTGGCAACTCATCTTAACCACCTGATTGGTCAGTTCTCCGCAGAGCTGTTCGGCCGCCAGGAGGCGCAGCAGCTGCTGGATCGCGTCACTCAGGAGATGCCGAAGCTCACCGAAGATCTGGTGCCGGGTGTCCTGACCCTGACCACGCTGCACAAGGTGCTGCAAAATCTGCTCGACGAGAAAGTGCCGATCCGCGATATGCGCACCATTCTGGAGACTCTGGCCGAGCATGCACCGCTGCAGAACGATCCGCACGAGCTGACGGCGGTGGTGCGCGTGGCGTTAGGCCGCGCCATCACTCAGCAGTGGTTCCCGGGTACCGGCGAGGTGCAGGTCATTGGACTCGACACGCCGCTTGAGCGTCTGCTGCTGCAGGCGTTGCAGGGCGGCGGCGGGCTGGAGCCGGGGCTGGCGGATCGTCTGCTGGCGCAAACCCAGGAGGCGTTGCAGCGTCAGGAGATGCTGGGGGCGCCACCGGTGCTGCTGGTGAATCACGCCCTGCGTCCGCTGCTCTCGCGCTTCCTGCGCCGCAGCCTGTCGCAGCTGGTCGTGCTGTCGAATATGGAACTGTCGGACAACCGCCATATCCGCATGACCGCCACCATCGGAGGCCAGTAATGCGTAAATTACTCTGGTTACTGGCCCTGCCGCTGATGGCGCAGGCCGCAGGGGAGGGGGCATGGCAGGCCAGCAGTATCGGCCTGACCCTTGCCCACCGTGGCGTGGCGGCTTCGTCACGCCCACTGTCGGCGCAGCAGCCGGTATCGGGCCTGATGACTCTGGTGGCCTGGCGCTATGAGCTGAATGGCCCGACCCCCGCCGGGCTGCGGGTGCGGCTCTGTTCCCAGACGCGCTGTACCGAACTGGATGGGGCCAGCGGCACGACCCATGCGTTCAACAACGTGCCCGCCGTCGAGCCGCTGCGCTTTATCTGGGAAGTCCCCGGCGGTGGTCGCCTCATCCCGGCCCTGAAGGTCCAGCGTAACGAAGTGATTGTGAACTACCGCTAACCCTCTGACTCCATTCCGTTCGCCCGAACGGAATGGGGGTGTCATTCCGCAGGCTTCGTTATTTTTCCTGCTCTTCTTGCCCTGTTAATTTTTCCCTCACTCTTTTCATTAAGAGAATAGCTCTGGAAGTCAACATCCGGAGAATATACTCTACGCGCTGAGATAATGTAATATACATATCAATGATGGAACGCAATAATGCAAAAGGGAGCAGGTATGAAATTGAGCTTTCAGCAAGTATGCATCTTTTGGGGGGTTATGGATGTTTTATATCTGGCAACCTATGTCTGGAAGAGTAGTACCCAGGGGCGTATTCCTTTCGTTGATGATATTATCAATTTTAGCGCGCTTTATTCAGAACAGGGTGGCAGCTACTGGCTCCTTATTCTCTTTGTTTTGTCAATGATAACAACCCTGTCCATTGGGTTTTCTGCCCTGTTTCTCCTTACCGCATGGAATAAGGTCGGCTACCTGGTAGCTGCGCAGACCCCTTTGCGCCTGCTGGTGGTTGTGCCGTCTCTCACCTTTTTACCCTGGATTATGAAATGGATTACTCCGGGGAACGTCGCGGTGGCATTATTTTTATTGCTGATTTCAGAGGCGCTAAAGGTCAGTTCGGTAATCATCTCAGGAAAATTAAATAAATAATGCTTAATCACTCAGGGATATTCTTTTAAAAGGATGAAGGTATGCATAAAAGTATTAAGGATTGTTATTTCGACGGCTGGGAAAAGGCGTTAGTTTATAAGGGGCGAGCGACAAGAAGAGAGTTCTGGTTATTTATCGTCATTAATATAGCGATTGTTCTCTTTATTGCCGCACTGAGTTATTGCTTTCTCATAGCATTGATTGCCGATCGTACCGGTCGCGGGGGAATGATACTGGTGTGGGCCTGGTTTGTCTGGCTTCCGCTCAGGGCGCTTGCCCCGGTAATCTTGCTCGTACCAGTCGTCTCACTGGGTATCCGCCGAATGCACGACGCAGGAAAATCGGGGTGGTGGTTTGGCGGGGCGCTGCTCTTCATTCTGCTGATCCTGCCGCTCATTCTGACGGGTATTCATCAGGTTATGCTTATCCCGGTAGATAATCACTCTGCAGAGCAGGTGACGGCGTTCATCACGATTACGCTAAATGTATTACCGGCTATCTATATTCTCTGGCTTTGCTGCTTACCAACACAACCCTCTGAACAGACCGTTTAGTGATCGCTTTTTCGCCAGTTATCAGGCTATTCTGATGACTGGCTCGCAAAACTGACCCCTCCTTTTGAAGCAAAAGAAACGCTGTTTTATAAAACAGTGACACGCGTAGTAATTCTCTTTGCATTTTTGCCAGTTGCCGCCTGGCGGTGGCAGAAACAGAAAGGTATCCCGTAAGCGATACTCTTACTGTAACCGTCTAGTCACTCCCGTTGGCGTCGCGTTAACCGGGAGTCATCTAAAACTTACAGGGTCGACGGTAATGAAAACACGTAAAATTGGACTCGCGAACTATCTTGCTTACGGATCGGGTGATTTTCTCGGGGCAGGGACCACAGCGCTGACCGCTGCCTGGCTATTATATTTCTACACCACCTTCTGTGGCCTCACGCCGATTGAGGCTACCTTCATCTTTGCGGCGGCAAGGGTTCTGGATGCCGTCGTCAGTCCGCTGATGGGCTTCCTGACCGATAACTTTGGCACCACCTGGCTTGGCAAACGCTTTGGCCGCCGCAAGTTCTTTATTCTGCTCGGCATCCCCTGCGTCTTCAGCTACTCGCTGATGTGGGTCGGCGATATGGGCTTCTGGTACTACCTGCTGACCTATCTGATCTTCGATATCGTCTACACCATGATCCTGGTCCCATACGAAACGCTGGTGCCGGAGATGACCGACGATTTCAAACAGAAAACCAAGTTCTCCGGCGCGCGTATCTCTATGGCGCAGATGTCGGCGATTCTGGCCTCGTTCCTGCCGGGTATTCTGTTAACCCACTTCGGTAAAGACAACGCCATCTCCTTCTTCTATGCCAGCCTGGTCTTCTCGGTGCTGTGCGCCCTGATGCTGACCTTCGTCTGGTTCTTCACCTGGGAACGTCCGCGTGAAGAGTGGAGCGAAGCCGCGCTGCGCGCCGAAGAGGAGAAGAAAAAACTGACCCTCGGCCAGAGCCTGAACCGTCTGTTCGTTGAGCTGAGCTCTACCCTGCGGATCAAAATCTTCCGCCAGCACCTGGGGATGTACCTTGGGGGCTACATCGCCCAGGATGTGTTCAACGCCGTCTTTACCTACTACGTGGTCTTTGTGCTGATGCAGGAAGCTTCTATGGCCTCGAATCTGCTGGGCACCATGGCTATCTTCCAGTTCCTGGCCGTTATCGCGATGATCCCGCTCTGCATCCGCTTTGGACCGGCACCGTCGTACCGCATGGTGGTGGTGCTGTTTGGTCTGGCGTCGCTCTCCTATGCCGGTTTGTATTACGCCGGTATGAGCGACATCTACGCGCTGCTGCTGCTGGTCTCTGCCCTGGCGGGTCTGGGTCGCGGTGGGATCAACTATGTGCCGTGGAACACCTACACCTATATCGCTGATGTGGATGAAGTCATCACCGGCCAGCGCCGCGAAGGGATCTTCGCCGGGATCATGACTCTGACCCGTAAAGCGTCCCAGGCGGGAGCCATCATGCTGGTGGGTATCGTCATGCAGATGTCTGGCTTTGTCAGCGGCCAGAAGGTGCAGCCGGAAGGGGTAAGCCACACCATTCTGATGATCCTGAGCGTGGGCACTATCCTGGTGCTGACCTGCGGCTTCCTGGTGTCGCTGCGCTTTAAGCTGAATTTACAGACGCACAATACGCTGCGTGAAGAGACGGCCAAAATGCGTGAATCTGGCCGCGCGATGCCGGAGGCCGCCACGCCGCAGGCCCGCACCACGGTTGAGATGCTGGCCGGTATGCCTTACGACTGCCTGTGGGGAAACAACAACATCGGCTATCTGAACCGCAATAAACCCGCTGCACCGTCCCTGAAAGAACGTGCTCCACTGAATTCGACATACAACAGAGGTTAAGATTATGAAGGTTTGGCCTGTCAAACATAGCCCGTTACTGCGTCAGCCAGAGCGTTTTATCGCCAGAGATGAACTGAAAACGCTGATCCAAAACGTGACGCATAACCTGGTGAACATTCACGATAAAACCGGCGAGTTTTTACTGCGGCTGGACGACGGGCGGGTAATCGACACCAAAGGCTGGGCGGGCTGGGAGTGGACCCACGGCGTTGGTCTCTACGGTATCTGGCAGTATTACTGCCAGACCGGGGATGAAGCGATGCGCGATATCATCGACAGCTGGTTTGCCGAGCGTTTTGCCGAAGGGGCCACCACCAAAAACGTCAACACCATGTCGCCGTTTTTGACCCTCGCATATCGCTATGAAGAGACGCGCAACCCGGCCTGGCTACCGTGGCTGGAGAGCTGGGCGGAGTGGGCGATGAACGAGATGCCGCGCACCGATCACGGCGGTATGCAGCACATCACCCTGGCGGAGGAGAACTACCAGCAGATGTGGGACGACACCCTGATGATGACCGTCCTGCCGCTGGCGAAGATTGGTAAACTGCTCAATAAACCCGACTATGTTGAGGAGGCGGTCTATCAGTTCCTGCTGCACGTGCAGAACCTGATGGATCGGGAGACCGGGCTCTGGTTCCACGGCTGGAACTACGATGGCCACCACAACTTTGCCAACGCCCGCTGGGCGCGCGGCAACAGCTGGCTGACGATCGTTATTCCTGATTTCCTTGAGCTGGTGGATCTGCCAGAAAATAACGCCGTGCGCCGCTATCTGGTGCAGGTGCTGAACGCGCAGATTGCTGCCCTGGCGAAGTGTCAGGATGAGAGCGGCCTGTGGCATACGCTGCTCGACGATCCCAACTCCTATCTTGAGGCCTCAGCCACCGCCGGGTTCAGCTACGGGATCCTGAAAGCGGTACGCAAGCGCTATGTGGGAGCCGAATATGCGGAGGTGGCGGAGAGAGCCATTCGCGGGATCGTGAAGAACATCTCCCCGGAAGGGGAACTGCTGCAAACCTCGTTCGGTACCGGCATGGGCAGCGATCTGGCGTTCTATCGTCAGATCCCGTTGACCTCAATGCCGTATGGTCAGGCGATGGCAATCCTCTGTCTGACGGAGTATCTGCGCAAGTATTTTTGACCACTGCACTCCCCGGTGGCGCTACGCTTACCGGGGCTACAAACACAAAACCCGGCTTGCGCCGGGTTTTGTGTTATTGCGATAACCGGTTGAAGCGCCATCAGGCGTTAACCAGGCACCGATGTTACATACGCTCGACGGTTTCGATACCCAGGGTATCCAGACCCAGCTTCAGGGTCTTCGCCGTCAGCTGCGCCAGCTTCAGGCGACTGTTGCGCACCGCTTCGCTCTCGGCAGAGAGGATAGGGCAGTGCTCGTAGAAGCCGGAGAACAGGCCCGCCAGATCGTACAGGTAGGCACACATCACGTGCGGGGTGCCGTCGCGGGCGACCACGGAGAGCGTCTCTTCGAACTGCAGCAGACGCGCCGCCAGCTGCGCTTCACGATCTTCGGTGATGGTCACCTGCGTCCGGGCCAGTACGCTTTCATCGATGTCAGCCTTACGGAAGACAGACAGCACGCGAGTGTAGGCATACTGCATGTACGGCGCGGTGTTACCTTCGAACGCCAGCATGTTATCCCAGTCGAAAACGTAGTCGGTGGTCCGGTTCTTGGAGAGATCCGCGTATTTCACTGCACCGATGCCGACGGCGTTGGCCAGTTTTTCCAGCTCATCGGCAGGCATATCCGGGTTTTTCTCCGCTACCAGACGACGGGCACGCTCCAGCGCCTCGTCCAGCAGATCCGCCAGCTTCACGGTGCCGCCCGCACGGGTTTTAAACGGCTTGCCGTCTTTACCCAGCATCATGCCGAACATGTGGTGCTCCAGCGGTACGGAGTCCGGTACATAGCCCGCTTTACGCACGATGGTCCATGCCTGCATCAGGTGCTGGTGCTGTCGGGAGTCGATGTAATAGAGGACGCGATCCGCATGCAGGGTTTCGTAGCGGTATTTCGCGCAGGCGATATCGGTGGTGGTGTAGAGGAAGCCGCCATCCTTTTTCTGGATGATGACGCCCATCGGTTCGCCTTCCTTGTTTTTGTACTCATCAAGGAACACCACCGTCGCGCCTTCGCTTTCGACCGCCAGGCCTTTGGCCTTCAGATCGGCCACGATACCGGCCAGCATTGGGTTATAAAGGCTTTCACCCATCACGTCCTTACGGGTCAGGGTGACGTTCAGGCGGTCATAGGTGATCTGGTTCTGGGACATGGTGATGTCCACCAGCTTGCGCCACATCTCAAGGAAGTACGCATCGCCACCCTGCAGTTTCACTACGTAGCTACGGGCGCGCTCGGCAAAGGCTTCATCTTCGTCGTAGTGCTTTTTCGCATCGCGGTAGAAGCCTTCGAGGTCCGCCAGGGCCATTTCACCGGCATTTTCCTGCTGCTGCTTTTCCAGCCAGGCGATCAGCATCCCGAACTGGGTGCCCCAGTCGCCGACGTGGTTCGCGCGGATTACGTTGTGGCCGAGGAACTCCAGGGTGCGTACCGCGGCATCACCGATGATGGTGGAGCGCAGATGGCCGACGTGCATCTCTTTCGCCACGTTCGGGGCAGAGTAATCAACGACGATGGTCTGAGGCTGCGGCTGCGCCACACCCAGACGATCGGACTGCAACGCGGCATCGACGTTCTGCGCAAGGAAGGCAGGATCGAGGAAAATGTTGATAAAGCCCGGTCCGGCGATTTCGGTTTTGCTGGCAATACCGCTGAGATCCAGATGGGACAGAACCTGCTCTGCGAGTTGTCGTGGCGCCATGCCCAGTTTTTTCGCTACGGCCATCACGCCATTAGCCTGATAGTCGCCAAACTGTACTTTCGCGGACTGACGAACCTGCGGTTCACAGTCTGCAGGTGCGCCTGCAGCAATCAGTGCCTGACTGACTTTTTCTGAGAGAAGAGCCTGAATATTCACCGGGATACCTTACATTTTTGACGCGCGCATCACGTTGCCGCGCCCGTTAACGAATTTAGGCCGGGAGTATACTGCAATTGCCCGTTGCCGTCAGCACTGGCTCAAAACAGCGGTTGGTCGCAGGCCAGCAACAGAGTAAATTAACGCTTTTGCATGACGATAAGAGTACTGATGATGGCGAACTGGCAATCTATTGACGACCTGCAGGATATTGCAGCCGATTTACCGCGTTTCACTGACGCCTTTGCGGCGCTTTCCGCTCGCCTGGGTCTGGATATCGCTCCGCTCGCGGCGGACCACATCTCCCTGCGCTGCCATCAGAATGCCACGGCGGAGCGCTGGCGGCGAGGGTTTGAGCAGTGCGGCGAACTGCTCTCGGAGAACATCATCAATGGCCGTCCTATCTGTCTCTTTAAGCTGCATGAACCCGTCTGCGTCGCCCACTGGCGCTTTACGGTGGTTGAACTGCCGTGGCCGGGTGAAAAACGCTACCCCCACGAAGGCTGGGAGCATATTGAGATCGTCCTCCCCGGCGACCCGGATACCCTGAATGCCCGCGCCCTGGCGCTGCTCTCTGATAAGGGCTTAAGCCAGCCTGGCATTTTTGTGAAAACCAGCTCGCCAAAAGGGGAGCGCGAGCGACTGCCAAATCCGACCCTGGCGGTTACCGACGGCAGCGTGACGGTGAAGTTTCACCCCTGGACAATCGAAGAGATTGTCGCCAGCGAACAATAAAGCGAAAGAGTTGTGAGGTAACGCCGTGTCGCGGGGAAAGCGGCATGGCATGATGCAAAACCCAACAGGTTATAAGGAGATTTCGTGGCATTGCTGGAGATCTGTTGTTACAGCATGGCGTGCGCCGTGACCGCCCAGGCGCATGGGGCCGATCGTATTGAACTCTGTGCCGCTCCGAAAGAGGGCGGGCTGACTCCCTCTTATGGGGTGCTGAAATCGGTGCGTCAGGCGGTGAGCATTCCGGTTCACCCGATTATTCGACCCCGCGGCGGGGACTTTTGCTACAGCAGCGGCGAATTTAACGCCATGCTGGAGGATATCGCCCTCGTTAAGGCGCTGGGTTTCCCGGGGCTGGTCATCGGCCTGCTGAATGAAGATGGTCATATCGATATGCCGCGCATGCGCCAGATTATGGCTGCTGCGAAGGGAATGGCGGTAACTTTTCATCGCGCCTTCGATATGTGTTTAAATCCGCGGCAAGCCTTTGAAAATGTCGCGGAACTGGGGGTTGCGCGCGTGCTGACTTCGGGTCAACACGCCTCCGCCGAAAAAGGTATTTCATTAATTAAGGAACTAAAAGCCCAATCAGGTGTTCCAATAATAATGGCGGGTGCTGGCGTTCGCGCCGCCAATCTGGAGACGTTTTTACGGGCAGGGGTGGAAGAGTTGCACAGCTCGGCAGGGAAGTGGCTACCGTCACCCATGCGCTATCGCAACACAGGCTTGTCGATGTCGACGGATGCCGACGCGGATGAATATTCCCGCTACGGCGTCGAGGGAGAGTCGGTTGCAGAGATGAAGGCGATAATTGCACGCTATTGTCGCTAAAACAGTTTTTACCGCGCATCATGTCGCCCAATATGATGCTTGTTTGTACCAGGCCCCTGCAATTTCAACAGGGGTCTTTTTTTATGCATTTTCCGGCGACACGGCACCGTTTTTGTAGGCCGGGTAAGGCGCAGCCGCCACCCGGCATAAATTACGGCTTGGTAGCAATCAATACTGCGCGAACCGGAGCCGGATAACCCTCAATCGTTTTGCTGCTGTCATTCGGATCGAGGAACTCGGCCAGAGATTCGGTGGTCATCCACTCGGTGCGGCGCTGTTCGTCGGTAGTGGTAGTGCAGACATCCGCGATGCGGATATCGACAAAACCGCACTTCGCCAGCCAGTTTTTCAGCGCCAGCGCCGACGGAATAAAGTAGACGTTACGCATCTGGGCATAGCGATCCCCTGGCACCAGCACGGTGTTCTCATCCCCTTCTACCACCAGCGTCTCCAGCACCAGCTCACCGCCGTTGACCAGCTGATCTTTCAGCTGCCAGAGGTGTTCCAGCGGGGAGCGGCGATGGTAGAGCACGCCCATCGAGAAGACAGTGTCGAACGCGGCCAGCGCCGGGAGTTGCTCAATCCCCAGCGGCAGCAGGTGCGCGCGCTGGTCGTTGCCAAGCAGTTTGCGCACCGCTTCGAACTGGCAGAGGAACAGCTGGGTCGGATCGATGCCTACCGCCAGATGGGCGCCTGCGCCAATCATACGCCACATGTGATAGCCGCTGCCGCAGCCGACATCCAGAATGGTGCGTCCGGTTAAATCAGAGAGGTGCGGCAGCACGCGCTCCCACTTCCAGTCTGAACGCCATTCGGTATCGATCTGCATGCCGTAGAGAGAAAACGGCCCTTTGCGCCACGGCATCAGGTTGCGCATCAGGTTTTCGAGACGCAGCATCTGGCCTTCGCTCAGCGGCTGTTCGCTCTCGGCGGTAACGCTGTGCAGCAGGTCGAGCTTATAGGGCGTCATCTCTGGCAGAAATTCCACCGCATTTTTCCACTGCTTAAACTGGCCGTGCAGGGATTCACGCTGCCAGGCGGCAATCTGCGCGGGCAGGGTTTCCAGCCAGTGGGAGAGGTGGTTTTTGGCAATCAGCTGATAAAAGTTACCGAAATCAATCATGCGTTACCGCCTTTCAGCGCTACCAGGGAGCCAAAGTTGAAGCACTGGAACCACAGCTCGCTGTGCGGGAAACCCGCCTTGTGCAGACGGGCTTTGTGGGTTTCAACCGAATCGGTCAGCATCACATTTTCCAGCATGCTGCGCTTCTGGCTGATCTCCAGCTCGCTGTAGCCGTTGGCACGTTTGAAATCGTGGTGCATGTTGAACAGCAGTTCGCCGACGGTGGCATCTTCGAAACTGAATTTTTCCGACAGCACCAGGGCGCCGCCAGGGTTCAGCCCCTGATAAATTTTGTCCAGCAACAGCTGACGGTCTTCGGGCACCAGGAATTGCAGGGTAAAATTCAGCACCACCATCGAGGCGTTTTTAATCTCGATATGGCGGATATCGCCTTCGACCACTTCTACCGGCGTCGGGGCTTTCCAGGCGTCAATATGGCGCCGGCAGCGTTCAACCATGGCCGGTGAGTTGTCGACGGCGATAATTTTGCAACCGTCGTGCTTAATATTACGACGAACCGACAGCGTGGCTGCGCCCAGCGAACATCCCAGATCGTAGACCTGCGTGTCCGGCTGAACAAAACGTTCCGCCAGCATGCCGATCATGGAGATGATATTAGAGTAGCCGGGGACCGAGCGCTGGATCATATCCGGGAAGACTTCAGCCACCCGTTCATCAAAGGTCCAGTCGCCCAGACTGGCGATAGGCGCAGAAAAAAGCGTGTCGCGATCTGACATAACGTAAAAATCCGGGATAAATAAAGGGGCGTATTGTGCGCTAATGCAGGGAGAAAACCAACTCCCAGGGCATATACCACAGGTTAGCCAGCACCATTAGCACAAGCGAACACCAGGTCGCGCTCATGCCGGAGCGGCGCCAGCGGAACAGACGCTGATGGAGACCATAGTAGTGCATCAGGCGCCCAAGGATCAGCAGCAGGCCGCAGACGTGCACCATCCAGGTCTCTGCGCCATTCATTTCCATAAATAACAGCAAGATCAGTGCCGCCGGGAGATATTCCACCGCATTGCCATGAATGCGGATTGCGGTTTGCAACTCAGAGAAACCTCCGTCGCCATAAGAGACGCGGTACAACATCCGCAGGCGCGCAATATCGAACGAAAACTTGATTAACAGCAACGCACCCAGTACCGCATACAGCGCGCAAACCATACAAACTCCCTGTTTTTTGGCAGATGGCACTTCTATGATAGGGGGTGAGCTCAGAAAAGAGAAGATTGCTGCGGAATTGCGGGGGCGTCGCCGATGGACGGTGCCACGGCCTGCAAGGCGTGCCAGAGAGCATCGACCAGTTGTGGCGCCTGGGCGATATCAGGGGTATGCAAAAAAAGATATGGCGTGGCGGTCTGTTCCCACTTCGCCAGAGTCTGTAACCAGACAGCAAACAGCGCCTGGTTTTGCGGCATGTTGTCGCTACCGATAAAACGCACCATCGGATTGCTGGCGGTCATCACCGCATGTACCGGCACCTTCGGTTTTTTACGCTGGGCGTCGATGATGGCCTCGTTATGCGGCACGGCGGCGTGGACCGGGCGGCTGTCGAGAACGGTGCGATTGACGCCGCGCTCATGCAGACCGCGGTTAAGCGCTTTCTCCGCCTCGCCTTTCATGAAGAATTCAGGATGACGAACCTCAACGCCATAAGTGAACTCCCGGGGCAGGGCATCGAGAAACTGCCATAGCGCGGGCAGATCGCGTGGGCCAAAGGTGGCGGGGAGCTGCACCCAGTACTGGCCAATACGGTTGGCCAGCGGCGCCAGGCGGGTAAAAAATTCTGCGGTTAAATCGTCACAGTTACGCAGCGCAGCCTGATGGGAGATGGTAGCCGGGAATTTAAAGCAGAAGCGAAAGTCGTCGTCGGTCTGCTCCCGCCAGCGCGCCACCACTTCAGGTTTAGGCAGGGCATAGAGCGTGGTGTTACCTTCCACGCAATTAAAGTGGCGGGCGTACTCTTCAAGACCCGTTATGCCCAGCCGCACCCATTTCGGGTGCGACCATTGGGGTAACCCCAGATAGATCATAGTGCGTTGATAATCTCTTCGGTGCTGCGTACCCGGCCAATACGCGGGAAGATATTGGTCATACTGCCGAGATGCTGCTCGGCCGAAGCTGCGCTGCAGGCATCTTCGGCGATCACCAGGTTAAAGCCCAGCTCCCAGGCGTTACGGGCGGTGGATTCGACGCCAATATTGGTGGCGATCCCACACAGAACGATCGTATCGATGCCGCGACGACGCAGCTGTAACTCAAGATCGGTGCCGTAAAACGCGCCCCACTGGCGCTTGGTCACTTCGATATCGCTCTCTTGCTTACCCAGTGACAGCGGGTAGTCCCACCAGTTTTCCGGCAGAGCATGGGCAGGGGCTTGTGCATCTACCGGCTGCTTCAGCGCCTCGGCGAAATCAGCGGACCAGCCCACGCGGACCATCACCACCGGCGAACCGCTGGTGCGGCATTTTTCCGCCAGACGAGCACTGCGGCTGACCACATCCTGAGCGGTATGCGGGCCACCGGCAAAGGGCAGGATCCCTTCCTGTAAATCAATCACCACAAGGGCGGTACGGGCAGCGTCGAGTGTGAACATGGTTTTTCCTGTTAAATAGTGAGCCATGCTAATACCTTACGCTGAGCCAGCCTGTTCCAAGTCTGATATTTTTGTTAAATTTTGTGAGAATATGCAAGATGCGAGCAGCAAACGCGCGCATGGCGCGCTTCTCTCTTATCGTCTGGCGGAATTTCCAGTATAATAGCCGCCTTTTTTCATCCAGTTTGACATACAAAAAGCTGCGACATAGTAGCCTGCGGCTAAGTTAAGGGATATCTCATGCGTACAGAATATTGCGGGCAGCTGCGTCAGTCCCACGTCGGACAGCAGGTGACCTTGTGTGGTTGGGTCAACCGTCGTCGTGATCTTGGCAGCCTTATCTTTATCGATATGCGCGACCGTGAAGGCATCGTGCAGGTGTTTTTCGATCCAGACCGCGCCGATGCGTTAAAGCTGGCAGCTGAACTGCGTAACGAGTTCTGCATCCAGGTGACCGGTACCGTGCGTGCGCGTGACGAGAAAAACATCAACAGCGACATGGCGACCGGCGAAATCGAAGTGCTGGCGACCGATCTGACCATCATCAACCGTTCAGAATCGCTGCCGCTGGACTCCAACCACGTCAATACCGAAGAAGCGCGTCTGAAATTCCGCTACCTCGATCTGCGTCGCCCGGAAATGGCCCAGCGCCTGAAAACCCGTGCAAAAATCACCAGCCTGGTGCGCCGCTTTATGGACGATCACGGTTTCCTCGATATCGAAACCCCGATGCTGACCAAAGCGACCCCGGAAGGCGCGCGCGACTACCTCGTGCCATCCCGCGTTCATAAAGGCAAATTCTACGCGCTGCCGCAGTCTCCTCAGCTGTTCAAACAGCTGCTGATGATGTCCGGTTTCGATCGCTACTATCAGATCGTCAAATGCTTCCGTGACGAAGATCTGCGTGCTGACCGTCAGCCAGAATTTACCCAGATAGACGTCGAAACCTCCTTCATGACCGCCGGGCAGGTGCGTGAAGTGATGGAAGCGCTGGTGCGCAGCCTGTGGCTGGACGTGAAGGGTGTGGATCTGGGCGACTTCCCGATCATGACCTTCGCCGAAGCCGAGCGCCGCTACGGTTCCGACAAGCCAGACCTGCGTAACCCGATGGAGCTGGTGGACGTTGCCGACCTGCTGAAAGGCGTTGAGTTTGCGGTCTTCTCTGGCCCGGCTAACGATCCGAAAGGCCGCGTGGCTGCCCTGCGCGTACCGGGCGGTGCGAGCCTGAGCCGTAAGCAGATTGACGACTACGGTAACTTCATCAAGATTTATGGCGCGAAAGGCCTGGCTTACATCAAAGTCACCGAGCGCGCGAAAGGCATCGAAGGCATCACCAGCCCGGTGGCGAAATTCCTGAATGCTGAGATCGTCGAATCCATCCTGGCGCGCACCGAAGCCCAGGACGGCGACATGATCTTCTTCGGCGCAGACAACAAGAAAGTGGTTGCCGACGCGCTGGGCGCACTGCGTCTGAAGCTAGGTAAAGATCTGAACCTGACCGACGAAGCCAAATGGGCGCCGCTGTGGGTTATCGACTTCCCAATGTTTGAAGACGACGGCGAAGGCGGCCTGACCGCTATGCACCACCCGTTCACCTCGCCGAAAGATATGAGCGCGGCAGAGCTGAAAGCGGCGCCGGAAGAGGCCGTGGCGAACGCCTACGATATGGTCATCAACGGCTACGAAGTGGGTGGCGGTTCCGTGCGTATTCACAGCGGTGAAATGCAGCAGACCGTGTTTGGTATTCTGGGCATTAACGAACAAGAGCAGCGCGAGAAGTTTGGCTTCCTGCTGGACGCGCTGAAGTACGGTACTCCACCGCACGCGGGCCTGGCGTTTGGTCTGGATCGTCTGACCATGCTGCTGACCGGTACCGACAACATTCGTGATGTTATCGCCTTCCCGAAAACCACCGCCGCGGCCTGTCTGATGACCGAAGCGCCAAGCTTTGCTAACCCTGCCTCCTTAAGCGAGCTGGGTATCGAAGTGGTGAAAAAGGAAGAGAAAAACTGATATGGCATATAAGCTTCCCGTTTCCGTGTTAGTGATCATTTATGCAGAAGACACGAAGCGGGTGCTGATGTTGCAGCGACGCGACGATCCCGCCTTCTGGCAGTCGGTAACCGGCAGCCTGGAGGAGGGAGAAACCGCGTTGCAGGCCGCCGCGCGCGAAGTAAAGGAAGAGGTCACCATTGACGTTGCTCGCGAGCAACTGACCCTGAAGGACTGTCAGCGCACGGTGGAGTTTGAAATTTTTAGTCATTTACGTCATCGCTATGCGCCGGGGACTGAACGCAATACAGAATCCTGGTTCTGCCTTGCGCTTCCCCACGAACGGGAGATCGTGTTCACCGAACATTTGACCTACCGCTGGGTTAATGCGACCGAAGCCGCGGCGTTAACCAAGTCGTGGAGCAACCGGCAGGCGATTGAAGAATTTGTAATTAACGCCGCCTGAAAGGGCGCGCTCTTTGAGGATATTTTTATGGCAGGTCATAGTAAGTGGGCCAACACCAAACACCGCAAAGCGGCACAGGATGCCAAACGCGGTAAGATCTTTACCAAAATCATTCGTGAGCTGGTTACCGCAGCCCGTCTGGGTGGCGGCGATGCCGGTTCCAACCCGCGTCTGCGCGCAGCGATCGATAAAGCGCTGAGCAACAACATGACCCGTGACACCCTGAACCGTGCTATCGCCCGTGGCGTAGGCGGCGATGAAGACGCGAACATGGAAACCATCATTTATGAAGGTTACGGTCCTGGCGGTACGGCGGTCATGGTTGAGTGTCTGTCCGACAACCGTAACCGTACCGTGGCGGAAGTGCGTCATGCCTTCAGCAAAACCGGTGGCAACCTGGGTACCGACGGTTCCGTTGCCTACCTGTTCAGCAAAAAAGGCGTCATCTCCTTCGAGAAAGGCGACGAAGATGTGATCATGGAAGCGGCGCTGGAAGCGGGTGCTGAAGATGTGGTGACCTATGACGACGGCGCGATTGACGTCTATACCGCATGGGAAGAGATGGGCGCGGTGCGTGATGCACTGGAAGCCGCTGGCCTGAAAGCCGACGCGGCTGAAGTCTCCATGATCCCGTCCACCAAAGCGGATATGGATGCGGAAACCGCACCAAAACTGCTGCGTCTGATCGATATGCTCGAAGACTGCGACGATGTGCAGGAAGTCTACCACAACGGTGAAATCTCCGACGAGGTTGCGGCTACGCTGTAATGGCCCAACGTAAACCAATAACCGGAGCGGCGTGATGGCAATTATTCTCGGTATTGACCCGGGCTCACGCATCACCGGTTATGGCGTTATCCGTCAGGTCGGGCGACAGTTGACCTACCTGGGCAGTGGTTGTATCCGTACCAAAGTGGACGATCTGCCGTCGCGCCTGAAGCTGATCTATGCGGGCGTGACGGAGATCATCACCCAGTTCCAGCCGGACTATTTCGCCATTGAACAGGTATTTATGGCGAAAAACGCCGACTCGGCGCTGAAGCTTGGCCAGGCGCGCGGCGTGGCGATTGTCGCGGCGGTGAATCAGGATCTGCCGGTGTTTGAATACGCCGCACGGCAGGTTAAGCAGACCGTGGTGGGAATTGGCAGTGCGGAAAAAAGCCAGGTGCAGCACATGGTGCGTACCCTGCTTAAACTGCCCGCCAATCCGCAGGCGGATGCTGCCGATGCCCTGGCGATCGCCATTACCCATTGCCACATCAGCCAGAATGCGGTGCAGATGAGCGAATCGCGGCTCAATCTGGCGCGCGGTCGATTGCGCTAAATGTAAAAATCAGGCTGGATGTTTATCCAGCCTTTTTTTATTATGGCAGCGGTAACTTTTAGCCCTTAACGCAGGAGCGTCACGTGATAGGCAGACTCAGAGGCATCATTCTAGAAAAACAACCCCCGATAGTGCTGCTTGAGACCGGAGGCGTGGGCTATGAAGTCCATATGCCGATGACCTGTTTCTATGAATTGCCGGACGCGGGCAAGGAAGCGATCGTCTTTACCCACTTTGTGGTGCGTGAAGATGCCCAGCTGCTGTATGGCTTTAACAACAAGCAGGAGCGCACCCTGTTTAAAGAGCTGATTAAAACCAACGGCGTGGGGCCAAAACTGGCGCTGGCCATCCTCTCCGGGATGTCGGCTCCGCAGTTCGTTAACGCCGTAGAGCGTGAAGATCCCGCGGCTCTGGTTAAGCTCCCTGGCATCGGTAAGAAAACGGCCGAGCGCCTGATTGTCGAGATGAAAGATCGCTTTAAAGGTCTGCATGGCGATCTGTTTACCCCTGCCGCCGACCTGGTGCTGACCTCACCGGCTGGCCCGGCAACAGACGATGCGGAACAGGAAGCGGTTGCCGCGCTGGTGGCGCTGGGCTATAAACCTCAGGAAGCGAGCCGGATGATTAGCAAAGTGGCTAAACCGGACGCCACCAGTGAAACCCTGATTCGTGAAGCGCTGCGCGCCGCATTGTGAGGTAAAGGATGATTGAAGCAGACCGTCTGGTCTCGGCAGGCAGTGTTCAGACAGAAGATCTGGTGGACAGGGCGATCCGCCCGAAACTGCTTGATGAGTATATTGGCCAGCCACAGGTGCGTTCGCAGATGGAGATCTTTATCCAGGCGGCGAAACTTCGCGGCGATGCCCTCGATCACCTGTTGATTTTCGGCCCGCCGGGGCTCGGGAAAACGACCCTCGCAAATATCGTCGCCAATGAGATGGGCGTTAACCTGCGCACCACCTCCGGCCCGGTGCTGGAAAAGGCAGGGGATCTGGCGGCGATGCTGACCAACCTTGAACCCCACGACGTGCTGTTTATCGATGAGATCCACCGCCTGTCACCGGTGGTGGAAGAGGTGCTCTATCCGGCGATGGAAGATTACCAGCTGGATATCATGATTGGCGAAGGTCCGGCTGCGCGTTCGATTAAGATCGATCTGCCGCCTTTCACGCTGATTGGCGCCACCACCCGCGCCGGGTCGTTAACGTCACCGCTGCGCGATCGTTTCGGCATTGTGCAGCGTCTTGAGTTTTATCAGGTGCCCGATCTCCAGCATATCGTCAGCCGCAGCGCGCGCTTTATGGGGCTGGATATGAGCGAAGAGGGGGCCTTTGAAGTGGCGAAGCGTTCCCGCGGTACGCCACGTATCGCCAACCGGCTGCTGCGCAGGGTGCGTGATTTTGCCGAGGTGAAGCACGACGGCACGATTTCGCATGAGATCGCCGCCCAGGCGCTGGATATGCTGAACGTCGATGCTGAAGGGTTCGACTATATGGATCGCAAGCTGCTGCTGGCGGTGCTGGATAAATTCTTTGGCGGGCCGGTCGGGCTGGATAACCTGGCGGCGGCGATTGGCGAAGAGCGTGAGACCATTGAAGATGTGCTGGAGCCCTATCTGATCCAGCAGGGCTTTTTGCAGCGTACGCCGCGCGGGCGCATGGCGACGGTGCGGGCCTGGGATCACTTTGGCATTACGCCGCCGGAGATGCCGTAACCTCGGCGGAAGTTGCCGGATGGCGGCTGCGCCTTATCCGGCCTACAAAAGCGCGATCCTGTAGGCCCGGTAAGCGTAGCGCCACCGGGCAATTAATGACCTTAGCTGGCTGGTTTCTTCATCATGCTGAAGATAAACAGCACTGCCGCGCACAGCACGACCGACGGTCCGGCAGGGGTGTCGTAAAACGCCGAGAAGGTGAGCCCGCCGGTGACGGCAATCATCCCTACACCCACGGCTACACCGGCCATCTGCTCCGGGGTACGGGCAAAACGACGGGCGGTGGCGGCTGGGATAATCAGCAGTGAGGTGATGATCAGCGCCCCGACAAACTTCATCGCCACGCCAATGGTCAGGGCGGTGACCAGCATCAGCAGCAGCTTCACGCGCTGCAGCTTCACGCCATCTACAAAGGCTAAATCCGGGCTGATGGTCATAGCCAGCAGGTTACGCCACTGCCACAGCAGGATTGCGAGGACAATCACCACCCCGATGGCAATGGCGATCAGATCGTCAGGTGTCACCGCCAGCAGATCGCCAAACAGATAGGCCATTAGATCCACGC
The DNA here is from genome assembly GCF_002902985.1 of Leclercia sp. LSNIH1. Lineage (NCBI taxonomy): Bacteria > Pseudomonadati > Pseudomonadota > Gammaproteobacteria > Enterobacterales > Enterobacteriaceae > Leclercia > Leclercia sp. LSNIH1. The sequence goes on along the minus strand of NZ_CP026167.1, from coordinate 3,829,771 downwards.
GGATATTGGACATCAGGCTGACCACCACCAGACCCAGCGACAGGGCGCTGTGGGCCATGATCCCAAGCAGCGTATCCACCGCCAGGTGCGGGCGCTTCTCCAGCCAGACCAGGCCGGCGGCCAGCAGCAGCGTAACCACAATCACCGCGTAGAATGGATTCACATCCAGCAGCAAACCAAACGCCACTCCCAGCAGGGAAGCGTGCGCCAGCGTATCGCCAAAGTAGGACATCCGGCGCCAGACAACAAACGAGCCCAGTGGACCCGCCGCGCAGGCGAGCATCATCCCGGCCAGCCAGCCGGGCAGTAAGAGTTCAATCATGAGTTACCGTTTCCCCGGCGAAGGACAATGCGTCCCTGCAAATCATGGCGGTGGTTGTGATGGTGGCGATAAATGCCCAGCTGTTCGGCACCGCGAGGACCAAACATCGAGATAAACTCCGGATGCATGGAGACCACTTCCGGCGTGCCGGAGCAGCAGATGTGATGGTTAAGACAAAGCACTTCGTCCGTTTTCGCCATGACCAGATGCAGGTCGTGCGACACCATCAGCACAGCGCAGTCCAGCTCTTTACGTAGCTGATCGATGAGGTCATACAGGGCAACCTGACCGTTGACATCCACGCCCTGAGTCGGCTCGTCGAGCACCAGCAGCTGCGGCTTATTCAGCAGGGCGCGGGCCAGCAGCACGCGCTGGGTTTCGCCGCCGGAGAGTTTTTGCAGGGGCGCGTCGATAAGATGCCCGGCCTGTACCCGCTTGAGCGCCGGAAGAATATCCTCTTTACGCGTATCGGGACGCAGACGCAGGAAACGGCTGACCGTCAGCGGCAGCGTGGCGTCCAGATGCAGTTTCTGAGGGACATAGCCAATACGTAGCTGCCGATCACGCTTGATCAGGCCCGCATCGGGTGCTACCAGGCCGAGTACAAGCCGCACCAGCGTTGATTTACCCGCGCCGTTGGGGCCGAGTAACGTCAGAATTTTGCCAGGCTTCAGATCCAGCGAAACGTCAGAGAGGACGCGGCGCTGACCAAATGAAACCGAAATATTTTCGAGAGAAACCAAAGTCGTCATATCAATTTATGCTTGCAGAAGTCATCGAATGTTATAATATCACATTCCACATGTTCATTACGATGATTAGTCGCATTATGTTACAGAAAAATACGCTTCTTTTCGCAGCATTATCCGCTGCCCTTTGGGGTACCGCAGTACAAGATGTTAACGCCGCCGTTGTCGCTTCGCTTAAACCGCTCGGTTTTATCGCTTCCGCTATCGCAGATGGCGTCACCGAAACCCAGGTTTTATTGCCTGATGGCGCGTCAGAGCATGACTACCCCCTGCGCCCTTCGGACGTAAAACGTTTACAAAACGCGGACTTAGTTGTATGGATTGGCCCGGAGATGGAAGCCTTCATGCAGAAGTCAGCGAGTCAGTTGCCTGACGCTAAACAGGTTAACATCTCTGGCCTTGCAGGTGTGAAACCGCTTCTCATGAAAGGGGCGGATGATGACGAGCACGACCACGATCATGGCCACGGTGCCGAGGAAAAAGGTGACGAGCATCACCATCACGGTGACTACAACATGCACCTTTGGCTTTCACCAGAAATAGCGCGGCTGTCAGCGGTTGCAATCCATGAAAAATTAGTGGAACTTATGCCGCAAAGTCGAGCCAAACTAGACGCCAACCTGAAGGATTTTGAGGCACAACTTGCCGCAACCGACAAGCAGGTGGGTACCGAGCTCGCACCATTGAAAGGTAAGGGATATTTCGTTTTTCATGATGCCTATGGCTACTACGAAAAACACTACGGTCTTACGCCGCTTGGCCACTTCACCGTGAATCCAGAAATTCAACCTGGTGCGCAGCGTTTACATGAAATCAGAACACAGTTGGTTGAGCAAAAAGCGACCTGCGTTTTTGCTGAGCCACAGTTCAGGCCAGCGGTCGTTGAAGCCGTGGCAAGGGGAACGTCCGTCCGTATGGGCACCCTTGACCCACTGGGAACCTCTATCCAGTTGAGCAAAGCGAGCTATTCACAGTTCCTCAGCCAACTGGCGAACCAGTATGCGAGCTGCCTGAAAGGAGATTAACGAGGAAGTGATTACGTGCAACAGATAGCCCGCTCTGTCGCCCTGGCATTTAACAATCTGCCCCGGCCCCACCGCGTCATGCTGGGGTCGCTTACAGTTCTCACCTTAGCGGTCGCCGTCTGGCGGCCCTTTGTATACCACCCAAATTCCGCGCCAGTTATCAGAACCATTGAGCTGGAAAAGAGTGAAATTCGCTCCCTGCTGCCGGAAGCCAGTGAACCTATCGACCAGGCCCCGCAGGAAGAAGAAGCGATTCCGCAGGATGAGCTTGATGAAAAGACCGAAGCCGAAGTGGGCGTACACGAATATGTCGTGTCAACGGGCGATACATTAAGCAGCGTTCTGAACCAGTACGGCATTGAAATGGGTGAAATCAGCCAGCTTGCTGCGTCTGATAAAGATCTGCGGAACCTGAAAATCGGTCAACAGCTCTCCTGGACCCTCACCGATAACGGTGACTTGCAGCGCCTGACCTGGGAAGTCTCCCGTCGTGAAACCCGTACTTACGATCGTACTGAAAACGGTTTCAAGATGAGCAGCGAAATGCAGCAGGGTGACTGGGTTAACAGCGCCATCAAAGGTACCTTAAGTGGCGGCAGTTTTGTTGCCAGCGCCCGTGATGCGGGGCTGACCAGCGGTGAAATCAGCTCGGTGATCAAAGCCATGCAGTGGCAGATGGACTTCCGTAAGCTGAAAAAAGGCGATTCGTTTTCGGTGCTGATGTCCCGCGAAATGCTGGACGGCAAGCGCGAGCAGAGCCAGCTGCTGGGCGTCCGTCTACGCACGGATGGTAAAGATTATTACGCCATCCGCGCCGAAGACGGTAAATTCTACGATCGTAACGGTACGGGTCTGGCGAAAGGCTTTTTACGCTTCCCGACGTCGAAACAGTTCCGCGTCTCTTCGAACTTTAACCCGCGTCGTCTGAATCCGGTCACTGGCCGTGTTGCGCCGCACCGTGGGGTGGATTTCGCCATGCCGCAGGGTACGCCGGTTCTGGCAGTCGGTGACGGCGAAGTAGTAATGGCAAAACGCAGCGGCGCGGCGGGCTATTATGTCGCTATACGTCACGGTCGCACCTACACTACGCGCTATATGCACCTGCGTAAGCTGCTGGTGAAGCCGGGCCAGAAAGTGAAACGTGGCGACCGTATTGCGCTGTCGGGCAATACCGGGCGTTCTACCGGCCCGCATCTGCACTATGAAGTGTGGATCAACCAGCAGGCGGTCAACCCGTTAACGGCGAAGCTGCCGCGCACCGAAGGGCTGACCGGTAAAGACCGCACCGATTATCTGGCGCAGGTCAAAGAGGTTATTCCCCAGCTGACCCTGAATTAATTCAGCAGCGTTAAAAGCCGGTGCACTCCTGCACCGGCTTTTTCTTTTGTGCGTTGCACATGGCCTCGCTAAACTATCTCATCACTCTTTAAAGCATCACCCGCCCGGGAAAAAGCATGGAAACCAAAAAGAACAATAGTGAATACATTCCTGAATTTGAGAAATCGTTTCGTCATCCGCGCTTCTGGGGCGCCTGGCTGGGTGTCTATGCGTTTGCAGGTATTGCGATGCTGCCGCCCGCCCTGCGCGATCCGCTGCTCGGCAAAGTGGGGCGCCTGGCGGGCAAACTGGGCAAAAGCGCCCGTCGTCGCGCCCAGATAAACCTGTTTTACTGCTTCCCGGAGAAGAGCGAGGCAGAACGCGAAGCCATCATTGATGAGATGTTTACTACCGCGCCGCAGGCGATGGCGATGATGGCTGAGCTGGCCTTACGCGGGCCGGAAAAAGTGACCAGCCGGGTCGACTGGAAGGGGCTGGAGATCGTCGAAGAGATGCGTCGCAACGACGAAAAGGTGATCTTCCTGGTGCCGCACGGCTGGGGCGTGGATATTCCGGCGATGCTGATGGCCTCGCAAGGGCAAAAAATGGCGGCGATGTTCCATAATCAGGGAAATAAGGTCTTTGATTATGTCTGGAACACCGTGCGTCGTCGCTTCGGCGGACGCCTGCATGCCCGTAACGACGGGATCAAACCCTTTATCAAGTCCGTACGCCAGGGCTACTGGGGCTACTATCTGCCGGACCAGGATCACGGGCCGGAACATAGCGAGTTTGTCGATTTCTTTGCCACCTATAAAGCGACGTTACCCGCCATTGGCCGCTTGATGAAGGTGTGTCAGGCGCGGGTGATCCCGTTATTCCCCATTTACGACGGCAAAACCCATCGCCTGACGATTGAAGTCCGCCCACCGATGGACGATCTGCTCACCGCGGACGACAACACTATTGCACGCCGGATGAACGAAGAGGTGGAGATTCTGGTGGGGCCCCACGCGGACCAGTACACCTGGATCCTGAAACTGCTGAAGACGCGCAAGCCCGGCGAGAAAGAGCCCTATAAGCGTAAAGAGCTCTATCCGAAGAAATAAAAAATCCCCCGGAAACGGGGGATTTTTTTATTGCCCGGCGGCGCTGCGCTTGCACGGGCCTACGGACCTGTAGGCCGGGTAAGCGCAGCGCCACCCGGCGAAACCGTCGGATTATTCGACGGTCATCACGCGGGTGGTGTTGGTCGAGCCGATGGTGCTCATCACATCGCCCTGAGTGACGATAACGATATCGCCGGAGACAAGATAGCCTTTGTCGCGCAGCAGGTTCACGGCGTCGTTCGCCGCGGCCACACCGTCGTTATTGCTGTCGAAGAACACCGGCGTCACGCCGCGATAGAGCGCGGTCAGGTTCAGGGTGCGCTCATGACGGGACATGGCGAAGATCGGCAGGCCGGAGCTGATACGGGAGGTCATCAGCGCAGTACGGCCCGATTCGGTCATGGTGATGATCGCCGTCACGCCCTTCAGGTGGTTCGCCGCGTACATGGCGGACATCGCAATCGCTTCTTCGACGTTGTCGAACTGAATGTCCAGACGGTGTTTAGAAACGTTGATGCTTGGGATCTTCTCTGCACCCAGGCAGACGCGCGCCATTGCAGCCACGGTCTCCGCCGGGTACTGGCCGGCAGCGGTTTCCGCAGAGAGCATCACGGCATCGGTGCCGTCGAGGACGGCGTTCGCCACGTCCATCACTTCCGCACGGGTCGGCATTGGGTTGGTGATCATCGACTCCATCATCTGGGTTGCGGTGATCACGGAGCGGTTAAGCTGACGCGCACGGCGGATCAGCGCTTTCTGGATCCCGACCAGTTCCGGGTCGCCAATCTCAACGCCCAGGTCACCACGGGCAACCATCACCACATCAGACGCCAGGATGATATCGTCCATAGCATCCTGGCTGCAGACCGCTTCAGCACGTTCTACTTTCGCCACGATTTTGGCATCGCAGCCAGCGTCGCGCGCCAGACGGCGGGCATAGTTCAGATCTTCGCCACAGCGCGGGAAGGAGACGGCAAGATAATCCACGCCGATATCCGCGGCGGTGATGATGTCAGCTTTGTCTTTTTCGGTCAGGGCTTCAGCAGAGAGACCGCCGCCCAGCTTGTTGATGCCTTTGTTGTTGGAGAGCGGGCCGCCAACGGTCACTTCGGTGAAGACCTTCATGCCCTGAACGTCGAGCACCTTCAGCTGAACGCGACCATCGTCCAGCAGCAGGATATCGCCCGGCACCACGTCAGCGGGCAGGCCCTTGTAGTCGATGCCCACTTTCTCTTTATCGCCTTCGCCTTTGCTCAGGTTGGCATCCAGCAGGAACTTATCCCCGATATTGAGGAAAACTTTGCCTTCTTTGAAGGTGGATACACGGATTTTTGGACCCTGCAGATCACCGAGGATAGCGACATGACGTCCCAGTTTTGCCGCGATCTCACGGACCTTGTCTGCACGTAATTTATGATCTTCTGGCGTACCGTGAGAGAAGTTCATACGCACGACGTTGGCCCCTGCGGCGATAATTTTCTCAAGGTTATTATCGCGGTCAGTAGCCGGGCCTAAGGTGGTAACGATCTTGGTTCTGCGAAGCCTTCTGGACATGTAATACTCCGTTGTCTAAAACAACCTGGTGTTGCGTGAACGATGATTCGGCACGTTGTCCGTCTTTAATAGCAACAGCAAACTTACCGAATGCCGAAAAAAGTAACAACTTTGTAATTGAAATCAGGGAATGTCACCCTTGATGAACAATTCTTTATCAAAACGCGATTCCTTGAGCGCTTCTTTGACACGCTTCAAGTTATCTCTGAATTTCGCCCCGCGGCGCAGGGTAAAACCGGTCGCCAGCACATCGATGACGGTGAGCTGCGCCAGACGGGACACCATCGGCATGTAGATATCGGTGTCTTCCGGCACGTCGAGCGTGATCGCCAGCGTCGCTTCACGCGCCAGCGGCGTCCCGGTGGAGGTGAGGGCGATAACCATGGCATCGTTTTCACGCGCCAGCTGGGCCAGTTCGACCAGACTTTTGGTGCGGCCAGTATGTGATATCAGCACCACCACGTCATCTTCGTTACAATTCATACAGCTCATGCGTTGCAGCACGATGTCGTCGGAATAGATAACCGGGACGTTAAAGCGAAAAAATTTATTCATCGCATCGTGAGCGACAGCGGCGGAGGAACCGAGGCCAAAGAAAGCAATTTTCTTCGCCTGGGTCAGCAGATCGACAGCGCGGTTAACCGAGGTCATATCCAGCGACTGGCGAACCTGATCCAGCGTCGCCATGGCCGATTCGAAAATTTTGCCCGTATAGGCTTCCACGCTGTCGTCTTCATCGACATTGCGGTTCACATAGGGCGTACCGTTCGCCAGACTTTGCGCCAGATGCAGTTTAAAATCGGGAAATCCACGCGTCTCCATGCTGCGGCAGAACCGATTGACGGTCGGTTCACTGACCCCGGACTCCTGTGCCAGGGCGGCAATGCTGGAATGAATGGCCTGAGCGGGCGCGGCGAGAATTACTTCAGCCACTTTTCGCTCGGATTTGCTAAGGTGTTCCAGTTGAAACTGGATTTTTTCCAGCATGTTCATTATTAACACAGCGCTCATCGGTGGAAGCGATTTCATAAATGGGTGAAATCGCGATTCGAATTAGCAAGAATATACGCCTGTGATAGTCCGAAAAGGACAAACCATGGAAAAAATGTTGTTGTTTTTTTTCATTACTTGATCGCTGTCGGATTTTAGCAACGGCGTGACTGAGCAAAGTTTCACCAGTTTCATCGCCCTTACCTTCGCTGCTGCGCGCTCCGGGCGAAATATCGCCGTATCGCACGGGAGGATAAGCGCAAATGGTTTCGGGAATGACGTAAAAGCAGTAGAGTGCATTGTAATAAAATTACAACGATATTCTGGCAAAAGCACCAGGATATCCAACTGAGGAGAATGACATGGCGGTAACGCAAACAGCCCAGGCATGTGACCTGGTCATTTTCGGCGCGAAAGGCGATCTTGCACGCCGTAAATTGCTGCCTTCCCTGTATCAACTGGAAAAAGCGGGTCAAATCCACCCGGAGACCCGCATCCTGGGCGTGGGCCGTGCGGACTGGGATAAAGACGCGTATACCAAAGTCGTGCGCGAAGCCCTGGAAACTTTCATGAAAGAGAAAATCGATGAAAGTTTGTGGGACAAGCTGAGCGGACGTCTCGATTTCTGCAACCTCGACGTTAACGACACGTCGGCATTTGCCAACCTGAGCGCAATGCTCGATCAAAAAAATCGCGTCACCATTAACTACTTTGCCATGCCGCCAAGCACCTTCGGCGCCATCTGCAAAGGGCTGGGTGAAGCGAACCTCAACGCCAAACCTGCGCGCGTGGTGATGGAAAAACCGCTGGGCACCTCCCTTGCCACCTCCCGCGAAATCAACGACCAGGTTGGCGAGTACTTCGAAGAGTGCCAGGTTTACCGTATCGACCACTATCTGGGTAAAGAGACGGTGCTGAACCTGCTGGCGCTGCGCTTTGCGAACTCCCTGTTTGTGAATAACTGGGATAACCGCACCATCGATCACGTTGAGATCACGGTGGCAGAAGAGGTCGGCATTGAAGGGCGCTGGGGTTACTTCGACCAGGCCGGGCAGATGCGCGACATGATCCAGAACCACCTCCTGCAGGTGCTCTGTATGATCGCCATGTCTCCGCCGTCGGATCTCACTGCGGACAGCATCCGCGACGCGAAAGTGAAAGTATTGAAGTCACTGCGCCGTATCGACCGCTCCAACGTGCGTGAGAAGACGGTACGCGGCCAGTACACCGCCGGGTTTGCGCAGGGCAAAAAAGTGCCAGGCTATCTGGAAGAAGAGGGCGCGAACAAATCCAGCAACACCGAGACGTTTGTGGCGATCCGCGTGGACATTGATGACTGGCGCTGGGCGGGGGTTCCGTTCTACCTGCGTACCGGTAAACGTCTGCCCGCTAAATGCTCTGAAGTGGTTGTCTATTTCAAAAATCCAGAGCTGAACCTGTTCAAAGAGTCCTGGCAGGAGCTGCCGCAGAACAAACTGACCATCCGTCTGCAGCCGGACGAGGGCGTGGACATTCAGGTGCTGAACAAAGTGCCGGGCCTGGACCACAAACACAACCTCCAGACCACCAAACTGGATCTGAGCTACTCCGAAACCTTCAACCAGACCCATCTGGCGGATGCGTACGAACGTCTGCTGCTGGAAACCATGCGCGGTATCCAGGCGCTGTTCGTCCGTCGTGACGAAGTGGAAGAGGCGTGGAAGTGGGTCGACTCCATCACCGAAGCGTGGGCAGCGGATCAGGATGCACCGAAACCGTATCAGGCGGGCACCTGGGGACCGGTCGCCTCGGTGGCGATGATCACCCGTGATGGCCGTTCCTGGAACGAGTTTGAGTAAGGCTGACCGCTAATCCCTACGGGGTATTTTACCGGTAACATGATCTGGCTCAGACCAACGTGCAATTTTTAATCATTTAAGCCCCGGGTGGATTTCCACCCGGGGCTTTTTTTATTACACTGCCAGCAGCGATTTTGCCCCAGGGCTCCGGCAATCAAGCGTTTCAGCGATGTTATCGCCTGCTAAACACTTTGTTAATTCCAGAGCGCGGACAGATAAATGACAGGAGCTTCTATGAATTCGACTTTGTTACGGGTAACACAGCGCATTATTGAGCGTTCGAAACAGACCCGTTCTGCCTACCTTGCGCGCATCCAGCAGGCGAAGTCCGATACGGTCCATCGATCGCAGCTGGCCTGCGGCAACCTGGCGCACGGTTTTGCCGCCTGTAAGCCAGAAGATAAAGCCTCGCTGAAAAGTATGCTGCGTAACAATATCGCGATCATCACCTCCTATAATGACATGCTCTCGGCACACCAGCCCTATGAGACCTACCCGGATATCATCCGCAAGGCGCTGCATCAGGCCAACGCGGTAGGCCAGGTAGCGGGGGGCGTGCCCGCCATGTGCGACGGCGTGACTCAAGGGCAAGATGGTATGGAGCTGTCGCTGCTGAGCCGCGAAGTGATCGCCATGTCCACGGCGGTTGGTCTGTCGCATAACATGTTTGACGGCGCGCTCTACCTCGGCGTGTGCGACAAGATTGTCCCGGGCCTGACCATGGCGGCGCTGTCGTTTGGTCATCTGCCTGCGCTGTTTGTGCCGTCAGGCCCAATGGCCAGTGGTCTCGCCAATAAAGAGAAAGTCCGTATTCGTCAGCTTTACGCCGAAGGCAAAGTTGACCGCATGGCGCTGCTGGAATCCGAGGCTGCCTCTTACCATGCACCGGGGACCTGTACCTTCTACGGCACCGCCAACACTAACCAGATGGTGGTGGAGTTTATGGGGATGCAGCTGCCGGGCTCGTCGTTCGTCCATCCGGATGCTCCGCTGCGCGAAGCGCTGACCGCGGCCGCTGCCCGTCAGGTGACCCGCCTGACCGGTAACGGCAACGAGTGGATGCCGCTCGGTAAAATGGTGGATGAAAAAGTGGTGGTGAACGGTATCGTGGCCCTGCTGGCGACGGGCGGTTCCACTAACCACACCATGCATATGGTGGCGATGGCGCGTGCCGCCGGGATCCAGATCAACTGGGATGATTTCTCCGATCTGTCTGAAGTGGTTCCGCTGTTGACCCGTCTTTACCCGAATGGTCCGGCCGATATCAACCACTTCCAGGCGGCGGGCGGTGTACCGGTGCTGATGCGCGAGCTGCTGAAGGGCGGCTTGCTGCATGAAGATGTCAACACTGTGGCCGGTTTCGGCCTGCAGCGTTACACCCTGGAGCCGTGGCTGAACGAGGGCGAGCTGGACTGGCGTGAAGGGGCCCAGGCCTCGCTGGATGACAGCGTCATCGCCACCTTCGACAAGCCTTTCTCCCACCACGGCGGCACCAAAGTGCTGACCGGCAACCTGGGCCGGGCGGTGATGAAGACCTCCGCGGTGCCGGTGGAAAACCAGATCATTGAAGCCCCGGCAGTGGTTTTCGAAAGCCAGCATGATGTTCTGCCGGCTTTTGAAGCCGGTCTGCTGGACAAAGATTGCGTCGTTGTTGTCCGTCATCAGGGTCCAAAAGCGAACGGAATGCCAGAATTACATAAACTAATGCCGCCACTTGGTGTATTATTGGACCGCTGTTTCAAAATTGCATTAGTTACCGATGGACGCCTCTCCGGTGCATCGGGTAAAGTGCCTTCCGCTATTCATGTCACCCCGGAAGCTTACGACGGTGGACTGCTGGCGAAAGTGTACGATGGCGACATCATCCGCGTTAATGGTCAGACAGGCGAGTTGACCTTACTGGTGGATGAGGCGGTCCTGGCCGCACGTAAGCCGCATATTCCTGACCTGAGCGCATCGCGCGTGGGAACGGGACGCGAAATGTTCAGCGCGTTACGCGAGAACCTCTCGGGTGCAGAACAGGGCGCGACCTGTATTACGTTTTAAGACGACAAGAATTATCGATCTGGCGAGAGAAAAACTCTGATGAAAAACTGGAATACAAGTGCAGAAGCAATCCTGAAAACTGGCCCGGTAGTGCCGGTTATCGTGATCAATAAGCTGGAACACGCAGTCCCGATGGCGAAAGCGCTGGTTGCGGGCGGTGTACGCGTACTGGAAGTCACGCTGCGTACTGCCTGTGCAATGGATGCTATTCGCGCCATCGCCAAAGAAGTGCCGGAAGCGATTATCGGTGCGGGTACCGTACTGAATCCGCAGCAGCTGGCTGAGGTTACCGAAGCCGGTGCGCAGTTCGCCATCAGCCCGGGCCTGACCGAGCCTCTGCTGAAAGCCGCAACCGAAGGCTCCATTCCTCTGATCCCGGGCATCAGCACCGTGTCTGAACTGATGCTGGGTCTGGACTACGGTCTGCAGGAGTTCAAATTCTTCCCGGCGGAAGCGAACGGCGGCACCAAAGCGCTGCAGGCTATCGCAGGTCCGTTCGCGAACGTCCGTTTCTGCCCGACTGGCGGTATCTCTCCGGCGAACTACCGTGACTACCTGGCGCTGAAAAGCGTGCTGTGCATCGGTGGCTCCTGGCTGGTGCCGGCGGATGCCATGGAAGCGGGCGACTGGGATCGCATCACTAAGCTGGCGCGCGAAGCGGTAGAAGGCGCGCAGCAGTAAGATTCAGGTATTGTGCGCGTTTTTTGCCGGGTGGCGGTTTCGCCTTACCCGGCCTACGATAAACGTCAAATGCCATACAAAAACGGGCCAATCGGCCCGTTTTTTTTATCCTGCTACCTGCACGCTGGCGGCCGCGGTTTTCGCCCGCTCAACGGCCTCTTCCACGCTGTCGCCCGTCGCCAGCGCCACGCCCAGACGACGCGAGCCGTCAATTTCTGGCTTACCAAACAGACGCAGCTGCAGGCCAGCGCCCACCGCGGCATCGACATTATCGAAAGTGACGTTCTGGCTGGTCAGCTGCGGGAGGATCACCGCCGACGCTGCCGGGCCATACTGACGCACGCCGCCAACCGGCAGACCAAGGAAAGCGCGAACGTGCAGGGCAAACTCGGAGAGATCCTGCGAAATTAAGGTCACCATACCGGTGTCGTGCGGGCGAGGGGAGACCTCGCTGAAGATGACCTCGTCGCCGCAGACGAACAGCTCCACGCCAAACAGCCCATGGCCGCCCAGCGCCAGCACCACTTTACGGGAGATCTCTTCGGCGCGCGCCCGGGCCAGCGGGCTCATCTGCTGCGGCTGCCAGGATTCACGGTAGTCGCCATCTTCCTGGCGATGACCAATCGGATCGCAGAAGTGGACCCCATCCACGGCGCTGACGGTCAGCAGGGTGATCTCAAAGTCAAACTGCACCACACCCTCGACGATCACGCGTCCGGCTCCGGCGCGCCCTCCCTGTTGGGCGTAATCCCAGGCGTTATCCAGCTGTTCGGCGCTGCGCACAAAGCTCTGTCCTTTACCGGAGGAGCTCATCACCGGTTTAATGATGCACGGGTAGCCAATGTCAGCGACAGCCTGCAAAAAATCATCTTTGCTGTCGGCGAAACGATAGCGTGAGGTGGGCAGGGAGAGCTCTTCCGCCGCCAGACGCCGGATACCCTCCCGGTTCATGGTCAGCTTCGCAGCGCGGGCGCAGGGCACCACGCGCTGGCCTTCGGCTTCCAGCGCCAGCAGGGTATCGGTGGCGATGGCTTCGATTTCCGGCACCACGAAGTGCGGTTTTTCTTCATTGATCAGGGCGCGCAGGGCATCGCCGTCGAGCATATTAATGACGTGGGCACGATGCGCAACGTGCATCGCTGGCGCATCGGCATAACGATCGACGGCGATCACTTCGATACCTAAACGCTGGCACTCAATGGCCACCTCTTTACCCAGTTCACCTGAGCCCAGCAGCATCACACGCGTTGCTGCCGGACGCAGCGCAGTTCCTAAACGAGTCATAATGATTCCCCTGAAAAAGTTGCGCGCAGTATAAACGAAAACGTTTGCGTCTGTCTTGTGTTGCGAAAATCTGTCGCGCTGACGGAGGGTTATTTGCATCGCGGCATTTTTCGACCATGCTTTTGTTGAACCAAAACAGGAGAGCATGATGAAAAAAACAGGGGTAGCGATAGCACTGCTGGCCGCCAGCCTGACGGCGCAGGCCGCAGAGGAGAAAACCGTGAAATTTCCCACCTGCGAAGGGCAGAATGCCGAAGGTATTGCCGCCAGCGTGAAGCGGGATTATCTGCAAAACCGCATCGTGCGCTGGGCGGACGATCAGAAAACCCTGGGACAGGCCGATCCGGTGGCCTGGATCAACCCTAAGCAGGTGAAAGGCGAGAAAGATCGCTGGACGGTACCGCTGACGGTGCGAGGCAAAAACACCGATATCCATTATCAGGTGAAGATCGACTGTAAAGCGGGTAGCGCGCAGTATCAGTCGTCGAAGAGGTGAATTTTCGCTTCTTTTGTCGCCATAGACATTTCCTGACATCCCCTCGCTTACGCTGTGAAATTCATCCACCGTTAAGTGAGGGTAAACATGTCAAACTGGCTGAATCAATTAGAGTCTCTGCTCGGGCAGAAAGGGTCGTCATCCGGTGAAGGCCTGAGCAAACTGCTGACGCCGGGTGCGCTTGGCGGCCTGGCCGGATTACTGGTAGCGAATAAATCCTCGCGTAAATTACTGAGCAAATATGGCACCGGCGCGCTGCTTGCCGGGGGCGGTGCCGTTGCCGGTACCGTGCTCTGGAACAAGTACAAAGAGAAGATTCGCAGCGCGCATCAGGGCGAGCCGCAGTTTGGCCAGCAGGCGTCGCCGCTGGACGTGCGCAGCGAAAGGCTGATCCTGGCGCTGGTCTTTGCCGCAAAGAGTGACGGGCACATCGACGATAAAGAGCGGGCGGCCATCGAGCAGCAGTTGCGCGAAGCGGGCGTGGAAGAACAGGGCAGGGCGCTGGTGGCACGTGCTATCGAGGAGCCGCTCGATCCTGCACGTCTGGCCCAGGGGATCCAGAATGAAGAGGAGGCTCTCGAACTTTACTTCCTGAGCTGTGCGGCTATCGATATCGATCACTTTATGGAGCGCAGCTATCTTAATGCGCTGGGCGATGCGCTGAAAATCCCGGCAGACGTGCGGGAAGGGATCGAGCAGGATATTCGCCAGCAAAAACAAGCGCTCCCCGGCTAGTTTTTTACGCCTTGCGGAGCCGTTTCGCTTGCATCGTGCGCATGTTTTGCCAACCTTATAGGGTGTTAAACGTAGAAGAATCATAACGCCATGCCACCTAAAGCCCAACGCATACCGCACGCTCTCACCATGCACGGTGACACGCGTATCGACAACTATTACTGGTTGCGCGACGATACCCGCTCCAAGCCGGAGGTGCTGGACTACCTCCACGAGGAAAACGACTATGGCCGAAGGATCATGGCGACGCAGCAGGCGCTGCAGGATCGTCTGCTCAGCGAAATGGTTGAGCGCGTCCCGCAGCGTGACGTCTCGGCCCCCTGGAGTCGAAATGGCTATCGTTACCGGCACATTTATGAGCCCGGAAACGAATATGCCATCTACCAGCGCCAGTCGGTACTTTGCGCCGAGTGGGAAGAGTGGGAGACGCTGCTGGATGCCAACCAGCGTGCGGCGCACAGCGAGTTTTATACCCTGGGCGGCATGGCGGTATCGCCGGATAACGCCATCATGGCGCTGGCGGAAGATTACCTCTCCCGACGACAGTATGGTTTGCGTTTCCGCAATCTGGAGACCGGCAACTGGTATCCGGAGATGCTCGATAACGTTTCACCCGACTTTATCTGGGCCAACGACTCTGAAACCGTCTACTACATTAAAAAGCACGCCACTACCCTGCATCCTTATCAGGTCTGGCGGCATACGGTCGGTACTTCATCGAGAAGTGATGAACTGGTATATGAGGAGAAAGACGAAACCTTTTACGTCAGCCTGCATAAAACCACCTCCAAACACTATGTGATTATTTTTCTCGCCAGCGCCACCACTACTGAGGTGCTGCTGCTGGACGCCGAGCTGCCGGACGCTCAGCCGCTGTGCTTTATGCCGCGTCGCAAGGATCATGAGTACAGCCTCGATCACTTCCAGCACACCTTCTATTTGCGCTCCAACCGGGAGGGGAAAAACTTTGGCCTCTACAAGACCAAGGTACGAGATGAACGCAAATGGGAAGTGCTGATCCCGCCGCGGGATCAGGTGATGCTGGAAGGCTTCACCCTCTTTACCGACTGGCTGGTGGTTGAAGAGCGCCAGCGCGGGCTCACCAGCCTGCGGCAAATCAACCGTAAAACCCGCGAAGTGATTGGCATCGCTTTCGACGATCCCGCCTATGTCACCTGGATTGGCTATAACCCCGAGCCGGAAACGTCGCGCCTGCGTTACGGTTACTCCTCCATGACCACCCCGGACACCCTGTTTGAACTGGACATGGACACCGGGCAGCGCCGGGTGCTGAAGCAGGCTGAGGTGAAAGGGTTTAATGCCGATCTTTATCGCAGCGAGCACGTATGGATTGTCGCCCGCGACGGCACCGAAGTGCCCGTCTCGCTGGTCTATCACAAGCACCATTTTCGCAAAGGTAAAAACCCGATCCTCATCTACGGCTATGGCTCGTATGGCTCCAGTATTGACGCGGATTTCAGCGGTAGCCGCCTGAGCCTGCTCGACCGGGGGTTTGTCTTCGCCATCGCCCATATCCGCGGCGGCGGCGAGCTGGGGCAAAAATGGTACGAAGATGGCAAATTCCTGAAAAAGAAAAACACCTTCAATGACTACCTGGATGTCTGCGAGGGACTGCTGGAGCTGGGCTATGGCGATCGCAAACAGTGCTTTGCCATGGGCGGCAGCGCGGGCGGCATGCTGATGGGCACCGTGATTAACGAACGTCCAGGACTCTTTAAAGGGGTGATAGCGCAGGTGCCCTTTGTGGATGTCCTGACCACCATGCTGGACGAATCTATCCCGCTGACCATTGGTGAATATGAAGAGTGGGGCAATCCGCAGGATGAGACCTACTATCGCTACATGAAAGGTTACAGCCCCTACGATAACGTTGGCGCGAAAGCCTATCCTCACATGCTGGTTACCACCGGTTTACATGACTCCCAGGTTCAGTACTGGGAGCCAGCGAAGTGGGTGGCGAAGCTGCGGGAAATGAAGACCGACAATAATTTACTGCTGCTCTGCACCGATATGGATGCCGGGCACGGCGGGAAATCCGGTCGCTTCAAATCCTACGAAGGGGTGGCCCTGGAGTATGCCTTTCTGGTTGGCCTGGCCCAGGAGACGTTAACCAGCCAGGCGGCAGAGGTCGATCAGGATCCGCCCAGATAGTGCTTCAGCGTCAGACGCAGCTCGGGACTCATCCTGTCGAGGTTATTGTACAGCCAACGGAGATAGCCCGGATCCTTGTCTGCCACTTCCGCCACCGCTTTGCCGCGGTATTTGCCGAAGGTAAAGGTGGTCAGCAGCGCCGGGCGTCCGGTGATGTCGGCCATCTCATCCGGCGTCCAGCCGGTGGTGTTCATGATATCGATCAGCAACGCGGCGGTGATGTAGCAGTCATACAGGGCCCGGTGGTGGTGCAGCCCTTCCGGCGTCCGGACGCTCAGTTTGCGCGATTTGTAGAGCGCCATATTGCTGTATTTAATGCCCGGCCATAAGCGTCGCGCCAGCTTCATGGTGCAGATCCACTCCCCGGGCATCTCGGGCAGTACACGGCGATCGAAGCTGGCATTGTGCGCCACATACCAGGCGCTCCCGTGGTACTGCGGGATCACCTCTTCAATCCAGGGTTTATCGGCGACCATCGCCTCGGTGATGCGGTGGATAGCCATCGCCTGCGGGCTGATGGGGCGATCCGGACGTACCAGATGACTGCGTGGATTGACGATCTGCCCGTTCACAACGTCGACAGATGCCACTTCCACAATCCCCCCCTGCAGGTCACAGGTTTCGGTGTCGATGACACGTAGCATGGCTCTCTCCTGGCCGTAAAAGGCTTAGCGTAATGGAATGATATCACCTTGCCAACCCTGCTCAACAAAGCGCCCGGTCAATAATAGCTCACCCCGATCGGCGCGGACGATTAATTGCCCACGGGCATCCCACAGCGCGCTCCCGCCATCACGGTTCGCCATCAATACGGCGATAGCATAGCGATGGGCAAAACGCTGTAGCTGGGAAAAGGTGGCTGACCAGCCTGTTTCACTTACCGCCATGCCGCGGGTAAACAGGGCGGCATCGGGAGCGATATTGGGCAAATCGGGGTGAGAATCAACGATACTCAGACCACCATGCCTGCTCTCCAGGCAGGCCCCTGCGCCATGGGGATAAAGGGCGGCATCAGGCTGGTCCGGGGTAAACCAGGCCAGGCCAGGCTGGCGCTCTCCCCTCACTTCTACGGTCGTTCCGGCAATCACCGAGACGTTATGGGCGCAGGCGGCATCAACAAGCGGCGCCAGCTGATGGCTGTCGGGCGGGGCAGGAAGCTGGCCATCGGGCAGGGCAGGGCCCGTTAAAGAGAGCTCCGGGAAAAGCACTAAATTGCACTCAAGCTTCGAGGCGGCGGAGATAAAACGCAGGTGATGCGCGATGTGTTCATCAACGCGGTGATGGTTCAGGCGGTACTGTGCGGCAGCAATATTCCAGTGAGACATCGTGATTTCCTTATACACCGAGTCGCAGAGATTCATAAAGTCCATGAATATAACATGGATTTCTATCCTGGCATAAACGGTGTAAGGAAATGTAACGCTGGTTAAGCTTACTTAACTTTTGGCTCCCACGGCAGGCGTGAGAGGTTGACGGAGTTTAATCGATGGGCAATCAGGCGCTCCCGAAACCAGTCACGCAGGTGCGACGGTTGCTCACGCTCCACCACTTCGGCGATCACCGGCATGTTATAGCGCTCTTTGAACGCCACACCTGCGGCCGCCAAATCAACATTCACTTTGTCCATCTCCTCCTGGGGGAGGGTGGCGAGATTAATATGCATTACCGTCTCCTTCATTTGCGGGCCAACGTTACCCAAACGGCGGGGCGTTGACAAGCCCGGGCAGGATGATCCTCGACTGGACCATTATACAGCGTTATCCTCTGGTAATCAGGCATAACAAAAAGGAATATATGTGATGACTAAACACCTTACCTGCACCCTGACGTTGCTGCTGGCGACGCTCACGACACCCATTGTTTTTGCTCATGCTCATTTACAGCATCAATATCCCGCGGCAGACGCTGCTGTAGATGCGGCGCCTCAGGCGTTGACCCTGAACTTCTCCGAGGGGATCGAACCCCGTTTTAGCGGCGTCACCCTCACCGATGATAAACAGCAGCCCGTCGCACTCGGGGCGGTAAAACGCAACGAGAAAGACCCGACCCAGCTGATCGTGCCGATGACCTCTTCACTGACGGCGGGTACTTATCAGGTGAAGTGGCATGTGGTCTCCGTAGATGGTCATAAGACCGAGGGCAGCTATCGTTTTAGCGTGAAGTAAGATGCTGGCGTTCTGCTACGTTACGCTGCGCTTCGCGCATTTTGCTGCCCTGATGGTGCTGTTTGGCAATGCCCTGTACGGTGCATGGCTGGCGCCCGTTGCGCTGCGGCGGCTGATGGTGCGTCGCTTTCGCGGCCAGCAAAAAAAAATCGCGTTTATCAGCCTGCTCGCGGCGCTGATGATGCTGGCACTACAGGGCGGGATGATGGGTAACGGCTGGCCAGATGTGGTCAGCCCATCTATCTGGCAGGCGGTGCTCACGACCCATTTTGGGCGGATCTGGTTATGGCAGATGATCCTGGCCCTGATTACACTCTGGGTCGCCTGGATGCAGCCGGGAAAAACCATGCTGCTGATGCTGTTCTTTACCGCTGCGCAGTTTTTCCTGCTGGCAGGAACCGGGCATGCGGCGTTGCATGATGGGATAACGGGCCTGATGCAGCGCAGCAACCATGGCCTGCATCTTTTATGTGCCGCAGGCTGGCTGGGGGGCCTGCTGCCGCTGCTGTTTTGCCTGCGCCTGTCCCGTGGACGCTGGCGGCGAGCCGCCGTCCACACCATGATGCGCTTCTCGCGCTACGGGCATCTGGCGGTGGCGGGGGTAATCCTCACCGGAATGGTAAATATTGTACTGATCCAGGGGTGGGTGCTGCCGTGGCACTCGGCCTGGGGGAAAATGCTGTTGGTGAAATGTGCGCTGGTGGTAATGATGGTGGTAATTGCCCTGGTGAATCGGTATGTTCTGGTGCCGCGGTTTCGTTCTGGCGACGGACGCGAGCAACGCTATTTTATCAGGATGACGCAGAGTGAGGTTGTGCTGGGGGCGCTGGTGCTGGCGGCAGTCAGCCTGTTCGCGACCTGGGAACCCTTCTGACGAGGTGGAATACAATGAAAAAAACAGTACTTTCTTTCTTATTGCTGGCCTGCTCCGGCGCGGCACTGGCAGCTCCGCAGGTGATCACCGTCAGCCGGTTCGAAGTGGGTAAAGACAAATGGGCGTTCAACCGTGAAGAGGTGATGCTGACCTGCCGTCCGGGACACGCGCTCTATGCCATTAACCCCAGCACCCTGGTGCAGTATCCCCTGAACGACGTGGCGCAGCAGCAGGTCGACAGCGGTAAAAGCAACGGCCAGCCCATCTCGGTTATTCAGATTGACGATCCGGCAAACCCGGGGCAAAAGATGAGCCTGGCGCCATTTATCGAGCGCGCGAAGACGCTCTGCTAGCTTCCCGCTTCCAATAAAAAAACCGCAGGCTTCTCTTCGGAAGCATTGCGGTTTTTATGTTTAAGGAGAGACTAACGCTTTTTTTCAGGCCACTTTTGCTGCGGACTGGAAAACCTGGCGTCGTCATCTATTCTTAAAGTGCAAGGCGACTTAGCCTGCATTAATGCCAACTTTTAGCGCACGGCTCTCTCCCAAGAGCCATTTCCCTGGACCGAATACAGGAATCGTATTCGGTCTCTTTTTATCTGTTGAAAGTAAACGCCTTTTCCCGTTGCGGACTTTAACAGATGGGCAACATTCTCTGTTCTTCGTTAAACCATACCACACTACGCCCGGCGGAAGTCCAGTGCTTTTTAGCGGTTTTGTTAAATTTTTAGCTGTTACCGATGAAAGCAGAGATTAGCGGCAAAAACGTGCGCTGATGCCGCATTCAATCTCATCAAGCAGTTGAAAACGGCGGCGGTATTCCGCGCGTTTTTTACTGGCAATGCTGTCGATCGCTTTGCGCTCCATACCTGCTGGCAGGGCCCAGCGAAATGCACCGCACGACTTAGCGCCCAGCGATTGCCAGAATTCGTCATAGCTGGCATGCAGATGACGACCTTTACTCAGACGATAGCGCAGGGCGCGAAAAACATGGCCTTCATCGCTCACACCATAAATGGCGCTGATACCTGACTGCTTCGCCAGATTGAAGATCGCTTCCAGCAGGATCCGTTTTGGAAACAGGCCATAACAGGCGCGGGTGGCATTTTTGATCGTCTCCCGCCCTACGTCTTTTCGCGGCCCCTGCAGGCCGCCAATCACCAGCGCACTTTGGCCCTTCTCCTCAACAACGCTGAAGGTCAGGCTCGCCAGCAGGGTGTTATCCCCGGCCCGTAGCCAGAGCGTGGTTTCGCCCTCGCGTTCGGCCTTCACCGCGCTGCTGGCGTAAATCGTATAGTGCGCATCGTCTTTAGTGGCGAACTGCAGCAGCGAAAGTGGAGTCGGGCTGCTAAAGCTCCGCGCCAGGCTGGCGTCCGGCAGCGCATCAAGCCAGGCGTAATGGTGCAGGATGGCGTTGGCCCGCTCACCGGCACGTAATCCGCGAGTGAGATACTGACGCTGGGTTTTCACCGGCAGCGTAGTTTGTGCTTTTAACAACAGCGGAAAATCATCGCGACGGGAGAGCGTCTCCAGCATGCGGGTGGTTGAGGACCAGAACAGCAGGGAGCGCAGGAAAAATTTCAGCCTGTAATCGCGTTTATGCCACAGCGGGCCGGGCATAAACTCGCCCTTCGCCAGGGCGAAAATAACAGAAGAACGGTGCGTTAAAGACAGCTCAGCAGGCAGGATGGTATTAGACACGATGAAGACCTCTTTATATTTCTGCAATTATCTTAAAGGCCATCGGATAATCATTTAAGCGTTGCTAAACCTTTATTTCCGCTTTGTTTAATGTCGATTGAGGTTCTTCCTAACCCCAGTTACCGCTCATCTTATTGTCAGCATTCCAGGGGCTATACTGATCATGAGGGGGCGCTATGTATCTCAATCTTGATGGTCACAACTGGCGACACGTCTGGGTGGTAAGCGATCTTCACGGTTGTTATCAAATGCTTATGGCAGATCTGCGGCAGCGGCATTTTAACCCGTATGAGGATTTACTTATTTGCGTTGGCGATTTAATCGATCGCGGACCGGATAGCGTGAAATGCCTGCAGTTATTAAATGAAGCGTGGTTTTATGCCGTGCGGGGCAACCATGAGCAGATGGCGCTGGACGCGCTGCAGAATAATGATTTTGGCCTGTGGATGATGAATGGCGGCAATTGGTTAGCACAATTAAAGGGTGAACAGCAGGCGCAGGCGCTGGCGTTGATCAGGCGCAGTGAGACCCTGCCGTGGATTATCGAAATTGCCTGCGCCAACGGCGTGAATGTTATTGCTCATGCCAATTACCCGTCCTCCCACTACGTGCGGGACAAGCCGGTCAACAAGCAAAGCGTCCTCTGGGACAGGGCACACTTGCGGGAACTGATGAGCGGCAACGAGGCGGGGATCGCTGGGGCGGATCACTTCTGGTTCGGGCACACACCGCTCAAAACACGTTATGACTGCCAGAACCTGCACTATATCGACACCGGGGCGGTATTTGGCGGCGCGTTGACCCTGGCGCAGCTACAGTGATTACAGGTCGGAATACTCCTGCGCCGGACGCCAGAAGCCGTCGATGAAGTCTTCAACCGGATAACAGCCGCCGTGACGAATACGCTGATCGTCCATCGAGGCCTCACACTGCGGTTCGGTGCGATACACATCCACCACCAGATCTTCACAGCCTGCGTCCAGATAACAGATAAATAACACCAGTGCGTACATCATGCCCCTCAGCATTTACTACCATATTGATATTGTAGGGGATGATTCAGGGAAGAGGAGATTATGAGAATAAATAACCCGCCTGCGGGCGGGTTCTCTTTGAATCAGGCAAGGCGCATGATCCAGGCATCGGAACTTTGATCGTAATGCTCACGGTAAAGGACTGAGTGTTCGCCATCGAGGATTGCCGGGACGCTGGTGTCTGCATCCCATGCATCGAGCTGCATGCAAAGGTCGGGATCGGACTTGCAGGGGATGGTTAACGTTCGTTCGCCCTGCGTATCGCCGCTTAACTCGGCATCATCGATTTCGAATGCGCCAATGCGCACATTGGTTTTCGTCATAATGCTCTCCATGATCACGCTGTGTTCTGGTACGACCAGTATAGTCGCCCACTTTTCAGCCTGGACAATGAAGAGCAAAAGCGCCAGTAAAAAAGTGCTTTTTTTAGCGCGTTTCACCGTTACCGGTAAACAAGCGGCCATCGCGAACCAGCTCGCGCGGATAGCTGTTTTTAAGCCGCGAGCCCACTTTTTTCGCCATGCCTATTGGGAAGCCCTGCCAGGTCACTACCGCATCATCCCCGGACGGGGTTGTTTGTGGCCAGACATCGCGTCCGCGATACCACTCTTCCGCTTCCGCCTGGGTTAAGGCAAAGGTGTTGTGCTGGCCTGCCAGCGCGATCACCGCTTCATGCTGCCAGCGATAGCCTTTGTTGTGCGTCTCCGCCAGGCGCAGGCCAAGACGGGAGAAGCGCACTTTGCCGATCAGCGGCTCAATCTCTGTCGGGAATAACCACACCTCTTTATCTCGCTGCCACAGACGCAGACTGTCGTCCCAGAACAGGCCCGCCTGGTTAGCGGCGGCAGTAATCTGTTGGGCTTCGCGGGTTTTAAGGGGCGTGAACGGGAAGTTTCCGACCTTATATTTGGGAGCGGGCAGCGGTGCAACGGCGGCCTTTTTACGCAGGCGCGCCACGAAAAAGCCTTCGCAATCGTAAATATGCGGAAAGACGTGCAGGAAGCCTTCAGGCGTGACGCAGTCCCCGGCGCTGGCGAACAGGTCGTTGAGCGGCAGGAATTCAACGGCATCCGGGTACTGCTCCTTAAGCCACAGACAAACGGCTTCGTTTTCATCGCGGTTAAGGGTGCAGGTGGAGTAGACCAGCGTGCCGCCCGGACGCAGGGCGTGGAAGGCGCTGTCGATAAGCTCGCGCTGGGTGGCGGCGATCTCAAGGTTGCTGGCAACGGACCAGTTTTTCAGCGCATCGGGATCTTTTCGCACCACCCCTTCGCCGGAGCAGGGGGCGTCCAGCAGGATCGCATCGAAAGCTTCCGGCAGGGCGGCGCCAAACACGCGGCCATCGAAATGGGTGAGCGCCACGTTGCTGATCCCGCAGCGGCTGATATTCGCGTGCAGCACCTTAACGCGGCTGGCGGAGAACTCGTTGGCGAGGATCGCGCCCTGGTTGTTCATCCGCGCGGCGATCTGGGTGGTTTTGGAGCCGGGGGCGGCCGCCACGTCCATCACCCGGGCGGGCATATTGCCATCGGCAAACAGCGCAGCAACCGGCAGCATGGAGCTGGCTTCCTGAATATAGAAGAGCCCGCTCAGATGCTCTGCGGTACTGCCCAGCGGCAACGCCTCTTCGTCGTCACGCTCGATCCAGAATCCCTCTTCGCACCACGGCACAGGGGTGAGCTGCCAGCCGTAGGGGGCGACAAGCGTGAGAAAATCCGCCACGCTGATTTTCAGGGTATTGACGCGCAGGCTGCGGCGCAGCGGGCGCTGGCAGGCAGCGATAAACGCATCAAGAGAGAGAGGGTCAGGCAGAGCCTGGCGCATTTGTGCCAGAAATTCTTCTGGCAAATAGACGGAACGTTGAGACACGAGCGCACCACAGGGAGTCAAAGAGGCGCGCAGTGTACCACAAACGCTCCGGTGGGTTGACACCGGAGCGTAGGGGTTATCGTGGCAGGGCCGTTCCCCAGGTGCGCCACTCTTTCGGTTCGCTCTCCTGCAGCAGGAAGTGCTTGCCAGGCTGAGATTTCGGCGCGAGCGGGGTGCCAGGCGGCGTCGCAAAGGCGATACCGCCGCGGATAAACTGATTAAAGGTCCCGGTTTTCACCACCCCGCCGGTCAGGCCGAAGTCGAGCGAGTAGCCGGAGGCCAGCCAGAAGACGGAGTTGTTACGCACCAGGTGCTGATAGCGATCGCTGATACGCAGGGCTACCATCACCCGATCCGAGAGCGTCCCCAGCGACAGGCCGGTGACCGTACCCACTTCCATACCGCGGAACAGCACCGGTGTACCGATATCAAGGGATGCTGCATCCGGGACCTCCACCACAATGCTCAGGCCATCGAGATAGCGTGAATCGGTGATGGTCGCCTCCTGCAGCTCGAAGTCGCGGCGCGATTTACCCTGTCCGGGCTCCACGTTGATATAGGGCTGCAGAATGGTATCGAGATGCTCAACGCCCGCCGCGGAGATCTGCGGGGTGATGACCGAGAAGCGCGTCCCGGTGCGGGCGAAGTTGTCGACATATTCCGGGTAGAGCACCGCCGTGGCCTGCACTTCATTGCGGGCGGTGATCAGCTTCAGGCTCTGGACCTGCCCGATATCGATCCCCAGATAGCGTATCGGCATCCCTTCGGAGAGCTTGCCCGCGTCAAAGGCATGCAGGGTGATCTGACTGCCGACTGCACGCGCTGCGGTCTCAGAAGGATAGAGGATCCGCTTGTCGCCTTTACGCTGGCTGGCGCTGGCCCCGCTCAGGTTGTCGAAGCTGATGGCCCCGCGCAGGGCGCGGGAGAGCGGAGAAGCCTGCACCGTCAGGCCGCTGCCGTTAAGCTGCACTTTGGCCCCGCCCTCAGCCCAGAACACGCTGTTGCTGGTCAACAGCTTGCGGTATTCCGGTTTGATATGCAGTTCGATATCAAAGGCATTGGCGCGCGGGCGCACCAGGATCACTTCACCCACTTCAAATTTACGATACAGCACCACCGAGCCCGCCTGCACATCCGGCAGGGTGTCGGCCACCAGCGTCAGGGTGGTGGTCGGCAGATCGCTCAGGCTGTTTTCCAGGGCTTTATCGAGATTGGCATACAGCGGATAGCTGTCGCGCATGGCGCCTTTCTCACCCGGCAGGATACGGATCCCGCCGCTGATCCACTCGCTGGCGCTGGCCGCCAGGAACTCGACGCCGTCGAGTCCGACTTTCACGTCCACCCGGCTGTTAACCACGAATTTACTGTCGCCATGCACCAGCTCGCGGTACTGCGGATCAATCGCCACCGCAAAGGTGACGCCTTTGCTGGTTAAGTTGCGCTCAAGCACCTGGCCAATCTGCACCCCGTGCAGAATCAGCGGCTGGCCGGCGTCGATGCCGTAGCTTTCCGGTGCGTTGAGGGTCACGGTCAGCACGCCGGGTTTTTGCAGCAGCGCCTTATCGGCCGGGGCGATGACAAACTGGTTAACCGGTTCGCCGCCGCCGGGAATGAGCTCAAACGTACTGCCGGTCAGCAGGCTGCTGACGCTGGGGTTGCTGAGCGTCAGTTTCGGCGTACGTAATTCTATGCGGGTGTTTTTACGCAGCAGATCGACCACGCTGGGGTCAACGGTCATCTCACCGGTTACCAGCCCGCCAGGGTTAAGCGTCATTTTGGTGAGCTGCCCGACCTGTAACCCCTGGTACATCAGCGGGGTGGAATCCTCCTTCAGGCCATCCGCCGAGGGGAGGGTGAGCTTCACAATCACGCCGCGCTGGCTGTGAGCCAGATCTTTATACAGGCCGAAATCATCTTCCTGGGTAGCGGGCTCAGAACCTTCCGGTGAATCGAAGGCGATTGCGCCGTTCACCAGCGCCGCCAGGCTCTCAAGCTTCACTTTGGCCCCGCTCAGGCTCAGGTCGGCATCCACGCCGGAGACGTTCCAGAACCGGCTGCCTTTTTTCACCAGCGAGGTAAAGCGTCGCTCAATCAGCACATCGATAACCACCCCCTGCTTGTTAGGGGTGATGGCGTAGTCATATACGCGGCCAACGGGGATCTTACGGAAATAGACCACCGAGCCGCTGTTTAAGGAGCCCAGATCCGCTGCATGCAGATGGATCATCAGATCGCCATTGTTAAGCCGGTATTTCGGCTGCGTGTCGAGGGCGGTAAAGTGATCCTTTGGCTCACCTTTGCCCGGCATCATGCCGATATAGTTACCCCCGACCAGCGCATCCAGCCCGGAGACGCCCGCCAGCGAGGCTTTGGGCGTAACCAGCCAGAACTGGGTCTCATCGCGCAGGGCATCTTTCATATCGGATTTGATGCTGGCGCGAACCTCAATTTTATTCAGGTTCTTGTCCAGGGAAACATCCTGGACGGTGCCCACCTCAACCCCCTGAAAACGGACGGGCGTTCGGCCTGCAACGATGCCGTCGGCGCTCTGGAAGTCAATGGTGATGGTATTGCCGCGATCTTCGTAGCTGGTCCAGATTAACCAGCCGGCGATCATCAGAGCGATAACCGGCAATAACCAGAATGGCGAAATACGACGTTTTGTTTTAACTCGCGCTTCAGTCGGCGAAGCTGGCGTTTCCTGACTCATGTGCATCCCAAAGTAAGCGGCTATCCAGCCATTCCACTGCAAGAATAGTCAAAATCACCGCAGAGCCGAAATAGAACGCTGCGGGTCCCATAGTAAAAGCAAGGAGCTGATCGCGATTGATCAGCGACATCATCAACGAAATAACAAACAGATCCAGCATTGACCAGCGGCCAATCCAGGTCACGAAACGCAACAACAGTATGCGGGTTCTCAGCCCCTGCTCACATTTGAAATGAATGCTCACGAGCAGAGTAAACATCACCACCACTTTGGTAAAGGGCACCAGAATACTGGCGATAAAGACGATCGCAGCCACGGCGATGTTGCTGTGGGCCAGCGAGACGATGCCCGACATAATGGTATCCTCCTGCCGCGCGCCGTTGACATAAATCACCGAAATCGGCAGCAGGTTAGCCGGGATCAGAAATATCAGCGAGGCGATGAGCGCCGCCCAGCATTTCTGCAGGCTGTTATGCCGCCGCAGGCGCAGGGGAATATGGCAGCGCGGACAGCGGCCCCGCGCGTCGGGCAGGCCGGTATAGTGGCAGCCCAGACAGACCCGCAGTGCCGGATCGTAGCGGGTGGCGGGGCGCTGCGGGTAGAAGCGCTCCCAGAGCTGCTCCACGTTGAGGTGAATCAGGGTCAGGACGCTCAATATCACCAGCGCGATAAAGGCGAACAGGCCAGAGCCCGGCTGCAGATAAGCGTAGTCCTGCACTTTGATTGAGGCCACGACGATCCCTACCAGGTAGATATCCAGCATCACCCACTCTTTGAGCTTCTCAAGCATCAGGAGCACCGGGCGAAGGTTCATACCCAGAATATTGCCGAACCACAGATAGGCTATCGCCGCCACCAGCACCACCGGCGCGCCGACGGTACAGAAGAGCACCATGGAGGCCGTCAGGGGATCGCCCTGGCGGGTCATCTGCCAGATCCCCTGCAACAGATTCGCGTCGATGCGCACGCCCAGCAGGTGCAGCTGAAGCAGGGGCTCGCTCCAGGCGAAGGGCATCAGCAGCATCATGGTCACGGCCATCGCCGCCAGCCGGGTCAGCGACCAGTCGCGGCCATCGCGGATTTTTGCGTTGCAGCGCGGGCAGAAAGCACTTTGGTATGATTTCATCTTTGGCAACGTAAAAAGCGTATCGCATTGCGGGCAACGCTGATAATGTGCACGAGGCAGCGCATCGCCGACCGTGTGCACAGTGATCTTTTTCGTCGGCATTATTTTCGGTGATTTAAGAGCCATCGGTCGCGCTAAAAAGGGATAGTTAATAGTTATCTTAACTCATGAATTGATTCATCTTGAGCATGAACGCAAATAATGCGTATTTTAATAGGCTATGCTGTAATTTTGTAAGACAACCAAGTGATTGAATAATGAACAAAACAGAATTCTACGCGGACTTAAACCGCGATTTCCAGGCATTGATGGCAGGTGAAACCAGTTTCCTGGCCACCCTGGCGAACACCAGCGCGTTACTCTTTGAACGTCTGTCCGATGTGAACTGGGCCGGTTTTTATCTGCTGGAAGGCGACACGCTGGTGCTGGGGCCGTTTCAGGGCAAACTGGCCTGCGTCCGTATCCCGGTTGGGCGCGGGGTTTGCGGTACGGCGGTAGCACAAAACCAGGTGCAGCGCGTGGATGACGTTCATGCGTTCGACGGGCATATCGCCTGCGACAGCGCCAGCAACGCTGAAATCGTGCTGCCACTGACTGTGGAGAATCAGATTATTGGTGTTCTGGACATCGACAGCACGGTCTTCAATCGCTTTACCCCCGAGGACGAACAGGGGCTGCGCGAGGTGGTAGGGAATCTGGAACAGGTTCTCGCCGCGACCGATTATCATAAATTCTTTGCGAGCGTCGCAGGATAATCAACGGATAACGTAGCATTTACGGATGGCGTCATTATAATGACGCCTGTTCATGCCTGCGGCTTGTCGGCAACGTCCGTTGTAATCAGGAAATTTCATGGAAAATCAACCTAAGTTGAATAGCAGTAAAGAAGTTATCGCGTTTTTGGCCGAACGTTTTCCTCAATGTTTTAGTGCCGAGGGCGAAGCTCGTCCCCTGAAAATTGGTATTTTTCAGGATCTGGTAGAGCGTGTTGAAGGTGAGATGAACCTCAGCAAAACCCAACTCCGCTCCGCCTTACGTCTTTATACTTCGAGCTGGCGTTACCTTTACGGTATTAAAGCGGGCGCAACGCGTGTTGACCTCGACGGCAACCCGTGCGGCGTGCTGGACGAGCAGCACGTAGAGCATGCGCGTAAGCAGCTTGAAGAAGCCAAAGCGCGCGTTCAGGCTCAGCGTGCTGAACAGCAGGCGAAAAAACGCGAAGCGGCTGCGGCCAATGGCCAGGAAGAAGCGCCTCGCCGTGAGCGCAAGCCACGTCCTGCACCGCGTCGCAAAGAGAATACCGAGCGTAAGCCTCGTGCTGAGCAACCGGCAAAAGCCCCGCGTGCGCCTCGTGAAGAGCCGCGCCACACTCCGGTTTCTGACATTAACGCCCTGAGCGTCGGTCAGTCTCTGAAGGTAAAAGCGGGTAACAATGCTATGGATGCCACCGTACAGGAAATCACCAAAGATGGCGTTCGTGTACAGCTGACTTCTGGTCTGTCAATGATTGTACGCGCAGAACACTTGTTGTTCTAAAACGGAGGCCAAGCCCGGCATGAACACATTTTTTAAGCTCACCGCGCTGGCTGGCCTGTTTGCGATAACAGGCCACGCTTTCGCTGTGGACGAGATTACGCGTGTCGATCAGATTCCGGTTCTGAAGGAAGAGACTCAGCACGCGACGGTGAGTGAGCGCGTCACGTCGCGCTTCACCCGTTCGCACTATCGTCAGTTCGATCTCGACCAGGCTTTTTCGACAAAAATTTTCGACCGCTATCTGAACCTGCTGGACTACAGCCATAACGTCCTGCTGGCGAGCGATGTCGAACAATTTGCCAAAAAGCAGACCCAGGTCGGGGATGAGTTACGCAGCGGCAAGCTGGACCTGTTCTACGACCTGTATAATCTGTCGCAGAAACGCCGTTTTGAGCGCTATCAATACGCGCTTAAGGTGCTTGAACGTCCAATGGACTTCACGGGTAACGACACCTTTAATCTTGACCGCAGCAAGTCGCCGTGGCCAAAAGATGAAGCCGAGCTGAATCAGCTGTGGGACAGCAAAGTTAAGTATGACGAGCTGAGCCTCAAACTCACCGGTAAGGATGAGAAAGAGATCCGCGAAACGCTGACCCGCCGCTACAAATTTGCTATTCGTCGCCTGGCGCAGACCAACAGTGAAGATGTTTTCTCGCTGGCGATGACCGCCTTCGCGCACGAAATCGATCCGCATACTAACTATCTCTCTCCGCGCAACACCGAGCAGTTCAACACCGAGATGAGCCTCTCCCTTGAAGGGATCGGCGCGGTGCTGCAGATGGACGACGATTACACCGTGATTAACTCCATGGTTGCCGGCGGTCCGGCTGCCAAAAGCAAGGCGATAAGCGTAGGCGATCGCATTGTGGGTGTCGGTCAGGTTGGTCAGAGCATGGTCGATGTCATCGGCTGGCGTCTGGATGATGTGGTTGCCCTGATCAAAGGGCCGAAAGGCAGTAAAGTCCGTCTGGAAATTCTGCCAGCGGGTAAAGGCACCAAGACCCGTATCGTTACCCTGACCCGCGAGCGCATCCGTCTGGAAGATCGCGCGGTGAAAATGTCGGTGAAAACCGTGGGTAAAGACAAGGTTGGCGTGCTGGATATTCCTGGTTTCTATGTGGGCCTGACGGACGACGTCAAAGTCCAACTACAGAAACTGGAAAAACAGAACGTTAAGAGCGTAATTATCGATCTGCGTAGCAACGGCGGTGGCGCCCTGACCGAGGCGGTTTCGCTTTCGGGCCTGTTTATCCCGTCCGGCCCGGTGGTACAGGTTCGCGACAATAACGGTAAAGTGCGTGAAGACGCGGATACCGATGGCGTTGTCTACTACAAAGGGCCGCTGGTGGTGATGGTCGATCGCTTCAGTGCTTCGGCCTCAGAGATCTTTGCTGCCGCCATGCAGGATTATGGCCGCGCGCTGATTGTTGGCGAACCGACCTTCGGTAAGGGTACGGTACAGCAGTATCGCTCCCTGAACCGTATTTACGATCAGATGCTGCGTCCGGAATGGCCAGCGCTGGGCTCGGTGCAGTACACCATTCAGAAGTTCTACCGCGTGAATGGCGGCAGTACCCAGCGTAAAGGCGTGACTCCGGATATCATCATGCCGACGGGCAACGAAGAGACCGAAACAGGTGAGAAGTTTGAAGATAACGCGTTGCCGTGGGATAGCGTAAACGCTGCCACCTTCGTGAAGTCGGGCGACATGACTCCGTTTGGTCCGGCGCTGCTGAAGCAGCATGACGATCGCATTGCCAAAGATCCTGAGTTCCAGTACATCATCAAAGATATTGCCCGCTTTAACGCCCTGAAGGCGAAACGCAATATCGTCTCTCTGAACTACGCGCAGCGTCTGAAAGAGAACGAAGAGGATGATGCAACGCGTCTGGCGCGGATCAACGACCGCTTCAAACGCGAAGGAAAGCCAGCCCTCAAAAAACTGGATGACCTGCCGAAGGATTATCAGGAGCCAGATCCCTATCTTGATGAGACGGTAAAAATCGCTATCGATCTGGCGAAACTGGAAAAAGATAAGCCAGCCGGGAATCCCGCTCCGGCTAAATAATCTCCCCTGACAGGCACAAGAAATTGTGCCTGTTTTTTTGTTAACAGCATCCTGCCGTCAGGCATTCCTTTTATTGTGTAAAGTTGTGTCTTTCTGGTGACTTACGCCGCTGCAATCCTTGAAAATATACGGAATACCCATACGATGTGGGTAATCGCATAGTGCGTTTTGTTAAACTGAGGTTAAAAGAATATTATGATGCGAATCGCGCTCTTCCTGCTCACCAACCTGGCGGTCATGGTGGTATTCGGGCTGGTGCTCAGCCTGACAGGAATTCAGTCGAGCAGCGTTCAGGGTTTGTTAATTATGGCGCTGCTGTTTGGTTTTGGTGGCTCCTTTATCTCACTGCTGATGTCCAAGTGGATGGCACTTAAGTCCGTTGGCGGCGAGGTTATTGAGCAACCGCGTAACGATATGGAACAGTGGTTGATGACCACCGTTGCTAACCAGTCCCGTCAGGCGGGTATCGCCATGCCGCAGGTGGCGATCTATCACGCGCCGGATATCAACGCCTTCGCCACCGGCGCGCGTCGCGACGCCTCTCTGGTTGCGGTGAGTACCGGCCTGTTGCAGAACATGAGCCGTGATGAAGCCGAAGCGGTTATCGCCCACGAGATCAGCCACATTGCGAACGGCGATATGGTGACCATGACCCTGATTCAGGGTGTCGTGAACACCTTCGTTATCTTTATCTCGCGTATTATTGCCCAGATTGCCGCAGGCTTTATGGGGGGCGATCGTGAGGAAGGCGAATCAAGTAACGGTAACCCACTGATCTACTTCGCGGTCTCTATGGTGCTGGAGCTGGTATTTGGTATTCTGGCAAGCATCATCACCATGTGGTTCTCCCGTCACCGTGAATTCCATGCGGATGCGGGTTCAGCCAAACTGGTGGGACGCGAGAAGATGATTGCTGCGCTGCAGCGTCTGAAAACCAGCTATGAACCGCAGGAAGCCTCAAGCATGATGGCATTCTGCATCAACGGTAAATCAAAATCCCTGAGCGAGCTGTTTATGTCTCACCCGCCGCTGGATAAGCGTATCGCAGCGCTGCGTAACGGTGAATACCTGAAATAACGGCCTCGGTTTGCTAATAAAAAAGCGCGTCCAAAGACGCGCTTTTTTTATGGCTGTGAATGAGGCTGGGTCACCCGCAACCCGCTGATGATGGCCGCGACGGTGGCCAGCGTGCCGGCGGTCAACAGCGCCAGATGCGTGCCGCTTTGTCCGGCCAGGTTGAACATCAACGCCACCAGTGCCGCGCCGGTACTCTGTCCCAGCAGGCGGGCAGTGCCCAGCATCCCACTGGCGCCGCCGCTGCGGTGGCGAGGCGCTGCCGTAACAATGGTATGGTTATTCGGTGACTGAAACAGGCCAAAGCCCGCCCCGCACAGCACCATCCGCCAGATAATATCCAGATCGTGAGGTGCCGCAGGCAGCAGGGCGAGAGCGAAAAGACCTGTCGCCATCACCACCAGTCCCAGCGCGCCCAGTAACCCCGCATGTACCCGCTCAATCAGATGGCCCGCCAGCGGAGCCATTACCATGGTCGCCAGAGGCCAGGGCGTTAACAGCAGGCCCGTTTCCACTTCCGAGCGGCCAATCACGCTTTGCAGGAAGAAGGGCAGAGAAACCATCGCCAGCATCTGTGCGCAGAAGGAGCAGATAGAGGTGCAGATAGAGAGGGAGAAGAGCGGAATACGCAGCAGATCTACCGGCAGTAACGGCACCGGCAGTGCCAGCTGGCGACGCACGAAGAAGAAGCCTACCACCAGCAGCGCCACGACCTCGCCCGCAATCAGCATCAGCGACTGTCCCTGAGCGAAGCCGCTCAGGGCGGTGATCAGCAGGCCAAAGGTGAGGGCGTTCATCACCGCGCTCGGAAGATCGAATTTTGGCATGCTGCTTTTCGCGCCATTGGCCGGTAAAAAACGCAGGGCGAACAGCAACGCCACGATCCCAAGTGGAACGTTAATTAAAAATAGCCACTGCCAGGACGCGACCGAGAGGATCGCTGCGGCGATAGTTGGGCCCGCCGCAGACGACACGGCAACAATAAAGGAGTTGATCCCCATCCCCCGGCCCAGATGTCGCTGAGGATAGATAAGACGGATCAACGCGGTATTCACACTCATCAGCGCCGCACCGCCGAACCCCTGCATGATACGCGCCAGCGTCAGCATGTGCAGCGTATCTGAAAGGGCGCAGAAAAGGGAGGTCAGCGTAAATACCGCCAGCCCGCACTGATAAACCCGGCGGTAGCCAAACATATCCCCGAGGAACGAGAACGAGAGCAGCGAGATAACAATGGCTATCTGGTAGGCGTTAACAATCCAGATTGAGCTGGCCGGGGAGGCATTCAGGTCGCTGGCAATGGTTGGCAGGGCGACATTGGCGATAGCGCCATCCAGTACAGCCATTGAAATACCGATAATAATGGTTGCAATGGCACCATAACGTTGCGGCAGCGGCAGGCCGTCTTTGGGGAGAGTCGTCATGAAAATTAATTAGCATTGGAGGTTATTATTAACAGGGTAAGGATATTATCACTGTTATTTCTGTTGTGTGTCGCAGATTTGTAACCAGGTAAGCCAGGATTGATTGCAGCAACGCCGGAGCGAATTTATAATAAAAACCGGTTCTGAATTTTATAAAACACTTGCGTTGAGGTGATTAATGGCAATCGCGGATTTGGATAAACAGCCAGATTCTGTTTCATCCGTGTTAAAGGTGTTCGGCATCCTGCAGGCGCTTGGTGAAGAGCGCGAAATCGGTATTACTGAGCTGTCCCAGCGTGTAATGATGTCAAAAAGCACCGTTTATCGCTTTTTACAGACCATGAAATCACTGGGTTATGTTGCTCAGGAGGGCGAGTCCGAAAAGTACTCCCTGACCCTGAAGTTATTTGAACTGGGCGCTCGTGCGCTGCAGAACGTCGATCTGATCCGCAGCGCGGATATTCAGATGCGCGAACTCTCCCGTTTGACGAAAGAGACGGTGCACCTGGGGGCGCTGGATGAAGACAGTATCGTCTATATCCATAAAATTGATTCCATGTATAACCTGCGTATGTACTCACGCATTGGCCGCCGCAACCCGCTCTACAGTACCGCTATCGGTAAAGTTCTGCTGGCATGGCGCGACCGTGATGAAGTGAAGCAGATCCTCGAGAACGTGGAGTACAAACGCAGCACTGAGCGCACCATTACCACCACCGAAGAGCTGTTGCAGGTGCTGGATAAAGTCCGTGAACAAGGTTATGGCGAAGATAACCAGGAGCAGGAAGAAGGCTTGCGCTGCATCGGCGTTCCGGTATTTGATCGTTTCGGTGTGGTCATTGCCGGCCTGAGTATCTCCTTCCCGACGCTGCGTTTCTCTGAAGAGCATCTGCACGAGTATGTTGAAATGCTGCACACAGCGGCGCGTAAGATTTCTGAACAGATGGGTTACAACGACTATCCGTTCTGATTGAAAGCGCGATAAAAAAACGCGGCCTTATGGCGGCGTTTTTTTATGCAAGGGATCAGCCGTTATCGATCACTGTCTCGCTCTTTCGCAGGAGCGGGCAGCGAGAGAGGCCGATAATACCGCTGTCTGAATGAATATACTGCGCCGTGCTGACGCCGCGCGCGGTGAGATACTGGCACTGGATCCCGAGCCCGCCCGCATTCTCTTTACTGCCGATCAAGACACCGTAGCCTGCGAGCAGTATACCCGTCCAGACCAGTGCTATAACAATCAATGTGCGAATAAAAAAGCGCATCATTACCTCATTTTTTGAATAACTGCCGCTTAGCGTAATCGATACACTTACTTTAACAAGTCTATGATTCCGAAAGCATCGCCTTCGCGTTACAGTTAGGCATGGTTTAAGTTGCGCATGATAACCTGGCATCAGGCAGTTACGGTACGGAGAGTGGAGTGAAGAAAATACGCTGGGTTATTCTGGTCTTAGTGTTAGTGGCCTGTGTTTTACTTTGGACGCAGACCATCAATGTGATGTGCGACCAGGATGTACAGTTCTTTAGCGGTATTTGTTCTATCAATAAGTTTATCCCCTGGTAGTTGTCATTTTTATCGCAAGTGATTTCCTTCCTTAACGCGAGTGGTAAAATAGGCGCTTTTATGGGGGAGTGAAATGGGTGAGTTAGTATATTCCGGGATGTTCAGCGTGGCATCTCTGGCGATCTCGATCGTACTGCTGGTTGCGGGTCTGGTGCTGTGGTTTTTTGTCAATCGCGCGAGCTCCCGTACCAACGAGCAGATCGAACTGCTAGAGAAGTTAGTCGACCTGCAGAAACGACAGAATGTACTGCTGCGTCGCCTGTGCGAAGCCAATGAGCCGGAAGAGAAAGAGGTACCAAAAGCGCCAGAAGAGACGGCTAAGAGCCAGGACGATGACTTTATTCGTCTGGTAGCCGAACGCTAATCGGTCAGGGGAGGTATGTATGGCCTGGCGTAATCCCTGGCGTAATCCCTGGTATAATCCCTCCCTTGCACACCATACCCCGCAGGGTTTCCGCAATCCGGATGCCCCTGTTCGTCAACCCGGCGATGTTGAACGCTGGCGCAAGGCGCGAAAAGCCGCCGGGTTGCCAAAACCCCCTTCAGAAGGCTATGACGCCTTTATCCGCCAGTGGTGGCAACCCGTTACGCTTAACACCCTGGAAGAAGATGGTGTCTGGTGGCTGGGCCACGCCAGCCTGCTGCTACGCCTGAACGGAAAATATATCCTTACCGATCCGGTCTTTTCCCGGCGCGCCTCGCCGGTGCTGTTTGCCGGACCGATACGAAAAACGCCTCCGGTGATGAGTGTCGCGGCGCTTCCAGTCCTTGATGCTGTTGTTATTTCCCATAACCATTTCGATCACCTGGACTCGGCCACGGTGCGCCAGCTTGTGCATCGTTTTCCGCAGCTGACCTTTTTTGTGCCTTTAGGTCTTGGGGCGTGGTGCCGCCGCCGCGGGGCGAAACAGGTTATTGAACTGGACTGGTGGCAAAGCTATGTTTTTGAAGGGCTGGTGTTTACCGCCGTGCCGGCACAGCACTGGAGCATGCGTAGCCTCTGGGATCGCGATCGCTCGTTATGGTGTGGCTGGGTCTTTGAGAGCGAGCAGCAGCGCTTCTGGTTTAGCGGCGATACCGGTTATACCCCGGAACTGTTAACCATTCCGGAGCGACTGGGAAAAGTGGATGCCGCTGCCATACCTGTCGGAGCCTATGCACCACGTTGGTTCATGTCGATTCATCATATGGATCCGCAGGCGGCGGTGAAGCTCTGGCAACAGCTGGGCATGCCGCTGGCGATCCCGATCCACTGGGGTGTCTTTGAACTGGCGGATGAATCACTGGATGAGCCTGTCAGAGAGCTCGCGCAGGCACTGGCAGAGTTATCCCCGCGCAGCGATAACTTTCATCCGCTGCGCATTGGTCAATATTTATCCTTGTAAACGAATACTTGTTCAATTAGCGAATATTTTTTATTAAATCGACGGTTGTCATATTTTATTTTAATCGAAACGTTTTGATTGCCTTTTTTTGAGGCAGGTTCATAAAAATATCATTATTTTGGTGCATAGCGGATTACCGGTTTAGGTGTATATAACTTAAACAAGCGAACCGATATACAATGTTTTTTTCCTGAAACAATCCCTTGTCGTTACGATCAATTCAGCATAACTTTTCACGAAAAGTTCTAAATGAAATAGCGACCACAGAAATTCTGGCGCGCTTGCTGGACGATATGAAGTTATTGAGCTAATGTAAAAAAGTCTTTGATAACAGCGCTTATCCTGACAGCGACTGGGCAGGCAACATTTTGGTCTGGTATACACTGAACGTGCATTACTGTGCAGATTGTGGCAAGTCAGTCTCGGAATTTGTGCGGCTGATCGAGACACCTTTAAAAATGGCTTGCCATTATTTAAGTTGTATGTGATAACACGGTTTGGGTCAAACGAGGTACAGTTCTGTTTATGTGTGGCATTTTCAGTAAAGAAGTCCTGAGTAAACACGTTGTCGTTGAATACCGCTTCTCTGCCGAACCTTATATTAGTGCCTCATGCAGTAATGTCTCAGTTTTATCTCAGTTAATGCCCGCGGGCTAAGAAAACATTCTAAGGAATTTTGCAAATGGCAAAGATCAAAGGTCAAGTTAAGTGGTTCAACGAGTC
Organism: Leclercia sp. LSNIH1; assembly: GCF_002902985.1. Lineage (NCBI taxonomy): Bacteria > Pseudomonadati > Pseudomonadota > Gammaproteobacteria > Enterobacterales > Enterobacteriaceae > Leclercia > Leclercia sp. LSNIH1. Next base: position 3,792,198 of record NZ_CP026167.1, on the reverse strand, counting down.
TAAAGGTTTTGGTTTCATTACTCCTGCTGACGGCAGCAAAGATGTATTCGTACATTTCTCTGCAATCCAGGGTAACGGCTTCAAAACTCTGGCTGAAGGCCAGAACGTTGAGTTCGAAATTCAGGACGGCCAGAAAGGTCCGGCTGCTGTTAACGTAACCGCTATCTGATCGAACCCCTGCCTGATCTGAAGCGTCACGACGTTTCAGTTGCAGAGATTTAAAGCCTCGCCTGTGCGGGGCTTTTTAATGGATATTTTTCAAAGTGTTACCACATGCGTCGCTGTTAGCAGTTTGTTTCAAAGCTGCGAGAGTATTAGCATTGTTTTCACCCTCGCGGCTCAAATTTGCCGTTAAATCAGGGCGTTGTTACTCAGCCCTGGAGCCCTGGTGAAAAAGAAACCCGTCAATCCCGCAGCAAACTTCACCCCGTTACGTTTTGCTCTCCTCTGTCTGGTGATTTTAGGCAGCCTTCTCTTTCTTCTTGGTCGTGTCGCCTGGTTGCAGATCGTTAAACCCGATCCGCTGGTTAAGCAGGAGGATATGCGCTCCCTGCGCGAGGTCGCCATCAATGCCCCCAGAGGGATGATTATGGACAGGGAGGGGAGACCGCTGGCCGTGAGTGTGCCGGTGCGGGCCGTGTGGGCGGATCCGAAAACGGTGCTGGCAAAAGGGGGAGTGGGTTTTGACACGCGCTGGCAGGCATTAGCTAGTGCATTGCATCTGTCGCTCCCCACGCTTGCGGCACGCATCAACAGCAATCCACATGGCCGTTTTATCTATCTGGCCCGCCAGGTGGATCCGGCTCAGGCCCAGTGGATCGCTAAACTCCGGCTGCCTGGTATCAGCCTGCGTGATGAGTCGCGCCGTTTTTACCCGGCCGGACACGTGGCAGCTAACCTGATCGGCTTTACCAATATCGACGGTCAGGGCATCGAAGGGATCGAGAAAAGTTTTAATGCCCAGCTCACCGGCAAACCCGGTCTGCGCCGCGTGCGTGAGGATCGCTACGGACGCGTGATCGAAAATATTACCGAAGTACCGCCCGTTCCGGCGCACAACATCCAGTTAAGCATTGATGAACGGCTGCAGACGATTACGGAAGATGCGCTGGACAATGCTGTCGCCTGGAATAAAGCGGAGTCGGGGGCAGCGGTGCTGATCAACATCCAGACTGGGGAGATCCTGGCGATGGCCAACTACCCGGATTTCAATCCCAATAACCGCGAGGGTGCCACGCTGAATGATTTTCGTAATCGTGCCATCAGCGACACCTTTGAACCCGGCTCTACCGTTAAGCCGCTGGTGCTGATGACCGCCCTGCAGCAGGGGCTGGTGCAGCCAGACAGCGTGATCGACACCCATCCTTATACCCTGGCCGGACACCGTATCCGCGACGTCGGTTACTACCCGGAGCTGACGCTGACCGGCATTCTGCAAAAATCGAGCGACACGGGTGTGTCGCGCCTGTCGCTGGCGATGCCGATCCAGCGGCTGCTGGATACCTACCACGGGTTTGGTTTTGGTCGTTCCACCGGTCTCGGATTGACGGGGGAGAGCAGCGGCTTGTTACCGGAGCGTAAATTCTGGAGCCAGCTCGATCGCGCCACCTTTGCCTTCGGCTACGGCCTGATGGTCACGCCGTTGCAGCTCGCCCACGTCTACGCCACCATCGGCAGCTATGGCCTGGAGCGTCCACTCTCTATCACCCGCATCGATCCGCCGGTTATCGGTACCCAGGTGATGCCCGCGTCGATTGTGCAGGAGGTGGAGCACATGATGGAAAGCGTGGCCCTGCCGGGTGGGGGCGGCATCAAAGCCGCGGTGCGTGACTACCGGGTGGCGGTGAAAACCGGCACCGCGAAGAAAATCGACGATGGCGGTAATTATGTCGACAAATATGTGGCCTACACCGCCGGCGTCGCACCGGCCAGCCGCCCTGTATTTGCCCTGGCGGTGGTCATTAACGATCCGCAAAACGGCGCCTATTACGGCGGGGCGGTTTCAGCACCGGTATTCAGCCAGATTATGGGTGACGTGCTGCGTATTGAAAACATCAAGCCGGATGGACTCCCGGCCGATTCCAGCCACCTCATCGTAATGCGTTAAGGCCGTTTTATAGCACGGCGATTAGCGGTACACTTTCGCCCTTTATGATTGCCCGGAGTTCCCATGACATTCTGCTGTCCTCTTTGCCACGCGCCGCTCGCCCATGCGGATAAAAGTTACGCCTGCCCACAGGGGCATCGGTTCGATATGGCGAAAGAGGGCTATGTCAATCTGCTGCCGGTCCAGCACAAGCGATCGCGCGATCCGGGCGACAGTGCAGAGATGATGCAGGCGCGCAGAGCCTTTCTCGATGCCGGGCACTATCAGCCCCTGCGTGACGAGGTAGCCGGTAAGCTGGCGGCCTTGCTGCCGGATGGCGCGACCTCGCTGCTTGATATTGGCTGTGGCGAAGGCTATTACACATCGGCCTTTGCCCAAACCGCGCAGGAAAAGGGCGCGACCACCTTTGGTCTGGATGTCTCAAAATCTGCCATCCGCGCGGCGGCTAAACGCTATTCAGAGGTGACGTTCTGTGTGGCCTCCAGCCATCGTCTGCCTTTTGAAGAGAACAGTATGGATGCGGTAGTCCGCATCTACGCCCCCTGCAAAGGCGAGGAGCTGGCGCGGGTGGTAAAAGAGGGCGGCTGGGTGATCACCGTGACGCCAGGACCGCGTCACCTGATGGAGCTGAAAGGGCTGATTTACAGTGAAGTTCTGCTGCATGCGCCGCATTCGGAGCAGCTGGAGGGTTTTGCCCTGAAAGAGGCGCTGTCGCTGGCCTATAACATGTCAGTGACTGGAAAAGAGGCGGTAGCGCTTTTGCAGATGACCCCGTTTGCATGGCGGGCAAAGCCGGAGGTGTGGGAGGCGCTGGCAAAACAGACGCATTTCAGCTGCCAGACCGATTTTAGTATCCACTGCTGGCAGCGAGTCAGTTAACCGGCGAAGTGGCTCCACATAATTTGTGCGCCAATGCCGATCAAGACGATACCGCCGAGGATCTCGGCGCGTTTCCCTAACAGCGGGCCAATAAAACGGCCAATCATCATGCCCAGGGTAGACATAATAAAGGTCGCGCAGCCAATCGCCAGCGCGGTGGCAATGATGTTGACCTGCAGGAAAGCCAGGCCGACGCCGACCGCCATCGCATCCAGACTGGTAGCTATAGCGGTTGTCACCAGCAGCCAGAAGCCGTGACGCTGAATCGGCTCATCGTCCTCGACATCATTCCGAATGCCTTCGATAACCATACGTCCGCCGAGGAAGGTCAGAAGTATAAAGGCGATCCAGTGGTTCCACTCCAGCACGAACTGGCTGGCGAGCATCCCCAGCCCCCAGCCAATCAGCGGGGTCAGGGTTTCGATAGCACCAAAGATAAGACCGGTACGCAGGGCTTCAGAGAACTTAGGTTTATGCAGCGTGGCGCCTTTGCCCATGGAAGCGGCGAATGCATCCATCGACATGCCAAAGGCCAGGAGAAGTGTTGCAGAGAGGTTCATCAGCGCGTCCAGACCGGGGATATCCATATGACACATCACTGCCCCCAGTAAACAGCAGTCGATGCGTCTATGGTCTCGCCTGATCCTTCTGCTGTGCAGAAAAATCCGTACGTGCCACGTTTTGCAACGAGTATGTTGACACGTACATTTCCGGTAAACCGGAAATCGGCTACTCCCCAACGACGGGCGCAACCTTAACATATTTTGAGAATATAAAACAACTACAGGGGAGTATTATTCAGATTGGTTTTTGATAACGATTTTCATTTAGAAATTGATGTGAAGATAACGTTAATAATAGCCCGTAAATGTCGCGTAATAATATAGCTTTGGCTATATAACACTGTGAAAAGCATAGCGAAATATAGCCAGTGCTATTTTTTTATCTTATTGAGTCTTAACCAATAATTTGTATATCTTCTCCAGATCGTCAATATTTCTTACCCGGATAAGCAAACGTCGCTGCTCTAATTGCATCACCAGCACGCCGTCTTCTGATAAATTCATCTCTTTAATGCGGTTATATTCTATCCAGACATTGGCGAAAAAGAATCCAGTGGATTTGAAGATTATTTTCGGCGCCCGGATCCAGAACAGGTAAAACCCCATTAATGCCAGGGCAGATAATAACCATGTGGTCAGTAATGCCCCCTGGCTCATCACGTTGTTATAGATAAGGATCAGCAGCAGACCGGTAAAGATGATGGCATCAACGCGACCGCGGCGCAGAAGGGGGATTGAGAGCAACGTCGCGCCGTTGCGGCGGGGCATGATCAATTCGTCGTAGAGGGCATACGCCAGAAGGGCAACAATAAAGACAACCAGTACGATGTCCGTGACCGTCATTCATCCTCCGGATAAAAAAACGGGGGCGTTCATGCCCCCGGTGTATTCACAAAAAAATTACAGACCCAGCAGACCGATAGCGTAACCGACGATACCGATAACGAAGAAGCCGACGATGATCCACAGCGCATTGACCTTTTTTCGCAGCAGCCACATACAGGCGAAGGTCAGCAGCAGCGGTACCAGGCCCGGCATCAGCTGGTCAAGAATGGTTTGCACGGTGGTCACACGGGTCTGACCATCCTGACCGGTGATGGTTGACACCACCAGCGGGATGTTAACGTGCGTCCACTTGTTAACCAGCGCCCCCATGACAAACAGGCCGAGGATTGACGCCCCCTCAGTCAGTTTCTGCAGGAAGCCGCCGCCCATATCCTGGACGATATCCACGCCCTTACGGTAGCCATAGGCCACGCCGTAGTAGCGGGTTGCCAGACGTACCACGTTAAACAGGATAAAGAAGAGCAGAGGACCCAGCAGGCTGCCGCTCATGGCGATACCCGCACCGAGCGCGGCGAAGACCGGACGCACGGTACCCCAGAAGATCGGGTCACCTACGCCCGCCAGCGGCCCCATCAGACCCACTTTGATACCGTTGATGGCACCATCGTCAATCTCTGCGCCGTTAGCACGCTGCTCTTCCATCGCCAGCGTTACGCCCAGAACCGGCGCTGCGACGTAAGGATGGGTGTTGAAGAATTCCAGGTGACGTTTAATCGCCTGACGACGCGCTTCGTTGTTCTCGGGATACAGACGTTTGATTGCCGGTACCATAGAGAAGCAGAAGCCCAGCGCCTGCATACGTTCGAAGTTCCATGAACCCTGGAACAGGTTTGAACGGATGAACACGCCACGAATATCACCCGAAGTCAGTTTTTTCTGAGGGGTAGTTTTAGTCATATCAACCATTTCGCTCACCTGCTAGTCCAGTTCGTTATCGAGATCGTTATTACCAGCAACCTGTGCACTACCGGCTACGCGGTTATATTTCGGGCTGAGCTGGATGTAGAGGATAGCCATTACCGCACCAATCACACCCAGTGCCACCAGGTTGAAGTTGGTGAAGGCCGCGGTAACGAAGCCGAGATAGAAGAACGGCATCAGGTAGCCTGCGCGCATCATGTTGATGACCATCGCATAACCGACGACCACGATCATGCCGCCTGCAATGTTCAGACCGCTGGTGACCACTTCAGGAATGGCGTTCAGCATACCCTGGACTTCGCTGGTACCGACGGAGATTGCCACGATAACCGCCGGGATAGCGATACGCATGGCCTGCAGGAACAGGGACGAGACGTGGATCCACGACAGCGCCGTCAGGTTGCCATTCTCCGCCGCCTTATCTGCCGCATGCTGGAATGCAACGGTGATAGTACGCACGATGATGGTCAGAACCTGGCCTGCTGCAGCCAGTGGGATAGCCAGCGCGATACCGGCACCGATATTTTGATGGCCGGCGATGACCAGCACGGTAGAGATGATGGAGGCGAGAGCCGCATCCGGCGCAACGGCCGCGCCGATGTTCATCCAGCCCAGGGCGATCATTTCCAGGGTACCACCGATGATGATACCGGTTTTCATATCGCCGAGAACGGCGCCGATTAACGTACAGGCGACCAGCGGACGGTGAAACTGAAATTCATCTAGTACGGATTCCATACCCGCTATACACGCGACGATGAACACCAGCACAATCTGAAGAGTGGTAATCTCCATTGTACTTCTCCTATAGCTTTAACAGACTTAAGTGTGAAATTTGTCAACCAGCGCCGGCTTATTTCGCCACTTTGCTGATCAGATCCATCATTTTCAGTTTCGGGTCGGTAGAGACTTTACGGACTTCAAGCTCGATCCCGCGATCGTTAAGTTTCCTGAACGCTTCGATATCTTTTTCGTCCACCGACACCGCATTGTTCACCTGCGTTTTGCCCTGACGGTAAGCCATACCACCGATGTTCACGGAGGTGATTTTTACCCCTTCCTCAACAATACGTTCGACGTCCGTTGGGTTGGTAAACAGCAGCATCACACGCTCACCCGCATATTTCGGGTTGTTGTAAACGCGGATCATCTTGGCGACATCCACCACGTGCGCGGTTACGCCCGGCGGGGCCACCTGGGTAAGGAGAGTTTTACGAACCGTATCAGCGGCGACTTCATCGCTGACCACAATGATGCGCTGGACGTTGGTCTCTTTGGTCCAGCGGGTAGCCACCTGGCCGTGAATCAGACGGTCGTCGATACGCGCCAGGCCAATCTGCATGTAATCGTTCGGACCCATCGGCTTAAGCGGGGCGGCGGCTTTCGGGGCAGCAGCCGGGGCAGGGGCCGCCGCCGGAGCGACGTTTTCTGTAGGTTTCGCTTTCAGCGCTTTCACGCCTTCACGACCGGTTTCGACAGCCAGGGCAACCAGCTCGTCAAAGCTTGGATTGTCGTCACGGGCCATCAGCGTTTCGACCAGCATGGGGATGTTAATCCCGGCAACAACCTCATGCTGCTCTTTATCAACCACAATGCGGCTTGCCGCGTTAAATGGACTGCCGCCCCAGGTATCAACAAGGAACAGCACGCCGCTACTGGTATCCAGATTTGCCAGTTGAGCGGTATATTTTTCTATCAGCGTCTCAGCATTTTCACCGGGAACGAAATCGATCCAACCGACGTTTTCCTGTTCGCCTAAAAGCATTTCTGCGGTTTTAAGTAACTGCTCTGCAGCCCAACCATGTGTGCCTATAACAATAGCAATAGTCACTTGCTACCTCCTTTTATTATCGTTAATGCCCCCGGGTGAGAGGAGCATTAGAGATCATCTTCGAAAGAACGAATCGATTCAGATAAGGGTTAGAGTTCAATTAACTAAGACTTACGCGATTTATTTTAGACATCGAAAAAATAATTTATGTGATGAAGATCCGTAATTTAGCCTAAGCCAATGAGATATTTCTGTGATCAAAAAAAGCACGGAAACATCTGTTTGCAAAGGAAAGTAAATCTTTGCCAAAGAGCTCAGGTCTCTGATATGTTTACCATCCGTTTAATTGTCAGGAGTATGGGGCAGTAGCCCACTGTATGGACCGTCACCGACGCCAGTCACACACCCGGCCAGCTCTGGCCAGCCTTATCGGCGATTCGCGCCACTCACTGTTTACGTTCTTTACCGCTTCGCCCGACCTTTTCGCGGCGCCGTTTTGCCATTCCTTTAGCAGGAGCTTGTCATGGAATTCTTAATGGACCCGCAAATCTGGGTAGGATTGCTCACGCTGGTGGTACTTGAGATCGTTCTCGGTATCGATAACCTCGTGTTTATCGCGATCCTTGCGGATAAACTTCCACCTAAACAACGTGATAAAGCACGTTTAATCGGTCTGTCGCTGGCGCTGATTATGCGTCTTGCGCTGCTGTCGGTGATCTCATGGATGGTTACGCTTACGCAACCGCTGTTCACTGCCTTCAACTTCACCTTCTCAGGGCGCGACCTGATCATGCTGCTGGGGGGGATATTCCTGCTCTTCAAAGCCACAACCGAGCTCCATGAACGGCTGGAAAACCGCCAGCACGACGACGGACACGGTAAAGGCTATGCCAGCTTCTGGGTAGTGGTACTGCAAATCGTGGTACTGGACGCGGTCTTCTCCCTCGACGCGGTCATTACCGCTGTCGGTATGGTGAATCATCTGCCGGTGATGATGGCGGCCGTGATTATCGCGATGGCGGTGATGCTACTCGCCTCGAAGCCGTTGACGCGATTCGTTAACCAGCATCCGACCGTGGTGGTGCTCTGTCTGAGCTTCCTGCTGATGATCGGTCTGAGCCTGGTGGCAGAAGGTTTCGGCTTCCATATTCCGAAAGGCTATCTGTACGCCGCAATTGGTTTCTCCATCATTATAGAGCTGTTTAACCAGATTGCCCGTCGCAACTTTATTCGCCAGCAGTCGAACCAGCCGCTGCGTGCCCGGACCGCTGATGCGATTTTGCGTCTGATGGGTGGCCGCCGCGAAGCCAAAGCACAGCAGGACAGCGATAACCATGTCCCGGTGCCGGTTCCGGAAGGCGCCTTTGTTGAAGAAGAGCGCTATATGATTAACGGCGTGCTGTCCCTGGCCTCGCGTTCCCTGCGCGGCATCATGACCCCGCGCGGTGAAATCAGCTGGGTCGATGCCAGACTGAGCGTGACGGAAATCCGCCAGCAGCTGCTCTCCTCTCCGCACAGCCTGTTCCCGGTGTGTCGCGGCGAGCTGGATGAGATCATCGGCGTGGTTCGTGCCAAAGAGATGCTGGTGGCACTGGAAGAGGGCGTGGACGTTGAGGCCATTGCCGCCGCATCGCCTGCTATCGTGGTGCCGGAAACGCTCGACCCGATCAACCTGCTTGGCGTACTGCGCCGTGCCCGGGGTAGCTTTGTCATCGTGACCAACGAGTTTGGCGTGGTGCAGGGTCTGGTTACGCCGCTGGATGTTCTTGAAGCGATTGCCGGTGAGTTCCCGGATGCCGACGAAACGCCGGAGATCGTTAACGATAATGATGGCTGGCTGGTCAAAGGCACCACGGATCTGCACGCCCTGCAACATACGCTGGGGCTGGAACACCTGACCAACCACGATGAAGATATCGCGACGGTGGCCGGTCTGGTGATTGCCGTGAACGGTCAAATTCCGCGAGCCGGTGATGTGCTTGAGCTGCCGCCGCTGAAGATAACCATCGTGACCGCCAACGATTACCGCGTTGATCTGGTGCGCATTGTTAAAGAACAGTCCGCCCACGACGAAGAAGAGTAATTACGGAGCCGACGGCATCATATCGCCGTTATGAGAGGCTGGCGGAGGGGAACTCTCCGCCAGCCACTGCGGGAAATCCCGCAGTGGCATCGGCCGCGCGTACAAAAATCCCTGAAGGATATCCACCCCGTGCAGGCGCAGATGGCTCGCCTGGTCGCGGGTTTCCACCCCTTCAGCCACCAGTTCAATATTCAGTCTCTGAGCCAGGGCGATAATAATGTCTGTCACCGTTGAGTTGACGGCATCCGTGCCGATGGCGGCGGTAAAAGATTTATCAATTTTCAGCACTTCCGGATTGAGTTTCTCCAGCCACGAAAGCGAACTGCTCCCGGTACCAAAATCGTCAATCGCCAGCTTCACCCCTTTCTGATGTAACGCCTCTACCATGGTGTAGTCCATCTCCAGCAGGGTATCGCGCTCGGTTAATTCAATGACCAGCTGCTGCGCGGGCTCGGCGCTGAACCAGACGCGATTCAGGTCGTGAAGCAGAGTGCCGTCACGGAAATGGCTGGCTGCGACGTTAATCCCAATATGAAAGCCCGGCGCGGTAGGAAACATCGCCAGATGACGGACGGTTTCAATAAGCACGTAGCGGGTGAGGGGGACAATCAGGTTATGCTCCTCCGCCAGCGGAATAAAAATATCCGGGGCGATCCACCCCTGCCGCGGATTATTCCAGCGCAGAAGAATTTCCACGCCGACGCAATCCTGTTTTTTGGCATCGATCAGCGGCTGGCAAAAGAGCTCAAACTCACCGGAGGCCAGGCCAAAGTTGATCTCCCGGGTAAAGCTCATGCGACTGGCGGTGGCAAGCCAGGCGATATACCCCACCAGCATGCTGAATATCACCGCCAGCGGCAGCTGCGACGGCAGATTTTTCAGCGCCAGCGCGGTCAGCCCCGGGCCGTTGACGGTGATGATGAAAGGAAAGTTGAGGGAAGCCTGCTGGTAAACGTTGTCGCCAGCGTCTGTCACCAGCCTGTCCGAAAGCTGGCGCTCATGGTTCAGGTACTTACCGCCGACGCTGAGGTTAACGTCGCTGATGAGCGGCAGCTGGGGCTCCAGCAGCATCCGGGCGATAAGATCGATATTCACAATCTCCATGATGCCATCCTCACTCTGGCCGGGCGCCGGATACCATTGGATCAGCACCGGGCTGCCTTTCATCAGCGGCTGGTCTGTGGTCAGGAGCAGTAAGGGCTGCGCGGCGGGCAGCAGGGGCTGAAACTGGCTGATGGGGATATCGCGGTCACCGAACATGCTTGAGCAATAGAGAATGCCGTCTTTAATCAGGCCGATTGAGCGCACGGTTTGCAGGGAGGCGGCGTGCTTGCGCAGTAAAAAGTTGACCTCCACGCAGGGCAGGCCGATAAGCGGTTGTACCACCTCGCGTCCCGTCTCCAGCGGCTGCAGGATCTTATCCAGCGTATCGACAGCATGGGAGACAAAGGCCACGGTGGTCTGCTGATTTAAATTGCGCTGTGAAATAAAGCCGATAATTAGCGTGCAAACGAGAGTGGAAAGGGACAGCAGGAGGCAAACGATTACCCGTTTGCGGTGATAATTTTTAATTATCCTGTGCGTTGTTTGCATGCCACGGTCACCCGAAGAGCCACTGGCGCAGATGCCCGTGGCAACCTGGCTAGTGTAGTCGGCATTATTTCAGGTAACGAGGAAAGGGGATGAAATTCGCCCATCCCTATCAGATGGGCGTTTAAAGCATGAAAGACGAAAGTTGCAGAAGCGCTTTCAGCGTCTTAGTCGCACTGCACCTTAATGGCCAGACCGCCGCGGGACGTTTCGCGGTATTTGGCGTTCATATCTTTACCGGTTTCGTACATGGTTTCGATCACCTTATCCAGCGAGACGCGCGGTTCGCTGGTACGGCGCATCGCCATACGGGAGGCGTTGATCGCTTTTACGGAGGCAATCGCGTTACGCTCAATACATGGCACCTGCACCTGACCGGCAACCGGGTCACAGGTCAGACCGAGGTTATGTTCCATGCCGATCTCGGCGGCCACGCATACCTGCTCCGGGCTGGCGCCCAGCAGCTCAGCCAGACCGGCTGCCGCCATGGAACAGGCCACGCCCACTTCACCCTGACAGCCAACCTCAGCGCCGGAAATGGAGGCATTCATCTTATACAGCGCACCCACCGCGCCTGCGGCGAGGAAGTAGCGAATATAGATATCCGGGCTTACCGATTCGATAAAGTGATCGTAGTAGGCCAGCACTGCCGGAACGATCCCGCAGGCACCGTTGGTCGGCGCGGTCACCACGCGGCCACCGGCGGCGTTCTCTTCGTTCACCGCGAGGGCAAACATGTTGACCCAGTCCACCACGTTCATCGGATCGTTGGAGTACTTATCCGTCGTAACCAGCATCCGGCGCAGGGCAGAGGCACGACGCGGCACGCGCAGTGGGCCAGGCAGTACCCCTTCGGTATTCATACCGCGATCGATACAGGCGCGCATGGTCTGCCAGACGTTGGCGAAATAGTCTTCAATCTCTTTCTTGCTGTGCAGCGCCAGCTCGTTCTGCATCACCATGCCGGAGAGGGACAGGCCAGTCTCCTTGCAGTAATTCAGCATTTCTGTCGCCGATTTGAATGGGTAAGGCACCTTTACGTCGCCCGTGACGTCCTGGCCGAAATGCTCTTCATCGACGATAAAGCCGCCGCCGATGGAGTAGTAGGTCTTGCTGTAGACCACTTTCTCGCCGCTGAAGGCGTGGATCTGCATCCCGTTTTCATGCAGGGAGAGGTTGTCGCTGCGAAAACGCATGCCGTCGTCCTGCGGGAAATCGACTTCATGCCGGCCATTCGCCAGCAGCAGACGACCGCGCGTTTCCACGTCGCGAATAAACGCCGGAATGGCGTCAATATCTACGGTGTCCGGCATATTCCCGGCCAGACCCATAATAATGGCGATATCGGTGTGGTGGCCTTTACCCGTAAGCGACAGTGAACCGTAAACGTCTACAGCCACGCGGGTAACGCTATCCAGTAATCCTTTTTCGACCAGGTCATCGACGAACTGTTTACCGGCCTTCATCGGCCCGACAGTGTGGGAAGAAGAGGGACCAATCCCCACTTTGAACATGTCGAATATACTAATCACTTTAACACTCCTGACAGGGTTACCGGGTTTCCAGTAACGATGTAATAACTTCGCATAGTGTAAGAGGGAACCCTGTCGTCAGCTTAACTATTCACATGAATTAAACTAATGATTAACGCCTGATAAACTAATAGCGGGAGGCCGATCGCAAAGGCGCAAAAAAGAGGCGAATGTAAAGTATAGTCAAGGTTTCAGGCCGATCTGCAGCGCCAGCTCACGAATTATTCCCGCCGTCATGCCCCAGACAAAATAATGCTCATACCAGGAGAGCCACACCCGATGATCGTGGCCACGGCGATGAATATCGAGCGGATGATAACGGCCCAGACGCAGGGCTTCCGCCAGCGGCATTTCAAAGACCGACTCCACTTCGTCCTCGCTGGCGTGATAGTGCAGATCCGGCGGAATAATCCCCACCACCGGCGTAACCTGAAAACCGGTGACGCTGTCCACCGGCGGCAGGACGCCAATCACCTCGACCTTGTGCGGCGGGATCGCCACCTCTTCTTCGGCTTCACGCAGGGCGGCGGCAATTAATGAGGCGTCGGTGCTGTCTACCGCGCCGCCGGGAAAGGCCACCTGACCGGCATGTTTACGCAGCTTCGCCGAGCGCCGGGTCAACAGCAGGCCCGGCTGCTCCCGGCGCACCACCGGGATCAACACTGCCGCCTGACGCTGGTTCAGCGACGTGCTGTTCACCTGCGGGCGCAACAGCTGAAAACGCGATAAAAAATGGTCGAGGGTCAGATCGTCGATATTCACCAGTTAGCACTCCAGTTGTTGCAGAATACGATTCACTTTATCAAACGTTTCCTGATATTCCGCCCCGGCCTGGCTGTCAGCCACAATGCCACCGCCTGCGGAACAGTAGAGCTGCCCCTCCACCGCCGTCAGGGTTCGAATGGTGATGCTGGTATCCATGCCGCCGCAGAGGCTGATATAGCCGATGCTGCCGCACCATGCGTTCCGGCGATGCGGCTCCAGTTCGTCGATGATCTCCATCGCCCGCACTTTTGGCGCGCCGGTGATCGACCCGCCGGGAAACGCGGCGCGCAGCAGATCGCACGCGGTCTGCGCTTGCGGCAGGCGGGCGGTGATGGTGCTCACCAGGTGATGCACGGCCGGGAAGGGCTCCACCACGAACAGCTCCGGCACCCGCACGCTTCCCGGCTCCGCCACCCGGCCAATATCATTGCGCATCAGATCGACAATCATCAGATTCTCGGCTCTGTCTTTCGGCGAGGCGGCGAGCTTCTCCGCCTGCTGGCGATCCGCCTCGGCATCCGCCAGGCGCGGCAGAGTGCCTTTGATCGGGCGGGTCTGAATGGTGCCTTCCGCCAGATGAATAAAACGCTCCGGGGAGAGGCTCAGGATCGCCCCCTCTTCAAGACGCAAAAAGGCGCTGAAGGGGGCGCGGTTGTTGGCGTTCAGCCGGGTAAACGCCTGCCATTCGTCGCCCTCGTAGCGGGCCTGGAAACGCTGGGCCAGATTCACCTGATAGCAGTCGCCGCTGTGCAGGAAGGCCTGCACGCGCTCAAATTTTTCCTGGTACTCCGCCGCGGTCATATTGGCCTGCCAGCCGGAGGTCAGCCGGAATGCAGGTACGTTCTCAGGGGGGCGCTGTGCTTCAAGCCAGGCCAGCCGCGCCTGTGCATCGCCATGACAGACCAGCGACACCCGCTCTTTGTGGTGATCGACGATTATCGCCCAGTCATACAGGCCCACCGCCATATCCGCCAGGGTGATATCACGCAAGGCCCGTTCCGGCAGCTTTTCGAAGCGGCGGCCAAGGTCATAGCCGAACAGCCCCAGCGCGCCGCCCTGGAAGGGGAGGTCCGGGTCAGGCGTGCAGGGCAGGCCCATCTCATCAAGGGCCTGCTGCAACAAACTCAGCGGGCAGGCGTCAGAATGAACCCCGTCGATCATCGTATCCGCTCCGTGCGTCACCAGTGTGCTGCGCGGGTCAGCGACCAGAATGTCAAAGCGACTGTAGGGGTGATCCGCATGGCCCGAGTGCAGCAGCATGGCCCACGGCAGATGGCTGAGCGGAGCAAACCAGAATTCTGCGGCGTCAGGACGCCACGGTAATGTCATAACAGTGGGGGATAGCGAGTTCATGGGTGGTAAACAACCGGGCAGCGTGAAATAATTAGCGCCAATAATTTAGCAGGAGTTGACAATGTTTGCAGGTTTACCTTCACTGAACCACGAGCAGCAGCAAAAGGCCGTCGAGCGCATACAGGAGCTGATGTCCCAGGGGATGAGCAGCGGGCAGGCAATTTCTCAGGTGGCAGAAGAGCTTCGCGCCACCCATACCGGCGAGCGGATCGTGGCGCGTTTTGAGGATGATGAAGAGGAGTAACGCCCTTACACCGCAGCGATAATCTTAATCTCAACCTTATACTGCGGCTTCATCAGCGTCGCCTGTACCGTGCAGCGGACAGGCGCGTGACCCGCCACCACCCACTCGTCCCAGGCTTTGTTCATCGCCGCAAAATCCTCTTTACTGGCAAGGAAAATGGTCGCATCCAGAATGCGGGATTTGTCGCTGCCCTGTTTTTCCAGCACTGCGTCAATCTGCGCCAGGGTATTGGCGGTCTGCTCATAGGCGTCGGCATCCAGGTTTTCCGGTACGCCGGTGTAGTAGAGGGTCTGGTTGTGGATCACTACATCTGACCAGCGGGCTTCGGCATCAATGCGCACAATTGTCATACACGTTTCCTCGTTATGGTGACTTTCTGCGGGCAAGACTGCCATATTGTTTTGCCTGCGTCACTCTCGACTGGCGCCAGGACGATCGGCCTGACATAATCCCTGTGCAAAATTACAGGGGGCAGAGTGGCAGACGATTTCGCAGCAGACGGACAGTTAGCAAAGGCAATTCCCGGCTTCAAGCCGCGCGAACCGCAGCGCCAGATGGCGCACGCGGTAGCCGAGGCGATCGACAGCGCCCAGCCACTGGTGGTAGAGGCGGGGACCGGCACCGGTAAAACGTACGCCTATCTGGCGCCAGCGCTGCGCACGAAGAAAAAGGTGATCATCTCCACCGGTTCGAAAGCGTTGCAGGATCAGCTCTACAGCCGCGATCTGCCCACCGTCGCCAAAGCCCTGAAATATAAAGGCCGTCTGGCCCTGCTGAAAGGGCGCTCCAACTATCTCTGTATTGAGCGGCTCGAACAGCAGGCGCTGGCGGGCGGCGATCTGCCGGTACAGACCCTCAGCGATGTGATCATCCTGCGCAGCTGGGCCAACCAGACCCAGGATGGCGATATCAGTACCTGCGCCAGCGTCGCCGAAGACTCTCCTGCCTGGCCGCTGGTCACCAGCACCAACGACAACTGTCTGGGCAGCGACTGTCCGCTCTATAAAGACTGTTTTGTGGTCAAAGCGCGTAAAACGGCGATGGAGGCCGACGTGGTGGTGGTGAACCACCACCTCTTCCTGGCGGACATGGTGGTGAAAGAGAGCGGTTTTGGCGAGCTGATCCCCGAAGCCGAGGTGCTGATCTTCGACGAAGCCCATCAGCTCCCCGATATCGCCAGCCAGTATTTCGGCCAGTCGCTCTCCAGCCGCCAGCTGCTGGATCTGGCGAAAGATTTTACCATCGCCTACCGCACCGAACTGAAAGATACCCAGCAGCTACAGAAGTGCGCCGACCGCCTGGCGCAGAGTACGCAGGATTTTCGCATGCAGCTTGGCGATCCGGGTTTTCGTGGCAACCTGCGCGAACTGCTGGCCGATCAGCATATTCAGCGCGCGCTGCTGCTGCTGGATGATGCTCTGGAGCTCTGTTACGACGTGGCGAAGCTCTCCCTCGGCCGTTCGGCGCTGCTGGATGCCGCCTTTGAACGCGCCACGCTCTACCGCGCGCGCCTGAAACGGCTGAAAGAATTTAACCAGCCCGGCTACAGCTACTGGTACGAATGCAACTCGCGCCATTTCACCCTCGCGCTGACGCCGCTCACCGTGGCCGATAAGTTCCAGGATGTGATGGCGCAGAAGCCGGGTAGCTGGATCTTTACCTCCGCCACGCTGTCGGTTAACGACGATCTGCACCATTTCACCGAACGTCTCGGCATCGCAGAGGCCAAATCCCTGCTGCTGCCGAGCCCGTTTGATTACGCCACCCAGGCGCTGCTCTGCGTGCCGCGCAACCTGCCGCTGCCTAATCAGCCCGGCGCCGCCCGCCATCTGGCGGCGATGCTTAAGCCGATGATTGAGGCCAACAATGGTCGCTGCTTTATGCTCTGCACCTCCCACGCCATGATGCGCGATCTGGCGGAGCAGTTCCGCGCCACCATGACGCTGCCGGTACTGTTGCAGGGGGAAACCAGCAAAGGCCAGCTGCTGCAGCAGTTTGTCAGCCACGGCAATGCCCTGCTGGTGGCCACGAGTAGCTTCTGGGAAGGGGTCGACGTGCGCGGCGATACCCTGTCGCTGGTGATCATCGACAAACTGCCCTTTACGTCGCCGGACGATCCGTTGCTGAAGGCGCGGATGGAAGATTGCCGCCTGCGGGGAGGCGATCCGTTTGATGAGGTGCAGCTTCCGGATGCGGTCATTACTCTTAAGCAGGGAGTGGGGCGCCTGATCCGTGACGTGGACGATCGCGGGGTGCTGGTGATCTGCGATAACCGCCTGGTCATGCGACCTTACGGCGCCACCTTTATCGCCAGCCTGCCGCCGGCGCCACGTACCCGGGATATCGATCGCGCCGTGCGTTTCCTTGCCGCGTCGCAGACGCAGTAATTTGCTGGTGGGTGTGCTAAAATGCGCCCCTTTTTGTGACTGACCACTGCGAGAGCGCGACAATACATGCGAATTCTGGCTATCGATACCGCCACGGAGGCCTGCTCCGTTGCCCTGTGGAATGACGGTACTCCCTTTGCTCATTTCGAAGAGTGCCCCCGGGAACACACCCAACGTATCCTGCCTCTGGTGAAGATGATCCTCACCGAGGGCAATACCTCTCTTACCGACCTCGATGCGCTGGCCTATGGCCGTGGTCCGGGCAGCTTTACCGGCGTTCGCATCGGTATCGGCATTGCCCAGGGGCTGGCGCTGGGCGCTGAACTGCCGATGATTGGCGTCTCGACCCTGGCGACCATGGCGCAGGGGGCGTGGCGCCGTACCGGTGCGACCCGCGTGCTGGCGGCTATTGATGCCCGAATGGGCGAAGTCTACTGGGCGGAGTACACCCGTGACGAGCAAGGCGTCTGGCACGGGGAAGAGAGCGAAGCGGTGCTCACGCCGGAAGCGGCAGGTGAGCGCATGAAGCAGCTTTCCGGTGAGTGGGCGACCGTCGGGACCGGCTGGCCAGCCTGGCCTGACATGGCAAAGGAGAGCGGTCTGACCCTGGTGGACGGCACTGTCCTGTTACCTGCCGCAGAAGATATGCTGCCCATCGCTTGTCAGATGCTGGAGGCAGGGCAAACCGTGGCGGTGGAGAAAGCCGAGCCGGTTTATTTGCGAAACACCGTAGCGTGGAAGAAACTTCCGGGCCGGGAGTGAATCTCAGTATAAGAGCCTGAGAAAAAGGAGTCGCATCATGGCGGTTCAAAAATATGTCGTTCGTCTGCTGACCGTCGGGGCGCTGGCCCTGGCGTTAACGGGATGTATCTCCGTACCTGATGCCATCCAGGGCAGCAGCCCCACGCCGCAGCAGGATCTGGTCCGGGTGATGAACGCCCCGGAACTCTACGTGGGTCAGGAAGCGCGTTTCGGCGGCAAAGTCGTGGAGGTGCTCAACCAGCAGGGGAAAACCCGTCTGGAGATTGCCACCGTTCCCCTCGACAGCGGTGCGCGTCCGGTGCTGGGTGAAGCCTCACGAGGCCGTATCTACGCCGATGTTAACGGCTTCCTCGATCCGGTGGATTTCCGGGGACAACTGATCACCGTAGTGGGACCGATCACCGGCGCAGAGCAGGGTAAAGTCGGCAACACGCCTTATAAATTCATGACCATGCTGGCCAACGGCTATAAACGCTGGCGGGTGCAGCAGCAGGTGATGATGCCGCCACCCGACCCCTGGTACTGGGGACCGCATCCATGGCGTTATGGCTATGGTTACGGCTACGGCGGATGGCCAGGCTATGGCCCCGGTCCAGCTCAGGTCCGAACGATAGTAACAGAGTAAGTCACTGTTATTCTTAATTAAGAAACAGCGGCCCGTCCGCTGTTTTGTTTTTTCCACGGTAATAAGAAAAATAAATAGTGACGCGCTTCGCAACCTTAAATCCGGACAATAAATAAACTGGTACGCTGAGTTAATATTATGTTAACGACTTGTTTATTAACCGGGGTTGTGATGACGACGAACACGCATTTCAGAGGTGATGTAGTGAAGAAGGTTTGGCTTAACCGATATCCTGCGGATGTTCCCGCAGAGATAAATCCTGACCGTTATCAATCCCTGGTTGAACTGTTTGAAAACTCCGTAACGCGTTACGCCGATCAGCCTGCGTTTGTGAACATGGGCGAGGTGATGACCTTCCGTAAACTGGAAGAGCGCAGCCGGGCCTTTGCCGCCTATCTGCAACAGGGCTTAGGCCTGCAGAAGGGCGATCGCGTGGCGCTGATGATGCCCAACCTGCTGCAGTATCCGGTGGCGCTGTTCGGCATTCTGCGCGCCGGGATGATCGTGGTTAACGTCAACCCGCTCTATACTCCGCGTGAGCTGGAACATCAGTTGAATGACAGCGGTGCCGCGGCGATTGTGATTGTCTCCAACTTCGCCCACACGCTGGAAAAAGTGGTTGATAAGACCCAGGTCAAACACGTCATCCTGACGCGGATGGGCGACCAGCTCTCCACCGCCAAAGGGACGCTGGTTAACTTCGTCGTCAAATATGTCAAACGTCTGGTGCCGAAATATCACCTGCCGGATGCCATCTCTTTTCGCCAGGCGCTGCACACCGGCTACCGGATGCAGTACGTTAAGCCTGAGATCGTCTCGCAGGATCTGGCCTTCCTGCAATATACCGGCGGCACAACCGGCGTGGCGAAAGGGGCGATGCTTACCCACCGCAACATGCTGGCGAACCTCGAACAGGTTAATGCCACCTACGGGCCGCTGCTGCATCGCGGCAAAGAGCTGGTCATTACTGCGCTGCCGCTGTATCACATTTTTGCCCTGACCATGAACTGTCTGCTGTTTATCGAACTCGGCGGGCAGAACGTGCTAATCACCAACCCGCGTGATATTCCGGGACTGGTGAAAGAGCTGGCGAAATATCCGTTTACCGCCATGACCGGGGTAAACACCCTGTTTAACGCGCTGCTCAATAATAAAGAGTTCCAGCAGCTCGATTTCTCCACCCTGCATCTGTCAGCGGGTGGCGGGATGCCGGTGCAGCAGGCGGTGGCCGAGCGCTGGGTCAAGCTCACCGGGCAGTACCTGCTTGAAGGCTATGGCCTGACCGAGTGCGCCCCGCTGGTGAGCGTAAACCCGCACGATATCGACTATCACAGCGGCAGCATTGGCCTGCCGGTGCCCTCCACCGAAGCTAAACTGGTGGATGACGACGATAACGAAGTGCCGCATGGCGAGCCTGGCGAGCTGTGCGTAAGAGGGCCGCAGGTGATGCTGGGTTACTGGCAACGCCCGGACGCTACCGACGAAATCATCAAGGATGGCTGGCTGCACACCGGCGACATCGCGGTGATGGATGACGAAGGTTTCCTGCGCATCGTCGATCGTAAGAAAGATATGATCCTGGTCTCCGGGTTCAACGTCTATCCCAACGAGATCGAAGAGGTGGTGATGCAGCACAACGGCGTACTGGAAGTGGCCGCAGTAGGGGTACCGGCAGGCAGCAGCGGCGAAACGGTAAAAATCTTTGTGGTGAAAAAAGATCCTGCCCTGAGCGAAGACGCGCTGATCACCTTCTGCCGTCGCCATCTTACCGGCTACAAAGTGCCGAAGCTGGTGGAGTTTCGCGACGAACTGCCAAAATCGAACGTCGGGAAGATATTACGACGAGAATTACGTGACGAAGCGCGCGCCAAAGTAGACAATAAAGGCTGAGCTTCGTGTTAGTCACCCAGAAACGCTGGCCTGGCCAGCGTTTTTTTATGGGCGCAAACCATAGAGAAAATGATTTGAATTACCAGATGATCACCACCAACGACGAACTGGCTTCGCTGTGCGATCTCACCCGCGATGCATCCGCCATCGCGCTGGACACCGAGTTTGTTCGTACCCGCACTTACTACCCGCAGCTGGGTCTCATCCAACTGTATGACGGCAAACGGGTATCGCTTATCGATCCGCTGGGGATCACCGACTGGACGCCGATGCGTGAGTTGCTGCTGGACACCGCCATCACCAAATATCTGCATGCCGGCAGTGAAGATCTGGAAGTTTTCCTCAACACCTTCGGCATCATGCCGCAGCCGCTGATTGATACCCAGATCCTCGCCGCGTTTGCGGGTCGTCCACTATCATGGGGCTTTGCTGCCATGGTGGAAGAGTATACCGGCCTTGTCATCGACAAGAGCGAATCCCGCACCGACTGGCTGGCGCGTCCGCTGACCGAACGTCAGCTCGACTACGCGGCGGCGGATGTGTTCTACCTGCTGCCCATCGCCAGTCAATTGATGAAAGAGGCCGAAGCCTCCGGCTGGCTGGCTGCGGCGCTGAATGAGTGCCAGATGACGCAGCAGCGTCGTCAGGAGATCGCCGACCCGAAAGAGGCGTGGCGCGACATCACCAACGCCTGGCAGCTGCGCACTCGTCAGCTGGCCTGTCTGCAACTGCTGGCCGACTGGCGTCTGCGTAAGGCGCGTGAGCGTGACCTGGCGGTGAATTTTGTGGTGCGTGAGGAGCATCTCTGGGCCGTGGCGCGGTACATGCCGGGCAGCATGGGCGAGCTGGACAGTATCGGGCTTTCGGGTTCGGAGATCCGTTTCCACGGGAAAACGCTGCTGGCGCTGGTGGCGAAAGCTCAGCAACTGCCGGATGAGGCGCTGCCGGAGCCGCTGCTGAATCTGATGGATATGCCAGGGTATCGCAAAGCATTTAAGGCGATCAAGGCCCTGGTGCAGGAGGTGGCGTCAGAGAGCAAAGTCAGCGCCGAGCTGCTGGCCTCACGCCGTCAGATCAACCAGCTGCTGAACGCGCACTGGAAGCTGAAACCGCAAAACGGCACGCCGGAACTGATTGCCGGATGGCGCGGGGAATTGATGGCCGATCGCCTGAATGCGTTACTGGAAGAGTATCCGCAGTAAGCGCGATCTGTAACCCCCGGCGGCGCTGCGCTTGCCGGGGCTACAAAACGACAAACCGTAGGCCGGGCAAACGACGTGCCGCCCGGCAATACGCACGTTTATGAACGCGACTCTTCCGCTTCCGGCAGGGTGACGTTGAGCTCCAGAATCGAGATATCTCCGTCTTTTTGCTCCAGCTGCACGGTGACCATTTCCGGGTCGATCTGCACGTATTTGCAGATCACTTCCAGGATGTCTTTGCGCAGCTGCGGCAGGTAGTGCGGTTCAGCGTCGCTGCGGCGACGTTCCGCCACGATGATCTGAAGTCGTTCTTTAGCGATGTTGGCGGTGTTTTTTTTCCGCGAGAGAAAAAAGTCCAGTAATGCCATAACTTATCCTCCGAACAGGCGTTTGAGGAAACCTTTCTTCTCTTCTTCAATGAAGCGGAAAGGACGTTCTTCTCCGAGCAGACGATCCACAGTGTCCGCATACGCTTTACCCGCGTCTGCGTTGGCGTCGAGGATAACCGGTTCACCCTGGTTAGAGGCGCGCAGCACGGATTGATCTTCCGGGATAACGCCAACCAGTTTGATGCGCAGGATCTCCAGCACGTCTTCCATACTCAGCATATCACCTTTGCTGACACGACCCGGATTATAGCGGGTCAGCAGCAGGTGCTCTTTGATCGGTTCCTGACCATTTTCCGCTCGACGGGATTTTGAGGCAAGGATACCTAAAATACGGTCCGAGTCGCGCACGGATGAGACTTCCGGGTTGGTGGTGATGATCGCTTCATCGGCGAAGTAGAGCGCCATCAGCGCACCGGTTTCGATGCCCGCAGGTGAATCGCAGATCACGAAATCGAAGTCCATCTTGTTCAGCTCATCGAGCACTTTTTCCACGCCTTCACGGGTCAGCGCGTCTTTGTCGCGCGTCTGGGAAGCGGGAAGAATATAGAGATTGTCGGTACGCTTATCTTTAATCATTGCCTGATTCAGCGTGGCATCACCCTGAATCACGTTTACAAAGTCGTAAACCACGCGGCGTTCACAACCCATAATCAGGTCAAGGTTACGCAGGCCGATATCAAAGTCGATAACGACAGTTTTCTTTCCCTTCTGGGCCAAACCAGTAGCGATGGCCGCGCTGGAGGTGGTCTTGCCAACGCCTCCTTTACCCGAAGTAACAACAATAATGCGTGCCATAGAAATTCCTTGTTAAAAAGGGATCAATTCAACGGTTGAACGGTCAAAGCGTTGTCTGCCAGACGCAAACGCGCTGCTTTGCCAGAAAATTCGGCCGGGATGTTATCGCTCAGCCAGTAAACACCTGCGATGGAGACCAGCTCCGCCTCCAGGTGGGTACAAAAAATTTGCGCATCGCGATCGCCACTGGCGCCTGCCAGCGCCCGGCCTCGCATTGAGCCATAGATATGAATATTGCCATCGGCAATAAGCTCCGCTCCTGCGCTGACGTGGTTTGTTACAATAAGGTCACAATTTGGCGCATAAATACGCTGCCCGGAACGTACCGGCAGGTCGATCAAACGCGTTTTTGTGGCGGGTGTAACAGGAAGTTCAGGCGGGGCAGGGGGCTCTGCGCGCGGGGCTTTATCTTTACCTTCGGTGAGCAGCGGAAGACCCGCCTCGTCGATTTCGGCTTTCAGTTCAGGATCTTTACAGCCGCTGATGCCGACAATCCGCAGCCCGGTGGCTAAGACCGCCTGTTGCAGCTGCTGCCAGTTAATCGGCGCTTCAAGATCGCTGACGTTAATGACGACGGGCGCATGTTTCAGAAATGCGGGCGCCTGGGCGATTTTGTCTTCTAACGCCTGACGAATAACCTCGGGTTTTGCTTCATGCAAATGAACCACTGATAAGGTGAAGCTACTGCCTTTAAGCTCGATTGGCGTGTTTGACATCCTGGCCTTACTCAATTTGCTTTTTACCACGGCGTGTGCGTCGTGATATTCCGAAGAGTATCAGGCATGTTATAGTCACAATTATATTGAGGCAAGTCACCCTCCCCGTTAATTCTGAGTAAATATATGTTTTGTGTGATCTACAGAAGTACCCAGCGCGACCAGACCTATCTTTATGTCGAAAAAAAAGACGATTTTTCCCGTGTGCCTGAGGCGCTGATGAAGAGCTTCGGTAAGCCGCAACTGGTGATGCTCATGCCGCTTGACGGGCGTAAGCAGCTGAAGAACGCCGATCTGGAAAAAGTAAAAAGCGCGTTAGCCGAACAGGGCTATTATTTACAACTCCCTCCGCCGCAAGAGAATTTACTCAAACAGCATCTTGAGGCGCTGGGGAAAAAATAGTTTGAGATTAATCTGTCAGCGTTACATTAACCTTTAGGGGCTCATTATGTATCAGCATCATAACTGGCAAGGCGCCTTGCTGGATTATCCGGTCAGTAAAGTCGTCTGTGTGGGCAGTAATTACGCAAAGCATATTCAGGAAATGGGCAGTGCAGTTCCGGACGAGCCGGTGCTGTTTATTAAACCCGAAACCGCACTCTGCGATATCCGCCAGCCGCTGGTGATCCCGCAGGGGCTGGGGTCGGTGCACCACGAAGTGGAGCTGGCGGTGCTGATTGGCGCCACGCTGCGCCAGGCCTCTGAAGATCATGTGCAGAAGGCGATTGCCGGTTATGGTGTGGCGCTGGATCTCACCCTGCGCGAGGTGCAGGGCAAAATGAAAAAAGCGGGCCAGCCGTGGGAGAAAGCCAAAGGTTTTGATAATTCCTGCCCCATCTCCGGGTTTGTACCGGCGGCGGAGTTCCAGGACGATCCGCAGAATACGACCCTGAGCCTGAAAATTAACGGCGAAGTGCGTCAGCAGGGCTCTACCTCTGACATGATCCATAAGATTGTGCCGCTGATTGCCTATATGAGCCGTTACTTCACCCTGAAACCGGGCGATGTGATCCTCACCGGCACCCCGGAAGGGGTGGGGCCGCTGCACAGTGGCGATGAGCTGGACCTATCCGTCAACGGTCTGTCACTGAAAACACGCGTACTGTAATCCTCGCTTGCCGCGCTTTTCGGGCGGCAAAACTTGCATCGAGGTGCCAGACTGGTTATAAGGTGCGCTTTATTTTGACGTGTGGACATCCTTATGAGCGAAATCCCTTTCTGGCAAAGCAAAACTCTCGACAACATGACCGACGCCGAGTGGGAATCGCTGTGCGATGGTTGCGGGCAGTGCTGCCTGCATAAGCTGATGGATGAAGACTCGGACGAAATCTATTTCACCAATGTCGCCTGTAATCAGCTGAATATCAAAACCTGCCAGTGCCGCAACTACGAGCGGCGTTTCGAGCTGGAGCCGGACTGCATCAAGCTGACCCGGGATAACCTGCCGACCTTCGAATGGCTGCCCCCGACCTGCGCCTACCGCCTGCTGGCGGAAGGGAAAGATCTGCCGGCGTGGCACCCGCTGCTGACCGGCTCAAAAGCGGCGATGCACGGCGAGCGGATCTCCGTGCGTCATATCGCGGTGAAAGAGTCCGAGGTGCGGGACTGGGAAGACCATATTCTGAATCATCCCAACCGCTGATAATAAAAAAACCGCCAAGGCGGGTTTTTTAATGTGCGGCTTTTTTGCCGGGTGACGCTGCGCTTACCCGTAGGCCCGTGCAAGCGAAGCGCCGCCGGGCATCAACGACCAAACAGATCGCGTTTTTTCGCTTTAAACGGCTGGGCAATCAGCACCAGCAGCGCCACGATCAGGTAGGCGGCAAAAATGCCCACCAGCCACTGCGGCATCTCCAGGGTCAGGAATTCCCACTGACGCACGGCGCAGTCACCGGTAGCCACAAAGACCTGCGGCAGCCACTTGTCCAGCGGCAACCAGCTCGGAAAGCTGGCGGCAAAGTCACAGGTCTGGAACGGCGACGGGTGCAGCTGGATCATGGTGTGCTCCCAGGCCAGTTGCAGGCCTTTACCGGCACTGTAAAGCCAGATGGCAATGGCACCATAGCGCAGCGGGCTTTTTGGGGCGATGGCGCCCACCAGACCCGCGCCCATGACGCCAAACAGCGCGCAGCGTTCATAGATACAGAGTACGCATGGCTTCAGCAGCATTACGTGCTGGAACCACAATGCCACCATTTCTAACACGAAGGCGGTCAGGGCCAACAACAACCACGCCCCGCGACCGCGCGAGCACTGGTTCAAAAATTTCAACATAATCATTTCCCTGGAGCAGGTATAGAAAGCGCAGTGTAAACGAAATCAATCTACGCGCCAGCTTCAGCGCGTAAAATATAACGTAATCGAATACTTATCATGCACAAGTGCAGCCGGGCAATGACCGCCCGGCCGACTCATTTAATGCGTCGCCAGTATACCTGCCTGCAGCATCCATTGGGTAAAAGGAATGAGGGTAATTTTGACGCACAGCAAACCCACAGCGGTTAACACCAGGCTATAAGGCAGTGCCATCCATACCATCCGGCCATAAGAGAGGCGGATAAGTGGGGCGAGGGTGGAGGTCAGTAAGAACAGGAAGGCCGCCTGACCGTTTGGCGTGGCCACGGAAGGCAGGTTGGTGCCGGTGTTGATCGCCACCGCCAGCAGTTCAAACTGCTCCCGGTCGATGATACCACTCTCCATCGCCGCTTTCGCCTCGTTGATATAGACCGAACCGACAAAGACGTTATCGGAGATGGCCGACAGCAGGCCGTTAAACAGATAAAACAGCGACAGCTGGGCATCGGGAGCCGCCTGTAGCACGAAGTTAATGATCGGCCCAAACAGGTGCTGATCGACGATCACCGCCACTACCGCGAAAAAGACCGCCAGCAGCGCGGTAAACGGCAGCGCTTCGGTAAAGGCTTTACCGATGGCATGTTCATCCGTCACGCCGGAGAAGGTGGTCGCCAGGATAATGACCGACAGACCAATCAGTCCCACCTCCGCCAGATGAAACGCCAGGGCGATAATCAGCCAGACGCCAATGATGCCCTGGGAAATCAGCGCCAGCCGCTGCTGACGGGTACGCTGGCTGCGGCTCTCTTCGTCGAAGCGTTGCAGCACGTCGCGCACCTGATTCGGCAGCAGGGTGCCGTAACCAAACCACCTGAACTTCTCTACCAGCCAGCAGGTGAGCAGGCCGCACACCAGCACCGGCACGCTGACGGGAGCAACGCGCAGGAAAAATTCGATAAAATTCCAGTCCGCAGCTTTGGCGATAATCAGGTTCTGCGGCTCGCCGACCATGGTCATGACGCCGCCCAGCGCAGTCCCCACGCCAGCATGCATCATCAGGCTGCGCAGAAAGGCGCGAAACTGCTCCAGCACGTCGCGCTGGTGGGCATCAACCTGACTGTCATCCTGCATGCCCGATGCCGGCTGGGAAGAAGCCACCCGGTGATAAATCCCGTAAAAGCCGACGGCGACGCTGATCACCACTGCCACCACGGTCAATGCATCGAGGAAGGCCGATAAAAAAGCGGCCGCCAGACAGAAGGCCAGCGACAGCAGCCTTTTTGAGGGGATGCTCAACAGCAGGCGGGTAAAAATGAACAGCAGCAGCTGCTTCATAAAGTAGATCCCGGCCACCATAAACATCAGCAGCAGGAGCACTTCCAGGTTGGACGCCAGCTCTTCTCTCACGTGTTCCGCACTGGTCATCCCTATTGCTACCGCCTCGAAGGCCAGCAGGCCGCCCGGCAGCAGGGGGTAACACTTCAGCGCCATGGCCAGGGTAAAGATGAACTCTGCCACCAGCAACCAGCCTGCGGCAAAAGGACTCACCATAAAGATAAGCGGGTTAATTACCAGGAAGATAACCAGAGCCAGTTTGTACCAGTCGGGAGACTGGCCTAAAAAATTGCGCCAAAGGGCGCGACGATACGACATTTTCACAACAGATTTCCTTGCCCGTCACATAATTACGCACTAAGTATACGCAAATGGCGCCGGGGAAGGAGCGCAGGCCGCGTTTTTTTAAATGATAAAAATAAAACGGCGATCCCTTTTTTCTCGCCTCGCTGCGCTATCTGCCTCTGTCTGCCTCTGGTATGATGAGTGAATTTTGTAAAAAGCAGTGGAATGGAAAACTCACTATGGTAATAAAGGCGCAAAGCCCGGCGGGTTTCGCGGAAGAGTATATTATCGAAAGCATCTGGAACAACCGTTTCCCCCCAGGCTCGATTCTTCCCGCAGAACGCGAACTCTCTGAACTGATTGGCGTCACACGTACCACCTTACGTGAAGTGTTGCAGCGACTGGCACGCGACGGCTGGCTGACGATCCAACACGGCAAACCGACCAAAGTGAATAACTTCTGGGAAACGTCGGGTCTGAATATCCTTGAAACGCTTGCGCGCCTCGATCACGAGAGCGTGCCGCAGCTGATCGACAATCTGCTCTCCGTGCGCACCAACATCGCTACCATCTTTATCCGCACGGCGTTTCGCCAGCATCCGGATAAGGCGCAGGAGGTGCTCGCCCGCGCTACGGCGGTGGAAGATCACGCCGACGCCTTTGCGCTGCTGGATTACAACGTCTTCCGCGGGCTGGCGTTTGCCTCCGGCAACCCAATTTACGGCCTGATCCTCAACGGCATGAAAGGGCTCTATACCCGCATCGGTCGTCACTACTTCGCCAATCCGGAAGCCCGCAGCCTCGCGCTGGGCTTCTATCACAAGCTGAGCGAACTCTGTGCCGAAGGCCAGCACGATCAGGTGTATGACATCGTGCGTCGCTACGGTCGCGACAGCGGCGAGATCTGGCATCGGATGCAGAAGACCCTGCCGGGCGATCTCTCCATCCACGGCCGATAAAATAAAAAACCTCTCATCTGAGAGGTTTTTTTGCCTGGTGGCGGCTAAGCCTTACCCGGCCAACAAAATCCGCAATATATGTTTGCCGGATAAGCGAACGCCACCCGGCAAACAGGCGATACCGGCCTAAAGGATATTACCCTTAGGTGGGCAGCGCTCCAGCAACTCCACGCTGCCATCTTCGTTCTGCTGTTCAAGCAGAATGTCAAAGCCCCACAGACGATGTACGTGCTTCAGCACCTCTTTACGTCCTTTATCCAGCGGCGCGCGGTTATGCGGGATATAGCGCAGCGTCAGGGAGCGATCCCCGCGCAGATCCACATTCCAGACCTGAATATTCGGCTCCAGATTGCTTAAGTTGTACTGGGCCGAGAGACGGGAGCGGATCTCACGGTATCCCTCTTCATTGTGGATAGCCGAAATTTCCAGATAGTTGTTGTGATCGTCATCCAGAACCGTAAACAGGCGGAAATCACGCATCACCTTCGGCGACAGGAACTGGCTGATAAAGCTCTCATCTTTAAAGTCGCGCATCGCAAAATGGAGCGTCTCCAGCCAGTCGGAACCGGCGATATCCGGGAACCAGTATTTATCCTCGTCCGTCGGGTTCTGGCAGATACGCTTGATATCCTGGAACATGGCAAAGCCCAGCGCATAGGGGTTAATGCCGCTGTACCAGGGGCTGTTATAGGGCGGCTGGAACACCACGTTGGTGTGGCTGTGCAGGAACTCCAGCATAAAGCGTTCGGTCACTTTGCCTTCGTCATAGAGGTGATTGAGGATAGTGTAGTGCCAGAAGGTGGCCCAGCCCTCGTTCATCACCTGGGTCTGCTTTTGCGGGTAGAAGTACTGGCTCACCTTGCGCACGATGCGCAGGATCTCACGCTGCCACGGCTCCAGCAGCGGGGCGTTCTTCTCCATAAAGTAGAGCAGGTTCTCCTGCGGCTCAGAGGGATAACGGCGTGCTTCGGGAACCGCTTTCTCCTCTTCCCGTTTCGGCAGGGTACGCCACAGGGTATTCACCTGGCTTTGCAGATACTCTTCACGGCTTTTCTGCCGGGCTTTCTCCTCCTGCAAGGAGATCTTCTGCGGACGTTTGTAGCGATCCACGCCGTAGTTCATCAGCGCATGGCAGGAGTCCAGCAGCTTCTCGACCTCTTCCACCCCGTAGCGCTCTTCACATTCGGTGATGTAGTTTCGGGCGAAGATCAGGTAATCGACAATCGAGCTGGCGTCGGTCCAGCTGCGGAACAGGTAGTTATTTTTGAAAAACGAGTTGTGCCCGTAGCAGGCGTGCGCCATTACCAGCGCCTGCATGGTGATGGTGTTCTCTTCCATCAGGTAGGCGATACAGGGGTTTGAGTTAATGACGATCTCATAGGCCAGCCCCTGCTGACCGTGCTTGTAGAGCCGTTCGGTCTCAATGAATTTTTTACCAAACGACCAGTGGGTATAGTTAATGGGCATCCCGACGCTGGAGTAAGCGTCCATCATCTGTTCGGAGGTGATCACTTCGATTTGATGGGGATAGGCGTCCAGACGGTAGAGTTTTGCCACCCGGTCAATTTCCGCCAGATAGGTGTCCAGCAGCTCGAATGTCCAGTCGGGTCCATCGCTCAGACGAGTGGTGTCCTTATTCATGGAATCAATAGTAGCCATTAGCGCGCCCTCGTTGTTGGTAGCTCTCTCTGTCTGGAGAACCTCTTTTCAAGCATAGAACACGCCATTCAAAAGCGTGCTGGTGCGCTATTTTTTTTCTTTGCGATTTCCCGTCGCGGGCATGACGAAAAGGGGGTGGGTAACAGCATAATCTGCTGGTTAAAAATGCCGCGCAGCATGAGATGCCAAATACGCCACAGCCCCGTCATAGGGGGAAGGTGTGAGGTAAGTCACCATAAAAAATGCCTATGTTGAATAATATTTTCATCTGGGTTATCAATATGTAACCAGAAGATTGTTCTTTTGCTTATAAATGGAGTGGCTATGCGTGTTGTCATACTGGGAAGTGGCGTCGTTGGTGTGACCAGCGCCTGGTATTTAAGTCAGGCCGGGCATGATGTAACCGTCATCGATCGGGAACCGGGTCCGGCACTGGAGACCAGCGCGGCGAACGCCGGACAAATCTCTCCGGGCTATGCGGCGCCGTGGGCGGCACCGGGCGTACCGCTGAAGGCGATTAAGTGGATGTTCCAGCGCCATGCGCCGCTGGCGATCAGTCTCGACGGCACTCAGTTCCAGCTGAAGTGGATGTGGCAGATGCTGCGCAACTGCGACACTTCGCACTACATGGAAAACAAAGGACGGATGGTGCGTCTGGCGGAGTACAGCCGCGACTGCCTGAAAGCGCTGCGTGCCGCCACCGGTATCCAGTATGAAGGCCGTCAGGGAGGCACCCTGCAACTATTCCGCACCGCCCAGCAGTACGAAAACGCCACCCGTGATATCGCTGTACTCAAGGATGCGGGCGTCCCATATCAGCTGCTGGAAGCGAGCCAGCTGGCGCAGGTGGAACCGGCCCTGGCGGAGGTCGCGCATAAGCTGACCGGCGGTCTGCGTCTGCCCAATGACGAGACCGGCGACTGCCAGCTCTTTACCCAGAATCTGGCGCAGATGGCCGAGCAGGCCGGCGTCAAATTCCGCTACAACACCGGTGTCGATAAACTTCTCTACGAA
Source organism: Leclercia sp. LSNIH1 (assembly GCF_002902985.1). Lineage (NCBI taxonomy): Bacteria > Pseudomonadati > Pseudomonadota > Gammaproteobacteria > Enterobacterales > Enterobacteriaceae > Leclercia > Leclercia sp. LSNIH1. Next base: position 3,761,231 of record NZ_CP026167.1, on the reverse strand, counting down.
GGGGATAACATCTATGGCGTGCTGTGTGGCGACGAGGTGGTGAAGGCCGACGCTTACGTGATGGCTTTTGGCTCTTACTCTACCGCCATGCTGAAAGGGATTGTGGACATTCCGGTCTACCCGCTGAAAGGTTATTCGCTCACTATCCCGGTCAAAGAGGAGAGCGGTGCCCCGGTTTCAACTATCCTTGATGAAACCTACAAAATCGCGATCACCCGTTTTGACAACCGGATCCGCGTGGGAGGAATGGCGGAAATCGTCGGCTTTAACACTGAGCTGCTGAAACCGCGTCGGGAAACGCTGGAGATGGTCGTTGGCGATCTCTTCCCCCGCGGCGGCTTTATCGAACATGCGACCTTCTGGACCGGGCTGCGTCCAATGACCCCGGACGGTACCCCGGTGGTCGGGCGGACACCGTTTAAAAACCTGTGGCTAAACACCGGACACGGTACGCTGGGCTGGACAATGGCCTGCGGTTCAGGGCAGCTACTCAGTGATTTGATCTCCGGGCGCACACCCGCTATTCCGTTTGATGATTTAAGCGTTGCGCGCTACCGTCCGGGATTCACGCCGTCACGTCCACAACATTTACACGGCGCGCATAACTAACAAGGAGTCGTCATGTCCCGTCCTGTTCTGGCTCAGATGGATCTGCAGGCCCTGAAGGATAATCTGCAAATTGTCCGTCGCGCTGCGCCCGCTTCACGCGTCTGGACCGTGGTCAAAGCCAATGCTTACGGCCACGGTCTGGACCGCATCTGGAGCGCGTTAAGCGCCACGGATGGTTTTGCGCTGCTCAACCTTGAAGAGGCGATCCTGCTGCGCGAGCGCGGCTGGAAAGGGCCGATTCTGATGCTCGAAGGTTTCTTCCACAGCGATGAACTGCCGCTGTTTGATAAGTACCGCCTGACTACCAGCGTGCACAGCAACTGGCAGGTCAAGGCGCTACAGAATGCGAAGCTGCATGCCCCGCTCGATATCTACCTGAAAATGAACAGCGGTATGAACCGGCTCGGTTTCCAGCCGGAGCGCGTGCACAGCGTCTGGCAACAGCTGCGGGCGCTGAAGAACGTCGGCGAAATGACCCTGATGGCCCATTTTGCCGATGCGGAAAAGACGGAGGGCATTGTCGAACCGATGAAGCGCATCGAGCAGGCAGCAGAAGGTCTGGCCTGTCCGCGTTCGCTTTCCAACTCGGCGGCAACGCTCTGGCATCCGGAGGCGCATTTTGACTGGGTGCGTCCGGGGATCATCCTCTACGGCGCCTCGCCGTCGGGTCAGTGGCAGGATATCGCCAACAGCGGCCTGAAGCCGGTGATGACCCTGCGCAGTGAGATCATTGGCGTCCAGACCCTGAAAGCGGGGGATACCGTGGGTTACGGCAGCCGCTATCGTGCGTCGGGCGAACAGCGGATCGGCATCGTCGCCGGGGGTTATGCCGACGGCTATCCACGCGTTGCCCCTTCCGGTACCCCGGTATGGGTGGACGGCGTGCGCACCGGCACGGTCGGCACGGTGTCGATGGATATGCTGGCGATTGACCTGACGCCGTGCCCGCATGCGGGGATCGGTACGCCGGTTGAGCTGTGGGGCAACGAGGTGAAAGTGGACGATGTCGCCGCCGCCGCGGGCACCGTCGGGTATGAGCTGTTAACGGCGTTAGCGCCACGAGTACCGATCGTCGTTGTGTAACATCGCCCGGCGGCGCGACGCTTGCCGGGCCTACAAAACCCGTAGGCCGGGTAAGGCGTAGCCGCCACCCGGCAAACCGGCCTACTCTTCGGCATCCTCCGCCACGCGCACGCCCACCCTCAGCACCGCGTTATCCTCTTTCTCCGCCACCGTCCAGATCATCCCGGCAAACTCCACCTGGTCACCCACGACCGGCGCGGCACCGAGCTGCTTCTGCACGATCTCGCCCAGGGTCTGCTGGTTATCGCGATACTCCAGCCCGACATCCAGACCGTAAATCATCGCCACGTCGGCAAATTTGGCGCTGGCTTCCAGAATAAAGTCCCCGAAGAAGCGCTGATCCAGTGCCACCGGCGGCGACTGGCTGAAGAGCTTGCCAAGGGCAGGAAGGTCATGCTCGCGACCAATCACACAGAGAATATCTCCCTCGCGCAGCCGGGTGCTGCCGGTCGGATGCAGCAGGGCATTATCGCGGAAGAGGGCGGCAATGCGCGTCTCGGCGGGCATATGGAGGTCGCGCAGCGAGGCGCCCACGCACCACTTATCGGCGCTGAGCTGGTACACAAACTGCTCCCAGGGGTTTTCAGGGTGAAGATCCAGCCCCACGCGGGAGACCGGCCAGCCCACCGGTGGGATCACCACCTTCGCTTTTTTCGCCGCCCACGACAGCGACGTGCCCTGGAACAGCAGCGACACCAGCACTACGAAGAACGCCACGTTGAAGAAGAGACGGGAATTATCGAGCCCAGCCATCATCGGGAACACCGCGAGGATGATCGGCACCGCACCGCGCAGTCCCACCCAGCTGATAAACACCCGCTCGCGCAGGTTAAAGCCTCTGAAAGGCAGCAGCCCGGCGAAGACCGACAGCGGACGGGCAAAGAAGATCATCCACAGTGACAGCATCAGCGCCGGAACGGCAATCGGCAGCAGATCCGACGGCGTCACCAGTAGCCCCAGCACCAGGAACATGCCAATCTGTGCCAGCCAGGCAAGGCCATCGAAGTTTTGCAGAATGCCAAAGCGGTTGCGGATTGGACGGTTGCCGAGCAGGAAACCGCAGAGATAGACCGCCAGAATGCCGCTGCCGTCCAGCGCCGTGGTAAGGGCAAAAATCAAAATCCCGCCGCTCAGCGCCAGCAGCGGATAGAGCCCGCCCGGGAGCGAGATGCGGTTGATCATCTGTTGCAGCAGATAGCCGCCGCCAAGGCCAAAGAGGATACCCAGACCAAACTGTTGAATGATGTGCCAGGCGAACATCCAGCTCAGGCCGGTTTCATGCTGCTGGATCATCTCAATCAGGGTGATGGTGAGAAATACCGCCATCGGATCGTTACTGCCGGATTCAATCTCCAGCGTCGAGCCGACACGTTCGTTCAGCCCTTTGCCACCCAGCAGGGAGAAGACCGCCGCGGCATCGGTAGAGCCGACAATCGCGCCAATCAGTAACCCTTCCATGAGGTCAAGGTGGAACAGCCACGCCGCCATCATCCCGGTGAGGCCGGAGGTGATTAGCACCCCGACCGTTGCCAGCGACAGGGCCGGGCCCAGCGCCACGCGAAACGAACTGGCCTGGGTGCGCATCCCGCCATCCAGCAGGATCACCGCCAGGGCGAGGTTACTGATCATGTACGCAAACGGGTAGTTGTCGAAGGGGATGCCCCCGATGCCATCAACCCCCGCCAGCATGCCGATGGCGAGGAAAATAACCAGAATGGGGATGCCGAGACGCGAAGAAAACGAACTCAATAAAATACTACAGGTTACAAGAACTGAACCCAGGATAAAAAGACTGATTATTGCTGCGGCATCCAATGTGTGCGTACTCCCTGCCTGACGCGATGACTAGAAGTAAAACCCTATCATATTAACGCCCCTTACAGGGCGTTAATCCGCCGCTTAAGGGGCTTTTTTTATGCCCGGAGCACCGGATGCCCGCTCAGGGTTAAACGACTGTTGCCGGGGGTGTGAACCAGCGTTGCCTGCGCACCGAGCGGCAGGGTAACGGTCCGTTGCTCGTGGCCGAAGTCGAGTCCGCTGATAACCGGCACCGATATCCGGGAACGCAGGTAATCGACCATGGTTGCCAGATCGTATCCGGCATCGTAATCGTTAGGGGTCGCGCCGCTGAAGCTGCCGAGCACAATCGCCTGCTGACGGTTGAGAATACCCGCGTGATGCAGCTGGAGCAGCATCCGTTCTACGCGGAACGGATGCTCATTAATATCCTCCAGCACCAGGATGCCGTTCTCAATGGCGGGCAGCCAGCGGGTGCCGATAAGTGACACGACCATCGCCAGATTGCCGCCCCACAGCTGGCCTTCGCACACGCACGACGGGCCATCCCCCGGCCACTCAACGGAGTAGGTACTGTTGCTGAGCGCCCGCCAGAAATGGTCTACCGTAAAGGCGTTCAGCTCCGGGGCGCCAAAATTGCCCGCCAGCATCGGGCCGCTGAAGGTGATGACGTTGTGCAGCGCCAGCAGGCCGAGCTGGATCACGGTGAAATCACTGTGGCCGCAGATCAGCAAGGGATCCTGCTGCTGGCGTTTCGCCAGGCCCTCCCAGTCAATCTGTTCCAGCAGGCGGCTGGCGCCGTATCCACCGCGCACCGGCAGCACTATCTGGTCGGCGCCCGGCAGACGGGCGAGGGCGTTGATATCATTCAGCCGCTCCGCCTCGGTACCAGCAAATCGCTGCTGGCGGCGGGGTATAATCGTCTGATTTTGTACCTGATGACCCTCGTCCAGTAATCGCGCCACGCCCCGCTGCGCCGCCTCCTGATTAATGCAGTACCCTGATGGTGCAATGAGATGAAACTGAGACATGGCATTTCCTTGCTGACTTATAAAGCTGAATGTATATATCATGCCGCCTGAGCGCGTCCTTCATCAAGCGGAGGATAGGGTAACAGCGATGAATGACCATAAGGACAGATGACGTGAAATTAAGATGGTTTGCTTTTTTGATTGTGCTACTTGCAGGCTGTAGTTCAAAGCAGGATTACCAGAAGCCGGAATGGAACCCGGAAGTCCCGGTTAAACGGGCGATGCAGTGGATGCCGATCAGTGAAAAAGCCGGTGAGGCGTGGGGAGTCAGCCCACGGCTGATCACCGCCATCATTGCGGTGGAGTCGGGTGGGAACCCGAACCTGGTGAGTAAATCAAACGCGGTGGGTCTGATGCAGCTGAAAGCCTCCACCGCCGGGCGTGAGGTCTACCGGCACATGGGCTGGAGCGGGCAACCCTCCACCAGCGAGCTGAAGAACCCGGAACGCAATATCTCTATGGGTACCGCCTACCTGAGCATTCTGGAGCACGGGATCCTGAACGGTATTGAGGACCCGGAAGTGATGCAGTATGCGCTGGTGGTCTCCTACGTGAACGGCGCGGGCGCGCTGTTGCGTACCTTCTCGTCGGATCGTAAAAAGGCGATCGCCGAAATCAATGACATGGATAAAGACGAGTTCTTTGATCATGTCGTCAATAACCATCCCGCCCCGCAGGCCCCACGCTATATCTGGAAAGTGCAGAAAGCGATGGACGCTATGTAATCTGTTGCCGGGCAGCCACGCGCTGCCCGGTGGCGATTAACGCACTTTATTGGCACGTTCCCGCGCTTCACGCTCCAGCGAGTAGATGATTTTCTGCAGTTCTCGCTCAGGACCCGGCCCGACGTTAAGAAACCGGAAACTCAGACGCGGCGTGGTGATGGTCTCGTTTTTGCTGTCCACCACTTTACGTTCGCTGACGGTAATCAGCTGCGCATCGAAAAAGAAGCGGCCCCAGCCCCCCATATCCAGCTCGATCTGCGAAAAACGCATTCCCTCGACCAGGCCTTCGGGTTTCGCGGTATCCATCAGCGCGCCCATGCCGCCCAGCGACAGATCGTGCAGGCGGAAACGAATGATGCTCTTATCAGGCATTCGGGCTTTGCAGAAGTAGGCCGGATGCAGCGGGGCATTGATGCGGAAGTACTCCCGGCGCTGAATGCACCATACGGAGGTCGGCAGCGGCGAGATAAAAGCAGGCAGCGCCTGGTAGTCACCCTGTTCCACCTTCGGCAGGTCGAACTCGACTTTGGCCCCCTGGGTATCGGCGGCCACGGTGATATTCTCCGCACGTAACACCGAGCGGTTTTCAAACTCCTGACTGCCCAAATCCATGATCAGTCGTTCCGGGGTAGCATCCAGGATTTTGCTGATGAACTGGTTGTTCCCCCAGCTGATACGTACGGGAACGTCATTTTTTTGCAGATCGCGTACTACACCCAATACAGCCAGCGGATTAGTTTTCAGGAACTGCTCACTGTAATTACTCACGCCCCGGGGCTCCTCGTTAGATGACAGTCTGTGGATGCGTTATCGGCAGCGGGCCGCGGAACTTAATACAAACCGGCAATTATTTTTTTCGCCTGAGCCGCAATTAAGTCGGTGTAGTAAAACTGGTTTTCCGTCGATTGCCTATACTTACTATTACCTGCGCTGGGGGTGTCCTGCGCAAGCTTAACTCTGCAAGAGGGCAACACTATGGGTATCATCGCCTGGATTGTATTTGGTCTGATTGCTGGCGTTATCGCAAAGTTCATCATGCCGGGACGTGATGGCGGCGGCTTTATCGTGACCTGTATCCTTGGGATCATCGGTGCGGTTGTCGGCGGCTGGCTGGCGACGATGTTTGGCATCGGTGGCAGTGTATCCGGATTTAACCTGCAAAGTTTTCTGGTGGCTGTGGTGGGTGCCATTCTGGTACTGCTTATCTACAGGATGGTACGACGCGCCTGAAACCGATAAAACGGCTCTTGTTAAGAGCCGTTTTTTTATGGGCAGAGCCTGGACGGCATGCCGGGTGGCGGATACGCCTTACCCGGCCTGGAGGTTACTGCTGTCCGACACTTTTCTGCGTTTCTGTTTCATCGTTAGCCGCTGGCTGGTCGGTGGTAGCCGGTGGCGTTGTGGTGGTCGTTGACGGGTTAGTTGTCGACGGGGTGCTTGTCGCCGCTGGCTGGTCGCCGGTGGTGGATGTGCCATTCGCCGCAGGTTGTGCGCCGGTAGTCGATGGGGTGGTAGTTACCGAACCCTCATTGGCCGCGGGTCGCGTGGCGGGCACTTTGTCGCACGGGTTCGCCTGCGGACAGACCAGATCCAACATTTTCAGCGTCACGCCGTTAGTCCAGCCGAAGCCATCCTGCAACGGATATTCACCGCCGCCGCCGCCAGTGCCGGTGGTGGAAACATCATATTTCTCTACCAGCTTCTGATCGCGATCGTAGGTGTGCTGCACGTTGGTGAGGAAGCGCCACGTCACATCCATCGCCACTTTATCCTGCCCGTAATTCTGCAATCCTTCGGTGGCGACCCACTGCAACGGCGCCCAGCCGTTAGGGGCATCCCACTGTTGGCCGCTGTTAACGGTGGTGGTCGAAATGCCCCCCGCTTTCAGCAACTGGGCTTCGGCAGCAGAGGCGGTTTTGTCCGCGCGTTCCTGCGAGGCGGCCTTGACGTAGAGCGGGAAGAGCGCCGCGGCGGTCAGCTGATTACGGACCTGTTTGGTTTTCAAATCGTAATCGGCGTACCAGCCCTCTTTCTCGTTCCACAGATAGCGCTCCATCGCTTTCTGACGATCGGAGGCCAGGCCCTCGTAACGGCTGGCTGCGGCGCTGTCACCGCCCTCCTGGCTGGCCTTCGCCAGCAGTTTCTCCATCTTGAACATCAGGGCGTTCAGATCCACCGGCACGATACTGGTGGTGCGGATCGTTCCCAGCTGCTGCGGATCGTCCATCCAGCGTGAGCTGAAGTCCCAGCCGGAGGCGGCGGCGGAGCGCAGATCCCGGTAGATCTCGGTTGCCGGACGGCTGGGGTATTTTTTCGCGGTGTTGATATCATCCAGCCACGATTCCGGGCGCGGCGTATCGCGATCGTCCCAGTAACGGTTAAGCACGGCGCCATCGTCGAGCTTCACCACCCGCTGGCTGGCCTGGCCCGGCTGAAGGGCATCTACCCCCTCCATCCAGTAGGCGTACTCTTTTTCCATCTGTGGACGGTATTTTTTCAGTGCCTCTTTATCGTGCGTCGCCAGCAGCTCCACCATCAGGGCAAAGAAGGGCGGCTGGGAGCGGCTCAGATAGTAGCTGCGGTTACCGTTAGGGATATGACCCCAGCTGTCCAGTTCGTACGCGAAGTTGTCCACCATACTGGCGACCTTGTCCCAGTGGCCGCTCTCGGCCAGCCCCAGCATGGTGAAGTAGCTGTCCCAGTAGTAGATCTCGCGAAAACGTCCGCCCGGCACTACGTAAGGCTTCGGCAGCGGCAGCAGGGAATCCCACTTTCCGGCGCTGGAGGTAGTGCGCGTCAGCACCGGCCACAGACCATCAATGTGCGCCCGCAGGCTCTGCCCGGCAGGCGGCACATATTTTTCCTTCTCGGTCGGCAGGGTGAAGTTCACCTCTACAAAGTGGCGCAGGTCAAAGCCGGACTGTTTACGCTGCATGTGATAGTCGGCAAGGATCGTCTGGGGATCGTTTTTCGGTACTGCATCGGCGAAGGTCTTTTGATCCGGGAAGAGTTTGGCTGTTTGCACATCGTTAAACAGCGGGCCAAACAGAATATCGGGGGCTTGTTTCCGGGCGCCGGACGGTTCTTCCGCATAGCTAAAGGCAGTTATCCCAAGCAGGATGCCGCCAATCGCCAGCCGCAATGCTGTTTGCTGCTGAGGTCTCATCATGGTTGTTCTCCTGGGTTCTCTGGGCAGCGCGACCGCTACCATCAATCACCTGAAAACCTTAGACGAATATTTGTCACTTCGCGTGTCGGAGGTAACACTTTGCACAAAACCAGACTATTTACCGTTGCGTATTTAGCCTCCTGAAGCAGTGTCAGAAATATAGTAGTGGCGCGATTTATTTATCGCATAAATAACCACTAATCACGCAGATCACATAAAGGGAAAATCATAACTTCTTAGCGAGAAAACATAATAGATTGCTCTGGAAGGGATATGGAAATTATGTCGGCAGCTACAACGAAAGGACTGAAAAATACAGGGAGAGACCTGAAATGTCGGCAACGGAAAAATTAACGGTAAAAGAAAAAATAGGCTACAGCCTCGGCGATGCGGCCAGCCATATCGTCTTTGACTCCTCAGTGGCGATCCTCGCCTATTTCTATACAGATATCTACGGGCTGCCGCCCGCAGTGATGGGGACAATGTTTTTACTGGTCAGGCTGCTGGATGCCATCACCGACCCGATAATGGGGGCGATTGCCGATGCCACCTCCTCACGCTGGGGACGCTTTCGTCCGTGGCTTCTGGCGATCTGCGCCCCGTTCGCGGTATACCATCCCATCCTTTTCTGACAGCGGTAAAGTGGTCTATGCCGTGGCGGCCTATATCTTTATGACCCTGATGTATACCGCCATCAATATTCCTTACTGCTCGCTGGGCGCGGCACTTACTTCCGATCCGCGGGAAAACCTCTCTTTGCAATCCTGGCGTTTTGCCATCACCCCATTGGGCGGCGCCCTGGGCACCGCCTGCATTCTGCCGCTGGCGGATTATCTCTATCCTCAGGATCGCGCGAGCGGCATTCAGATGGCGATGGCCATTTTCGGGGTGATTGGCTGCCTGATGTTTATCATCTGTTTCGCCACCACCAAAGAGCGCGTTCAGCCCATCAAAGAAGAAAACCTCAATGTCGTCCGTGACGTCAAAATTCTGTTTCGCAATGAGCAGTGGCGCATTCTGTCGATCTACAACTTTATGATGCTGGTGGCGGTGGTGATCCGCGGCGGCGCGGTGGTCTATTACGTCAATACCGTGCTGCGTCAGGGCTCTACTATCATCTCGCTGTTTATGCTGGGCGGGATGATCGCCTCAATGCTGGGCTCGGCGCTGGCGCAGCCGCTGGGTTCCCGGTTCTGCAAAATCAAACTCTCATTCTGGATAAACCTGCTCAACGCCGGGCTGGGCATCGTCTGCTTCTGGTTGCCGGTGCAATACTGGCTAATTCCGCTGGTGGCCCATTTTCTTATCCAGACGGTGCAGGGCGGAAACGGCGCGCTGCAGTGGTCGATGATCACCGACGCCAATAATTACGGCGAGTGGAAAACCCAGCGGCGAATTACCGGCATGAATGTCGCGGCCAATATTTTTGTCATTAAATTAGGCGTGGCTGTCGGCGGCGCTATTCTGGGCTGGGTTCTGGCCGGGTTTGAATATCAAGCCAGCGCAGCAGTGCAATCCCCTCAGGCGGTGCAGGGGGTTGTCTGGTTATTTACCCTTATCCCCTCGCTCTTTTATCTGTTGACCGCGCTGGCAATTAAATTCTACCGCCTCGATGAACAGGTAATGAATACCGTGGTGACGGATTTAAATAACGGAAAATTTGCAAAGCCCTAATGTACCAGTGGAATCAACAATAAACTCACAGGATGGAATCTATGCGTATTCATTATATTGCGCTGCTGATCAGCGCCTCTATTCCGGCGACCACGCTGGCGGCCACCCAAACGGACAGCATGGAGGCGAAAATCGCCCGGCTGGAAGCCAGTCTGGCAAAAGCCGAAGCCCAGATTGCGCGCTTAGCGCAGGCGCAACAGACTCCGGCGGTGAATGTGGTCTCAGCTGAACCCCCGACGTCTCCAGCGCCGACGTTAACCCTGTCAGGCTATGGCGATCTGCGCTTCTATGGCGATGTGGAGTTCAATATGGACGCCGCCAGCCGCAGCGGCAGCCTGACATCCATGCGCACCAGTGCCAATAAGGACTGGGCCCCGTCAAACAACGAGCGCTGGGATATCAATGGCCGTCTCCTGCTGGGGTTTGACGGCTATCGGCGAATGGACAACGGCCAGTTTGCCGGTTTCTCGGCGCAGCCGCTGGCGGATCTTACCGGCAAGATGAATCTGGATGACGCGGTTTTCTTCTTCGGCCAGGAGAACGACTGGAAAATCAAAGTCGGGCGTTTCGAAGCCTACGACATGTTTCCCCTCAACCAGGACACCTTTATCGAATACTCCGGCAACACGGCGAACGATCTCTACAGTGACGGTTATGGCTACATCTACATGATGAAAGAGGGGCGCGGGCGCAGCGACAGCGGCGGTAACTTCCTGCTGAGTAAAAACCTCGGTAATTGGTATTTTGAGGTCAACACCCTGCTGGAAAACGGCAGCTCGCTGTTTGTCGATAAGCAGTACCATGGCATGGACTTGGATAACGATAAAAACGTGGCCTACGTGCGCCCGGTTATCGCCTGGTCAGAGGGGCGCTTCACCACGGCGCTGGCTATGGAGAGCAACCTGGTGAACAACGCTTACGGTTATCGGGATGCAGAAGGTCACTGGATCGATCAGTCCGATCGCACCGGCTATGGCCTGACGATGAACTGGAACGGGCAAAAAACCGACCCGGATAACGGCGTGGTGGTCAACCTCAACACCGCGTACATGGATGCCAGCGACGAAACTGATTTCACCGCCGGGGTGAATGGTCTGTGGAAGAACATTGAGCTGGGCTATATCTACGCCCATAACGAGATCGACAGATTCAGCGCTGCCGGGCTGAATGACGACTGCGATGGCGACTGCTGGATCACCCATCCGGGCGATTACGATATCCATACGCTTCACGCGTCGTATCTGTTCCCTGACGTAATGAAAATGAAAAACTTCAATGTTTATCTCGGAGCCTATGCCTCGTGGATCGATGCTCACCCGAAAGAGGGTGACGGCGACACCGACGCCCGCTACGGTGGCCGCCTCCGTTTTAAATATTACTTCTGATCGTCTCCTAGCCAGACCTCCGGCACGGTCTGGCTGGCTTGCCACATCTGCACTACCTTCATAACGAGTTCAAATGAAAGGGAGTGCCAATGAAATCATTACCTCAGATCCTTCCAGCCATTCTGCTGCTTGTCGGCTGCGGAGCGAATAATACCCCGCCGCAGGTGCCTGTTCCCGGTAAAACCACCTCAACTACCCTCAGTACCCTGGAGACGGGTGCCCAGGTGATCCAGTCCCGACCGCCGGTGGAGGCTATCAGTGCCTATCTTGACGGTTTTCATTTTTACAACGGGGATAAAAACGGGCAGATGGAGGCGCATCACTATGTGACGGTACTCAATGAAGAGGTCATGCAGGCGGTCATCTATGACGGCAATACAAAGGATGCCCGGCTGATGGGGGTAGAGTACATCATCAGCGAACGCCTCTTTAACAGCCTGCCGCCGGAGGAGAAAAAGCTCTGGCACAGCCACCAGTATGAAGTGAAATCGGGCAGCCTGGTGGCGCCTGGCCTGCCTGCGGTCGCTGACAAGGCGCTGATGAATAAAATCGTCAACACCTACGGCAAAACCTGGCATACCTGGCACACCGACAGGGATAAGACCCTGCCGCTCGGCATACCTGCGCTGATGATGGGCTTTACCGGCGAGGGACAGCTCGATCCCCGGCTGCTGGCGGATCGCGATCGTCGTCTGGGGATCGATACGCAGCAGATCAAAGCCCAGCGTGCCGACATCGTGGCCCATCCGGTAGCGGAAGGGGCCAATGCCTGGCAGCGCGGCGAGGTCATTCAGCTTAAACGCGTGCAGGGCAGCGGCGAACACGGGCATGGGGACACTACCCATTTCGGCACGTCCGAGCAGAGTCAGCAGAAACACCTACCCTGATGAGGAGGCGATATGAAGATTCATCATCTTAACTGTGGTTGTATGTGCCCGCTGGGCGGCGCGTTGTTCGACGGTTTTAGCAAGGGGCTACATGCGCACCTGGTCTGCCACTGCCTGCTTATCGAAACCGACCGTGACGGACTGGTGCTGGTGGATACCGGTTTTGGGCAAGGGGATGTACGCGATCCCTCCCGGCTGTCGGGCTTTTTCCGGGCGTTAAACAATATCCAGCGTCGGGAGTCCCTTACGGCGCGCGCCCGCGTCGAGGCGCTGGGCTTTAGCGTGGCGGATGTCCGCCATATTGTGCTTACGCACCTCGATTTCGACCACGCGGGTGGGCTGAGCGATTTCCCTCACGCGCGCATCCATTTAATGCAGCAGGAGATCGACACGGCGCAACGGCGCCATAGCTGGCTGCAACGGGAGCGCTATCGTCCCGGGCAGTGGAGCGGTATCTCTGGCTGGGAGGGATACCAGGTGCAGGGCGAACGCTGGTTTGGCTTCGATGCGGTGACGGCGTTACGCGGCTTGCCGCCGGAAATTTTGCTGGTGCCGCTGGCCGGGCACACGCCGGGGCATGCAGGGATCGCCATCAGCCAGCCGTCCGGGTGGTTGCTGCACGGTGGCGACGCCTGGTTCTATCGGGATGAGATGCGCCAGCCGCAGCGCCATTGCACGCCGGGGCTGCGGTTTTACCAGTGGATGATGGCGATGGACAACGGTACCCGGCGGCACAACCAGCAGCGGCTGCGGGAGCTCTCCTGCGCGCATGCCCACGACATCACTTTTTTCTGTAGCCATGACGCACGGGAACTGGAGAGCCTGGTGACACAGGCAAAACAGCTCTAATTACCGCAACTTAGGCGTGGCCTGCTCTGGCAGAAGATCGTTTAAAAATTATACTGGATATTTGAACAGGTATTTGTATACTATTAGAGCAAATTACCCGAGTAATGTATGAGTGAGGGGTGAAACCTATGGTAATTCCTGTTGAAACTTTCCAGTCCAGTGGCCAGCTTGCCACCATCAGCAGTCGCGAAATCGCGAAGCTGACCGGTATTGCTCATACCGAGGTGAAGCGCATGGTAAAAAGCCTGGAAACGGCGCAGCGTCTTTCGCAGCCGGTAACGGCCAGCCTGTATGAGCGCGAAGGTGAAATGCGGCAGGAGTTTTTGCTGAACAAACGGGACTCCCTGCTGACGGTTTCGCGTATCTCCCCGGGCTTTACTGCCGCCATGCTCGATCGCTGGCAGGAGCAGGAGAGAAACGTCAATATTCCGGACTTCACCAACCCGGCGGCGGCGGCGCGCGCCTGGGCCGAGCAGTATGAAAAACGCCAGCGTGCTGAGGAGCAGCTAGCCCTCTGGGCACCAAAGGCGGCGTTCTATGATCAGTTTGTTCAGGTCAAGGAGTCGCTGGGCTTCCGTCAGCTCTGTAAGATCCTCAAAGCGAAAGAGCCCCAGTTCCGGGAGTTCCTGCTTGAGCGGAATATCATGCAGCGCGTCGGCGGGAACCTGGTTCCGCCGCAGCACCACATTGATGCGGGCTATTTTACCCTGCACAGCGGCGTGGGCGAAAACGAGCGCACCTGGTCTCAGGCACGCTTTACCGCCCGCGGCGTGAAATGGGTGGCTGACCTGTGGGCTAAACACCTGTCAACGCTGGCAATTGAAATGCCTCGCACGGAGCGCACCGAAGGCGCCCCTGTCCAGCAGAGCTGGCTTTAATCTCTCCTGTAAAGCGAACCGGTCAGATCTCCTCTGGGGTCTGACTGGCTTCACGCAATGCCCCCGGCGACTTACCGACAACACGCTTAAACGCCCGGCTGAATGCCGCCAGCGAACTGTAGTCGAGACGCAACGCCACGGTTTCAATCGCCTGTTTCTCCTGCCCGATATAGTGGATCGCCAGCCGCATCCGCAGTTCGGATATTTTGCCAGCGTGCGGGTTAAGCCGGTAGCCGCGGACGCATAACGAAGCCGTAAACTGGCTAACCAGAGAGGCTTAGGGTTAGCCAGATTAATATTACTGGCACACTTCAGCTTCATTATCGTCACGCCGATGTTGTGCAAGCGTACAATAATATAAAAAATGGCTGGCTTAATTTTGTATAAAGGAGGGGGTATTATTTTTCCTTAACCATTTTTTTAAAACGTTCAATAAGATTTTTATATCTGGCGGGTTGCGCTGTAAAAATAGTGGCATATTCCGCGATCGTATCAGGTGAAACAAACAGGAAGGTATGGGCTTCCTGTAACTGCTCAAACGTGGCGTTAACCGACTTATCGCACGGAGGCTGGAACAGGGCACAGTGAGATTTTTTCGAGGCGTAAAACAGACGAACCGTTACGCTCGGGGCCCCGTAAAGCTCTTCACAGATAAAAAGAAGGTGGCCTCGTTTCGCGTTTTCATCGCGTTCAGTTGCCTGAAATTCTCCCTTTACCGCACTCAACACCCCGTTGGCGATCGCCATCGCGCTGCCACTACTCAGGCCGGGGATGAGCTGCTGTATGATTTGTGTATCAACGTTAACCCCACTGTTTTTGATTGTTAGTATGTTCCTGTTTTTCTGCACTTCAACAAAAAAAGCAGACTTACCCATCAGGGAGCGCCATGCCTCATAGTCAAAAAGTGATCTACCCGATTGATTCATCGCGCTGGACATGGCTGCAAATAACACCGCCACGCTGGCAAATAATTTTTTGGTGCGTATGGTTAATTCAGCAGAGGTTAAGACAAAGAGAATATTTCCACTCTGATTTATTCGCAGCAGGGCATGTTTTTCAGTATCGATGGCACAGTCCAGTACCATCAGACCCCGATGCTTTTCTTCCAGCTCCGGTGATACAAAGAGATAGTTATCCAGGGGCGCTTTTCCTGCGTCTACATATGTATCCAGATTGGTATCGATAATTGGTTCAATATTCATAAAATAACTCTCTTATACTTATTAAGTGTAGAAATAAAATACGCGCGAATGATTTCAATTTATGATGGGCATTATATTTTTTGAGTAAAATCCTATGCTGTTAAATATGCGCTGAATAAAATAAGGAAAATGTGATGAATGTCGTCATTCCTGGGTTTATATAATTAAAAGTGATCAATTTTATATTGTTAATATCTTTTATCTATATTAATAGAACGATGTATCACGCAAAATGATCTTTTCCGCGCGGGCTGGGACGAGGCAAGGCCGGAGACAGAGAGGAAAAAGCCCGGAACAGGGCTGCTGTTCCGGGCTTTTTAGAGGAAGGGCTATCGCTGCGGTTCCGCCTGTTTCATCGGAATCAATGCAATCACTACCGCACCCAGCACCAGGAAACCGGCCACCATAAAAATACCGGCGTTAAAGTTCCCGGTGAGATCTTTCATCATCCCCATCAGCAGTGGGCCCAGCGCGGCGCCGGTCATCCCGGTGGCGTTGATCACTGCAATACCTAAGGCGCGGGCACGCAGAGAGATGGAACGATCCGGGGTGGTCCAGAAGATCACCATGGCGGCAAAGGCCCCGGCCGAGGCCATCACGATGCCAGTGAACTGCAGCATCGGATCGGTGCTGGTGGCGGTGAGGATCCAGCCTGCGGCGGCAAAGAGGTACGGCAGCAGGGTGTGGACTTTACGCTCGTTGCGCTTGTCGGAACGTTTACTCCACCAGACCATTGCCACAATGGTACAGACCTGTGGAATGGCGCTCAGGATACCGATAGTCACGTTACTGCTCTCCTCGCTGATGCTGCGCAGGATCAGCGGCGTCCAGACGCTCAGGGCGCTCAGGGTGTTGGTCAGGCAGAAGTAGGCGAGGGTGTAAAGCATGATAGTGGGCGTGAACAGCTCGCGCATCAGGCTACGCTGCTGCGGCGCCATGGCGGCCTGCTCCCGCAGCTGCTTACTCTCGGCGTTCAGGCGATCCGCTTCCAGCATCTCCTTCAGGCAGGCTTTATCATCCTGGGTCAGCCAGCGCGCTTTATCCGGGCTGTCGTCCAGCCAGAACCAGACCACAAAGCCCAGAATGACCGACGGGAAGCCTTCGAGCAGGAACAGCCACTGCCAGCCCTTCAGGTTCATCACCCCATCTAGGTTGAGAATATAGCCGGAGGCCAGCGAACCCAGCGCCATGGTCACCGGCATGGCAATCATAAACAGGGCGTTAGCGCGGGCGCGGTAGTGCGCCGGGAACCAGAACGTTAAATAGAGTAACAGCCCCGGCAGGAAGCCCGCTTCGGCAATCCCCACCAGCATACGCAGCACGTACAGGCTGTTAGGGCCGGTAGCGAACATCGTGGCGGTGGAGGCGATCCCCCACACCACCATCAGAATCGCAATCCAGCGGCGCGCGCCCACTCTGCTCAGCATCACGTTGCTGGGGATCCCGCAGATGACATACATCACGTAAAACAGCGTGGTTGCCAGTCCGAACATGGTGCTGGTGAGGCCCAGATCTTTGCCCATCGTCAGACCGGCAAAGCCGATGTTGATGCGATCCAGATACGAAAAGACGAACAGAATGAACAAAAAGGTGATCAATCGCCGGAATAACTTTTTGATCACCCGCTGTTGACGCGGATCGAGCGTGTCGTCAGCAGACGCAGGCGGAGCCAGCACGCTAGCGCGTGTTTGCTCCATCGATGGGCTCTCATTCATGAAATGCTCCACATAACGGTTAGAGGTAGTGTTAGCCCCGTTTGACGCGGGGTGTTTTTATAATGTGTTGATAAGCAGGTAAATTTTAATAAAAGCCGATAACTAGCGGGTAAGGGGAGCTACCCGGTGCACGCGATGCAAACACGTGCGCTAACGTATAGGAAATCGCGAGCATGGACGTCAATGTTCTGTTTAAAAAATGATACGTAATTGTTAATCTCGTAGCGTTTTTGAATCATAATGCGATATCGATCGGCTTTTGCGGCGCAGCGAGTGGTTAACCGCAGGGGGCAGGGTGCGATCGGGCTATAGCGGGGGATAAATAGCGGGTATAATTGCGGTCAATGCATTACTTCTGGAACGTCATTTCATGAGTCATACGAACACATCGTCAGACAGCGGCCCCACTTTTCACCGCGAAGAGTTCCCGTTCTACTGGATAGTTAACGTCTACGCACGTTATACGCAAGTGATGGAAATCACACTGAAAAAGGTGCAGCTTGATGTGTCCCGCTTTCGGGTGCTGATGATTACCGAGCAGTACGGTAAGGCCAGCATTTCGCAGATCGCCGAATTCGCGATGGCCAAAATGCCCACCGTCACCAAAATCGTTGGTCGCCTGCGCGACGATGGCCTGGTGACCACCGCCAGCAGCGTGCAGGATGCCAGAGTGACCGAAGTGATGCTCACCGATGCCGGACGCGAAAAAGTGGCCGAGGCACACCGCCTTACCCGCAAGGTTTTCGAGAAGGGTTTTAAGGGCATGACCGCGGCCCAGCGGGAAAAAATGAACCTCTCACTGTCGAAGGTACTCGACAACCTCAACGCGCTCTGAAGCGTTCCCGCAGAGAATTGCGGATTTGTGACAGCCTTAAAAATTCAAGGTAAGTCACTGTAAAGTATAATATTATAAAAGAGCCGCTCTGATGACCAGAGCGGCTCTTTTTTCATTTCCGCGCCGCGTTTATTGTTATTTATCATCATCCTAAGCCTCTTTTCATGGATTGTTAGAAAAATGTTTCAGTGTTATTTTTTCGTAAAATTAACGTGAAATATTACTTGAATATTCATCTAAATCTTCCATGATTGACCAGAACAAACGTGGGTCGAACCGCAGCGAAGAGTGCGTCACCCAAATGTGATTCGTTTTTTCTGGTTAAGGTGCAAATTATGCAACCTGTTACTGAGAGCAATGGTTTTGTCACCCGATGTACCCTCGGCGAGGGCGATCTCCGCTTCGCGGTAAAAGACACCCTCGACATCGCAGGCTTTCCCACCCGTGCAGGCTGCCCGGCACTGGCCGCAAACCCGGCGGCGGAACAACATGCCGACGTGGTCGCAACCCTTCTCGGGCAGAAGTGCATCCTGACCGGAAAAACCACCCTGCACGAGCTGGCGTTTGGTGTCACCGGAATCAACCCCTGGGCCGGCACGCCGGTTAACCCGCTGTTTCCTGACTTGATCCCCGGCGGCTCCTCCAGCGGCTCTGCCGCAGTGGTGGCTGCTGGTGAGGTGGATTTTGCGCTCGGCACCGATACCGGTGGCTCGGTGCGCATGCCTGCCGCCTGCTGCGGGATCCTCGGCTTAAAACCGACTTACGGCGCCGTGAGCCGGGCAGGGGTGATGCCCGCGCAAAGCTCGCTGGACTGCGTGGGGATCTTCGCCCGAGAGCCGGGCGTCCTGCGTGACGTACTGACCCGACTGGGGCTGCCGGTTGACGCGCCGCTGCACAGGATGCCCGCCATCGGCTTTATCCCGTCGGCGCTCATCAGCATCGATTCCCTGCTGTTGAACTTCCTCGCCCAGGCCGACCTGCAACCGCGTCAGGCTGAATTGCCGCTGCTGGGGGATGCCCATCGCGCCGGGTTGACCCTCATCAGCCATGAAAACTGGCAGGCTTTTAAAACGCTACTGCGTGACGACAGGGTCTCTGCCGACGTCGGCACCCGCATCCGTGCCGGGGCCGGGATCGATGCCCATGCCCTTGAGGCCGCAGAGGCTATCCGCCGCACATTTACCGCCCAGGTGGATGACCAACTGGCGAAAACCCCGTTGCTGGCCCTGGCAACCCTGCCGGAACTGCCGCCCACGCTGGAAGAGGCGAAGGATCCGCTGAGCGTCGTCAATCTCACCCGGCTGGTGCGCCCGTTCAACCTCAGCGGCCACCCGGCGCTGACCCTGCCTGCGGGTACGCTTGATGGCCGTCCGGTGGCGCTACAGCTCGTTGCCGGCAAAGGGCAGGAGGGGCTGCTGGTGCAGGTGGCTGAATGGCTCTCTGAGCGACGACGCCGCTAACCATCCCGCTTTACCGACAGTTTCAACACTAACTCAGTGAGTACCACTCATTGCGGCAGCACTCGTCTCTCTGCGGGCCGCACACTCTTTTGGGAGGAAGCTATGTCTGCCGTTCATGTTCGTGAGGAACTCGTTCCACTGCTGAATGAAGTCGCCACCCGCAGCGCCGATTTTGAGCAACAGCGTCATATCTCGGACGACATCATCGCCCGCTTTAAGCAGGTAGGCGTCTACCGCGCGTTAGTCCCCAAAATCTACGGCGGCGAGGAGTGTACCCCGGCACAGTTCTGTGAGCTGATCGAGCAGATTGCCACCGCCGATGGCTCCGCAGGCTGGGTCGCCAGCTTCGGCATGAGCCCCTTCTACCTTGGAGCGCTGCCGCCGGACACCCTGAAAGAACTCTACCGTGACGGCCCGGACGTGGTCTTCGCCGGCGGCATCTTCCCGCCGCAAAAAGCGGTGCTGGCGGATGGCGGCTACCGCGTCTCTGGCCGCTGGGGCTTTGCCAGCGGCAGCATGGGCGCCTCGGTCTTTGGCGTCGGCATCCTGCCGGAGAGCGGCGAACCGCTGCCGCGCATGGCGGTGCTGCCCCGCGACAGCGTGCAGATCGATCCGGTCTGGAACACCGTCGGCCTGGCCGGAACCGGCAGCCACGATCTGGTGGTTAACGATGCGTTTGTGCCGCAGGAGTGGACCTTTGTGCGCGGCGGCGCCCTTAACCTGGAGGGGGCGCTCTATCGCTACCCGGTGCTCTCCCTGGCCACCCAGGTGCTCTCGGTGGTGGCACTCGGCGTCGCCCGCGCGGCCCTCCATGAAATCTATGCCATTGCCCATCGCCAGCAGTCGGTGACCGGCGCGCCGCGCCTGGCGGAACGGCCGCAGGCGCAGATGCAGATAGCCCGCTGCGAAGCGGAACTGCGCTCCGCCCGGTCCTGGTTTTATGAGGCCATCGACGAGGTGTGGCAGTGCATCCTCGCCGGGGATGAGCCTGCCTGCGCGCAGATCAACGCCCTGCGGCTCTCCTCCACCCACGCCACCCGCGTGGCCGCTGAGGTCACCCGCCAGGCGCTGGCGCTGAACGGTATGGGCGGCATCACCCTGAAAAGCCCCCTGCAACGCTACGTCCGCGACACCATGGTGATCACCCAGCACGCCTTCATGGGCGATCTCTCTTATCTCAATGCCGGTACGGTCTATTTCGGTGGCCAGCCTCTGCCGGGTTATTTGTAATTTTCACCACAGGAGCAACAGATGAGCCAGACAACAACCTTACGCGTGCTGTTTTGCATCGGCGTGAACCAGAACTTCTTTGATGCCACTCCGGCAGAAGCCAGACAGGTGTGGGCCGCGTTCGGCGTGATGATGAAAGGCATCGACGAAACCCAGGGCATTCGCGTCATCGGCAATATGGACGATGACCGCCTGATGGTAGGCCCATCCATCACATCGCCCTGGACAACTTACGTGCTGGCCGATGCCGACACCCTCGACAGCGTGGTGGCCGCCTGCAACCTGTTCCGCACCACTCCGGTGGGCGACGGCGAGAGCAAGCTGTGGAAGTACTGCAAGATCGAAGCTCGCGTCGGGCGTGAGCTGATCATTCAGTAACGGAGCACACCATGAGCCCACAGGATGCGCTGCGTTTACAGCAGCTTGAGGATCAGCAGGCCGCCCGGGTCTGTATCAGCACCTACATGCGGCTGTGCGATCGCCTCGACAGCATGGAGACGGTACAGGCCATCGGCGCGCTGTTCAGCGCAGACGCCTGCTGGGAAGGGTTGGGTGAACCTTACGCCACCCGGCTGGGCAGACATCAGGGGCGCGAGGCGATTGTAGCGATGATGGCGGGCTACGTCCGCACGCCCGCGCACTTCGCCCTGAATGGCCACTTTTTATGCTCCGAGGCGCTCTGGCACGAGGCCGACGGCGAGCTGCATGGCCGCTGGCAGATGCTGCAAACCTCCGCCTTTACCGCCGGTGGCGCGCACCTGAATGCTGCCGAGCTGCAGATTATTTTCCGTCGCGAAGCTGGGAAGATGACCATGCACCATTTCACCACCCGCAACCTGTTCAGCAGGCCGGTAAGCCACTGGCATGCGGCGGATGCGCTACCTGTACCGGACAAAAACTAAAACGCCGACCACGCGCAGGAGAAAGATTATGCAGTGCGACCAGATCATCAATGTCAAAAATATCGATACCACGACGCCGACGGCCCCGAGCCGGGAAGCGATTGCGGCTCTGGTGAAGGCGGACCGCGTCCACACCTCGCTCTACACCTCAGACGAGCTGTTCCAGCTGGAGCTGGAGCGCATTTTCAGCAAAACCTGGGTCTGGGTGGCGCACGTCAGCGAGATCCCGGAGACCGGCAGCTTCAAAACCACCGAGATCGGCACCCAGCCGGTGATCGTGGTGCGCGACCGCAAAGGCACCCTCCACACCCTGCTGAACCGCTGCCGCCATCGCGCGGCCACCGTCTGCGAACACCGCAGCGGCAAAACCAACAGCTTCGTCTGCCCGTACCACGGCTGGGGCTACGCTCTGGACGGCAGCCTGCGCGGCGTGCCGCACCCGGAAAGCTATGCCGACAGGCTTGAGAAGAACGAGCTGGGGCTGGTGTCGCTGCGTACCGAGCAGTATGCGGGCATGGTTTTCGCCACCTTTAACGAGCAGATCGAACCGCTGGAGGATTTCCTCGGCGCGGCGAAGAAGTGGATGGATCTCTTTATGAAGCAGGGGGCGGGCTACCCGATCAAAACCGGGCCGGCACACCGCTTCCGCTTCCCGGGCAACTGGAAAATTCAGCTGGAGAACACCACCGACGGCTATCACTTCCCGGTGGTGCACCGTTCTTTCCTGAGCTCCGTCGATAAGCAGACCGAAGAGATGCTCAACTTCGTGGACGGCAGCGGCTATGTCGAAGATCTCGGCAACGGCCACAGCGTGATGGTGATGATCCCGGAACTGGTGGATCTGGAGGCCAACCTCGATGCGCCCATCCCGGAGCGCTTTATCGGGCTGGCGGACGAACTGCGAAAAGATCACGACGAAGCGCAGGTCAGACGCATCGTGCGCGCGGTGGGCGGCTCCGGCTTCAACCTCAACCTGTTCCCGAACATCGCCTGTTCAATGGCTTTCTTCCGCGTCCTGCAACCCATCTCAGTGATGGAAACCGAAATTCATCACGCGGTGATCACCATGGACGGCGGGCCGGAGATCGCGAACCAGGCGCGGCTGCGTCTGCACGAGCACTTCCAGGGGCCGATGGGCTTTGGCACCCCGGACGACTCCGAGGCCTGGGAGCGCGTGCAGCGCGGAGCCACCGCGGGGGATGACCTGTGGATCATGCTCAACCGCGGCCTGGCGGGGGAGTACCGCACCGATGACGGCCTGCGCAGCGACGTCAGCGCCGAAACCGGGATGCGCGCGGCCTACCAGCAGTGGAAAAAATTGATGACGGAGAGCGAAAAATGATGACGCCAGATTCTGTGCTGTTTGCGGCGATGTCCGTAATCAACCTCGAAGGCGATCTGCTGGACCAGGGCGAGTTCAACGCCTGGCTGGATCTCTGGCAGCGCGACGGCCTTTACGTGGTGCCCATCGACCCGAACGAAACCGATTTTAAAAACACCCTTAACTACGCCTGCGACGATCACCATATGCGCGAGAAGCGGGTGAAGCGCCTCTACAGCGGAGAGTCCATCTCCACCACGCCCCGCGCCAGAACCCTGCGCACCCTGTCGCGCTTCCGCCTGCTGGAGTCCCGAGAGGATCTGATCGTGGTGCGCGGGGCGCAGTCCCTGTGGGAGCACCGCAAAGGCCACAGCCGCCACTACGCCGCGGACATCACCTGGCACCTGGCACCGCAGGAGGGCAGGTTGCTGATTACCCGGAAGGTGATCCGCCTGGTCAACAGCGACGATGTGCTGCACAGCATCGGCTACATCCTCTGAGGAACCCCCCATGACGCAAACCGTATTAGTGACCGGCGCGGCCGCCGGTCTGGGCAACGTGATTGCCGCTCACCTGCTGGCGCAGGGGTATCAGGTGGTGCTGACCGACGTTGATGTGGCCCGCGCCCGGGAAGCTGCGGATCGTCTCGATGACGGCCAGGGCAAGGTGCTGGCGCTGGGGCTGGATATCTGCCAGCCGCAGGATTTTGCGCAGGCGCTCGACGCGACCATTAAACGCTTCGGCAGCCTGGAGGTGCTGGTCAACAACGCTGCCCTGACCCTCGCCACCCCGGTGATGGAGATTACGGTGGAGGAGTTCGACCGGGTGATCGCCACCAACCTGCGCGGCACCTTTGTCGGCTGCCAGACCCTGGGGCGTTACTTCGCAAGTACAGGCTACGGCCGCATCATCAACCTCGCCTCGTTAGCGGGGCAGAACGGCGGCACCGCCTCCGGCGCCCACTACGCCGCCTCGAAGGGCGGCATTCTGACCCTGACCAAAATCTTTGCCCGGGAGCTCGGCAAATCCGGCGTGACGGTGAACGCCATCGCCCCGGGCCCGCTGGATCTGCCGATGGTTCACGCCCTGGTGCCGGAAGAGAAGATGGCCGGTCTGCTGGGGATGATCCCGGTCGGCCAGTTAGGGGAAGCCGGGTTTGTTGCCCAGGCGGTGGCTTTGCTGGCATCAGAGCAGGCGTCGTTTGTCACCGGGGCGACCTGGGACATCAACGGCGGTCTGTTTATGCGTTAAGGAGCCAACATGCTGACATTACAGGTTATCAGGCGGGAGTTGCAGGGCGAGGTGCTCCTGCTGACGCTGGCGCATGCTGACGGGAACGATCTTCCGGCCTTCAGCGCGGGGGCGCATATCGATCTCCATCTTGCAGACGGCCTGGTGCGTCCGTACTCCCTCTGCGGCGACCCGCAGGATCGCCGTCACTACCAGCTCGGCATTCTGAAAGACAAAAAGTCTCAGGGCGGCTCCCTTGCCGCGCATGCGCTCAACGTTGGGGATCGGATCCAGGTCAGCGATCCGCGCAACCTCTTTGCACTGGAGGAGACGGCCAGCCATTGCCTGCTGATTGGCGGCGGGATCGGTATCACCCCGATGCTGGCGATGGCCGCCGAACTGCACGCCAGCGGCCGCTCCTTCAGCCTGCACTACTGCGCCCGTACCCGGGCCGGGGCGGCGTTTATTGCCCAGTTGGAGCAGGCGGCCTGGGCCGACCGCGTGCATCTGCACTTCAGCGACACGCAACGCCTCAATCTGAAGGCGGTGCTGAGCGACGTCCCGGCCAATACCCACGTCTACACCTGCGGTCCGACCCGGCTGATGGATGCGGTCACCGACGAGGCAAGCCGCCTCGGTTATCGCCCGGAGCAGGTGCATCAGGAGTGCTTCAGCGCCGAAGTCGTCACCGGTGGTGCGGCCTTTGAGGTGGTCGCCGCCGCAAGCGGCATTACCGTCCAGGTGCTGGAGAACCAGACCATCGTCGAGGCGCTGGCCCAGGCCGGGCTGAAGGTCTGCGTCTCCTGCAAACAGGGGATCTGCGGCAGCTGCCTGACCGACGTGCTGGAGGGAGAGCCGGACCATCGCGACAGCTATCTGACCGACGAAGAGAAAGCTGACGGCGATCAGATGTTGTTGTGCTGCTCCCGGGCCAAAAGCGCCCGTTTAGTCATCGATCTGTGAGGAAACCCTTATGACACTGCAAACCGAATTTCGTAACGCGATGGCACAGCTGGGGAGTGCGGTCTCGGTGATCACCACCGACGGCCCGGCGGGTAAATTTGGTTTTACCGCTTCCGCCGTCTGCAGCGTCACGGACTCGCCGCCGACGCTGCTGGTCTGTATGAACCGCAACTCCTATGCCAACGCGCACTTCAAGCAGAACGGAGCGCTGTGCGTCAACGTCCTCTCCAGCGACCATCAGGATCTCTGTGGGGTCTTCGCCAACGCCAGCCTGCGATCCGAGCAGCGTTTTGCGTATGACTCCTGGCAGGTGATGGCCAGCGGCGCGCCGGTGCTCAGCTCGTCGGTCGCCAGCTTCGACTGCCTGATCGACACCTGTCATGAAGTGGGCAGCCACTCCGTTTTCTACTGCCAGGTGCAGGCGATACGCATCAGCGAAGCGCCGCGCGGGCTGGTCTACTTTAACCGTCGCTACCATGCCATCGGGCATGATGTGGAAGCGTAAAACCAACCATAAGGGTAACGCTGATGAGCAATGTCGTGACTGAAAACCGCAACGCTGCGGCCGCCGTTCCACACGATGCCGGGCAGATGCGCAAGCTGGTGTTCGCCTCGGTACTGGGTAATGCCCTGGAATGGTATGACTTCTTCCTCTACGGCACCGCCGCGGCGCTGGTGTTTGGCCCGCTCTTCTTCCCGGTGGTCGGCGACCCGATGCAGGGCACGCTGCTGGCCTTCTCCGGCTTTGCGGTGGGCTTTCTCGCCCGTCCGCTGGGCGGGATTGTCTTCGGTCATCTTGGGGATCGCTACAGTCGCAAGATGACGCTGATCATGACCCTGACCCTGATGGGGGCCACCACCTTTGTCATCGGCCTGCTGCCGACCTACGCGCAGATTGGCATCTGGGCGCCGCTCTCCCTGATCACGCTGCGCTTTTTACAAGGCGTGGCATCGGGCGGTGAGTGGGGCGGTGGGGTGCTGATGCTGAGCGAGAACGCGCCCGCGTCCCGTCGCGGCTACTTTACCGCCTGGAGCCAGATGGGGGTCTCCGGCGGGTTTGTCCTCTCCGCCTTCGCCTTTTACCTGGTGCAGAAGCTGCCGGAAGCGGAGCTGATGAGCTGGGGCTGGCGTGTGCCCTTCCTGCTGAGCATCGTCATCTTCCTGGTCGGGGTCTATATCCGCAAAAACATCCGCGAGAGCAAAGCCTTTACTCAGGCCAGACCGGAAGAAAAACACGAGAAGATCCCGCTGATGGTGCTGGTGCGCGAGCATCCTAAGGCGCTGATGCAGGCCATCGCCCTGCGCCTGCCGGAGAACGGCGCCTCCTATATCTTCTTCACCTTCTCGGTGGTCTACGCCAAACACATCGGCATCGGTACCGGGGAGATCATCAGCGCCGTAACCCTGGCGATGCTGGTGGAGTTCTTCTCGATCCTGTTCTGGGGGGCGCTCTCGGATCGCATCGGCCTGAAGCCGGTCTACTACATCGGGGTCATCGGCCTGCTGGTGATGGCGTTCCCGTTCTTCTGGCTGCTCTCCACCGGCGACTACGGCTGGATCATGCTGGCGATGCTGCTCGGCCTGCCGTTCTGCCACGGGGCGATGATCGGCACCCAGCCCTGCATCATGAGCGACCTGTTCCCGGTGCGCGTGCGCTACTCCGGTCTGGCGCTGGGGCATGAGGTGGGCTCGATCTTCTCCGGCGGCCTGGGGCCGATGCTGGCGGTGGCCTTGCTGATGCATTTCGACGCCTCCTGGCCTGTCTCCCTGTTACTGATGGCCTATGCCCTGCTGGCGTGGATCGCCCTGCGTAGCCTGCCGTCCGCCAATAAAAACGAGGTAACGAAATGATTGATAAACGGATTGCCGCCACCGAGGGTGCCGTGGCGGACATTTTCGACGGCGCGGTGGTAATGGTGGGCGGATTTGGCGCCGCCGGACAGCCCGCCGAACTGCTGGATGCTCTGATCCGCCGCAGGCCGCGGGATCTGACCCTGATCAGCAACAATGCCGGCAACGGCGACTACGGTCTGGCGGCGCTGCTGAAGGCTGGCTGCGTGAAGAAGGTGATCTGCTCCTTCCCACGCCAGACAGACTCCTGGGTCTTTGACGACCTCTACCGCCGCGGCGAGGTCGAGCTGGAGCTGGTCCCGCAGGGCAACCTCGCAGCGCGCATTCAGGCGGGCGGCAGCGGGCTGGGGGCGATCTTCACCCCCACCGGGTTTGGCACCGAACTGGCGGCGGGCAAAGAGACCCGCCATATCGATGGCAAAGATTATGTCCTCGAGTACCCGTTAAAAGCTGATTTCGCCCTGATCAAAGCCCTGAAGGCCGACCGCTGGGGCAACCTGGTCTACGACAAAACCGGGCGCAACTTCGGGCCGATCATGGCCGCCGCTGCCCGCTGCACCATTGCCCAGGTGAGCGAGATTGTCGCCCTCGGCGAGCTCGACCCGGAGGCGGTGGTGACCCCCGGGATTTTTGTCCAGCGCGTGGTGACGGTCGCGCCGCAATGCCTGCAGCAGAGCGCATAAGGAGAGCCCGTGAATAAACTGACCCATCAACAGCTGGCCGAACGCATTGCCCGCGACATCCCGGAAGGGGCCTACGTCAACCTCGGCATCGGCCTGCCGACGCGGATTGCCAACTATCTGCCTGCGGACCGCGAGATCTTCCTGCACAGCGAAAACGGCATTCTCGGTATGGGGCCTGCGCCGGAACCGGGCTGTGAAGATCCGGAGCTGATTAACGCCGGGAAACAGCCGGTGACGCTGCTTGCGGGCGGCTGCTATTTCCATCATGGCGACTCCTTCACCATGATGCGCGGCGGCCACCTGGATATCTGCGTGCTGGGGGCCTATCAGGTCTCCGAACGCGGGGATCTGGCGAACTGGAGCACCGGCGAGCCCTCTTCGATTCCCGCCGTCGGCGGGGCGATGGACCTGGCGATTGGCGCGAAGCGCGTCTATGTGATGACCGAACATCTGACCCGTCAGGGCGACTGCAAGATTGTCAAAACCTGCACCTATCCGCTGACCGGCATGGCCTGCATCGACCGGATCTACACCGACATGGCGGTGATGGATATCACCGATCGGGGCATTGTGGTACGGGAACTGTTTGGCGACGTGACGGCGGAATACCTCCAGTCCGTCACCCCGGTGGCGCTCACCTTTGCCCTGAACAGCGAAACCGAGGAGGCGTGAATGGAGCTTGAATATCGCCTCGACGGCCTGGAAGCGGCCCCGCTGCTGGTGCTCTCCAACTCGCTCGGCACCACCTGGGAGATGTGGCAGGGGCAGATGGCCGATTTTACCCGCCATTTTCGCGTGCTGCGCTACAACACCCGCGGGCATGGTCGCTCTCCGGTTTCGGCTGGGGGCATCACTCTCGACTCGCTGGGGCAGGACGTGATTGCCCTGCTGGATCGTCTCGACGTTGAGCGGGCCTGTTTTTGCGGTATCTCGCTGGGCGGCATGACCGGGATGTGGCTTAACCGGCACGCCCCGTCGCGTTTTGATCGCATCGTGGTGGCGAACACCGCGGCAAAAATCGGTGAAGCGAAAGGCTGGCAGCAGCGCGCCGCAACGGTGCGCCAGCAGGGGATGGCCCCGGTCGCCAGCACCGCGGCGGCGCGCTGGTTCACCCCGGCATATCGCCAAAGCAATCCCGGGATGGTGAAGCTGCTGGTTGACGGTCTGGCCGACACCCCAGCCGAAGGTTACGCCGCCTGCTGCGAAGCGCTGGCAACGGCGGATCTCCGTGATGAGGTGGCGGCCATGCTGCGCCCAATGCTGGCTATCGCAGGGGATGAAGATCCGGTCACCACGGTGCAGGACGCCCAGTGGATCGCGGCTCAGGCGAAGCAGACAGAATATGTGGCGTTACCCGCCTCGCACCTGTCGAACGTCGCCTGCCCGGACGCATTTAATCAGCAGGTGCTGACCTTTTTAACCCGCAGGAGCATGACATGACCCTCACTATAGAATCCCTGGCCTGCTGGCTGGTGGACATTCCCACCATCCGCCCGCACAAGCTGTCGATGGCCACCATGGGTTGCCAGACGCTCACCATCGTCCGGATGCAATGCGCGAACGGCGTTACCGGCTGGGGCGAAGCCACCACCATCGGCGGCATGAGCTACGGCCCGGAAAGCCCGGAGGCGATCAAATCCGCCATTGAAACCTATCTCGCCCCGCTGCTGTGCGGCCAGTCGTTCAGCGGCGTGGCGCAGCTCGCCGACAGGATGAACGCCCACGTAAAGGGTAACACTTTTGCCAAATCCGCCCTCGAAACCGCCTTCCTCGATGCCCAGGGCAAAGCGCTGGGGCTGCCGGTGAGTTCACTCCTGGGCGGGGCGCTCACCACGCGTCTGCCGGTGCTCTGGACCCTGGCGAGTGGCGACACCCAGAAAGATATCGAAGAGGGTAAACGCCTGCTGGCAGAGGGGCGACACAACACCTTCAAGCTGAAAATCGGCGCCCGCGGGCTGGAGGTGGATGTCCGCCACGCCCTCGCGATCAAGGCCGCGCTGGGCGACGAGGTGAGCGTGCGGGTGGACGTCAACCAGGCCTGGGATCTGACCACCGCTATTAAAGGGATGACGCAGCTACAGGCGGGCGGGATCGACCTGGTGGAGCAGCCGATCCCGCTGTGGGATCGGCAAGGGCTTATTACCCTCAGCCAGCGTTTTGCGGTACCGATCCTCGCCGACGAAGCGGTGGCCACCAGCCATGATGGCTACGCCCTCGCGAGCGGCGGCTTTACCGGGGCGTATGCCCTGAAGATCGCCAAAGCGGGCGGCCCGGCGCAGGCCCTGAAGCTGGCGCACGTGGCACAGGCGGCGGGCGTGGCGCTGTACGGCGGCACCATGCTGGAAGGGACACTCGGCACCGTCGCCTCGCTGCACGCCTGGTCCACGGTGAGGATGCAGTGGGGCACCGAGATGTTCGGCCCGCTGCTGCTGAAGGATGACATCGTAGTCCGTCCGCTGGATTTCAGCCAGGGAGAGGTGACGTTACCGCAGGGGCCGGGGTTAGGCATTGAGATCGACGAAGACAAGCTGCGTCATTACGCACGTCAATAAAAGGAAAACGCGATGCTTTTTAAAGTGGAAATGACCGTCAACATCCCGTCGTCGCTGCCGGCGGCAGAGGTGGAAGCGATCAAGGCGAAAGAGAAAGCCTACTCCCAGCGCTTACAGCGTGAAGGCAAGTGGCCGCACATCTGGCGCGTGGTCGGGCAGTACGCCAACGTCAGCATTTTTGACGTGGCGGACAACCAGGAGTTGCACGACATCCTGACCGCGCTGCCGCTCTACCCGTGGATGGAGATCAGCGTGCAACCTCTGTGTACGCATCCCTCATCCATTCATCACTCGCAATAACAACAAACGTACCCTACAAAGAGGAATATGCAATGTCTGTGAATCCCGTACATCAAACCGAACTGGATACCTTACTCGCAATCAGCAGCGGCTTAAATTCCACCGGCGGTAACGATCGTTTAAAGAACATCATGCACCAGCTGCTGAGCGATCTGTGCAAGACCATCAAGCAGTTCGACGTGACGGATGAAGAGTTCTGGATTGCGGTGAACTACCTTAACGCGCTGGGCGGACGCCAGGAGGCGGCGCTGCTGGCGGCGGGACTGGGTCTGGAGCACTATCTCGATATGCGCGCCGACGAGAAGGAAGCCGCATCCGGTAATGACGTGGGCACTCCGCGCACCATCGAGGGGCCGCTGTACGTCGCCAACGCCCCGCTGAGCGAAGGCTTTGCCCGCATGGATGACGGCCAGGAGCAGGGCGAAACCCTATGGTTGCAGGGCCAGGTGACCGATCTGAACGGTAAGCCAGTGGCAGGTGCGATCGTGGATATCTGGCACGCCAACACCCTCGGCGGCTACTCGTTCTTCGACCCGTCCCAGAGCGAATACAACCTGCGCCGCCGCGTGCGCACCGGGGATGATGGCCGCTACGCCGTGCGCAGCATCGTGCCGTGCGGCTACGGCTGCCCACCGGATGGGCCGACACAGAAGCTACTGACTGCGCTTGGCCGCCACGGCAACCGCCCGGCGCACGTACACTTCCTTGTATCCGCGCCGGGGTACAAGCATCTGACAACCCAGATCAACCTCAACGGGGATGAATACCTGTGGGATGACTTTGCCTTCGCGACCCGCGCGGAGCTGATTGCGGACCCGGTGAAGGTGACGGACGCGGCTGTGGCGCAGGCGCGGGATCTCGCAGGGGAGCATACGGAGGTGAACTTTAACTTTACGCTGGTGGAAGCGGCGGAGAGCGGGGAAGAGGAGAGAGGGAAGCGAGCGCGGGTTAAGGAGTGAGTGCTGAGAGGTTGATAGGGCCGGGTCCGCGGTGAGCGGGCCCGTTTTATTTGACCACTCAACAAAAGATAACAGCCTTTATTATGCTGAGCATTAAAAAACTTACTGAACCCTTTTAAGTATAATATCTATCACTTCGCTCACTAAAAATTAAAATAATCCGTAGAGTTTAATGAGTCTTTTCTGTTATTAATTTTATCTACTGCTTTATTGTATCGTCGTCTAATGAGCACATCAATGCTTAGTCTTAGTGCTTCTAAGGCAATTGATTCTGGAAGTCTTTTAAAATCAAGAATTTTACGAATGCTTAACTTACACCAATCACCCTCTGAACTATTACCATTCTCTCTGATAAGACTTATTAATTCTTTATCAGTTAACTCTATTTTCATAAAGTCAAGGGAGAATGTAAATAAGTTTGAAAATAAACTTGGGTAGAAATCGGATTTATCGAAAGTGAAATTTGTTTTCTCTATTTCATAGCTTTCTTTATGACCAGCCTTGAAAGTAGTAAATTTGACGCGGATAAAGATATCATTCAAGAAAATCTCTTTAACAGAGGGCGGTATTACATAGTTGTCATTTTTGATATACTGAGAGGATAAAGATAAGAAATTAGTTATTGCTGGTATAAATCCATGCTCATGGAAGTTGTAATAGTCTAATTCTTCCAAGAAGAATAAGGTGTTATGAAATGTGGTATAAAAAGAATAATCGTTAAAACATTTTTTATAGAATGCTATTTTTTTATCATGTTGCAATGAAATGATAAAAGATGCGGCGAAGAATTCTTGAATTGACTTATGAATAAAGCGATACTCATTAAAGCCATCCTCAATAATCAAGTTAGTAATAGAAGATAACTCTCTTAATGTTTTCTCAGCTATAGATTTGTCCTCGTTGATATGCTTAAGTGCAATTGAGACAAAGATTACTAGCTTTTCATGACTGAATCCATTTAAACCCTCCCTCAAGCAAATAAAACACAAACAATCAAAAAGTTCTCTATAGATGCGTCTATTATCATTCCAGTGGCGTTCTCTGTAGACTTTTCCTTTTATATTATCGTGTCTATGAAAAACAGTGTTGAAAATATTTGAATAAAATTGTGATAATGTATTTGGGATATCTTCACCTACGTTATAACTTATACAAAATAAAACCACTAAAATTGGCGACTTTAATATGGAATCTTTCTTTGTATGTAAAGGACTACGTTTTAATGCACCACATAGCTCATCACATTTTTCTTCATCAGTGGCAGTTTTTTTTATAATCCCAAAAATTTGTTGTTCAGTTAATTCGCACACTGAAAATGTTCTTAATTCTGACAGAGAGTCGATTGCAGTATCGGGTCTGCTTGTACAGATCACATGACAGTTGAAAGAATTAATGAAGCGTCTGATTTCATCAAGTAGATCTATTCTAAACTCTGGCTTAACCTCATCAAACGCATCAAGATATAACTTAACATTACTGTCTGCAAATAATTTTTTCAGCGCATACTCTGATATGTTAACTCCATAATGGCTTAGCGATTTTGATATCGCAAGTTCGAGAGTTCCACCAGTATAATTTTTTAGCTCATAGAAAACAGGGAGTCGACTATATTTTTTTGCGTTATTAGATAATAATTTTCGTAATAGTGTGGATTTTCCTTGGCCTGCTAATCCTTTTATTAATATAGATCTATCATTATCTAAAACTGTGGAATCGTTGACCTCTAATCTGCTCTGTGTACCTGATTGCATTATATCAATCGGAATATAAACGTAATCAACATGAAAAGATTTATCTTAAGAGATCAAGGTGTTTATTTCTAAATTCCTTTCACAATATTCTAAATAGTGATCTTTGAATCTCAGTATGTCTAAAAGTTCATACTTTTTAGCTAACAAATCGAAAACGGACGCTATTGTTTTTTTTGCGACCTCATTAGCCGTTGAGGTCAACACCGTACTAGTAACTGCTCCCATAGACACTTTCAAACCTCAGTTTGGTGAATTGCAGTCTGCATTATATCAATAAAGTGTAACCATAACAGGTATTGTCCTTGCTCAAAATTAATCCAGTGCCATCTAATTTATGACGCTCATCACAGAAACGCTGCCAGAGGCATGAGTGATTAACAAGACAAAACGGTTAGCTTTAGGCAGCTGATGTTCAGCCTCCAGGAACGTAGTTTTAACATGATGAGTGTTGTTATAACATGTTAATTGTCTCGGTGTAGTACGATGTATTGTGTCTGCATATGGATGTGTTGTAATACTTACACTTTACTATTGGTGGTACTGCGCACAGTAAGCTTGAAGATACTGGTTTTGGTGCTAAGCAAAACATAATGAATAGATGTTAACATTTATAAAATATATTATTTAAATAATACTCATAAGCTAGCCAATTACTTTGTCGAGGTTTTAGGTTTTTGACATTTGACAATCTACACAGTTAATTAATCTATATACCGTCGAAAATAACCATATTATAATTATGGTTTCTAAGGTCAAATGGAGATTAAAGATCATGGCTATTCCAGCTTACTTATGGCTTAAAGATGACGGTGGGGCAGATATTAAAGGTTCTGTAGATGTAAGGGCTCGAGAGGGCAGCATTGAGATTCATAGTTTCGCGCATGGTCTACATCTACCCACAGATAACATGACGGGTAAAATTACAGGAACTCGAGTGCATAGTGCATTAACCTTCGAAAAGGAATTCGATTCATCAAGTCCCTACTTGTACAAGGCAGTAGCGAAAGGCCAGACGCTAAAAAGTGCCGAATTTAAGTGGTATCACATCAACGATGCCGGGCAGGAAGTTGAATACTTCAACATGCTGCTGGAAGGTGTCAAAGTCGTCTCGGTCTGTCCTCTGATGCATAACTGCAAAAATGCCAGCACCGAAAAACATAATCATCTTGAATCTGTTTCGCTCCGCTATGAAAAGATTACATGGAAGCACTGCGACGGAAATATCATGTTTACTGATGCGTGGAACGACCGATGATTCATTGTACCTTTCGGCTTAACGGCAATGCTTTGTCTAATCTGAGCTGTCCGGGTATTGGTTTTTTCCCTGCGTATTCGGGTAATACAGGACAGCACCGGAATAATCCTGATTCAGTTGCCATAAAGGATATTGGTCCACTGCCGCCGGGTAAATATTATATTGTTGACCGGCCCCGTAGCTTAAGTACACGCGTAAAAGATGTTTTTGCAACGCAAGTGACGGGCTCTGATCACTCAATATGGTTCGCTCTGTATCGCGTAGATGGGAATATCGATGATCACACATTTATTGAACAAGTGGAAAGAGGGAACTTCAGACTTCATCCTGCAGGATATAAAGGGATCAGTAACGGCTGCATTACGCTTCCTTCTCGTTGTCATTTTGCAGTACTACGGGAAGCACTCCTAAGAACCCCTACAGTGATGGTATCCGCATCACTTAACGCTTACGGCACTATTCAGGTGTATTAACGATGACGCCAGCGAAACACGCAGGTTTATGGCTTATTCAATTCTTGTCATTTCTCGTGATTTTTTCAGCATTTTACCTGCTCCTGCCTGAAGTATATTTGTTCAAGCGCTTCAGCGATCGGTTTGGATTTATTACCGAGCAGGCGTGGAATGATTTATTCATGTTATCCGTTCTCACTGCGTCAGTAATCATCAATACACTATTGATTTTCACTGTCGCCAGGATGAAAGAAAGACACCTATAACCAGCACAAACCCGGTCTTACTGACCGGGTTATGTGCCCAGACGTTCAGCAGCGCTTAGTGCGCCGTAATATACCGCTCCTTCACAAACTCCGCCAACAACCACACCATATCATGCAGCAAACCTGTTAATTCCTTCGTTACGCCAGGCGGCAGAGTGCCTGCCAGCAGCGCCTCTGTTAACGCCAGCGCATAATCCACCTGTAACGCGGTTTCCTGCCAGCAATCCGGTACGCAGGAGGCGACTTTCTCCCCCACGATAAGCTGTGCGACCAGGTACGGCGGCAGATCGGCATCGCAGAGTTCTCGCAGCTGGCGAAGGCCATGCAGTAAACGCTCACAAAGCGCACTGAATATAGCTGCGTCGTCAGTTTCAACCAGCACGCTCACCAGTGCGGCGCAATGTTCGGCGGTCTCGAAGAGATCCGCATCAGCCGGAAAGGGCAGGGCGGTAAGTTGATGAATAACGCTTTCGTCAGATGGGGTATAATACAGATTAGAGAGAGTTGTCATGTCGTGTTCCTTTTTAAAAATCTCCTCACCATCCCATGAGTTCCTACGCTCATGAGTGGTAGCGCTGACGGAGGTAGGAATGCCGTACACGACAAAAACGGCCAGCCTCGCGGCTGCTCCGCCAGCGCCACCGTGATTTTAACGGGATGAGCGCTGTCGCGACAAAAAATATTGTCGTGTCGTGAAAGTACGGGTTCCTACGCCCGATTGCGGATGTGCCGCAACGCAGTCACTCTACGACGCCGATCCCCTGATAAAAAGAGTTAACCCCGAATTACATAAGGTTACTTGAGACTTTGCGAGGCGGCTTCCAGAAAGGTCATACCGGGTGATTTGCTTGCCCTGTGCGGATAACTACACTCCCTTTTAGCCACATAAATAGAGGGAGAAGATCGTGAACATCAGCTTTCATTCACCGACCGCTCAACTCAAAAATTGGCAAAGTCGTCTGGCTGCAGCAACGCTGAAAGAATTATTCGCAATTCAGGTCATCTCAGCCGTGTTGGTGTCGGTGCTGTTGTCCGATCTGGCGGGTTTTGATTACTCTGGCTGGGCAGCACTGAGTAGCTATGCGGTGATGAATAATTCAGTGAAGGCCTCCATGGTTCGGGCGTTTAACCGGGTGACAGGAACCGTGCTGGGCGGTGTGCTGGCACTCTTGCTTACCACGTATCTCGTCCAGGACTCGGCGTTTCTGGTCCTGTTCTGCGCAGTTGTCGGGGGCGTGGCGGTATGGCAAGCGGACATCTCCCGCTGGTCCTATTCCTGGGTGCTGGGGGCGGTCACATCCATGATGGTGATGGCTGAAGCGCAGAAGAACAGTGAGCTGCGTCATCTGTTACGTTTTACGTTTAACCGTATCGAAGAGGTGGTGTTGGGTTGCGTAGTTTGCATTGCGATTACTTTGCTCTTTTATCCGTTAAACCGGCGCAGACAGGTTGCACCGCCGCATCAGGAGAGTCACCCTGAGCCAGCTCATCGACCGCTATTGCCCCTGCAGGCCGGGATTACACTATTACTGGTGACGCCGATATTGCTCGTTTTCCAGCTGACGGGATTCTGGCAGGCGATGGTTTCAGTGCTGGCGGTCTTTATTCTTCCTGCCTCGACTCAGCCCCTACAACAGCAGATCGGCCAGCGAATGCAGCAACGTTTATACGGGTGCATGGCCGCTACATTGCTGAGTTTTATCCTTTTACCTCTCATGCATCATTATCCCCCGGTGTATATAGCAATACTGGTCGCGGGATTATGGCTGGGGTGTCATCTGCAACAGGGAAAATCTTCCATCAGTTATTTCGGACGTCAGTTTACTGTGGCCTGGATCATCGTTTTTATACAGGATACGTTATGGCTGGCCGAGCCGATCCAGGCCGTTATGCGCTGTGCCAGCATACTGATCGCCATTATTTTCATTAGCATTGTTATGGTGGTATTTCGCTCGCTAAAACTAAGCGTCTGAATTCTCTGGCTCCCACAACCTGAATAAATTTCACGGCTAAGCAGTATTTTACTATAGCGTTTGCTGTTGATTCTTAAGATAGTTATTGAGCTAAGTAATATAAGGGAAGAAACGATGTTGATGAAAATAAATACCGGACATCCCGCGTCCGTCACGGACGAATTTCGGGCCGGTATTGCTGCCTGTCTCCCCACCATTGCAGGCTACTGGAGCATTGGCTTTGCGGCGGGGGCGATAGGCACGCTCTCCGGGTTTACCACCGGGCAAATCGCGCTGTTGGCGAGCGCCCTCTACGCCGGTTCGGCGCAGTTCTTGTTTTACTCACTCTGGGCCGCAGGGGCGGAAATGGCCTCCGTGGTGCTGAGCGTGCTGCTGGTCAACCTGCGCTACCTGCTGATGAGCTCCTCCATGAGCGTTTTTTTTCGTGACTACACCACCCTGCAGAAAGTGGTCAGCGGGCTGTTGCTGACCGACGAAACCTTTGGCGTGGCGGTGCAGCGCGCCAGCCCGCAGGGCAAAATCAGCTACCCCTGGATGCTGGGGCTGAATATTACCGCCTGGCTGAACTGGATCATCGCCTGTGTGGCCGGAGCATGGCTGGCAACCACGCTGCCCGCCTCGCTGATGGAGGGGCTGGGCTTCAGCCTGGTGTCGATGTTTATCGGCCTGATCCTGATGATGTGGTTTGCCAGCCGCAGGAAGATCCTCGAAACCATCAATATTGTCGTCGCGGTGGCGATCACACTGCTGACTGCCGGGAGTAGCTCGCTCAGTCTGGTGGTCATTTTGGCCGCATCCCTGGCCGCCACGCTGGCGACGCTGCTGTTACGCGCCCGGAAAGGAAAATAAGATGGAAAGAAATATTCTGCTGGCGATCCTCGCCTCGGCGCTGGTCACTGCCCTGATGCGTACCGTGCCGGTTTTGTTGTTATCCCGTTTTCGGCTGCCGGAGGTGTTGCTGCAGTGGCTGAGCTTTATCCCCACCGCCATCATGGCCGCCCTGGTTGCCGCCGAACTGATGAGTAAACCTGCAATGACAGATTCGGGGATCAGCATCTCGCTGCTGGCGGCGGCGTTTGCCACTCTGGTGGGCATTCTTACCCGCGGACTCTTTGCCACGGTGATCGCGGGAGTGGTAGCGTTTTGCGCGGCGGGGTATTTTTTAGGCACTTAATCTGCAAAAAATAAGGCCCGATTGTTGGGCCTGTTGCTGGAAGCTACGCTCAGATGTCGGGTTATTCTCGCCCAGATGATGCATTAAGTTTTTTGCGAAGCAGGGTGGCAGAAGATCGTTTTTTAACTGCAGCCAGTTCGGCTTTAAGATCGTGAATATATGCCTCTGCACTGATGCCATGAGTGTGCAACTCCGCAGATGCTAATGCCTGAAATACTCTCTTTTCCCTGTCACCAGGGGCAAGAAGCGCGGAATGTTCGTGCTTATTGCAATACGACATAGCAGGCTCTCCCTTCTGTAACTCTCTTGTAGGCATGGACATCTCCCTGTATCAGTGGTCGCGGCGTTCTTTTTGGCAACCCTGTGTGCGGATTGTAGCGCGGTACATTTTTTAACCCAAGCAGAACGTCATAGATCTCTTCCAGAGAGGTGCGGCGCCCCTTATCCACCACGCCTCCAGAAGCCGCCTGAAAAACAAATCCCCCGATGTGAAGTTTCTCTGCGTGAGCGATTAAGGCCAGGGGAAACTGATTGCAAAACAACAGCGCTGCCTAATCCTTTGAATTTAATATGACGAAAATCAGCCAGGCCCCCCATACCGTCGAAAGTATCAAAAAGACTTCTGCCATTCCATTGATCGGGAATGGAATGGCTGGCGGCATTTCATATCCGATCCGAGTAAATGTCGCTTCATCTAACAGACTGCCCACAATCACGGTATATACCTCGTGACCAGCAACAAAGACGTAGCTGTGATGAACCCGATGATCGTAGACGAATCTTTTTCTCCTCATACCATAATCGTCAAGAAAAACCTCTTCTTCTATACGCACTTATTGCTCCCTGCATACAACGCCTGATAGTTCCCTGGCACAATGGCAAATGTGCCGCAATGCGGTCACTTTATGACCGTGATTGAAGTATGAAAACCCACAACCGGGTATTACATGGATTTACTTTTAGCTTTGCGAGACCTCTTCCAGAAAGGCCAGCCGGACACTTTCGCTTGCCCGGCCAACACTTTGCGCCGACGGGTGATACAGTGAATAGAGGCAATCACTGAACAGGGAGTATGCACATGTACGAACACCCGCTTCGCAATATCATTAAGGCGTGTGACAGGGCGATCTTAGCCAAAGATTTTGATTCGCTGATGGAGCACTACGCCGACGACGCCGCGCTGGTGGTTAAGCCCGGTATGATCG
Source organism: Leclercia sp. LSNIH1 (assembly GCF_002902985.1). Taxonomy (NCBI): domain Bacteria; kingdom Pseudomonadati; phylum Pseudomonadota; class Gammaproteobacteria; order Enterobacterales; family Enterobacteriaceae; genus Leclercia; species Leclercia sp. LSNIH1. The sequence continues at coordinate 3,721,865 of NZ_CP026167.1, read as the reverse complement.
TTAAAGGTAAAGACAATATCCGCAGCGCCTTTATTTCCATTTCTGATTATTTCCAGGATCAGCTCGTTGTGAAGCAGGGCGATATCCAGATCATTGAAGGCGGAGGAGATGCGCTGGTGATCATGGAATCCCAGCTTTTTTACCCGGATGAACAGGGCGCTACAACAGAGATCACCCGGCGTGCAACCTATGTATTCCGTCTGGAAAATGACCGCTGGCTGTGCACCATCGACAATTCCTACGGAACGTCAGTGTTAGATGCTGAACCCACCTGACCTTTTTATTTGCTGACCGGCGTCAAACTGAACAGAGAGAGCATCACCGATCCGGGCAACACACCGGATCGGTGACGGCGTGAGAAGAGATTAGAGGGCGCGGATCTCCTTTGAGCGCAGACTCAGGCGGACGGGCACTGATTTGTACGACGGCGTACCGCTCTCTTTATCGAGATAATCCAGCGGTACCAGCACGTTCGCTTCCGGGTAGTAGCCAGCAACCGTGCCAGGGGCAATGCTGTAGGCCACCACGGTGATGTCATCCAGACGCTGCTGTGAGCCGGGGAGGGCGGTATGAATATCTACCCGATCGCCATGCTCCAGCCCCAACTGCTGCATATCCTCTTCGTTCATAAACAGCACGTCGCGCCGGCCGAACACGCCGCGATAGCGGTCATCCAGGGCATAGATGGTGGTGTTGTACTGGTCGTGACTACGCAGTGTAACCAGACGCAGCACGCGCTCACCTTCGCCCGGACTGTTCTCGCTCACACCCTCAAACAGCGAAAACATCGCCTTGCCGCTGGCGGTGGGCCAGACGCGCTCCGTGGGCGGCAGCGGCATACGAAATCCGCCCGGCACCCGGATGCGGGCGTTGAAATTTTCAAAGCCCGGCAGCGTCTGCTCGATAGCGTCGCGAATGCGGTCGTAATCCTCCACCAGACCCAGCCAGTCGGTTTTGCTGTGGAGCAGGGTGGCGTGGGCGATCCCGGCGACAATGGCGGGTTCCGAGCGTAGCCAGGGAGAGGCCGGTTTGAGCTTGCCGCGGGAGGCATGCACCATCGACATCGAGTCTTCCACGGTGATTGACTGCTGGCCGCTCTGCTGCATATCCAGTTCGGTGCGCCCCAGGCAGGGGAGAAGATATGTCTCTTTCCCGACCAGCAGGTGGGTGCGGTTCAGCTTGGTAGCGACATGTACGCTGAGATCGAGACGTTTCAGCGCCGCAAACGCCCTGTCGTGATCGGGCATCGCTACCGCAAAATTTCCCCCGAGGCAGAGGAGCGCTTTGGCCTCGCCGTTAATCATCGCCTGCGCCGCCTGTACCGCGTCGTGGCCGTGGGTGGCTGGTGGGGTAAAACCGAACACCGTGCCCAGCCGGTCCAGAAAGGCCGCGGTCGGTTTTTCGGTGATCCCCACGGTGCGGTTGCCCTGCACGTTGGAGTGGCCGCGTAACGGACAGATGCCCGCGCCGGGCTTGCCAAAATTGCCGCGCAGCAGCAGGAGGTCGGCGATCAAACGCACATTGGCGGTACCCTTGTTATGCTGGGTGATCCCCATGCCGTAGGTGATGATGGTGGCGCTGGACTTAGCGTAGAGGCGCGCCACGTTCTCCAGATCGGCGCGCTTCAGGCCAGACTCGCGCTCGATGGCCTCCCAGCTCGTGGCGGCGATATCGGCGGCAAAGTCGGCAAACCCCTGGGTGTGGCTGGCGATAAAGTCATGATCCAGCGCATCCAGCACCAGCAGATGTTTTGCGATACCTTTTAACGCCGCGGCGTCGCCCCCGGCTTTAACCTGATAGTACGTCGAGGCGATATCGGTGGCGCTGTATGTCGCCATCTCTCTGACATTTTGCGGATCGGCGAAGCGCTCCAGCGCCGTTTCGCGCAGCGGGTTAAAAACGATAATCGGCACGCCCCGGCGGGAGAGCTCGTGCAGGGTGCCCATCATCCGTGGATGGTTGGTGCCCGGGTTATGGCCGATGGAGATCACCAGCTCAGTATGGTCGAAATCCTCCAGCGAGACGGTGCCTTTGCCAATCCCGATGGAGCGGGGCAGGCCGACGCTGGTGGCCTGGTGGCACATATTAGAGCAGTCGGGGAAATTATTGGTGCCCAGCTGGCGGGCAAACAGCTGATACAGGAAGGCGGCTTCGTTTGACGCGCGCCCGGAGGTGTAAAACTCCACCTCATCCGGGGCCAGCCCGCGCAGCACTTCGCCGATACGGGCAAAGGCTTCGTCCCACGCCACCGGGCGAAGGGTGTCGCTCTGCGGATCGTATTTCATGGGATGGGTCAGGCGCCCATAGCCTTCCAGCTCAAAATCACTTTTTGACCACAGGGTACTGACGGTGTGCTCAGCGAAAAATTCCGGGGTGACACGCTTTGTGGTCGCTTCCCAGGTCACCGCCTTGGCGCCGTTCTCGCAAAACTGAAAGGTGGATTTGTGTTCTTTGTCGGGCCAGGCGCAGCCCGGGCAGTCGAAGCCGTCGGGCTGGTTGGTGCGCAGCAGCGTGGCGGGAGCGTCAAAGGTGTCCATCTGCGTACGCACGGCAATCGCCGTGGCTTTTAAGGCTCCCCAGCCCCCCGCAGGGCCGGCGTAATGGCGAATGCCGGGTACCGCTCGTCTGTTATTGCTCATCTGCACTCCTGTCTTAAGCGGGTATATGTGATGGCGATGCCTGATTTGACTGTCGATCGAAACCCATCTCAATCACATATAGTTTTCATGTTAATTACAAATTATTCACAGTTCAGTTCACAAATCCACCATCAGATGCGTGTGGGTGGATGTCAATGGTTGTATATACATGTTCTGTCATATAGCGTTGCATAGGTATAGCAGGGTTTCTGACGGGCATTAATCATCCACTCAGAGAGGAAACTATGTCGTCTTTTTCATCTTCAGAAGCGCAGTCAAAGCGCGGCGGGACGCGAATATCGGAAACACGATCCATCGATTACATCCCGGATAATGAACGGCACGGCCACCCCTTCAGTCAGTTTACGCTGTGGTTTGGCGGCAATCTGCAGATCACCGCCATTGTGACCGGGGCGCTGGCAGTGGTGCTGGGCGGGGATGTGGTGTGGTCCATCATTGGCCTGCTGGTGGGGCAGGTGCTGGGCGCGGTGGTAATGTCATTTCATGCCCTGCAGGGACCGCGCCTCGGTCTGCCGCAGATGATCATCAGTCGCGCCCAGTTTGGTGTGCTGGGTGCGGTGATCCCGCTGGCGCTGGTCTGCGTGATGTATGTCGGCTTCTCCGCCAGCGGGACGGTACTGGCCGGACAGGCGATGGCCAGGCTGCTGTCGATCTCGAACGTGGCCGGTATGATCCTGTTCAGCGCGATCATTATCGTGATTGCGGTGCTGGGATATAAGGTGATCCACAAGCTCGGCAAGGTAGCGAGCGTGGTGGGGGTGCTGGCGTTTGTCTATCTGTTTATCGCTCTGCTGATCGCCAGCGATGTGGGCGCTGTGATGCAGAATAACCACTTCTCGATGCCGATGTTCCTGCTGGCGGTATCGCTCTCCTCCTCATGGCAGATCGCCTTTTGTCCCTACGTCTCCGACTATTCCCGCTATCTGCCGCGCGACGTCTCAGGGGTGAAGACCTTCCTCTCCGTCTTCAGCGGTACGGTGCTGGGCACCCAGGCGTCCATGACGCTCGGGGTGATCACCGCGGCAATCGCCGGCAGCGCCTTCAAGGGACATGAGGTGAGTTACATCGTCGGACTGGGTAAAAGCGAGGCGATGGCGATGGTGATCTACTTTGCGATCTGCTTTGGCAAAATCACCTTTACCACCCTCAACGCCTACGGCAGTTTTATGTCCCTGACCACCATTGTCTCGGGCTTTCGCCGGCAGACGACGCTGAACCAGAAAAGCCGTGTGACCTTTGTGGTACTGATGGTGGCCCTTTCGTGCGTGATTGCGCTGCTGAGCGAACCGGCGTTCCTGAAGCACTTCACCCATTTCCTGCTGTTCCTGTTGGCCTTTTTCGTACCGTGGAGCGCCATCAGCCTGACCGATTACTTTATTATCTCCCGTAAAGCGGTAGATATTCCGGCGCTGTTCGATTCCCGTGGTCGCTACGGGCACTGGAACATGTTTGCCATCAGCGTCTATGTTGTTGGCGTGTTGATCCAGCTGCCGTTTATTGAAAACCCGCTCTACCACGGCTCGCTGACCTGGCTGTTTGCCGACAACGATGTCTCGTGGGTGATTGGCTGGTTCTGTACCGCAGCGCTCTATTATAGCTTGCGGCGTTTTGATCGGCGGGTGCTGCCGACAGAGACGATCTATCCGGCGTCGGGCAGGTGAAAGAGGTGTCAGCGATCCCGCAGGTCAGACGGGATCGCGGCTCTTTTACTGGGGGTTAAAAGCAAAACCTTCGTCGGCCCAGCCGGTCATTCCGCCAATCATAATTTTCACCGGGCGGCCCATCTGCGCCAGCTTCAGCGCGGCGCGATCCGCACCGTTGCAGTGCGGCCCGGCGCAATAGACCACAAACACTGTATCGGAGGGCCACTCCGCCATTCTTTGCTCGGTCATATCGCGATGTCGCAGGTGCAGCGCCCCAGGAATATGACGGCGGGCGAATGCCTCCGGGCTACCGACCACATGCAGCAACACAAAATCGACATTACCCTCTTTAAACGCGGTATGCACATCGTCACAGTCTGTTTCCACGCTCAGTCGCTGTAAAAAATGGTTTGCTGCGACATCTGGCGACGCAGCAGGATAATCAGTTACATAGCTCATAAACACCTCCAGGAATGAGCCTTTACTCTACGGCGGAGACGCGGCTTTGACAGCTGGCAGAAATGCCAGATAACATCAAGATCATGACAAAACCCATTGAGTGTGGTGATGAATAATCCTCTGGTGGTTGTACTGGCCTATGACGGCCTCTGTACCTTTGAATTCGGTATTGCCGTCGAAATTTTCGCGCTGCCCCGCCCCGAGATGGGCGAGAAGTGGTATCGCTTTGCGGTGGCGGGCGTTGATCCGGGTGAGTTACGCGCAACGGGCGGCTTCAGGTTGGTGGTGGATGGCGGGCTGGAGCTGCTGAGTGAGGCCGGAACGATCATCGTGCCCGGCTGGCGGGGGGCCGAAGTTCCGGTGCCCGCCGCGCTGTGCGAGCAGCTTGTCGCGGCACATCAACGTGGGGCGAGGATCCTCTCTATCTGTTCCGGAGTCTTTGTGCTGGCCGCCGCAGGGTTACTCGACAACCGGCAGGCGACCACCCACTGGCGTTATACCGACCTGCTGCAACAGCGTTATCCCGCCATCAAGGTCACACCTGACGTGCTGTATATTGATAACGGTGATGTATTGACCTCCGCAGGCAGCGCGGCGGGTATCGATCTTTGTCTGCACCTGGTGCGCCGGGATTATGGCAGCGTGGCGGCCAACCGCGTCGCGCGTCGGCTGGTGGTGTCGCCCCATCGCGACGGCGGCCAGGCTCAGTTTATTCAGCAGGCGGTGCCTGTCGCCTATGAAGGCCATCGCCTTGGGGCACTCTTCGACTACCTGTACGCCAGACTTGCCGAGCCGCATACCGTTGAGTCGCTGGCAAAATTTGTCGGGATGAGCCCGCGTACCTTTTTGCGCCGTTTCACCGCCACCACCGGCAAAACGCCCGCCCAGTGGTTGCTCCACGCCCGCCTGAGCCGCAGCCAGGATTTGCTGGAGAATAGCCAGTTGTCGATTGAGCGTATCGCGGAGGAGGTGGGGTTTGGCAGCGTGGCGACGATGCGTCATCACTTCAAAAATCAGCTGTCGACGACGCCTGCGGCATACAGGAAGGGGTTTTACACTTCAGCAGAGCAATAATGGGCAAGGTTGTTTAATGATTCTCCAGGCGAGACAACGTGCCTTTGATAAAAAAATCCACGCCATGGCGTGGATTTTTTCAGGTCAGTTAACGCATCCGCAGATGCATGACCCTTAAACGTTAAACAGGAAGTTCATCACATCGCCATCTTTAACGATGTAGTCTTTCCCTTCTGCACGCATCTTGCCGGCTTCTTTCGCACCTTGCTCACCCTTGTAGGTAATAAAGTCTTCAAAGGCGATGGTCTGGGCACGGATAAAGCCTTTTTCAAAGTCGGTGTGGATTTTACCCGCCGCCTGTGGTGCCGTCGCGCCGACAGGGATAGTCCAGGCGCGCACTTCTTTCACGCCAGCGGTGAAGTAGGTCTGCAGGTTCAGCAGTTGGTAACCGGCGCGGATCACGCGGTTCAGACCTGGCTCTTCCAGACCCAGCTCAGCCATGAACTCTTCACGGTCGGCATCGTCCAGCTCGGCGATATCAGACTCAACAGCCGCACACACGGCCACGACCACAGAACCTTCCGCTGCTGCGATTTCACGCACTTTGTCCAGGTATGGGTTGTTTTCAAAACCGTCTTCATTGACGTTGGCAATGTACATGGTCGGCTTCAGGGTCAGGAAGCTCAGGTATTTGATCGCCGCTTTGTCTTCGTCAGTCAGGTTTTTCAGCGCGCGCAGCATGCCCGCGTTTTCGAGCTGTGGCAGACATTTTTCCAGCGCAGCCTGTTCCGCTTTCGCGTCTTTGTCGCCGCCTTTGGCTTTCTTCTGCACGCGCTGCAGGGCGCGCTCGCAGGTATCCAGGTCCGCCAGTGCCAGCTCGGTGTTGATCACCTCGATATCGTCAGCCGGGTCCACTTTGTTGTTCACGTGGATGATGTTGTCGTTCTCAAAGCAACGCACAACGTGGCCGATCGCTTCGGTTTCACGGATGTTGGTCAGGAACTGGTTACCCAGGCCTTCACCTTTCGAGGCGCCTTTTACCAGGCCCGCGATGTCCACGAACTCCATGGTGGTGGGCAGAATGCGCTGCGGCTTTACGATCTCCGCAAGCTGATCCAGACGCGGATCGGGCATAGGTACAACACCGGTGTTTGGCTCGATGGTACAGAACGGGAAGTTAGCCGCTTCGATGCCCGCCTTAGTCAGCGCGTTAAACAGGGTGGATTTGCCAACGTTAGGCAGACCAACGATACCGCATTTGAATCCCATTTCTGAATCACCTTAATATCTTGATATTCAACACGTTAACATTAACGAGTCGAAGAAAAGTAAATAACTACGCCTATTATACACGTAACCCGCAGCCTGCGGGGCAAAAAAGCCGTTTCGCGCCGGTTATTGCGCTTTGAAAGCGTGAAGACGGTTGGTGGCTTTAGTTAAACCATCCTGGAGCCAGATTTCGGTGCAACGCGCCGCTTCGTCTACCGCCTCGTCGATCAGTTTCTGCTCGGAAACCGGTGGCTTACCCAGGACAAAACCAACAACTTTGTTTTTATCGCCCGGATGACCAATCCCCACGCGTAAGCGATGGAAGTTAGGGTTATTGCCCAGTTTGCTGATGATGTCTTTTAAGCCGTTGTGCCCGCCGTGGCCGCCACCAAGTTTGAATTTTGCCACGCCCGGCGGCAGATCCAGTTCGTCGTGCGCCACCAGGATCTCATCCGGATTGATGCGATAAAAGGTCGCCATCGCGGCCACCGCTTTACCGCTTAAATTCATAAACGTCGTGGGCACCAGCAGACGCACATCGGCGCCAGCCAGGTTAACGCGAGAGGTAAACCCGTAGAATTTAGGTTCTTCACGCAGAGGGGCGCGTAACCGCTCGGCCAGCAGATCAACATACCAGGCGCCAGCATTATGGCGGGTGGCAGCATATTCCGCGCCGGGGTTAGCCAGGCCGACAATCAGTTTAATCGTCACGTTTTTATTCCTGAAAGTACTAAGTCTGGCGCGTAGTGTACTGTCTGCCGCGTCGGTTGACAAAATTCTGCTAAGCGACACGTAGAAACTGAATAATCCCGACGTTGAACCATTAGAATTTCATGCTACTCAAAGGCTTATTTGTAAAGTTTTGTTGCACCGAAGTAGATATTTGTGATCGTTGACGCAATCCGCAAAACGGGTGGTGTCTATACTTTACACACAAGGAATAGGGAGATTATTCCCTTACAACCCAAAGTTCCGGAGGTGCTATATGAAACGCAAAAACGCTTCGCTACTCGGTAACGTGTTGATGGGGTTGGGATTAGTCGTCATGGTTGTCGGCGTCGGTTATTCCATTTTAAACCAGCTTCCGCAACTTGACCTGCCACAATACTTCGCCCATGGCGCAGTGTTGAGCATCTTCCTGGGAGCGGTGCTCTGGCTGGCCGGGGCGCGCGTCAGCGGCCACGAACAGGTCTGCGACCGCTACTGGTGGGTGCGCCATTATGATAAACGCTGCCGTCGCGAACAGCATAAGCACAGCTAACCTGTGACAGCGCGAAAAGCGGTTTCTTCGGAAGCCGTTTTTTTTTGCCTTTTTTCTTGACCCTCACGTAACGTAAGGCACCAGAGTGACCGTGATGGCGAGATAAAAGGAGCAGCGATGTTAATTCAGGTTGGCCTGTTGGCGAAGAGAGCGGGGATCACCGTTCGGACATTACACCATTATGAGCAAACCGGCTTGCTGCTGCCCTCTGCCAGAAGTGCGGCAGGTTACCGTCTTTATACCCTCGCGGATGTACAGCGGCTACACCGTATCCAGGTGTTAGCCAGAGCGGGGCTGGAGCTTGCCGAAATTAAAGAGGTTCTCGATCGGGATCCGCGCTCCATGGTGGATCTCCTGGGCGCGCAAATCGCTCTGCTGGATAAACAGATGCGCAGCATTCAGACGCTGCGCGAGCAGCTCGTGAGTTTGCATAGCACGCTGGCCGCAGGCACCGAGCCCGATCTGGAATCCTGGTTACAGACGCTGGAGTTAATGACGATGTACGATCGCTGGTTCAGTAAAGAAGAGTTACAGGTATTACCGTTTGCGCAGCAGAGTGACGCCCTGGCAGAGATCTGGGCCGGGCTGGTGGCCGAAGCCCGCCGCATGCTGGCGGAAAAGGTGGACGTTGCCGACCCACGCGCTACCGGGCTGGCTACGCGTTGGATGACGCAGCTTGAGCAGGATACCGCAGGCAACCCCGACTTCCTGACCCGCCTGAATGAGATGCACAGCGTGGAGCCGCAAATGCGTGAGCAGACGGGGATCGACGCTGATATCCTCGATTTCATCACCCGGGCCTTCGCCGAGAGCAAGCTGGCTATCTGGCAGCGCTACCTGACGCCCGAGGAGATGGCGTTTACCCGTGCGCACTATTTTGATCGCATGATGGAGTGGCCGGCACTGGTGGCAAAACTTCATCAGGCAAGCCGGGAAGGGGTGCAGGCAGAGAGTCCGGAAGCACAGCGGCTGGCGGAAAACTGGCTGGCGCTGTTCCAGTCTTACGCAGGGGATAATCCTGCAACTCAGCAAAAATTCCGCGAGGCGATGCAGCAGGAGCCGCATCTGATGAAAGGGACCTGGATGACGCCTGCTGTGCTCGAGTGGCTTCAGCAGGCGATAGGCATCATGATGCAGCGCCGGATGTCACAGATCCGCTAACGCGGCCTCACGGTCAGGATAGAACGCCAGACGGCCCGCAATGGGCTGAACCCCTGCGCGCGCCATCGTGCGCAGGGGCTGGAATTCGAGATTGGTCACCCGCAGTTCACAGCCTTCCGGCAGACGTTGGACAAAACGCTGGAAGGCGTCCAGCCCGCCGGCATCCAGCACCGGGACCGCATCCCATTTCAGCACCACGACACGTTTCCCCGCAATGCGCGACTCCAGCTCGCTGAACAATCCTTCCGCGGCGGCAAAAAACAGCGGGCCGATGACTCGCAGCACCAGCACGTCGTCCGGGGTGGCGACATTGACGCTGGCCAGACGGGTCATACGGGCAATGCGACGCATAAACAGTAATGATGCCAGCACAATCCCGACGCTTATCGCAATGACCATGTCAAACAGTACCGTCAGCGACATGCAGATCAGCATTACGATGATGTCGTCTTTGGGGGCGCGGCGCAGCAGGTTGATGACTTTATGCGCCTCGCTCATGTTCCATGCCACCATCAGCAGCAGGGCGGCCATGGCCGAGAGCGGCAACCAGGAGAGCAAGGGCGCCAGCACCAGCAGGGCGAGGATCACCAGCACCGAATGGACCACCGCCGAGACCGGCGACGTGGCGCCCGCGCGCACGTTGGCCGCGGAACGGGCGATGGCCGCTGTGGCGGTAATGCCGCCGAAGAACGGGGCGATAATGTTGCCCAGCCCCTGGCCGACCAGTTCGCTGTTGGCTTTATGTTTGGTGCCGGTCATGCCGTCCAGCACCACGGCGCAGAGCAGCGACTCAATCGCCCCTAACATCGCCATCGAAAAAGCGGCTGGCAGCAGGGCGCGCAGGGAGTCCCAGCTTAAGGTAAAGCTGGAGCCGGGCAGATCCCACGGCAGCACCAGCTGGGGCAGAAGCTGCGGAATACCGTTACCCTGGGAGCCATCCGCCAGCACGTAGTGGAACTGCGAGCCGATAGTGGCGACATGGCCGCCCAGCAGATTGACTATCCCCATTACCGCGCAGCCCAGCAGCAGGGCGGGCAGGTGTCCTGGCAGGCGGATGCCCAGCCGTGGCCAGAGGATCAGCGTGCCCAGGGTCACCACGCCAATCGCCGCATCGCCCAGGTTTGTTGTCGGCAGCGCCATCGCCAGCGCCCCCACTTTTTGCAGGTAATGCTCCGGCACGTGGGCCATCTGTAAGCCCAGGAAGTCCTTAATCTGCATGGTGCCGATGGTGATGCCGATCCCGGAGGTGAAGCCCAGCGTGACGGAGAGGGGAATATACTCAATCAGCCGGCCAAAGCGCGCCAGACCGAACAGAATCAAAAATACCCCGGACATCAGGGTCGCCACCAGCAATCCGCCCAGACCAAACTGCTGAGAAACCGGATAGAGGATCACCACAAAGGCTGCGGTGGGCCCGGAGACGCTAAAGCGCGACCCACCGGTCAGGGCAATCACAATCCCGGCAACGGCGGCGGTGTAGAGGCCATACTGAGGCGCCACGCCGCTGCCAATGGCCAGCGCCATCGCCAATGGAATGGCAATAATGCCGACCGTAATGCCGGCGATAAGATCGCGGGTAAACCGCGACAGGGTATATTTCTCTTTCCAGCAGGCGTCGATGAGGGCGCGGAAGGGAAGAACATGAGAGGAAGCGTTTTTCACAATCATCATCCGTGTGCGCATCATCTGTCATATCAATGGCAGGTGAAGGAGGCATTAATCATACAAATACATCTTGCAGACAAAAAAACCCGCCGTAGCGGGTTTTCTGACTGCGTCCGATTAGTGTTCGAACATGGCAGAGATAGACTCTTCGTTGCTGATACGACGAATCGCTTCTGCCAGCATCCCGGAGAGGGTCAAAGTACGCACGTTTGGCAGCGCTTTGATCTCGTCGCTCAGTGGGATGGTGTCGCACACCACAACTTCATCAATAACGGAGTTGCGCAGGTTGTTCACGGCATTGCCGGAGAAGATCGGGTGAGTCGCGTAGGCGAACACGCGTTTAGCACCACGCTCTTTCAGCGCTTCGGCGGCTTTGCACAGAGTGCCGCCGGTGTCGATCATGTCGTCAACCAGCACGCAGTCACGGCCAGCAACGTCACCGATGATATGCATCACCTGAGAAACGTTAGCGCGCGGACGACGTTTATCGATGATCGCCATGTCGGTGTCATTCAGCAGTTTGGCGATAGCGCGAGCGCGAACCACGCCGCCGATGTCCGGAGAAACCACAATCGGGTTGTCCAGGTTCAGCTGCAGCATATCTTCCAGCAGGATTGGGCTGCCGAATACGTTATCAACCGGAACATCAAAGAAGCCCTGGATCTGCTCGGCATGCAGGTCAACCGTCAGAACGCGGTCAACACCCACGCTTGAGAGGAAGTCAGCAACAACTTTTGCGGTAATTGGCACACGTGCGGAACGGACGCGACGGTCCTGACGGGCATAGCCAAAGTAAGGAATAACAGCAGTGATACGGCCAGCGGAAGCACGGCGCAGGGCATCGACCATAACAACCAGTTCCATCAGGTTGTCGTTAGTTGGAGCACAGGTGGACTGGATGATGAAAATATCACCACCGCGTACATTTTCGTTAATTTGTACGCTGACTTCGCCATCGCTAAAGCGACCTACGGCGGCGTCGCCAAGAGAAGTGTACAGGCGGTTGGCAATACGTTGTGCTAGTTCCGGGGTGGCGTTACCAGCAAAAAGCTTCATATCAGGCACGAGAAGAACCTCAGGCATGCGTCCAGTGGTGGATAGTTCGCCGTAAACTGTGCGGGCCAGGCGAATGCTATCCAGGCGGTGTATTAAAGAGCGCGATGCAACGTCTGGAACAGGGTGACGTTGTCACCGAAACTCAGATTGCGCCAGAATGGCCTGCTGTAGCGGGGAGATATTCATACCGCGCGCCACGAAACCATGCAGCCACTCTGGAGCCAGCTCGAGCACCTGACGTGCAGCGGATTCCGTATCAAATTCAGCAAAGACACAGGCTCCTGTGCCAGTCAGGCGCGACGGCGCGTATTCTAACAGCCAGGAAAGCGCTTCATCAACCTCGCGAAAACGTTTTCTTGCGATATCCTCGCAATCGTTGCTGAATTCACATTTTAATAACGTTTCTATTGACCGGACGGGGGTATCGCGTGGAAGGTCCGGATCTTTAAAGATAACCGGGGTAGGGATGCTGACGCCCGGGTGGGCGACCAGGTACCATTTTTCCGCGGGTTCGGCCGGGGAGAGGATCTCGCCCACCCCTTCGGCAAAGGCCGCATGCCCCCGGACAAACACCGGCACGTCGGCCCCGAGCGTTAACCCGAGCGCGGCCAGTTCATCCACCGAGAGATCGCAGCCCCAGAGGTGATTGAGCACCACCAGTACGGTAGCGGCATTTGACGAGCCCCCGCCGAGCCCGCCGCCCATCGGCAACCTTTTCTCCACGCGGATATCCGCGCCGCTGCCCGCCGGCAGGCGTCCGCTTTGCTGCGCCGCCGCCATCAGCATCCGGGCAGCACGGACGATCAGGTTATCTTCATCGGCCACGCCCTCCACCGGGGTGAGCAGACGAAGCTGCCCATCCTGACGCGGTTCAATCGAAATGGTGTCGCCGTAGTCGATAAACTGAAACAGCGTCTGCAGGGTGTGATAGCCGTCCGCACGCTGGCCGGTGATGTATAAAAACAGGTTAAGTTTTGCGGGTGAAGGCCAGTGGGTCATCATTTGACAATCCAGTTATCCATCTTCAGCTTGATGCGCTGGCCGCCTTCGGTCAATTCCAGGCTGGTTGGCAGGGCCGGTTTGGTGTTGCTGTCGTAGCCGCCATAGACCACGTGCCAGTTTTTACCGTTCTGGCTGTAGTTCACTTCACTCAGACGATACTGGTCGTCGAGTTTGTAATCGGTGGCGTCGCCCGGCAGGCCGAGGATCCACTGGCGCAGGCTGGTAATCGGAATCGGCATCCCGGTCAGCTTGCCGATCATCTCTTCGGCATCGGTACCGGTATATTTCTGCCCTTTATTATCGGTGATTTGCGCGCTGCCTGGCTGGGCAATCAGCTCCATCTCGGTGCTCCCCACCGGGTTGAGCAACAGCAGGCGATAGCGATCCTGGCCGGTCTGCTGCCAGAAGAAGCGGGCATACACTTTCTGCTGATCCGACAGATATGCAAAGGCACCGCGGGTCTGGTACTGGCTTAAACCACGCACCTCCTGCTGGTGCTGACGCCACTGCGGTGAGTCAGGGCTTTTGCCTGGCCCTTTGGGCGGCGTAATGGAACATGCGGTAAGTACCAGCGCGGCGAGAGGCAGGAGGCGAATCAGTCTGGTCATAATAATGACAAATCCTTGAGATACGTGACGGTTATAACCCTTAATGCTAGCGCCCGGTAGCGGGAGCGTCTACGCTCAAGTTGTCCTAAATCATCAAATTAGCGGTTAATAACAACTAATAACCTATTACTCCGAAAGGGGGCAGTCTCTTTTATTGATCTCGCGCATCCTGTATGATGCGCCCTGCTAACCCTATTAACGCTGGTACTACTCCCGCTCATATGACCCTTTTAGCACTCGGTATTAACCACAAAACGGCCCCGGTTTCACTGCGAGAACGCGTCACGTTTTCGCCGGATACGCTCGACCAGGCGCTGGAAAGTCTGCTTGCCCAGCCGATGGTGCAGGGGGGCGTGGTGCTGTCGACGTGCAACCGTACTGAGCTCTATCTCAGCGTGGAAGAGCAGGACAACCTGCACGAAGCGTTGATCCGCTGGTTATGCGAATACCACAACCTGAACGAAGAAGAGCTGAGTAACAGCCTCTACTGGCATCAGGATAACGATGCGGTCAGCCATCTGATGCGCGTGGCCAGCGGCCTTGATTCGCTGGTGCTCGGCGAGCCGCAGATCCTCGGACAGGTTAAAAAAGCGTTTGCCGACTCGCAAAAAGGCCACCTTAAGGCCAGCGAGCTGGAGCGCATGTTCCAGAAATCCTTCTCTGTCGCTAAGCGAGTGCGAACCGAAACCGACATTGGCGCCAGTGCCGTTTCCGTTGCGTTTGCCGCCTGTACGCTGGCGCGCCAGATCTTTGAATCCCTCTCGACGGTCTCTGTGCTGCTGGTTGGCGCAGGCGAAACCATCGAGCTGGTCGCGCGTCATCTGCGCGAACACAAAGTGAAGAAGATGATTATCGCCAACCGCACCCGCGAACGCGCCCAGGCGCTGGCGGATGAGGTCGGCGCGGAAGTGATTGCCCTCAGCGACATCGACGCCCGTCTCAACGAGGCGGATATCATCATCAGCTCCACCGCCAGCCCGCTGCCGATTATCGGCAAAGGTATGGTCGAGCGCGCCCTTAAGTCCCGCCGGAATCAGCCGATGCTGCTGGTGGACATCGCCGTTCCGCGTGATGTCGAACCGGAAGTGGGCAAGCTGGCGAACGCCTATCTCTACAGCGTGGACGATCTGCAAAGCATCATTTCCCACAATCTCGCCCAGCGTAAAGCGGCGGCGGTGCAGGCCGAAACGATTGTCGAGCAGGAAACCAGCGAATTTATGGCCTGGCTGCGCGCGCAAAGCGTCAGCGAGACGATTCGCGAATACCGCGGTCAGGCGGAACAGGTACGTAATGAACTGACTGCCAAAGCGATGGCGGCCCTGGAGCAGGGCGGCGATCCGCAGGTCATCATGCAGGAACTGGCATGGAAACTGACCAACCGTTTGATCCATGCCCCAACCAAATCACTTCAACAGGCTGCCCGTGACGGGGACGACGAACGCCTGAATATTCTGCGCGACAGCCTCGGGCTGGAATAGCGCGCCATACCCATTTTATAATTAAAAGGTGCACTTACGCCTATGAAGCCCTCTATTGTCGCCAAACTGGAAGCGCTGCACGAGCGCCATGAAGAAGTTCAGGCGCTGCTCGGCGATGCCGCGACCATTGCCGACCAGGAACGTTTCCGCGCCCTGTCGCGCGAATATGCGCAATTAAGTGACGTTGCGCGCTGCTTTACCGACTGGCAGCAGGTTCAGGAAGATATTGAAACCGCGCAGATGATGCTCGACGACCCGGAAATGCGCGAGATGGCGCAGGAAGAGTTGCAGGAGGCGAAAGTCCGCTCCGAAGAGATGGAACAGCAGCTTCAGGTGCTTCTGCTGCCAAAAGATCCGGACGATGAACGCAACGCCTTTGTCGAAGTCCGCGCCGGAACCGGCGGGGATGAAGCGGCCCTGTTTGCCGGGGATCTGTTCCGCATGTACAGCCGCTACGCCGAGTCGCGTCGCTGGCGTGTGGAGATCATGAGCGCCAACGAAGGCGAACATGGTGGCTATAAAGAAGTGATCGCCAAAATCAGCGGCGAGGGCGTATATGGTCGCCTGAAGTTTGAGTCCGGCGGCCATCGCGTCCAGCGCGTCCCGGCCACCGAATCCCAGGGGCGTATCCACACCTCCGCCTGCACCGTGGCGGTGATGCCCGAGCTGCCGGAAGCTGAGCTGCCGGACATTAACCCGGCGGATTTGCGTATCGATACTTTCCGCTCCTCCGGCGCGGGCGGTCAGCACGTTAACACCACCGACTCCGCGATCCGTATTACCCACCTGCCAACCGGCATCGTGGTGGAGTGTCAGGACGAACGTTCCCAGCATAAAAACAAAGCCAAAGCGCTCTCGGTGCTGGGTGCCCGTATCCATGCCGCAGAGATGGCGAAACGCCAGCAGGCGGAAGCCTCAACCCGTCGCAACCTGCTGGGCAGCGGCGATCGCAGCGATCGCAACCGCACCTATAACTTCCCGCAGGGTCGCGTGACCGATCACCGCATCAACCTGACCCTCTATCGTCTGGATGAGACGATGGAAGGCAAACTGGATCTGCTGATCGAACCTATCGTGCAGGAGTACCAGGCCGACCAGCTGGCAGCGCTGGCAGAGCAGGATTAATGGATTTTCAGCACTGGCTACAGCAGGCGATAAGCACGCTGGCGGGGAGCGAAAGCCCCCGTCGCGATGCGGAGATCCTGCTGGAGCATGTGACGGGCAAAGCACGCACCTGGATTCTCGCCTTTGGCGAAACAGCGCTTACCGCCGATCAGCAAAGAGAGCTTGATGCACTCCTCGCCCGGCGCAAAACCGGCGAGCCGGTGGCGCACCTGGTGGGCGAACGTGAGTTCTGGTCGCTGCCGCTCTATGTCTCTGCTGCAACGCTAATTCCCCGTCCCGATACCGAATGCCTGGTGGAGCAGGCGCTGGCGAGATTGCCCGCCACCCCCGCGCGCATTCTGGATCTCGGCACCGGCACCGGGGCCATCGCCCTGGCGCTGGCCAGCGAGCGTCCGGACTGTCAGGTGACGGCAGTAGATCTCATGCCCGATGCGGTGGCGCTGGCACAGCGTAACCTTGAGCGCCTGGCGTTAAAGAATGTGACGGTGCAGCAGAGCAGCTGGTTTACCGCTCTTGCTGACCAGCAGTTTGAGATGATCGTCAGTAACCCGCCCTATATCGATGAGTGCGATCCGCATCTCGGCGAAGGGGATGTGCGCTTTGAACCGCGCAGCGCGCTGGTTGCGGCGGATCACGGACTGGCAGATCTCAGCCATATTATTATCCAGTCTCGCCAACACCTGGTCAGCAATGGCTGGCTGCTGCTCGAGCATGGCTGGACGCAGGGCGAAGCGGTGCGCAATCTCTTCCTGCAGGCCGGTTTTGCCCAGGTTGAAACCTGTCGCGACTATGGCGGCAACGAGCGCCTGACCGTGGGCAAGTGGCATGAATAGCTTCTCTGTACTGATCGCCCTGCACCTGACGGCAGTCGTCCTGACCGTCACGTTTTTTGCGCTGCGTTACTGGTGGCGTTACAGCAATAACGCCCTTATCAACGCGCGCTGGGTGCGGGTTCTGCCGCACTGCATCGACACCGTGCTGTTTCTTTCCGGCGCAGGGTTGATGTGGGTGACCGGTTATCTGCCGTTTACAGATGAAGGGTCATGGCTGACTGAAAAGCTGTTTGGCGTTATCATCTACATCGTTTTGGGTTTTATTGCGCTGGGGCGTCATCGTCCGCGCAGCCAGCAGGCGGGGTTTGTTGCCTTTCTGCTGGGGCTGGTGGTGCTGTACATCATCATTAAACTCGCCACCACAAGAATACCGATACTGGGGTAAGTCATGGAGTCCTTGGCCGATTTCGAATTTAACAAAGTGCCGCTGTGCGATGGAATGATTAAGGTATCAGAGATGATCCGCGATGATTTCATTTCACAATACGTCTACGATGAACTGGAGAAACTGGTGAGTCTGGCGCGTGAAGAGATTAATCAGGCGCGCCCTCAGGACTGGCAACTGGAGAAACTGATTGAGCTTTTTTATGGCGAGTGGGGCTTTTGCGATACGCGTGGCGTGTATCGGCTCTCCGACGCGCTGTGGCTCGATCAGGTACTGAAAAACCGTCAGGGCAGCGCTGTCTCCCTGGGGGCGATTTTATTATGGGTGGCGCACCGTCTTGATATTCCGCTGGTGCCGGTCATCTTCCCGACGCAGATGCTGCTGCGCGCCGAGTGGCTGGACGGCGAGATGTGGTTAATCAATCCCTTTAATGGCGACACGCTCGACGATCACACGCTGGATGTCTGGCTGAAGGGCAACATCAGCCCGATGGCGGAGCTCTACAACGAAGATCTGGACGAAGCGGATAACGCCGAGGTGGTTCGCAAGCTGCTGGACACCCTGAAGTCAGCGTTGATGGAAGAGCGGCAGATGGAGCTGGCCTTGCGTGCCAGTGAGGTGTTGCTGCAGTTTAACCCGGAAGATCCTTACGAGATCCGCGATCGCGGCCTTATCTACGTGCAGCTTGAGTGTGACCACGTTGCGCTGAATGATTTGAGCTATTTTGTTGAGCAGTGTCCGGAAGATCCGATCAGCGAAATGATCCGCGCGCAGATTAATTCCATCGCGCACAAACAGATTACACTGCATTAATCTTAATTCCGATTCACACCTGAATAAGGCGATCCTATGAAACAAAAAGTGGTTAGCATTGGCGATATCAACGTGGCGAACGACCTGCCGTTCGTGCTGTTCGGCGGCATGAACGTACTGGAATCCCGCGACCTCGCGATGCGTATCTGCGAACACTACGTCACCGTGACCCAGAAGCTGGGTATCCCGTATGTGTTTAAGGCCTCTTTTGACAAAGCCAACCGCTCCTCTATTCGCTCTTACCGTGGCCCGGGCCTCGAAGAGGGGATGAAAATTTTCCAGGAGCTGAAGCAGACCTTTGGCGTAAAAGTGATCACCGACGTCCATGAAGCAAGCCAGGCGCAGCCTGTGGCAGACGTGGTTGACGTGATCCAGCTGCCCGCGTTCCTCGCCCGTCAGACCGATCTGGTCGAAGCGATGGCGAAAACCGGCGCCGTCATCAACGTGAAAAAACCACAGTTCGTCAGCCCAGGCCAGATGGGGAACATCGTCGATAAGTTTATCGAAGGCGGTAACGACCAGGTGATCCTCTGCGACCGTGGTTCCAACTTCGGTTATGACAACCTGGTGGTGGACATGCTGGGCTTCAGCGTGATGAAAAATGTCTCTAACCAGTCGCCGGTCATCTTCGACGTGACCCATGCTCTGCAGTGCCGCGACCCGTTTGGCGCAGCCTCAGGCGGCCGTCGTGCTCAGGTTACCGAACTGGCGCGCGCCGGTATGGCGACCGGTCTGGCGGGTCTGTTTATCGAAGCGCATCCGGATCCTGCCAACGCCAAGTGCGACGGCCCATCCGCGCTGCCGCTGGACAAGCTGGAGCCGTTCCTGAAGCAGATTAAGGCGATTGACGATCTGGTCAAGAGCTTTGAAGAGCTGGATACCAGCAACTAATAAAAAAACCCGCTTCGGCGGGTTTTTTTATGCGCTTATTGCCGGGTGGCGCTGCGCTTACCCGGCCTACAAAACCCGTAGGCCCTGCAAGCGAAGCGCCGCTGGGCAAAGGACTAGGCAAATATCGTCATCAGATAGGCCGCAAACAATGCCAGGTGCGCCGCACCGTTGAGCACGTTGGTGCGCCCGGTGGAAAATGAAATCTGGCACAGCAGTAGCGACGCCAACATCACAATCATCTCCGGTGCACCAAGGCTAAACATCAACTCGTTACCGGTAAGAAGGGCAATCAGCGTCACCACCGGCACGGTCAGGGAGATGGTCGCCAGCACCGAGCCAAAGAAGAGGTTCATGGCACGCTGCACCTGGTTATTCAGCACGGCACGTAATGCCCCCAGTCCTTCCGGGGAGAGGATCAGCAGCGCCACCAGGAAGCCGGTAAAGGCCACCGGCGCGTTCATCGCCGTCAACAGTGTCTCCAGCGGTGCGGCATTCATCTTGGTGACTGCAATGACCGCAATCAGATGCACCACCAGCCAGACCGTATGCCACAGGCTGCTGTGCGCGGACGGCTTGCCGTGGTGCGGGTCATCGTCGTCGCTCTCATCTTCATGCTCATAGACGAAGAGACTCTGGTGCGTTTTGGTCTGGATCAGCAGAAACACGCCGTACATCGCCGCAGAAATCAGCGCCACGAGCAGGGCCTGGCCGGTAGTGAAATTGGCCCCCGGCAGCGCCATCGGGAATACCAGCACGATAATCGCCAGCGGGAAGAGGGCGATCAGATACTGCTTAATACCAAACAGGTTCAGATATTGCGTTGCGAATTTGCGCCCGCCCAGCAGCAGCGAGAAGCCGACCAGCCCGCCGGTGACAATCATAATGATGGAGTAGAGCGTATCGCGCATCAGGGTAGGTGCGGCGTCACCGGTCGCCATCAGAGCGGAAATAAGGCTCACTTCGAGAATAACGACGGAAAGACTTAAAATCAGGGAACCGTAGGGTTCGCCCAGGCGGTGGGCCAGCACGTCGGCATGGCGTACAACGCTAAAAGCACTGCTCAGAATACCCACAAGGGCCAGAATATTAATCCCGATGACCACTGGCAGTGACTGCGCGCTTCCCCAGAAGAACAGCACGGCCAGGGCCAGCACCGGGAAAATGAGAGACGTCTCCTTATGACGGGTTTTCACCGTCTCGTGTGCGGTTGTCATGTAATTCTCCGTTTTGGCAGGTGCTTGTAATTATAGACAGAAAGTGAGGAGCTTAAATTAACAGATCGCCGTTAATCTCTGAGTATCTTTTACTTAATTTTACGGTACAGGGGAATTATTTCACGAGAGCGTCATAATAATATATTTTTGTTAAATAGGGTCTTAATAACAGTAGATTAAGAAACTGAAATCCAGGATTATCGATTCGACTGGAAGCCTTCGGTATTGTCGACCACACTTATTAAGTGAATAAAAAGAGGGGGTTGCTATGCCATACAAATCGAAAACTGATTTACCGGATAACGTTAAGAACGTACTGCCTGCCCACGCGCAGGATATCTACAAAGAAGCCTTTAACAGCGCCTGGGATCAGTACAAAGATAAAGAGGACCGCCGGGGCGATGACAGTCGTGAGGAGACCGCACACAAGGTGGCCTGGGCGGCGGTGAAGCAGGATTACGAAAAGGGAGACGATGATAAGTGGCACAAGAAGAAATAGTCATTGCTTAGTTGGCTGTGCTTAATAGTTTGCACCGTCGGCTTTGACTTTTAAGGCGGTCGGCCTCGCGCTCTGTTGCACCCGGCGAGATTATTGCATATCGTCACCCTACTGCTTTCTAATTGAGCAGTAAAAGGACCCGGAAGGTTCATAAAGTGAGGGCAGGGATGCAGGCAGTGGCGGAGGTGCAATATGTTAACGCGTGATTTTCTTATGAAGGCCGACTGCAGAACGGCCTTTGGTGCGATCGAAGAGTCGCTTCTGTGGTCAGCCGAGCAGCGCGCAGCGTCGCTGGCTGCGACCCTGGCCTGCCGTCCGGACAACGGTCCGGTATGGCTCTTCGGCTACGGTTCCCTGATGTGGAACCCGGCGCTGGAGTATGTTGAATCGGCAACCGGGACGCTTCCGGGCTGGCATCGAGCCTTCTGTTTGCGCCTGACCGCCGGACGCGGCAGCGCCTGCCAGCCAGGCCGTATGCTTGCACTGAAAGAGGGCGGACGCACCACCGGCGTGGCCTACCGTCTGCCGGATGCGACCCTGGAAGAGGAGCTGGCGCTGCTGTGGAAGCGTGAGATGATCACTGGCTGCTATATGCCGAGCTGGTGTCGGCTGGAGCTGGATGATGGACGCACCGTTAACGCCCTGGTCTTTATTATGGATCCGCGCCATCCGCTGTTTGAGGCCGACACGCGCGCGCAGGTCATCGCCCCGCTGATTGCCGCCGCCAGTGGCCCGCTTGGCACCAACGCACAATATCTCTTCTCGCTCGATCAGGAGCTGACGCGTCTCGGCATGCAGGATGATTGTCTGAACGAGCTGGTGTCGCGGGTGCGGGCATTGCTGGATAACGAATCGCCGGAAAGCCAGCTGCGCCCCGGCTTTGCCTGAAAAAAAGCCCGGTGACAGTGCGCCACCGGGCGAAGAATGATCAGGCTGCGACGTAGCTGATGGAGTGCTCAAGCGACTGGCTGTGGCTGTCGATGAGCACCTCCCAGGTTCCGGTATAAGGCACCGTCAGCCAGGCGTTGTCTTTGTCCTGTACGCTTAAAATATCTGCCTGCGTTTTGCGTGGTGCTTTATTACTCATCAGATGAATATGACAACGCTCTGAGCAGCGCACCACGACCGTATCCCCGCCAAACAACTTTAGACTTGCTTTTACCAGTGCCATTTTTTTACCCCGTATCCGAAACAACGCTCTCCTTGCGGCTAATCCTGAGCGTGATGTTGTTCACAATTCACTCATGGCATAACACCAAAGGGGAAGGGCCGGGGTGCTGATTTTGATCAAAAAATGGCGTAAGCCTTAAACAAAAATGACAAAATGCCTGAAAGCGCGCAGCGAACATCGCTTTACGCGGCTTTCAGGCAGCGGATTAACATTAAATGCGGAAATGACCGGCGGTTTCAGCGAGGTCGCCTGCCTGACCCTGAAGGGCGCTGGCGGCGGCAGCCGACTGCACCACCAGTTCGGCGTTTTGCTGCACCATACTGTCCAGATTGAGCACCGCGCGGTTAATCTCCTGAATGCCTTTCATCTGCTCGCTGGTCGCCACGGTGATCTCCCGCATGATCCCCGACATGCTGCCAATGCTGGTGACGATCTCATTCATGCTCTGCCCGGCAAGATGCACATAGCGCGAACCGGTCGCCACGCTGTCGGTGGTAGAGTCGATCAGGCTTTTGATCTCTTTTGCCGCCTGGGCGCTGCGGCTGGCGAGATTGCGCACTTCGCCCGCCACCACGGCAAAGCCGCGCCCTTGCTCACCGGCACGCGCCGCTTCAACCGAGGCGTTCAGCGCCAGAATGTTGGTCTGGAAAGCAATGCCGTCAATCACGCTGGTGATGTCGCCAATTTTGGTCGAGGCGGCTTCGATGGACTGCATGGTGGTGATCGCCTGCGACACCACGTTGCCGCCCCGCGTCGCGGCCTCGGCAGCTTTGCCCGCCTGCTCGTTCGCCACGGCGGCAGATTCGGTGGACTGCGCCACGGAGGCGGTGATCTGCTCCACGGCGCTGGCGGTTTCACGCAGGCTGGAGGCGGCCCGCTCGGTGCGGCCAGAGAGATCCTGGTTCCCGGCGGCAATCTCCTGGGCGGCGTTCTTCACCGAGGCGCTGGCGTCGCGCAACTGCACCATCACCACCGCGAGTTTATCGCTGAAGGCGTTAAAGGCATGGGCGATCTGCGCCACCTCATCGTCACCTTTCTCCGGCAGACGCTGGGAGAGATCGTTGGTGCCGTTGGCAATGGCGTGCATCGCATCGCGAATATCTGACAGGCGCTTCAGCAGGCGGGCAATCACGAAATGCACAACCACCGCGCTGAGCAGCACCAGCACAACCAGCGACAGGGAGGAGGCTTTCAACAGGGTACGCATACCTGTCGTCGCATCATCGCTGTCAAGCGCGACAATCAGCTGCCACTGGGTACCGGCAATCGGGGTTGCGGAGAAGGTTTTCGCCACGCCGTTGTACTCCCCCTCGGCGCTGTTGCCATTCTTTAGCGCAGCCAGATCGACGCCGCTGATGACCGCTTTAAAGGGCTTTAAGGTCAGCTCGGGATCGCTGGCGGCAATGACCGAACCCTCGCTGTCAACCAGCAGCCCGCTGCTGGCTGGCGTCGGATGGATGCCGCGCACGTTGGCGATCACGCTGTCCATCGCCACATCGCCCGCCAGCACCGCTTTCAGCTCGCCGTTCTCTTTCACCGGCACGGCGAAAGTGACCACCAGCTTTTTGGTGCCGGTATCCACATACGGGACGGTGACGATGGCGCGATCCTCTCTCACCGCCTGCTGATACCACGGACGCACCGTTGGATCGTAGTCGGCAGGTACCCCTTCAGGATTGGAAAACTTCGCGGTTTTGCTGGCGTAGCCGGCATAGACGTTGATAAACCCGCCCGCCTGCGCCAGCTGTTTAAACATCGGTACCGGATCGTCGGTCAGGACGACGTTCTGCAGGGAGTTGATCATCAGCGTCTTGCTGCTGACCCAGTCGGCAATCGCCATGCTGTGGCTGGCGCTGGTGCTGGCCAGTATCGAACGTTGGGACTGTTGATTATCCTGACGCGTGACCTGGAAATTAATCACGGTATTCAGTAAAAGCGCGGCGATCAGACATCCGACCGTCGCCGCAATAATACGAGCGCGAATTGACCTGAACATAATGAAATACCTGCTGTGTTGTTGTAAAAAGCCTATCGGCATCGGGCAGGCAAACTTGAAGCTGGAACCGCGCTCATAAGAAAAAAATATTTTTGTTAATGCATTATTAGAAAGTTAATAGTTTATCCGCGGATAGCGTCCACTGCGCCAGCTCCACCAGGGTGCCAATCTCCACCCCGTCGATCAGCGGCAGGGCGCTGATACCGCGGCCATCGGCGCAGGTTTTGCACAGCTTCACCGGCACGTTCTGCGCCGTCAGGATCTCCAGCATCTGCTGGATATTGTAGCCCTCCGCCGGTTTTTGCCCCCGCAGTCCGGCTGTGACCGCGTCGGACATCAAAAACAGGCGCAGATCCAGGTCGCTCTCCTGCTCGCGTAAGGCAATCGCCAGTCGCAGGCTGTTGAACAGCGATTCGCTGCCATAGGCCGCACCGTTAGCGACAATCACAATCTTCTGCATGTTGACTCCTGAATAATGAAAAGGCATGAAAATTGCTTCTCTCTTCGGCAGACACTGACCCGGGAGAGTAAGCATGACGATAAACAGAGGCCGTCCACCCGGCGCCACGGAATGGTTCCAGCAGGCCAGGCTGCTGCGTAAACAGCAGCTGTGCAAGCTGGCACAACTGGGCACGCTGGTGAGCCGGATCAGCCATCTTGCGCACATGCTACAGTGCGAGCGGGGCGCCTCCAACATCTGGCTCTGTTCCGAAGGGGCGCTCTATGCCCTGGAGTGTAAAGCCAGCCGCGCGCTGGTAGACGAGCATGTGCAGGCGCTGCACCAGGCGCTCGGCTCGCCGGTGATGGCCAGCGGTGCCCTGTGCGAGCGGGTGGCCAACGCCCTGCAAAGTCTGGAGCAGCTTCCCGCGCTGCGTGAGGCCATTACGGCTTGCGCGCTGCCCGCTACGGCGGCGATGGAGCGTTATAGCCGTATGCTGCGAAACCTGCTCAGTATTGTGCCGCAACTCAATGACAGCATTGATAACCCGCAAATCGCGGGCAGATTTGTTGCGCTCTACAGCCTGATGCAGGGCAAAGAGCTGGTGGGGCAGGAGCGGGCGCTGGGAGCGATTGGCTTTACCCAGGGCTTTTTCAGCGATGAGATGCGCCAGACGCTGGTAGACAGAATCGACGGCCAGCAAACCTGTTTCGAGGTCTTCCTCTCCCTGACCCCTCCCAGCCTGCACGATCCTTTCAACCTCAGCGTACCGGGGGCGGAGGTCGAACAGCTGCGGCGGCTGGCCTGTACCCGGCAACCCGCCGCGGATCAGGGGGTGCTGGCGCTGCACTGGTTCTCGCTGCAAACCGAACGCCTCGAACATCTGCGCACCCTGGAGGAGATGCAGATCGCCGATCTGATGCTGGCGGTGGAGTCGCTGATTAGCCAGGCTGACGACGAGCCGCCCGCAGAGCCGCAGACGGCGGAGCCGCTGGCCCTCTATCCGCAAAAACCGCTGCTGCCGCTGGTGCGCCAGCAGGCGCAGGAGATCGAGCAGCTCTCCCGCCAGCTGGCCTCGATGCGCGACACGCTGGAGGAGCGCAAGGTGATCGACAAGGCCAAAAGCGTGTTGATGACCCATCAGCAGATGAGTGAGGAGCAGGCCTGGTGCCAGCTGCGCAAGATGGCGATGGATAAAAATCAACGGATGGTGGATATCGCCCGCGCGTTGCTGACGGTCAAAGCCCTGTGGCAGCAGTAAATGCACCCCGGATGGGCAACGCCTGCATGGTTGAGGTGCGTTCTCGCTGTCGGCAGGCAGAAAAACCCCGTTATTTAAGCCTTTAAAACCTGGCATCACCCTTGCATTAATCAACATAACAATTCTGACGACGCGCCAACGGCGGTGTGTCGTTTTTGAGGATAAAGGCGTCCTGCGGTGCTTCGGCACTGCCGGGCGCTTTTTTTTGCCATTTTTTCAGGAGTGAGCATGGTGGAATGGACAAGACGGCGTTTTTTACAGGCCAGTGCGCTGGCGGGCGGGACGCTGATGGTGCCGGGATTGATGCAGAGCGCATGGGCCGCGGGCTCCGATAAACCGGAGCTGGAGACGGTGCGCGTCGGCTTTATCCCGCTGACCGACTGCGCGCCGCTGGCGATCGCGGCCTGGAAAGGGTTCGATAAGAAATATGGCTTCACCCTGGTGCCGAGCAAAGAGGCGAGCTGGGCGGCGGTGCGCGACAAGCTGGTGGCCGGGGAGCTGGACGCAGCGCACATTCTCTATGGCCTGCTGTATGGCCTGGAGTTGGGGATCGCCGGTAAACCTAAACCGATGGCCAACCTGATGACCCTCAACCGGAACGGGCAGGCGATCACCCTGTCGAGCGATCTGGCTCAGCAGGGCGTGCGCGACGTCGAGGGGCTGAAGAAGCTCATCGCCCGGGAGGCACCGGGCACCTACACCTTCGCCCACACCTTTCCCACCGGCACCCATGCCATGTGGCTCTACTACTGGCTGGCGAGCGCAGGCATCAACCCCTTCGACGACGTGCGCACCGTGGTGGTGCCGCCGCCGCAGATGGTGATGAACATGCGCATCGGCAATATGGTTGGCTTCTGCGTCGGCGAGCCGTGGAACGCCCGCGCTATTAACGATCGCATCGGCTTTACCGCCGCCACCTCCCAGTCCATCTGGCCGGAACATCCGGAAAAAGTGCTCGGCACCCGCCACGAGTGGGTTGAGCAATATCCGAACACGGCCCGGGCGCTGGTCAGCGCCCTGCTGGAGGCCCAGCGCTGGATCGACGCCTCACCGCAGAACAAAGAGGAGACCGCGCAGCTGCTGGCCCGGCGCGCCTGGCTCAACACCAAAGAGCAGTACCTCACGGGCCGGATGCTGGGCGAATACGATAGCGGAACCGGCAACCGCTGGCAGGATGCCAACCCGATCCGCTTCTTTGAGGAGGGGGCGGTGAGCTACCCGTTGCACTCCGACGGAATTTGGTTCCTGACCCAGTTCCGCCGCTGGGGACTGCTGAAAACCGACCCGGATTACGCCGCTATCGCCCAGCGCATCAACCGCACCGACATCTGGCAGGAGGCCGCCACTGCCGTGGGCGGCATTCGCGCACCTTCATCGCCGCTGCGCACCAGCACCTTAATGGACGGCACCGTCTGGGACGGCACCGATCCGAAGGGTTACGCCAACCGTTTCGCCATTCACCGTACAGGGGCCTGATATGAAAAACGTCAACATTAAAGCCGCACCCGCCATACCCGCCGAGCCGGTCAGCGGGGAAGTGATCGCCCTGCCGCCGGTGCAGGTCCGCCGCCGTACTCCGGGGTTTGCCCGCCGGACCAACGATCTGCTCCAGCGCATCATTCCGGCGCTGCTTGGCCTGGGATTACTGGTGATCGCCTGGCAACTGGCGGCTATCAACAGCAAAGGGTTCCCGACGCCGCTCAGCACCCTGGACTCGGCCATCACGCTGTTTGCCGATCCGTTCTACCGCGATGGCCCCAATGACATGGGAGTGGGCTGGAACGTGCTGGCCTCGTTGCAGCGTGTCGCTATCGGCTTTGGCCTGGCAGCGATCGTCGGCATCCCGCTGGGCTTTATGATTGGCCGGTTTACCTTTATGTCCCGCATGTTCACCCCGCTGATTGCGCTGCTGCGCCCGGTCAGCCCGCTGGCATGGCTGCCCATCGGCCTGCTGCTGTTCCAGAAGGCGGAGCCTGCCTCCAGCTGGACCATTTTTATCTGCTCGATCTGGCCGATGGTCATCAACACCGCCGAAGGGGTGCGCCGTATCCCGGAAGATTGCCTCAACGTGGCGCGGGTGTTGCAGCTCTCCGAGTGGACGGTGATGCGCCGCATTCTCTTCCCGGCCGTGCTGCCTGCGGTGCTGACCGGGGTGCGGCTCTCCATTGGCATCGCCTGGCTGGTGATCGTCGCCGCCGAGATGCTCACCGGGGGGCTGGGGATCGGCTTCTGGATCTGGAACGAGTGGAACAACCTCAACGTCGAAAACATTCTCATCGCCATCGTCATTATCGGCGTGGTGGGTTTGCTGCTGGAGCAGGGGCTGATGCTCATCGCCCGCCGTTTCAGCTGGCAGGAAAAATAAGGAGCACATGATGAAACCTCTCATTCAGGTCCAGGCCGTCAGCCAGCGTTTTTCCACCGCCAGCGGCGAGTTTCTGGCGTTGCAGAACGTCTCTTTTGATATTCACGAAGGGGAGACCATCAGCCTGATCGGCCACTCCGGCTGCGGCAAATCGACGCTGCTGAACCTGATCGCCGGCATCACCCTGCCGACGGAAGGTGGGCTTCTCTGCGATAACCGCGAGATCGCCGGACCGGGGCCGGAGCGGGCGGTGGTGTTCCAGAACCACTCCCTGCTGCCGTGGCTCACCTGTTTTGACAACGTAGCGCTGGCGGTGGATCAGGTGTTCCGCCGCAGCATGAGCAAAGCCGAGCGGCGGGAGTGGATCGAACACAACCTCGAGCGGGTGCAGATGGGGCACGCCATCCACAAGCGGCCGGGGGAGATTTCCGGCGGCATGAAGCAGCGGGTGGGGATTGCCCGCGCCCTGGCGATGAAGCCAAAAGTGCTGCTGATGGATGAGCCGTTCGGCGCCCTCGATGCTCTGACTCGTGCCCATCTGCAGGATTCGGTGATGCACATTCAGCAGGAGCTGAACACCACCATCGTGCTGATCACACATGACGTGGACGAAGCGGTGCTGCTCTCGGATCGGGTGCTGATGATGACCAACGGCCCGGCGGCGACGGTAGGCGAGATCCTGCGCGTTGACCTGCCGCGCCCGCGCAACCGGGTGCAGCTGGCGGAGGAGAGCCGCTATCACCATATGCGCCAGCAGATCCTGCACTTCCTCTATGAAAAACAGCCGAAAGCGGCCTGAGGAGCATAACCATGCGCCTGGTCATCATTGGAAACGGACTGGCGGCAACGCGGCTGGTTGAGTCATTGACCGAGCGCGCGCCAGGCCGCTTTGAGATCACCCTCATCGGCGAGGAGCGCGTACACGCCTACAACCGCATACAGCTTTCGCCGGTGCTGGGGGGCGAGAAAGAGGCGGCGGCGACACAGCTTCATGATGAGAGCTGGTATCGGACGCGCGGCATCACCGTGGTGTGCGGCGAGCGGGTGCGGGCAGTGGATATCAGCGCCCGAACGCTGCGTACTTACAGCCGACAGTTCGTATGGGATGAACTGGTCTTTGCCACCGGTTCCCGGCCGTTTGTGCCGCCCATCCCCGGCAGCCATCTGCCCCACGTCTTCACTTTTCGCACCCTGGAGGATGTGAACGCCATTCTGGCGATGCCCGGCCCGGCGGTGGTGCTGGGGGGCGGGGTACTCGGCGTGGAAGCCGCCGCAGCATTAAGACAGCAAGGTGACAATGTCACGTTAGTCCATCGCGGTCCGTGGCTGATGGAGCAGCAGCTCGACCAGCAGGCGGGTCTGCTGCTGGAGCAGGCGCTCGGCGAGCGAGGTATCGGCTGTGAGCTGAACGCCGGGTTGTCGCAGATCGCCCCTGACAGCGTCACCCTCAGCGACGGACGCACCCTGGCCGCCACCCGGGTGGTACTTGCGACGGGCGTGTTGCCCAACATCGCCCTGGCGCAGGCAAGCCGCGTGCCGTGCGGCCGGGGGATCCTGGTGGATAACCAGATGCGCACCGCAATGGAGGGCATCAGCGCCATCGGCGAGTGCTGTGAATTAAACGGCGAGACCTGGGGGCTGGTGGCGCCGTGCCTCGCCCAGGCGGAGATCCTCGCCGCCCGTCTCGCCGGGGAGTGCGTCGCACCCTTTACCCCCACCCAAAACGGCATGCGCCTGAAGGTGACCGGTATTGAGCTGTTCAGCGCTGGCGAGGTTATCGCGCAGGAAAAAGATGCGGTGTGGACCAGCCGGGACCCGCTGACCCGCCACTACCGCCGTCTACTGGTTCGCAACGGCACGCTGGCAGGCGTGCTGCTGATGGGGGAGTGTCGCAGCGCGGCCACCCTCACCGATTTACTGGCAACGTCAGAACCCGCTCAGGCGGACTGGCTGTTCGATCGATTCACTACGCAGCCGCAGGTTGCAGGACAGAACGCTATGACAAAACCTACTCTGGTTGTGGTTGGGCACGGTATGGTCGGCCACCATTTTCTTGAAGACTGCGTCAATCGCGGTTTGCATCAGCAGTATCAGATTGTGGTCTTCGGCGAAGAGCGCTATGCCGCCTACGATCGCGTCCATCTGTCGGAATATTTTGCCGGACGCAGCGCCGACTCGCTGTCGATGGTGGCCGGAGATTTCTTTGCCGATAACGGCATTGAGCTGCGCCTCTCCCAGCCGGTGGTCGCCATCGATCGCGACGCCCGGGTGATTCGCACGGGATCAGGGCATGAAACCCACTGGGACAAGCTGGTGCTGGCGACCGGTTCGTACCCCTTTGTACCGCCGGTGCCGGGCCGGGATCTGCCGGGCTGTTTTGTCTACCGTACTCTCGACGACCTGGATAACATCGCCGCCCATGCAAAAAATTCGCGCACCGGGGTGGTGATTGGCGGCGGCCTGCTGGGGCTGGAGGCGGCCAACGCCCTGAAACAGCTTGGGCTGGATACGCACGTGGTGGAGTTTGCCCCGAACCTGATGGCGGTGCAGCTCGATAACGACGGCGCCGCGATGCTGCGCCGTAAAATTGAAGCCCTCGGCGTGGGGGTGCATACCAGTAAGGCCACCACCGAAATCGCAGAAACCGACAGCGGGATGGTACTGCGCTTCGCCGACGGCAGCGAGCTGGCGACCGACATGGTGGTCTTCTCGGCCGGGATCCGCCCGCAGGATGCGCTGGCCCGGAGTTGCGGCCTGACGTTGGGCGAACGCGGGGGGATTGCCATCGACAACCAGTGCCGCACCTCGGATAGCGATGTTTTTGCTATCGGCGAATGCGCCCTCTGGGAGGGAAAAATCTACGGTCTGGTGGCGCCCGGCTACCAGATGGCGCGGGTGGCCTCCGCCGCGCTGGCGGGAGAAGAGAACGCGTTTATGGGTGCGGACATGAGCACCAAGCTGAAACTGTTAGGCGTAGATGTCGCGTCGTTCGGCGATGCCCATGGCCGCACCGCAGGGGCGCAGAGCTACCAGTGGACTCACGGCCCGCAGCAGATCTACAAGAAGATCGTGGTCAGTGCCGACAATAAAACCCTGCTTGGCGGCGTGCTGGTGGGGGATGCCAGCGAATATGCCACCCTGGTGCAGATGATGCTTAACGACATCCGCCTGCCCAACGATCCAGAAACCCTGATCCTGCCTGCGGTGGCGGGCAGCGCCCCGAAAGCGCTGGGCGTGGCGGCTCTGCCGGAAAGTGCGCAGATCTGCTCCTGCCACAACGTCAGCAAAGGCGACATCTGCCAGGCGGTGAGCAGCGGTGCCACCGACATCGGGGCGGTGAAACAGTGCACCAAAGCGGCCACCGGCTGCGGCGGGTGCAGCGCCCTGGTGAAACAGGTGATGGAGTTCCAGCTGGCGGCTCAGGGCGTGGAGGTGAAAAAGGACATCTGCGAGCACTTCGCGTACTCGCGTCAGGAGATCTACCACCTGGTGCGCGTCAACCGCATCCACACCTTTGATCAGCTTATCAGCCGCTACGGCCAGGGGCACGGGTGTGAGATCTGTAAGCCGCTGGTGGGATCGGTGCTGGCCTCCTGCTGGAACGAATATCTGCTGAAGCCGGCCCATCTGCCGCTGCAGGACACCAACGACCGCTACTTTGCCAATATCCAGAAAGATGGCACCTACTCCATTGTGCCGCGCATGGCCGCCGGGGAGGTCACCGCCGACGGGCTTATCGCCATCGGCCAGATCGCCAAACGCTACCAGCTCTACAGCAAAATTACCGGCGGGCAGCGTATCGACCTGTTTGGCGCCCGGCTGGAGCAGCTCCCGGAGATCTGGCAGCAGCTGATCGACGCCGGGTTTGAAACCGGCCACGCCTACGGCAAATCCCTGCGCACGGTAAAATCCTGCGTTGGCTCCACCTGGTGCCGCTATGGGGTGCAGGACTCCACCGGGCTGGCGGTGACGCTGGAGAACCGTTACAAGGGGCTGCGCGCCCCGCACAAGATCAAGATGGCCGTTTCCGGCTGCACCCGCGAGTGTGCCGAAGCCCAGAGCAAGGACGTGGGGGTGATCGCCACCGACAAGGGGTGGAACCTCTATCTGTGCGGTAACGGCGGGATGAAGCCCCGCCACGCGGATCTGTTCGCCAGCGATCTCGATGACGCTACGCTCCTGCGCTACGTCGACCGCTTCCTGATGTTCTATATCCGCACCGCCGATCGCCTGCAGCGCACCAGCACCTGGCGGGATAACCTCGAGGGCGGGCTGGCGTACCTGCGCGAGGTGATCATCGACGACAGCCTCGGCATTGCCGCCGAGCTGGAGCAGGAGATGCAGCGGGTGGTGGATACCTATCAGTGCGAATGGCAGACCACTTTGCAGGACCCGGGCCGTCTGGCGCAGTTCCGCACTCTCGACGCCGTGCCAGCATCCGCAAAACGCTGGCAGGATATCTGTACCCTGGACGAGATCCCGGAACAGGCGGGCATTGGCGCGCGTCTGGGTACGCAGCCCATCGCGCTGTTCCGCTTTGGCAAGGCGATTTATGCTCTGGAGGATCGCGAGCCGGGCGGCAGCGCCAGCGTATTGTCGCGCGGCATTCTCGGCGATGCCGGGGGCGAGCCGGTGGTGATCTCGCCCCTGTATAAAACGCGGATCCGCCTGCGCGACGGGCGCCATGTTGAAACCGGCGAAGTGGCGGTGCGCGCCTGGCCGGTCAGAGTCGATGGCGACCGGGTGCAGGTGGGCAGTGAAGAGCTGGTGATGCGCGCGGAGGCCTCATGACGGAAACCCAAACGACCTGTGCTTACTGCGGCGTGGGCTGCGGCGTGATCGCCCGCGTCGAAAAGGGCGAGGTAAGCGTGCGCGGTGACGACAGCCATCCGGCCAACTTCGGACGGCTGTGCGTTAAAGGCTCGGCGTTGGGGGAGACCACCGGTTTAGCGGGCCGCCTGCTGCACCCGGAGGTGGACAACCAGCCGGTGAGCTGGGAGCAGGCGCTGGATACCGCGGGTGCGCGGCTGCGGGAGATTATTGAGCAACATGGGCCGCAGGCGGTGGCCTTTTATGCCTCCGGCCAGCTGCTGACGGAGGATTACTACGCCGCCAACAAGCTGATGAAAGGCTTTATCGGGGCGGCCAATATCGACACCAACTCCCGGCTCTGCATGTCCTCGGCGGTGGTGGGCTACAAGCGCGCCTTTGGCGAAGATGTGGTGCCATGCAGCTACGAAGACATCGAGCAGACCGATCTGGTGGTGCTGGTGGGATCTAATGCCGCCTGGACGCACCCGGTGCTCTATCAGCGCCTGGTACAGGCGAAAAGCGTCAATCCGGCGCTGAAGGTGGTGGTGATCGACCCGCGACGCACCGCGACCTGTGACATTGCCGATCTGCATCTGGCCCTGACGCCGGGCAGTGACGCCGGGCTGTTCGTGGGGCTGCTCAACGCGGTCGACCCCGGCCAGGCCAGTGACTGGCCGGCTGAGCGGGTGGCCGAATTTTGCGGCCTGCCGCCCGACGATGTCGCCGCCTTTTACGCCTGGTTTAATGCTGCCCCGCGCGCAGTGACGCTCTATACCATGGGGATCAACCAGTCCACCAGCGGCAGCGACAAGTGCAATGCCATAATCAACGTCCATCTGGCGAGCGGCAAAATCGGGCGCGAAGGCTGCGGACCCTTTTCGCTGACCGGTCAGCCCAATGCGATGGGCGGGCGCGAGGTGGGCGGGCTGGCGAATCAGCTGGCGGCGCACATGAATTTCACGCCGGACGATTTAAGCCGCGTGGCCCGCTTCTGGGGGACGGAGCGGCTGGCGCAGACGCCGGGACTGATGGCGGTGGAGCTGTTTGAGGCCATCGCCCGCGGTGACGTGAAGGCGGTGTGGATCATGGGTACTAACCCGGCAGTTTCCCTTCCGGACAGCCATGCGGTCTGCCAGGCGCTGGCGGCCTGTCCGCTGGTGATGGTCTCCGAAGTGATGCGCGACACCGATACCAGCCGCTTCGCCCACATCCGTTTTCCGGCGCTCGGCTGGGGAGAGAAAGAGGGGACGGTGACCAACTCCGAACGCCGCATCTCCCGTCAGCGCGCCTTTTTGCCCGCGCCCGGCGAGGCGAAACCCGACTGGTGGATCATCGGCCGTATCGCGCAGAGGCTGGGCCATGGCGCGGCCTTCGCCTGGGATCATCCTCACGCCATCTTTACCGAACACGCCGCCCTGACCGCCTTTGAGAACCATGGCGAACGGCAGCTTAATCTCGCGGCCCTGACGCAGTTGACCCGCGCGCAGTGGGATGGGCTGACGCCCTGGCAGTGGCCCGTCAACCGGGAAGTATTCACCCGTGCGCACCGGGTGCCGGTCAACCCGCAGACGCATGGCGCTACGCCAAATCTGCTCTATCCCTTTACCCTCAACAGCGGACGCATGCGCGATCAGTGGCACACCATGACCCGCACCGGCTATGTGCCGCGCCTGATGCAGCACAGCGCGGAACCGACGGTGGATATCGCCCCACAGGACGCCGCCCGGCTGGGGATGCAGGATGGACAACTGGCACGCATCAGCGCCCCGCGCGGGCTGATGGTGGCCCGGGCGCGGATCAATGACGGGCAGCGCCCCGGGGAGCTGTTTGTCCCGATGCACTGGAACAGCTGTTTTTCACGCCAGGGCAAAGTGAATGCCCTGGTAGAAGGGCGCTGCGATCCCCACTCCGGCCAGCCGGAGAGCAAACAGACTGCGGTGCGGCTCATGCCGTGGCAGCCTGCCTGGCAGGGGGAGCTTTACAGCCGGGAGGAACTGACCCTGCCGACACACGTCCACTGGTGGCGCAAGGCGGCAAAGGGGGTGTCGCGCCTGACCCTGGCGGGGGACAAGCCGCTGTTGGAGTGGCTGCTGGCACACTGCGCCGGCCAGGGCTGGCAGCTGCAAATCGCGCAGACGGGCGAGCGCAGCAGCCTGCTGGCCTGGCATCAGGGAGCATTAATGCTCGGCTTCTGGCAAGACACCGCTTTGCCAGGGCTGGCGCATACTTTTATCGAAGCCGCGTTTCACGTCGCGCCGGTCGCGCTGGCGGAGCGTCACGCCCTGCTTGACGGGCAGGATCCTGGCGAGCGCAGCGATCCGGGGCGCATCATCTGTAGCTGCTTTAGCGTTGGCGAAAACGCTATCCGCGAGGCCATTGCGGGGGGATGCGACTCTGCGGCGGCGCTGGGGGCAAAATTGCGCTGCGGCACCAACTGCGGCTCCTGTGTGCCGGAGCTGAAAGCGATGCTTTCTGTGAGGGTGTAAACGCCGGGTGGCGCTGCGCTTATCAGGCCCAAAGGATGCGTAGGCCGGGTAAGCGCAGCGCCACCCGGCAATCAGGCTTCAGGATATTCCTGAAATTTCCCTTAGGGCTGAAATTTTTTCTCAGGCACGCTAAGGTGTTAACTCCGTTTTCTCTCAACACAGGCACCCTTACACGACGGTGATGGTTGTTTCCCCCGGTATTCGTTCGCTGTTTCTTCTCCTCTGTTATGCCGGAGCCGTTCACGCTGCCCCGAATTCGTTTATCCATCAGGCGCAAAATCCGTTCGATAATAATGGCGACAGCCTGCCGGACTTAGGCATGGCGACCCCGACGGGGGAAAGCGAAAAGCATCTGGCGGAGATGGCGAAAGCGTTCGGCGAAGCCAGCATGACCGACAACGGCCTGACCACCGAGGAGCAGGCCCGGCAGTTTGCCCTGGGCCAGGTGCGGGACGCCGTCAGCCAGGAGGTGAACCAGCACATTGAGTCCTGGCTTTCGCCGTGGGGCAATGCCAGCGTCGATCTGCTGGTCAATGACGAGGGGCGCTTCACCGGCAGCAAGGGGAGCTGGTTTATACCCTGGCAGGATAACAACCACTACCTCACCTGGAGTCAGCTCGGCCTGACCCAGCAGGAGGACGGCCTGGTGAGCAATGCAGGCATCGGCCAGCGCTGGGTGGCGGGCAAATGGCTGCTGGGTTACAACACCTTTTATGACAATCTGCTCGATGAAAACCTCCAGCGCGCCGGGCTCGGCGCCGAAGCCTGGGGCGAATACCTGCGCCTGTCGGCCAACTACTATCAGCCGTTTGCCAGCTGGCGTGACAGCTCGGAGGTGCAGGAGCAGCGCATGGCGCGCGGGTACGATATCAGCGCCAACGCCAGGCTGCCCTTTTATCATCACCTCAACACCAGCATCAGCTTTGAACAATATTTTGGCGACAGCGTGGATCTGTTTCACACCGGCACCGGGTATCACAATCCGCTGGCGGTCAACCTCGGGTTGAACTACACCCCGGTGCCGCTGGTGACCCTTTCCGCCGGGCATAAGCAGGGGGAGAGTGGGGTGAGCCAGAACAACCTTGGCCTGAAGCTCAACTACCGCTTCGGGGTGCCGCTGAAAAAACAACTCTCCGCCAGCGAAGTGGCTGAAAGCCGCTCCCTGCGGGGTAGCCGCTACGATCCGCCTGAGCGTCAGAACCTGCCGGTGCTGGAGTTCCGCCAGCGTAAAACGCTCTCGGTGTGGCTGGCGACGCCGCCGTGGGATCTTAAGCCTGGCGAAACGGTCATGCTGAAGCTGGATATTCGCAGCCGACACGGGGTGCGTTCCCTGCACTGGCAGGGCGATACGCAGGCGCTGAGCCTGACCTCACCGGCGAAGGCCAGTGACAGCGAAGGCTGGAGTATTATCCTGCCGGCGTGGGACAGCAGTGAGGGGGCGAGCAACCGCTGGCGGCTGTCGGTGGTGGTGGAAGATGAAGCGGGGCAGCGTGTCTCTTCCAATGAGATCACGCTTGCCCTGACGGAGCCGCTACTGGCGCTGCCAGAGGAGGATCCGCGCTGGACGCTGCTGCCGGAGGAGTAAACTCAGAAAATGCGCTCCTGGTGTACCCAGACCGCCGCTTCCACCCGTGACTTCAGCTTCATCTTCTTCAGCATATGCTTCACATGGACTTTGACCGTGCTTTCGGTGATGTCCAGACGGCGGGCGATCATCTTGTTTGGCAATCCCTGGGCAATGAGCTTGAGGATATCGCGCTCGCGCGGGGTCAACTGGCTGACGTCGCGATCGGAGGTGGCACGGTTGGCGCGCAGGCTGGCCGCCAGTACCGGGGTTAACGCTTCGCTCAGCACCATGTCGCCAGCCGCCGCCTGTTGCAGCGATTTCAGCAGATCTTCCGGCTCCATGTCTTTCAGCAGGTAGCCGTCGGCGCCACGTTTCAGGGCGGTGACCACATCCTCTTCATGGTTGGAGACGCTGAAGACCACCACGCGCCCGGAGAGCGATTTTTCGCGCAGCTTATCCAGGGTTTCGAGGCCGTTCATGCCGGGCATATTCAGGTCGAGCAGGATCAAGTCAGGATCGAGGGCCTCGGCCAGTTCAATGCCCTGTTCCCCGTTGCTGGCTTCGCCCACGACGGTGATATCCGACGCCATGCTGATAAGTTGTTTAACACCGGTGCGCAGCATCGGATGGTCGTCGATCAACAGGATTGTAGCGGGCTCCTGATTAGACATGATGTTCTCCTTGAGCAGTGAAAAGAGGCTTTTCGGGAATAAAGGTGACGATAACGTCCGTTCCGCCCGATTCGCTCCGGCGGACCTGACAATCTCCGCGCAGGCTTTGCGCGCGGTCTCGCATAATAATCAGACCATAGTGGTTACTGCGTTCGGCGTTTTCCGGGATCCCGCAGCCGTTGTCACGCACCACCAGCCTGACCTGGTTTTCGTGCTGGCTCACGGTGAGCGAGACCGCCGTCGCCCCGGCGTGTTTCAGGGCGTTGCTTAACGCCTCCCGGGCGATCTGCAGCAGATGAATAGCCTGATGAGAGGGCACGAAACGGGGTGGTAGCTGATAGTCCAGCGAGACGGTGAAGCCGAGCCGGGCGCTAAACTCCTGACAGCTGGCCTCCAGGGCAGGCCGCAGGCCGGGCTCCGTCAATTGCAGGCGGAAGGTGGTCAGCAGTTCACGCAATTGTATCCAGGAGGTGTTCAGCTCGTTGCGGATCTGGCTCAGAAGCTGCTTGCTGCTCTCCGGCAGATCCGTGTCCTGCATCTGTAGACAGCTGACCTGCATCTTCATGCAGGAGAGGGACTGGGCGATAGAGTCATGCAGTTCGCGGGCAATGGTGGCGCGCTCTTCCATCACAATCAACTGCTGCTGTTTTTCCTGATGACGGTCGAGGGCTAACGTCGCGGTCAGCTGCTCCACCAGCGTATCGACCAGCTGCTGCTGATCGTGGCTGAGATGACGTCCGGCGGGCAGCGTTGCCAGTAAGATGCCATATTGCGTCAGGTTATCTGCCAGGCGCCACTTCAGGGTTGTCCCGCTGGTGGTCAGCGGCGACAGGCCGCGCGGGCAGAGGTGGCAGCCAATTTCATCGCAGCTGGCATCCGACTGACAGGTAAATTCCTGATGATTCTCTTCATCTTCCAGGTCGTATACGCGCAGTTCGATGTCGTGCAGCTGGGTCAGATTCTGCAGGCCGTTAAGCACCGGCGAGAGGCGCTCGCACAGCGGCACCTGGGAGTGCAGGCGGCGGTTGGCCTGCCAGAGGAAGGAGAGGATCTCGTTTTTCTGCTCCAGCCCGGCGGTTTTTTCACGCACGCGCTGCTCCAGCACCGCATAACTCTCGGCCAGCTCGCCGGACATGGTGTTCAGCGCCTCGCCGAGCATCGCCATCTCATTGCGTCCGTTGATGTGGGCGCGCTGGGTAAAATCACGCTGGGTCACGGCGCGGGCCATCGCCAGCAGCTGGCGCCAGGGGTGCAACAGCCGGGCGCGCAGCCAGAGGATGGTGAAGACCAGCAGCAACCCCATGAAGACCGCCATCAGTTGCTGCAACAATACTACCCGGCCGATACGCAGCTCGGTGCTGTGATCGAACGCCGAAACCAGAGTATCCAGACGGCTGACAAAGCCG
This sequence comes from Leclercia sp. LSNIH1, assembly GCF_002902985.1. Taxonomy (NCBI): domain Bacteria; kingdom Pseudomonadati; phylum Pseudomonadota; class Gammaproteobacteria; order Enterobacterales; family Enterobacteriaceae; genus Leclercia; species Leclercia sp. LSNIH1. The sequence goes on along the minus strand of NZ_CP026167.1, from coordinate 3,682,655 downwards.
GAGACATCCTGGGCTACCGCATCCGGATTACGCGCCTGTCGCAGCCCGGGCATTAACTGGGTATGCCAGTAAGTCTGCAGGGCCTTCAACTGCGCCTGCTGACGATCGCGGCGGGCGGCAATTTCCAGTTCGGGGCTGAACGCCGTTGCTTCCATTTCGTCGAGTAACGCCTGGTCTTTGGCTTCCAGTGGGATGGCCGCCAGCAGGCGATAACTCTGCATACGCAGTGAACCGGCCTTATTAATGGCGTGCGCGCTGCCCTGAACGCCCTGAACCAGCCAGCCGGAGATCGCCATCCCTGTCACCCCGATCCCGGTAGACAGCATGACAATCAGCACCAGTTGGTTAACCAGCGTGAGTGGTGAAAAACAGCGTTTAAACATAGGGCAGTCTGGCTCCTGACAATGCCTGGACTCGGCAAGAACTCTATTCTCAGGCAACCCCTGGAGTATACCCATACCCCAAAAGGATTACCTACTAATTGCCATTGGAGGGGTGAATGGGAGGAGAGGGGTAAGCGGGGGGAGCAGTACCGTGAAAAACCACACCTTTTTCACTGAAAAGCGCTACTCACTTTGGAGGATAGCGATTTTCAGGCCATAAAATTGCCCACCTTCCCATTGATTTATATCAACTTCCTGTCGGCTTAAAACCCTGATCTTTGTGGCAACTTTTAAGAATCAGAGGTGTCTATGAGTCACTCTACTACCCCCGAAAGGGATTCTGGCGCAGTCATTACCGAGTGGCGTCCGGAAGATCCGGCGTTCTGGCAACAGCGCGGCAAACGTGTAGCAAGTCGTAATCTGTGGATTTCCGTTCCCTGTCTGCTGCTGGCGTTCTGCGTCTGGATGCTGTTCAGCGCCGTCGCCGTTAACCTGCCGAAAGTGGGCTTCACGTTTACCACCGATCAGCTGTTTATGTTAACCGCGCTGCCTGCGCTCTCCGGCGCACTGCTGCGTGTCCCTTATGCCTTTATGGTACCGGTGTTCGGCGGACGCCGCTGGACCGCGTTCAGTACCGGCATCATGATCATTCCGTGCGTCTGGCTCGGCTTTGCGGTACAGGATACCTCTACACCGTTTAGCACCTTCGTGATCATCTCTCTGCTGTGCGGCTTTGCAGGGGCAAACTTTGCCTCCAGCATGGCGAACATCAGCTTCTTCTTCCCGAAACAGAAGCAGGGCGGGGCGCTGGGGATCAACGGCGGCCTGGGCAACATGGGCGTCAGCGTAATGCAGCTGATTGCGCCGCTGGCGATCTCGGTCTCTATCTTTGCGGCCTTTGGTGGCGCAGGCGTGGAGCAGGCTGATGGCTCGTACCTGTTCCTGCAGAATGCGGCGTGGATCTGGGTACCGTTCCTGGTGGTCTTTACCCTGGCCGCATGGTTTGGCATGAACGACCTGGCGGCATCGAAAGCGTCACTCAGCGAACAGCTGCCGGTGCTGAAGCGCGCCCACCTGTGGATCATGGCGCTGCTCTATCTGGCAACGTTCGGCTCCTTTATCGGCTTCTCTGCCGGGTTTGCGATGCTGTCCAAAACCCAGTTCCCGGATGTGCAGATCCTGCACTACGCCTTCTTCGGGCCGTTTATTGGTGCCCTGGCACGCTCTACCGGCGGGATGATCTCTGACCGTCTGGGCGGCACCCGCGTCACGCTGGTGAACTTTGTGGTGATGGCTATCTTCTGTGCCCTGCTGTTTATGACCCTGCCGGTAAACGGCGTGGGCGGCAACTTCGGCGCCTTCTTCGCGGTCTTTATGGTGCTGTTCCTGACCGCCGGGCTGGGGAGTGCCTCTACTTTCCAGATGATTTCGGTGATCTTCCGTAAACTGACGATGGATCGCGTTAAAGCGCAGGGCGGCACTGAGCAGCAGGCGATGCGTGAGGCGGCTACTGACACCGCAGCCGCACTGGGCTTTATCTCAGCGATCGGCGCGATTGGCGGGTTCTTTATTCCGAAAGCTTTTGGTATCTCGCTGGATCTGACCGGCTCGCCGGCGGGTGCGATGAAGGTGTTCCTGATTTTCTATATCGTCTGCGTGTTTGTCACCTGGCTGGTATACGGACGGAATTCTAATAAAAAGTAAGTTTGATTATCCGTTTGCGCGGCCTGGTGCCGCGCTTTTTTTAACCTGCAATTAGTTACAACATACTTGAAGGGGGAGCCGCCGTTAGCATGCGGCCACTGTGATCGCCATCGCTAAACAGGCTTACCTACCCCTTAATACCGCTGGGGTTAAATGTTACGCGCGCTTTTGTAGGATAAATAAATAATGACCATATAAAACAGTGAGTTACATTATTGTATTCTGTACCGCTTTGGTGGTAGTCGAAAATTTACCCTTCTGAACATCCCCAGCTCCCCTTGATCGTTATCAATTCTCCTCCTCTTTCAGAGCGTTACCTTCGCTGCAAATCAGCAATGTCGATTTAGAGAGCCACAGGCTCCATACAGGAGATACCCGATGAGCAAATTTTTGGACCGGTTTCGCTACTTCAAACAGAAGGGCGAAACATTTGCCGATGGGCACGGCCAGGTTCTGGAGACTAACCGGGACTGGGAAGACGGTTACCGTCAGCGCTGGCAACATGACAAAGTCGTACGTTCGACCCACGGCGTAAACTGCACCGGCTCCTGTAGCTGGAAGATTTTCGTCAAAAATGGTCTGGTGACCTGGGAAATGCAGCAGACCGACTACCCGCGCACCCGCCCGGATATGCCAAACCACGAACCGCGCGGCTGTCCCCGTGGTGCCAGCTACTCCTGGTATCTCTACAGCGCTAACCGCCTGAAATACCCGCTGATGCGTAAACGCCTGATGAAAATGTGGCGTGAAGCGAAAGCGCAGCACAGCGATCCGGTTCTGGCCTGGGCCTCTATTATCGAAGATGCCGACAAAGCGAAGAGCTTCAAACAGGCTCGCGGTCGCGGCGGCTTTGTACGCTCCTCCTGGCAGGAAGTGAATGAGCTGATTGCCGCTTCCAACGTCTATACCGTGAAAACCTACGGCCCGGACCGCGTGGCAGGCTTCTCGCCAATCCCGGCGATGTCGATGGTCTCCTACGCCTCTGGCGCGCGTTATCTGTCGCTGATCGGCGGCACCTGCCTGAGCTTCTACGACTGGTACTGCGACCTGCCGCCTGCCTCTCCGCAGACCTGGGGTGAGCAGACCGACGTTCCGGAATCCGCCGACTGGTACAACTCCAGCTACATCATCGCCTGGGGCTCTAACGTTCCGCAGACCCGTACCCCGGATGCCCACTTCTTTACCGAAGTGCGTTACAAAGGCACCAAAACCGTAGCCGTGACGCCGGACTACGCCGAAATCGCCAAGCTGTGCGACCTGTGGCTGGCACCGAAGCAGGGTACCGATGCGGCCATGGCGCTGGCGATGGGCCACGTCATGCTGCGTGAGTTCCACGTCGACAAGCCAAGCCAGTACTTTACCGACTACGTGCGTCGTTACACCGACATGCCAATGCTGGTCATGCTCGAAGAGCGTGACGGCTACTATGCCGCAGGCCGCATGCTGCGTGCCGCCGATCTGGTGGATGCGCTGGGCCAGGAAAACAATCCGGAGTGGAAAACCGTTGCCTGTAACAGCAATGGCGAGCTGGTTGCACCGAACGGCTCTATCGGTTTCCGCTGGGGCGAGAAAGGTAAATGGAACCTTGAGCAGCGTAACGGCACGACGGGTGAAGAGACCGAACTGCGCCTCAGCATGCTGGGCAGCCAGGACGAGATCGCCGATGTTGGCTTCCCGTATTTCGGCGGCGAAGGCTCCGAGCACTTCAACAAGGTGGAGCTGCAGAACGTCCTGATGCACAAACTGCCGGTGAAACGCCTGCAGCTCGCCGACGGCTCTAGCGCCCTGGTGACCACCGTGTATGACCTGACCCTGGCCAACTACGGCCTGGAGCGCGGTCTCGGTGATGAAAACTGCGCCACCAGCTATGACGACGTAAAAGCGTACACCCCGGCCTGGGCGGAGCAGATCACCGGCGTTCCACGGGCGCAGATTATCCGTACCTCACGTGAGTTTGCCGATAACGCCGATAAGACCCACGGTCGTTCAATGATCATCGTCGGTGTCGGTCTGAACCACTGGTATCACCTCGATATGAACTATCGCGGTTTGATCAACATGCTGATCTTCTGCGGCTGCGTGGGTCAGAGCGGCGGCGGCTGGGCACACTACGTGGGCCAGGAAAAACTGCGTCCGCAGACCGGCTGGCAGCCGCTGGCGTTTGCCCTTGACTGGCAGCGTCCGGCGCGTCACATGAACAGCACCTCTTATTTCTATAACCACTCCAGCCAGTGGCGCTACGAGACGGTTACCGCGCAGGAGCTGCTGTCGCCGATGGCGGATAAATCCCGCTACAGCGGTCACCTGATCGACTTCAACGTCCGCGCTGAACGCATGGGCTGGCTGCCCTCCGCGCCTCAGTTGGGTACTAACCCGCTGCGCATTGCGGAAGCGGCGAAGAAAGCGGGCATGACCCCGGTGGATTACACCGTCAAATCCCTGAAAGAGGGTTCCATCCGTTTCGCGGCAGAACAGCCGGAAAACGGTAAAAACCATCCGCGTAACCTGTTCATCTGGCGCTCCAACCTGTTGGGCTCGTCCGGTAAAGGTCACGAGTACATGCTGAAATACCTGCTCGGTACCGAAAACGGCATCCAGGGCAAAGATCTCGGCAAGCAGGGCGGCGTGAAGCCGGAAGAGGTGGAGTGGAAAGACAACGGTCTCGACGGCAAGCTGGATCTGGTGGTGACCCTCGACTTCCGTCTCTCCAGTACCTGCCTGTACTCCGATATCGTGCTGCCTACCGCTACCTGGTACGAAAAAGACGACATGAATACCTCGGATATGCATCCGTTTATTCATCCGCTCTCTGCGGCCGTTGACCCGGCGTGGGAATCGAAAAGCGACTGGGATATCTACAAAGAGATCGCGAAGAAATTCTCTGAAGTCTGCGTAGGGCACCTTGGCAAAGAGACCGACGTGGTGACGCTGCCCATCCAGCACGACTCCGCCGCCGAACTGGCGCAGCCGCTGGACGTGAAGGACTGGAAAAAAGGCGAATGCGACCTGATCCCGGGCGTAACTGCACCGCACATTATTCCGGTTGAACGTGACTACCCGGCCACTTACGAACGCTTTACCTCTATCGGCCCGCTGATGGAGAAAATCGGTAACGGCGGGAAGGGGATTGCCTGGAATACCCAGAGCGAGATGGATCTGCTGCGTAAGCTCAATTACACCAAGGCAGACGGCCCGGCGAAAGGCCAGCCGATGCTGAATACGGCGATTGATGCGGCAGAGATGATCCTCACCCTGGCACCGGAAACCAACGGTCAGGTGTCGGTGAAAGCCTGGGCGGCGCTGAGCGAGTTTACCGGTCGCGACCATACCCATCTGGCGCTGAACAAAGAAGACGAGAAGATCCGCTTCCGTGATATTCAGGCCCAGCCGCGCAAAATTATCTCCAGCCCGACCTGGTCTGGCCTGGAAGATGAGCATGTCTCTTACAACGCGGGTTACACCAACGTTCACGAGCTGATCCCATGGCGTACCCTCTCCGGGCGTCAGTCCCTGTATCAGGATCACCAGTGGATGCGTGACTTCGGTGAAAGCCTGCTGGTGTACCGTCCGCCAATCGACACCCGCTCGGTGAAAGCGGTGATGGGCGCGAAATCGAACGGCAACCCGGAGAAGGCACTGAACTTCCTGACGCCGCACCAGAAGTGGGGTATCCACTCCACCTACAGCGACAACCTGCTGATGCTGACCCTGTCCCGTGGTGGTCCGATTGTCTGGATGAGTGAAGCGGACGCCAAAGATCTGGGGATCGAAGATAACGACTGGATCGAAGTCTTCAACAGTAACGGCGCCCTGACGGCGCGTGCGGTGGTAAGCCAGCGCGTACCGGCCGGGATGACCATGATGTACCACGCGCAGGAACGCATCGTGAACCTGCCGGGGTCTGAGATCACCGAGCAGCGCGGCGGGATCCACAACTCTGTGACCCGTATTACGCCGAAACCAACCCATATGATCGGCGGTTATGCCCAGCTGGCCTACGGCTTTAACTACTACGGCACCGTAGGATCGAACCGCGATGAGTTCGTGGTGGTACGTAAGATGAAGAACATTAACTGGTTAGACGGCGAAGGGTGTGACCAGGTACAGGAGAGCGTAAAATGAAAATTCGTTCACAAGTCGGCATGGTGCTGAATCTGGATAAATGCATCGGCTGTCACACCTGCTCAGTCACCTGTAAAAATGTCTGGACCAGCCGGGAAGGGATGGAGTACGCCTGGTTCAACAACGTGGAAAGCAAGCCGGGCACCGGCTTCCCGACCGACTGGGAAAACCAGGAGAAGTGGAAGGGCGGCTGGATCCGTAAAATCAACGGCAAGCTGCAGCCGCGCATGGGTAACCGCGCGCTGCTGCTGGGTAAAATCTTTGCTAACCCGCATCTGCCGGGCATCGATGATTACTACGAGCCGTTTGATTTTGACTACCAGAACCTGCACAACGCGCCGGAGAGCAAACACCAGCCGATCGCCCGTCCACGCTCGCTGATCACCGGTCAGCGCATGGACAAGATCACCAGCGGGCCAAACTGGGAAGAGATTCTGGGCGGCGAGTTCGAAAAACGCGCCAAAGACCAGAACTTCGAGAACATGCAGAAGGCGATGTACGGCCAGTTCGAAAACACCTTCATGATGTACCTGCCGCGCCTGTGCGAACACTGCCTCAACCCGGCGTGTGTCGCCACCTGTCCGAGCGGCGCCATCTACAAGCGTGAAGAAGATGGCATCGTGCTGATCGACCAGGACAAGTGCCGCGGCTGGCGTATGTGCATCACCGGCTGCCCGTACAAAAAGATCTACTTTAACTGGAAGAGCGGTAAGTCTGAGAAGTGCATCTTCTGCTACCCGCGTATCGAAGCCGGGATGCCAACCGTCTGCTCCGAGAGCTGTGTAGGCCGTATTCGCTACCTCGGCGTACTGCTCTATGACGCTGACGCGATTGAGAACGCGGCGAGCACCGAGAACGAGAAAGATCTCTATCAGCGTCAGCTGGATGTGTTCCTCGATCCGAACGATCCGAAGGTGATCGCCCAGGCGCTGAAGGACGGTATTCCGCAGAGCGTGATCGACGCCGCGCAGCAGTCGCCGGTCTACAAAATGGCGATGGACTGGAAGCTGGCCCTGCCGCTGCATCCGGAATACCGCACATTGCCGATGGTCTGGTACGTGCCGCCTCTGTCGCCAATCCAGTCTGCGGCGGATGCCGGTGAGCTCGGCAGCAACGGAATCCTGCCGGACGTCGAAAGCCTGCGTATCCCGGTTCAGTACCTGGCGAACCTGCTCACCGCAGGGGATACCCAGCCGGTGCTGCTGGCCCTGAAACGTATGCTGGCGATGCGCCACTTCAAACGCGCGGAAACCGTTGACGGCGTCATCGATACCCGCGCCCTGGAAGAGGTGGGCTTAAGCGAAGCCCAGGCCCAGGAGATGTACCGCTACCTGGCGATTGCCAACTACGAAGACCGTTTCGTGGTGCCGAGCAGCCACCGTGAGCTGGCGCGTGAAGCCTTCCCGGAGAAAAGCGGGTGTGGCTTTACCTTCGGCGACGGTTGCCACGGTTCAGACAACAAATTCAACCTGTTCAACAGCCGCCGCATCGACGCGATGGATGTGACCAGCAAAACGGAGCCGCACCAATGATTGAACTCGTCATTGTTTCGCGTCTGCTCGAGTACCCGGATGCTGCGCTGGCGCAGCATCAACAGGAACTCTTCGATGCACTCGCGTCATCGGAAAACCTGGATAAAGAGGATGCCCAGAAACTGGGCGTTTTCCTCCGCGATCTGTTAGCGCGCGATCTGCTGGATGCGCAGTCTGACTACAGCCAGCTGTTCGACCGGGGCCGCGCCACCTCGCTGCTCCTGTTTGAACATGTTCACGGCGAGTCCCGCGATCGCGGTCAGGCGATGGTGGATTTAATGGCCCAGTATGAGCAGCACGGCCTGCATCTCGACAGCCGCGAGCTGCCGGATCATCTGCCGCTCTACCTGGAGTATCTGGCACAGCTGCCAAAAGAAGAGGCGCTGGGCGGCCTGCAGGATATCGCCCCGATCCTGGCGTTACTGAGCGCGCGTCTGCAACAGCGTGAAAGCCGCTATGCGGTGCTGTTCGAACTGCTGGTGAAGCTGGCTAACGCCTCGGTCGACAGTGAAAAAGTGGCGGAGAAAATCGCCGATGAAGCGCGCGACGACACCCCACAGGCGCTGGATGCGGTCTGGGAAGAGGAGCAGGTGAAGTTCTTTGCTGACCAGAGCTGCGGTGAATCGGAAATCTCTGCTCACCAGCGTCGTTTTGCCGGTGCCGTTGCCCCGCAATATTTGAATATCTCTAACGGAGGACAGCAATAATGCACTTCCTGAATATGTTCTTCTTCGATATCTATCCGTACATTGCGGGTTCGGTATTTCTGATTGGTAGCTGGCTGCGTTACGACTACGGCCAGTACACCTGGCGCGCCGCCTCCAGCCAGATGCTGGATCGCAAAGGGATGAACATGGCATCCAACCTGTTCCACTTCGGGATTCTGGGGATTTTTGCCGGTCACTTCCTCGGAATGCTCACCCCGCACTGGATGTATGAATCCTTCCTGCCGATGGACGTGAAGCAGAAGATGGCGATGATTGCCGGCGGCGCCTGCGGCCTGATGACCCTGGTGGGCGGCCTGATGCTGCTGAAGCGTCGTCTGTTCAGCCCGCGCGTTCGCGCCACCACCACCGGGGCGGATATCCTGATCCTCACCTTGCTGATGGTGCAGTGCGCGCTGGGTCTGCTGACCATTCCGTTCTCGGCTCAGCACATGGACGGCAGCGAAATGCTGAAGCTGGTGGGTTGGGCACAGTCGGTGGTGACCTTCCATGGCGGTGCGTCTGAGCATCTGGACGGCGTGGCGTTTATCTTCCGCGTGCACCTGGTGCTGGGCATGACGCTGTTCCTGCTGTTCCCGTTCTCCCGGCTGGTGCATATCTGGAGCGCGCCGGTGGAGTACATGACGCGCAAATACCAGATTGTGCGCGCCCGTCGCTAATCCGCCGTTTTCATCTCAACCCCGCTCTGGCGGGGTTTTTTTTCGCCCCAGCCGAGGTTGTTACCCGCAGCGGCAAACAGGATCAGCGCTCCGCCAGCCAGTTGGGTAAGGCTGAGCGCATGCCCAAACAGCAGGTTATCGACAACGAGCGCGACGACCGGATAGATAAATGACAGCGAGCCGATGATGGGAGTAGGGAGCTTCTGAATGGCGCTGTATAACAGTTGATACATCACCCCCGTGTGCACGATGCCCAGCGTCAGCAGAATCGCCCACGGGAAATCGCGGGAGAAGGTCGGCATATGCGCCAGCGGCAGCAGCATCACCACACCGGTTAACACCTGGATAAAGGCGATGTGCTGCGGTGTAATGGTCTGTAATTTGCGCGTGATAATGGCAGTGAGGGCGTAAAAGAAAGCGGCACCCAGCGCGAGGCCGATCCCCGAAAGCCATTGTGCGCTGTGTCCGCCGGTCAGCTCGCTGGAGAGCAAAATCACCACCCCGCCAAAGGCGAGGAACAGCCAGCCCCATTTCACCAGACTCACCCGCTCGCCCATCAGCATACCCATTAACACCAGCATAAAGGGCTGGGTGTTATAGACCACCGTCGAAAGTCCGATGGAGATACGTTCGAACGCGGCAAACAGCAGCAGCCAGTTAACGACCAGCGCAATGCCGCCAAGAATGGCCAGACCCAGGGTTACTTTGGTTAACGGGCTAAAAGGGCGTTTACTGAAACGAATAAAAAGAAACAGCGCCATGGCGCCGATCAGACAGCGCCAGAACACTACGTCAGTGACCGGCAAGCCGGAAAGCAGCACAAAAGCCCCGATAGAGCCGGATATCAGCATCGCCAGGCTCATCTGCCAGACGCCTTGTTGAATGTCGCGCATCGTACACCTCCTGATTATTGCCTCTATTGTTAAAAAACGGTGTCCGATTTAACAGCGCTGAATTAAGGTAAAAGGAGAGGTTTGCTTTTATAAATTAGGTGAATGTTATGGATTACCTTATCGATGAGATCGACCGCCATATTCTGCGTTGTCTGGTAGAGGATGCGCGTATGTCGCTGAAAGTCTTAAGCGCCCGGGTTGGGCTCACATCACCCAGTACGGCAGAACGCTTAAAAAGGCTGGAAGAGCGGGGCATCATTCAGGGGTATGGTGCGCGGGTAAACCTGGCCGCGCTGGGTTACACGCTGCAGGCGCTGGTGCGCGTGCGACCGTTACCGGGGTTATTGCATAAAGTGGATAAATACATCCAGCAGATGCCCGAGTGTATTGAAAGCGACAAAGTGACCGGCGAGGACTGTTTCGTTATCCGCCTGGTGGTGCGCTCCATTGAACAACTGGATACGTTGCTGGATGGACTGGCAGAACATGCGCAGTGCAACACCTCGATTGTGAAGAGTTCACCGGTGACCCGTCGGTTGCCCCCGTTGTAAGGGATTTCGCCGGGTGGCGGCTGCGCCTTACCCGGCCTACGAGTATGGTACGGTTTTGTAGCCCCGGTAAGCGCAGCGCCACCGGGGAAAAGGTGCGCGGAACAGCAAGACTATTTATTTTTTAACTGAGAAGTTTAAAGCGATTTAGAAGTGATGGTGGTGGGGGAAGGATTCGAACCTTCGAAGTCTGTGACGGCAGATTTACAGTCTGCTCCCTTTGGCCGCTCGGGAACCCCACCAGGGGTAATTCAGATTTTGAGGTGAAACTTGAAGATGGTGGTGGGGGAAGGATTATTCGTCGCTTCGCTCCTCACCCTCCGGGCCGTTGCCTCTGGCAACGTTGTCTCGCTTGCGCTCGACTCGAACCTTAATCGAAGGTTCTCACCCTTCCCGACAAGTGCAAACATCGCTATATCTCATCGGTATTACCACATCGCTGTGGTGAATAATGGTGGTGGGGGAAGGATTCGAACCTTCGAAGTCGATGACGGCAGATTTACAGTCTGCTCCCTTTGGCCGCTCGGGAACCCCACCACGGGGTAATGCTTTTACTGGCCTGCTTCCTTGTGGGAAGCGGGGCGCATCATATCAAATGACGCGCCCCTGTAAAGACTTCCTTTGCATAAATGAATCGTTTGCCTGATTTTTACGCATAAAGACGCAAAGCTAATCAATTCATTTTATAAAGGATTAAAGAATAATCGTTCGGTTACCGTAGACAAAGACGCGTTGCGCCAGCACCTGATAGAGCGCGCGGCTTAAGACATTTTTTTCAACGTCGCGGCCGGCACGCATCATATCTTCCGCCGTGTAGGTGTGATCGACATGAATCACGTCCTGCATGATGATTGGACCTTCATCCAGATTGTCATTCACGTAGTGTGCCGTTGCGCCGATGATTTTCACGCCGCGTTCGTACGCCTGGTGATAAGGACGCGCGCCGATAAAAGCCGGCAGGAACGAGTGGTGAATGTTGATAATCTTATTCGGGAAGCGGGCAACGAATGACGGCGTCAGGACGCGCATATATTTCGCCAGCACCACGTAATCCGGGTTATGCGCTTCGATGGCCTGCGCCATTAAATTGTCATGCTCTTCGCGGGTATGGCCTTCATGGCTGACCAGCTCAAACGGAATATCAAAACGCTCAACCAGCGTACGCAGCGTCTCGTGGTTACCAATGACCGCGGCGATCTCAACATCCAACCCGCCATAGTTGGCTTTCATCAGCAGGTCGCCAAGGCAGTGTGCCTCTTTGGTAACCAGGATCACCACCCGGCGGCGACCGGCGGGGTTCAGTTCACGCACGGAACCTTCCGGCAGCGCGCCGTCCAGATCGGCCAGCAACGTCGCGTCATTGAAGATCCCTTCCAGCTCGGTACGCATAAAGAAGCGGCCGGTACGGTGATCAACAAACTCGTTGTTCTGCACGATATTCAGTTCATGTTTGTAGCAAATATTGGTGATACGGGCGATCAGCCCTTTCTGGTCGGGACAAATGGTGCGCAGCACTTTACGTTGTGTTGATTGCATTGCCGGAAAATCCTTACGTGTTTGCTTGAATCGTGTTGTCAGGCCTTATTGCCCGCAACACTTTTTAAATTTTTTGCCTGAACCACAAGGGCAGGGGTCATTACGACCAAACTGTGGACGCGTGCCGTCAATATAGTACCACTCTCCGCCCTCATTTAAGAAACGCGAGCGTTCGATGATCGCGCCCGCTCTTCCTTGCTCAGTAAAGCGCGCAACAAAACTGACGAACCCCTCGTTTTCATCCCGGCCTGCTGCCGTTTCGTACTGAGTGAGGCCGAGCCACTGCGTATTTGCAAATCCGGCCTCGATCTCCTGACGAAAATCAGTAGCATGGCAGGATGGATGCCAGGTCTTAATCAGGTAGTCTGCGTCCCGCGTCACAAAAGCGGCATATCGGGAGCGCATAAGTGATGCCGGGTCCGGTGCAACCTGCTCACCGGTAAGATATCGTTGGCAACATAGGCTATACTCGAGAGCGCTACCGCAGGGACAGAGTTGAGACACGATTCTCTTCCTGAAATTAAAAAATGAATGACGTATAACGCCAGGGTGGCACTATGTTAACTGAGCGGTTGCAATGACGCTATGCAGGAATCCAGGGGACGCTAAACAGGGCTAATGAGAAAAGTAAAAATTGGACTGGCATTGGGCTCAGGTGCAGCCCGGGGCTGGTCGCATATTGGTGTGATCAACGCCTTACAACGTTTGGGTATCGAAATTGATATTGTTGCAGGCTGTTCAATAGGTTCACTGGTGGGGGCCGCCTATTCGTGTGGCAAGCTTCCCGAGCTGGAAACCTGGGTACGATCGTTTAGCTACTGGGACGTCCTGCGCCTGATGGATCTCTCCTGGCAACGTGGCGGGTTATTACGCGGAGAGCGCGTCTTTAACCGTTTTCGCCAGGTGATGCCCCTGACCGAATTCTCCAGCTGTCAGATGCCTTTCGGTGCGGTTGCGACCAACCTCAGCACCGGCAGGGAGATCTGGTTTACCGAAGGCGATATTCATCTTGCCGTCCGCGCCTCCTGCAGTATGCCGGGCCTGATGGCGCCGGTTCCGCACAATGGTTACTGGCTGGTTGACGGTGGCGTTGTTAATCCTGTCCCTATTTCACTGACCCGTGCGATGGGGGCTGATATCGTAATTGCCGTCGATCTCCAGCACGATGCTCACCTGATGCAACAGGATCTGATGCCGGTTAACACCCAGTCGGATGAGTCCGCTCTGGACGATCTCGCATGGCATAAACGCCTGCGAGGACGCTTCACGCGAACCACCCGTAAACTGGTTGCTGCGCCAACCGCCATGGAAATCATGACGACGTCGATTCAGGTGCTGGAAAATCGCCTGAAGCGCAACCGAATGGCGGGTGATCCGCCGGATATATTGATTCAACCTTTTTGTCCACAAATTTCAACGCTCGATTTCCATCGTGCTGAAGCGGCCATTACCGCAGGCGCGCAGGCAGTCGAAAAGAAAATGGACGAATTATTACCTTTAGTGCGGGCAACAGCCTGAGCACCCTTTTTTTGATTACTTCAGCAAAATCTGACAGGCGATAGTGCCGATAGCATGCCACTATTTATCTATTGTCAGCGCCGGGAGAGACCATGACACAGCCATTAGCCGGGAAACAAATTCTGATAGTTGAAGACGAGCCTGTTTTCCGCTCCTTACTGGATTCATGGCTATCATCGCTGGGGGCGACGACTGCACTTGCAGGTGATGGGATCGACGCCCTGGAAAAAATGGTGGGCATTAAGCCCGATTTGATGATTTGCGACATCGCCATGCCGCGGATGAATGGCCTGAAGCTGGTGGAGCATTTACGTAATGCCGGCGACCAGATCCCCATTCTGGTCATCTCTGCGACCGAAAATATGGCCGATATCGCAAAAGCGTTACGCCTGGGTGTCCAGGACGTATTGCTTAAGCCAGTTAAAGATCTGAATCGCTTGCGTGAAACCGTTCTCGCCTGCCTCTATCCCAATATGTTTAATTCGCGTGTTGAAGAGGAAGAGCGGCTTTTTCAGGACTGGGATGCGCTGGTGAATAACCCCTCTGCGGCGGCAAAACTGTTACAGGAGCTTCAGCCGCCGGTTCAGCAGACATTTTCCGGGTGCAAAGTTAATTACCGCCAGCTGATGGCTGCCGATCAACCGGGTCTGGTGCTGGATATCGCACCATTATCTGAAAACGATCTGGCGTTTTATTGTCTGGATGTTACCCGGGCGGGCGATAATGGTGTGCTGGCGGCATTATTATTGCGGGCATTATTTAATGGATTGCTTCAGGAACAACTTTCTCATCAGGGTCAGCGTCTGCCTGAGTTAGGCAGCCTGTTGAAACAGGTCAACCAGCTGTTGCGCCAGGCCAGTTTACCAGGACAATTCCCATTACTGGTCGGTTATTACCATAGCGGCCTGAAAAATTTGATTTTGGTCTCTGCCGGACTTAATGCCACGCTAAATACCGGGGAGCATCATATTCAGGTCAGTAACGGCGTCCTGTTAGGAACCTTAGGAAATACTTACCTGAATCAAATAAGCCACCGCTGTACCTCATGGCAATGCCAAATTTGGGGGACGGGGGGGCGGTTGCGCTTAATGTTGTCCACAGAATAGTCAGTTGGAATTTAAACGGTAGATAGCTTTACCGTCGTTTTACGGGCAATGCTACTATCGGTGCCTGTTTTTATTCGTATTTATCCTAATTAAGCGGTAGCGCGTCCTTTTCAGACCCGGACACCATCCACAGGCTGATATACTGAACGCGTTATTAATGCAGACTAAAGTTCAAAACATGAACAGTTCAGGAGAGTTTCAATGGCTGCCGTAAATTCGAAAGTGAGAAAGGCCGTTATCCCGGTTGCCGGGTTGGGAACCAGGATGCTGCCAGCAACGAAGGCAATTCCAAAAGAGATGCTGCCACTCGTTGATAAGCCATTAATCCAGTATGTGGTCAACGAATGTATTGCTGCAGGCATCACTGAAATTGTGCTGGTAACACATTCATCCAAAAACTCTATCGAAAACCATTTCGATACCAGTTTTGAACTTGAAGCCATGCTGGAAAAACGCGTGAAGCGTCAGCTTCTTCAGGAAGTGCAGTCTATTTGCCCGCCGCATGTCACTATTATGCAGGTCCGTCAGGGGCTGGCAAAAGGTCTGGGTCACGCCGTGTTGTGTGCCCACCCGGTAGTCGGTAACGAGCCGGTAGCGGTTATTTTACCCGACGTTATTCTGGACGAGTTTGAATCCGATCTTTCCCAGGATAACCTGGCTGAAATGATTAAACGCTTCGACGAAACGGGCAGCAGCCAGATCATGGTTGAGCCAGTTGAAGACGTTACCGCTTATGGCGTTGTGGACTGCAAAGGCGTCGATATGAAGCCAGGCGACAGCGTGCCAATGGTTGGCGTGGTTGAGAAGCCAAAAGCCGACGTAGCGCCATCTAACCTCGCTGTAGTAGGGCGTTATGTACTGAGCGCAGAGATTTGGCCGCTGCTGGCGAAAACGCCTCCAGGCGCCGGCGATGAGATCCAGCTGACCGATGCCATCGACATGCTGATCGAAAAAGAGACCGTCGAGGCTTACCATATGAAAGGTAAGAGCCATGACTGCGGTAATAAACTCGGTTACATGCAGGCCTTCGTTGAATATGGTGTTCGTCACCAGTCCCTGGGCGAAGAATTTAAGGGCTGGCTGAAAGAGACGCTGGACATTAAAAACTAATACGGCGTTAACGCCCTAAGCAAAACCGGTGATAGCTATGCTACGCCGGTTATTTTATAACCTTTTTAGGGTGTCGCTCATGTAGGGCAGGGTAATAGTGTGATGTAATCGTTATATGTGCACGTGTAACAGAATGTCACACGAGATAAAATAAAGGCATAAAAAATCCCGCATTAAGCGGGATTTTTCGGATATTTACTGGCTTATTCCTGGATCAGGAAGTCGTCCAGTTGTTTACCTTGCTCATCCATTGCTTTTTTGATAACAGCTGGAGTACGGCCCTGGCCGGTCCAGGTTTTAGATTCGCCGTTCTCATCGATGTAGCTATATTTAGCCGGACGCGCAGCACGTTTAGCTTTAGTACCGGTTTTAGCGGCAGCCATGCTGTTCAGCAATTCGTTAGGATCAATACCATCAGCGATCAGCATTTCACGATATTGCTGCAGTTTACGTGTACGTTCTTCGATTTCAGCAGCAGCGGCGTTTTCTTCTTCACGACGCTCATTAACAACGACTTCTAATTTCTCCAGCATTTCTTCAAGCGTTTCCAGAGTACATTCTCTCGCCTGGGCACGGAGAGTGCGGATGTTGTTCAGAATTTTAAGTGCTTCGCTCATTGTAGTAATCTCAAACTTATAATGTGGGGGTTTGTTGAGGTAATAATAGAGGCATAAATTGATATGTGCAATAGGCCAGAATGTAAGGAATTCAAAAATACCTAATATTCGGCACTATTATTAATTACCGGAACTTAAATTTGGCGGGGAGAAAGGGGGGCGGCGTTATCAAAAGATGCGTTGTAAACCTGACGGTGAACTCTTTTTTTACAGGCAATTTTCATGGGGATTATTGTTTCTTGGGATAAATATCAACCTTTCGTATTAGTACTGAAAACACGGTTACCCGATGAAACCGTTAATTACGCCTGAATCATTTTCAGCCTGGTGGCGACATTAAAATAACAGGTTTTTCCGGAACTTAGCGTTTATAAAACCATGGGTTTTTATGTTCTTTTCGTATGCTCCTTCATGATGTGTCCTATATCCCGGTGGTGGATAAAATCTCTCGTAACGCGGGTCTTCCGCGCTGCAGCACGGAAGACCCGACAAAATATGGTACAATCGCCTATCGGTAATAATACACATTGATTAGGGTTTAACGGCCAATGGCACAACTGTATTTCTACTATTCAGCAATGAACGCAGGTAAGTCGACCGCGTTACTGCAATCCTCCTACAATTACCAGGAGCGTGGGATGCGTACGGTGGTTTACACCGCCGAAATCGATGACCGTTTTGGTGCCGGAAAAGTGAGTTCGCGAATTGGCCTCTCTTCTCCAGCCAGGTTATTTAACCCACAAACTAATCTGCTGGACGAAATTCGTGCACAGGCGGCTGACCAGGCAGTCCATTGCGTGCTGGTGGATGAGAGCCAGTTTTTAACGCGTCAGCAGGTTCATGAGCTTTCTGAAGTCGTTGATGAACTGGATATTCCAGTACTTTGCTATGGGTTGCGAACGGATTTTCGCGGCGAACTGTTTGTCGGCAGCCAGTATTTGCTGGCATGGTCAGATAAGCTGGTGGAATTAAAAACCATCTGCTTCTGCGGGCGTAAAGCGAGTATGGTGCTGCGTCTTGATCAGGCAGGAAAACCCTATGCGGAAGGCGAACAGGTGGTGATTGGCGGTAATGAGCGCTATGTATCCGTATGTCGTAAGCATTATAAAGAGGCGCTGGTAACAGGCTCTCTGACGGCGATTCAGGAAGCCAGTCGTCGTTAACGGTCCAGTTCGTCTGTCGCTATTTGCGCTGGAAAAGAGACATAAAAAAACCCGCCGGAGCGGGTTTTTTATTGAGCGATTAATTAAGCGCTTTTCTTCGCTTTCTTATCCGCTTTTACCAGCGTTTCTACAGCTGCCGGTGCAGCAACCACACCTTCAGTGTATTCGCGGCCATAGAAGGTATCCAGCAGGATCTGTTTCAGCTCTGCGATCAGTGGGTAGCGCGGGTTCGCACCGGTACACTGGTCATCAAAGGCATCTTCAGACAGCTTGTCTACGTGTGCCAGGAAGTCAGCTTCCTGAACGCCAGCTTCACGGATAGACTTAGGAATACCCAGTTCCGCTTTCAGGCTTTCCAGCCATGCCAGCAGTTTCTCGATCTTCGCAGCAGTACGATCGCCAGGAGCGCTCAGGCCCAGGTGGTCAGCAATTTCTGCGTAGCGACGACGAGCCTGCGGACGGTCGTACTGGCTGAATGCCGTCTGCTTGGTCGGGTTATCGTTAGCGTTGTAACGGATAACGTTAGAAATCAGCAGGGCGTTCGCCAGACCGTGAGGAATGTGGAACTGAGAGCCCAGCTTGTGCGCCATGGAGTGACACACACCCAGGAAGGCGTTAGCAAACGCGATACCGGCGATGGTGGCAGCACTGTGCACACGCTCACGGGCAACCGGGTTTTTAGAGCCTTCGTTATAAGAGGCTGGCAGGTTCTCTTTTAGCAGTTTCAGTGCCTGCAGAGCCTGACCGTCAGAGAACTCAGACGCCAGTACAGAAACATAAGCTTCCAGGGCGTGAGTTACCGCATCCAGACCACCGAATGCACAGAGTGATTTCGGCATGTCCATGACCAGGTTGGCGTCAACAATCGCCATGTCCGGGGTCAGAGCGTAGTCTGCCAGTGGGTATTTCTGACCTGTTGCATCGTCGGTAACAACAGCAAATGGCGTCACTTCAGAACCGGTACCGGAAGTGGTGGTGACGGCGATCATTTTCGCTTTCACGCCCATTTTCGGGAACTTGTAGATACGTTTACGGATATCCATAAAGCGCAGCGCCAGCTCTTCGAAGTGCGTTTCTGGGTGCTCGTACATTACCCACATAATTTTGGCTGCGTCCATTGGGGAGCCGCCACCCAGCGCGATGATCACGTCTGGTTTGAAGGAGTTTGCCAGCTCTGCGCCTTTGCGAACAACGGACAGGGTTGGGTCAGCTTCAACTTCGAAGAAGACTTCAGTTTCCACGCCAGCCGCTTTCAGAACAGAGGTGATCTGGTCTGCGTAGCCGTTGTTGAACAGGAAACGGTCAGTCACGATGAGCGCACGTTTGTGGCCATCAGTAATCACTTCATCCAGCGCGATTGGCAGGGAGCCACGGCGGAAGTAGATAGATTTCGGAAGTTTATGCCACAACATGTTTTCAGCTCGCTTAGCAACGGTTTTCTTGTTGATCAAGTGCTTAGGACCAACGTTCTCAGAGATGGAGTTACCACCCCATGAACCACAACCCAGAGTCAGGGAAGGCGCGAGTTTGAAGTTATACAGGTCACCGATACCACCCTGAGAAGCAGGGGTGTTAATCAGAATACGTGCTGTTTTCATCATCTGACCGAAGTGAGCAACACGATCTGGCTGGTTGTCCTGGTCGGTATACAGGCAGGAGGTATGACCGATACCGCCCATAGCTACCAGTTTCTCCGCTTTAACAACCGCTTCTTCAAAATCTTTCGCGCGGTACATTGCCAGCGTCGGAGAGAGTTTTTCGTGCGCAAACGGCTCGCTTTCGTCAACGATATTCACTTCGCCAATCAGGATCTTCGTGCTGGCTGGAACGGTGAAACCTGCCAGTTCAGCAATTTTATACGCTGGCTGACCTACGATGGCGGCGTTCAGTGCACCATTTTTCAGGATGATGTCCTGAACCGCTTTCAGCTCTTTACCCTGCAGCAGGTAGCCGCCGTGGCTGGCGAAACGTTCGCGAACGGCATCGTATACGGAGTCAACAACCACAACGGACTGCTCGGAAGCACAGATTACGCCGTTATCGAAGGTTTTAGACATCAGTACAGAGGCAACAGCACGTTTGATATCGGCGGTTTCGTCGATAACAACAGGGGTATTACCCGCACCTACGCCGATAGCCGGTTTACCGGAGCTATAGGCCGCTTTAACCATGCCTGGGCCACCAGTTGCCAGAATCAGGTTAATGTCTGGGTGGTGCATCAGAGCGTTAGACAGCTCCACGGAAGGCTGATCGATCCAGCCGATCAGGTCTTTTGGTGCACCCGCAGCGATCGCCGCTTGCAGAACGATATCTGCAGCTTTGTTGGTGGCATCTTTAGCACGTGGGTGTGGAGAGAAAATGATCGCGTTACGCGTCTTCAGGCTGATGAGCGATTTGAAGATAGCAGTAGACGTTGGGTTGGTGGTTGGAACGATACCGCAGATGATGCCGATTGGCTCAGCAATGGTGATGGTACCGAACGTGTCATCTTCAGACAGAACGCCACAAGTCTTCTCGTCTTTATAGGCGTTGTAGATATACTCGGAAGCAAAGTGGTTTTTGATCACTTTATCTTCGACGATACCCATACCAGATTCGGCAACGGCCATTTTAGCGAGAGGGATTCGAGCATCTGCAGCAGCCAGAGCGGCGGCGCGGAAGATTTTATCAACCTGTTCTTGGGTGAAATTGGCATATTCACGCTGGGCTTTTTTTACGCGCTCTACAAGTGCGTTAAGTTCAGCGACATTAGTAACAGCCATAATGCTCTCCTGATAATGTTAAACTCTTTTAGTAAATCAGCTGCTCGACACGAAAACAGTATAGTCAGCGTCATTGCCACTTGCTTAACTTACGTAAAAACAAGGTGTTAATGTTTTTATCGTTCCCCTGATTTACTAAAAGAGCCTCCCATCAGTAGCCTACGTTCAGACTCTGAGTCTCCCTGGTGGCGTAATCAAGATTACTCACTTCTGAGTACCGAAAACATGATCTGTATCAATTTATCCATAAGCTGATACCTTTCAGCAGGGGTATTTTAGGGCATTTCGTCAGTTGTTAAATAATTGCAAAACTAATTGAACCATAACAACGTATAAAGTACACAAATATTTTACAGCGTTACATCACCATATTTAGCATTATTGTGGTGAACTGGCGGCATAAAAGGCGTATCGTCTGCGCGGTTACTGTGGATGCCACATTTTATATTGAGACTTGCTAATCAGCGGAGCTAACAGTGAGCCTATCGCTCTTTGATTTCCCAACCTATTTTAAGTTTTTTATCGGTCTGTTCGCGCTGGTGAACCCGGTGGGTATTATTCCCGTCTTCATCAGTATGACCAGCTATCAAACCGCCCTTGCCAGGAATAAAACCAACCTGACGGCAAATTTGTCTGTGGCCATCATCCTGCTGACGTCGCTCTATCTTGGGGACTCAATATTGCAGATTTTTGGCATCTCAATCGATTCGTTCAGAATTGCCGGTGGGATCCTCGTCGTCACCATTGCCATGTCAATGATCAGCGGCAAGCTGGGTGAGGACAAACAGAACAAGCAGGAGAAATCAGAAACCGCCATCCGCGAGAGCATTGGCGTGGTGCCGCTGGCGTTGCCCTTGATGGCAGGGCCAGGGGCTATCAGTTCTACCATCGTATGGGGAACGCGTTACCATAACCTGATGCATCTGATTGGCTTTTCGATCGCCATTGCTCTGTTTGCCTTCTGTTGCTGGGGGGTATTCCGTATTGCGCCATGGCTGGTACGCCTGTTGGGACAGACGGGTATTAACGTTATCACCCGTATAATGGGTCTGCTGCTGATGGCGCTAGGGATTGAATTTATTGTAACCGGTCTGAAATCAATCTTTCCGGGGTTATTAGGTTAATCCTTCAAATGAAAAAGCGGAGCCCTGGGCTCCGCTTTTTTTGTCATTATCAGCAAATCATATAATGAAAGTTGAAAATCGCTTTAACTATAATTAATTTTATTAATAATTTTGTTTTGTTGATTTTCAATCACTTGCCTGTTCCCATGCCGCTCACCTGCTCATAAACTGCGCAATACGTCTGTTATTTTACTCACACAATACTCTGGGGCTTGCTGCAAGATTACTGAGATGATATTAGTAATTTGCTGAATGATTTAGATGAATGTGCTAAATAATAGACAGTTGTTAATTTTTTGTACAAAAAAGAGAGCGCTTCTGGCATCGCGGTGCGCTCATCCATAACATTTTCTTCATCTCATTGAATATTGGTCACTTTTTTCTTTTTCGGTGCGGGACATAGCAGGCCACGGCATGACGGTCCCTTCCGTAAAAGAGAATTGGTTAACAAATTTGCAAAATGTATTGGCACCTAAGTAACTCATTTGGTACTTTCCGGCCATTCCATTTCAGCGTAATTCTTCTAGTTGAGAATCTTTTTCATTAACGATTTTGACCTATAAGAATTAATACATGCCTCGGCAGGGGAGGCATGTCACAAATCGACGCAAGGCGGCCAGACGAGCCGCCAGTAATAGTAAAGTCGGTGATAGCGAGAAGTAAAAAACGCCTGACGGCAGCATAAACTCCTACGTTGTCAGGGAACCCCTAAAAAGGGGAATTAAACAGGCTGGTAAAAACCAGTAATTATAAAGAGTGGAGTATCAACACAATGTCCATCATCACAAAAAAAAGTCTGGTAGCTGCGGGGATTTTAACTGCGCTAATCGCAGGCAACGTTGCAATGGCTGCTGACGTCCCTGCTGGAGTTCAACTGGCGGAGAAGCAAACGCTGGTGCGTAACAACGGTGCTGAGGTTCAGTCTCTGGATCCGCACAAGATTGAAGGTGTACCGGAGTCTAACGTTAACCGCGATCTGTTCGAAGGTCTGCTGGTCACTGACGTAAACGGCCACCCGGTTGCGGGTGTAGCTGAAAAATGGGAAAACAAAGACTTTAAAGTCTGGACCTTCCACCTGCGTAAAGACGCGAAATGGTCCGATGGTTCCCCGGTTACCGCCCACGATTTCGTTTATAGCTGGCAGCGTCTGGCAGATCCTAATACTGCCTCACCGTATGCGAGCTATCTGCAGTATGGCCACATCGCCAATATCGATGACATCATCACCGGTAAAAAACCGATTACCGATCTCGGCGTAAAAGCGATCGATGACAATACGTTCGAAGTTACCCTGAGCGAGCCGGTCCCTTATTTCTATAAGCTGCTGGTTCACCCGTCCGTCTCCCCGGTTCCAAAAGCCGCGGTTGAAAAATTTGGCGATAAGTGGACTCAGCCCGCCAATATCGTGACTAACGGCGCCTACAAGCTGAAAGCCTGGGTCGTTAACGAACGTATCGACCTGGAGCGTAATACCAACTACTGGGATAACGCGAAAACTGTCATTAATCAGGTCACCTATCTGCCAATCTCTTCTGAAGTGACTGACGTTAACCGCTACCGCAGCGGCGAAATCGACATGACCTATAACAACATGCCGATTGAACTGTTCCAGAAGCTGAAGAAAGAGATCCCTGCTGAAGTACACGTTGACCCGTACCTCTGCACCTATTATTACGAAATCAACAACCAAAAAGCGCCATTCACTGACGTTCGCGTTCGTACCGCCCTGAAGCTGGCGCTGGATCGCGATATCATCGTCAACAAAGTGAAAAACCAGGGCGACCTGCCAGCGTACAGCTACACGCCACCGTACACCGATGGTGCGAAGCTGACCGAGCCAGAATGGTTCAAAATGACCCAGGAACAGCGTAATGCAGAAGCGAAGAAACTGCTGGCCGAAGCGGGTTATACCGCAGACAAGCCGCTGACCTTCAGCCTGCTGTATAACACCTCCGATCTGCATAAGAAACTGGCTATCGCAGTCTCTTCCATCTGGAAGAAAAACCTGGGTGTGAACGTGAAGCTGGAAAACCAGGAGTGGAAAACCTTCCTGGATAGCCGCCATCAGGGCACCTTTGATGTGGCGCGTGCCGGCTGGTGTGCGGACTACAACGAGCCGACCTCTTTCCTGAACACCATGCTGAGCGACAGCTCGAACAACACCGCGCACTATAAGAGCGCAGAGTTCGATAAGCTGATCGGCGATACCCTGAAAGTGACTGACGAAGCGCAGCGCGCCGAGCTCTACGCGAAAGCGGAACAGCAGCTCGACAAAGATTCTGCGATCGTACCGGTTTACTACTACGTGAACGCCCGTCTGGTGAAACCGTGGGTAGGTGGATATACCGGGAAAGACCCGATGGATAATATCTACGTTAAAAACTTGTATATTATCAAGCATTAATGGCAATGAGTGGGGCGGGCGCTGTCTGCCCCACGGTGTCTACTCATCGTAATATTATATAGGCACACGCCAGAAGGTACGGGCAATGTTGAAATTTATCCTACGTCGCTGTCTTGAAGCGATCCCAACGCTATTCATTCTTATCACGATCTCCTTCTTTATGATGCGTCTCGCGCCGGGAAGTCCATTCACCGGTGAACGTACGCTGCCGCCAGAAGTTATGGCGAATATCGAAGCGAAATATCATTTAAACGATCCTATCTCCACCCAGTATTTCAACTATCTGAAACAGCTGGCCCACGGTGATTTTGGTCCGTCGTTTAAATATAAAGATTATTCCGTAAACGATCTGGTGGCGTCCAGCTTCCCCGTTTCGGCGAAATTAGGCGCCGCGGCGTTTTTACTGGCCGTTATTCTTGGCGTCACGGCGGGCGTTATTGCCGCGCTTAACCAGAACACGAAATGGGATTACACCGTTATGGGGGTGGCAATGACCGGTGTCGTCATACCGAGTTTTGTCGTGGCCCCTTTGCTGGTCATGATATTTGCCATCACCCTGAAATGGCTGCCCGGCGGCGGCTGGAATGGCGGGGCGCTGAAATTTATGATCCTGCCGATGGTCGCGTTGTCTCTCGCCTATATCGCCAGTATTTCGCGTATCACCCGTGGTTCAATGATTGAAGTGCTGCACTCGAACTTCATCCGTACTGCCCGGGCCAAAGGGCTGCCGATGCGCCGCATCATCTTCCGTCATGCGTTAAAACCTGCGCTGCTGCCGGTGCTCTCTTATCTGGGCCCTGCGTTCGTCGGGATTATCACCGGGTCAATGGTTATCGAAACCATCTATGGTCTGCCGGGTATTGGTCAGCTGTTCGTTAACGGCGCCCTTAACCGCGACTATTCACTGGTACTGAGTCTGACCATTCTCGTTGGCGCGCTCACCATCTTCTTTAACGCGATCGTCGACGTGCTCTATGCCGTTATCGATCCGAAAATCCGCTACTGACACTGGAGCTCGCCATGATGTTAAGTAAGAAAAACAGCGAGGCGCTGGAAAACTTCAGTGAAAAACTGGAAGTGGAGGGGCGTAGCCTCTGGCAGGATGCACGCCGTCGCTTCATGCATAACCGTGCTGCGGTTGCCAGCCTGATTGTCCTGGTCCTTATCGCCCTGTTTGTGACGCTCGCGCCGATGCTGTCGCAGTTCACCTACTTCGATACCGACTGGGGCATGATGTCCAGCGCGCCGGATACCGAATCGGGCCACTACTTTGGTACCGACTCGTCCGGACGTGACCTGCTGGTCCGTGTGGCCATCGGTGGACGCATTTCGTTAATGGTAGGGATCGCAGCAGCTTTTGTTGCGGTGATTCTGGGTACGTTATACGGATCGCTCTCCGGCTATCTCGGCGGCAAGGTCGATTCGGTGATGATGCGTATTCTGGAGATCCTCAACTCCTTCCCGTTTATGTTCTTCGTCATTCTGCTGGTGACCTTCTTTGGCCAGAACATTTTGCTGATCTTTGTGGCTATCGGCATGGTCTCCTGGCTCGATATGGCGCGTATCGTGCGCGGCCAGACCCTGAGCCTGAAGCGCAAAGAGTTTATCGAAGCGGCGCAGGTGGGCGGGGTTTCGACCGGTAATATCGTGGTCCGTCATATCGTGCCAAACGTGCTGGGTGTGGTGGTGGTGTATGCCTCCCTGCTGGTACCTAGCATGATCCTGTTTGAATCTTTCCTGAGCTTCCTCGGCCTGGGTACCCAGGAGCCACTGAGCAGCTGGGGTGCGCTGCTGAGCGATGGCGCCAACTCTATGGAAGTTTCACCGTGGCTGCTGCTGTTCCCGGCGGGTTTCCTGGTGGTAACACTGTTTTGTTTCAACTTTATCGGCGATGGCCTGCGTGATGCCCTCGATCCGAAAGACCGTTAAGGAGTGCCGCCATGACTATTATTGAAACGGCATCTGCCCCACAAGCGCATCAGCAGGGTAACCTTCTGCTGGATGTGAAAGATCTGCGCGTCACCTTTAAAACGCCTGATGGCGATGTGACTGCGGTAAACGATCTTAACTTCAGCCTGCGTGCTGGCGAAACGCTGGGTATCGTGGGTGAATCCGGTTCCGGTAAATCCCAGACGGCGTTCGCGCTGATGGGGCTGCTGGCACAGAATGGCGTTATCGGCGGCTCTGCCACCTTTAACGGTAAGCAGATCCTTAACCTGCCGGAGAACGAGCTTAACAAGCTGCGTGCCGAGCAAATATCCATGATTTTCCAGGATCCGATGACCTCCCTGAACCCGTACATGCGTGTGGGCGAGCAGCTGATGGAAGTGCTGATGCTGCACAAGGGGATGGGCAAAGCCGAAGCGTTTGAAGAGTCGGTTAAGATGCTGGATGCGGTAAAAATGCCGGAAGCGCGTAAGCGTATGCGCATGTTCCCGCACGAGTTCTCCGGCGGGATGCGCCAGCGCGTGATGATCGCGATGGCGCTGCTGTGCCGGCCAAAACTGCTCATTGCCGATGAACCGACCACCGCCCTGGACGTGACCGTTCAGGCGCAGATCATGACCCTGCTGAACGAGCTGAAGCGCGAGTTTAATACTGCGATCATCATGATTACCCACGATCTGGGCGTCGTGGCCGGGATCTGCGATAAAGTGCTGGTGATGTATGCCGGGCGTACCATGGAGTACGGTAAAGCGCGAGATGTCTTCTATCATCCGGCGCACCCGTACTCCATTGGCCTGCTGAATGCGGTACCGCGTCTTGATGCGGAAGGGGAGTCGCTGCTGACCATTCCTGGCAACCCGCCCAACCTGCTGCGTCTGCCGAAAGGCTGCCCGTTCCAGCCGCGCTGTCCGCACGCGATGGAAATCTGCAACAGCGCGCCGCCGCTGGAAGAGTTTGCACCAGGCCGTCTGCGTGCCTGCTTTAAGCCGTACGAGGAGCTGGTATGACAGCCATTGACGAAAAAAGAAATGTTCTGCTTGAAATCGCCGATCTGAAAGTGCACTTCGACATCAAAGACGGCAAGCAGTGGTTCTGGCAGCCGGCGAAAACCCTGAAAGCGGTTGACGGCGTCACCCTGCGTCTCTACGAGGGGGAGACCCTCGGCGTGGTGGGGGAGTCGGGCTGCGGCAAATCCACCTTTGCCCGCGCGATCATCGGCCTGGTCAAAGCCACTGGCGGCAAGGTCGCCTGGCTGGGTAAAGATCTGCTTGGGATGAAGCCGGAAGAGTGGCGCGAGGTCCGAAGCGACATTCAGATGATTTTCCAGGACCCGCTGGCGTCACTGAACCCGCGTATGACCATTGGCGAGATCATCGCTGAGCCGCTGCGCACCTACCATCCGAAGATGCCGCGTACCGAAGTGCGCGACCGCGTCAAGGCGATGATGATGAAGGTCGGTCTGCTGCCGAACCTTATCAACCGCTATCCGCACGAGTTCTCGGGCGGCCAGTGCCAGCGTATCGGCATTGCCCGCGCGCTGATCCTTGAGCCGAAGCTGATTATCTGTGACGAACCGGTCTCCGCGCTGGACGTGTCGATTCAGGCGCAGGTGGTTAACCTGCTGCAAAAACTGCAGCGTGAGATGGGGCTGTCACTGATCTTTATCGCCCATGACCTGGCGGTGGTGAAGCACATCTCCGATCGCGTACTGGTGATGTATCTGGGCCATGCGGTGGAGCTGGGCACCTATGATGAGGTGTATCATAATCCGTTACACCCTTACACCAGAGCGCTGATGTCTGCCGTGCCGGTGCCGGATCCTGACCTGGAGCAGAATAAGACCATTCAGCTGCTGGAAGGGGAACTGCCGTCGCCCATCAACCCGCCGTCTGGCTGCGTGTTCCGTACCCGCTGCCCGATTGCCGGGCCGGAGTGCGCGAAAACGCGTCCGGTACTGGAGGGCAGCTTCCGCCATGCGGTCTCCTGCCTGAAGGTTGACCCGCTCTGACCGGGTAAAAGGCAATAAAAAAGGCTGCAATCGCAGCCTTTTTTTATTCGCGCCAGAGTATGTGGCAGAGCTTGTGGTCTTTCTCACGACACAGCAGAACGCGGGCAAAAATATCATTGATCTCGCCCCCGTCGGTCTCCGCCAGGCCAATTACCACCTCGGCGAAGAAGTCCGGGTTCAGGTCGTAATCGACATGTTCAGCCCAGTCTTCAGACGGATCGAACAGCTCGGCGCCGCCACGCTCTTCGAACTGTAAATTAAAGAGAATCACGTCAGCCGGGTCGAGATTATCGACGGCCAGTTCCAGAAAGATATCGTAGGCCTGCTCGAGCGTTTCGTCTTCGGTCAGGCGATTGTTCAGATCCATTTCCATGATGACTACCTGTTTAACATCGTTGGGCACGTTTTACAGCAACGGACTAAAGAAGTAAAACAGTCGTTCGGCAATTCGCTGCCATAGCGGCCTTTTCATCCACAGACGGGCATCCAGCAGGCGGGAGCGCGAGATATAATCATCCTGCACGGCCGCCAGATCGCCCCCAAAACCGGTATCGTCGATCACCAGCGTGATCTCAAAATTGAGCCACAGACTACGCATATCGAGGTTCACTGTTCCCACCAGGCTGAGCTCACCGTCCACCAGCACGCTCTTGGTATGCAACAGCCCACCTTCAAACTGGTAAATCTTCACCCCGGCTGCCAGCAGTTCGCTGAAAAAGGCCCGGCTGGCCCAGCCCACCAGCACCGAATCGTTCTTGCGCGGCAGGATGATACTGACGTCGACCCCGCGCTGGGCGGCCGTGCAGATAGCGTGGAGCAGATCGTCACTCGGCACGAAATAGGGGGTGGTCATGATCAGGTATTCGCGGGCGGAATAGGCGGCGGTCAATAACGCCTGATGGATCAGATCTTCCGGGAAGCCCGGTCCGGAGGCGATAGTGTGAATAGTGTGCCCGCTGGCCTGTTCAAACGGCATGATATTGGCATCCGGCGGCGGGGGCAGAATGCGTTTGCCAGTTTCAATCTCCCAGTCACAGGAGTAGACGATCCCCATCGCGGTGGCGACCGGGCCCTCCATGCGCGCCATCAGATCGATCCACTGACCCACACCGGCATCCTGTTTAAAGAAGCGCGGGTCGACCATGTTCATGCTGCCGGTATAGGCGATGTAGTTGTCGATGAGCACCATTTTGCGGTGCTGGCGCAGATCCATCCTGCGCAGAAACACACGCATCAGGTTAACCTTTAACGCTTCGACCACTTCCACACCGGCATTGCGCATCATGGATGCCCAGTTGCTGCGGAAAAAATTCACGCTACCGGCGGAGTCGAGCATCAGACGGCAGTGGATCCCCCGGCGTGCCGCGGCCATCAGGGATTCAGCTACCTGATCGGCCATGCCACCGGGCTGCCAGATATAAAACACCATCTCGATATTATGCCGCGCCAGCTGAATATCGCGGATCAGGGCATTCATCACGTCATCAGAGGTGGTCATCAATTGCAGCTGATTGCCTTTCACCCCGGCAATCCCCTGGCGGCGTTCACAGAGCTTAAATAACGACGCGGCGACGTCACTGTTCTCTTCGGCAAAAATATGTTTGCAGGATTTCAGATCGTTCAGCCATTTCGCCGTGGAGGGCCACATCGCCCGGGCACGCTCGGCCCGGCGTTTACCGAGGTGAAGCTCGCCAAAGGATAAATACGCAATGATGCCGACCAGCGGCAGGATATAAATAATCAACAGCCATGCCATGGCAGAGGGAACGGCTCGGCGCTTCATCAGGATGCGTAATGTCACCCCTGCGATTAACAGCCAGTATCCCAGAATGAGCAGCCAACTCACCACGGTGTAGAAGGTTGTCATAATAAAAAATCCTTTTGAAAGCGTATTGTTAAGAGTTTACGCGTCAGGATTTTTCTGGCAAATAAAAACGCCAGATAAAAGCGCTGGTCTGCCGCAGGCAAGGGACTATAATGAACGCTCTGTTTTGTGAAGAGTTGGTAACATGAAGCGCAGTAGAACAGAAGTAGGGCGCTGGCGCATGTTGCGACAGACAAGTCGTCGCAAAGCGCGTTGGCTGGAAGCACAATCCCGCCGTAATATGCGTATCCACGCCATCAGAAAATGCAGTATGAACCGTCATCGCAATGCGTTGCTGTTCGCCGTTCAGGATTACTGAATGACACAAGGGCACCCACAGAGGTGCCCGATGTTTTTTATTCGCTACGTCAAAAAGGAGGATGAGGTGTTTGCGGATTTGGGTGTACTGAATTTCTGGACCTATGTTGTCGGGGCTATTTTTATTGTTCTGGTTCCTGGGCCTAATACCTTATTCGTTTTAAAGACCGGTATTGGTCACGGTGTGAAAAAGGGCTATCTTGCCGCCAGTGGCGTATTTATTGGCGATGCGGTACTGATGTTTCTGGCATGGGCGGGGGTCGCGGCGCTGATCCAGACCACGCCAATGCTGTTTAATATTGTGCGCTATCTCGGGGCGTTCTATCTGTTATGGCTGGGCGGCAAAATGCTCTGGTCGGTAATAAGGCATACACAGCAGGGCGATGCTGGCGGTCTCGAACCGGCTAAAACCATAATGAAACGCTCGCTGGTGCTGAGTATGACCAACCCGAAGGCGATTTTGTTTTATGTCTCATTCTTTGTGCAGTTTATTGACGTTCACGCGAAGCACACCGGCGTCGCTTTTATGATCCTCGCGGTCACGCTGGAAGTCATCAGTTTTATCTATATGAGCTTCCTGATCTTCTCCGGCGCGTTTGTTACGCGCTACCTGAAAACCAAAAAGAAACTGGCGAAGCTGGGAAATGGTTTAATTGGATTACTGTTTGTTGGCTTTGCGGCGCGGCTGGCATCGCTGAACTAATAAGAAAAGGCTCCTGGTACGGAGCCTTTTTTTATCCTAGAAAACTTTTTTAAACGGCTTCACTACGACGTTATCATACACGCCTGCCGCCACATACGGGTCGTCCTGCGCCCAGGCCTGTGCCGCTTCGAGCGATTCAAATTCGGCAATCACCGTCGAGCCGGTAAAGCCAGCCGCGCCCGGATCGTTGCTGTCGACGGCAGGCATCGGGCCTGCGGTCAATAATCTGCCTTCGTCATGCAGCAGCTGTAAGCGCGCAAGGTGGGCAGGGCGTACGGAGAGACGTTTTTCCAGAGAATCAGCGACATCTGCAGCAAAAATCACGTAAAGCACAGCGGAGCTCCTTAACCGATAAAAGTGGGAATTACGTTATGTGAAAGTGCAGGTGACTGCAATGTAAAGATGGCAACATTGTTAAAACCTTGCGCCTGATGTGCCTTTTTTCGCCTGCTGGACGGTAAAATCGGGCGAAGTTTAACTGGCTTATTGAATATGATTGCTATTTGCATTTAAAATCAGGGCCTGGCTTTTTAACTGAAACGATTATGACTTCAATGACCCTCGATTTACCTCGCCGCTTTCCCTGGCCGACGCTGTTGTCCGTCGGAATTCACGGAGCCGTGGTGGCGGGTCTGCTTTACACATCGGTACATCAGGTTATTGAAATGCCAGCGCCCGCGCAGCCGATTTCGGTGACCATGGTAACGCCTGCGGAGCTGGAGCCCGTACAGGTCGCGCCTCCACCGGAGCCTGTTGCAGAGCCCGAACCCGAGCCGGAACCAGAACCTGAAGTTGTTCCTGAGCCGCCAAAAGAAGCGCCTGTGGTGATCCACAAACCGGAGCCCAAGCCAAAACCGAAGCCGAAACCGAAGCCGGTGAAAAAGGTGGAAGAGCGTCCGAAGCGTCAAGAGCGCCCGGTTGAGCCACGTACCACGCAGCCCGTTGAGCGCGCAGCCCCGGCTCGCCCGGTCATGAACTCCGCGCCAGTTACCGCTAAGCCGGTTCCGGCGGCGCCGCCGGGTCCACGTGCGTTGAGCCGTAACCAGCCGCAATATCCGTCGCGCGCGCAGGCTCTGCGTATTGAAGGGCGTGTGCGGGTGAAATTTGACGTCACCGCCGACGGACGTGTGGATAATGTCCAGATCCTCTCCGCGCAGCCGTCAAACATGTTCGAGCGTGATGTGAAAAACGCGATGCGTAAATGGCGCTACGAAGCCGGTAAGCCAGGCAGTGGACTCATCGTCAATATTGTTTTCCGCCTCAACGGCGGGGCTCAGATGGAATAATGAAAAAAGCCTCCCAATCGGGAGGCTTTTTTTATGCCTGCGGTAATGCACGCGGTTTACCTTCGCTATCCACCGCCACGTAAATAAAGAGCGCTTCGGTTGCCTTATAGCGCTGGCCGATCGGTTCCGAAGAGACCTTCTTCACCCATACTTCAATATTGATCGACACCGAGGTATTTCCCCGCTTCACGCAACGGGCGTAACAGCAGACCACATCACCCACCGCGACAGGCCGCAGAAAGGTCATACCATCAACCCGGACCGTCACCACGCGGCCATGGGCAATCTCTTTAGCGAGGATCGCCCCGCCCATATCCATCTGCGACATTAACCAGCCGCCAAAAATATCGCCGTTCGCATTGGTGTCGGCGGGCATTGCAAGTGTGCGTAAAACCAGTTCGCCCTGCGGGGCGTTCGTTGTTGTCATTATGAACTCTACTTATTACGGAGGACTTCAGGCGGGATGCTACTATGATTTGCTGCCGGAGAGAACAGAAGAAAAACGCCAGGCTTATCAAGCCTGGCGGAAGGATTACTGCTTGTCATCCTGTGGCATGTGGCGATAGATGTAGATGCCGCTCAGGAGGGTGAAAATCAGCGTTAGGGCGGTCAGACCAAAGACTTTAAAGTTGACCCAGATATTCTGCGGCAGCCAGAAAGCGATATAGATATTCGCCAGACCACAGAGAATAAAGAATACCGCCCAGGCGATATTCAGGCGCGACCAGACCGCCTGCGGCAGCGCCAGCTCTTTACCCAGCATGCGCTGGATAAGCGGCTTTTTCATCACCCACTGGCTGAACAGCAGGGCGCCGGCAAACAGCACATAAATTACGGTCACTTTCCACTTGATGAACTCATCGTTGTGGAAAAAGACGGTCAGCCCGCCAAAGACGGCCACCAGCACAAAGGTGATCAGGGCCATTTTTTCAACCTTGCGGTAGCGCACCCAGCTGTAAATCAGCACGACTGCGGTGGCGACAATCAGGGCAGTGGTCGCGGCGTAAATGTCATACAGCTTATAGAAAGCAAAAAAGACAACCAGGGGTAAAAAATCAAGAAACTGCTTCATTCTTCGATTCCATCTATCAGCGACGGCCTGTACGTTCTGAACAGGCCATCAGAAAAATTACTGGCGAATTAACGTGTACAGGCGGAACAAATAAACGAGCAAGACAGCGGAGATGAGGTTGCTCAGGGTATTCGCCACAACAGCACCAACGTTAGGCGTCAGAACGGCAAGATTGGGTGCAAACAGCAGCAGCAGGGTTTTCGCCAGCAGCCAGCTCATTACCGCTGGCGCGACCAGACGCATATTAGACCATGCCAGCCGGATACTGCTACGCATGGCGACAAAAATGCCCATGCGGTCCTGTACCAGCATCACGGGGGCGAAGGCGAGCACAATCGCCAACAGCACGCCCGGCACCACAACCAGCATAATCCCTAATTGCACCAGCATGGTGGTTAAAAAGATCAGAATGAACAGCCTGGGCAGCAGCGGCGCGCTGGCACCTATCGCCCGCAGCGCGCTGACGCGCTGCCCGGCAGAGACCAGCTGGATCATCAGCAGCACGCCGCCTGCCAGAATGGCATTGCCGATAAGACCGGAAAAGGTCGAGGCCGCAGAAGCCCGCAACAGGATCTGCTGCTGTTCCGGAGTCATGTTCTGCACCATCTCAAACAGACCAACGCTGCTGGCGATTTGATCGCCTTCGCTCAGGCTGGCAATTTGCTCCTCACTCGGCGAAAAAGCATGACCAAGTACCACCGTGATAAATGCGCACAACAAGGCGATCAGTAAAAAGGTAACGAACTGATTGCGGAAAAAATTCCCCGTGTCACGGTAGACAGACTTCGCCGTGATAGACATGCACTCTCCTTGAGTATTGCAGGTGTTAATTAGCGGGCAATTGTACCCTGGATAAGTGTACGGTGGCAGTATCAAGCCTTGTATGGAAAAGCATATCTTTGTAAAGCGCCCGTAATGCGTCGCTGCCATTTTGCGCGGTTGTGGGCAAGCGCGGCGTTTTGTGTCCGAAATGGCAAAATTGATCCAGACCCTGCCTACCAATTTTTGCCAGTTGTGAAAAAAATTAATTTAGATCAATGAATGTTAAATCACTGAATTTAGTGTGATCAATGCAAGATCACTTATTAATCATTTGTGGGTATATTCCGTTCCTGAATAAAACCATAACGAGGGAATGGATATGAAAAAAGCAGCGGTGGCAGCATTGATTCTGAGTACGCTTTCCGGCGGCGCAATGGCCCACGAAGCAGGTGAGTTCTTTTTCCGTCTCGGGACGGCGACGGTACGTCCAACGGAAGGCTCGGACAATGTTCTGGGTCTGGGCGGTTTTAACGTCAGTAACAATACCCAGGCGGGGATGACCTTTACCTGGATGGCGACCGACAACGTCGGCGTTGAACTGCTGGCGGCCACGCCGTTTCGCCATAAAGTCGGTACGGGCCCAACCGGGGATATCGCCACGGTTCACCATCTGCCGCCGACCCTGATGGCCCAGTGGTATTTCGGTGATGCAGGCAGCAAGGTTCGCCCCTACGTTGGCGCCGGGGTTAACTACACCACCTTCTTTGATGAGAAGTTTAACGACACCGGTAAAGCGGCTGGCCTTTCCGATCTGAGCCTGAAAGATTCATGGGGTATGGCGGGGCAGGTGGGGCTGGATTACCTCATCAACCGCGACTGGCTGATTAATATGTCGGTCTGGTACATGGATATCGACACCGAGGTGCGCTTTAAGGCGGGGGATCAGCAGCAAAATATCAATACCCGTCTGGATCCGTGGGTGTTTATGTTCTCGGCGGGATACCGCTTCTGAAAATAAGAAGGCCCCGAGGGGCCTTTTTTTATTTACGCCCTAACAGCAGGCCAAGAACAATACCCACCGCACCCGCGGCGATCAGGCCGGTAAGAGGGTTATTTTTTACTGCGTCGGTAACATCAGTAACAACGTCGCTTGCCTGTGCAGCATATTTGCGCCCGGCACCCTTCAGCTGATGTTTTGGCGAATCAACGGCCTCGCCAAACTGCTGCTGCGCAGCGCCGGCGAATTCATCCAGTTTGTTCTTCGCTTTTTCACCTGCATATTGTGCATCATTATCAAGATTTTGGTCTGACATAACGTTCTCCTTTTGTAGTCAATGTTAAGCATAGACTCAACAGGGATATCCTGGAGAAAATGGGATTAATACTTAAGAAAGGGTGGCCTGGCGCCACCCTCTTATTATTTCTGGATGAGATAGCGGATGGTCGGCCCATCCTGTTGAATATCCAGTACCGTATAGCCGTGGTTTCTGGCGTCCAGGGGAATATTGTTGATGGATTGAGGGCAGTCGCTCACCACCTCCAGGATCTCGCCCTTTTTCAGTTGCGGCATCGCCTCAAGCGTGGCAACCGCCGGGTACGGGCAAGGTTCACCCAGCATATCGAGGCGGTAGTCGGGAACGATCGCTTTCATGCGGCTTCCTCACGAATGTCAGTTTTCATGGCAGCGCGGCGGAAGAATCGTTTCTCCTGCGCCAGCACCAGCAAAAAGGCGACCAGCAGCAAAATGTAGGTCACCAGTAATCCACCCAGCGGGCCAAAGGTGTTGAGAAGATTAACCTTGTCCCAGTTGGTCGCCAGCGCGGGGGATAAATCATCCCACCAGTAAGCCAGCAGGGTCGAGCCAATCACATTACCCAGACCAACCCACCAGTAGTGCACCTGGCCTTCCACCGCGCGGTACATCCACCCGGTCTCGCAGCCGCCCGCCAGCACAATCCCAAAGCCAAACAGTAGCCCGCCGATCACGGCGTTTGGCCCGGCCCACATGATTTTAGGCGCGACACCCAGCTGGACGTAGCTGAAGATCCCGATGGCGCTCACCGCCATCCCGGCGATAATCGCCTTCGCCATCATGGTGCGTCCGGTGATCCACATATCGCGAAACGCGGAGGTAAAGCAGATCTGCGCCCGTTCAATCAGCAGACCAAATCCGACACCGAACAGCATCGCCAGCCCGAGCTTCGGCTGGTTCAGCGCGGTACAGAGCGCCCAGGCCAGCATGCCGAAGAAGACCAGCATACCGAGACGAAAGCGACGACGGGCCTGATCCGGCTTCTGCGTTAACGGCGAGGCGGCGCTCACTTTTTGCATTTTGACCGGAATACGGAACAGGGGCAGCAGGGTAAAGCGCGCGCCAAAGTACGAGCCGACGGCGGTGGCGAGAGCAAAAAACCAGGCGTGGAGGGAGAACTGCGGGATCCCGGTGAAGAAAGCCGCAAGGTTACAGCCCATCGCCAGGCGCGCACCAAACCCGGCGATGATACCGCCAACCACCGCCTGGGCGATGCGGATCCGGCTGTGCGGCATGCGCAGCTTGACGTTGTTTGCCCAGAGTGCGGCAGCAAAACAGCCGCCGAACATACCGATGATCATCATGCCGTCGATGCGTGTGAGTGGGGAGCCATCAAGGTGAATGAGTTTGAAGTAACCCCACGCTTCGGTGTGAACGCCCGCCAGTTGCAGCAACTGCCCGCCCCAACGGGTAAATTCACCCGTAACCGCCCAGAAGGTGCCGGTGATACCAAAATAGTAGGTGGAGAGGATCCCGGCAGCGATAACGGCAGGAACAGGTGACCAGAACTTAATTAAATAAGTCTGCTTAAAGTATTGCCATGACATAGTTAAGCCTCTGAACTCAGAAGGTTTAAGGAGGAAGTGTTATAAAACGTGAGGATGATACGCCGGGAATCGCGTTTGAAAAGGATTAACTGCGTTAAAGATCGAAGGGATCAATTTATGCGTAAAGCCGCCTGGTAAAAAACCAGACGGCGACTCTTTTACTGCGGACGGGTTGCGGCTTTCATGGCGCTGACAAAGGCCTTCAGTTCGCTCAACATCTGTTCAGGCTTATCGACATTGTTCTCGATAATTTTGACGATCGCCGAGCCGGAAATCGCCCCGGCCGCCCCGGCGCCCAGCGCCGCGGTCACCTGCTCAGGCGCTGAAATACCAAAGCCCTGCAGCGGCGGTGCGGCATTGTACTCCGTCAGTTTTTCCACCAGATGGTGCAGCGGCAGGGCGGCTTTGTTCTCCGCACCGGTAACGCCGGCGCGGGACAGCAGGTAGGTATAGCCGCGACCGTGGGAGGCGATCTGGCGCAGCAGGTTATCATCGGCATTCGGTGGGCAGATAAAGATCGGCGCAACGTTGTGACGCATCGCCGCCTGGCGGAACGGGGCAGACTCCTCGACCGGGACATCGGCGACCAGCACCGAATCCACGCCCACGCGCGCGCACTCGGCGTAGAACTCGTCAATGCCGCGGTTAAAGACCAGGTTAGCGTACATCAGCAGGCCGATGGGCATCGCCGGGTATTTCTGACGGATGGTTGCCAGCATCTCGAAGCACTGGGTCGGGGTCACGCCTGCGGCAAAGGCGCGCAGGGTGGCACTCTGAATGGTCGGGCCATCGGCCAACGGATCGGAGAAGGGGATGCCCAGCTCCAGCGCGTCGGCGCCCGCTTCAACCAGGGCGTCGATGATTTTCAGCGACTGCTCCGGAGAGGGGTCGCCCAGCGTGACGAAGGGAACAAACGCGCCTTCCTTGCGGGCCTTAAGTTCAGCAAACACGTTATCGTAACGTTCCATCAGATTTCCCCTCGTGCTTTCAGAATATCGTGAACGGTGAAGATGTCTTTATCACCGCGACCGGACAGGTTCACCACCAGCAGTTGCTCTTTTTCCGGGTTCTCTTTGATCATTTTCAGGGCATGGGCCAGGGCGTGGGAAGATTCCAGCGCCGGGATAATCCCCTCCTTACGGCACAGGGTCTTGAACGCTTCCAGCGCTTCGTCATCGGTAATTGAGACGTACTCGGCGCGACCGATGCTGTTCAGGTGCGCGTGCTGCGGCCCCACGGACGGGAAGTCCAGCCCGGCAGAGATGGAGTACGACTCTTCAATCTGGCCTTCGTCGGTCTGCATCATCGGCGCTTTCATGCCGAAGTAGATGCCCACGCGGCCATGCTTCAGTGGCGCACCGTGCTCGCCGGTTTCAATCCCGTGACCAGCAGGTTCAACGCCGATCAGCCCCACACGGGTATCGTCGATGAAGTCAGCAAACATGCCGATGGCGTTAGAGCCGCCGCCCACGCAGGCGATCACCGCATCCGGCAGGCGCCCCTCTTTTTCGAGGATCTGCGCTTTGGTCTCTTCGCCGATCATGCGCTGGAATTCACGCACGATGGTCGGGAACGGGTGCGGGCCCGCGGCGGTACCGAGCATATAGTGGGCGTTTTCATAGTTACCGGACCAGTCGCGCAGCGCCTCGTTACAGGCATCTTTCAGGGTGGCCGAGCCACTGTGCACCGGGATTACTTCCGCGCCCATCAGACGCATACGGAAGACGTTCGGCGACTGACGCTCAACGTCTTTTGCCCCCATGTAGATACGGCATTTCAGACCGAGCAGGGCGCTGGCCAGCGCCGACGCCACGCCGTGCTGACCGGCCCCGGTTTCGGCAATGATTTCGGTTTTACCCATCCGTTTTGCCAGCAGCGCCTGCCCCAGCACCTGGTTGGTTTTATGTGCGCCGCCGTGGAGCAGATCTTCACGCTTCAGATACAGGGTGGTATTCGTCCCCTCTGTCAGGTTGCGGCATTTGGTCAGGGCCGTAGGGCGTCCGGCGTAGTTTTTCAGCAGGTCGGTGAACTCAGCCTGGAAGAGCGGATCTTTTTGCGCACTCACGAACGCCTCTTCAAGCTGGCGCAGGGCGGGCATCAGGATTTGCGGCACATACATGCCGCCAAACTCACCAAAATAGGGATTTAATAATGTGGTCATCTTCTCTTCCTTAATATGCACGCAGCGTTTTGAACACCGAAGCCAGTTTGCTGGCATCTTTTATGCCCGGCTGCGACTCAACGCCTGAATTAAAATCGAGACCTGCGCAGCCCGCTTTGGCGGCCTCAACGCAGTTATCGGGGCTTAAGCCCCCGGCGAGCAGGACGTTATCCAGCTTCTCGCCCTGGAGCAGCGACCAGTCAAAACGCTGCCCGGTTCCGCCCTGGCCATTATCCAGCACATACTTATCAACATGCTGCAGCGTGCGCGGCGGCAGGGTGTCGGCCACGCTCAGCGCTTTCCAGATTTGCACCTGCGGTTTTAGCCTTTCACGCAGGGCATCGATATACGCCTGATCTTCGCTGCCGTGCAGCTGGACGGCGGTCAGGGAAAGCGACTCTGCCGTGGCAGCCACCTGTTCGATGGCACCATTACGGAAGACGCCCACATACTGTAACGGGGCGGCGGCGATCACCTCGTGCGCCTGCGCCTCGGTCACGTTGCGCGGGGAGGCATCAACGAAGATCAGCCCGCCGTAAATGGCGCCCGCTTCATAAGCCGCGGCGGCATCCTGTGGACGCGTCAGGCCGCAGACCTTGTTCTCCCCTAGCAGCACGCGACGTACCGCGGCGCTGAGATCGTCCTGCTCCATCATC
Source organism: Leclercia sp. LSNIH1 (assembly GCF_002902985.1). Taxonomy (NCBI): domain Bacteria; kingdom Pseudomonadati; phylum Pseudomonadota; class Gammaproteobacteria; order Enterobacterales; family Enterobacteriaceae; genus Leclercia; species Leclercia sp. LSNIH1. The sequence continues at coordinate 3,643,113 of NZ_CP026167.1, read as the reverse complement.
GCCGACCCAATCAGGAAGCCGTTGGCGAAGTGGCTCAGCTCGCGAACCTGGGCATAACTGTTGATCCCGGACTCGCTAATCACCGTTACGCCTGCGCCCAGACGCGGGGCCAGCTGGCGGGTGCGGTTCAGGTCGATGGAGAGATCGCGCAGGTCGCGGTTATTGATCCCGACCACTTTGGCCTCGAGGGCGATAGCGCGCTCCAGCTCCTCTTCGTTGCTCACTTCTGTCAGCACACCCATGTTCAGGCTGTGCGCGACCGCAGCAAGCTGGCGGTACTGTTCATCGTCCAGGACCGAGAGCATCAGCAGGCAGGCGTCGGCCTGATAAAAACGCGCCAGCCAGATTTGATACGGGTCGATGATAAAGTCTTTGCACAAAATCGGCTGCGGCGCGATGCCGCTGACGATGGGCAGAAAATCAAAACTTCCCTGAAAATATTTCTCATCGGTCAGCACCGAAATAGCCGAAGCGTGGTGCTTATAGATGGCGGCGATCTTCGCCGGGTCGAAATCGTCGCGGATCACCCCTTTCGACGGGGAGGCCTTTTTGCACTCCAGGATAAATGCGGTGCGCGCGCCCCGCAGGGCATCATAAAAACGACGGCTGCTCGGTACCACGTCATTCTGGAAACTGGCGAGCGGCTGCTGCTGTTTCCGCGCTTCAACCCAGATGGCCTTATCGGCAACGATTTTCGCTAATACGGTCTGCATTGTTTACCCTCTTGCCGCAAGTGCGGTCACTCGGTCGTAGGCTGCGCCGGAGCGCAGCACATCAATCACTTTTTGCGCGTTGACCTGTAAATCCTCTTCGCCGTGCAGACGCATCAGCATGGCGACGTTAGCGGCGACAGCGGCCTCATGCGCTGGTTCACCTTTACCTTGTAACAGGCGGGTCAGAATGTCACGGTTTTCTTCCGGGGTGCCGCCCGCAAGTTGTTCCTGGTGATACGGGGTTAAACCAAAGTCTGCTGCGTCAAGCTGATAGTTTTTGATTTCACCGTTGTGCAGTTCGGCCACCAGCGTCGGCGCATGGAGCGAGACTTCGTCCATTCCGCCGCTGTGAACCACCGCCGCTCGCTGATAACCGAGCACCCGCAGGGTTTCGGCGATCGGCAGCACCAGTTCAGGGCTGTAGACACCAATCAGCGCCAGCGGCGGGTGCGCCGGGTTGATCAGTGGCCCAAGCACATTAAACAGGGTGCGGGTCTTCAGCTGCTGACGCACCGGCATGGCATGGCGGAAGCCAGTGTGATACTTCGGCGCGAACAGGAAACAGACGCCCAGTTCGTCCAGCGCATCGCGGGATTTCTCCGCATTCATGTCCAGATTAATCCCGAAGGCGGCCAGCAGATCCGACGAACCGGAACGGCTGGAGACGCTGCGGTTGCCGTGCTTCGCCACCTTCAGCCCACAGGCGGCAGCGACAAAGGCGCTGGCGGTGGAGATGTTGATGCTGTTACTGCCGTCACCGCCGGTACCGACGATATCCGCGAAGAGGTAGTCCGGGCGCGGGAACGGGGCGGCGTTTTCCAGCAATGCGGTGGCGGCACCGGCAATCTCCTGCGGCTGTTCACCGCGCACTTTCATGCTCACCAGCGCGGCAGCCAGCTGCTCAGGCTTCAGCTCACCGCGTACCACGGCGGAGAAGAGCTGGTGGCTCTCCTGCTGGCTCAGGGTCTGCGCCTGGTAGAGTTTTTCCAGAATCGGCTGCAGAGTGTTGGTCTGCTCCAGTTTCTGCAGCGCCCAGTTCAGGGTCTGCTCCAGCAGGCGCGCGCCCTGGGAGGTCAGAATGGATTCCGGGTGGAACTGCATCCCGCAAACCCGGTCCGCGTCGTGACGTACCGCCATTACCATCCCGTTGTAATGGGCGTTGATCGTCAGGCCCGCCGGGATGTTGCTGCCCACCAGCGAGTGGTAACGCGCCACCGGCAGGGGATTCATCAGCCCGGCAAACATCGCCTGGCCGTCGTGTTCAATGCTGGAGGCTTTCCCGTGCAGGATCTCACCGGCCTGGCCGACGTAGCCGCCGTAAGCCTCAACAATCGCCTGATGGCCCAGGCAGATGCCGATGATTGGCAGCTTGCCGCGCAGGCGGGTCAGCAGCTCCGGCATACAGCCTGCTTCGCTCGGCGCGCCAGGCCCCGGGGAGAGCATCAGCACCGGGTTTTGCATGGTGGCCAGACGGTCGATTAAGGTCTGAGCCGGGACATGGTTACGGTAAATCACCACGTTGTGACCGTTAGCACGCAGCTGATCCGCCAGGTTATAGGTAAAGGAGTCGATATTATCGAGCAGCAGAATGTCAGCCATCAGAAAATCTCCTGTGCGTGATGGGCAGTCGCAATGGCGCGCAGTACCGCGCGGGCCTTGTTACGGGTTTCGTCAGCTTCAGACTGCGGAACGGAGTCGAGAACGATGCCGGCACCCGCCTGGACGGTGGCAATGCCTTCTTCAACGTAGGCGGAGCGGATCACGATGCAGGTATCCAGATCGCCGTGGGCGGTGAAGTAACCCACCGCGCCGCCGTAGCTGCCGCGACGACGGCCTTCGGCCTGGGCAATCAGCTGCATGGCACGGACTTTTGGCGCGCCGCTCAGGGTGCCCATGTTCATGCAGGCGCGGTAGGCGTGTAGCACGTCCAGATCCTGACGCAGCTCGCCCACCACGCGGGAGACCAGATGCATCACGAAGGAGTAACGGTCCACTTTGGTTAAGTCGGCGACGTAACGGCTGCCCGGGGTGCAGATGCGCGCCAGGTCGTTACGGGCCAGGTCCACCAGCATCAGGTGTTCGGACATCTCTTTCTGGTCTGTGCGCATCTCCAGCTCAATGCGGCTGTCCAGATCGCGGTCCAGTGAGCCGTCGGCGCGACGACCGCGCGGGCGGGTTCCGGCAATGGGATAGATTTCAATCTGGCGGCTGGTGGCGTCGTACTTCAGGGAGCTCTCCGGCGAGGCGCCGAACAGCGTAAAATCGTTATCCTGCATAAAGAACATGTAGGGGCTGGGGTTGCTTTTCTTCAGCACGTCGTAGGCCGCCAGAGGAGACGGGCAGGGCAGGGAGAAACGACGGGACGGCACCACCTGGAAGATCTCGCCTGCGCGAATGGCTTTCTGCATCTGGCGCACCACCACGCCATATTCGTCGTCCGTCTGGCTGACGTCGCAACGCATCTGCTCCACGCGCTGCACCGGCAGTGCCGGCGGGGCTTCGTCCATTTGCGCCTGCAGTTGGGCAATGCGTTGCTCCAGGCGCTGCTTCTCCGCCAGTAACGGAGTAAACAGGCTGGCCTGAATGCGGGTGTACTTTTTCTGATGGTCGATCACCAGTAAGGTTTCCGCCAGATAGAAGCAGTAGTCCGGACAGCGGTTTCCCTGCTCCAGCTCGGGGAGATCTTCAAAACCGGCCACCAGATCGTAGGCAAACAGTCCGCCAAAGAACATCGCTTCGCGCTCGCTTTCCGGGACGTTTACCAGATTTTGCAGCAGGCGGAAGGCATCAAACACCGACAGAGAACAGAGGCGGGCATCTTCATCCAGCAGCTGGCTCACCGGCGGGAAGTGCAGGATCCGCTGGTCCGGGCGATGTTCGTTCTCAATGCCCGCGGGCAGGACATCGTCCAGCAGCGACAGCAGGGCCGCACCGTTTTCAGAAAGCGCCTTCAGGGTGACGGTGTTGCCCAGGGCGGTGATGCGCAGGGCGCTGTCGATCAGCAGCAGGCTTTTCAGATCGTCTTTACTGTCGATATCCGCCGACTCCAGCAGCAGCGTGGCAGGACGGGCGCCACACACCTGATGGAACAGGGCTGTGGGATTGTGGCGATAGGCCGCCTCACGGGTCAGCAGTTCAAGGTTCGGTTTGGCTGTTTGCATTATGTTGTTCTCTTTATTCTGTTCATAAAAAAGCCCGCTCAGTGGCGGGCCAGGTATCTGTATGCATGACGCAGACGTACGACACTGCCCGACAATTCAGGAGGTGCGCCACCAGCTATGCAGAGAAAAATGTGCGGTCATTTCCAGATACCTCGTTGAGTGAACTTGCGTACTAGTTAACTAGTTCGATAGCCTAATGTCAACCCCCCGATTTCAGAATTTCACCACATGCCGTTATGATGGCGGCGCAGATATTGACGAGCAGTGACGGGAGCCGCTTTGAGCGACACGAATTACGCAGTGATTTATGATTTACACAGCCATACCCAGGCCTCCGATGGCCTGCTTACGCCTGAAGAGCTTGTCCATCGTGCCCATGAGATGCGCGTGGGTACGCTGGCCATTACCGATCACGACACCACCGAGGCCATTGCGGCCGCGCGGGCGGAAATTGCCCGCAGCGGATTGCCCCTGAACTTAATCACCGGCGTGGAGATTTCCACCGTCTGGGAAAACCACGAGATCCATATCGTCGGGTTAAACATCGATATTGAGAACCCGACCCTCTGTGCGTTCCTGGATGAACAAAAGATGCGGCGTGTACAGCGGGCAGAGATGATCGCCGAACGTCTGGAGAAAGCGCATATTCCCGGCGCGTGGGAAGGGGCCCTGCGTCTGGCGAATGGCGGGGCGGTGACCCGCGCCCACTTTGCCCGTTTTCTGATTGAAGCCGGGAAAGCAAATAACATTGCGGATGTGTTTAAAAAATATCTCGCCCGCGGGAAAACCGGATACGTTCCTCCCCAGTGGTGTACAATAGAACAAGCTATTGATGTCATTCATCATTCTGGTGGTAAGGCGGTACTGGCCCATCCGGGGCGGTATAACCTTTCCGCCAAATGGCTGAAACGTCTGCTGGCATACTTTGCCGAACACGGCGGAGAGGCGATGGAAGTCGCTCAGTGTCAGCAGGCACCCAACGAGCGCAGTCAGCTGGCTGAATATGCCCGCCAGTATGGACTCTTTGCCTCCCAGGGCTCTGATTTTCATCAGCCTTGTCCCTGGATAGAGCTGGGACGCAAGCTCTGGTTACCCGCCGGTGTCGAGCCGGTGTGGCACCTCTGGGAGCAGCCAACGCCAATTGAAGAGAGGGGAGTATGAGCCAATTTTTTTATATCCATCCTGACAATCCGCAGCCGCGTTTGATTAATCAGGCCGTGGAGATCGTGCGTAAGGGTGGCGTTATTGTCTATCCAACTGACTCAGGCTATGCGCTGGGCTGTAAGATCGAAGACAAAAACGCGATGGAGCGTATCTGCCGGATCCGCAACCTGCCTAACGGGCATAACTTTACCCTGATGTGCCGCGATCTCTCTGAGTTATCGACCTACTCCTACGTGGATAACGTGGCGTTTCGGTTGATCAAAAATAACACGCCGGGTAATTACACCTTTATCCTCAAGGGGACGAAAGAGGTGCCGCGCCGCCTGCTGCAGGAAAAACGCAAAACCATCGGGATGCGCGTGCCGTCAAACCCGATTGCTCAGGCGCTTCTCGAGACGCTGGGCGAGCCGATGCTCTCCACCTCGCTGATGTTACCGGGCAGCGACTTTACGGAATCCGATCCCGATGAGATCAAAGACCGTCTGGAGAAACAGGTTGAGCTGGTGATTCACGGCGGCTATCTCGGCCAACAGCCGACCACGGTGATCGATTTAACGGAAGATGCCCCGGTTGTGCTGCGTGAAGGGGTGGGGGACGTGAAGCCTTTCCTGTAATTTCATAGGGTACAGGGTCATCTGTTTAGCATGATATTCTCGCTATAATGACCCTGATATTATCACTCCGCCTGTCTTCTTATTCCTTCCTGTAGTAAATATCTTGTGATTTTCTGAAAATAGTTCGTTGCTGGAATAATCTCGCCCCTGCCTGAATATGTTGATGTACGATAAGCGAACATATGCTTATTGAAAAAAGGATATCTATGGCGTTGCAAGGGAAGTTAATCCTCAACGGGGCAGACTATGCGCCTTTTAATCTGTACGGCGTGGGTGTATTTATGGCGCATTCGGGGTTAGGGGCATACCGGAACAATATTAACTGTGCTGCTGTTGCAAAATTAGGGCCTATCCCACCCGGAAAATATTGGATTGTAGATCGCAAAGAAGGCAACTACTTTTCTCAGAAGCTAACGGAAATACACGATGAGGCTAATAGATTTTTTGGCCGACGTGCCTTTGGCAAGTCGGACTGGTTTGCGTTATGGCGCGATGACTGGAATATCGACGATGATACCTGGATAGAAAATGTCAAGCGCGGCAACTTCCGGTTGCATCCCGGTACAGTTTCCAAAGGTTGTATAACTATCGCCAATAATTCAGATTTTTCGATGATCCGCAATGCGCTTATGAATACCTCACTTATACAGGTTCCCTGTATGCGGTCGTTAATGGCGCGGGGATGGGTGGAGGTGGTTGATGGCGGCAATACTAAAAAAAATTGCGCATAAAATCATTAAATTTATTTATTTTATTTTATTGTTATATTGTGTTGGTCACACTTTCCCATATGCCGAATTATATATTGATGAGGATTTTGCAACAAAATGGGCGTTGTTTTTCTATGGGGGTGAAGACGCAGAATCCATGTATGACGCTTATACCGATATAGATCTATCTATAATGATATCAATAGCAATGCCAATATATTTTATAACAATGAAGTTAATCAAAAAATTAAGGAGCAAATAAAATGCCAATTCCTCCGTATATGTGGCTCAAAGACGATGGTGGCGCCGATATTACAGGTTCTGTAGACGTGCAGGACCGTGAAGGCAGCGTCGAAATTATCGGTCTGAGTCATGGCATCAACCTGCCTGTTGACAGTGCCAACGGTAAAATTACCGGTACACGCCAACACTCATCCATGATGATTGAAAAGGAAGTCGATAGCTCCACGCCCTACCTCTATAAAGCAGCCGCGACAGGCCAGACGTTGAAAAGTGCCGAGATCAGGTTTTATCACATTAACGACGCAGGACAGGAAGTCTGCTATTACACGGTGTTGATGGAAAACGTGAAGATCACTGGCGTTAACTGCGCTGTACCTAACGTAAAATTATCGGGCAACGATAAAATGAATCATGTAGAAAGCGTCAGTATTCAGTATGAAAAAATCACCTGGCGTATCGTGGATGGCAACATTCAGTTCACCGATGCCTGGAATGAGCGGCCTACGGCCTGAGAAATCTGCCTGCCCAAATCGTTGGGTTTGCTTCAGGTTACCAGCACCCGCTCGCCGCGGCGCAAAACTTGTTGAATCATTTAGTCTAAAATTCATGTAGTATGTGCGGCCATGAATCACTGGGCGAGACGTATTGTCTGCCATTATGTGTGCTGTGAAAAAGTTACAGATCATTGAGTTAAGGTTGAATCGCGCTTAACTCCTTGTTTTCGAATGTATACCAGACGCCTGTGAAGGCGACACCTGAAGGAAGCTCAATGAGCGAGAAATTACAGAAAGTGCTGGCCCGCGCCGGCCACGGTTCACGCCGTGAAATCGAAACCATTATCGAAGCAGGTCGTGTCAGTGTGGACGGTAAAATCGCCACGCTGGGCGACCGTGTGGAAATCGTACCAGGCCTGAAAATCCGTATCGATGGCCACCTGATCTCGGTGAAAGAGTCCGCCGAGCAAATCTGCCGCGTACTGGCTTACTATAAGCCGGAAGGCGAGCTCTGCACCCGCAACGATCCGGAAGGTCGCCCAACCGTATTCGACCGCCTGCCAAAACTGCGCGGCGCGCGCTGGATCGCTGTAGGTCGTCTGGATGTTAACACCTGTGGCCTGCTGCTCTTCACTACCGATGGTGAACTGGCAAACCGTCTGATGCACCCAAGCCGTGAAGTGGAGCGTGAATATGCGGTCCGCGTGTTCGGTGAAGTTGACGACAATAAGATCCGTGAGCTCTCCCGCGGCGTGCAGCTTGAAGATGGCCCGGCTGCGTTTAAAACCATCAAGTTTACCGGTGGTGAAGGTATTAACCAGTGGTACAACGTCACCCTGACCGAAGGCCGTAACCGCGAGGTGCGTCGCCTGTGGGAAGCCGTTGGCGTGCAGGTTAGCCGCCTGATCCGCGTTCGCTACGGTGACATTCTTCTGCCGAAGGGGCTGCCACGTGGCGGCTATACCGAGCTGGATTTAACCCAGACCAACTATCTGCGTGAGCTGGTGCAGCTGGCGCCGGAAACCTCCTCGAAAGTGGCGGTAGAAAAAGATCGTCGCCGCATGAAGGCGAACCAGATCCGTCGTGCGGTTAAACGCCATAGCCAGGTCAGCGGCAATCGCCGCTCTGGCAGCCGTAACAACAACGGCTAAAAAATAAAAAACCCGGCCTGGCCGGGTTTTTTGTTAATAGTCGATGCCGATTTGCGCTTTAACGCCTGCATCAAAGGCGTGTTTCACCGGGCGTAACTCGCTGACCGTATCCGCCATCTCCATAAGATCCCGATGACAGCCGCGCCCGGTAATAATCACCGTCTGGTGCGCCGGTCGGTTGTTCAGCGCATCAACCACTTCCTGTAACGGTAAATAGTCGTAGGCCACCATATAGGTGATCTCATCGAGCAGAACCATATTCAACGTGGTATCCGCCAGCATGCGCTTTGCATGCTCCCAGACCGCCAGGCAGGCCGCGGTGTCAGTGTCGCGGTTTTGCGTGTCCCAGGTAAAGCCGGTCGCCATAACCTGAAACTCTACACCCTGCGGCTCCAGCAGATTACGCTCGCCGTTAGGCCACTCGCCTTTGATGAACTGGATCACACCCACCTTTTGTCCATGACCGACGGCGCGCGTGGCGGTCCCAAAAGCGGCAGTGGTTTTGCCTTTGCCGTTGCCGGTGAAGACGATAATAATTCCGCGCTCATCCTGAGCTGCGGCAACGCGGGCATCGACCTGCTCTTTCAGGCGCTGCTGGCGCTGCTGATGACGTTCATCACTCATTGCGATATTCCTGGTTTACGGCCGGGTTGGGCATCAAAGGTCATGCCGGTTTTCCGGCGGCTGTCATCGCCCATCAGCCACAGATAAAGCGGCATGATATCGGCAGGGGTTTTCAGTTTAAGCGGATCTTCGCTCGGGAACGCGCTGGCGCGCATGCTGGTGCGGGTCCCGCCGGGGTTGATGCAGTTTACGCGCAGATGGCGGTTCTGATACTCCTCGGCCAGGACCTGCATCATCCCTTCGGTGGCAAATTTCGAGGCGGCATAGGCGCCCCAGTTAGCCCGACCCTGACGCCCAACGCTGGATGAGGTAAACACCAGCGAGCCGGAATCAGACTTCAGTAATAAAGGAAGCAATGCCTGGGTAAGGAAGAAGGTACCGTTAACGTTGACCTGCATCACCTGCTGCCAGATCTCCGGCGTTTGCTCTTCCATGGGCCGCACTTCGCCAAGGAAGCCCGCATTATGCAGTACCCCGTCCAGACGGGGATACTCAGCGGCAATACGATCAGCAAGTTCCCTGCAGCTCTGGGGGGTACAGGTTAACAGGTCGAGAACATATTCGCGGGTCTGCGCGCCCCCTTCACTGGCGATCGCCTGAGCGACGTCACGCAATTTATCTTCATTACGTCCCAGCAGAATCAGGCGCGCACCGTGGCGGGCGTAAGTCAGCGCCGCTTCGCGACCAATACCGTCGCTGGCCCCCGTGACCAAAATAATACGTTTTTGCAGTAGATCTTTTTTCGGTTGATAGTGCAAGGTCACTCCTCTGGCGCGCGTTGGCGCGGCCCATGCTGTGCGGTCTCTTTTCGGCTTTATGCCCGAAAGCGCGGTTGATTACAATCAGTCTACCGGAGAGTTCGCTGTAAAATTAACAATTTGCAAATATTTCATTCATAAATAAACATTTCTGAAGAGGGCTCGCAAGGGTATCGTCAGGTAAGAGACACCTGGTGAAGGCTATTGTACACTGGGTGAGAAAACAAGTGGTTAAACCAAGGTGGACGCGTGGAATTACTTTCTGAGTACGGTTTATTTCTGGCCAAAATTGCGACGGTGGTGATTGCCATTGCGGTGATCGCCGTTCTGATTGTTAACCTGACGCAGCGCAAACGTCAGCGCGGCGAGTTGCGCATTACCCGCTTAAGCGAGCAGTACACTGAGATGAAGGAAGAGATGTCAGTGGCGCTGCTCGATGCGCATCAGCAAAAACAGTGGCACAAAGCGCAGAAGAAAAAGCACAAACTTGAAGCGAAAGCGGCAAAGCAGAAAGCAAAGCAGGAACTCCATCCGGAGGTGGCAAAGCCACGGGTCTATGTGCTGGACTTTAAAGGCAGCATGGACGCCCATGAAGTCTCCTCCCTGCGCGAGGAGATCACTGCTGTGCTGGCGGTGGCAAGAGCTGAAGATCAGGTGGTGCTGCGTCTCGAAAGCCCGGGTGGGGTGGTACATGGTTACGGGCTGGCCTCTTCACAGCTGCAACGTCTGCGTGACAAACATATCCCGCTGACGGTGGCGGTGGATAAAGTCGCTGCCAGCGGCGGTTATATGATGGCTTGCGTGGCCGATAAAATTGTCGCGGCGCCTTTCTCTATTATTGGTTCGATTGGCGTGGTGGCGCAGATCCCTAACTTCAATCGTTTCCTGAAAAATAAAGACATCGATGTTGAGCTTCACACGGCGGGCCAGTACAAGCGCACGCTGACCCTGTTGGGTGAAAACACCGAAGAGGGGCGACAGAAATTCCGCGAAGATCTCAATGACACCCATCAGCTGTTTAAAGGATTTGTGAAGCAGATGCGACCCACGCTCGATATCGACGAGGTTGCCACCGGCGAGCACTGGTACGGTACCCAGGCGCTGGAAAAAGGGCTAGTGGACCAGGTGGGAACCAGCGACGATCTGCTGCTCTCGCTGATGGAGGGGCGCGAGCTGGTGGGCGTGCGCTATACGCGCCGTAAAAAGCTGATGGACCGCTTTACCAACAGCGCCGCAGAGAGCGCGGATCGTCTGCTGCTGCGCTGGCTACAGCGAGGTCAGAAACCGCTACTGTGAATAAAAACGCGAGGCCAGTGCCTCGCGTTTTTGCATCAATCAACCAGGTGGTACTTTTCAGATAAGACATGGGCGAGGTATTTAAACATATTAAATACCGCCGTGCTGCGAGGGGTTGGTAGCCCCTGCTCATCGAGAAAGTACTCACCGCTGAACACCAGCACACCATTGCGCTGTTCCACGTCCGTGGCTTCGATCCCGGCCATGGTGTCGTCATGTTCACGAATGAGTTTATTTGCTTCAACAAGCAACGTTTCACGGTCAATGGGTTGGGTATTTTGCTGCATTATCCACTCCTTAAACAGTGATATTAGTCTACGCCGCCGCGGTGCCGGGAGCAAATTTTCCCCGTTTTACCCCCTCCAGGGCAAGAGGTACAGCGCTGGCGTGATTTGCTTTTGCATGCTAATAAAGTTGCGTAACGGATTTTATCAGGTAGAGTGTGCGCTTTCGTCATTCTGGCAACAGATTTGCTTGACATTCGACCTAAATCTCGTCGTGTGGTTATACTGGAGCGAGAAAAATCGCGTCAACTCAACTGCTTATGTGATGTCGATTTTATGACTGAACGGCAAACGGGGTTGATATCCACTCGTGGCGTCGTTATATAAATGTCTCGTCGCCAGGGGAAGGTGAACTCACGCGACGTATTCCTGGAAGAAACAAATTAGGTAAAGGTGAATATGGGTAAAGCTCTCGTTATCGTTGAGTCCCCGGCAAAAGCCAAAACGATCAATAAGTATTTGGGTAGTGACTACGTGGTTAAGTCCAGCGTCGGTCATATCCGCGATCTGCCGACCAGTGGCTCAGCCAAGAAGAGCGCCGACTCTACCTCCACCAAAGGGGCCAAAAAGCCTAAAAAGGATGAACGTAGCGCGCTCGTAAATCGCATGGGAGTTAACCCATGGGATAACTGGCAGGCACAGTACGAAGTACTGCCGGGTAAAGAGAAAGTCGTCTCCGAGCTGAAACAGCTGGCGGAAAAAGCCGACCACATCTATCTCGCAACCGACCTTGACCGCGAAGGGGAGGCCATTGCATGGCACCTGCGGGAAGTGATCGGGGGCGATGACACACGCTACAGCCGCGTAGTGTTTAACGAAATTACTAAAAACGCGATCCGCCAGGCCTTTGAAAAGCCGGGTGAGCTGAATATCGACCGCGTCAACGCTCAGCAGGCGCGCCGCTTTATGGACCGCGTCGTGGGTTACATGGTTTCTCCACTGCTGTGGAAAAAGATTGCGCGTGGACTCTCCGCAGGCCGCGTACAGTCTGTTGCCGTGCGTCTGGTGGTTGAACGGGAACGCGAAATTAAAGCGTTCGTGCCAGAAGAGTTCTGGGAAGTTGACGCCAGCGTGACCACGCCGGGCGGCGACACCCTGCCGCTGGAAGTGTCGCACCAGAACGATAAGCCGTTCCGTCCTGAAAATCGCGAACAGACCATGGCCGCGGTAGCGCTGCTGGAAAAAGCGCGCTATCAGGTGCTGGATCGTGAAGACAAACCGACCAGCAGCAAGCCTGGCGCACCGTTTATCACCTCCACATTGCAGCAGGCGGCCAGCACCCGTCTGGGCTATGGCGTGAAAAAAACCATGATGATGGCGCAGCGTCTGTATGAAGCGGGTCACATCACCTATATGCGTACTGACTCTACCAACCTGAGCCAGGACGCCGTCAACATGGTGCGTGATTACATTGGCGACAATTTCGGTAAGAAATACCTGCCGGAAAGCGCCAATCAGTACAACAGCAAAGAGAACTCCCAGGAAGCGCACGAAGCGATTCGTCCTTCTGACGTCTCTGTGCTGGCGGAATCCCTCAAGGATATGGAAGCCGATGCGCAAAAACTGTATCAGCTGATCTGGCGCCAGTTTGTTGCCTGTCAGATGACCCCGGCGCAGTATGACTCCACCACGCTGACCGTCGGCGCGGGCGATTTCCGCCTCAAGGCGCGTGGCCGTATCCTGCGTTTCGATGGCTGGACCAAAGTGATGCCTGCGCTGCGTAAGGGTGATGAAGATAAAACCCTGCCAGCGGTCAACGCCGGGGATGAACTTTCCCTGGTTGAGCTGACGCCTGCTCAGCACTTCACCAAGCCGCCGGCACGCTTCAGCGAAGCCTCGCTGGTGAAAGAGCTGGAAAAACGTGGTATCGGTCGTCCGTCGACCTATGCGTCGATCATCTCGACCATTCAGGATCGCGGCTATGTGCGCACGGAAAACCGCCGTTTCTATGCGGAGAAAATGGGTGAAATCGTCACCGATCGCCTGGAAGATAACTTCCGCGAGCTGATGAACTACGATTTTACCGCGCAGATGGAAAATAGCCTGGACCAGGTGGCTAACCATGAAGCCGAGTGGAAGAAGGTGCTGGATAGCTTCTTCAGCGACTTCACCAAGCAGCTGGATAAAGCGGAAAAAGATCCGGAAGAGGGGGGCATGCAGCCGAACCAGATGGTGCTGACCAGCATCGACTGTCCGACCTGCGGCCGTAAGATGGGTATTCGTACCGCCACGACCGGTGTCTTCCTTGGCTGCTCAGGCTATGAGTTGTCGCCGAAAGAGCGCTGCAAAACCACCATCAACCTGGTGCCGGAAAACGAAGTGCTGAACGTGCTGGAAGGCGACGATGCGGAAACCAACGCATTACGCGCCAAACGCCGCTGCAATAAGTGCGGCACAGCGATGGACAGCTACCTCATCGACCCGAAACGTAAGCTGCATGTCTGCGGTAACAACCCGACCTGCGACGGTTACGAGATTGAAGAGGGTGAGTTCCGCATCAAGGGTTATGACGGTCCGATTGTGGAATGCGAGAAGTGTGGTTCTGAAATGCACCTGAAAATGGGGCGTTTTGGTAAGTACATGGCCTGCACCAATGACGACTGCAAAAACACGCGTAAGATCCTGCGTAACGGTGAAGTGGCACCGCCGAAGGAAGATCCGGTTCCGTTGCCGGAGCTGCCGTGTGAAAAATCCGATGCGTACTTTGTACTGCGTGACGGTGCTGCGGGCGTCTTCCTGGCGGCGAATACCTTCCCGAAATCGCGTGAAACGCGTGCGCCGCTGGTTGAGGAGCTATACCGCTTCCGCGATCGCCTGCCAGAAAAACTGCGTTATCTGGCTGATGCACCGCAGCAGGATGCAGAAGGTAATAAGACCGTGGTGCGTTTTAGCCGTAAAACCAAGCAGCAATATGTCGCTGCTGAGAAAGAGGGTAAAGCCACCGGCTGGTCAGCATTTTATGTTGACGGCAAATGGGTTGAAGGCAAGAAATAGCCTTAATTTACGCTAAGTTACCTCGTAAGGGCCGGTATTCCGGCCCTTTTTTATTACCGGGTTATTATTTTTTGTTCCGGGCTATACAGCAAAGATATAAGTGATATAGTGGTTATAGTTAACCCTTTCTTTATTATCAAATCGTCTTAAGCGATTGCCCGTGTGCGCTAAATCGGATGGTCTGGCATGAAACTACAGCAGCTCCGCTATATCGTTGAGGTGGTCAACCACAACCTTAACGTCTCCTCCACCGCAGAAGGTCTTTACACTTCGCAACCCGGCATCAGTAAGCAGGTACGCATGCTTGAAGATGAGCTGGGGATCCAGATTTTCGCCCGCAGTGGTAAGCATCTTACCCAGGTAACGCCAGCAGGACAGGAGATTATCCGCATCGCCCGCGAAGTGCTGTCGAAGGTTGATGCCATTAAATCCGTTGCCGGAGAGCACACCTGGCCAGATAAAGGCTCGTTGTATATTGCCACCACCCACACTCAGGCGCGCTACGCGTTGCCAGGGGTGATCAAAGGCTTTATCGAGCGCTACCCTCGCGTGTCGTTGCATATGCATCAGGGCTCGCCAACACAGATTGCCGAAGCGGTCTCCAAGGGCAATGCGGACTTTGCCATCGCCACCGAAGCGCTGCACCTGTATGACGATCTGGTGATGCTGCCTTGCTATCACTGGAACCGTTCGATTGTGGTGACGCCGGAACATCCGCTGGCGGCAAAAACGTCGGTGTCCATCGAAGAGCTGGCGCAGTATCCGCTGGTGACATACACCTTCGGCTTTACGGGCCGCTCGGAACTCGATACCGCCTTTAATCGCGCGGGGCTTACGCCGAGGATCGTCTTTACCGCCACCGATGCCGATGTGATCAAAACCTATGTGCGGCTGGGTCTTGGCGTCGGGGTTATCGCCAGCATGGCGGTGGATCCTGTTGCCGATCCGGATTTAGTGCGTCTGGATACCCAGGGCGTATTCGGCCACAGCACGACCAAAATTGGTTTCCGCCGTAGCACCTTCCTGCGTAGCTATATGTATGATTTTATTCAACGATTTGCGCCACATCTGACCCGTGACGTGGTAGATACGGCGGTGGCGCTGCGCTCTAACGACGATATCGAAGCGATGTTTAAAGATATTAAGCTGCCTGAAAAATAATACCCTCCGGTATCTTTCATTCGGGAGAGATACCGTTATTTCTCTTAAGACCCGAATTAAATCCCCCCGATCTGCGTTCATTTCTCACAATAACCATAACGTTATGGCGTTTTTTTCATGAGTCAGTTGTAAAAACGTGACAAAAATAGAAAATATTTTGCAGCTATGCAAATCCCACGTTTCATTTATATATTTCCGCTCAAAAGATTAACTATTTCATGCCAGACGATTCGTAAATTCGCTGGATCTTCGACTAAAGTTTCTTTAGGATTTATCTCAACTACGATTACTTATACCAATTGTTTGGTATTCAAATGATAAGCGAAATCGATTGTATGGGGTTAGCAATGCCGTCAGGACGTCAAGAGCCGCAAAGGGACCCAGGACTTAAGCGCAAAGCCTGGCTGGCGGTGTTTCTCGGCTCCACCCTGTTTTGGGTAGTGGTGGCTTTACTTATCTGGAAATTCTGGGGTTAAGCATGGCGGTTCAGGGGCGTAGTGAAGCAGTGAAGCCTGTATGTCAGCAGCGTGACACGCGTCGCAAAGTCCGTAATGGATCTACAGGTAACGTCCCGGCATCCTGGAAGCTATCGCCTGTACAACAAGCTTTCATTGATCTCTTCGCAGAAGACGAAGACAAAAAACAATAATTCTTATTATCAGCCCCGGGCGATAATAATCCGATGCGCTTTTGTACTCTTTAATAAATACACATCAGCAATACCGAACTGAGACAAACTCAGCGAGCAATAAATTAATAAAGCGTGGTGCCGCAATGATGAATAATATATCCGGAGCTAAATACTGGTCGTGGATGGCCGCCTTTTCCCTCTCGATCCTCTTCTGGTGTCAGCTACTCTGGCTCACCCTACAGTGAATGATGAAAGCCTCGCGCCCGCGGGGCTTTTTTATGCCTTCTTTTCGCACTGAATTTGTCCATTTGAGTTGTTATCAAATCGTTACGGTGACGATGTGTTATCTTTAATTACGGCCCTGATAAAAGTCAGGGCATCGCAATCCCGGTAATTAAGGAGGAGCTTATGTCGTTAACCCTACGCGAAGCCAGTAAGGACACATTGCAGGCTGAGAACAAAACCTATCACTACTACAGCCTGCCACTGGCCGCAAAGGAACTTGGGGATATTGCGCGCTTACCCAAGTCACTTAAAGTGTTACTGGAAAACCTCCTGCGCTGGCAGGATGACCTCTCCGTTACGGCTGAGGATATTCACGCCCTGGCCGGATGGTTGCAGAACGCCCACGCCGACCGGGAGATCGCCTATCGTCCGGCCAGGGTGCTGATGCAGGATTTCACCGGCGTCCCGGCGGTGGTTGATCTGGCGGCAATGCGTGAAGCGGTAAAACGCCTGGGGGGCGATACCGCAAAAGTGAACCCGCTCTCCCCGGTTGACCTGGTTATTGACCACTCGGTGACCGTGGACCATTTTGGCGATGATGAGGCGTTTGAAGAGAACGTGCGTCTGGAGATGGAGCGTAACCACGAACGTTATGTGTTTCTGAAGTGGGGCCAGCAGGCGTTCAGTCGCTTCAGCGTCGTCCCACCTGGCACCGGTATCTGCCACCAGGTCAATCTGGAGTATCTCGGCAAAGCGGTGTGGAGTGAACTGCAGGATAAGGAGTGGGTGGCCTACCCCGATACGCTGGTCGGCACGGACTCCCACACCACCATGATCAACGGACTTGGCGTGCTGGGCTGGGGAGTAGGGGGTATCGAAGCCGAGGCCGCCATGCTCGGCCAGCCGGTCTCAATGCTAATCCCGGATGTGGTCGGCTTTAAGCTAACCGGCAAGCTGCGCGAGGGCATTACCGCCACCGACCTGGTGCTCACCGTCACCCAGATGCTGCGTAAGCACGGCGTGGTGGGTAAGTTTGTAGAATTCTATGGTGACGGCCTCGACTCTCTGCCGCTGGCAGACCGGGCTACTATCGCCAATATGGCGCCTGAATATGGCGCTACCTGCGGTTTCTTCCCCATTGACGGCGTGACGCTGGAGTATATGCGCCTTAGCGGTCGCAGCAGCGAGCAGGTCGCGCTGGTGGAAGCCTACGCCAAAGCACAGGGGATGTGGCGTAATCCGGGCGATGAACCGGTGTTCACCAGCACCCTGGCGCTGGATATGGGCGATGTAGAGGCCAGCGTCGCCGGGCCGAAACGTCCCCAGGACCGGGTGGCTTTGCCGGATGTACCTAAGGCGTTTGCCGCCAGCACTGAACTGGAGGTCAATACCACACAGAAGGATCGCCGGCCCATTGATTACGTCATGAACGGCCAGCAGTACCAACTCCCGGACGGCGCGGTTGCGATCGCGGCCATCACCTCCTGCACCAACACCTCGAACCCCAGCGTCCTGATGGCGGCGGGGCTGCTGGCGAAAAAAGCGGTTACCCTCGGCCTGAAACGCCAGCCATGGGTTAAAGCCTCGCTGGCCCCGGGCTCGAAAGTGGTCTCCGATTATCTGGCACAGGCCCGCCTGACGCCGTATCTTGATGAGCTGGGCTTTAACCTGGTGGGCTACGGGTGTACCACCTGTATCGGCAACTCCGGGCCGCTGCCGGAACCTATCGAGACAGCAATCAAGCAGGGCGATCTGACGGTAGGGGCGGTGCTCTCGGGCAACCGTAACTTTGAAGGACGTATCCATCCGCTGATTAAAACCAACTGGCTGGCCTCTCCGCCGCTGGTGGTGGCCTATGCGCTGGCGGGCAACATGAATATCAATCTGGCAACCGATCCGCTGGGATACGATCGCAAAGGGGATCCGGTTTATCTAAAAGATATCTGGCCATCGGCACAGGAAATTGCCCTTGCGGTTGAAAAAGTGTCTACCGACATGTTCCGCAAAGAGTACGCCGAAGTGTTTGAAGGCACGCCGGAGTGGAAAACCATTGAAGTGGCGCGCTCAGATACCTATAGCTGGCAGGAGGATTCCACTTATATCCGTCTCTCCCCGTTCTTTGACGAGATGCTGGCAGAACCCAAACCGCTGGAAGATATCCACGGCGCGCGCGTGCTGGCCATCCTCGGTGACTCGGTGACCACCGACCATATCTCCCCGGCAGGCAGTATCAAAGCGGATAGCCCGGCAGGACGTTATCTCCAGAGTCGTGGCGTAGAGCGACGGGACTTCAACTCCTACGGTTCGCGTCGCGGCAACCATGAAGTGATGATGCGTGGCACCTTCGCCAATATTCGTATCCGCAACGAGATGGTGCCTGGGGTGGAAGGCGGAATGACACGCTATCTGCCCGGAACCGAAGTGATCTCAATCTATGATGCGGCGATGAAATATCAGCAGGATGGCATCCCGCTGGCGGTCATTGCCGGGAAAGAGTACG